>OZ254162.1:0-1475422 GCA_965268165.1 Candidatus Nanopelagicaceae bacterium
ATGGCAGTAGTTGAGATAGAACTCGCCGACCTTTGGGACCGGGTTATCGAGCATGTCTCACTCGGAGAACCACAACACCGCGCCTTTTTAACAATGACTAAACCGCTTGGGTTGATTCAGAGCGATGGTGGAATCACAAACTTGCTTGTTGCAGCCCCAAATGTTTTTGCAAAAGATGTTCTCGAGTCCCGACTTCGCGTTGTTGTTAATGAAGTCCTTACTCGCGAACTTGGAGATAAAACAAATATCGCAGTGATGGTCGATGAGTCGCTCGAACTCGCAGATCACCCAGCGCCAGCAGTCGTTATTGAGGCAGCACCATCGCGTCCGGGCACTGGCCGCGATGGTGCTGAAACTGGAAGCCGTAAAAACGATGAGCCTTCGCAATTAAATCCTCGTTATATTTTTGAAACTTTTGTTATTGGTGCATCAAACCGTTTTGCTCACGCTGCAGCTGTTGCAGTAGCTGAAGCGCCAGCAAAGGCTTACAACCCACTCTTTATTTACGGAGAATCTGGCCTTGGAAAAACCCACTTGCTGCACGCTATTGGCGCATATGCCAAAGAGCTTTATGGCAGCGTGCGAGTTCGCTACGTTTCATCTGAAGAATTCACCAACGATTTTATTAACTCTATCCGCGACGATAAAGCCTCTGCTTTCCAGCGACGTTACCGCGACTTAGATGTTCTTCTTGTCGACGATATTCAATTCTTGGAAAATAAAGAACGTACCCAAGAAGAGTTCTTCCATACTTTTAATACGCTCTATAACGCCAATAAACAAATAGTTATTTCATCTGACCGCCCACCAAAGCAATTAACAACTTTGGAAGATCGACTACGTTCTCGTTTCGAGTGGGGTTTGATTACAGATATCCAGCCGCCAGAGCTTGAAACCCGTATTGCGATTCTGCGCAAGAAAGCTGCGCAAGATAAATTAAATGCACCGGATGATGTTCTCGAATATATTGCAAGTAAAATTTCTACAAATATTCGCGAGTTAGAAGGCGCTCTTATTCGCGTTACTGCTTTTGCAAGCCTTAACCGCCAAAGTGTTGACTTAGGACTTGCTGAAATTGTTTTGAAGGATTTGATTCCAAGTGGAGCCGGCCCAGAAATCACCGCGCCGACAATCATGGCCCAGACCGCCGCTTACTTCAGTTTGACGATCGACGACCTTTGCGGAACTTCACGTTCTCGGGTTTTGGTAAATGCGCGCCAGATCGCGATGTACTTGTGCCGCGAGTTAACTGAGCTTTCGTTACCGAAGATCGGCCAGACTTTTGGCGGTCGCGACCACACAACTGTTATGCACGCCGACCGAAAGATCCGCCAGTTGATGGCTGAACGCAGGTCTATTTATAACCAGGTCACCGAGTTAACCAACAGGATTAAATCTCAAAATAGGGGTTAGGTGCTTTGTCCGATTTTTCACCTTTTGGGGTGCTTACCCCCAACTGTGGAGAAATTGTGGATAACTGTGGATTTCAACGGGAAATCTGTGGTTAAAACTAAGTTTAAAAAGTTTCGTTTTTAAGAAAGGGGTAGTTGTGGTGAGAGAAGCGGTTAATACACACAGAATCGCTGGGTTTGTCCACAACTTTCCAACAAGTAAAAACGCCTCTGAGCAGGACTTTCCTTCGTTATCCACAGATATCCACGGTGGTTACTACTACTACCTATATATACAAGAAACCCGCCCCCAAGCGAACCCCACAGCTTTTAAATCTTTAAAAACCCAACTAACTAAAAACCTACCTGCTGTGCAAGACTTTCAACTAAAGAAAAAGAGGGTTACGGCGTGAAATTCACTGTAGATCAAGGCGCGCTCACAGATGGCGTCAACTGGGTATCCCGGAGTCTTTCAACCCGTCCAATTAAAACCGAGCTTCTCGGAATCGTTATCGATGCCACTGGCGATGAGGTAATCCTTTCTGGTTCCGATTTAGAAACCTCAAGCAAATCTTTCTTTAAAGCAGATATTGCACAACCAGGAAAGGTATTGGTTCCCGGAAAGTTACTCGCGGAAATTTCTCGCTCCCTTCCAAATAAACCAATCACAATCACTTTAGATGGTTCTCGTGTTCTAGTTACTTCAGGTTCGGCAAAATTTACACTGCCAACTCTTTCAATCTCTGAATACCCAAATCTGCCTGAACTTCCAGAAACAACCGGAGTTGTTGCAAGCGATGTTTTCGCAACCGCGGTTGCGCAGGTTGCAATTGCAGCAGGCCGTGATGACTCACTACCAACACTCACCGGCGTGCATATTGAAATTAATGAAGAGACTGTGACATTAGCTGCAACAGACCGCTACCGTTTAGCAGTTCGCGAATTTAATTGGCAGCCAACCTCACCTGGCGTCTCAACAACATCACTGTTGCGCGGGCGCACAATTGCCGATGCTGCTAAATCTTTAACTGGTTCAAAGAACGTTTCACTATCTTTCGCACCGGCAACTAGCAACGATCGCCTCGCAGGATTCTCTGGCGAAGGTAAGTCGATGACATCGCGCATGCTGGATGGAACCTTTCCTCCATACCGCCACTTGTTGCCACAAGAAGTAACAACCACTGCAATCGTTGAAGTTGCACCATTCCTAGATTCAGTTCGCCGCGTTGCACTTGTAACCGATAAAACAGTTCCGCTTCGCCTTGAATTTGCAAATAACTCAGTTTCACTTGAGGCAGGCGCCGGCGAAGAAGCACAAGCCACTGAAGCTATTGAAATTTTGTTAAACGGTGAAGCTATATCAATCGCCTTCAACCCAGTTTTCTTAGCTGATGGCCTGCAAGCCGTCGGAACTTCTTTTGTACAAATTTCATTCACTGGTTCAAATAAACCAGCGATCCTCATGGGCAAATCAGAGCGCGATGGCAAGGTAATCGAAAACTATCGCTACCTTTTAATGCCGATGCGCTACGCCTCTTAAGGCCAGTTAAGTGCGCGTTAAAAAATTAGCGCTGACTAATTTCCGCTCATATAAATCCCTCGAGCTTGAGCTAGCTCCTGGGCCAACCACCTTTATCGGCAATAACGGCTCCGGCAAAACAAATATCGCTGAAAGTTTGATCTACCTTGCATACCTTTCTTCACACCGCGTTTCTCAAAACCTTCCACTTCTACACCTCGGCACCGATCAAGCAATCATTCGTGCTGAGATCGAGCGGGATGATCGCACCCTGCAGGTAGACCTAGAGATAAATGCCAGTAAAGCCAACCGGGCGCGATTAAATCAAAACCCAACCAAATCACAACGCGAGATTCTTGGCGCCCTGCAAGTTATCTATTTCTCACCTGAAGATTTAGATCTAGTGCGCGGTGAACCAACCCACCGCCGGGATTTTCTAGACAAACTTTTAATTATGCGAGCCCCAAGACTTGCTGGAGTTATCTCTGATTACGACCGCGTTGTTAAACAACGCAACACTTTGTTAAAAAATCGCGCGCCTGAAAACGCGCTGGCGCCATGGACAGAACAATTAATTAATTTAGGCGCACAATTAAGTGCTGAAAGAATTGCCTTAGTTGAAGAGTTAAACCCTTATGTAACTGCAAACTACGCCAACTTAAATGAAGTAAAACCTGCTTCAATCTCTTATAAATCTGCAACAGATGGCTTAACCACAAATACCGATGAAAACATCCAAACCCTAACAACACGCCAGCTAGAAGTAGCCCGTCAAGAAACTGAGCGCGGAGCTTCACTTATTGGCCCACACCGTGATGACCTACATCTACAACTCGGTGACTTTCCCGCAAAAGGTTATGCCAGCCACGGTGAATCCTGGTCAATAGCTATCTCACTTCGCATCGGATCTTTTAACTTACTGAAATCTGAGGGCGCAGAACCAATTTTAATCCTCGACGACATCTTCGCCGAATTAGATACCGCCCGCCGCGCACAGTTAACTTCAGTTACAAAAATGGCTGAACAAACAATTATTACAGCAGCAGTTGAAAGCGATCTTCCACCAGAGTTATTATCAAGTAAGTACTACGTATCTCCAGGTGTGGTAAGTAAAGAAAGGGCAACTGATGTCTAAACGCGACCTTGCCTTAGATTTATTTCGTAGCTACAAAACCGGATTTATAAAGAAAACAAAAGTTGTTGAAGAACGCACCTCAAAACCCGGTGACCCGACTCTTATCAATGAAGTAATCGAAGATTTAATTACGCAGCGCGATTGGCATTTAGGAATCGCCGAAGGAACACTCTTCTCAAATTGGAAATCAATTGTTGGCGACGAGATCGCATCCCACACAACACCGCTCTCACTTCTTGAAGGCGCACTACTTGTGCAATGTTCATCAACTGCATGGGCAACACAATTAACTGCTGTTGGTTTAGATCTGCTGCACTCAGTTCAGAAGAGCGCTCCTGATGCCGGCGTGCAATCTTTAAACTTCATCGGGCCGCAAGCGCCCTCCTGGAAACGCGGCCTCCGGACCATCAAAAACGAACGCGGCCCGCGCGATACATACGGTTAAAAGCCTTAAAACCCATTCACCCAATAGGAACCCTCACCCGTGCGCGGAAAATGGCGCATTACCCACACCTAAGGCTTATTGTGGCTAGCGCCTTTTCTTTTTACCGATAGGATAAGAGCGCTTAGTTAAGGAATTCCCCTTCTAGGTGCCTTTTAAGACCAGAACCTGATTTTGTGAGGAGCCTTTAGTGTCCGAGAAGTCCGGCGGTTACGACGCCAGCTCGATCACCGTCCTTGAGGGCCTCGATGCTGTCCGCAAACGCCCCGGCATGTATATCGGCTCAACTGGCGAACGCGGCCTCCACCACCTGGTCTACGAAGTCGTCGACAACTCTGTAGATGAAGCTCTCGCAGGTTATTGCGATGAAATCAATGTGACTTTGATGCCCGATGGCTCACTGCAATGTATCGATAACGGCCGCGGTATCCCAGTTGATATCCACCCAGTTGAAAAGAAACCTGCACTCGAAGTTGTTCTTACAGTTTTGCACGCCGGCGGAAAATTCGGCGACGGTGGTTACTCGGTCTCCGGCGGTCTGCACGGTGTAGGCATTTCTGTTGTTAATGCGCTTTCAACCGATCTTTCGGTGGATGTACAACGCGATGGTTTCTTCTGGTCACAAAGTTACAAACTCGGTGTTCCAACTGCGCCAGTTAAAAAAGGTGAAGCATCAACCAAAACCGGCACAACAGTTCAATTCTGGCCATCTACCGAAATCTTTGAAACTACAGATTTCTCATTTGAAATTTTATCTACCCGTTTCCGCGAGATGGCTTTCTTGAATAAAGGCTTACGTTTAACCCTTACTGATATGCGCCCTGGCCACGTTGATGATAAAGGCGAGCCTTTATACGTAAATTACAAATACGACGGCGGAATTGCAGATTTCGTAAAACACCTAAATTCAACGCGCGGTGAAACCCACAAATCAATCATCTTCTTTAACGCCGAAGATAAAAAAGCAAAACTCTCACTTGAGATCGCTATGCAATGGAACGCTGGATTCTCTGAATCTGTCTACACTTTCGCAAACACGATTCACACCCACGAAGGTGGAACTCACGAAGAAGGTTTCCGCACTGCACTTACATCAGTTGTAAACAAATTTGGAGAAGAAGCCGGATTCATCCGCAAGAAAGAAGATCGCCTAACCGGCGATGATGTCCGAGAAGGTTTAACTGCAATTGTCTCTATCAAACTTGGTGAGCCACAATTTGAAGGCCAGACAAAAACCAAACTCGGCAACACTGAAGCAAAGTCATTTACCCAAAAGGCTGTAAACGAATTTTTAACTCAATGGTTTGAACAGAACCCACAAGAAGGTAAAGACATTGTTCGCAAGAGCATCGATGCCGCTGCAGCTCGTGTTGCAGCGCGCAAAGCGCGCGATCTATCGCGTAACCGCAAAGGTTTACTCGAAGGCCGCGGCATGCCTGGCAAGCTCGCAGACTGCCAATGGACCGATCCATCAAAGTGTGAGCTCTACATCGTTGAAGGTGACTCAGCAGGCGGTTCCACAAAAGGTGGACGCGATTCACGTAACCAAGCAGTTCTACCAATTCGCGGCAAAATCCTCAACGTTGAAAAAGCACGTATCGACCGCGTCTTACAGAACAACGAAGTGCAAGCGCTAATTACCGCACTCGGCACTGGCGTTCACGAAGATTTCGATATCGAAAAACTCCGCTACCACAAGATTATTTTGATGGCCGACGCTGATGTCGACGGACAGCACATCCGCACACTGCTCTTAACTTTGTTATTCCGCTTTATGCGCCCTCTTATTGAAAAAGGCTTTGTGTATTTGGCGCAACCACCACTTTATAAAATTAAATGGGGCGGTAAAGACCCAATTGAATATGCATTCTCTGATCGCGAACGCGATGGCATGATCAAGATCGGTCTTGATGCCGGAAAACGTTTACCTAAAGATGACGGTATCCAACGCTTTAAAGGCCTTGGCGAAATGCCAGCTAAAGAACTTTGGGATACAACGATGGATCCTGAGCACCGCGTGCTAATTCAAGTAACTCTTGAAGATGCATCCGCAGCCGATGATCTCTTCTCTGTTCTCATGGGCGAAGATGTAGAACAGCGCCGCGCATTTATTCAACGTAACGCTAAAGATGTTAGATTCTTGGATATCTAAATGGCTGACGATAAAAAACCTAAAGATGTAGTTCCAGTCGATCGCACCGGCATGGTTAACCCTGGCGATGATTTTGATCGTATTGAAACCGTTGACCTGCAAGTTGAAATGGCGCGTTCGTATCTTGACTATGCAATGTCAGTCATTGTGGGCCGCGCGTTGCCAGATGTTCGTGATGGTTTAAAACCTGTACACCGCCGCGTTCTATATGCGATGTACGACGCTGGTTACCGTCCAGATAAGGGTTACTACAAATCTTCACGTATCGTCGGTGACGTCATGGGTAATTACCACCCACATGGTGACACCGCGATCTATGACACCGTTGTTCGCTTAGCCCAGCACTGGTCTCTGCGCTATCCATTGGTAGATGGCAACGGAAACTTCGGTTCTCCCGGCAACGATCCAGCTGCAGCAATGCGCTATACCGAAGCCCGCCTGTCTCCTATCGCGATGGAGATGATGCGCGATATCGATGAAGACACAGTCAACTTCTCACCAAACTACGACGGCCGTTCACAAGAGCCTGATGTTCTACCAAGTCGTTTTCCAAACCTGCTTGTAAATGGATCTGCCGGTATCGCAGTTGGTATGGCAACAAATATTCCGCCACACAACTTACGTGAAATTACCGAAGGCGTTATCTACGCACTCAGAAATCCAGATATCAAACCTGAAGAGTTGTTAAACGAACTTCTTAAGATTGTTAAAGGCCCAGATTTCCCAACCAAAGCTTTAATCGTTGGACGCACTGGCATCGAAGAGGCTTACCGCACAGGCCGTGGCTCAATTACGATGCGCGCAGTTGTGCAGGTTGAAGAAATCAACAAACGCACCTGTCTTGTAGTTTCCGAACTTCCTTACCAAGTTAACCCAGATAACTTAGCCCTTAAGATCGCCGAACTTGTTAAAGATGGC
This sequence comes from Candidatus Nanopelagicaceae bacterium, assembly GCA_965268165.1. Taxonomy (GTDB): domain Bacteria; phylum Actinomycetota; class Actinomycetes; order Nanopelagicales; family Nanopelagicaceae; genus Planktophila. The sequence goes on from OZ254162.1 coordinate 7,558, forward strand.
AAAATCAAAGGCATCGCCGATGTGCGCGATGAAGGCAACGAGCGTCTTGGCCAACGTCTAGTAATTGTTCTTCAATCTTCTGCAATTCCTAAAGTTATTTTAAATAACCTTTATAAGCAGACTCAACTACAAGATACCTTCGGCGCAAATATGTTGGCACTTGTCGACGGCGTGCCACGCACCCTGCGCTTAGACGAATTCATCAAGTTCTACATCGAACACCAAGTAGAGGTAATTATTCGCCGGACCAAATATCGTCTGGCCGAAAAAGAAAAACGCGCACATATTCTGCAGGGCTACCTCAAGGCACTCGATGCCCTTGACGCCGTTATCGCATTAATCCGTGCCTCTACAACTCCTGAAGAAGCGCGCACCGGTTTGATGAAGTTACTTGATGTCGATGAAGTGCAAGCAAATGCAATTCTCGATATGCAACTGCGTCGCATCGCAGCGTTGGAACGTCAGAAGATTAATGACGAATACAACGGACTCATGTCAGATATTGTCGAACTAAATGAGATCTTGGCTAGTGAAGCAAAACAGCGCCAGATAATCGTTTCCGAGCTCACCGACCTCACTGCAAAATATGGCGATGAACGCCGTACCCAGATCGTTGCCAGTGAAGGTGATTTCTCAGCTGAAGATTTGATCCCAGACCAAGATGCGGTCGTCACAATTACACGCGGTGGTTACGCAAAGCGCACCAACGCTGACCTTTATAAATCACAACGTCGTGGTGGCCGTGGCGTAAAAGGCGCAGCGCTTAAACAAGATGACGTTGTCGACCACTTCTTCGTTGCCAGCACACACGACTGGTTATTGTTCTTTACCAATCAAGGTCGCGTCTACCGCGCCAAGGTTCACGAACTCCCAGATGCTGGACGCGATGCGCGTGGACAACACGTTGCAAACTTGATGGCCTTCAAGCCGGACGAGTTAATTGCTCAAGTCTTGTCATTTAAGGATTACACCGCTTCCCCTTATCTAGTTCTTGCAACCAAAACTGGTTTGGTTAAGAAAACCCCACTTACCGAATACGACTCACCTCGCACCGGTGGACTTATTGCAATTTCACTTAAACCTGGTGATGAAGTTGTATCTGCAGCACTGGTTAACAAAGGCGATGAACTCCTTCTTGTGTCAAAGAAAGCGATGTCACTTCGCTTTGCCGCAGACGATGAATCACTTCGTCCAATGGGTCGCTCAACCAGCGGTGTTATTGGAATGAAGTTCCGCGCCGATGATGAACTATTAACAATGGCGCGCATCGATTCACAAACAACAACTTCTTTTGTATTTACTGCAACCGATGGTGGTTACGGAAAGAAAACCCCACTCGAGGAATATCGTTTACAAGGTCGCGGTGGTATCGGAATTAAGGCTGCCAAGATCGACGAAAATTCCCGTGGTTCACTCGTTAGCGCACTAGTTCTTGCTGATACCGACGAAATCTTGGCGATCACATCCGCCGGCACAGTTATGCGCACACCAGCTGCTGAGGTCCGCCAGACCGGCCGCGATTCAATGGGTGTTCGCTTGGTAAACCTCGATGAAGGCGTTTCACTGGTCTCTGTTACACAGAACCAGGAAGATGAGATTTCAGCGAAATAACGCTACGCTCTGCCTTCTGCGCTAAGGCGTGCGTTTTGGTCTCTTGAAGAAGTTCAAGTAACCTAGCGCTTCTGCAATAAAGAGAGATCTTTCTTGCGGGCCCATAGCTCAGCCTGGTTAGAGCGCTTCCCTGATAAGGAAGAGGTCGGTGGTTCAAGTCCACCTGGGCCCACCCGTTCTAACACGGGGACCTAGCTCAATTGGTAGAGCACCGCCTTTGCAAGGCGGGGGTTAGGGGTTCGATTCCCCTGGTCTCCACAATTTTTAATTTGGAACCAGTAAAACTGGTCTCCACAAACTTCAACTATCCCAGCAACTCCGCAAAGCGATAGTAAATCGGAATTCCCAAAATCAAGTTAAATGGAAATGTAATTCCAATACTCGACATCAACGCAATGGTTTTACTTGCCTGCGGCAGAGCAACTGAAACCGCAGCAGGTGCTGCAATGTATGAAGCGCTCGCAGATAGAACACCAAGCATTGTTGCACCGCCAACACTTAAACCAATCAACGAGCCCGCACCAACACCAATGGCGCCACTGAGAATTGGGAAGAGAACCGCAAAGATAACTAACGGTCTTCCGACAGATTTAATCTCTGCAAAACTACTACCGGCAAGATAGCCAAGATGAATAAGGAAAAGAACCAAAAAACCACTTAAGAGATCTACAAAGAACGGACTAACTTTCTCGTAACCCTGGGTGCTTGTTATGAAACCAATAGCCAAACCACCAATAAGCAATAGAACTGTTTTTCCAAGTAAAACTTCCCGCAAGGTATGTGCCCAACTCACCTTAGAAGTTAGTGAACGAGAAGCAAGGAAAATTCCCACGATCAACCCAGGGATCTCCATAATTGTTAGCAACGCAGGAGCAAATCCTTCGACAAAAATCGAATTACTTTCCAGGAAGAGAATTGCTGCAGAGAAAGTAACAAGCGATGTAGAACCATAGTGCGCGGCGATTGAGCCGCGATCAACGTTATTCAATCCGCGCGCAGCTTTAAGTAGACCAAAAGCTAAAAGTGGAATCAAAACACCACAAGCCAAAGTCGCAAGCGCTGGAAGTACCAAATCTGCAAAAGGTGTTGATTTAAGTGAATGCCCACCCTTTAATCCGATACCGAAAAGAAGGTAGATAGAGAGAAATTGGTAGATCGCCTCTGGCACTCGAACATCGCTCTTTATGCGAGAAGCGGCGAAACCAAAGATAAAACCCAAAACACCCACAGAAGTGAGATTTGCCTGCGCAATTGACCAACTACTCATAATTACCTCCAGGCGGTACTATACATGAAATAGAATTCATGAGTCAATTATCAGGTATAATTCAGACATGAAGAAAAGTGACTCCGTGCCGAAATGGACCTTTCTAAGTAATCACGGCCATGTGCTCGTTCACTTACATAACCACCCAGATTCACGGGTCCGCGATATCGCAGAATATGTTGGGATAACCGAGCGAAGCACCCTCTCGATCCTGTCGGACCTCGAAGAAGCCAAATACATTTCTGTAGAACGAATCGGCCGGCGCAATCATTACCGAATCCTGCCGAATAAGAATTTCCGCCATCCAAACGAGGCACAGAAACCAATTGGCTTGCTCTTAAAAATCTTCACTGAAAAATGAACACACCAGATCATCCATATTGGGGCGCGAAAGCGGTCTTAACAACCAAACATGGAAAAGGTCTGCAGATAGCCCCTGCGTTTTCCAAGTATCTGAATATGGAAGTTGAAGAGTTAAATCTAGACACAGACCAATTAGGTACGTTCAGCGGCGAGATTGAGAGAATAGGAACCGCACGCGAGGCGGTAATTAAAAAAGCAGAACTTGGGATTTCCATTAGCGGATCACCAATAGGAATTGCCTCCGAAGGCAGCATCGGGGTCGACCCCTTCATTCCTTTCATTAACTCTGATAACGAATTAATGGCTCTGGTTGATCAAGAGCGATCACTAACAATTATCGAGAGCTTAAGATCGACCGAGATTATTGCCCACACACTAAAAATCTCTAAAGAGACCCAATTAGATAACTTTCTTTTAAAGGCAGATTTTCCTAACCACAATTTAATTGTTCGCTCCGAAGACAAACCTGTCTCCTTTTGCGTAAAAGGAATAAACAATAAAAAAGATTTAGATCAAGCCATTGCTGATGGATTTAAAGATTTTCTGGAACTTGTAATAGAAAACGACCTACGCGCACATTGCTCGCCATCGCGCCAGAAAAATATTTCTGCACTCGCTGAAAAGTTAGCTCTTCGCCTTTCTCATCTCTGCCCCGAATGCCAAGCACCCGGTTGGGGCGTTATTAGCTACAAAAAGGGCTTGCCTTGCCAAGAATGTGGCGAGATTTCCGAAGAAGCCCTAGCCCAAGAAATTCAAGGTTGTGGGCGTTGTGAATTCACCCAAGTTGGAAAAACTCAGGCCGAATCTATAGATCCCGCGCAGTGCCAACTCTGTAACCCGTAAAAACCAACTCCAAAAGTGTCGTAATCTACGCTCATGACTTCTACAGCGACCTTACATACAACACTCGGCGACATTGTTATCGAGCTCTATCCAAACCACGCCCCAAAGACAGTGGCCAACTTCGTTGAACTTGCAACCGGTGCGAAAGAGTGGACCGATCCACGCGATGGCAAGAAGACAACTGCAAAGTTATACGACGGAACAATTTTCCACCGCGTCATTTCAGGTTTCATGATTCAAGGTGGAGATCCACTCGGAAAAGGTTTCGGCGGACCTGGTTACCAATTCGCTGACGAATTCCACGGCGAACTTCAATTCGATGCGCCATACATTCTTGCAATGGCTAACTCAGGCCCAGGAACAAATGGTTCACAGTTCTTTATCACTGTTGCACCAACAACTTGGTTAAACCGCAAGCACACCATCTTTGGAGCAGTTAAAGATGCTGCTTCACAGGCTGTTGTAGACAAGATCGGTTCAACGCCAACAGGTGCACAAGATGTTCCTGTTACACCAGTTGTAATCAATAGCGTCACAATCGCTTAACTTTTAACTATGTATCAAATGAAGCGTTCTGCAACGCTCTCATTAATTACACTAATTTCCGGTGCGTACTTATTAAATCTGGTCTACCCAGAGTTTTACGATTACACAGCGCTCTTTCGCCCATTTGTAGATTCTGGTGAATACTGGCGACTCTTTACTGTGGCGCTTGTTCACGGCGGACTCACACATCTATTTTTTAATATGTTCTCACTTCTTCTTTTGGGAAATCCCATCGAAGCAGCACTTGGTAAGGCGCGCTTTCTTGTAATTTTCTTAATCTCGCTTTTAACCGGGTCCCTAGCTTCGATCTACCTAACAAACGATCTCCACGTTTCGGTTGGCGCATCAGGTGCCGTCTTCGGTTTATTCGGCGCCTTCATAGCCATGCGCAATCGCATCAACGACGGCGTACGCGATATCTATGTAATCGTGGGACTTAACTTCGTATTCGGCTTCATCCTGGGCGGCGTCGACTGGCGCGCCCACCTCGGAGGCCTTGTTGGGGGCTACCTAACTACCGCGGTACTGCTTCGAATTACACGCTTGTAATTCATACACACTGTGCACAAACCCTGTGGATATCTTTTTAAACGTGAAACTAAGGATTCCGAAGCGCAAGGACTGTAAAAGGCTTTTCCCCAGTCCTTAGCAAGGAATCCTTAGTTCTTAAGATTTCGAAGCAGAACTTGAGCCACATCCAAAACTTCTACATCGCTTTGCCGCGCAACCATTCCATCGCCAACCATCACGCGACAGAACGGACATGCAACGGCAACTTCATCTACTCCGGTAGAAATTGCTTCATCAACGCGATTTAAATTAATACGAGTTCCAATTTTTTCTTCCATCCACATACGTCCACCGCCACCGCCGCAACAGAATGAACGCTCTTGATTACGTGGCATCTCAGTGATGTCGCAACCTGATGCTTCAAGCAGTTCACGTGGTGGCGCATATATCTGATTGTGACGACCCAAGTAACAAGGATCGTGATAAGTAAGCTTCTGTTCGCTCTTATGAGGACTTGGCTTTAAACGCTTCTCTTTAATCAGCGTGTTAAGCAACTGAGTGTGGTGAATCATCTCTAGTTCAAAACCACTCTGTGCGTAGTCGCGACCAATTGTTGTAAAGCAGTGAGGGCAGGTAACTACAACTTTCTTCTTACCCTTTGGACGTCCTGCAAATACTTCGTTAAATGTTTCTATATTTTCACGTGAAAGAATTTGGTACAAGAATTCATTTCCGGAGCGACGCGCTGGGTCTCCTGTACACGTCTCGCGCTTGCCGAGAACTGCGAAGTTAACACCCGCCATATGGAGTAGCTCTGCAACAGCCTTAGTTGTTTTCTTCGCGCGTTCTTCATAAGCACCGGCACAACCAACCCAGAATAAATACTCAACTTCATCTGGTAGAACTCCTTCAACAACGCGAACTGGGAAATCACACTCTGCGATCCAACCTTCGCGATCTTGTTTATTTGCACCCCATGGGTTGCCGGCCTTTTCAAGATTGCGGAATGTGCCACCGAGCTCTGATGGAAATTCTGATTCAACTAACACTTGGAAGCGGCGCATATTTACGATGTGATCAACGTGTTCGATATCTACTGGACATTCATTTACGCAGGCACCACACATCGTGCAAGACCAAAGCACGTCAAGAGAAATAGGGCTGTTTTCACCAACTAGCGCCTCAGTTTCAACAACCTTGGCAAATGCGTGATCGCGCATCGCCATAATCAAAAGCTTTGGCGAAAGCGGTTTATCTGTATGCCATGCAGGACATTGCGATTGGCAACGTCCGCACTCGGTACAAGAGGTCATATCGAGCAGACCCTTCCAGGAAATATCTGCGCGATTTCCTAAACCAAAGACATCATCTTCAGCGGGATCTTCAAAGTTAACTGGCTCACCGTGCGACAACATTTCAGGAAGTGCGCCAAGTGAAGCGCCGCCATCTGAATTTCGCTTGTAGAAAATATTGAAGAAGGCCAAGAAGCGGTGCCAGGCGATACCCATTGTTAAATTACTTGCAATAACAATGAACCAAGCCATCGAAACAACAATCTTGGCAGTGGCAACCCAAACGATCGCACTTTCTAAAGAGCTAACGCTCATTCCTTGGAAAGCCATTACAGCTGGCCAAGAGATTGCGTAATGCCAATTCCAACTTGTCTCGCCAGCAAGTGCGCCTTCAAGACCGCGCAGTGCGATTACACAGAAGACAATTACAACAATTGTTGCTTCAACGTAATACGCCTTGCCCATACCCGAACGAGCAAAACGGTTAAGCATGCGAAAACGGGTAACTTGGCGAATTCCAATTAAGGTAACAATTCCAACGCCAGTTGCCATCGCGATAAATTCAGCGAAGAGTTCATAAACAACCCAGTGTCCAATTAGCGGCAACGCAAACTCCGGATTAATTACTTGCCCATAGGCTGTAACCAAAGTTCCAAAGAGTGCACCAAAACCGATCATGACAAACCAGTGTGCAATTCCAGTTGCAGTGAAGTTGAGCATCTTGGTGTGGCCCAAAACTTCCTTCAACATATTCTTAAAGCGCGCGCCCTTATCGTTGCTGCGCGTTGGATCGGCTTGGCCCTTACGGTAAATCCCGATCAACTGGCGCACCCGAACCGTCAGCAGAACCAGAGCGACAACGGTGATCGTGTACGAGAGTGTGGCCAGGGCGATACGCATAACGCGAGGTTACCGACCACAGACGTGATTTACCTTGTGATAAACCCTTTGAATTCCGCCAGTAAAGCCGACCGTAAAAGGCTTTTCCCCGGTCGGCGATGGGGGAATTCAAAGGCCGGGAATAACTAGGAGAATCCTCGAGTTATACGGGGTGCCCCAACCTTGAGTCGCACCTACTCAACCTTTTGAGTAAGATGGACTCAGGTTAGAGCAGCCTCAACCCCAGATCGGGCTTGAGATGAGCTAAGAAAAGTAAAAAGGAGCAATACATATGGCTAGAGCAGTCGGAATCGACCTCGGAACTACAAATAGCTGCGTATCGGTACTCGAAGGTGGAGAGCCAACGGTTATCGCCAACGCAGAAGGCGCTCGCACAACCCCATCGATCGTCGCCTTCGCAAAGAATGGCGAAGTCCTCGTCGGTGAAGTCGCTAAGCGTCAGTCGGTGACAAACGTTGAACGCACAATCCGTTCCGTTAAGCGTCACATGGGTACTAACTGGACCATTGATATCGATGGCAAGAAGTACACACCTCAAGAAATTTCTGCACGTATTCTGCAAAAGCTAAAGCGCGATGCTGAGGCTTACCTAGGTGAAACTGTTACAGATGCAGTTATCACTGTTCCTGCTTACTTCTCTGATGCAGAACGTCAAGCAACAAAAGAAGCCGGCGAAATTGCGGGCCTCAATGTTCTTCGCATTATCAACGAACCAACTGCAGCAGCGCTCGCATACGGTCTTGATAAAGCAGATCAAGAACAAACAATTCTCGTATTCGACTTAGGTGGCGGAACGTTCGACGTTTCACTTCTTGAAATCGGCGATGGCGTTGTTGAAGTTAAAGCAACCGCTGGTGATAACCACCTCGGTGGCGATGACTGGGATCAAGCTCTCGTTGATCACTTGGTACAAACATTCGGTTCTAAGAACGGAATTGATTTAACCAAGGACAAGATGGCGATGCAGCGCGTTCGCGAAGCAGCTGAAAAAGCGAAGATCGAACTCTCATCTTCACAGCAAGCTTCAGTCAACTTGCCTTACATCACCGTTGATGCAGAGAAGAATCCACTCTTCCTTGACGAAACAATTACACGAGCACAATTCCAAACTCTTACTGCACCACTTCTAGATCGTTGCAAGAAGCCATTCCAGCAAGTTCTTAAGGACTCCGGAATCGCAATCGGCAATATCAAGAGCGTTGTTCTTGTTGGTGGTTCAACCCGTATGCCAGCGGTCGTTGATTTAGTTCGCGATCTAACCGGCGGAAAAGAGCCAAATAAGGGCGTAAACCCTGATGAAGTTGTTGCAGTTGGTGCATCACTTCAAGCTGGTGTTCTTAAGGGTGAAGTTAAAGACATCCTCCTTCTCGATGTCACACCTCTAACACTTGGTATCGAAACCAAGGGTGGCGTTATGACCAAGATGATCGAGCGCAACACAACTATCCCTACAAAGCGCAGCGAAATCTTTACAACTGCTGATGACAATCAGCCTGCTGTGCAGATCCAGGTTTACCAGGGCGAGCGTGAAATGGCTGCTTACAACAAGAAGCTAGGCATGTTCGAACTAACTGGAATCGCCCCAGCTCCACGTGGAGTTCCACAAGTTGAAGTTACCTTCGACATTGATGCAAACGGAATCGTTCACGTTGGTGCAAAGGATCTTGCAACCGGCAAAGAACAATCAGTCACAATCAGCGGTGGCTCTTCCCTTTCAAAGGAAGAGATTGATCGCATGATGGCAGATGCTGAAGCTCACGCGGCAGAAGATGCACAGCGTAAGGAAGAAGCAGAGATCCGCAACAACGGAGACTCACTTGTCTACCAGACTGAAAAGTTCATTGCAGATAATGCAGAAAAACTTTCAGAAGGCGAAGCAGCCGAGAAGAAAACTGAAGTTGAGGCAGCACTTGCTGAACTTAAGACTTCACTCGGTGGCGCTAACTTCGAATCAATCAAGTCAAACACTGAAAAGGTTGCAACGCTTAGCCAAGCACTTGGTTCAGCAATGTATGCCGCAGCAGGAGCCGCAGCCGGTGACGGTGCAGCAGCTGAAGATGGTGTTGAAGACGCAGAAGTAGTAGAAGACGAAGGCGCTAAGTAATGTCTGAGCAAACAACTTCTGAAGTTGTTGACGCTTTACAACAAACGCAAGAAGAAGTAAACGATGCAGTGGAGGCTGCCCCGGTTCAGGAAACTGATCCGGTGGTAGCGCTCACCGCTGATTTACAACGACTTCAGGCCGAATATGCCAACTACCGCAAACGTGTAGAACGCGATCGCGCACTTGCTCACGAGCTAGCAATTGGTGGAGTTTTAACTGAACTTCTTGCAACTCTCGATGACATTGCACGCGCAACCGAGCACGGCGAGCTGACAGGTGGATTTAAATCTGTTGCAGATCAAATTGCAGCAGTGACAACTCGCCTTGGTTTGGAAAAGTACGGCACCGCTGGAGAAGAGTTTGACCCACAAATTCACGAAGCGCTTCTGCATGACACAAGTGCCGATGTAAAGGTGCCGACTGCAACAAAGATCTTGCAGCCAGGATATAAATTTAAAGAACGTATCCTGCGCCCAGCTCGTGTTGCAGTTACAGATCCAGCCGAAACGCCTGCGGAGTAACAACTTTCCATGGCCGCTAAAGACCTTTACGAAAAGGATTTCTACAAGATCCTCGGCGTTGGCAAATCTGCCAGCGGCGACGAGATCAAGAAGAAATACCGTTCTTTAGCGCGCGAATTACATCCCGATAAAACAAAGGGCGATGCTGCGCTGGAAGAGAAGTTCAAAGCGGTCTCTGAAGCTTATGACATCTTGTCTGATGGTAAGAAGCGCGCTGAATACGACCAAGCGCGCGATATGTTCGAACGCGGTGGAATGCGTGCACCTCAAGGTGGACAGAACTTCCAAGGTGGAGATTTCTCCGACATCTTCGGTGGCGGCAATCCTCAAGATATCTTCGCTAATTTATTTGGTGGCGGTGGTCGACGCGGTCCGCGTAAAGGACAAGATCTTCAAACCGAAGCAACAATTACCTTTAAAGAAGCTGCTTTTGGAACAACTCTAGAACTTCGTTTATCTGCAGATGGCGGGCCATCACAAACTATTTCAGCGCGCGTTCCGGCCGGTGTAAATGACGGCGCCAAGATTCGCGTTAAAGGTAAAGGTTCTAGAGGTGAAGCAGGCCCTGGTGATCTATTCATCTTGCTACACGTAAAGCCCCACGCTATTTTTTCACGTAAGGGCGAGAACATTGCGCTAACAGTTCCTGTCACATTTACTGAAGCAGCACTTGGCGGAGACATTAAAGTTCCAACGCTTACCGGCGATGAAGTTACCTTGCGTATCGCTCCCGGAACTTCTAATGGTCGCGTATTGCGAGTTAAAGGTCGCGGAATTACCAAGGGCGCCACTGTTGGAGATTTACTTGTAACTATTGAAGTGCAAGTTCCACAGCGCGTTGAAGGTGAAGCACTTGATGCGCTAAAGAAATATGCCGAAGCAACTGCTGATCAAGAAGTTCGTAAAGAATTTAACACGAAGGCGCTGCAATGAGCGGCAATAAAAATATGGAAAACCGGGAAAATTTAGATAACCAACAACCTGATGACGAAGCAGGTCTATACGTCATCTCTGTTGCCGCTGAACTTTCAGGTCTGCACCCACAAACACTTCGCCAATACGATCGCTTAGGTTTAGTTTCACCAAACCGCACAGTTGGTCGCAACCGTCGTTATTCTTTGCGCGATATTGCATCACTTCGCATGGTGCAGCGCTTGACCGGTGAAGGCATCAACCATGCAGGAATTAAACGGATCATCGAACTTGAATCTGCAATGGCAAATATGGCGATAGAAGTTGCACAACTTCGCATTGAAGTAGATGCACTTCTAAAGGAAAATCCACCTAAGGCACTTGCCACACGGAAGAAGAACGAAGTAATCGTTTACGAGGATGAGAGCTAGACGCTCTTGAAAGCGTTAACTCTTCCCTTCCAATTAGTTAAAGTCTTTTCTGCCGGAGATTGCAAGACCTTTTCTAGAACAGTCGCATAAACATCTCTAAAATCTGTAGTAACCGCTAAGTCACCATCAATCAGTTTTGTAAGCGATGGTTGATCACCATAGAAACCACCTTGTACGCGATCTCCAATCAAAAACATTGGACCAGCTGTTCCATGATCTGTACCGTCTGAACCATTTGCCTGCACACGTCTTCCGAATTCGCTGTAGATCATCACAGTTACATCTTTATCTCGCCCAGATGGTTTTAACTGGCTCAGGAATCTTGTGATGCTCTCTGAAACCGTGCCGAGCAAGAGCGCCTGTGCATTCGCTTCATTGGCATGGGTATCAAATCCACCTAAAGAGACCGACCAAACTTTTGTTGGCGAACCTGCCGCAATTAACTTAGAGACAATATTTAACTGTTGACTTAGGTTTGAATCTCCGCCGGCGTTGCCTCCAGAAACCGTCGGTAAATCATCGGCAAGTGGCGCAGGTTTAACTAGAACTGATGTGATATTTCCAGAGACGCTAAACAAATTGCGCATTGAGGTAGCTGCTGCGGCAAGTAGCGGAGAGTCTTTCTGAGATGGAGCCGACAATCGTGAAAATGCTTTCGCCAGTGCGCCTCCAGGAATTATTAATCCACCAAGTGGCAGTGCTGAACCACTTTGCTTCTTTCCCGCAAGAAGTGGAGGAAGAACCGAACCCAAACTTATTGAAGTCAATGGATCGATCGGTTGTGTATCTAACCAACGCCCCAACCATCCCGTATTTAAATGGTTCTGAGGTGAACCGCTCTGCCAAATTGCCATAGATGAGAAATGAGAACGGTCAGGCTTTGGATAACCAACACCGCGGACGATGGCAACCTTCTTCTCATCCCATAACTTTTTTACCCCAACCATTGAGGCGTTAAGTGCAAGATCATCTGACAGCGGCAACAAAGTCTCTGGTTTGTAATTTAAATCAGGGCGCGCAGAATAGTAAGCAGGATCCTTATATGGAATTACAGTATTTAAACCATCGTTGCCACCATAAAGAGTGACTACGACCAAAATTGGTGTTCCTGGGGCAAGCGGTCGTGTGATCGCGGCGTTAGCTACATCGTTTAGAGATAGAACCGAAGAAGCAACAGCTGTTGCACCCGAGTACTTTAAAAATTGTCGGCGCGTAACAGTGCGCATTCCGAGTTGTTCGCAGGACATTGTCGGTTTTTCGTTCATACACTCACCACATATTCCGGGCTACAGATTGCTAAAGTAATTAAACGTTGCGGATTATCACGAACTTCACGTAAGGCAAACATTGTTCGCGGACTCCATTCGACAACACCCAATAGATCTGCGAGGTAATTAACTCGTCTTTCCGGCGCCAATTCGATCAGCGCAGTTAATTTCGCCTGGCCTGATAGCCATGTTGCGAAAGCGATTCGGAACTGGGCGCTTGCAGAACTCAACCACGCCTCATCAACTGGCCAACCACCTACATTTGGTGGAGATAGCGGGATCTGTGCGAGTTTGTCTAAATAGCCATTTAACTTTGAAAATGATGGGAGAAGAGATGGTGTTAATTCAAGTGCTCGACATACCGCAACAAACCACTCGACCGGCGACTTAACCATCGAGTTCTCTGAACTAGCAATATCACCCGAGGATATAAAAGCGGCAACCAGCTTTGATATATCTCGTTGTGAGAATGCACTTATGGCCGAATGGCTAACTGGAAGTGGATTAGCCGAAGATATAAACCGATACCAAATTCTTTCAGCGATAAACCTTGCGCAATTTTCCTGATCCACCAAATGGCTAATTACTTGATCTGGAGTGAAAACTCCGGTCTTACCTAAAACAGTTACTGCGCCAGCATCTTTGCGTCGCGGATTGAGAACGATCTTTCCTGTGCTTCGAACCATCTGATAACCAGTAAAGGCGCGAGCCAACTCCTTAACATCTGTTTCGGTGTAACGATTTACCCCAAGAACAAATAGCTCCATCATTTCGCGAGATAGGTTTTCATTTGGCGCCTTAACAGTGTTTTCACCGCCATCAAGCCATATCTGAAGCGCTCCATCTGCAAACATCTCTTGCGAGAATTTACGAAAATCACCCAACGCGTTACGTCTAAAAGTCTCTAGTTGATTAAACATAGGCAAGGCGTAATTAACTTTGCCAATTGATGTTGCCCAATGCCCGTGCCAAAACCAAATCAACTTCTCTTGTAGTTGATTATCACCTTGCACCATTTGATCGAGCCACCATAGAACTAAAATCTGATTTTGATTTCTTAACGCTTTCGAAAACTCTAAAACATCTGGGCTATTTGCTTCGGGGCGCTTACCAAGATCAAGCATCACAGGAGCAGGAAGTACAGAACCGGTGCGCGAAGTGTTTGATATCAACTCTGCTTTTTTAACACCAACTCCAGCGTTTAGTGCAGCAGAGAATTCTCCAGGCTTGGGTCCAAATCCAAAGCGGTGGAAGAGGCGCGCAGTTTCTAAACGCTGCTGATTCATGTTGTGAGAGTAGGTCTATTGGGTTAACAATGTAAGGTTGCCACATGAACTCACACGAACTTCTCCGAGAAGAGATAAAAAACAAGGCCGTTGTTCACGGAAAAGTCATACTTTCATCCGGAAAAGAAGCCGATTACTACGTTGATCTGCGTCGTGTGACCCTCGATCATGTTGCTGCCCCACTTGTTGGTGAAGTAATGCTCGAACTAACTAAAGATCTTGATTACGAGGCAGTTGGTGGTTTAACGCTTGGCGCAGATCCAGTTGCAACAGCGATGATGCACGTGGCAGCGCGCAACGGCAAAAAAATTAACTCATTCGTAGTCCGCAAAGCAGAAAAAGCTCACGGATTGCAGCGCCGCATCGAAGGCCCTGATGTTGTTGGAAAGCGCGTCTTAGCAGTTGAAGATACTTCCACAACAGGTGGCTCTGTTTTAACTGCGGTTGAAGCCCTTAAAGAAGCTGGCGCAATTGTGGTTGGCGTTGCCGTAATCGTAGAACGCGGCGCAAAGCAAGCGATCATTGATGCTGGATACGAATACCGCGCAGCATTTCAACCCGCAGATTTAGGTCTTTAAGGAATTAACTTAAATGGCGTTTAGTGCGCCATTCGCGCAGAATTTCTAGCGCAACCGGCAAGACGCTTATTGCAATAATCAAACCAACTATTGGAAGCAGATATTTATCAACGCTTCCCTCGATACGTTCGCCTAGAAAAAAGCCCAAGCCAATTACCGATTGCGTCCAAATAACTGCGCCAACTATGTTCCAGAGGAAGAATTTCTTTGCAGGCACTCCCACAATTCCGCACATCGGATTTATCAGCGTGCGTACAAAAGGAATAAAGCGCGCTAAAACCAAAGCCTTACCGGTGCCATATTTATTTAACCACTTCTGCGTTGCTTGCACTTTCTTCTGATTAAAAATGCGGCCATCGGGGCGATCAAAGAGCTTTACCCCGTATTTTGCGCCAATCCAGTAGCCAGTCTGTGATCCGATAATTGCAACAAGCGGCGCTGCAATTAATAACGAAATGATCTCAATTTGCACACCATCGAAGACTTTTGCAGCCGCACCCGAAGCGCCGACACCTGCTAGAAATAAAAGTGAGTCTCCTGGGAAGAATAAACCGATCAACAAACCAGTTTCCATAAAAATTATGGCGAGAATACCTATAAGGCCAAGTGTTGAAATAATCGAATGCGCATCAAAGAGATTAACCGTTTGGGAAAAATGCATACCTAGAGGATAAGGTACGCGCCATGTCTTCGCACTTAAGCTCAGGGTTGCACTTCTCACCTGAGCGCAACTGGATGAACGACCCAAATGGGTTGATCTTCTATAGAGGTAAGTACCACCTCTTCTTCCAACATAACCCTTTCGAAAATGTTTGGGGCAATATGTCATGGGGACATGCAGTCAGCGAAGATTTGATTAACTGGAATGAATTACCAGTTGCTATCGCTTGCGATGATTCATACGCAATTTTTTCGGGTAGCGCGGTAGTTGATTACTTCAATACAGCAGGCTTCGGCACTTTAGAAAACCCGGCCATGGTCGCTATCTACACCGCACATAAACATGACGATTCACATCAAGCGCAAGCCCTGGCGTATAGCCTCGACGAAGGTTTGACCTGGGTTAAATATGAAGGCAATCCGGTTCTTGATTTACAACTAAACCACTTCCGCGATCCAAAAGTGATGTGGGATAGAACAACAGAAGCTTGGTTAATGACCGTTGTTCTTCCCAAG
This sequence comes from Candidatus Nanopelagicaceae bacterium, assembly GCA_965268165.1. Taxonomy (GTDB): domain Bacteria; phylum Actinomycetota; class Actinomycetes; order Nanopelagicales; family Nanopelagicaceae; genus Planktophila. The sequence continues at coordinate 23,166 of OZ254162.1, forward strand.
GAAAGAAAAGTCTCTTTCTATTCATCAAAAGATCTAAAAAATTGGGCGCATTTAAGTGACTTTGGCCCAGTTGGCGCCACCGATGGCGATTGGGAATGCCCGGATCTATTTCCTTTATTTGTAGACGGCGATGAAAGCAGAACCAAATGGGTTCTGCTAATTTCAATTAACCCAGGTGGTTTAACCGGTGGATCCGGAACACAATATTTTATTGGCGACTGGAATGGAAAAGAATTCATTGCCGACGATGTAAAAACTAATTGGTTAGATTACGGCCGCGACAATTACGCCGGTGTCACATTTAACGATGCACCAAACCAGCGCCGTGTCTTTATCGGCTGGATGAATAACTGGGAGTATGCACATGGATTCCCAACATCACCATGGCGCGGTGCGATGACGCTTCCGCGCGAGCTAACACTAATAACCAAAGATGGAAAGATTTCACTCGCTGCAAATCCAGTTGCAGAGCTAGATAACTTTCTTGGTGAGAAGTTAAAGGCAGGAAACAAAGCAGAGCTCTTACAGATAATGGCAACTATTTCGACAAGCGAAGGTCTTTCAACAAAGTTTCGCGTAACCGCTGATGCCGGAAGCTATTTCGAGTTTGGCTATGACGCCAAAAGTAAATCTATTTTCGTTGATCGCAGTAACGCCTGGAACGATATTCCCTCAACCCATATTCATAGCGCACGCCTAACCGGCGATGGAAAAACTTTTGATATCTGCGCAATTGTTGGCAGCGCATCAGTTGAAATCTTCGCTGCAGGCGGAAGTCTTGTTGTAACGGATCTGTTATTTCTGCCAGGGGTGAGACTCAGCGTCACCTTCGAGATCGCCGATGGCTGCCAGCCGCCCCGTTCAATCGCTGTTCGGGCTATCGCGCCACGCCGTTAAAGCCCCGCACAGCACTGCAAAAACCTGCAAAAACGCCTGAAAATGTCATTACATTGTTACGAGCCAAGCCCCAATTGTCCGATTTTGGCCTGCGCGGCTCGTGTATTTTTCCCCTCAAATCAGTCGGTAACTCTCTGCCGGCTGCCCCTTTGAGAGGAAATATATGAAGAAGACAAAGCTAGGAGCGCTTCTAATCGCTTCAGCAGTTGCACTTTCACTTGTTTCAGTAGCGCCAACAGCGTCAGCTGCAACATGTTCAAAGAAGACAACTGTCACAATGCTCGGAACAATCAAGCCTGAAATTCAGGATCAATTCCTTGCAGCAGTTGCTTCTTACAACAAGAGCCAAAACTGCTACACACTTAAGTCGATCCCTGGTGATCGCAACATCACATTCCTACAGAACGTAACCCCAAAGTACGCTGCAAATGATGCACCAACAATCATGTACACACTTCAAGAGATTCCTGACATGGCTGACAAGGTCATGGACTGGAAGGGAACAAAGCTTGTAAAGCTAGTTTCACCAGGACTTCTTGAAGCTGCAAAGGTTGGCGGCAAGCAGGTTGGTGTTCCATCAACAGCTGAAGCTTTCGGTCTTCTTTACAACAAGAAGGTAATCAAGGCTGCTGGTATTGATGTAACAAAGATCAAGACACGTGCAGATCTAGAAGCAGCATTTAAGAAGCTTCAGGCAGCTGGAAAGAAGCCACTTCACTTCTCAGCTATCTGGTGGTCACTTGGTGCACACTTCACAAACATCTTCCATGCAAACGCTGGCAAGACACACGAAGCACGTCTAGCAGTTCTAGATCAGCTTTCAGATGGAAAGAAGAACCTTTCAGCAGATCCAGCATTTAAGAACTGGCTTGCTACATACGATCTTCTAAAGAAGTACAACTCATCACCCGCTAACCTCACAGACACTGAATACGATGCTTCAATTGCAGCACTTGCAAGCGGAGATTTCGGATTCATGTTCCAAGGTAACTGGACTGAGCCAAACTTGATGACTGCTGCAAAGGGCACCGATTTCGGAATCATGCCTCTTCCAACAGGCACAACTGCATCAACATACGGAAATGATTCAATTCCAGTTGGTGTACCTGGTTACTTCATGATCGATGCAAAGCAGTCAACAAAGGCTGAGCGCGATGGTGCAATTGACTTCCTTACATGGCTCTACACATCACCAACCGGACAGCGTTTCGTTGCTGATCCTGTAACTGATGGCGGAATGGGATTCATTCCTGTTTACAAGGGATTCAAGGTTCAGCCAGCTACAAGCATGGCTCGCGATATCGCGAAGTATGTTGATGGCGGAAAGACACTTGAGTGGATCAACACCTACTACCCAGCTGGTCTCCAAGAGACAGTTGGAAAGGTATCTATGCAGCAGTACTTCACCGACAAGATCAGCGCAGCTGACCTTGCTAAGGCGATCCAAGATGCATGGAAGGGCTCAACAAAGACTTGGCGTGGAGCAGCGAAGTAATTTCGCACACCCATATCTAAGTTAATAAAAAGTAAATAAAATCATCCTGAGGCGGGGCAACCCGCCTCAGGATGATTTACTTAAAGCGAGAAAGAATTAGGAGATCCAAGTGAAATCAGCGAGATCCATGAAGCGATTCATGAAATTTGCTGGCGTTCCACTTGCCATCTTTTCTATTGTTCTCGTAGTCCCTTTTGTAAACGGTGTCTATTACACCTTTACTGATTGGGATGGATTTGAAACAACAAAGTTAGTTGGATTTAGCAACTATAAAGAATCTTTTCAAGACCCAACATTTTGGTCGACTCTTCGATTTACCGCACTCTTTGTAATCGTCTCTTTAGTTTTAGTAAACGCCGTTGCATTTGGTCTCGCACTTATCGTGACCTCAAAACTACGCAGTGCAAACTTCCTGCGCACATTCTTCTTTGTACCAAACCTCGTCGGTGGCGTTGTCCTCGGCGTTATCTGGCAATTTATCTTTAACAGCGCAATTGTCGCCCTGGCAAATAAATACGATTGGGAGCTCTTTAAACAATCGTGGCTGCAAGATACAAATAAAGCATTTTGGGCGCTGATCATCGTTACAGTTTGGCAGTCATCTGGTTACATGATGATCGTTTACATCACTGGACTTATCTCAATCGAAAACGATGTCCTTGAAGCATCGCAAATCGACGGCGCTTCACCTCTGCGCACTCTATTTACAATTAAAATTCCTTTGATGGCTCAGGCATTCACTATCGCGCTCTTCTTGACGCTGCGCGGTGGCTTTATGGCCTACGACGTAAACGTCGCGCTCACCGGCGGCGGCCCATTCCGTACAACTGAATTGATTTCGCTTCACATCTTCCAAGACGCTTTCGCCAACGGAAACTTTGGCACTGGTCAATCAAAGGCGGTCGTAATGTTCTTGATCGTTGCCCTTGCAGCCTTAGTCCAAGTGACAGTCTCTAAGAGATACGAGGTTCAGCGATGAGTACACGCGCTCGTTGGGGCAAGCGGGCCACATTCGCAGTTGGCTACACACTGGCTTTTGCCTATGTTTTCCCATTCTTCTTGGTCTTCGTAAACTCACTCAAGCTCAAATATGACATTTTGGCTAACCCGCTGGCGATCCCTCTTTCAATAACTTGGGAGAACTTCCAGCAGGCCTACACGAAGATGAACTTCTTCAGATCTCTAACGAATTCAATAATCATCACCGTCTTTAGCGTTTCACTACTAATTATCTTTTCATCGATGTTGGCTTATTACTTAGCGCGCACCAAAACAAAGCTAACTAAGTACATCTTCCTAGTACTTGTGGCATCAATGATCGTGCCTTTCCAAGCGTTGATGATTCCATTTATGGCGCGCTTTGCTCAATTCGTATCTTGGAACAACCGTGGAGCACTGATCTTCTTCTACATCGGATTTGGCGTTGCTCTATCTACATTCCTTTATCACGGCTTTATTTCAACGATCCCAACTGAGATCGATGAAGCAGCATCAATCGATGGCGCATCGGATATGGTCGCATTCTGGAAGATCATCTTCCCGATGATGCGTCCAATCACTGCAACCGTTGCAATTATCAATGCGCTCTGGATTTGGAACGACTTCTTGCTGCCGCGCTTGGTACTGACCAATGAAACGCAGACCTTGCCGCTTTCTACCTATCTCTTCTATGGCCAGTACTCTATTGAGTACGGACAAGCCATGGCCGGACTTGTTTTGGCTGTAATTCCAATTGTTATCTTCTACTTAGTTCTACAGAAGCAATTTATCTCTGGTATTTCGCAAGGCGCAGTTAAGTAACCCTTAAATAAACAAGAAAGAGTCAAATGTCTTTATCTAAAGATAAAAATTGGTGGCGTCAGGCTGTCATCTATCAGATCTACCCACGCTCTTTCAAAGATTCAAATGGCGATGGCCTTGGCGATATCAAAGGTATTACCTCAAAGATCGATTACCTATCTTCACTAAGTCTTGATGCAGTTTGGTTATCTCCATTCTTTCCGTCAGCGCTAGTTGATGGTGGATACGATGTTGATGATTATCGTGATGTTGATCCAAAACTCGGTTCACTTGCTGACTTTGATGAAATGCTTGCAAAGTTACACGAGGCCGGAATTCGTATCTTTGTAGATATCGTCCCTAACCACTCATCTAATTTGCATGCTTGGTTTAAAGAAGCGATCGCCGCTGAACCTGGTTCTGCAGCGCGAAATCGCTACATTTTCCGCGATGGCAAGGGCGCAAATGGCGAACTTCCACCAACTGATTGGCCTTCACACTTTGCACCAAGTGCTTGGACCCACGAATCAAAAATGGGCGGCAAGCACAACCAGTGGTACTGCCACTTGTTCGCACCAGAGCAACCCGATTGGAACTGGGATAACCGCGAGATCGAAGAAGATTTCCTAAAGACACTTAAGTTCTGGGCCGACCGTGGCGTAGATGGATTCCGTATCGATGTTGCGCACGCGATGAAGAAAGATCTATCGGAACCACTTAAGAGCCAACCACGTTTTGCGAGCCACAAAGAGCTTGATGCAGCAAAAGGTACAAACGTGTTATTCGATCGCAATGAAGTCCATGAGGTTTACAAAGAATGGCGCAAGCTATTTAACCAATACGACCCACCACGTGTGGCAGTTGCAGAAGCAAATGTTTCGGCCGAAGCGCTCGTTAAATACGCGAGCACTGAAGAACTCGGCCAGAGCTTTAACTTCGAATTCTTGGATGCTGCATTTAACGCATACGAATTCAAAACCATTATCGATCGGGCACTTGGTTATGCCAAGAAAAATGGTTCATCAACCACTTGGTGTTTAAATAACCACGATCAGATGCGTCCAGCGACAAAGTTTGGTTTATTACCAACCGTCGATCGCATTCGTTGGCGCAACTCAAACGGAACATCAAGTCCACTCGATGAAAAACTCGGAACCCAATCTGCAGTTGCCGCATCGATGTTGATCATGGCACTGCCTGGTTGCACATATATTTACCAAGGTGAAGAACTCGGAATCCACGAAGTTATGGATATTCCTGAAGATCAGATTCAAGATCCGCAGTACCTGCGCAATCTAAAGGCAGATAAGGGTCGCGACGGATGCCGTGTGCCACTTCCTTGGACAAAAACTGGCTCATCATTTGGATTCGGTGATGGCGGTGCGCATCTGCCACAACCAAAGAACTTTGGCGACTACTCAATCGAAGTTGAAAGCGCTGATCCAAATTCACCACTTTCCATCTTCCGCAAAGCTTTGGCGCTTCGCAAGAACTTGATCACCGCAGAGGAGATCACCTGGCACGAAACCGGTGACAACTCAGTTCTGCACTTCTCCCGCCCAAATGGTCTGCATTGCATCACCAACTTTGGCCGTAACCATTACAACTTCGACGGTATTGGCGAAGTCATCCACGCATCTGGCCCGCTGGCCCAGGCTGGGGTTTACCTCGTCCATGGCGTTGAGACCACCGGCAACGATCTGCCTCCAGCCACCACCGTCTGGGTCCAAGCCAGCCTTTAAGCCAACGGGCCAACCCTCGCTTTTCGTCGTAATAGATATGTATATGTAGACTCACGCCCATCTTCGCGTCCTTACCCTCGAAAAGGACGCACTGACTCTCCAACGGAGGAGAACCAATGCGAGCATCTGCCGCCCTGTCCAATGTGCAAGTAACCGGCGCAAACCTAAATATCACCTACGTGGTCCTAGCGATCTCCCTTCTCGCTCTCGCGATCGCCTGGGTTTTGCGCGCCCAAGTCTTAGCTGCCTCTGACGGCACCGAGAAGATGCGCGAAATCGCCGCTGCAGTTCAAGAAGGCGCCGCTGCATATCTCGCACGCCAGTTCCGCACACTTTCATATTTCGTAGGAATTGTTTTCTTCCTACTCTTCGCACTTCCTGCTGATACAACTTCAATCCGTATCGGCCGCTCAATCTTCTTCCTAATGGGCGCAGGTTTCTCTGCACTCGTTGGTTACAACGGTATGTGGCTCGCAGTTCGCGCAAATGTGCGCGTTGCTGAAGCTGCTCGTCAGAAGTCAGCCGAGAAGGCAGTGCAGATCGCATTCCGCACGGGCGGCGTTGTCGGTATGACAACAGTTGGTCTCGGACTCATCGGTGCAGCTGGCGCAGTTGTTATCTTCCGCGAAAACGCACCAACAGTTCTTGAAGGTTTCGGTTTCGGCGCAGCGATGCTCGCAATGTTTATGCGCGTCGGCGGCGGAATCTTTACCAAGGCAGCAGATGTCGGAGCTGACCTTGTCGGTAAAGTTGAAAAGAATATTCCTGAAGATGACCCACGTAACGCAGCAACAATTGCAGACAACGTCGGCGATAACGTCGGCGACTGCGCTGGTATGGCCGCTGACTTGTTCGAGTCCTATGCCGTAACGCTTGTTGCAGCACTTATCTTGGGTAAGGCAGCTTTCGGTAACGAAGGTCTGATCTATCCGTTGATCGTTCCTGCAATCGGTATCGTCACCGCAGTTATCGGCATCTTCCTTACCAAGATGCGCTCAACAGATAAGTCAGCAATGGCTGCTATCAACCGCTCATTCTTCTTATCAGCAGTTATTTCTGCTGGTCTTACAGGGCTTGCAACATTCACATACCTACCTGCAAAGTTTGATCAACTTACAAACTTCTCTCCAAAGGTTCTTGAAGAAGCAGGCAATATCAACCCACGTGTACTTGCATTTGGCGCTGTATTAATCGGTATCGCACTTGCTGCAGCAATTCAGGTTCTAACTGGCTTCTTTACTGAAGTTGGAAAGCGCCCAGTAAACGATGTTTCTGCTTCATCACAAACAGGTGCAGCAACCGTTATTTTGGCTGGTATCTCAGTTGGCTTCGAGTCAGCTGTTTACTCAGCGATCTTGATCGCAGCCGCAGTATTCGGCGCATTCTTGCTCGGTGGCGGATCAATCGTCTTGTCACTCTTTGCAATCGCAATCGCCGGAACTGGTTTGCTAACAACAGTTGGCGTAATCGTTGCGATGGATACATTTGGTCCGATTTCCGACAACGCTCAAGGCATCGCTGAAATGTCAGGCGATGTTAAGGGCGAAGGCGCACAGATCCTGACCTCACTCGACGCAGTTGGTAACACAACTAAGGCGATCACTAAGGGAATTGCAATCGCTACTGCAGTACTTGCCGCAACCGCATTGTTCGGTGCATTCACCGATGCAATTAAGGAAGCAGTTATCAAGGCTGTCGGCGAAGGCAAAGATGTTGCACTTCAATACCAAGGCGTTCTCGACGTTGCAGACCCACGTAACCTCGTTGGTCTAATCATTGGTGCTGCAGTTGTATTCCTCTTCTCAGGTCTTGCAATCAACGCAGTTTCTCGCGCAGCAGGTGCAGTGGTTATGGAAGTTCGTAACCAGTTCAAGATGCACCCAGGAATCATGAACGGAACTGAAAAGCCTGAATACGGTCGCGTTGTTGATATCTGTACTCGCGATTCACTACGCGAACTTGCAACACCAGGACTTCTTGCAGTGATGGCACCAATCGCAGTCGGCTTCGGTCTTGGCGTTGGCGCACTCGGTGCATACCTTGCAGGTGCAATCGGCACCGGAACACTTATGGCTGTCTTCCTTTCAAACTCAGGCGGAGCTTGGGATAACGCGAAGAAGATGGTTGAAGATGGAAATTACGGCGGCAAGGGCTCAGATGCTCACGCTGCAACCATCGTTGGTGACACTGTCGGAGATCCATTTAAGGACACCGCCGGCCCTGCAATCAACCCACTTATCAAGGTTATGAACCTCGTTGGTCTCTTGATTACACCTGCAATCGTTGGCTTTGCACTTCCAACACAGCAGTCAACATCGTTGATCATCGCACTCGTTGCAGTTGTTTTGATTATCGGCGCGTTAATTCGCAGCCGTCGCCAAGCAACTTCAATCGAATACTAAGAGAAGCACTTCCCCGCTCTTAGGAAAAGATGGCAAAAGACCTAAAGAAACTGGTGATCGTTGAATCACCAGCGAAGGCGCGCAAGATTGGCGACTACCTCGGCGATGGCTACATCGTCGAGGCTAGTGTCGGTCATATCCGCGATCTTCCACAGCGCGCAGCCGACATACCTAAAGAGGTAAAGAAGCTCGCTTGGTCTAAAGAAGGCGTCGATATCGAAAATGATTTCGCACCTTTATATGTCATCAACCCAGATAAAAAAACTAAGGTCGCCGAACTCAAAGAGTTAATGAAAGGCGCCGACGAGTTATTACTGGCAACAGATGAAGACCGCGAAGGCGAAGCCATTGCTTGGCACTTAGTTGAAGTCCTCGAACCAAAGATTCCAATTAAGCGCATGGTCTTTAACGAGATCACCAAAGAAGCAATTCAGGCTGCGGTAGAAAATACCCGCGATCTTGATTACAACTTAATCGATGCCCAAGAAACTCGTCGCGTACTAGACCGCTTATACGGATATCGACTTTCTCCAGTTTTGTGGAAGAAAGTTATGCCACGCATCTCTGCCGGTCGCGTGCAATCAGTTGCTACAAAGTTAATCGTTGAAAAAGAACGCGAACGCATGGCCTTCATTTCATCTTCTTGGTGGGATCTAAATGCAACTTGCGAACTTGGCTTCACTGCACGTCTGCTTTCAGTTGAAGGCAAGAAAGTGGCGTCAACAAGTGACTTTGGAGCCGACGGCGCAGTTAAAGAAAAGTCCCTTGAAAACATCTTGCTCCTTGATGAAAAGTCAGCGCACGCACTTGTTGATTCACTTAAATCAACTGCGCTAACTGTTAAATCAATGGAGGAATCTCCACGTACCGAACGTCCTAAGCCACCATTTACAACTTCCACCATGCAGCAAGATGCCGGTTCACGTCTTGGTTGGGGCGCACAGATCACGATGCGCGTTGCACAACGCCTGTACGAAAACGGTTACATCACCTACATGCGTACCGACTCAATCAATCTTTCCGCACAAGCGATCAACGCAGCACGCGCTGCCGCTAAATCTCTTTACGGCGCCGACCACGTCGCCGATGCACCACGCGTTTACCAAGGTAAATCAAAGAACGCTCAAGAAGCGCACGAAGCGATTCGCCCAGCAGGCGACACCTTTAAAACTCCTGGCGAACTTGCCCCAGAACTTTCTCGCGATGAATTCGCACTATACGACTTAATCTGGAAGCGCACTGTTGCTTCACAAATGTCCGATGCCAAGAAGATGCAGATGCGCGTTGACTTTGATGCCAAGACATCAGACGGTAAGGAAACAATCTTCCGCGCCAACGGCAGCGTCATTACCTTCCCAGGATTCCTTGCCGCTTACGACGATATCGTCGATGAAAACACCAAAGTCGATGAAGAAGCAACCGATAAGCGCCTACCTGCAATGTCTGTTGGCCAATCAATCAAGGTCAGCGAATACAACTGCGAAGGCCACGACACCAAGCCACCTGCGCGTTACACCGAACCAACTCTCGTTAAGAAACTCGAAGAACTCGGCATCGGCCGCCCATCAACATTTGCTTCAATCATTCAAACAATCCAAGATCGCGGTTACGTCTACAAACGCGGTCGCGCACTTGTTCCAACATTCTTGGCTTTCTCAGTTACCGGTCTTCTCGAAACCCACTTCACCAAGCTCGTCGATTACGACTTCACGGCATCAATGGAAGAAGACCTCGACAAGATCGCAGCTGGTGAGGCTGGCCGCGTTGATTGGCTCCGCGATTTCTATTACGGCGTAGATGGACAACCAGGACTTGATGAATTGTCACTCGATCTCGGCGGCATCGATGCCCGTGCTACAAACACCATGAATTTATCTGACACCATCGAAATCCGTGTAGGTCGCTACGGCGCTTACCTGCAAGAGAACTTGCCAGGCGAAGATCGCAAACTCGCGAACATTCCTGAAGAACTTGCGCCCGATGAACTAACTCTTGAAAAAGCGATTGAATTACTTGCTGCCCCATCAGGTGAACGCGAACTTGGTACAGACCCAAGCACCGGCCTTGAAGTTATTGCAAAGTCTGGACGCTTTGGTCCTTACATCACCGAAGTCTTCCCAGAAGAACCTGTCGAGCTAGATGACAAAGGCGAACCAAAGAAGAAGCGCAAGAAGAAAGATGCACCAAAGCCAAAGACCGCATCTCTTCTCTCAACAATGACTCTTGACACCATCACTATTGACGATGCGCTAAAACTTCTCTCGCTTCCTCGCATCCTTGGTACAAACTCCGCCGGCGAAGAAATCACAATTCAAAATGGTCGCTACGGCCCATATCTAAAAGCTGGCGCTGATTCGCGCACACTAACTAGTGAAGATCAACTCTTCTCACTTTCACTCGATGAAGCACTTGAGATTTACTCAAAGCCAAAAGAACGTCGTCGCGGTGTTGCAAAGCCACCGCTTAAAGAACTCGGCAAAGATCCTGCAACCGAGAAAGAAGTTATCGTTAAAGATGGTCGCTTTGGTATGTATGTAACCGATGGCGAAACCAATGCAACGCTTCGTCGTGGTGACACACTTGAAGCGCTAACAATTGAGCGCGCACTTGAACTTCTTGCTGGTCGTCGCGCTTGGGAAGCTGAAAACGGTCCATCACCAAAGAAATCTCGCAAGAAAGCAGCGAAGGTTAAGCCTGGAGATGCTGCACCAACTCTTACAAAGAACACCGTAAAGAAGGCTGCAACTAAGAAAAAGGCAGCTAAAAAAGCTACCGGTAAAGCCGCAAAGAAAGTCGAGTAGTTAGAACTCTTCTTTCATTGGTTCGGAGGGCGAGAGAACTTCAAAGCCAAGCGCCTTTGCAGCCTTAGCCATCTGCTTGTCATAGGTTAAAACTGAACTGATTCGCAGTGCCATCTTCGAAGCGACGGCAATATGAATTGCATCGAGAGCTCGGATACTGATCCTGTCAGGTAAACGCTCTGCTTGCACAAGCGTCTGAGAATCAATCTTTACAAAGTTTAAATTCTTCAAAACTTGTTCTGCACTCTTGAGCGCTTTCGGCTCGTATCGCAAAATGGCGCGCGTGACTTCAACTCTAGAAATTTCTGAGGTTATAAATCTTGCGCGTGGAATAGAGATAACCGCCTCCGACTCCTTCTCAAGTATTATCAGTTTTAGAATGGCCGAAGAGTCGATATAGATATCTCTCATAGATAAGTTCCGCGTTCCTCAATTAACTTCTCAGATACCGATTTCTTGCCGCTATGAACTATTGAAGGAACTTTAAATTTAAAATTTGGGCTTTCGGCCGGAATTATCTCTCCGGCATCGACCAATTTTTGAAAGTAAGAATCTGAATCGACATTTACTGGAATTAACTGCGCAATCGGCTCGCCTCTATCTGTAACCAAAAATTCTTCCCCCTCGAGCACTCGAGTGAGAATTTTGGAGGTATCTAACCGCAGCTCGCGGATACCAACTCGGTTCTGTTGATGAATTTCATTATTTCTAGAGGCCATGGATAGAGCATAAATGTAATGTTACACATTGGCAATAATGTGTAACATTTATGAAGGATCGCGATTGCCGAGGGCAATGAACGCGGATAGGCCAACCGATAGACTAATTCCATGACCCGCGAGAAATGGCTAATTACAGGCGGCGCGGGCTATATCGGAACTCATATCGCTGATCTCTTCATCGCGGATGGCAAAGATGTAGTTCTTCTTGATTCGCTTTACCAAGGCCTTGAATCACGGGTTGTTTACCTGCGCAAGAAGCACAACATTGATATTCCACTCGAAGTCGTCGACATTCGCGATTACACAGCGGTTGAGAACATTCTTGAAAACAATAACTTTGCCGGCATTGTCCACACAGCAGCACTCAAGGCAGTTGGCGAATCTGTTGAGAAGCCAGATGAATATAAAGAAGTTAACTTCACCGCCACAGCCGAACTATTAAAACTCGCTCAAAAGCACGGTGTTAAAAAGTTCTTGTTCTCTTCCACCGCAGCGGTTTACGGAAGCCCAGACACCATGGATCCTTGCAAAGAGAACGGGCCACTTGCACCGATCTCTCCATATGGTTCAACAAAGCTTGATGCCGAAAGTAAAGTCACAGAATTTATAAATACCCCAGGTAACTCTGGAACATCGCTTCGCTTCTTCAATGTTGTTGGTGCCTCATCACAGGAACTTCTTGATAACTCGGTCGAAAACCTAGTTCCAATCGTGTTAGGCAAGTTAAGCAAGAACGAAGCGCCGGTTATCTTCGGTACTGATTACCCAACTGAAGATGGCACATGCGTGCGTGATTATGTAGATGTTCGCGATATCGCTGCAGCGCACTTGGTAGCGGCTAATGCAACTAAGCCAATCCCAGCAATCATCAACGTCGGCACAGGACGCGGTGCATCAGTGCGCGAGATCGTGAAGTTAGTGCTGGAGGCTATTGATAAGAGTGATGCTCAGGTAATTGAGGCTCCCCGTCGCGCGGGAGACCCAGCTTTCCTTTGCGCTGACGTTTCACTAGCCGCGACAGAACTCGGATTTAAATCAAAGTACAGCCTTGAAGAAAGTATTCGTAGCCTCTTTTAATTAAACCTTGGCACCAGGCGATAAAACGTTTATCCCCATCTTCTTCGCGTTCTTGGCCATCTGTTTATCGTAAGTGATCATTCCGTCAATCGAACCAGATATGAGAAGTGCGGATGCAACATGAATAGCATCAAGAGTTCGAAGCGAGACATCCTCATTAAATGCTTCAGCAAAGTTTAAAACCTTTTGTTCTAGAGCCAAGGTTTCGATTTGAGCCAATACTTCATCTGCAACAAAGATCATCTTCGGGTTAATCCGATTTACTGTTCGCTTAACCTCGACACGTGTAATCGCAGATGTAACCATGCGTTTCTTCATAGCCTTATCTAATTCGGCTGTCTCCTTCTCAATAAAAATTAACTTGAGAATTGCAGAGCTATCGATATACCAGCTCAATATCGTTCCTCGGCGCGCATTTCCATCAATACTTGAGTTGAAGTCTTAGAACCCGTCATTTTTACACGGCCTGGATGTGGTCGCCAATCGGGATTACGCGCAGGTTTAATCAAACCGCTTTCAATGTATTCATCGTAAAGCGATTTGGTAATTGGCGAGATACGCGCAACCGGCACACCATGCTCGGTAATTTCGATAATTGCACCGTCTTTAACTTGATCTAAAACCTTTGAAGCGTTCTGGCGAAGTTCGCGAACTCCAACAGATTCGATAGCCACAACTTTTATCGCAGGCTTCTTAGCTGGACTTCGCCTTGCGCCAGTCGGCTTTGGTTTACGAGCTGCGGTTGTCATGCTGCAAAGGTAGCACAAAGCGTAAAAGTGCTACATCTAATAAACTGCCCAGTCAAAGCCCTTTTCGCCCCTATTTAGCCAACCAAGGGCTGCCGATAGACTTCACACATGCCCGCCAGCCTGCCCAACCCTGCCGCCCCCGCGCAGGATGAAACCCGCAGCGTTCTGGCGATCCCGGCTTTCCGCAAGCTCTGGAACTCAATGGTCTTCTCATCTCTCGGAGATTGGTTAGGCCTTCTCGCAACAACAGCACTTGCCGCGCAACTTTCCGGTGGCTCTTATGCAACTGCAAACTTTGCAATCGCTGGTGTCTTCATCGCGCGTTTGCTACCCGCAGTTTTCTTAGGCCCAATCGCGGGAGTAATCGCCGATCGCTTCGACCGTCGCAAGTTAATGGTCAGCGCCGACATCATTCGCACCGCGCTTTACATCTCTATTCCAATTGTTCATACATATCTCTGGTTATACGCCGCGATGATCTTGGTCGAATGCGTAACTTTGTTCTGGTCGCCAGCAAAAGAAGCCACCGTTCCTAACTTGGTTGGCAAAGATAAGTTGGAAAGCGCAAACCAAGTTTCGCTCTTGGCCGCATACGGCACAGCCCCAGTCGCTGCGATTTTATTCTCACTCTTAACGCTCTTTGCTTCCGCGATCGAATCTTTATTCCCATTCTCAATCGGTGATTCGGTCGATATCGCTCTTTATGTAAACGCGGCGAGCTTTGCCTTTGCAGCGATAACTATCTGGGGACTTAAAGAGATCCCAGAAGGCGCGGCTTCTAAAAAAGATAAAGATGAAAACATTTTAAAATCACTGCACGATGGCTGGAAATCAGTTAGCGAAACCAAGATTGTGCGCGGCCTTGTCGTTGGCATGATCGGCGCGTTCTCTGCAGCCGGCGCTGTCATTGGCCTTGCGCGTACTTTCGTGGGCGATCTCGGCGGCGGCGACGCGGCATACGGTGTCTTGTTCGGCGCAGTCTTTACCGGTCTTGCTATCGGTATCGCATTCGGCCCAAAGATATTCTCGCAATTTTCTCGCCGCCGTTTATTCGGCGCATCGCTTACAACCGCAGGTTTCTTCCTTGTTCTCCTCGCCCTCATTCCCAATCTAGTAATGGCGGTTTTCACTGTTATTTTCCTTGGCGCATTTAGCGGAGTTACCTGGGTTACCGGCTTCACGATGCTCGGCATGGAAGTCGCCGATGAAGTCCGCGGCCGCACATTTGCCTTCGTGCAATCACTTATCCGCATCACCTTGGTTGCCGTTCTTGCGATCGCACCAGCAGTTGCCGCAGCTTTCGGCGTTCATACTTATCAATTCGAAAATACAACTCTTAACTTCAACGGTGCACAAATAACAATTCTCATCGCAGGTTTAATCGCCGCGCTTATCGGTTACATCTCTTATCGCCAGATGCGTGATCGTCCAAGCATTTCACTCTGGTCAGATATCGCAAACGCGCTCAAGGGCGAACTCGGTGGCATCACCGGTGCACCAACAACTGGCGTCTTCATCGCATTTGAAGGCGGCGAAGGCACCGGCAAATCAACGCAATCAAAACTTCTCAAGGAGTGGTTGGAAGACCGCGGTGAAAGCGTTGTCTTATCGCGCGAACCCGGCGGCACAGATTTAGGACAAGGCCTGCGCAAGATTTTGCTCGGACATGAAACTGGTGTCATTAGCCCGCGCGCTGAAGCACTTCTTTACGCCGCAGACCGCGCACACCATGTCTTCTCAATTATTCGCCCCGCACTTGCCGAAGGCAAAGTTGTAATTACCGACCGTTACTTTGATTCCTCAATTGCTTATCAAGGCGCCGGTCGCGTACTTGCACCAGGAGAAGTTGCACGCATTTCTCGTTGGGCAACTGAATCACTTTTCCCGACCCTAACAATTGTTATCGACTTACCTGCTGAAATCGGCATCGGACGTCTGCACAACCCGGATCGTTTAGAAGCAGAGCCACTGGCCTTCCATGAGCGCGTGCGCCAAGAGTTCTTGCAACTTGCCCGCCTTGATCCAGAACGTTATTTAGTTGTTGATGGCAAGCAAACAATTCAAGAAATTCACGCCGCGATCATCGCGCGCGTTGCTGAACTTCCCGCACTTAATAAAACAGATAAACCCGCCAAGAAAATCTTTAAACGTTAAATGACAACAACCGTCTTTGACTCTTTAGTCGGCCAATCTCACATCACCGAAATCTTGCAAGGTGCAGTCGCGGCATCGCGCACCAACGCCGAATCTCAAGAAATGACCCACGCCTGGATCTTCACCGGCCCGCCCGGTTCTGGCCGTTCCTCAGCCGCCACCGCCTTCGCCGCAGCCCTGATCTGCCCAAACGGTGGCTGTGGCACCTGCCAGGAGTGCCGTAGCGCCCTGACCGGGGGCCATCCCGACGTCGAGATCATCCGCACCGAAGGGCTTTCCATCAAGATCGATGAGGTCCGCGAACTCCTGACCCGCACATCCTGGGCGCCCTCCATGGGTGGTTGGCGCGTGGTTGTTATGGAAGATGCCGACCGCATGACCGAATCCGCGGCCAACGCACTTCTCAAAGCGATCGAAGAACCCGGCGCTCGCACCGTTTGGTTGCTCTGTGCCCCAACGCTTCACGACATCTTGCCCACCATTCGCTCGCGCTGTCGCCACCTGCAACTGCGCACGCCATCAACGCAAGATGTCACCGCCGTTCTCGAAAACCGCGACGGCATATCACCTGCCATGGCAGATTTCGCAGCCCGCGTTTCACAGGGCCACATCGGCCGCGCCCGTTACATCGCAACCAACGATCACGTGCGCAGCAACCGCGCCCAGATCATGAAGCTGCCACTACAACTTTCCTCAATCGCCGCAGCCTTTCAAGCAGCACAAACACTGGTCGACCTGGCAACACAAGAAGCAAATGCGGCAAGCGAAGAACGCGATGAGAAAGAAACCGCCGCGCTGGCTGAGGCATATGGCAAAGGCGCAACCGGTCGCGGTATGGCAACCGGTGGATCAAAGGCGATCAAAGAACTTGAGAAAGAACAGAAATCCCGCGCCACCCGCATGGTGCGCGATTCACTAGATGGCGCCCTACTTGATATCGCCACTTTCTATCGCGATGTCATGATGATTCAAGCCGGCGCCACAGATTCCATTATCAACATAGATATGACCGATCAAATAACGGCTTATGCGCATAAAACACCCGCTCACGCGACGGTAAAGAAGGTCAACGCCATAATGGAAGCTAGGACCAACTTGAGCCACAACGCAGCACCACTTTTAACCATCGAAGCCTTGATGTGTCGTTTGGCCTAATGAAAAAACGTACCCCTTTTCTCACCGCTTTAACTCTTGCCCTTGCACTGATTGCAACAGGTTGTGCTTCCAATCCAGCGATTGAAAAACCACTCTCTGATCTCGCAGCCTATGAAAACCAGAAACTCGACTGGGCAACTTGCTATGACGATTTCGAATGCACAGACCTTCGCGTCCCAATTGATTACGCCGACTTAACCGTTGGAACATTTAAATTAGCCGTTCTTCGCTACAAAGCCCAAGATCAAAAGAACCGTATCGGCTCGCTAATCGTTAACCCCGGCGGCCCCGGTGGTTCAGGCGTTGACTATGCCTATAACGCTGAATACGTCTTTGATCCCGACGTTCTCGACCGTTATGACATCGTGGGCTTTGATCCACGCGGAGTAGACCGCAGCGCACCGATTGAGTGTTTAACCGATGAAGAAACCGATGCCAGTTACGCATCTGATGCCAAGCCCGACACCGAAGCAGAACTCGAAAAGGCGCTCGCAGACTCAGAAGATTTCATAAAGAAATGCGAAGAGAAAAATGAATTCTTAACCCATTACTCAACCGCAGAATCTGCTCGCGACATGGACATCCTGCGCGCAGCACTTGGCGATAAGAAGATTAACTTCTTCGGTAAATCCTACGGAACCTACCTCGGCACACTTTATGCCCAGTTCTTCCCCGACAAAGTAGGGCGCATGATTCTCGATGGCGCACTTGATCCAAATATTTCAATCCTCGAACAAAACATTTCCCAAGCGGTCGGCTTCGACATTGCCCTCGATGCATTCCTAGCTGACTGCGCAAAACAAGATGATTGCCCACTTCCTGCAAACCGCCAAGAAGCAACCGCAGCAATCATCGCGCTCTTCACAACCGCTGCCACCAACCCGCTTCCACGCAAGACAAAAGTTGAAAATGACGACCGCGTTGCCACCGAATCACTTATCGTTCTTGGCACCGCATCAGCTCTTTACGATGACGCCGACGGTTGGCCAAAACTTCGCACCGCATTCCTTGAAGGCCAGCGCGGCTTCGGTGACACATTCCTCGACCTTGCCGATCAATACAGCGGCCGTTCATCCGATGGCACCTACGCATCAAACGAACTCGATTCCGGCGCAATCATCGATTGTCTTGATTGGCCCGATACTCGCGGCATTGAAAAAACAAAAGCAGATGCAAAGCGGTTTACCGACCGCGCACCAGTCTTTGGCCCATACCTTGCCTACACAAATATCGCCTGCAAGTTCTTAACACCAGCCCCTAAAGACAAACTCACTCGCACCACAAACAAAATCACTTCAATCAAAACCGCACCAATTCTCGTCATCGGCACAACCCGTGACCCTGCAACCCCTTACGACTGGGCAGTTGGCCTTCATAAAATCTTCACCACTTCAAAGCTGATTTCCCTCGACGCCGACGGCCACACCGGCCAAGGCCGCGGTAGCGCCTGCGTTGATAACGCCGTGGATTCCTTCTTACTTCAGGGCAAAATGCCTAAGAAAAACTTAACCTGCACCCTTTAACCGCACCCCAACTTGGTAAAGACCACCCCATTTCATGGTGCAAAATTGCCCCATGCGCTTAGACCATGTCTCATATGTAACTTCCCATGATCAATTAGCCGACACCGTGCAACGCCTAGGTTCGCGCCTAGGAACAACATTTGTTGATGGAGGTATCCACCCACGCTTTGGAACACGTAACTTCACAGCACCACTTCTCGATGGCAAGTACATTGAAGTTGTCTGCCCACTAGATCACCCAGCAACCGAACAAACACCTTGGGGTAAAGCCGTTTCAAAGAAAGCCCAAGAAGGTGGCGGATGGCTTACTTGGGTATTTAGCACCAAAGATATTTCACCAATTGAAGAAAAGTTTGGCCGTAAAGCAGTTGATGGTCACCGCACACGTCCTGATGGAACTGACCTAAAGTGGAAGCAAATCGGCGTTAAGGAAATTACAGATTCGAGAGAGCTACCATTCTTTATTGAATGGCTAACTGAGGATCATCCGTCAAAAGATGGCTCAACTGTTTCCAAGATCGAAAAGATTGTTATTTCAGATAAGGATCAGCTATCGGATTCATGGTTTAAATCTGAAATCCTAGGTGCCCTTGAGAATGTTTCGATCGATTGGGTTGACCCCTCAAGCCAAGATGGCGAAACCGGAATCGTTGCCGTGCACTTGAGCACACCAAACGGCTCAGTAGTCCTGGATTAAGCACTATTAATTAACTGTTATAATTGACCCATCGACGCACCCCGCATCGATGAACTTCCCCCCAAAGTGAGCCAAATGGCCACTTACTTGCGAGTCTTATCACCGCCCTGGCCCATTCGAGGCCATACCCGAGACGCGCTTGTCGTCTCGATTGGTATGCATTTCTATGTCTCTACAACCACGTACAACCGCGCCCGGAAAAGCCCGCAGAGCAGCATCTGCCAAAGCCGGCAAGCCCCGCGCCAAGAAGTCTTCAACTGGAACTCCTATTTCAAAGCCTCGCCACACAAGTGCAGAAAAATCAGCACGTAAAGGCACCGCGGCTAAACCATTTAAAGCAGCTTCTTCAAAGCCAGCAAGCAAGCTATCAACAAAACGCTATTCAGATATCGATACATCAACTCTTTCTAAGAAAGATGCTCGTTTAACCGAGCGTTCAAAGATGCGTGCAAAGCGTTATCAAGAAAAGACTGCATCAAAGCCACGTGAAATACGTGAAGAAATCGTTAAGCCAGAATCACGTGCAAAGAAATTTGTCTCAAATCGCAACGAACGCACAGCCCGACCTGAATTCAAGAAGCCAGATACACGTCCAACAACTCGTCGTGATGCAGCTAAAGAACGTGTAGCTCGCACAGATGATGGACGTCCAAACTTTATTCCTGGCAAGCGCGAGAAATACAAACCAGGTGCACCATCAAAGCAAACTTTTGCAAAACATAAATCTGCTCCCGATGTTTCAGCATCAAATTACCGTGCAGAGCGACCTGCAAAGCCAGTTCGTGATCGCCGCAACGATTCACCTGCTTATGCCCGCGATGATCGCAAAGCTTTCAAGACTCACAACAACGCAGCAGTAGATTTTGGTGCAGATGATAACTACATCTCCGCAAACTTAGCGGATGCTAATTTGATTGACGCAACTCCTTTAACTGAAGTTACAACCACTTTCCGTGATCTGGGAATTGCGCCAGCTTTGGCTAATGCACTTAATGCCCAAGGAATCACAAATCCGTTCCCAATTCAGATTGCAACGCTTCCGGATGCTCTTGCTGGCCATGACATCCTTGGCCGCGGGCAAACTGGTTCAGGAAAAACCCTTGCGTTTGGCCTCGCTTTACTTACAAATATCAGCGGGAAAGCGGCTAAACCACACAAGCCGCTGGCTTTAGTTTTAACGCCAACTCGTGAACTTGCACAACAAATTGATGAAGTTCTAACACCTCTCGCTCGCGCTATTGGACATGACTCAGTTGTTATTGCAGGTGGAATGCCATATGCAAAACAGATAACTGCAATGCGCAAGGCAACTGCAATTCTTGTTGCAACACCTGGCCGCTTAATCGACTTACTAAACAAGGGCGAAGTTCAACTTGATGATCTAGAGATAACAGTTCTAGATGAAGCCGATCAAATGGCCGATATGGGCTTCTTGCCAGTTGTTAAGGAAATTCTTGACCAAGCAAAGCCAAATGGTCAGAGACTTCTCTTCTCTGCGACCCTAGATCGTGGTGTTGATGCTTTAGTTCGTCAGTACCTAAATAACCCAAAGACACATTCACTTCAAAACGATCGTGCATCAGTTTCAACTATGGAGCACTACGTTCTTGTGATGCACCCTGGAGATAAAGATGACATTACAAATCAAATTGCAGCTCGTAACGGAAAGACCATTCTCTTTGTTAAAACTCAACGTGGAGCAGATCGTCTTGCTGACAAACTGGCTCACGCAGGTGTTCCTGTAGGAGCCCTTCACGGTGGAAAATCACAGGCGGTTCGCACTCGCACACTTGCGTTGTTTAAGCAGCAACCGAATGCCGCACTAGTTGCAACAGATGTGGCAGCTCGCGGTATTCACGTAGATGGTATTTCTCTTGTAGTACATGTTGATGCGCCAACTGATCATAAAGATTACCTACACCGTTCCGGTCGTACTGCTCGTGCGGGAGAAGCCGGTGCGGTTGTAACCCTCGCGACTACCAAGCAACAGAAATCTGTTGGTGGATTAACTTCACGCGCCGGAGTAACACCGAAGTTTGTTGGGGTTAAGCCGTTAGACCAAGATTTGATGCGTATCACTGGCGCTCAAGAACCGTCCGGTATTCCATATGTTGCGCCAATTGTTGAAAGTAAAGGTCCTAATCGCGGTTCTAGAAAGCCTCGTCCTAATTCATCAGAACGTCGACGCAGGCCAAGATAAAACTATAAATTTTGAGCAATACTTATCTTCAATTCGAAATATAAGGAAACTCTCTCTTGGCGAATAAAATAAAGATCTCAGAACGATTGATCTCAAGACACCCAAGCACTAACAATGCAACCGTTCTAAGGGGATTAGCGGCTCTTTCTGTCCTTATTATCCATTACGATGGTTTTGGACTGCGCTCAGCATTCAATGACGGATCACAACTTGATTACTTTGCTAACACCATTGTTTCATTGGGAATTTACGGCCCATCCGTATTCTTCCTAGCATCTGGTTTCGCGCCTACTGCAAGCTTAAGTGGAAGAAAAATCAAGATAAGTGCTTTTTTGATAAATCGAATATTTCGACTTTTACCGCTTTACGGGGTTGTTCTTACTTTATTTCTATGTCATGAAATCATTAGAGATAAAGCAGTCAACTTATTCACGGTTAAGAATATTTTCATGCATCTAACTTTTCTTGATGTATTTAATCCCGAATACTTCTACAGCGATCCAATCGGCGTATTGTCTAGCATTCCAATTGAATTCTGGTGGAGCTTATTAATACCGCTTTTATTGCTTATTCAGAGAAAAGCAAGATTCCTGGAGATTCCACTTTTTGGAGCACTAATTTTTCTGGCATTCTTTCTACAAGAAACCTTTCCATCAAATGATTATCTTGCAGCATATGGCCAAAATAAGTGGTGGATTTTCGGAATATGTTTCTATTTTGGCAATATAGCATTTAGACTCCGACTCAAAATTAGTAAATCCAGTAATTATCAATTCATCTTCATTGCCGCATTGCTGAGCGTATGCCTTGAATTTTTTCACATTAATCTTATCTTTACCATTTTGACTATTTCTTTCATTTATTTGATTTTTGGCGATACATTAAAGTTACCAATAAAGCTTTCGGAGAGTATAAATTCGTCCTTACTTTATATTGGCACAATTTGCTACTCAGTTTATTTACTGCATCTGCCAATAAGATTAATTGGAGACAACATTATTGATAACATTGCATTATTGAATGTTTTTGCATTAATTACTACGGTGATTGCTTCCAGTATTACTTACTTATTTATAGAGCACCCTTTAACTAAATTCGGGAAGAAACTGTCGTTGAGAATTTCATCGTAATTTAGTTAATTATATATTCCGAAATGGACCTAAAAATCAAATCGGCCTTTTTTTGTTCTCCCGACTTGTTCAAATGACATAAATCTTCAAAATCACTCACTTCAAAATCATGGGAATGTAATCGGACATGCGATAAAGATTTGGGATATTTCTCAACCATTCTTGCAAAGTGGTTATTCATTTTGTCTACGATATTGACCATGCCTGCGGACATACCCGGTCTGAGAAGTTCTAACTGATCGGCGTGATTCTGGACAAAATCTACAAGAATTACTTTTATACCTCTTGAAACACACACATCA
The DNA here is from genome assembly GCA_965268165.1 of Candidatus Nanopelagicaceae bacterium. Lineage (GTDB taxonomy): Bacteria > Actinomycetota > Actinomycetes > Nanopelagicales > Nanopelagicaceae > Planktophila. Next base: position 45,991 of record OZ254162.1, read on the forward strand.
ACGAAAGACTCAACGTTACTTCGGAAAGCAGTGAGCTCAGAATTTAACATACGATCATTTTGAACCTTCGATTCGGGCCAATTAACAGGCTCCAGAATTACAGGGGTGTTTTCTCTTAACATTCTCGCGTAGATGACTCGCGCAAATCCTGACAATTTTAAAAGTGTGGGTTCGAAAAATCTAGGGAACAAATTTTTGGATCTCCTAGTATGCCGATAATCAAAGGTTTCGTCACCGACGGCGATTGGCATTGAGTCGTTGCCTGGACCATGAAGAATGACATAATCGGGGGAAAAATGAACACCTTCAAAAATTAAGTGAGAAAGCAATTCGGTAGAGAGCCCGTAATTTAGTCCGCAGTTAACAACTTCAAAAGGTTTACCCGAATCCCTTAAGGCGTCTTCAAGTAAGTGCGGCCAACACTCTTTCGGATCTTTTAGAATGTGGTCAGAGTAAGTGGTTGATCCGCCATAACACAATATTCTCTTTGACGACTTTGCCAATGAAACGTCATAACCCTTGTATCGGAAACCATTGGAATCTGTTTGTTGAAAGCCTTTACGAGAGTAATTCGGGCGATTCCAAAATAAAGAGTAGGGACGCGATTCAACTGGTCCTGTGAAGACCCCACCTTCCCCTCTCAGATATTCTACAAACTGAATCCCGCCAATGATTTGAGGGAATTTGTAAGAAAACCGATAAATAATTCTAGAAATCACCTCTAGGGATGCGATAACGAGCATGAAGATTAGGAAAATAGTCACTGCTCACCGTTCAATCATGAAAAAATATGCGAATGTCGACGCGGGTCGGTCCATTAACTCCACGCGATAAGATTACTCCAGTTCAGACGACTAAAGGATAATTGAGGTATCTTAAGATCGTGAAGAAGTTTCTCGTTAAGTTCATAAGAAAATGCGCAAGTATTTTCCGAAAAAAAGGTAAGGGTCACGGACCTACAACCCGATACCCTATGTGGTAAATATGCTTAGTTTGGGTATTTCTAGCTTTTATCATGATTCAGCGATCGCTTTAGTTAATGATAAAGAAATTCTCTTTGCAGCTCAGGAGGAGAGATTTTCTAGAATAAAAGGCGACAGCGGTTTCCCCGCTCTTGCCCTCAAATCGCTTCTAAAAACGTGCAATATCTCTATTGGGGATATTACCCACGTCTCATACTATGAAGATCCGGCTTTGAAGCGAAACCGAATCCTCAAGACTTTCAGTAAAAATTTCCCTAAGAATTTATCCCAAATCCAAAATTTTATAGAAACTTTCGACGGCGATCGATTCTCTCCAATAAAAAAGATTGAAAGCATTTTCTCCAAAGAAGTGAAAGTCTTTAAACATCATGAAACGCACGCCGCAAGCACATTTTTCCCTAGTCCCTTTGAAAGCTCTGCAGTCCTAGTCATGGATGGTGTCGGAGAGTGGTCGACATCTAGTATTTTTTCGGCTTCAAGAAAGAGTCCATTTCTAGAAATGCGCGAGGAGGAGACATTTCCAGATTCTCTTGGCCTGTTTTACGCAACCATGACAGCCTATGCAGGCTTTAAGGTGAACTCTGGCGAATATAAATTCATGGGGCTAGCGCCTTACGGAAAGCCTAAATATGCAGATTTAATGCGAGACAAGATAATCCGATTCGACGCTACCGGCAAAATCTATTTAAACATGGAATATTTTGGGTATACACAGAAATTGACAATGTGGAGCAAAAAACTTGAGTCCTTACTTGGTTTTTCTCCACGTGAAGCTGAATCCAGAATTAGGCAATTGGATTGCGACCTCGCCAGTTCTACGCAACTAATTCTTGAAGAGGTCTATTTACTTAAAGCCCGCAATGCCTTAGCCATTACCGGAGAAAAGAACTTATGCCTTGCGGGTGGCGTCGCACTGAACTGTGTTGCCAACGGAAAACTTCGAGATATTTTGCCAATAGAAAACATCTACATTCAGCCGGCATCTGGTGACGCAGGTGGTGCCCTAGGTGCGGCACTTATGAGAGTGGCACAAGAACAAAAGGAAAAGACAGCACCTCTCTTCAACATGCAACATTCATTTTTAGGTAATGAATATTCCGATAGCGAGATAGAGAAAGTTCTGAAAGAGAATGATTTACGTTACGAAAAACTTGATGTTCATGAAATTTCCAAAAAATGTGCAGAACTACTAGCTTCAGACAAATCTATTGGCTGGTTTTCTGGGCGAATGGAGTTTGGCCCCAGAGCTCTCGGAGGGCGAAGCATCATCGCTAACGCGACATCTCCATACATGCAGAGTCGCTTAAACTTACAAATAAAAAAACGAGAATCCTTCAGACCGTTTGCTCCCATAGTTCTGGAAGACAAAGTACAAGACTGGTTCGACTGGCCAAAAGGCTCGAAATCTAAATACATGTTGTTCACCGCAAACGTTAACCATTCCCAGCTAATACCATTGGAAAATAGTGAAATAAATGTTGGCACAGATGTTGATCTGATTGAAATCGTGAATCAACCGCGGTCTAGAATTCCAGCCGTAACTCATGTTGATAATTCTGCAAGATTACAAACCATAGGGGCTGATAATCCATTACATCAATTACTCATAGAATTTGAGAAAATTACATCAATACCGGTTCTTGTAAACACAAGCTTTAACGTGAGAAATGAGCCGATTGTTGAATCCGCATGGGATGCGATCCGATGTTTTATGACAACCGATATTGATGCGTTGGCCCTTAATGGATTTTTGGTTGAAAAGAGTCGCCAGACTTATGATTCATTGAATCCATGGAAGTACAGCCAATACACTGGGGATCTTGACTAACGGATTGGATTTATAGTTGAAAAAGCAAAAGGTATTCTCAAAATATAGGAGTATTTATCAATTCCACAGAACCTATGGAATTCTTTATGCCATAGGCAGGATGTATCAGCTTTTCGTGAACTTGACGCTTTCGATCTACAGCGAGGCGTAAATACTCGGACTATTAAATATGGTCACTTTGATAATTCACAATACATGTGGTATTCGCTGGTTTATACCTCAGTCTGCAATGAAATGATCCGCTTGGCACATGATTACTGGCTTTCAGGCATCCGATACTCCAACTACGAAATGAAGTCGGTTTTTGTAGATTTTGGAGGAGGGCTTGGAAAACCGGCTATTTTGGCAATTGAAACTAATAAGTTCGATTTTGTATTCTCCGTTGATTTTGATGCAGAGCTTTGCGCAGAGTGTAACAATAATTTCTCTAAAATTGGTCAAAAAGGGGAAAGTTTGCAATCCATTATTGCGAATGTCGAAGATGATTCCTTGAATGCATTATTTTCTAAAATAAATGATTTAATCGGAAACGATAATTACACAATATTTGTATTCAATAAAAATTCTTATAGACCTTCGGTTTTAGAAAAATCGTTAAGCAAACTTCGTGAATTAGGTCCAACGAATCAAATCTATCTTTATCAGAATCCCGTGCACTCTGATGTATTGATCCAAGGAAAATTTAGAATTATTGCCCAAGATGAGTTTGCGAGCAATAAACACAAGAATTATAAGTACAAGATTTACTGGCGATAAAGCTATTTATATTTGATCGCATTCTCGTTCCGGAATCGTCAAAATTTTTTGTGAGAGTAACTCTCAAATGAAAATCATCATCAAAAGAAGTACCTTTCCGAATGCTTCGATTGCAGAAGAATGAATTCAGACTTGATCCAACGTATGAACCAGAAGGATTGCCCTGCTCTATGCAGAACCAACGGATCGATGAAGTGCATTTTCTATTTTGACTATAATTTCCCGATGAGTGATACATTTACCCAATGTTTAAACTAAAAGTTCGTCTTAGAGACTGGATTTCTGAGCGATTCCACAGGATTGACCATGTTCTTGTGCCAAGCGTTCCGCTTGAGAAGTTTGCAAAGTTTGTGAGAAGTATTTCACCTGTGGATAACGGGCATCACCTTAGACGTATGGGGCCCCCATCCGATGGTTCATACTTATTGCCTGATGATTTAAGAGAAATAGCTCTCAATATAAGCCCTGGTGTTGGTAAGACATTCCAATTTGAAAAAGCCCTTCTAGATGAATTCCAGATTCCATCTATAATGTTAGACGCATCGGTTGAGTCACCTATAAACCTCCCTAAAGAGATAGAATTCGTAGCAAAATTCGTATTTCCACAAAACAATTCTGGCGAGGGAATCTCAATAAATGAGTTGGTCACTCTCGCGACCGTAAAACTGGGGGACGAAGCTGACTTCATGCTACAGATGGACATCGAAGGTGCGGAGTATGAAATTCTGAAATACATCAAAACTCAAGACTTGCTACGCTTTCGAATCTTGGCAATTGAATTTCATGACATGGAACTTTGGGTACAAAATGCTTTTTATTCAAGAACCGTTGATCCTATATTTAGTAAACTTCTAGAATATTTCGATGTAGTGCATTCAAGATCTCATAATTCCAGCCATACTTTTTATTACAAAGGATTCTTTATACCAAGTGCTTTGGAATTGACATTTCACCGTAAGGACCGCTCATCATCTCAAAATGGATTTAGGCAGCTTCCGTCCGTTTTAGATTATGTAGATCCACTTTATACCTCTCAAAAGACGCCTTTCTCCCGAAAATAATCTAGTCTGAAAGTGGTTTCGGCGGAATTAAATGATTAGAAATGACAACAAGAGCTAAAAGACCAAATTGTAATTTGCATTAAAACTTGCAATTCAAGCACTAAAGCTTTCGGTTTTCAATTAATCCTTTATTGCATCGACAAAAATCTGACCTTTATATGGACCTTGAATTTCTCCTGAAGTATAGTCAAAATACGTTATCTCGGCTATCCGGAAGCCACTCCGTTCTAGAAGTTTTGCGATGTAAGAAACTTTATAGAAATGAGTTTCGGTCACAGCGCCATCATGATCTATTTTGAATTTTAAAAAACGTTTAGAAGGTGAAAAATTCATTTTTAAAAAATTTTTTAAAACATTTCTGAAACCATAGTGTTTGAAATTGAGTGGATTGTTGAAATCGAAGACAAAGTGGCCTCCCTTATTGACCAATTTGTAAGCCAGATTGAATGCGTTCGGTACATTAGATATATGGCCAAGGACATTCCATTGCATTAAAACTAAGTCGTAGTCAACTTTGAAATCATCATATTCCAAAAGTGAAAAATCAGCTTGAATAACCTTAGATATACGAGGTTCTGCCCTTAGTATGTTAGCCATTGCAATGGAATTCTCAACAGAATGCAACTTGCAATCTGAATTTTGGAACAAGTTAATAATTCGTTTGCCGTCGCCACTCCCGACATCCAAAACATTAAGCCAACTGGAAAAATCTGAATTCTGTCTTATTCGTTTATCAATAGCAGAATGGAATTGCATTTTTGTGGAGAAAATTTGACCGTATACAGGGGCCAACGCATCGTAATAACCTGAAGAATCAGGCCCAACTTTTACGGCACACATAATGATGGATTATCGGTAATTGAAGCCCAGTGATCTGGATGAGGTGTTTTAAAGTCACCGCTAACCTGGCGAACCTGACCTAAGAGACTGAAAGCGTAATCCTTGATTCTTTCCTTCTCGGATGCTATAGCGACTGATTGATTTTCAATTCTTCCATGCTCGATTGCGGCTCCCACTCTACTTTCAACATAATAGTCAATAGCTTCAGATTCCGAACCGAATTCAATAGGAGATCTGTCAGGCAAAATTATCTTAGCTAAGTTTGCTGGAAGTACTACCTGTTGTTCGCCACGGCACCAATCTACAATTTGAGACGCTACAGCGGGTGCCCAGGTTAAACCTGCACGGTTTGTGCCTGAAACGACAAAAAAATCTTCAGCTTCAGACAAGGGTCCAATCATCGGGAAACCGTCAAGCGCCCTTGGGCGATGACCCTTGATTATGCCTCCCTCAATTTGATACGTGATATCACTTCCAGCCAGTTCTTTTTCAAAAGTATTAATTAGATATCGGATTGTTTCCAATCGATGTGCCGATTGTCCACCTGATTTAATATAATTTCCTGCCCCCAAATAGAATCCAGAGAATCTTGGAACGAAATGAAACCCGCATTGAGCTCCACCTCGATTAACCGTTCTTATAACTGATTGATTTTTGGCGAATTCCGCATCTATATTAACGGTCGATATTTCTATCGCGGTACCTACTCCTCGAAGAATTTTCTGTAACTTATGATCGACTAAATAATCTTGAGTTGCTGCACCTAAGGCGATTATGAATTTATGCGAAGAAATTTTCTCACGATCGGTAACAACTAACTTCAATGTAGTATCGATTTCTTCAATTGTTGAATTAATTGTTTCAATGCCCATTGAGTCAATTAAACTAGAAAGTATCGTGAACAGCGCACCAGAATCTAGAGCAAATTCAGACTCAACGATAAATGCATCTTCTGGCTTCTGTGCAACGTTCTTAAACACATCATTAAATTCGTTTGAATTAATACTTCGCAATACGGAGTCCGTCTTGGACTTCTCTTTAGATCTAGAAAAATTTCGAGATTCAAATTCGGATGGATTAGACTTTAGGAAAATTAAAGTATCTTTTGCCGTGATCAGCTTCCCTTCAAGATTAAACTTTGCTACGAAGTCAAGCCAGCCAGCTTTACCTTTAATCCCATATTGAAAACTAATGTCCTGAAGAGTTTTCATCTGCTCGGAAAAGGAATACTCAATCTCCCCGTAAACATTACACATAGCTCCTGCCGCAACACTTGCACTATTTGGGCGACCTGGAGATCCAATAATCCCAACAATAGATGAAGGAAAAGCGTTTTTTATTTGTATCGCTGTAAACATTCCAATTGCGCCGTTGCCTAGGACCAAATAGTCAAACTTCATTTATACCCCTTTTAATCTTCCGCCCTCATGTTACAGCAATCCTTCTGACAAGAAATGTAAGACTCTGTATTTTCTAAAGAAAAGAAAATTTCGCCCATCTACGCTCGTATTTGCCTATTCTGTAAGGTAACGTATTCAGATATGGCCGAGAATAATATAAAAATGGATTTTGATTTTGAGACCCTAGAAAGCGACATAGCTGTAGTCGTGCTCACATACAATCAAGAATCGATTCTCCATGAGTGCCTTGAATCAATACTTTCTCAAAAGCTCAAAATGGCAAAGCTTATTGTTTACATTATTGACGATGCGTCGACTGATGGAACCAGAGATGTAATTGACAATTTCAAAATCATGAATCCAGGTCGAGTAATTCCTATACTTTATGAAAAGAATCAATACCAGAGGGGTTACGCACCGGAATTTCTGATACTAAATAAGATAAATTCTCCATTTATATCTTTTTGCGACGGTGATGATTTTTGGGTTGACGAACTAAAAATTGAAAAGCAACTCGATGCTTTCTCTATAGACCAAAATCTAGCAATAGTTCATACCGACTACTACCTAGGTAAAAGAAATCACACGAATATCGAATTCATCTCGAGAAGTATAAAAGAAAGGAGAAAGGCCGACAAAATCAAAAGCTCTTTTGATTTGGTACAAGGAAATGACATCAAGAAATCGACCGCTGTTTTTAGAAAATCTTCTATTAATTTTGATCTAATTGAGAACTGCAAAGGAATTCGAGCGCAAGATTGGGTAATGGCAGTGGGTGCGGGTGCAAATGGCACGATAAAGTATTTAGATGATCCGACAACCTGCTACAGATTAAGTGATGAGGCAGCGTTTCAAACTCTTAGCCAGCGGGAAAAAGTCAAAATTAAAGATGAGGTCAGATGGTTTTGCGCTACAAAACTTCCTGAAGGCGAACTAAGAGATGCATTTAGGCGGTTCCTCATCCGAGAAGAGATTCGAAAGATACTAAGTTCAAGTCAGTTTTATCGCTTGATCCGCCCATTATTCATCTTTTCTAGAAAGATAAAGTCAATAGTCATCGAGGTTATAAAGTGAATATGTCGAGACTTGCAAAATTAAGTTATGTCCTCATGCTACTCAAAAGTAAAAGAAACTTTAGGAATTTTATTAATTTAGCGGCCGAAACTCGTGGATTTAACTCTAAGTTCAAAATTTCATATAGTCAAGGTTGCGAAGATCTTTCGATTAAAAGCATAATATCAAGTGGTGAAAGGGGTAGTTATATAGATATAGGCGCGCATGATCCAAGTCGTTTTTCTAACACACGCCTTCTTTACGAGTTAGGTTGGCGTGGAATCAACATTGATGCCGATGAGGAATTATTACCAAGATTTCTCACTGAGAGACCTGATGATGTCAATATCTGTGCGGCCGTAGGCTCCGAAAAAGAATACTTATTGAATGTATTTGACGAGAAACTTGTGTCAACAGTAGATTCAAAAAAAGTTGAATTCGAAGTTTCTATAGGTAGACGAAAACTTAGTGAACGCACAGTGAAAGGAGTTACCCTTCGCAGCTTGCTAGACAAATATTACCCACAGGATAGAGTCTCCATTTTGTTAATCGATATTGAAGGTTCTGATTTCGATGCATTAAACTCTATAGATTTTGAGACTTTGGAAAATTGGCGGTTTCCAAAGTACTTAGTTTTAGAAGCCTTCCCGCCAGTTGCTGAAGCGCTCTCTGCTCCGGCTGTAATGTTGGCACTAAGCAAAGGATATAAACCCCTATTGGTTTTACCGTTTTCTACAATACTTGCTGCACCGGATGTCGATTAAGAATACTTGATTGTTAGATCAAATTAATTTGATTTTTAATTTATTACTCTTCCACGATTCTTGTAAACTCTTCAATGCAATCTAAATCTAGCTGTTTTAGCAGTCTCTGATCTACTAGTTGCTTGTACACATCAAGAATACCTAGTTTCCAATTTTCTTTGCACGATTCAATTTTTTTCCACGTGTTATCGCTAATAGCCCGTATCAATCTATTGTTTTCGTGCCCTGACACCTCATCCAAAAAATCGCTAACCAGGTTATGCTCATTTCTGTCTTGCCTGAAGCCGAGCTTTCCGATAGCTATATTGAAAGAGCTCTCTCGCATATAACCCGAGACTACTATTCCTCTCCAAATATCCGTCATTCTAAATGAGGAGGTAACAGGCAAATAAAGCAGAGGAAGTATTGGCTTCTTCCATAGCGTTGCTTGCGAATTAGTTGGGCAAAAGTTTCGGCCAGTAAGTATCAATGGGGCTAAATCATCGAAATTGTGATGCTCTGGATACAACATACGGCCCACAGCATCAAGATCGGGATCCCCATCAACTATAGATTGGAAGCAGTGCCAATCAAGGCCCGCTGGAGACTCTGTACATTCAGAAAGGGGCTTTCTTGCCTCTTCTAACGGTAAACCTCTGGGCCAAATTTCATGTTTACCAAAATATCCATAAGCATTAACCCATTCAACTTCGCTGTCAATGGATCTGTAACTATTCGGTACATTTTCAAAAACATCGATTTCACTCGAATTGTCATCATCGGTGTCCAAGAGAATTGACACATTATTTTCGATCGCCCATAGGTACGCTAAATTTTTGCGAGCATAATGATTAAACGGTAATAGTTTGGCGAGATTTGGCCATTTCTCAATTTGATCGTCGACCGAAAAATAATGAACAAAGCTCGGTAGAGAGGATTTATCCCAAGCGGGAGTTTTCTTGTCGCCAATGATTACTAACTCGGAAGAGCAGGTTTCGGCCAGTTGAAATAACTTTACAATCCCAGGCGCCGTTTGAGCCGCGATCGAAGTTACCGCTATTGCTCTCATTGCTTCACCATATCACTCTCTGTTTCAATGATTCTAATTTACCCTTGTAAAGATTCTCGAAGCTGAACACCGAACTCTTCCGCTGACCTCCACTTACTAAGCTTCGCCATGCTCTGTTTAGGTGGATAAATAACAAAATTTGGATTTACGATTCCAGCCAAGTAGGAGAATGCGGACTTGCCTTGAACTAAAACCTTGGTTGTACACATATCGAGAAATGTGTTCAATAAGGGATCACAGTAGCGAATATCAATTTTAGTGTTGCCTGGTAAGAGAATTTCTTTTGATAAATCGTATCCCTCAAGGTGTATCTCATTTTTACCCACTTGACCGGAGTTTTTATTAAATCCGTCTACTATTCCTGCCTGCTTTGGAACCCATGTCATTGGAGTATTGAGTAAGTCGGTGTGGATTAATCCTCTTGCCCCACTTGGGATAACTTTCTTTGTGAATAAGGCTTCCAAAATATCAGAGTAATAAGTGAAAGGCAGATGGCGATTCTTTGCATACTTAAGATCAGCATACTTTTCGTCATAACCACGCCGTACATGAACTACAAATTGGTATGAATGATGCGAAGACAACAAGGAGTGATTTGCTTTTCTTAACTGCTTTGCTGAAATTTTGTACAGAAGCGGGAATCGATCGGCTATTCCTTGAGGCAATAGTACAGAAAGTACTAAATCATTGCGAGAAAAAATTTGTTTAGAAATAATCTTGATTAGCAATCTAAGGCTCAAAGTTCTGACTTCTAGGGTCTGTGCCCCGCGTTTTGGATCGCGGTCACTGGGAAAATCAAAAAAATTGTTGAACCTAGAAATTAACTCCTCTTGAGTTAATTCTCCTTCGGGAGTTTGTCCAACATCTTCAATTACATTGGTTATCGGGCTATGCAAATATTTCAAACCAAACGCTTTAGCGACCGCATAAATCCCTGTAATTCGTAACGCTTGGGCACCCAATCCGTCTTGTAGGGTTCGATTATCGTACGTCAGGAAAAGTGCCATGGGGAGCAGAATAACATGAGTGAAGCCAGGTTCTATCGTGATGGCCTAGAGTTCGGAATTTAGTTTTATGATTACTTTGCAGTTTTGTTCAATCGAAAGATTGATTCAAGTAAATACATTTAGAAAAGCCACAAGATGAACTCGACTTCATCAAATATCATCCAAGTTTTGATGCCAAATTTGCCAGAATACTTCGAAGAGAACGAATTCCTCCTAAGAGAATTAGATATAAAGGGCAAGAAGATAAATCACGATGAAAATGCACCACTTCCAAGGAATAGTGTGCTCTATTGCAACAACTTAGAACATTGGCAAAAGCGCCTAATGCTTTCCGAAGCATCAACCATTACGGTCATCATTGCAACCAATGAATACTATAAAAGCGAAAAATGGTTGGAAGTAAATAGAATAACAAGCATAAAATGTGCATTCATTCAGTACTTGCCGAGCAACCGAAGAACTAAATTTGGGTCAATTATTAAATTTATTACCCATAACCCAAAATATTTATCCAAGAAAGTTTTCTGGCAAACCAGCAGGGATGCAAGTCGCACATATTTGGAGATGAGGCGGATGAAATTCTGTATTCCAGTTTTTGGTTTTCCTTTAGGCTACTCGGATAGGTTCGTAATAGAGTTAAAGAATCTAGGATTAATGCCCGGCGAGACAATTTCCCTATACGAAAAAGAAATCTATGACAAGAATTTGGTGAGGCATTCAGTTAGCTTTATAGGCCAAAAAGGCAGGTGGTATCGCCGGTTAATGGTTGAATACTTTGAGCGGATTGCGGGAGCGAGTACTTCGATGTATGGCTCTTTTGGAGGTTTCACACATTTGCCACAAACAACTGACTATGTGTCATCTATCCTCAGTAGTAAATTTGTTGTTTGCCCTCCCGGGAACGTTAGTAGTCAAAGCTTTCGATACTATGAGGCGATAGCCTTAGGTGCCGTTCCAATCGTCACGGAAGTCTCGCTCCAAGATTGGAATACTCACGAGTATTGGCCAAGGGATACCAGTTGGAAATATTCTAATTTTATGGACGTTTGGTTATCTTTGAAAGACCTCGATGGTCAGGATCTAGATTCCTTAATTACCGAATTGAGATTCAACATTTCTGATCAATTTTCAAAAACAAGAGCACTTTTGAGACTCTGCATGGAACACGATGAAGCGCCAAACGAGAGGGTTTAAAAATTAAATCTGCGATCTTGTTAATTGGCTTTAATCGCCCTAATTTACTACGAGCTCGTCTTGAAGAGTTGGAGCATTTCCGAGATAAGAAAGTATCTATTTATATTTCGATTGATGGACCTCGACCCGATAATTCTGATGATATTTTACAGATAAGCAATATTCGTAAATTTCTTAATGACTGTGAAATGAAAGATTCATTTACCGCGTGGTTTTCTTCTAAGAATTCTGGATGCGATATTCATATTTACGATTCAATTAATAAAGTGTTAGTTACGAACGACATTGTCGCCGTGATAGAGGACGATATCGCCGCGTCATCCAATGCAATTACTGAGTTACTATCGCAAGCTGAACGACAATTCTCCAAAGGCTCCATTTCACCTTTGGTGATGATGTCGGGAATCTCAAGAAAAATAATATTTACAAAAAATAGATGGAGAAAATCCAAATATTTTTCCGCGTGGGGCTACGCTTTGAACCGTAATTTCTGGGCAATTCACACCGAGTGTATGAAGATTAGTGATCCCGGAAAAATAGATTCAACTCTATTAGAGTCGTATCAGTGGCAAAAGATGTCAAAAAGAAAAAAAGTCATTTGGAGAGAACGAACAAGTAGAGCCAATTACGACTATGCAATTCAGAGAACCATGATTATGAAAAAGCTAAGTTCGCTAGCTCCAATCTATCGGATCTCGGACAATGTTGGACATGGTGTTCCTGGAGCTTCGCACACTCGTTTTCGAACCCCGTGGTTTCTGAGATACCCCGCTTTGGGAAAGAATGATCATTTTCACTCAAATAATCTAAGCACCGGTGCATTAGAGGGATTATTAATGTGGATTGATTCTCAGACTTGGGCAGGAGATGGACTACTTTCGGTTAGAGGAAGAACTCGGGGAATCCGAACCGTATTAAAAGAAATCTTTGTTAGATGAGAAAGATTTCAAGTGATGCTGACCATTCTCTCAAACTCTTCATCAGAGGTGGGCTAGGAAATCAACTTTTCCAATTCTCCGGCGCATTTTTCTATGCGAAACGCTTTTCGGCAAAATTGATTGTGAATGAAACGGCACTGGTACGCCATCTTGATTCTTCGCGTCAAAATTGGATATCTCGTTTGAATATTTCGAGCGTAACCGAAGAGATGGAAGTCGCGTGGGAAACAGATAAAAGAATACAACGCTCATTCCATAGAAAGTCTTTTCAGAATATAGAAGAAGATGAGTTGGCAAATTTGAGAACGCTCAAAAACAATCTGAGTTTTCGGGGATGGTTTCAATACAGTTCATATCCAACAAAACTGAACATAGACAAGAATGCATTCTTCCCTCTTCATATCCCGGAGTATGTGTTGCAGCAAACCACTGAAATCAAGAAATCTCCTGAAATTGCCGGAATACATATGAGGTTCGGGGATTTCAAAAGCACCTCATGGGGAACACTTTCTAAGGATTGGTATGAGAAGGTATTTAGAAAGTTAGAAGAAAATGGCATAACGCATGTTCATATTTTCACAGATGAAATTGAAGTCGCAAGAGAAATGATTTCTGGAATTTCAAACAAATTTTCAATAGAATTTCCTGAAGTCAAACGTATTTTAGATCCCGACGCGCTACTGTGGATCCTAAGGCATTACAAAACATTTGTATCAAGCAATTCAACGCTCTCATGGTGGGCTTCATATCTAAATTTAAATGAGGATCCAGTTATCTACTGTCCCTGGGGAGGAAATCTCTATTTGGAACCTTGGATTAAAATAGAATAAATCTAAATTGATTTTAAATAACGCTCAATTTGCCTATTTATATCCACGAGCTGAGTAATTCGAGTTTGTTCGCTGACCGACAACTTAACTAACCGGCTGAGTCTGATCACGCGTTCGATCTCCTTAATGTTAGACCAATCGACTTCTTGAACTAACCCACAGTCAGACAATTCCGGCCAGGTAACAAGGCCACCAGCGGTGACCACGCTTGGGACACCCATGGCACACATCTCCAGGCAATTAAGCGAAATACTTTCAATTACTTTAACTTCATTGCCATAGTTTGCCGGATATATATGAACATCGCCCTTTTGGCTTGAAAAAGAAGCCACAGACTTTCCTTCAATCACGGTTAACCTAGTACCGAGAAGTCCTGAAAGCTCAGCCAAGTCTTCAGGTTTTATGGCTGGAACCATTAGCACAAAATCAAACTCATCTAGTTCTCGTGATTTGGCCATCATCTTGATCGTGTCGAGACCTTTCCAAAATGAAAGTCTTCCAAGATAGATGATTCGTGGCGAAGTTTTAGTTTCAAGACTCTTCATATCGTGCGACAATCGACCTAGATAAACGCCATTTCTCATCAGGTGCATTTTTTTTGAAAAATTGGTTGTCCAGAATTCGAACTTATCTCCAAACTGACTGTACCAATCCATTTCAGCAGCCCTAGAAAAACAAAACAAATTATCTGAAAATTGCGAATATATAAATCGCTTTAATCGCTGAGAAAAGTGAGACAACCTGGGCAATTGATGGAGCGTCGTATTAATTGTGAATCTTCGGCCGAGAAGAATTTTCATGAATCTCAGTGCGAAAGTTGCACGCAAGCTGTGTGAAATGATTAATGCATCATTTTCACTCGGAGGTATTCTTTTGACTAGCGTTTTAAAAATACTAGATCTGGTGCTTCCTGACTCAACCAATTGAATGCTTTTTTGGGACAAATCGGCTGCTTCTATTTTTGCCGAGTCCCATTGACCCTTAGGCGACAGCACGATTATTGAGACCATAAAACCTAGATCAGAGAGGGCGTATGCCTGATCCAGAGAGAGCCTTTGATAACCACCTATTTTAAGGTTGTCAACAATTATGTATGCCCTATTCACAATGCCATCCTAAACGTTTTACTACGAAAATTCTCAAACTGCATATAATCATGGCGTGGGTAGCGGAGAGACATACATGGAATCATGTCAAGTTATTCTATTTGGATACAACAGACCCGATCTACTAGAAGATCGATTAAATGAACTCATTAAGATTCAACCAAACAACCTACTTGTATCAATTGATTGGTTCTCGCCGGAACTCACTGAAAACTTTTCAAAACTATTAAACGACTTTTCTAATTTATGGCCTGCAAACTGTAATTTCGAGTACAAAATCCATGAGTCAAATCAAGGCCTGGCAATACATTTAACTGAGACCATAAAGATGGCTTTAGAAAACAGAAAAGCAGTAATCGTAATTGAAGATGACGTATCTATATCTGGTGACTTCATACGTAATGCAAGCGAGGCACTCTTGAGAGACGACTTCCATGAGAGGAATTCTTCAATTGGTGGATTCTCAGTTTTTAAATTTCCTAAATTTCTGACCCGATTCAATTTTTTTCGAAACACTATCTATTTTCAATGTTGGGGTTGGGGAACCACACGTGAAGTGTGGAGTCGATACAGATTAGATTTAACAGGAATAGATATTGAAGCTGAATTATCTAACTCGAAATCCTGGAACAAATTATCGAAAGTGCAGCGTGAAACTTGGCTTGGCAGACTCAGTAAAATTCAATGCAAACCGATTCATACATGGGATATTCAATTTCAATATTTAACTTTCCTCCTAGATAAAAAACAAATTCTGCCGGTTGGTCGCTTAACTGATAATTTAGGATTTGGGGATAATAGAAGTGAGCACACAAAAAATGCTCGCCCCTGGTGGCTGGGCACTACAGGATATAACGATATGCCAAGTAATAATCATCTGAATAATTATTGGGTTGATTCGCTTCTAGAGAAGATTGAAAGCCTAAGTCTTATTGGGGACTCGCACAGAGCTATCCCACTCGTGAAAGTATTTATAGGATTAATTAAGTTTCCCGCGAAATTTATTAGTCTCGCCTTACGAAGATGAGAAATATTGGTTATCTAGGAATGCCATATGAAGTGTTGCTCATGCAAAATTAGTGCCTCAAGCGTTCTCTTTTCCAAGCACTTCAAGTAAGATTTACTTTGATAATTAAAGAAAAAAGGGATTTTTAGAGGAAATGGCTGGAGGTGTGAGATCAAAGAAATATCATGGTCCGATTTTCCACTTCCATTAATTCAAGTTAACCCACCTTCTTTAGAGAAGACCACCTCAATTGTTAGAACCGCCTACGAAAATGGGGTATTTAGTAATTCCGCAGAGTTGCACAAAAAAGCTTCAATGACGTTGGCTCAACATGTGAATCCAAATTTTTATGGGTACCTTGCTTCAAATAACACCATGGCATTGACGGCGTGCCTTATTTCTGTCGGAGTTAGAGGTAAGCACGTCATATTAAGCAACTTCACATTTCCGGCCACACTTGATGCAATTGTACTCGCGGGGGGAATACCACTCATTTGCGATATTGAACCTGAATCACTGGTTTTGAACGTTGAAAGAGTTGCTAATCTCTTAAGAAACACGGAGTATGAAGTTGCGGCAGTCGTACCAACTAGAGTTTTTGGATTTGTAACAGATTTGTCTGAACTGATTGCAATTTGCGAATCTAGCGGTGTCCCGGTGATTGTTGATGCTGCAGCTTCGTTTCCGAGTGAGAGTAATAACTGGAATTTTGAAAAGGCAGCGCTTTATGAAGTTTTCTCACTTCACGCGACAAAAGTGTTTGGAATCGGTGAAGGGGGGTTTGTTATCGGCGATTCTGAGTCGATTGAGAAAATTCGACAGAGTTCCAATTTTGGATATCTAACTGGTGGAACGGTCAAATTTAAAGACGGACTCAATGCAAAGGCAGACGAGTTTACTGCAGCACGTGTATTAGCCCGATTTGATGAATACTCAGCCGATGTGGTTGCAAGACGTGATTTTGTGAGAATCTATAAAGATTTAACTGCAGATAATTCGGAAATTCAAACACTGAATGAAGGACCGGACACGATTTATTCATACTTCCCCATAATATTCTCAAACGAAGAGAATCTAATCCGATTTAAGAAATTGACAGATACCTTCATGATGTCCCGCAGATATTATTTCCCAACTTTGCAAGTTGGCTATTGTGGGGATGCAGAAGTAATTTTTGATACAAATCTAACTATTTCGGAATCGGTAGCAACGAGGATCCTCTGCCTACCTGTTTATATCTCATGTACAGAAGAGGTAAAAATTGAAGTACAGAAATTGATAAAAACAGCATTGGAAAGCTTGACATGAAAATAGTTGTTACTGGAGGCGCTGGTTTTATTGGCTCCGAGATGGTTAGACAGCTTTCCCAGTCAGAGAATCAATTGGTAGTTATCGATTCGCTGACATATGCGGGAAATCTAGATTCTATCTCACCTGTATTGGACAAAGTCGGTTTTGAAAAAATTGATATTCGAGATAATTCTGCAATAAATGATTATTTTGCGAATTCCTCAGTCGACTGCGTCGTAAATTTTGCAGCTGAAACTCATGTCGATAATTCGATTGCTTCTCCAGAAATATTTTTAGAGACGAATATTCTAGGAACCTTCAATTTACTTGAAGCTGCGAGGAAGTATAAGTTTCGCTTCCTGCAAGTATCTACAGATGAAGTTTATGGGTCAATACGCGAGGGCGAATTTAAGGAAAGTGACAAACTTGACCCATCCTCCCCTTATAGCGCTTCCAAGGCATCAGCAGAATTACTCTTGCAGGCTTATGTCACAACTTATTCGGTGGAAGCGCTTGGAGTCAGATGTTCAAATAATTATGGTTACTATCAAAATAGAGAGAAACTAATTCCTGCATTCATTGACAGAATGATTCGTGGAGAGAAACTTCCTGTTTATGGAACGGGAAAAAATGTGCGTGAATGGATTCACGTATCCGATAGTGTAGCTGGAATTGTTAAAGTTTTGAATGCAGGAAAAGTTGGAGAGTTTTACAATATCTCAAGTCAAGATTTCCAAGAAAATATCGAAGTTACTCGAAAGATAATTGAATTTTTTAATGGCGATGAAAGTTGCATTGAGTATGTAGAAGATCGTTTAGGGCATGACTTTAGGTATGCAATAGATAGCTCTAAGATCCGCACCGAACTTGATTGGGTTCCACTAATTAGATTTGAAGAAGGTTTAGCGGAAACAATTCAGTGGTATCTTGATAATCCAGATTTTCTACATGAGAAAAAGCAGAATTAATGAATTCGACAAAAGGCATCTTGTTGGCCGGTGGCAGAGGTACGAGACTTGCCCCAATTACTAATGTTTTGAACAAACATTTAATTCCTATTTACGACAAACCAATGATTTATTACCCACTATCTACATTGATGTTATGTGGGATTCGAGAGATTGCGTTAATAACAAATCCTGAGGACACATTGATTTTTCAAAAACTTTTAGGTGATGGGTCGCAACTCGGAATCGAAATTACATATTTTCAGCAAAACAACCCCAACGGCTTGCCCGAAGCTTTTACCATTACAGAGGGTTACCTTGAAGGGTCTAAGTCCGTTTTGATTCTGGGAGATAATTTGTTAATTGGACAAGGACTAGGGAGGACGCTGGAAAGCCACATAGGTCAGTCAGGTGCTTCAATCTTGGCATTCCCGGTGAATAATCCCGAAGAATATGGTGTTGTTGAGTTCGATGATTTTGGAAATGTCACATCTTTAGAAGAGAAACCAAAAAGTCCTAAATCGAATTTTGCTGTACCTGGGATCTATTTTATGGACGAGAAAGCATCCAAATATGCTTCTACGCTAAAACCATCCAAAAGAGGCGAACTAGAGATTACAGATCTCCTGCGCACCTATCTTGAATTAAATCAATTAAAAGTTACGACAATCAGCAGAGGAACTGGTTGGATGGATGCCGGAACGACTGAGAGCCTTTATGCTGCGAGTGAATTGGTAAGGGTTTTACAAAATAGGCAGGGATTTAGATTCAATGTTCCCGAAGAGATTGCATTCAATCGTGGATGGATCGATAGCAAGCAACTTTCGAAAATTGCGGATCTGTATAAAAATACAAGTTACGGAAAGTATCTGGAGTCGCTTACACAGCAGTAAGACACGTTAAATGTGGAAATTCTTTATCAGGCATGATCATCAAAACTTGATGCGAAAATGACGCTTAAAGCTAGAACCATGGCAGTTGGATTGTGATTTGAACCATTTGGAAATACCCCAGAATTGACGGCGTAAATATTCCGTGTTCCATGAAATGCAAAGTCAGGTCCGACCACCGAATTATCTGGATCTAACCCCATTCGGAGTGAACCCATCGGATGGAAATTCGGCCCAGTGTAAAAAAGTGCGTTTAGATTGAAATACGAGTGAAGTTTAAACTTTCCGAGGTTGTTATTCTTTAAGGATTGAGCCAATTCCTTCAAACGTCTCCGCATTAGAATTTTAGAATCTTTCGAAACCTTATGGTTATAAACAAGTTTGGCATTCTCACCACTATGACTAAATTGAATTTGAATTTGTGAAGCGGAAAAGGGAACCTCTTCCCCTTTGAGCCAAACAGAATAAATTTCTGTATCGGAAGCTTTAAAGTAGTATTTTCTGATTTCTGAAGGTAACTTCTTCATGATACGTTCGCAAAAAAAGAAAAATCGATAAATTCTCGTGGGCAGTCCATTAAAAATATTTAAGTTGGGATCAAATAGGTAGGTTTTTCTCCATTGAACTATTTCTAAGTGAAAATCGGTCACTTTTGAAACCCTTGACTGCTTATTGGGAATTGTTAGAGCCACTCCGTAAGCCTTTCCGGGCAGTTTACGGTCTTCATTCAAAACTAGTTGCTTCAAAAGTGCGCTATTTTTGGATTTGATTCTCAGCGTTCCAACGTACCCATCAAAATGTTCCATAAGAAACTTACCAAGCAAGAATGGTGCTGGAAGCCTTTTTAGTAGGTCATCCGAGTTCATAGCAAGAAAGGTTGATTGCAAACATCCTCCGGTCAGAACGGCATCCGAATAAGTTTCAGTTCTCATAGAATCGCTATTCTCTTCGAATAAGACCAACCCGACTCTAGGTTGGATGCTATTAGCAGCATCCAGTTGCTGAAGTTTCATAACACGTGTATTTGTGACCAACTTAAAATTCACATTCGTTTCCAATTTTGCTAGAAGTGAAGTAAAAAAATCTTCATCACAAAATCGAAATAAATTAAGTTGAAGCGGTTCAGGTAAACCTTGAATTAATTGTTTGCAGTACTTTTCCATATGATCTTTGTCTCGAAGACTTTCGCTGTCGAGTAGTTTGAATAGGAGTGAGTTAGCATGCTCTAGATCTTTGAAATCTAAAGGCCACTCCCTTTCTCCATTCTCGTCGACTCTATTGAAGGTTTCTGAAGAAAATTCACTGACTCGACGCTTCCATAGATTGGAAGCCCCACCTACTCTATGAACACCGCTTGGAATCTTTGATTTAGTTTTAAATATATAATCGGTCAAGTTTAAAGACGTAGATTCTGAGTCTCTTCCACCCGCCTCAAAAAGAGTTACGTTATGGCCTCTTTCAATTAACAAATAAGAAAGGAATATACCCACAGGACCAGCACCAATTAGAGCAAAATTTCTTTTGCGCAACTCTGAAGAAACCATCTATTACTTCAACTTAACTTTCGTCCATATAAAACGCAGAGCGAGACCAAAAAGTCCTAAGTTGGTAACAGATTGGATTCTCCTCTTCTTTTCAAGACTTGAATTCTTTAAAACGTAATCGCAAACAAAGCCACCGACTAAATAATTCATTTCCCATTTAGGGGATGACTCCATTTTCTCAGCCAGCAGAATTCTATCTATGCGTCTTTCACGCTTGAGTTTCTTATAAGTCACTTCTGGCCTAAAAGAGCTATTCATTGAGCGAACAAAACTGTAAGTCTTATCGAATTCGGCGCCTACTTTGCTTTGCCGATAATGAACGTGCTCAATAATCAATTCCTCTAAATAAATCAGCCTTCCCAAGACCCGAGCATTCTCTGTTGACCATAGGTCCCATAAGCTTCCCCTGCCTGGTTGAACCCAAGTACCTAGAGTCTCAACCCAGTTCCTGTGAAAGAAACCATGGGTAGCAATTTTGCCGGCGTGCGTACCGAGATCATTTCCGTAAACCAAGGCTATCTTGTCCGGTATCGACTCAAAGGTTGCAATTACAACCGAATCCCAACCAGCAGTACGAAAAACCATGTCATCCGCCGCTGTCATTATTATGTCGCCGTGACAATTGCTGTATAAAAAATTTTGAGCGTTGGATATCCAAGTACGAGGCCCTTGATAAACATTTACTGTATCCCCAAATTTATCTAGATTAGGGAACGTGGCATCATCCTGATCAATGTAAAACAGAATCTCAATTAATTCAGGATTCTTTGCATTATCGAGAATTGACTCAATTAAGCGAATAACCTGTTCAGGTCTTTCACGTGTGGGGCATAAGATTGAAATCTTAGTTGCACTTACAGCGGTCTGGCCCTGGCTGCTCATCTATCTACCATCTTTCGAACTAGGAAACTTTTTGAATCGCAAACTTGAGTTCCAATATATTTCACGGATTTGGCGGACTAACATGAATCTATTGATATTGTAAGTATTGAAGTAATTGTTAATCATTCTTGGGTTAATAAATATCTTATATCCGTCATCTGTAATTCTCTTGGAGAATGCGACATGTTCACTTTCGAAATCCAGATCGCCTTCGTGTAAAGAGTAATCGAAACGCCTAAACAATTCAGCCTTGTAGATTCCCAGTCCGCCAAAACCAGATTTCACTTCAAGCCAATCTTCATCATGCTTAATTCTAATCATTCTTGAGTAGATTGCCTTCTTGCGGGCGCGATCATATTCAACTCTCCTGCTTGTACGACGAATAAATGATCGCCGAGGTATCTCTGTATCATCAATTAAAGATTGTTCGTGTCTGAGATCAACCAGTACATCTTGAGGACACCATTCCGGATGCCTGAGAGCTAACACGTCGTAATATCCACCTAGTTGGTTAGCAAGTACAGCCCCCCAGTCATCTCTCTCAAACGAAGAGAGAATCGCCTTGGATGAAATCTTGGAATTCATTCCGTCCAAATCGGCGACGAAAACATATTCGATATTCGCTGAATCAATAATTTTTCTAATTTTCTGTACATAAACGTTCCTGCAGTACCTAATTCGATGGATGCGGTCCGGTATCACAGACCTAAGATCTCCCAAGCTTACGAAGTTGAAGTTTTTCATTTCCGTCTGTAAATCTTCTAGGACCAGAAGCGTGGAGTCGCTCGAATCGGACTCTACTAAAAAAATTTGCACTACTTCAAATGTTGATAAAGCATTCATAACTTTAGATAAATCGGCCCGCAAACTGCCCGCTGCATTTGAAATCGTACCCACGAGAACAGCTTTCTTCACGAGAGTAATCTAGAGCATATTTGAAGACTTATATCGCAAGGAGCAGAAGAGTTAATGTTTGAATAGCAATTAGATGACTATTCGAATTTTCATACATCTAAAACTAGAGTTATTGATGAATTGTGGAGTAGGGATTTAAGTGCTTGGGATTTCTAAGGGTTGATTTTATATATTGATCTAAGTTCTCCGAAGGCAGCGAAGAAGAGCTTTGATAAACGACATCCCTTAAACCGGCAATCCAAAATGAAACTTTAGAAGAGGTTCCGATGAAATACTTAGCTTGAATCGCATTCGCAATAACTAAGGATGTTCTTGAATCAAGGACCAAAAATTCGCCCGAAAGCAAGTTAGAGAATCTTGAACGTGCTTCGGAAGGTGAGTCAGAAAACACAATTAAATCTACAATTTCTAATTCCTTTTGAACTTTTAGATATTCTGAAACAACTGATTGTGTAGATATTGGATTTTTTTCATTTATTACCAGCAAATCACCCAGGCGGTAATGAACGATACAAGTTTTGCTTAAATTAGGAATTTTGGAATCATTCCTACTCTCACAACGTTCTGCCAGTCTGTACATAAAAGTTGAATTGATAGTTCGGTACGAATAGTGACCTCGAATTGAAAGAACCCACGGAAGCAATTTCTTTGTTGCACGGTCGTCGTTACATTTTGCCAAGAAACCGGCTGCGGTAAGCATTTTTTTAAAGGTATTTCGGAGAACATACCGAACGCTAACTTTAGATTCTAATGCAGCTTTCTTTGTTGGATGAAAATCTTCTTCGTATTCGTAGTCGTACTCTGGAAAAAGTTCAGCAACTTCAGGGATCCTCCGGGTCACACCACCGGTATGAAGAACAATCTTGATCGATCTATTTGGGAAAACAGCCTTAAAGTCTTCGGCGATAGCGATTGCAAATAACTGGGATCCAAGCCCCCCCCACGAATGGATCCGAACTGGTGGTAGAAGTCGCTTCACATAGTGAGTATAAAGGTGAGCATCGCCTAAACTACTAAGGTGGGAAACCGGAATGTAGATAAATTAGACGTACTTTTTTTGAGCTTTGTAGGAAAGAACTATTCGAGATCTAGCACCATTCTTCATGCCGATTCTATAGCTTTAAACAAGAAGTATCTGGAGTTGCCTAAAGGTTTTTTTCAATGGATCAAGGTTATTTATAAAAATCGGCTGTATATCCGAAGTTTTGACTGCCTGGTCGTAATGTCCCCATGCCATATTCTGAGCGCACCGCTAAAAATAGTTTCGCGGAAACCACTCATTCTTGATGCTGGATGGTCACTTACTGACGGACATATTTCACGAAAACTACAACTCACCCGAGTCTTAAAATTACCCGTAATCGTCCTAATTGATCTCGTATCATTTCATTTTTCGGACATAATATTATTGGAAAGCAAAGCGCAAATTAAACGTGTAAATAGATTTTTTGCTGTAAAAAAATCAAAATTACGGGTTCAGTTTACTGGATTAAATGAATCTAACTTCACTTCCAGTAAGCCACCTTCAAAGTTAATACTTTTTATAAGAAAACAAATTGAAGATTTAGGTTTCCCCGTTATAGTCTTATTTCGAGGGAAAATTAATCGAGAATCAGGATTTGAGAATTTACTTTCAGCTGCGCGAATATTAAAAGATTCTGTGGCCTTCATATTTGTAGTGGGAAAAGATGATGTCGTGCTAGAAAGCCCCACGAATGTGATAATTGTTTCGGAGATAACTGATGAGGAAATGATTGATATATATAAATTATCCAACATTTCTATAGGGCAGGTTTCAAATCATCGCCGATTAAAATACACAATTCCACACAAAGCATTTGAAGCCGGTTTCTTCTCAATGCCTTTTATTACTGCCGACTCGGCTGGCGTAAGAGAATATTTAAACCAGGATTCCGCACTGTTTTTAAGTGATCCTTCTCCTGAATCATTAGTTAAGGCCATAAAAATCTTGATTGACAAAAGTAGACTTCGGGCATTTGCGAAAGAAATTAATGTGAATCACAACAAAACTGCTTCACAACAAGTGCTAAATACAAATTTTGAGCACATAGTGCTAGATCTTTACAAGACTAAACCCCATAGACCTTTCTGATTTTTTGAGCCATCACCTTAGCCCCGAAAAGCTCCAGTCGCTCACGTTGTTTATCCAGGACTATCTTCCGATAAACAGGATCATTTAAATCATTAATCTTCTCAAAGAAGTCTCGGCTATCTCCTGTAGTGCATAACCCCGGAAAATCATCTCCCAAGACTTCAGGAATGGCCGAATTGCGAGAAGCGACAATTGGAATTCCAGCATCCATAGCTTCGAGTAGAACCATTCCAAAACCTTCATATTTGCTGGTTAGCATAAAAACATCAAGTTCAGTTAAAAAGTCATAAATATATGAACTTCGCCCCAGGAACTTAACCGATTCAGCAATGCCCATCATTTTTGTTGATTCACGCAATTCGGTTTCGAGCGGCCCAGCACCTAATATAGAAAGTGAACTTTCGTTCGATACTTTTTTATAATTTCTGAAAGCACTTATCAACGTCGGTATATCTTTTTGATCTGTGAGCCTTGAAATTGTTCCCAATTTATTGATTTTTGTTTTTGAATCAAATGTGTCTGACGCGTGATTGACTTGCTTTTGATATCCATAATGCACAACTTCAATATTCTTGGGATGGGCGACCTCACCTCTTTCCAAGAGAAAATCGCGTACTGCATTTGATATTGCAATAATTTTCTCACTACGTAGCTCTACAAGGCGTGAAAGTAGATTAGAAAGGCTTGTGGGCGCGCCCGGGAAGAAGGGTTCAGAGTTATGTCTGGATGCAAAGAATTTAAATTTTGTAAATGTTAGTAGTGCAACGAGTTCGGCCCGGGGAAGGTGTGCGTGAACTATTGAGTCCGTGCCTTTTATGATTTTTCTGAATTTGACGGGTTGAAATAGGGGAGAAACATGGGCCAGTTCAGAGTGAACTAAAGCCCCCGCTTTCAAGAAATCAGACCCAAGCTCGGGCTCACCTTTGAGGAAAACAATATGAACCTCAAATCCCTGTCTTACCTGTTCCTTCACAAGAATTAAAAGTTGATTCTCTGCGCCGCCACGATTAATTGTGGTTATAAGGTGGAAAACCGCTTTCAAACTTTAAGCTCCTTGGCAAAGTACTCCGCAGTCAATTCAATGCCAGTATCAAGGGCTATTTTTGGCTTCCAATCTAAAATGGAATTGGCAAGTGTTATGTCAGGTTTTCGCTGTCGGGGGTCATCCTCTGGAAGGGGTTCGAAGATTATTTGTGAGCTCGATTTTGTAATTCGGATTACTTTCTCGGCGAGTTCCAACATTGAAAACTCACCTGGATTTCCAAGATTGATTGGAGTATCTACTGGAGCTTCCAACATAAGCATTCTGTAAATTCCATCGATTAAGTCAGAGACAAAACAAAATGACCTTGTTTGCGATCCATCTCCGTAGATGGTTATTGGATTTCCTTGTAGAGCTTGAACGATAAAGTTGGATACAACGCGACCATCACCCACAGCCATGTTCGGCCCGTAAGTGTTAAAAATTCTAACTAGACGTGAATCGACACCGTACTGCCTCTTATAATCGAAGCAGAGAGTTTCAGCAGCGCGTTTTCCTTCGTCATAACAGGAACGAATTCCGATTGGATTTACATTGCCCCAATATGTTTCAGGTTGCGGCGATACATTTGGGTCTCCGTACACTTCACTGGTTGAGGCTTGAAGGATTCTGGCTCCTGTCTCCTTAGCAAGATGAAGCATGTTAATTATTCCCAAGAAGTTGGTTTCAATAGTCCTAACGGGATCAAGTTGATAATTTCTGGGAGATGCCGGGCAAGCAAAATTTAGGATCGCATCTACTTTTGCTTCAAACGGCATACGGACATCATGTTCAAAAAATTTGAATAAAGGGTTCTTCAATGGTTCTGATAGATTCTTTAAGGAGCCGGTAGAAAGGTCATCAATTCCAATGACTTCGTGCCCTGAATCCAGCAGCTTTGAGGTTAGGTGTGAACCCAGAAATCCAGCAGCTCCGGTTAATAGAATCTTCATACCCGAACTTTCTCACGAAAAGCCAAAATATCTAATTATTGGAGAAGTTTAGCGAGCTGAGCAATCCAGTTTCGGAGAGAGTGGTCGTGACGAGCCACCTCCAATCTTCTGCCCAGTTCAAGGTTAACTTCATCCGGAGTGAGATCTCTGAAAGCTAGGTACTCATCCTTTAAATCTGAATTCGGCAATTTGGACCATGTCCCAAAAATATTTATGTATTCTGGATTCAGTGTAACAACCGGAACACGCAACATTGTTGACTCAATAAGAGTCTTATCGAGTGAGCCGAGATACGCATGGAAAAAGCACCCGTTTTTGGCCATCTCAATCGGAAACTGTTCTCTAGGTATGGAATCCTGGAAATGAAGCCATCCTGATTCAATCCAGGGCTTAGAGTCGAAAATCAAATCTTTCGCCCAATCCTGAGATTCTAGATTTGCTGGTGAACCTACGATCGTAAGTTCAATACCTGGGAGAATCTTCTTAAGTGCCACTGCGGTAGAAATTAAAACATCGACATTCTTGGACTTGTCGAATCGACCGATGTGAACCAACTTATCAAAATCCAAATTAGCAAAATTAATTGGCCTGAATCTCTCCTGATCGATCGCTTGCCCAATCGGCGTTACAAAATTTCCAGTGAGCGGACAAGACCCGCGTGTTGAGGTAACTATCCCCGTCACCCACCAAGACGCAAAGACCAAATACTTGGATTTGAAAGTGTGCGCGTACCAGAGAAACTGTCGCCGCCGCCTTAATTTAACGAATGGCGAGAGCAGGGCAGATTGCAAATCTGTCATATGGTAAAAAACAGAATTAAAGTCTCCGCGAACAATTTCAGGAGTTGCCTTAACAAACAGCATTAAAACGTTTATCAATCTGTGGCCTGGGCGCCAATTTGTTGAGATGATCCGAATTCTGGGATCCGAAATTGTTAGGCCAATTCTTCCGGTTATGACGGTTATTTTGTTGAAATCGTTTGCTAAAGCCAGAACAGCTTCATATTGGTGCGAGAGCAAGGGGTCATAAGGATCCATAGCAAAGTTGAAAACCAATAGGTTCGAATTTGATTTCACATGCCTAGTGTATTGTTTGAACCATCCTTGAAGTAAGCAGTCGAAAGGTTGCAGTCTTGAAATATTTAGTCACTGGCGCGGCCGGCTTCATTGGCTCGAATCTTTCAGCACGATTGGCTAAATCAGGCAATGTGGTTATAGGCGTGGATAACTTCAGCCCTTACTACTCGCCAAGGTTCAAAGAACTTCGGGTTAGCGAATTTTTAACACCTTACGGTATCGACGTTAGACGAATCGATTTATCGGATATTTCTGAAGTAGAGAAAGTTGTACGAGAATTTAAACCAGATGTAATTATTCATTTAGCAGCGCAGCCCGGCGTTCGTACGCCTCTAGGCAAAAGCTACCAATATATACAAAACAATCTTGTGGCATTTGCTAACGTACTTCAGACAGCAATCGAAGAATCAGTTCCTGAGATTCTTTATGCATCATCTTCAAGCGTTTACGGAAATTCAACTGAAACAACCTATAAAGAAGATGACCTATCTATACGTCCAATAAGCATTTATGGGGCGACAAAATTATCTAATGAGATTTTAACTCCGGCATTCATTAATGGGAGTAAAACTCGAGCGCGTGGAATGCGCTTCTTCACAGTTTACGGACCTTGGGGACGCCCAGACATGGCTTACTTCAGGATTATCGACTCGATCCTAAATGGGACAGAGTTCAAAAAATTTGGTGGCGGAGAAGTAAAAAGAGATTTTACTTATGTAGATGACATCACCGCTACTATCGAAAAATTGTCGAAAGAGTTATCTGCTCGACCAGCCGGGTTTTCGGATGTTGTAAATATAGGTGGGGGAAATCCTCATTCATTGAACGAACTGATTGAAGTAATTAGTAAACAGCTCGGTTCGAAACCTTCGATTTCGGAATCGATAAGCAACCCCAATGATGTGAGTTTTACTTGTTCAGATGTTTCAAAGTTGAATGAATTAATAAGCAGCGTCCCCGAAATTGATTTAGAAACAGGTGCAAAAGAGACTATTGCTTGGGCTCAGCGGGATGGAATCAAGGAGCATCTTGGCGAGTGGATTAACTCAACCTACTAATCATCAAGCCAAGAACGAACGAGTCTAGTTACGCCTTGAGAATCAATTTCAATTTGCGCATCAATTTGGCTGGGGCTAGCAACATCAAAATTTTGATTGAGAGCTGATTGAATCAAAGCGACGGCCTCATCTAATGTTGAAAAAATCTTGATTTGAAGAGGGTACGAATCTTGAGCTTCACTTGCCCCTTTAGAGTATTGCGCAATAACCAGCACCTTACTCAACGCTGCCTCGCGTAGGGTTAATCCGTAGCCTTCTCGAGGAGCGGTTGAAATCAAAATCTTTGTATCAGCATAAACATTGAGAATCTGTTCAGGATTTAAGTAGCCAAGCATTTTTACATCGCCATGTTTGATCCACCCAGAAAGCTCTTTTTCGATCTGGGTACGTAAAGGTCCATCTCCAGCGATGGCGACTCTAGTTTCTGGCAACGCTTCCTTAACCAACTTAATTACGCGGATCAACTCAGTAATTCCACGTTCCTGGTGAAGTCTTCCAATAAATGCTAGATCTGTATTCTTATTTTTAAGAGGCATCGCGATACGTGAATTATCAATGGGAATCGGCGCAAGAACAAATTTATCTTTCGATTTAGGCGCAAATGCAACAATTTCTTCCATTTGAAATTTAGAAACAATTCTTATTGAATAAGAAGTAATAATGCCAAGTCTCGATAAGAATGCTCGTAAAGCGCCTTTAAGTCCTTGGTTGAATCTAAAGGAATAAATATCACCATGAAATTGCGTTTGAATCCGCACCTTCGATCCGAGCAAAGATCTTAGGTAAATTCCGATTATCAAAGATTTCTGAGTATCGCCGCAAACGAGTGTGAAATTTGAAGAGCTCTTTCGAATTTCTCGGGTCAAAGCAGAAATTCTCCAAAGAATTTTTTCATAAACCTCCACGGAATCAAAGAACTTAAGGTACTTATCTTCATAAATTTCGCAACTCTGAGAACTCGGGGTAAAGAGCCATATTCCATCATCACCGGAATATTTGTGCACCTCTTCTCCGTATTTGTTCCATCTAGATGAGAGATTTACGAGTTCGGATTTGTTATTTGGAAATTTGCTGTGAAGAAAAATTACTTTTCTCACTTAATTGTTTCCTTGGATGGTATTTAGAATTTCATGAAAATTGTGCTCTTTGTTAAATCGGGACAATGAATCTAATTTGGCTCTCTGTGTGAATACATTCGGTTTTCCAGCTACGTCAATGGCAAGATCTAGCGTCGCATCCAGGGGCCGATCTGAGCGAATGAGGAACCCATCTAGATCATCATTGATGACTTCTTCGGATCCAGTTCCCTCTCGGCCGACAGTCAGTATTCCAGCAACCCTTGCTTCTACAAGCGCATGAGGAAGTCCTTCATAGTAACTATTTAATACAAAAACTCTACTTTTACTGAAAAGCTGAATGACTCGCCGATTTGAAATTTCTCCTAGGAATGTAACTTTGGCTCCTAGATTTCTGGTTAAGGTCTCCAGTCTTTCTCTATCTGGCCCATCGCCTGCCACAACCAACTTGAAATTCCGCTCCGCAGAATACTCAATAAGTTCGTCAACACCCTTCCAGGTAACAAGGCGGCAGACTGTGACCAAATCATATTCGTAATGATCTGTCGGCAAATTAATTGAGTCTACGTTTTCCACCGAATTATAAATTAGCCGGAGTTTTTCTTCTCTTACGCCCCAATTCAAACATAAGTCATAAAGACCTTGAGACGGTACGATGACCATTCTTGCTCTTTTTAAACTATTCGAGTAAAGCTTTCGAAAAATTCTGTATTTAAATTTTAATTTTTTTAGCTGAAATTCTGTAATATTCAGTTCTGTTACTTGATTATTTCGGGCGCGTTCCCA
The DNA here is from genome assembly GCA_965268165.1 of Candidatus Nanopelagicaceae bacterium. Classification (GTDB taxonomy): domain Bacteria; phylum Actinomycetota; class Actinomycetes; order Nanopelagicales; family Nanopelagicaceae; genus Planktophila. Next base: position 76,356 of record OZ254162.1, read on the forward strand.
AACTATGTCACCTGGAACTTTTACGGTGTAGGAAAATCTATAGAGTATCGAAGCAATATAAGTTTCCAAAAAGGCGCCGACAGCCAAAATTGATTTGGTTTTAGATTGATTTCTTCCGATACTTTGTATCATTAGTGAATATCTATATGGAAGATTGTAGGACCGGAGAATTCGTGTAGCATTCATTTTATTAACATTCGCCACCAATTCTTGACTATCTGAGTAGGTGCAAACGCTAACTTCTAAGTTTCTTCGGGAGGCCCATTCTCCAAATTCCAGGGCGAACTTCGATGGACCACCCGAATCCGGCGGAAAAATACCAGTTATCAAAAGTATCGATGTGGGCACATGCCTAATTTACTATAGAGCCCATTAGTTATTGCTTCCTTGCGGGTAGACTCCAGCTATTATGAGAAGAGTGATTGAATGTTTAGTAACTCGATAATTGCGCGCTCAGTGCGCATTCTCTCTTCTTCAGATAGAAAGAAAGTCATTGCTGTTGTTGCAATTCAGATTTCTTTTGGCTTGCTAGATTTGGCCGGAGTAGCACTTGTTGGAATGCTTGGTGCATTAGCCGTAACTGGAGTGCAAGCTCGAGTTCCAGGAGATCGCGTCTCTACGGCCTTGCAAATTTTGGGAATCCAAGATAATTCACTTCAGTCCCAAGCAACGATAATCGGATTGCTAGCTGCCGCGCTTCTAATTACTAAAACCCTCTTTTCAGTTATTTTTATTCGCAAGACTATTTTCTTTTTATCTAGAAGAAGCGCAGCAATTTCTGCAAATTTAACATCAAGAGTTTTGGCACAACCTTTGGCAAGAATTCAATCTAGATCCATGCAGCAAACACTTTATTCTGTCACCGCTGGTGTTGACTCAATTGCTATGAATGTTATTGGAACAACGGTACTAATTATAAGCGATACATCTTTGTTGCTGATTCTAGGATTTGGACTTTTCGTTGTAGATCCCGTCGTGGCGCTAAGCACCCTAATTGTTTTTGCCGCTATCGCACTTCTGCTCTACCGCCTAATGCAGGTAAGAGCGGTAAGACTTGGAGAAGCGCAACGGCACCTATCAATTGAAAGTTCAGAAAAAACGCTTGAAGTTCTCAACTCTTATCGCGAAATTGTTGTTCGCAATCGACGAAGTTTTTATTCAAGAGAGCTGGGCAGTATTCGTTTCAAGTTGGCGGATGTAATTGCGGAGCGCGCCTTTATGCCAAATATCAGTAAATATGTCATTGAAATAACAGTTGTTCTAGGTTCACTAGGAATTGCAGCCTTGCAATTTGCTGTGAATGACGCTTCTCGTGCGATTGCGGTTTTAGCTGTTTTTATGGCAGCGAGCACTCGAATTTCTCCAGCAATACTTCGTCTGCAACAAGGCGCGATAAACATCAAATCAAGCATCGGATCCGCAGGTCCCACTCTAGATCTGATTGAGGAATTACAAGAATTAACGTCAGGAAGCGAAAAAGTTGATGACCTGAATTTTGAATATGCTGGCTTCACAGGCGAAATTGAGTTAAGAAACATTACCTTGACGTACCCCACAAAAAAACTTCCGGCTGTGAAGGATGTATCGTTAAAAATAAAGCAAGGTCAGGTCGTTTCTTTCGTTGGCCCATCAGGGGCAGGTAAAACCACAATCATTGATGTAATTCTTGGAGTTCTTGAACCGGATAGTGGTGTTGTTCAAATGCAGGGACATGCTCCTTTAAGTGCCATAAAGCTCTGGCCAGGGGCAATCGGATATGTTCCACAGGATGTGATGATTTCCAATGGCACAATTCGTCAAAATGTATGTCTTGGCTACGCTATCAATGAAGTATCTGATGGGGATGTTTGGCAAGCACTAGAAGTTGCGCAACTCGCAGAGTTTATAAGGGAGCTCCCCGAAGGACTCGATACTCCAGTTGGTGACCGCGGAACGAAGCTAAGCGGTGGTCAACGCCAGCGCCTTGGCATTGCGAGGGCAATGTTTACGAAGCCTAAACTTCTTGTATTAGATGAGGCAACCAGTTCCCTAGATGGAACTACCGAAGCAAATATTTCTGAAGCTGTGCACAATCTAAAGGGCGGTGTAACAATTGTCATGATTGCACACAGGCTGTCTACAGTGAAAGAATCCGATGTAATTCACTATATGGCAAATGGAAAATTAGAAATGTCTGGAACATTTGAAGAACTACGAAGAAGTATTCCAGAATTCGATAAACAGGCTCAACTAATGGGAATGTAGGTCTTCAAAGCGAATCATATAATTTCTCGAAGAAAGTGAACTCATCTTGTAGCAATTCCCAGTGCCACGAAGTCAATTGGCTCATCGAGTTAGGAAATGCCTTTCCACGCCAACGATAACTTAGCGTTGTAAACGCACCTTTATTCCAAATTTGTCCCAACTGTTCGTGATCAGCAATAACAGTGTAATCACGAAGAGCGGTCAAGTAGTTACTAAATTCGTCACAAGTTTTGTACCCGGATGACTCTAGATAATTCTTAAACAAGAATTTCTCAGGAAAATCGATTTTCTGATCTTCGGGTATCAAGCTTATTGACCAAAATCGCGAAATATCGGAAGCTTCCCCAAACATCACCTGGTCTGAAGGAGAGAAAAGCCTAAAAAGGAAAGAATTATAACTTGAAAAAACAATGGAATGTTTTTTCCCTTTGAAATACATCCACATCAAATAATTTAGAAATGAGAAATTCCCGAGTAAGACATCAGTGCGGGTTTTCAAGATATGAGTACAACTTCGTTCTAGAAGTAGGTTTATTCCTTTAATTGTCGATGTAATCTGCAAATTTATATTTGAAGGCCCAGGCGAATCTGGTTTTACTGATTTAATTACCGAGAAGTGATCGTCGATAAGCGCCACGAATGATTCGGTATCTTCTGTTTCCCAGGTTGAAACCACTATTTGAACCCCTGGATATATTCTTTTATAAAATTTACATATTTCCAGTGTTGTTTTTGCAATAATTGGCCCTTGAATGACTATTCCAATTTTTATATCTTCCTTAATAAGTTTTACTTCTCCTACTTGGTTAGAAAAATCGAAGACATCGTAGGTTGCCAATAGCTTGGATCTTTCCGAGCTTGCGCGAAACAATTTATGAAGAATCTTGACGAAAAGGGCATTTTGACCGAGATCTCCTTTGGCGAATAATCTAATTCGTCTTTTCTGGATGTCCACGATCTAATTAAACTGCTTGTAGGTCTCAACTTAATCGATTTGAGGATATCCCAAGGTAAAGTCGCTACGTGGATATGAGCCCTTTGATCTATGCGCACCGTGGGATATGGCAATCCCTCGAGGAGCAAAATTCCTTGCAGTCAATTGAGGCCACCCGTAGATGTGGTTTTGGAGTTGAGACGGATTTCAGAAGCAATAATCATTCCTTAGTTATATCCCATGATCCATGTCGCGATTCAAACTTCCTGACGGTCGACGAAATAGATTTTTCAGAGATTCCGGTGGCCTTAAACATAAAAGAAGATGGGCTATTGGATCATTATGAATCTTTCTTAAAAAAGTATCCAAATGAATTTACATTTCTCTTTGATGGCTCAATACCTGAAATGGTGAAAATAAGAGAAAAAGGTTTACCTCATGCGCTTCGACTAAGTGAATATGAGACTGAATTACCATGGGAATCACAATTTTTGTGGATTGATGGTTTCCATAATGACTGGTGGATCAAATCTCCAAAAGTATTCGAATTATTGGAAAAACATTTTGTGGTCTTTGTGTCCCCCGAACTTCATAGACGAGATGCCGAAAGTGCCTGGGAGTTTTTCAATGTTTTGCACTCTAAACGAATCGCACAGTTCGGAATTTGCACAGACAACCCTAATGAGCTGAAAGCCAAAATTAATGCATGACATAAAGGCAGTGCTTTTTGACATGGACGGGGTGCTAATTGATGCCCAGGAATGGCATTATGAAGCGCTGAACCAAGTTTTACTTTTATTTGGGTATGAAATTACTCGAGAAATGCATGAAGATCGGTATGACGGACTCACTACGTTAAAGAAACTTCAAATGCTCACGAATGAAGTTGGACTTCCCGAGCACATACACGAAATGATAAATAGAGTAAAACAAGATCGAACGTTGCGAATCGCAGCCCAGAAGTGCTTCCCCAATGTTTCACATCAAGTTCTTGTGTCGAAACTGAAAAACAAGAGCATTAAGGTTGGCGTTGTCACTAACAGCATCCGACAAACAACTGAATTTATGCTCACCTACGCTGGGTTGCTCGACTCCCTAGATGTATTGGTAACAAATCAAGATGTGCGAGAGCCAAAGCCAAATCCTGAATGCTACTTGAAGGCTATGGAAATGCTCGGAGTATTGCCGGAAGAAACCGTGATTATTGAAGATAGCCCATACGGAATTATGGCCGCTAAAGCTAGTGGAGCCGTAGTTGTAACTGTGAAATCGGTGGATGATGTCACGCTCGATTTATTACACGGTGTTGTGACTGGAATTCTTGAATGACTCAAAACCACAACACACTAATCTTGGCGGCAGGCAGCTCATCACACTTACTTTCCGACGGGTCACAAATTAGCAAACTTGATTTCAAAATCTGTGGTCAACCACTTATCGAAAAAATTATTTCGACTTATCAATCAGGTAATACATATCTGGCTACACCTGACGAGAATGTAAAACTAAAGATTAACCAGAATCAAATAAAGCGTGTTCTTATTGGGAATACAAAAGGTGCGCTCCTTTCAGCATTAATCGCCATTCGTGATTGTGACCTTGATCTTCCGATATTTATAACTCCAGGGGATGCCTTAGTAGTAGAAGAACAATACAAAGAATTTTGTTCCCAATCACTGCGATCAAATTCAGAAATATCTTTAATGGTTTTCGACTCTCAAAACCCAAAATTCTCATACATACGTATGCGTGATGAAAAGCTTGTCGAGGTGTGCGAAAAGAAGGTAATCAGTTCGAAGGCGACGGCCGGTATCTTCTATTTTAAAACTGCTCATCTGTTTATAGAGTGCGCTGAATGGGCAATAATGAATAATGTCCAAACAAAAGGTTTGTTCTTCTTGGCTCCAGCGCTGAATTATGCGGTGGTGAAGGGACTAAATCCAATCCTATTTCAGATCAATGAAAAGGAATATTACAGATTCTCAACACATGATGAGGCTGTTGCGTCCGAGAAGAGGTTCCAAAGTGAAAATAAATAAAATTGACGAATTTACTAAGGGATGGTTCGTCGGTGATTTCTCTCCTGCAATCCTTAATACTAAAGAGTTTGAAATTGCAGTTAAATGGTTTAAAGCGGGCGAAAAAGAGCCACTTCATAAACAGATCATTGCTACAGAAATAACTGTTGTCATCGATGGTCAAATTCTATTGGGTGGAGAGACATTTATTAAAGGTGATGTGATAACTATTCAACCTGGGGAGTTTGCGGAATTTGAATCTGTTACAGATTCTGCTTTAGTGTGTGTCAAAACACCATCATTGCCAAACGACAAGGTCCTTGGCTAGAAATGAAATTGAACTTGGTAATTCCTGCGGCGGGCCTTGGAAGTCGATTTCGAGCAATTGGTATTGAGACACCAAAGCCTTTAATCCCTGTACTAGACATCCCAATGATCGGATGGGTAATCGCTAACTTCCCACTAAATAAGGAAGATGAGATTTGGATTATTACACGTAAAGAAGATCATATTCCGGAACAAATGGAAAGTGCTATTTCAAAAATTATAAATAGCATCCATTTTATTGAAATAGATGAACTCACAGATGGTGCAGCGACTACATTGCAATTTGCACTTGACCAAATTCCAGGTAACGAAGCGGTACTTTCGGCTAATTCCGATCAATTTATTTCAACCGACATCACTGAATTTATTGAAAGTGTAAGAAATGGTATTAGCGATGGTCAAATACTTACTATGTACGCAACAGATAGTAAATGGTCCTATATTGAGCGAGATTCGAATCAAGAAGTCATTAATGTGGTGGAGAAAGTAGTTGTTTCTGATGAAGCAACAGTCGGCGTCTATGGATGGAAGTCTGCAACGGTTGCAAAAAACGCTATTGCGGCGATGAAAAGGGATGAATTAAAAGTGAATGGTGAATTCTACGTGGCGCCTTCATACACATATTTGCTGAAACAAGGCGGAAAGATATCTACTTTCAGCGTAGGCGATGTTGAAACAGATGTTCACGGCTTGGGTACTCCAGAAGACTTAAAACTATTCTTGCTCAATTCGGATATCGATGCTTTTCAAGCAATGGTCAGCAGAAATTTAGGAAATCGACCATGAATCTCAAATTACTAGGAAGAGTTGATAACTTTATAAAGCTAAGAGTTAATACAATTTTTGTCCTATCTATAGCAACCTTCTTCTTACAAATTCCCAGTTTTTATGGGGAAGATATTGTCAATGCAAGAAGTAATTACTTAACTGGCAATAGAACGGACTTCTGGGGTGGCGTTTCTACGTTTGCCTACTCATTTATCCCGAATCTCGGATTTAGATGGCAAATATGGCTGGCAATTTTTCAAATCTTATTAACTTCGTTAGCGCTACAAAAGCTCCTGGTCACTAAGAATCAAAAACGGATAACTTATTTACTTAAATTAACTGCTATTTATTCTGCCTTAGTATTTGGGTCGCAGATGACGCGCGATGGATTGATGTTTAGTTTGTTAATCTTTGGGTATGCCGCGTTAGATTCTGCGCTACGCAACCACGGATCAGTGCGAGTATTAATCCTGCCGTTACTAATAATTTGCATAGCAATGAGCTTTCGACCTTGGCTATCTGTCGCAATTATTCCAATTTTATTGATCCCTTTCTGGCGATCCAATTTTAAAATTAGTCGATTGACCATTGCTACGGTCACTGTATCGATTGCAGTTGGACCTTTGGCCATCGAATTCGCCACCGCCAAGGGCTTGGAGTTAGAGAAGAGCTTCCCCGAACAGCAAGTGTTGTTGATGGATTCCGCCGCAACGTATTGCTACACAACAAATACTGAAACAGGGATTAGGGCCGAAAATGCACTATTGCTTTTCACATCCGATCCGAACTATCCAAAGTTCGTTTGCCAGTTATATCGTCCTGATACATGGCTCAGTTTAACTAAGGCGATAAATACATCTTCTAAGGGCTATGAAGTTGATTTTAGTTTGATACAGCCCGGAGATTTATACAGATACGAAGCACTGAGATCATCATGGATGAACATGATAGTAAACGACCCCGTAACATATTTACAAAACAAAATACTTTTTGCAAGCAAGTTGTTAATTGGTTCGGATTCTCGCAACTTGAGTATTCTGTCGGCAGAGACGAACGCAACAAAAATATTGGCAATCTTTAGGATTTTATACGATGTGGCAATTACGATTCACATCTATTCTTTCCTTGCCTTCATTCTCATCTTGTTCTTTTTGCCTATTTCCAGATATCTAAAGAGGAAAGACAACGGCCTAATAATCGGTCGTGTCTCGATTAACATGCTTGTCGCCGTCGGACTCTGGACATTTCTGAGTGCGATTGCATACATAGGAAGTAATGGAAGATATACCTACGCCCTAACGATTCTGTGCTTGGTAATTTATCTTTCTAAGGTAAGTCACGAAAATGCTTACGGGAAACAAAATGGATAATTCAATTGCCATTATTGTCCCATGCTATAACGAAGAAGATCGGCTTCCGATTGAATACTGGAAAGAAATTGTCAGAACTGAGAACGAGATTAAATGGTTGTTCGTAGACGACGGAAGTTCCGATAGGACCTTTGAAATTCTTCAAGAACTATGTCTCGGAACTTCTTCTCGTGCAATAAAACGATTGAAGAATGGAGGCAAAGGGAAGGCAATTCGGCAAGGTTTATTGGAAATGTTGGAAAATAACCCCGGGTTAGAAGTTCTTGGTTATCTAGACTCTGACGGAGCATTTTCAATAGAGGATGTTTTCCGCTTGGTTAAGATCTTGATTGACCGTACCAGAAATTCATCCGCACAGAAAATCGATGCGGTTATTTCTTCACGTGTATCTCTTTCAGGACGCGAGATAAATCGTAAAACTTCTCGACACTATTTAGGGCGCTTAATCGCTACTTACATGACAAGAAAATGGAGCGATGCTCCATATGACACGCAAAGCGGATACAAGTTATTTGTTAATTCAAATTCATTCAGAGAAGCAATTAAGTATGATTTTTCTACTAGATGGTTTGTTGATATTGAATTGATGACTAGGGTTGGAATAAATAACAAAGGAATTTTGAACATTTGGGAAGAGCCCCTCCATATTTGGAATGACGTAGATGGCTCTAAATTAAAATTGAGGAAGTTTCATAGTATTTTCTTCGAGATGATATTTGCACGTAGGCAAGTTCTAAAGCTTCTAGAGGAAAGAGTAAGATAAATTGGATCTAATTGAATCTGGAGTCAGAAACCCAATAAATCATTGGTACTACGCCCACAAGTTTTGGTTCATTAGAAACTCTCGTTCCTGGAATAGCGCTAATTTAAATTCATTGGTTGATATTGGTGCAGGATCTGCTCTTTTTAGTAAAGAATTATTGCGATTAAATTTTGTTAGCAAAGTTGTTGCCGTAGATGTTGGCTATAAAGCCGAACGGGAAACCAAAAGTGGCATTTCATATTGTCGCACAACGCATTATTCTGGATATACACATTTCTTATTAACAGATGTCCTAGAACATGTTGAAAAAGATAAAGAATTCCTGGCTGATATTGTGTCGCAAGCCGATAGAGATTCAGCGTTCATCATTACTGTTCCAGCTCTTATGAGCCTGTGGAGCGGTCACGATGTTTTCCTGAGGCACTATAGAAGGTACACAAAGAATGAATTACGACAACTAGTTGAAGAATCTGGATTGAGCGTAATCTCAGTCAGGTACACGTATTCAACTGTATTCCCAGTCGCCTATATTCAAAGAAAGTTTGCTCAAAAGAGTTCACAAAATTCACAACTTAAGGAAAATACCTTTCTCGCACGTTCGATTATGCGAATCATGCTTTTCCCTGACCGATGGATTTCCTTTTTACCATTCGGCGTTAGCTTGGTGCTCGAAGCGAGGAAAAATGCGTAGTACCTTAGAAATTACATGTCCAGAAGACTTATATTTTCTTCGTCCCGTAATTGTTGAAGAAATTTGTAGAGTTGGAAATTTTTCGGACGGTGGTTATGCGATGTCCAGATCAGCGATAGAAAAATCTGACCGATTGTTGTCCCTCGGGCTAGGTGAAAACTGGTCGTTCGAAAAGGCATTCTCTGAAATAAACAAAGATGCATCCATTGATATCTATGATCACACAGTATCTTTACATTTTTTTATAAATAAAGTAGTCAAGGGAATATTAAAAGCAATCTTATTCAAAGAATCATTCTCAAACGTGCTGGCTCGTTCAAAAAGGTTTAAAGATTATTTTTTATTTTGGGTAATGAATTCTAGAAATAAACATCATCACATCCGCATAGATGCCGCAAGCTTAAGCGCTGCCTTGTCTCGATATAAGAATTCCGATTTGATTGGTCTAAAGGTTGATATAGAAGGCTCTGAATGGGAAATTTTGGATTTAATCGCGGTACATAAGGATCGATTCAAATTCCTACTAATTGAAATTCATGATTTCGATAAGCATGTTGATCAATTACGAGATTTTGTAAGTGAATTATCTGGACAATTTGTTCTTGCTCATCTCCATGCCAATAATTTTGAAACTTTGGGAAGTAACGGTTTTCCCAAAGTCTTCGAGATCACCTTGTTAAGATCGCGCGGAACCGCAATTTCAGCTGGTTACCGGAGCGAACTGCCCATCCCTGGTCTGGATGTTCCGAATGCCAAAAATCGACCGGATTTCTTAATCAAATTCCAATAGCCGACCAATACACATGGTGAAATGTCCGTTTTGTCCCTTCCCCGCTACATCTGGGGCTAGGATTCGTAGAAGGTTATAGAGGCACCGACGGGTGTCGCTGAAGTACAAAACCGGTTAAGAAGGAAGTCCCAAAGTGGCATTTAAGAAGTCTGCAGCCTCTGCAGGTCCTCGCGTGTGGACCGTTGCAGAGCTCGGTGCTTTCTACACAGAGCACCGTTCAGAGCTTCTCGCCCACGCTAATCGCGTTCTAAAGGATTCCGCTAAGGCTGAAGAAATTACCCAAGATGCCTTGATTAAGTTCATGCTTGCAGCACCAGAGCTTGAATCAAATGATCACGCTCTTTCTTATCTACACCGCACGATCGAGAACCTCTGCATCGACTTGTTCCGCCTAGAAGGCCGCCGTCCTAACCTTGTGGTTATAGACGATGCTCAGGCTGAAGTTGAAGCCGCATGGCAGGTAGACGGCGATCACTCACAAGCACTTTCAGCTGCTGAAGATGCAGCAATCATTCGTCAGGCTTTGGCACTTCTTTCTCCTGCAGAGCGCGCAGCGCTAGTTATGTGGGAAATGGAGGGCCGTTCAACTGAGGAAATCGCAGCAGAACTTGGTATCAAGGAATCTGCAGTGCGCCACACTGTTTCTCGCGCTCGCACATCACTTCGCCGCGTTCTTTCAGAGCTCGTTATCGACGAAGAGCGTGGCCTAACAGCGCTCGACATGCTTTCTACTACGTATAAGAAGGCAGCAGAGCTTGCTCAGAAATCTTCCAAGGTTGCACTTTCACTTCTTCTAGTTGTGACGGCATTCCTTGGTTTTAACTCAATGACCGGCCGCGAAGGAGTAACAATTACTTCTTCTGCTCCATCAGAGATCGCATCTGGCCCAGTTGCCGGATCATCTGATGAGGCTGCTGCGATCGAAGCAAGCACCCCAACACCTTCTATTTCAATGCCAGCCAAGAAGTCCAGCACCATGGTCTCTGGCGTGGCAATCAAGTCAGCCAAGCTTGTTTTCCCGGGCTTGGACGATAAGGGCATCCCAACAGGTTTCACTGTTGCGACCCAAGACGGCACCCCAGGCACCATCCGCGTAAATAAAAATACGCCGGTAGCCACTGAAGCCGGAACAGAGTTGACCACCCAGGCCATAACAGCGGTCGGTGGCCCAAATGTGATGATCTCTCAGAGCATCACAGTGGATGGCAACGGCACCACTTACCTCGTAAATGGGGTTTCAGCTGGTGTTGCAGGAAGCTGGACCCCGCTTAACCTAGGCGCCACAACTGCCGATTTTGAGCGGATGTCCAACGGGCAGTACCTTGTGACCGTTAGAATTCTCGTAGTCTCAACCCCAACTTCAGAGTTCTATATCCCCGTGGGCAACCGTGGCTTCGACCTAACAGGTCCTATCAAGTCGATTACAACTCGACTAGTTCTCAATGCAGGCAAGACACAAATTTTGGCTCAGTCAGTACTTGTGACTGAAGACAAGAAGTAAAAGGTAAAACGGTGAAGCACGTGAAATTTCACCTAAATAGATTTCTCCGTCGCGTCCGGATACACGGCGGGGAATTTGATACATCAGCACGTGCGATGTATCGAGTGAGTGAAAAAGGCTCTCTCATGTCATATGAGAAAGAACTTTTCACTCGAGCCGACCTACGGATCGTCCGTGGATCGACTATCGAAAGGAAACAAATGTCTACAAAGACAACTTTCAAGCGCGTAGCGCTTGTAACTGTTGCTGCGATGGGCTTTGGTGTTATGTCAGTTGTGCCTTCAACGGCTGCAACTTCAGCGGACACACTAACTCTCTCAGCTGCTACAGCTTCAATGAAAGATAGCGAAACATCGACAGCTACAACTGCGACTCTCGCTTTCTACGGCGCAGCTGTTACAGACTCAATGACAGTAACTGCATACGTAACTTCATCTCCAGCAGGAAGCACAGCTGTTCCACAGTTGACACTTGCTGAAACTTCAAACGCATTCGTTGCAGCTACAGCTACTAATGGTGCAGCCGGACTTAAGGGTGATAACTTTAATCAAGTTGCATTCGTAGCCGGTTCAGCCGCAACTTCTTACGTAACTGCTAAATTCAACATCAACATGGTTTCTCCATCAGCTGCAACAACAGCTGCTGTAAAGGCTGGAACTTATGTTGTTACTTTGGCTCCTGCTGTAACTAACGGTGGCGGAGTAAAGAATGCTGGCAACGTATCTTTGACAATCACAGTTACAGCAGATCCTTTGACAAGTAAGGTTGCTACTTCTGCAACTTCTATCATCACGACTGCTGCTGATACACAGGTTGCATCAGATGCAACTGTCACTGCTGTTAAGACAGCTAAGACAGCAGCCGCTGACGCAGCAGCATTCATCAAGGTAACCTTGAAGAATGCATCAGCTGTAACAACAACTGGTGAGTCTTACACAGCACTCGTCAAGTCAGGTCCTGGTTTACTAGGTTCTGGCCCACTAACCACTTCATACTCAGGCGATGCACGTGGACGTGCTATCGCAGTTAAAGCAGGAGAAGTTGTTTCTGTATATGGTGATGGATCTTCAGGCGTATCAACAATTGAAATCCAGTCAGCACTAGGTGTAGTTCTCGCAACAGAGACACTCACATTCTTTGGTGATGCAACTACAGCAACAGCAACAGTCGCAAAGGCTGTTATCGGTACTTCAGCTCAGGGTGCAGATGCTGTTCTTGTTAAGCTTGCTGATGCAGCAGGTACAAACATCATGACAACACCTGTTACTTTCTACGTAACTTCTTCAGATACAACAAAGATCTCAGGAAATTACACATCACAGTCAGTCGCATACGACACTGATGAAAAGGGCTACCTAGTATACCTAACAGCAGTAGCTGCCGGAACTGCATCAATCACAATTGGTACTAAGTCATCTGCAACAGCCACTACTGGTGTAAATGCAGCAGCTGTATCAGTACGTGTTGGTGGCGGAGCAGCAGCTCTTGACGATATCAAGGTTGCATTCGACAAGACTTCATACCTTCCAGGCGAACTAGCAGTAATCTCTGTAACTCCTGTTGACAAGGACGGCCTCGTTCTTGCTGATGGCGAAACTTACACAGTATTCGCAACAGGCGGAATCGTTGCACCAGCACAACTTGGTTCAGGATCAGCAACAATCACTGGAACACAAATCGGACACACAACAGGTCTTGGTTTAGCTTCAGGCGTTCAGACTTTCAAGGTCTACATGCCTGCATACCAGGGAACATTCGTGTTCAAGTACACAACAGGAACAATGGCAACAACAGCTAAGTCAGCTGTTGCTCGCACAGTTTCAGTTGATGTAGTTCCAGCAGATGGTGGAGCAGCAGCAGCTGCAGCAGAAGAAGCAACAGCAGCAGCAAATGATGCTACTGATGCAGCTCTATCTGCAGCAGAGGCAGCAGAGGCAGCAACAGCTATGGCACAAGAGGCCGTAGATGCAGTTGCTGAGCTTTCAGCACAGGTCACACAGTTGATCTCAGCACTTCGTGCACAGATCACTACATTGACTAACCTCGTAGTAAAGATCCAGAAGAAGGTAAAGGCTTAATTAGCCTCGATCTTCTAAAGATCTAGAACCGAAACCCGGTCTCCTCTCACGAGGGGCCGGGTTTCGGCTTTCTGGGGGCAAGTTTGTGGGTAATAAGTAGTTAAGTAGAAAGTAAGATTAGGCTTATGTTGAACTCGGTTGCAGAGAAGTCACTTGCCCGCCTATTGATGGTCGGCTCAACCTTTATAACCATCTTTGTAGTTTGGGGCGCCGTTACTGATCCGGTAAATGTGACCAAGCTACTTGCTCTTGGAGGGGTTGCCGGTGCAGCCATAACGCTTTCTGTTTCATTTGGAGCTAGAGAGATTTGGGCAAACCACAAGGTGGCTATTTTCCTAGCCGTTGTTTTCTCACTCACTGTTGTTAACTCTGTTGTACAAAGTGATGCACCAATGTCGCAACTTATTTATGGAGCGTATGGTCGAAATACCGGACTTGTAACTTACTTCTTACTTATTTTGCTTTTCATTTCCGCCCTTGCGTTATCCCAGAAGGCTAGTTTTTTAAAGGTCTCCTACGGCCTACTTGCCGCTGGCGCTGTGAATGTCGTTTACTCATTATGGGTAATCACTTTCGGAGACTTTATTGGCTGGACCAACCCGTACGGAAATATTCTAGGGACATTTGGTAACCCAAACTTTATTGGCGCATTCCTTGGGATGTTTGCCAGTGTTTTATTCGCCTTCACAATTAAACCGAATCTTGATTGGAAATTTAGAGCACCCTCAATTCTATTGCTTTTGATTACATTTATTGAAATTGAGTCATCCAGTGCCATTCAAGGAATTGTCGTTGCAGCTGGTGGCATGTCGCTTGTGGGTTTCTTTTTCTTAAGATCTAAGTTTTCATCTCTGTTAATTCCAGGCGCTTACTCGCTTTTGGTTTTGGTCGGTGGAGTAATTGCAACTCTAGGCGCTCTTCAAAAGGGACCGCTTACAAGTTTGATTTATAAGAATTCAGTTTCACTTCGTGGTGAATATTGGCAAGCGGGCTGGAATATGGCTGAGAAGTTCCCATTTTCGGGCGTTGGAATGGATACGTACGGAGATTGGTACAGAAGACTGCGTGATGATCAAGCTCTAATCAATCCTGGCCCTAACACCATATCTAATGCTGCACACAACGTGGTTCTCGATCAACTGGCTTATGGCGGTTGGCCAATGTTCATTGCATACATCGCAATTATTGTTTTAGTAGGAATCGCAATAGTAAAAGTGGTGCTGCGGAATAAATCTTTCGATTTCACCTTCATTGGACTTGCAGTTGCTTGGATTTGCTATCAAGTTCAATCGATTATCAGTATCAATCAGATCGGCTTGGCTATTTGGGGCTGGTTACTTGGCGGCACACTTATTGCTTATGAACGCGCTACAAGAAATTCCGATCCAAAAGATGGTGGAACTCAGACCTCAAGTGGTTCAGTAAAGAGCAGACGGTCAAAGCAGAGCGTTGGACTTTCTCCATTCATGGTTGGGGCGCTTGGCGCAGTAGTTGGTCTATTGGTCGCCGTTCCTCCGTACAGCTCTGATACAAAATGGAAAGCCGCACTTAGCAGCGGAAGTGTTGAGCAAATAGAAAAGGCGCTGACTCCTGGATATTTAAATCCACAAGGATCATTCCGCTATGCAAATGCAACCCAACTTTTTGAAGCGAACAAGCTTTACGATCAAGCGTACAAATACGCGAAAATTGGGGTCGAGTTTAATCCTGAATTTTTTGATGCTTGGAAGATGCTTTACTATATCCAGAAGTCAACTCCTGAAGATCGCGAATTAGCGAAGAAGAATTTGCTGCGAATTGATCCAATGAACACGAACATCTTTGACGTGCCACAACAATGAAAGTAGCAATCATTGGGCAAGGTTATGTCGGACTAACAATCTCGGCATTCGCCTCTAAACACCATCAAGTTGTAGGTTTTGACAACAATGCGATCAATGTTGCCCGCCTAAATCAAGGAATTTCGCATATCGAAGGGGTTGATTCAGAGGAGATCGCTTCAGCAATTTCAGCTGGAAATTATCAAGCCACGACTGAAGCCGCTGATATTTCCGATTCAGAGATAGTGGTAATTGCAGTACCGACACCTCTGACAAAAGACCGAAAACCAGATCTCACATTTATTGATTCGGCTTGCAAAACAATAGGTGGAGCGCTTTCAAGGCGGGCGTTGATAATTAATGAGTCAACTTCTTTCCCCGGAACCCTCCGTGACTACATAAAGCCGCTCGTTGAGAAATATTCAGTAAACAAGTTAGAGCACTTATATGCGATATCTCCAGAACGCGTCGATCCAGGCCGCGTTGATTGGAATCAGAAGAACACCCCAAGACTGTTTGCAGGATTAACTCAAGAAGCTTCAGATAAGGCGAGAGATTTCTATGCAACTTTCTGTGACAATTTAGTGGAAGTTTCTTCACCTGAGGTCGCTGAAGCAGCCAAGTTATTTGAGAATACTTTCCGCCAAGTCAATATTGCGCTTGTAAATGAATTCGCAGAGATTACTCATGCATTAGGAATATCCGTCCACGAAACTTTGGACGCAGCAAATACCAAGCCATATGGGTTTATGAAGTTTAATCCAAGTGCGGGTGTAGGCGGACATTGCATTCCCGTTGATCCTTCGTATCTTGCTCATGTTGCTGCCGAAAGAGGTGTTCCAGCCACATTTATTGAGCGAGCGAATGAAGTTAACATTGAGATGCCGAAATACATAGTCGATCGAGTGAAGTCCGATAATCAAGGTTCATTGAAGGGAAAGAAAGTTCAAGTCATTGGTGTTTCTTATAAGCCGAATGTGGCAGATGTTCGTGAGACTCCCGCAGAGCTTGTGATTGATGCGTTGGAAGCCGAAGGTGCATTGGTTACTTGGCACGATCCAATCGTGAAGTCATGGCGCGGACAGGGTTCAAGTCCGTTAGGTGGCTCTAACATAGCGATTGTTGTAACGCTACATAGTTCAATGGATCAGCAGTCTGTTTTAGCTTCGGCGCCCTATGTTTTTGATACAACTGGCAAAATCAGTGGAGCTAAAGGGCTTTAGTTACTTTCTGACGGATCGCAAGAAATCCAGCCACTTGCAGTAAAAGACTTAGACCCATGGTTGGAATTCTAAATCTATGATCTCCGATTGTTCCAAGAGTTACTAACCAAGCCAACAGAACAGGTGTTGCGGTGAGTACGGCAAGTTTCTTTGCTAAGCCACCGCGTTTATACAGGGTTAAGAATCCGAAGAGCAGCAACGCGAATTGCCCCAATAGCCAGAGGTAAGAAATTGCCTTACCGAAGTTACCTTGAATTAAGTTAACTGCAGTTGTTGTCTTCTGCATTTGCTGTACTGGAGATACTTTTAACCAAGGATTTCGTGCGGTGGTTCCCTCGGCAACCGGACCAGACCATGGCGACCAGAAGTAAAGTGATTTATGGAATGCTAACTTTACAGTTTTAACCGGATTGGTTGCATACCACTTAATGACGCATGCAACTACCTGGTTATCTGTTAGCGCTTCTCCTGGAGTCGATGGTTCACATTTGATCCCCGGCCCAATGCGGTTATATCCGCCCAGCGTCTCGTCACCAACGCCAAGATTCATTGTTGTAGCGAGATTTGTTGAAATAGTTGCCTTTCCAACAGCCTCAGAATTTCTAAAGATTAACAGTGCCGGTAAAAGCATCAAGGCAATAACCCCAACAGATGCCAACTTGATTTGGAGTTTGCGTCCGGCAGAATAAATAACACACAAGAAAATGAATACTGCTGCAACCAAAATGAATCTTGGTTGCATGAAGCTTGCTAACCCGAACCAAAGCCCAATGTAGGCGATTTGCCGTATGCCAATTTTGGTTTCTGATTCCTTATTCAAAGCGGTAATCGATATTCCCAGCGCCATCATTAAGCAAGATGCGACTGGTGTTTCATAAGCCACTGTGAGGCTTCCCAGAGAAAGGGTCGGATTAAAGCTAATAATGAATGAAGCGGTGAATGCTAGGTATGACAGCCGAGTCTTGCTAAGTGATTTAGTGAGAAAATAAGTTGAATAAGCAAAGAAGAGCGACTGAATCACGCTAAGCATATAAAGGAATTTTGTTATCGAAATTGCGGCAAATGGCCAGACCAATAAAGGATATCCAGCGGGCCAGTAAGTTAACTTTCCCTCACTTGAAAAGAACCCCTGATTTAGAAGTCCATCAACACCTGTCAGGTAGTTTTCTCCATCGGCGCCTAACCAACCGCCTGCTTGAACATTTGAGATCACAATCATTTTGATAACAAAAGCTAAAACTGGGAATGCAATCAAGTAACGGTAGATTTTTGTGTTTGCCTTATCCGTCTGGATCGCTGGCTTCTTATTCTTTATCTGCTTAGCCATTTCCTTGCTCCTTTATCAGACTTTCTTACTTCTTCATTTCGGATGCGACATCGTCGATAATTGAATCCAAAGTGTTTTCTGGTGACCAACCGATCGCGTTCTTGATCTTTGTAATATCTGGAACGCGGCGCTGCATATCTTCATAGCCAGCTGTGTATGCCTGATCGTATGGTGTGTAAGTAATTGCAGAAGTTGATTTGGTTATTTCAATGATTTTTTCAGCAAGTTGTTTGATTGTGGTTTCGCCAACTCCACCGATGTTGTAAACCTCGCCAATTGTTGAATCTGTCTTTGCAATTGTCAGGATTGCTCGCACGGCATCTGCAACGTGGCAGAAGACGCGGGACTGAGTTCCATCGCCGTAAATTGTGATTGGTTCGTTTTTGAGTGCTGACTGCACGAAGCGAGGCAGAACCATTCCATAGCGACCTGTTTGGCGTGGGCCAACCGTGTTAAAGAGGCGAATGGTGGTTACCTTCAGTTGCTTGGTTAAAAAGAGTGCGTGGGCGATGGCTTCTTCGAGAGCTTTCGCATCTGAGTAAGTCCAACGAATCTTTTGAGGGGTACCGAGTACGCGATCATCGGTTTCAGATAATGGTTGCTTTGGATTCTTGCCATAAACTTCAGAAGTACTTGCGATGATTATTCGCTTATTTAATTTGGTGGCTGCGTTTAGGACTACTTCAGAACCTGTGAAGTTAGTTGAAACAGATTTGATTGGGTTTTCAAGGATTGTGTTAACGCCAAGAGCTGCGGCCATGTGCAGAACGAGGTCGGCAGAGGCCATGGCTTTTTCGACGAGGGCGACATCGCGGATATCGCCTTGGTAGATTTCGATCTGATCCTTGATGTGGGCGATATTGGCTGCAGATCCCGTGGACATGTTGTCGAGAATCGAGACCTGGTGGCCTTCTTTGAGCAGGGCATCACAGAGGTGAGAACCGATAAAACCGGCTCCACCGGTGATGAAAACGCGCATGAGGTGAAGTCTATCGGGGCATGTGTGCATATTTGGGGGCTGGCTCTCGGATATCGCTCAGATAGTTCACAGAGTTATAAGGCAGGCTTTGCATATGAAATCGGTAGCGGGCGTTCGTAAGTATTCGGGTGCGGGCACCGATTGGGCTGCGTGGTTGTTGGGCATTGGGTTGGGGCTCACCTTGGCGTTGCAGGCAACGACGATGCGCCATAGCGATATCACTTCGGTTTATGCGGTGATTGCTTCGGTTTCGCGGGCGGCAGCGCTGGTTGGTACTTACTTTGCGATCGTTGGCATTTTCTTGGTGGCGCGAATTCCTTGGGTAGAACGTGGGGTCGGGCACGATCGTTTGGTTACATGGCATCGCAAGTTGGGGCCATGGAGTTTGTATCTAATTGGTTTTCACGTTCTGTTTATTGTCTTGAGTTTTGCGGGGCAAGATCATGTGGCGTTGGCAGTTGAGATGTGGCGGATGCTCGGCAACTTCGAGTGGATGTGGTGGGCGCTCGCTGGATTTATTTTGATGGTGGCGGCCGGAGTTACTTCTTATAAGAAGGCGCGCGCCAAGATGAGTTATGAAACCTGGTGGACGGTTCACGTTCTTACTTATTCAGCGATTGCGGCATCGTTTATGCACCAGGTGATTAATGGGCAGATGTTTATTGGCCATCCCCTTAATCGTGCGTACTGGACGTTTCTATATGTGGCGATGGGCTTTTCGATTTTGTGGTGGCGTATCGGTATTCCTTTGGTGCGTTCGCTGCGCCATAACTTGCGCGTTGAGAAAGTTGTAGTTGAAGGACCTGGCGTTATCTCGGTTGTGATGAAGGGGCGAAAGCTCACTGAACTTGCGGCAGAAGGCGGTCAGTTCTTTGGTTGGCGCTTTGCGGCAAAGGGACATTTCTTGATGTCGCATCCTTATTCGTTGTCGGCGGCTCCTACTGCGCATTACCTGCGAATTACCGTTAAAGATTTAGGTGATCATTCAAGGTCGCTTGCATCGCTTAGTGCGGGGACGCGAGTCTTTGTGGAAGGCCCATATGGCGCCTTTACTGCAGGGCGCGCGACTATGCCGCATGTGGTGTTGGTGGGCGGCGGTGTTGGAATCACGCCGGTGCGTGCGCTGATGGATGAGTTTAAGAACGGCGTGCAGATGGATGTTATCTATCGTGCATCGCGGAAAGAAGATTTGGTTTTAAAGGAAGAGCTCGATTATTTGGAATATCACTCAAACGGTTCGATTCGAGTGCATTACTTGGTGGGATCGCGTAAGGAGCATCCGATGGATGCCAAGGCGCTAAAGGCTTTGGTGCCGCGGATTGCTGATGCCGATATCTATATCTGTGGCCCTGGGCCGCTGGTGGAGGCGGTAAAGGCTGCGGCAGATGATCTGGGTGTGCCGAAGAATCGCTTCCACGATGAGGCATTTGCATTTCATAGTGAGTAAAAGTTTGGCAATAGTCGCAGTTGAAGTTGTGGCTTCATTAAGGGTTTTCACAGGAGAGCGCGGGAAGGTTTGCATATGAAACGCGCGATACTGATTGCAACCGGAACCGTTGGTGGGTTGGGTGCGGTCTTGGCGATTACTCCGCCTACATTTACATCTACCGAAAGTTCTTCGATGGCTTTGCCGGGGGCTACGGTTGATCCTGCGGGTTCTGCATCGACACTTGCTGCAACACAGAGCGCTGCGCCAACAAAGTCTGCGACTGCCGCTGCGACTGCGAAAGCAACTCCAAGTAAATTGGCTGCGACAAATAATTCACAGAACCAAACACCTGCTGCAACGCCAACTAAGGCAGCAACGGTTGCGCCGGTTAAGAAGGCTGCGTCGGGAACATTTACTGGTGATTCTGTTGATGTTCGTTATGGATATGTTCAAGTGAAGATCACCGTGGAAAACGGCAAGATCACTGATGCGCAAGCGGTTGTGGCGCCATCAGGACGTAATGATCGATGGACGCAGATGTCTGTGCCGGTTTTGCGCCAGCAGACGTTGCAGGCCCAGTCTGCGAATATCAACGGAGTATCGGGGGCGTCATTTACTTCATACGGTTGGTACACCTCGTTGGTGAGCGCGCTGGCAAAGGCGGGGATGTAAGTTAACGACGTGGTGCGCAAGCGATATGAGATACACGTTTGGGGCACCGTTCTCTTTTTAGATTTGGGTTCAAGCAAAGTTGATGAGGCTGCGATTGATGCAGCTGTCGGGGACGTTAAGAAATTTGTTTATGGGGTTGATGAGGATTTCTCGACTTATAAAGATGCTTCGTTTGTATCGCGTTTGCGACGTGGGGAAATTTCGATTGAGCAATGCCCGGCGGATGTGCAAGAGGTTTGGCAGCTCTGTGCGGTGGCGCGCGATTTAACAGGTGGGGCATTTGATCCGTGGGCAGTTGCGGGTGGCTTTGATCCATCGGGATATGTAAAGGGATGGGCGGCCGATCGCGTTGCAGTTATTTTGTTGGCAGCTGGTTGTGAGAATGTGCAGGTAAATGCGGCGGGAGATTTAACTCTGCGTGGTGGAGTTGTTGAAAAGGGTGTTGCCGGGCCATGGAAGATCGGTGTTGTTAATCCCGATAATCGCCAAGAGGTTCTGCGGATATTTGAAATTCACGATGGTGCGATTGCAACGAGTGGAACCTATGAACGCGGGGCGCATATCTTTGATCCGGCGACGGGCACGATTGCAATCGGTGCGAAATCAGCGACGGTGCTTGGGCCAGACGGTGGGCTAACCGATGCTTTGGCCACAGCGTTAATGGTTGCAGGTGAAGATGGTGCGGGTTGGTTTGGACAGCCCGAATTAGCGGAATATTCAGCGTGGGTTATCGATCGCCATAGCGGTGGCGCTTGGGGCGTAGGGCCAGCAATTAGATAGGGCAAGATAAGCCAATGGTCGATACTACCGGGGGCTTTACCAGCGCAGGTCTTGCGCGCGAGGCCGAGGCTTTGGTTTTGCCGTCGCTGACGCAGGCGCAAGCGATTGAAATTGGCGAGATTGGTTTTGCTAAAGCTAGCGCGCGGGCGCTGCCGATAATTGTGGAAGTTCGTTTGGGTGACTGGACTGTTTTTAAAGTGGCTTTGCCCGGTTCTAAACTAGATAACGATTCTTGGGTGGCGCGTAAGGCACGAGTTGTGATGGCGACAGGTAAGTCAACGATGCATGTACGTGTAGATGCTGAAGAACGTGGCGTTGATTGGTATCTAGAGACTGGTTTGAGCGAAGAGCTCCATGCAATTCACGGTGGCGGCTTGGCGTTAAATGTTGCGGATAGTGGTTTGGTTGGAATTTTATTGATTAGCGGATTGCCGCAAGTCGAAGATCATTTATTGGGCGTTGAAGTAATTACCGAATACTTGGCGCGTCAAGGAGAGAACGCATGAGCATCTGGGTTTGCGGAGAAGTTTTAATTGATTTGTTGCCGGGCACACCAGAGCGCATTGCTGTGGTTGGCGGCGGACCAGCAAATACTGCAAAGGCGCTGGCGCGACTTGGCCACGATGTTCACTTCATTGATGGAATCTCAACTGACGATTACGGAATCTCTGCGCGAGCAGAGTTGTTGGCTGATGAAGTAAAACTCGATTTAGCTTTGACCAGTGATAAACCAACTTGTTTGGCAATTGTTTCTCTCGGTGCCGATGGTGGTGCGACTTATGAATTTAAGATTGATGGCACGGCAACATTTGATTTTGATTTGAAGTGGTTGCCAGATCCTTCAGTGCATAAGCCAAATGTGCTTCATATCGGCACGCTGGTAACGATTATTGAGCCTGGGGCAAGCGTTTTATATGACTGGGCGCTGCAGGTGGCTGAGTTTGCACCGATCGTCTTCGATCCAAATATTCGCCCATCTGTAATGGGAGATCGCGATCTTTATCAGGCGGCCGTTGAAAAATGGGCGGCAATCTCAAGTTTGATCAAGGTCAGCGATGATGATTTAGCTTGGTTATTTCCTGATCAAAAGTTTGAAGATGTGGCCAAGCGCTGGGTTAAAGATGGTGCAGCACTTGTTGTTGTAACACGTGGTGCAAATGGTTCGATTGGTTTTACCGAAGGCGGCAGCGAAGAAACACCTGGTGTGAAAGTGGAAGTTGTCGACACTGTTGGTGCTGGTGACACAGTTGGTGCGATTATCGTTGAAGCGATGGCTCAAGATGGAATTATGTCTTTGCAAGGTGAAGGTTTAAAGAAAGTCTTGGCGCGTGCAGCAGCAGCTGCAGCGATCACATGTTCTCGTGCTGGAGCGCAACCTCCTTACAAGCACGAGCTCGCAAAACTCTAAGAGGGTGTGCAATGCAATATATCGATGATGCAGAATTTCAAATCGCAATTGATTTAGATAATGGCGCGCGCATTACATCGATTACTTGGCGCGATATGCAATTTGCGGTTCCTTATCGTGGAGACCCACTAACTCATGGTTGGTATGCGATGGGTCCGTGGGCTGGGCGAATTCGCGACGGAATCATGATCGGCGCAGATGGTGAAGAGATTCAGTTGCCAACAAATGTTGTGCCGCCGCATGCGATTCATGGTTATGGATTTACTTCTTCGTGGCAAGAGATTGGTCCGGGACGGTCTTTATTGCATCTGCCAAAGCCTTATGGTGGCGCAACTATCGAACAAACTATTGAAGTTTTAGATGACGCTGTGCGTTGGTCACTTGAATACGATCCTGGTGATTGCAAGTTGCCGGCATGGCTTGGAATGCATCCTTGGTTTCCGCGCGATCTCGATCGTGGTGGCAGTGCAGAAATAGAATTTAAAGCGGCGAAGATGCTCAAGCGCGATGAAGATGGAATTCCCACCGGTGAATATGTTCCGCAACCTGCGGGTCCCTGGGATGACGCATTCACTGAAATACAAGGCGTTCCCGCGGTTATCTGGGAAGACTGCGCGCGTATTGATGTTGAATCCGATGCGGCTTGGTGGGTTGTGTATAACGAAGATCCCGAAGGTGTTTGTATAGAGCCACAGACTGCGCCACCTGATGCGCAGAATTTAGGCATAAGTGGTGAGCATTACATCGAAGCGCTCTTCGTATTTTCCGAAGCGTAAAAAGAGAAAACATAGGATTGGGATATGTCTACACAAATCGATCGTGGTCGTTTAGCGCAGCTTCGCAAAGTTGAAGAAGAGCGTTTCTTAGCAAATCACAAAAAGAGCGCGGAAGCATTTGCTGATTCGCAGAAGGTGATGCACGAAGGCGTGCCAATGTCTTGGATGGCTAAGTGGCCAGGTGCGCATCCGGTTTTCGTAAAGGAAGCAAAGGGCGCGAAGTTCACTGACATTGATGGCAACACGTATATCGATTTCTGTTTAGGCGATACTGGTTCGATGACTGGTCATTCACCAGATGCAACGATTGCTGCGATTAAGCGCCAGGCAGATATCGGAATCACTTCGATGTTGCCGACTCTTGATGCTGCAGTTGTTTCAAAAGAACTTGCTTCACGTTTTGGTCTGCCAAAGTGGCAATTTACGGTGACTGCAACTGATGCAAACCGCCACGTTATTCGCTACTGCCGTCTAATTACTGGCCGTAGCAAGATCATCGTTATCGATCGTTGCTATCACGGCAGTGTTGATGAAACTTTTGCAACGCTTGATGATGCGGGAAACACAGTTAAGCGCGAAGGAAACCTTGGCGCGCCAGTGGATCTCGATGTCACAACTCGCGTAGTCGAATTCAATGATTTGGCTGGCATGGAAGCTGCTCTAAAGCATGGCGATGTTGCGGCAATTTTGATGGAACCTGCGATGACAAATGTGGGAATTGTTTTGCCTGAAGATGGCTATCTATATGCGGTGCAGGATCTTGCCAAGAAGTACGGCGCACTGTTGATTATTGATGAGACTCACACAATTTCTGTTGGTCCTGGTGGAATGACGCTAGATCTTGGCCTAAAGCCTGATTTCTTAACTATTGGCAAGGCAATTGCTGGAGGAATTCCAGTTGGCACATTTGGAATGACTGAAGACGTTGCCAATTCAATTAAGAAGTTAGTTGAGCTAGAAATCATCGACACTGGCGGAATCGGCAGCACTTTGGCAGGAAATGCGATGTCACTTGCGGCGATGCGTGCGACTTTAAGTGAAGTATTAACAGCTGACGCGTTTAAAGAGATGATTGCACTCGGCGATCGCTGGAGCGATGGCGTTGATGCTGCGATTGCGGAATTCGATTTGGATTGGCACTGCAATCGTTTGGGTGCACGTGGTGAGTACATCTTTAAAGGTAAGGCGCCGCGCACTGGTCGCGATGCTGCTGAATCAGGAGATTTCGAACTCGAGCAATACATTCACTTGCGCTTGTTAAACGATGGGTTCTTGTTGACGCCATTTCACAATATGGCGTTGATGTCACCGGCAACAACGGCCGCTGATGTTGATGCGCATACTGCGGCATTTCGCGCGATGTGCGCTGACTTAGTCGGCTAATTTCGCTAACAAAAGAGAAAGCCCCACATCTCTGTGAGGCTTTCCCATCCCGCTTAAGTCATCTGATTCGCAGAATAAGACTTGAGCTTATTGATTCGAGCGATTTAGCTTTCGCCAGTGATCTCACTCCCGAACCGTTGAGAAAAGTATAAAGATCAGGGCCGTCAGCGCTCAAGCGAATTAAAAACTACTCTGCGTTAACAAATGAGTTGAGAAAATACTAATTTCTTATTTAGTTTTATATTTTTGAGCCCGAGGACTCTCGAAAGAGATGAGTATTAAATTATTGTTACACAAGAGCCTTGATGTGTAACATTGAATATACATGGCATTTCTTCTTAGATATTTGCATATTCGTTCTCGCAAAAAATTAATTAAAGCCGAGGCTTGTATAAAGCGCTAAACCTTTTTCGTTATCGGCATCTACGTAAAGCATTGAGTGCTTTAAGCCTTTTGTGACTAGATAATTAATTGCCGCAACAGAAACAGCACGGCCAATTCCTTGGTGAGCGTGGTCTGGATCAACGCCGACGACGTAAAGCTCGCCGACGGGTTCTTGATTTACGTAATCTTGATGAATCTTGGTCCAGCAGAAACCAACTATTTCTTCGCCTTTTACTGCGAGGAAGAAGCCTGCCGGATCAAACCAGTTTTCGGCCATACGGTTTTCGAGATCCTGCATTGCCCAATTTCCTTGGTCTGGGTGGTGGGCAAATATCTTGTTATTTAGATCAAGCCATCGTTGTTTATCGTTTTTAGCATCAAATGTGCGCAGGGCGTATTCGCGTTTAGCGGTTGGAAGAGGATCAGTTAACGAGCGGTGAATCTTAAGAATATGGCGCATGGTGGTTAGACCCGCTCAGTAATAGGGCTCTCTTTGCCACCGTTAGGAAGAGTAAAGCGATAACCAACGTTACGAACTGTTCCGATAATTGCTTCAAATTCTGGGCCGAGCTTGGAACGCAGACGACGGATGTGCACGTCGACAGTGCGTGTTCCACCGAAGTAGTCGTATCCCCAAATTTCTTGCAGCAACTGTGCGCGCGTAAATACGCGTCCTGGATGTTGTGCAAGGTATTTAAGAAGTTCGAATTCTTTAAATGTTAAATCAAGTGAACGGCCCTTGATCTTTGCAGTGTAAGTGCTTTCATCGATAACAACATCACCGGTGCGAATTTCTCCAGCAGATGGATCTGCTGCGGTTAGCGCTGCAAGGTGAGTTCCAATGCACATACGTATACGTGCATCTACCTCGGCAGGTCCTGAAGTATCGAGCATGACATCGTCAACGCCCCAGTCTGCGCTCATTGCTGAGAGGCCACCTTCAGTTGTAATTGCAATTACAGGTGCACCAACACCGGTTGATGTGAGTAAACGTGTGAGGTTCTTTGCTGCAGGTAAATCGCGACGAGCATCAACAAAAACAATGTCCATGACTGGTGAATCGATTAAGACGCTGGCTTCGGCCGGCAAGATTTTTACTGTGTGCTGCAAGAGTGCAAGAGATGGAAGAACTTCCGCGCTCGCGCCATTGGTGTTTGTCAGTAACAACACCTTGGCCATGGGGAGCGCCTTTCGCAGAAATTGAGTTCGTTATATTGCTTTAAGTGAGAGAGAATACTCCTGTGAAAACATTCGTTCCACTTCTTATAGTGCTGGCTGGCGCCACTGGGTTTGGCATCTGGTTTCAGCGCACGCGTGGGGAATTTCGCAAGAAGAAGACGGTAAATGGGCCGAAGTTAACGGCTGCGATCGTCGGCAGCGAGCTTGGGTCACGGGCAACGATGGTGCAGTTCTCATCAGCGTTCTGCACTCCTTGCCGGGCCACTAAGGCGTTGCTCGAAGATATGGTCAAGACGATGCCTGATGTTCGCTATGCCCATATCGATGCTGAATCGCATCTTGAATTGGTGCGTGAGTTAAATATCTTGTCGACGCCAACCACTTTGTTTCTAAATGGTGTGGGCGTTGAAGTTGGTCGCGCAATGGGCACTCCAAAGCGTGCTCAGGTACACGCTGCGC
Source organism: Candidatus Nanopelagicaceae bacterium (assembly GCA_965268165.1). Lineage (GTDB taxonomy): Bacteria > Actinomycetota > Actinomycetes > Nanopelagicales > Nanopelagicaceae > Planktophila. Next base: position 103,659 of record OZ254162.1, read on the forward strand.
TCGCTGCAATTCATTAAGAACAGTTATTGCGAAATATTCGCAAGTAGCGTTTAGCGCTGATGCTCTTTATCCTTAAGCCATGTTCCGCATTGAAACCAGCTACTTCACAAAGCGCCGTGTGCTTGATTACGGTCGCTTAGCTGGCGCCATGTGTCGTGCTTAGTTTGCAACTCAAAAACTAATTCAATGACCCATAAGCGATTCAAGTAAAGGAAGAGAAAATGTCAGTACAAATAGATGCAAGAGGTCCAAGATTCTCGGCGGCGATTACAACTGTGGTTTTGGCGATCGCACTAGTTACATCAAATATTTGGGTAGCTGCATTTCAGGTAGTTGTCTTTGCGATCGGTGCAATCCGTGGTCCGCAATTCACTCCTTACGCAGTTATCTTCAAGAAGTTAATCAAGCCACGCCTAAAGTCCGAAGCAACCTTTGAAGATGTACGTCCTCCGCAATTTGCGCAGAGCGTTGGTCTTGGCTTTGCACTAGTTGCCGTCATCGCATCTGTGACCGGTGCCGATGGGCTCTTTACAATCGCAATTGGCTTTGCACTCGCCGCAGCATTTTTAAATTCAGCATTTAACTTCTGCTTGGGCTGCCAGGTATATCTACTCCTCGTACGCGCACGCGTAGCCAAATAAATCACTTAGAAGGTAGGCTCTAGCCATGGCAGATCAACACGAACTCCGCGATAAAGGCTTGCGTTTAACACCTCAGCGCGAATTAGTTCTCTCTGCGGTACGCGAACTCGGACATGCAACCCCTGAAGAAGTTGCTGAAAAAGTCCGCGCGACACATCCCGGTATTAATCTTTCAACTGTTTATCGCAACCTAGAAACCCTCGAAAACGTTGGACTTGTCCAGCACACTCACTTGGGCCACGGTGGCGCTACTTATCACGCAGCTGAGGAGTTAACTCACCTTCACTTGGTTTGCGGTACATGTGGTTCTGTTGGCGATGCGCCGATCGATGTGGCAGCTAACTTTGTTCAGAATTTATCTGACGATTATGGCTTTAAGACAGATGTAACTCACTTTGCAATTTACGGCACCTGCGCAGCCTGCGTTAAATAATATGACTGCGGTATTTGTCGAAGATGGCGTCGATAAGGGCGCCATTTGGCATTTTGGCGAACCGAATAAAGAGCAGAAGGCTTTGCTTGAAGGCAAAGCGTGGGCTGACCTTTCACACCTGCAGATAATCGCAGTCAGTGGCGTTGATCGCCTGAAGTGGTTACATGATTTAACAACTCAGCATTTATCTGAACTTCCGGTTGGCCAATGGACTTCAGCGCTGATTTTAGATCCGCAAGGCCACGTTGAATATCAATTTAACTTAGTTGATGACGGCGAAACTTCTTGGCTGGTTTTGGATCCTGGATACATTGAAACTCTGATTGCTTATCTGCAGAAGATGAAATTTATGCTGCGCGTAGATGTTCGTGATGCATCATCTGAATACGTTGTATTGCGTGCGCCTGGTTTGGTAAATGAAATAGGTGGCCCGTTCGCGCTGGTTCCGCGCGCAGAGCTAGCGCAGATGCAAGAAACTTTTGGCGCAACGGCGATGCAGGTTGGAACATGGGCACTCGATGCCGAACGTGTTGCTGCAGGTCGCCCGCGTATTGCCTTTGAAACCGACCATAAATCAATTCCTAATGAGCTTGGTGTACTTAATAAATCAGTACATATGAATAAAGGTTGCTACCGCGGCCAGGAAACTGTTGCGAAGATCTTTAACCTTGGAAATCCACCTCGTCGTTTAGTTTTGCTACATTTAGATGGCAGCCAAGTTGTTATGCCAGCGCCAGGTACACCGGTTATGAACGGTGAAGTTCAAGTAGGTTTTCTTGGCACAGTTGCGCGTCACTTTGAATTAGGGCCGATCGCTCTGGCAATTGTTAAGCGAAATACGCCAGTTGATGCGCAGTTAACTGTCGAAGGCGTGGCCGCTTCCCAACAAGTGATTGTTCCCGCATAAATGGAGACGATTGCACAGGGTTTGGTTGTCTTGGCGGCGATGCTCGTGATTATCTGGACGGTTAGCAGGCTTTAAAGGCCGTAAGATTACGGCGTGGAAATCGTTAGCGCTGTTTTACTGGGTTTAATCTCATTAGCAATTGGCGTTGGACTTTTAATTTACGGTTTCCGAGGACGTCGCGAATCTCAAGCACGTGATGCGCGCACATATCGAAGGGGCAGACTCTAAGTGGCTTTTACAATTCCAGAAGGTCTGCATGCAGATTTAAATCCACTTGCTTGGTTGGTTGGCACCTGGCGCGGTAAAGGTCGCGGTGAATACCCAAATATTGAAGGCTTTGAATACGCACATGAAGTCGTCTTTAACCATGACGGCCGCCCATTTTTAAACTATTACTCACGCTCTTGGATCATCGACGCAGAAGGCGAGATCATTCGCCCGGCGGCATCAGAAACTGGTTTCTGGCGTGTTAAGCCGAATAATGTCCTAGAAGTTTTGATCTCACATAACACCGGAATCACTGAAGGTTGGGTCGGACAGTTTGATGGTCCAAAGATTCAGTTAGTTCTTGATCAAGGTTATTCAGCGCCATCTGCAAAGATTGTTACAGCAGGCGTGCGTTTGTACGGTCTTGTGGCAGGTGAGCTCTTCTTCGCCTACGACATGGCAGCCGAGGGACAAGAACTTCAGGCGCATATCTGGTCATCGCTCGAACGTCAGTCTGAGTAAACGGCGAATTAGATTATGTTTAACGACGCAGTTTTGGCCGAGTACGTTCGCGACGGTTTCGTAGAGTCCGAACATCGCGGATTCTTAGCGATGTTAAATTCTGATGGCTCACTCCTTAAATCATTAGGCGATATCGATACCCAAATATTTCCGCGCTCCACAGTTAAGTGCGCACAAGCATCAGCGATGGTGCGCCATGGTCTGCAGTTAGAGCCACGTTTATTGGCACTTGCCGCATCTAGCCATTCGGGCGCTGCAATGCACATCGATGGCGCACGCGAAATTTTGGCTAGCGTTGGTCTAGATGAAAGTGCTTTGCAATGCGCGCTCGATCGCCCGCTCGGTGAAAACGAACGTCGCGCCTGGGGAGATAACCCGCCAACACGAATTGCCATGAACTGCAGTGGAAAACATGCCTCGATGTTGGCGACTTGTGTGAAAAATGGCTGGCCTATTGAAAGTTATCTGGAGCAATCACATCCTCTGCAAGTTGCGATCAAGGAAGAACTTGAAAAGTTAGCCGGTGAGAGCATTTCCTTTACTTCAACCGATGGCTGTGGAGCACCGTTATTTATGCTTTCAGTAATTGGCTTAGCCCGCGCAATTCGTGCAATCACGATTTCAATTGATCCAATCCATCAAGATGTTATGGATGCAGCGTGCAAATTCCCTGAAATGGTTGGTGGCGTAGGTCGCCATAACACCGAGATGATGCAACAGGTGCCTGGCTTGTTTATGAAAGATGGCGCAGAAGCGGTCAATGTCTGTTCATTATCTGATGGCCGCACATTCGTATTTAAAGTAAGCGATGGCTCACTACGTGCGTTCCGCACGATCGTGCATGCCTGCTTAAATGAATTTGGAATCGAAACACCGCTAACCCCAGAAAAAGTCATGGGCGGCCCGCGTGTAATCGGCACTATTCGCGCAACGATTTAACTAGCCATAACAAAGAGGCGTACCCTAAGGGCATGCAACGCCGCGTAGCCATGTTGATGGTTCACACCTGTCCGCTAGAACAAGCGGGCATTGGTGATGCCGGCGGTATGAATATTTACGTTGCTGAAAGCGCAGCGCGCATGGCGGCACAAGGTGTGGAAGTAGATATCTTCACGCGCCGCGATCACTTAGACCTTCCAGCAGTTGTTGAACTTTCACCTGGTGTAAATGTCCATCACTTAGATGCTGGACATGATCTGCATTTAACTAAAGAGCAAGTTCCACAGTATTTTCCTGAGCTAAGTGCCGAATTAAAGAAAGCGCTATCTGGCGATCGCCATTATGACTTGATCCATTCGCATTACTGGTTATCTGGAAAAGTTGCGATGCCAGTTGCTAAGGATTTAAAGATGCAGTTGGTGCACACCATGCACACTATGGCGCGCGTTAAGAATCTAAATCTCGCCGAAGGTGAAACGCCAGAGCCAATGATCCGCGTGCAAGGTGAAACACAGATCGTTGCGGCAGCAAATGCGTTGACCGCTAATACCGATGCAGAAGCAGCCAGCCTGGTTTCGCTTTATGAAGCTTGCCCTGACATTGTTCACGTGGTTACTCCAGGTGTGGATCTATATAACTTCACACCGGGTGCGGGTCGTCAAGCCGCTCGCAAAGTTTTAGGTATTGATGCAGATGCTCAGGTAATAACATTTGTTGGTCGTATCCAGCCACATAAAGGCCCTGAACTATTGATTCGCGCTACTTCTGAAATGCTTTCGCACTCACCACACCTTCGCCCAAAGCTTCGCGTTTACATCGTGGGCGGAGCATCTGGCGCAAATGGCAGTGAAGTAGAACGTCTAAAGGAACTTGTTGTTTGGCTTGGTATTGATGATGTTATTAAGTTCAATCCGCCAGTACCACGCGCCGAACTTGCTAACTGGTATCGCGCTGCTGATTTAGTCTGCGTTCCAAGTTACTCTGAAAGTTTTGGGTTAGTTGCACTTGAGGCACAAGCTTGTGGAACACCAGTTGTCGCAACTGCTGTTGGCGGACTTCGCACCGCAGTTGCTGACGGTATCTCTGGCGTACTTGTAGATGGCCACGATCCACGCGCTTGGTCATCGGTTTTAGCGCGCTTACTGCAAGAACCACAGCGTCGCGTACTGCTTTCCATGGGCGCGATTGAACATGCATCGCACTTCGGCTGGGATGCCACCGCGCGTGGCACGCTAGATATTTATGATCAAGTTATCTCAGGCGCAGCTCGCTCTGCCAAGTCGATCGGTTAATAGTGGCTGCTATTGATCCACGGATTGTGATTGAAGAGTTTCTTGATTCACATGATCTCGAATTTGATCAGAAAGACCCAAATACTTATCTGATTACCTTGCCGGGTGAGAAGAAGTTACAGACTCACTGTGCACTCGTTGTTGGCGATCATTCTTTAAGCATCAATGCATTTGTGATTCGTAAACCTGATGAGAACGAGGCGGCAGTTCATGCTTGGTGCATGGCAAAGAATGCGGGGATGTACGGAATCGCATTTGCCACAAATGAACTCGGGGATATCTTCTTAGTTGGGCGATTACCACTAGGCGCAGTCACCGATCGCGAGATTGATCGATTAGTTGGCGCTGTTCTGCAATATTCTGATTCATCATTTAATCCACTTCTCGAACTTGGTTTTGCGACTGCCATCCGCCGCGAATGGGCATGGCGAGTAAATCGTGGTGAATCACTGGCAAATCTCGACGCCTTTAAGCATCTGATTTAAATATTTGCACGCAACATGGCAAGATAAGCGCCATGTCGAACTACGAATTAATCCTGCTACGCCACGGTGAATCCGAATGGAACGCCAAGAATCTCTTCACCGGTTGGGTAGATGTTCGTTTATCTGCTGCAGGTGAAGCCGAAGCTGCTCGTGGCGGAAAGCTCTTGGCAGAGCGCAATCTTCTGCCTGATGTAGTTCACACATCTCTTCTACGCCGCGCGATCCATACTTCACAGCTGGCACTTGATGCATGTGATCGCCACTGGATTCCAGTTCGTCGTTCTTGGCGTTTAAATGAACGTCACTACGGCGCTCTGCAAGGCAAGGATAAGAAAGAGACTCTCGCTAAATACGGCGAAGAACAATTCAAGTTATGGCGCCGTTCTTACGATACGCCGCCTCCCGCAATCGACGCCAACGATCCTTATAGCCAAGCAAACGATGCGCGTTATGCTGATTTAGGTTCAGATTTGCCTGCGACAGAGTGCTTAAAAGATGTAGTCACGCGCATGATGCCTTACTGGCAAGAGTCAATCGTTCCTGATCTAAAGGCTGGCAAGCGCGTACTTGTTACTGCGCACGGTAATTCACTGCGTGCGCTAGTGATGCACCTAGATGGAATTTCACAGTCAGATATTGCTGAGCTAAATATTCCTACTGGAATTCCGCTGCTCTATAACTTGGATGCAGACTTTAAGCCCGTTAAAAAAGGCGGAGAGTATCTAGATCCAGATGCTGCGAAGGCTGCTATTGAAGCGGTTGCGAATCAGGGGAAGAAGTAGGCGCTGGCGTAGCAGCACCTGAAGTAACGTTTCGGTAATCATCGCGCTTGTCGCGAATGATTACTTCTGCAGTTACATAACCAGCGCGGGCAAAGCCAAGTGATAACTTCACATGGCGACCTGCAACAGGTGAAACACCGTAGAAGACTGCCTTAGCGTTTGCGGTATCACCTTCAAAACGAATTGGTTGATTCTTCTTTAGCGCGCTCTCGCCAGTTAAAACCGCTTGGTTTGAACCGACAGCGATTCCGAGCAACTTATCTTCAGTATCGCCTTGGTTAACAATTGTTCCAACAAGAACCGCGTCGCCTGTTTCAGTCGCAACTAAGAGCAGATTTAAAATCTCAATATCTACGCCATTATCTTTGAGCGAGAGTTCAACTCCATCTGTTACTTGCTTAATCATGCGAGTTGGCGCATCTTGTCCTGGCCCACATGCAGTAAGTGTTAGCGCAAGAGAAATAGCAATAAGTGATGTAAGTGCTTTTTTAGTGCGAGACATAAGGCACATTCTCTCATGCGTTTTAACGGGATATTCCCCTTATAGCTATTTAGCCTTATTTAATGGGGTTTTCTCACCTTAAAATGGCTGGTAGAATTGGTCGTCTAGCGAAGGGCAACACATGACATTTAAGGTCGGCGAAACCGTTGTTTATCCCCATCACGGAGCAGCTCTTATCGAAGCGATTGAAACTCGCATCATCAAGGGCGAAGAACGTACCTACCTAGTCTTGAAAGTTGCACAAGGAGATCTCACAGTTCGCGTTCCTGCAGACAATGTAGATCTAGTCGGAGTCCGCGATGTTGTCGACAGCGCCGGCCTTGATCGCGTATTTAACGTACTTCGTCAGCCTTACACCGAAGAGCCAACAAACTGGTCACGTCGTTACAAGGCAAACCTCGAAAAACTTGCATCAGGAGATGTCATTAAGGTCGCAGAAGTTGTGCGCGATCTCTACCGTCGCGATCTCGATCGTGGACTCTCTGCTGGTGAAAAGCGCATGCTCGCCAAGGCGAAGCAGATCCTTATCTCTGAGCTAGCTCTTGCTGAGCGCACAGATGAAGAAAAGGCTGCAGTTCTCCTTGACGAGGTTCTCGCTTCTTAAGTAACAAACTCTTCTCATGATCGCCGCAATCATTGCTGCTGCAGGTAGCGGCGAAAGATTTGGCGCAGCAATTCCTAAAGCCTTAATTCAACTTGGTGATCGCACCCTTATTGAGCATGCCGTTTCTGCTATCTCATCGGTTGCTAATCAAATAATTGTTACCGCACCTTCTGGGTATGAGAAAGAGATTCAAACCCTGGTTGGCGATGGCATAACAGTTGTAACTGGTGGAGCTACACGTTCTGAGAGCGTGCGCATTGGTTTATCGAAAGTTTCAGCAGGTGCTGAATACGTTTTGATCCACGATGCGGCTCGCGCACTTGCAACCCCTGACTTAGCAAAACGCGTTGTCGCTGCCCTTAAGAGCGGTGACGTTGCAGTTATTCCTGGTCTTGTTCAAACCGATACGGTAAAAATTGTTGATGCCAGCGGAATTGTTACTTCAACTCCCGACCGTGCAGCGATGCGTCGTGTGCAAACCCCCCAAGGTTTTACCTACGACTTGATCAGCCAAGCACATGCCCAATCTGGTGAAGCAACAGATGATGCAGCCCTTGTTGAATCTCTTGGCAAACCAGTTCGCGTAATCGAAGGCGAAGAACGTGCAATCAAAATTACAACTCCTGCCGATATGGCAACAGCGCTGCAATTCTTAGGAAAATCTACAAACTTTAAATCTGGTGTGGGTGTGGATGCGCATCACTTCGAAGCCGGACGAGAACTTTGGTTAGCTGGTTTGTTGTGGCCTGATCAAGATGGCGTGGAAGGCCACTCTGATGGCGATGTTGCAGCACATGCAATTTGCGACGCTTTATTTGCCGCAAGTGGACTTGGTGATCTGGGTTCAAACTTCGGCACAAATAAACCTGAATACAAGGGTGCACCTGGAACAACGCTGCTAAAGGAAACTCTCGCACTAGTTGAAAAGAGCGGATACGCAATTTCACATGTATCAGTGCAAGTAATCGGCAATCGTCCCAAGATCGGTTCACGTCGTGCCGAAGCAATTGCATCGCTTTCGGCGGCTTTGGGTGGTGCAGAAGTAGCGCTACTTGCAACAACTACCGATGGAATGGGCCTAACCGGTGAAGGCAAGGGCATTGCAGCCATTGCATCTGCGCTGATTTATTCTAAATAAGCCTTGCAAGATAGACTTAGCCAATGAGTTCGCTATCTTTATATGACACGCTAACGCGAACCACATCTCCATTTGTGCCGCTCAAGGCTGGCGAAGTCGGTATTTATCTCTGCGGTGCAACTGTTCAGGCACCTCCTCATATCGGCCATGTGCGCTCTGGCGTCAACTTCGACATCTTGCGTCGCTGGTTAACCAAGTCTGGATACGACGTAACTTTTATTCGTAACGTCACCGATATCGACGACAAGATCTTGCACAAGGCAGTTCACGAGAAGGCGCCATGGTGGGCAGTTGCGATGAAATACGAACGCGCATTTTCTGAAGCATATGCAGCGTTAAATGTTGCACCACCAACTTACGAACCCCGCGCTACCGGACATGTCACCCAGATGATCGAGTTAATGACTGTGCTCATCGAACGTGGTGCGGCATATGCACCTGGCAATGGCGATGTTTATCTTGAGGTGCGCAAACTTGAATCGTATTTAACACTTTCTCGTCAGAACGTTAACGATCTACAACCAGCCGCAGATGCTGATGAGACTTACAAGAAAGATCCACGTGATTTTGCGCTTTGGAAAGCGGCAAAGCCTGGAGATCCATCTTGGCCAACTCCTTGGGGTGCAGGTCGCCCTGGTTGGCACCTCGAATGTTCTGCGATGGCGCATTCATATCTAGGTGAAGCATTTGATATTCACGGTGGCGGACTTGATTTGATCTTCCCGCACCACGAGAACGAGATCGCACAATCAGAGGCAGCAGGTTATGGATTTGCAAAGCGCTGGATGCATAACGCTTGGGTGACTGCATCTGGTGAAAAAATGTCTAAATCACTTGGCAATTCACTACAAGTCGCGGAGTTGTTAAAAACCGTTCGCGGAATTGAACTGCGTTGGTATTTAGGTAGCGCACATTACCGTTCGATGCTCGAGTTCTCACACGAAGCACTTGCCGAATCTGCAACAGCTTTCCGTCGCATTGAAGGTTTCTTAACTCGCGCCACTGAAATCCTGGGTGCGCAGCCAACACCTGTTATTTCACAAGGCTTTACCGATGCCATGAACGATGATTTAGCGGTGCCAACTGCTTTGGCTGGTATCTCTGAAGCGCTTCGCCTTGGAAACAGCGCAATAACTTCAGGCGATAAGGCACAGATTTCACAATCTGCAAATGAAATTCGTGGCGCACTAGAAGTGCTTGGCTGCGATCCTTTCGATCCAGCTTTTGCAACAAGCGGCGGTGCAGATTTAACTAACGCGCTTGATGGCGTTATTCAATTGGCTTTGGCACAACGCACAGCAGCGCGTGAACGTAAAGACTTTGCCGCATCTGATCAGATTCGTGATGGATTAGCGGCACTTGGAATTATTATTGAAGACACAGCACAAGGGCCACGTTGGTCTATCTCACAGATAAGCGAGAAGTAAATGGCCGGCAGCGCAAAACCACGTGGAGCAGCACGCACTAGTTCTAAAAAGGGACCAACTGGCGGAACCGGTGGAAAAAATAAACGTCGCTTAGAAGGTAAAGGTCCAACGCCTAAGGCAGAAGATCGTCCGTACCACGCAGCAGCAAAGCGTAAGAAGGCTGCCGAAAAGAAAGCTGCACCACGTACTCGCGCTGGTCGTAGCGAAAAGCCAAAGGGTGAAATTGTTTCTGGTCGTAACGCAGTTCTAGAAGCGCTTCGTGCCAGCGTTCCGGCAACCGAGTTAATCGTTGCACGCAGTATTGATGTCGATGATCGCGTTGCTGAATCACTGCAACTTGCGCTTCATCACCAACTTCCAATTCGCGAAGTACACCGCGCAGAACTTGAAGGCATCAACGCCAATAGCCAAGGAATAATCTTGGCAATTAAGCCTTATCAATACTCTTCATTCCAAGAAATTACCGAACGCGCAAACCACCCGATCTTGATCGTGGCACTCGATGGCGTAACTGATCCTCGTAACCTCGGTGCAATTGTGCGAAGCGCAGCAGCATTTGGCGCAGCAGGTGTTGTTATGACCGAACGTCGCGCAGCTGCCATGACCGCATCTGCTTGGAAATCTTCCGCTGGTGCTGCAGCACGTCTGCCGGTTGCACAAGTTACCAATATGGCGCGCACGATTGATGATGCCAAGAAGCTGGGCTGCTTTGTTATCGGCCTAGATGGCGAATCAGATGAAACTTTGAGCGGCATGAAGGTCGCGAAAGAGAATGTAATGATCGTTGTTGGCAGCGAAGGAAAAGGTCTTTCCCGCCTAGTGCGCGAAAAGTGCGACCTCGTCGTTTCAATCCCAATGCGCGCCACCACCGAATCACTAAACGCTAGCGTTGCAACTTCAATTGCGCTCTTCTGGGTAGACGAGCAACGTCGCAAGTAAAGATCTGAGTTAAAGGTAAAAGATAGATGAAGTACACACGTTTAATTGTCTGCGGAGATTCGTACTCCGAAGGTATGTCCGATGAAATCATCGGTGGGCAATACCGCGGCTGGGCCGATCGCCTTGCAGATGTAATGGCGAAAGAGGTAGATGGTTTTAGTTACGCGAATTTAGCCATCCGTGGAAAGTTGTTAAAGCAGGTAATTGACGACCAACTTCCTGTGGCGCTTTCCTACGTAACAGGGCCAGAGACGCTGCTGACTTTTCACGCAGGTGCCAATGATGCGCTTCGTCCAAGTTACAAACCTGAAGTCGCACAAACTTTATATGCAGACGCTGTACGTCGCGCCGCCGCATCCGGTGCAACCCTAATGTTATTTACAGTTCTAGAACGCACTGGCAATACTGGACGTGGCTCAGATGTATGGGCTGCTCGCTTTAGTGAGTTTAATAAGAGCGTTCGTAAAGTTGGCGCTGAAGTTGGTGCAATTGTTATCGACGCAAATGGCGAATCATTCTTTAGCGATAGCCGTTTCTTGGCATTTGACCGCTTACATTTAAATGCTGAAGGCCACAATCGGGTTGCGCAAGCGTTATTAGAAAGACTTGGATATGGATTCAATCCGGCTTGGCGAATTCCACTCCCACCTGCACAGCCAACTCCCTGGTTAAAGAAGCGCGTGATATCTACTATTTGGTTCTTTACCTTTGCCCTCCCATGGATCTGGCGCCGTCTCCGCGGAAAATCATCAGGCGATGGGCGCTCTGCTAAGTACCCAACCCCCACAAGCTGGCCCGTTTAGCCGCTGTCCACGCACCGATTACTCAAAATTCATCAAAGCAAGAGAGACTAGGAACATGCCAGAAGCAGCTCACCTAATTGATAGAGAGTTAAGTTGGCTCTCCTTTAATGAGCGCGTGCTCGAAATGGCGGAAGACCATTCAATTCCACTTTTCGAGCGAATCCGCTTCTTAACAATTTTTGCTTCAAATTTGGATGAGTTTTATATGGTCCGCGTAGCTTCGTTACTGAGCAAATTAGAGAGTAGCCCTGGATCGGTAAATTCTGCTGGGTTCACTCCCAACGAATTACTTGAAGCAATTTCTGTTCGAGTACGTGAGCTGGCACTTCGTCACGCAAATGTATTCAAAGACCAGATCATTGCAGAACTTGCAAAAGAAAAAATCGAAATCATCCGTTGGGATGGTTTAAGCGATGATGAGCGCAACCATGTCTCACGGATATTCAGCGATCGTATCTTCCCTGTATTGACTCCTTTAGCGGTGGATCCTTCTCACCCGTTTCCATACATTTCAGGGCTCTCTCTAAATCTCGCCGTGATGGTTAAGAACCCTAAAACTTCAGAAGAGTATTTTGCAAGAGTAAAAGTTCCGCCGATACTTTCTCGCTTTATTCCAGTTAGTCCAGCACCTAATACCACTCGCTTCCTACCGCTCGAAGAGTTAATTGCTATTCATCTACAGGAACTTTTCCCAGGAATGTTGATTGAAGATCATTACACATTCCGAATCACGAGAAACCAAGATATTGAACTTGAAGATGAAGATACTGAAAATCTGCTAACTTCTATTGAACAAGAACTTGCTCGTCGTCGATTTGGACCGCCGGTTCGTTTGGAGATTGAATCTGGGGTGGGCGAGAAGTTACGCAATAAGTTATGCGAACAGTTAAATATCAACCCAGCAAATGTACTTTCGCTGCCAGCCCCGCTTAATCTCCGTGATCTTATGAAGATTGCAGATTTAGATATGCCCAAGCTTAATTTCCCCTCCTTCCGTTCCCGCACCGTTGCATCGCTAAGAGAAGTAGATGCTGAAGAACCGGATCTTTTCTTCGCTGCAATCCGCCAAGGCGAGATTTTGCTTCACCACCCTTATGAATCATTTACCTCTTCGGTAGTGCAGTTCTTGCAGCATGCAGCTCAAGATCCAGCCGTCTTGGCGATAAAGCAGACCCTCTATAGAACTTCAGGTGACTCACCCATTATTGAAGCTTTAATTGAGGCAGCAGAAGCGGGCAAGCAAGTACTTGCAGTTATCGAGCTTCGCGCGCGTTTTGATGAACAAGCAAATGTGCGATGGGCTCGCAAACTAGAGGCCGCTGGCGTCCACGTTGTGTACGGATTGATGGGTCTGAAGACGCATGCCAAATTATCTTTAGTTGTGCGCGATGAAGCGCAAGGATTACGTCTGTACTGTCACATGGGAACAGGTAATTACAATCCGAAGACAGCGCGCTTCTATGAAGATCTAGGAATCCTCAGCGCAGATCCTGTGCTAACTGAGGATCTGACAAAGTTGTTTAATCAGCTCTCTGGTTTTGCGCCGCACTCAGTTTATTCACGCTTGCTTGTAGCGCCACGAACCTTGCGAGTAGGTTTATTAGAGAAAATTGCGAATGAGACAGCGATGGCCAAAGCTGGAAGACCTTCGGGAATTCAGATAAAACTTAACTCGCTACTTGACGAGGAATTTGTCGATGCACTTTACGAGGCTTCACAGGCTGGAGTAAAGGTAGACATAGTTGTCCGTGGAATCTGCTCGTTACGTCCAGGCATCGCTGGGCTATCTGAGAACATCACTGTACGTTCGATCCTAGGTCGATTCCTTGAGCATTCACGCATCTATCACTTTGTAAATGGTGGAGAAGATGAATACTGGATTGGAAGTGCGGATTTAATGCACCGTAACTTAGATCGCCGAGTAGAAAGCTTGGTCCGGATCGAACGGCCAACCCATAAGGCGTCGCTTCAAGAGATCTTTGACTTATCACTGAGCGATGAAACTTCAAGTTGGCATCAGGATCAAGATTCCTGGAAGCGTGTTGCTAAGAGTTCAGCAGGAGAGCCACTGCAAGATCTGCAGAGTCTCTACATCAAGCGATATAAGAAAGCCCACTAATGCTTAAGGAAACTGATACTTCACTCATTCAAGCAGCGGGCGCAGTTTTATGGCGTAAATCTGATAATTCACAGATAGAAATAGCCGTTATTCACCGCCCTCGTTATGACGATTGGTCGCTTCCTAAGGGCAAAGTTGAAAATAACGAATCACATATCGCCACCGCTTATCGCGAAGTATTGGAAGAGACTGGTTACACATCAACTTTTGGGCCAGAAATTGGCGTAGTTGTTTACAAGCTGGAAGGCGCGCCTAAAGAGGTTCGATACTGGGCAGCGCAGGCAAGTGATATTCAAGAAGGATCTCCTAATCCAGACGAGGTAGATCAACTCGAGTGGCTTTCACCAAAGCTAGCCAAAGAACGTCTGACAAATAAAGATGATCGAAAGATTGTTGATTATTTCTTGGAGTTTGGAACAGATACCTTCCCAATCATTTTGTTGCGCCATGCCAAAGCGTTAAAGCGCACCGAGTGGAGCGGCGATGATGGAGATCGCCCCCTTGAACACAAAGGTCAATTACAGGCAAAGCGCTTGCTCCCAATTTATCTTCCATACGGGATAAAAGAAGTTCACACCTCTGATGCTCTGCGCTGCACCGAAACGGTTGAGCCTATGACGCGCGCTATGGAGTTAACTCCTATTTTTTCTGCAGATCTATCTGAATATGGATATGAAAAGGATAAAGAAGTCTCGCTTGATTACATCCAAGATTTAATGAATCGCGGTATTCCGGCCCTAGTCTGTAGCCATAATCCAATAATTCCGAAGTTAGTTAAGAAGTTAGTTGGCAAGAAGTACTTTAAATCAATGGATCGCGAACTTGAGCCTGCTCAAGCAATTATCTTGCATTGCCGTGCTGGAGAAGTTATTGCCTGCGATTGGATAGACGAACCCATAGTTTAAAACAAGGTTTAAAACAAGGTCTAAATAAAGTTAGCGTTCCATCCAGTCTAGCCAGCGTAAAACAATGCCTTCGCGCAGAGCCCAAGGGCAGATCTCAAGTTCATTGATATGCAAACGTTCCATGGTTGTTCGGGCAACAATCGCACCAGCGACAATCTGCCGTGCGCGGCTCTGTGAAACTCCGGGTAGCTCAGCACGTTCCTTATTGGACATCGCCTGGAGCTTGGGAATCATTTTTGTGAGCGAGTTAATCTTTAAATATTTTGGATTGTCATCAAACCAATATTCGCCAAGACGAGCCAGTGTTCTAAAAGTTTTACTGGTTGCAACGAAGTGATCTGCGATATGTTCCATAATATCTTCGGGTACCGAACTCTTCACTGCCTCAATTACATAATTTTCCAAAGACTTTATCTCTTTAGAAGTGTGTGGATCCGAAGAAAGATATTCACGTGTCAGGCGTGATGCACCAAGTGGCAACGAAACAGTTGCTTCGGCGCTCTCGTCATCACCTACAGCAATTTCAAGCGATCCACCGCCAATATCTAAAACTAAAAGTCTCCCGCTCGACCAACCGAGCCAGCGGCGCACTGCTAAAAATGTCATTCGAGCTTCATCATCTCCGGAGAGCACTTGTAGATCTATATCGAACTTCTTATTGATCTGAAGCAATATTTCTTTTCCATTTTTAGCATCGCGGATAGCAGATGTCGCAAATGCCAAGATTTCTTCAGTCTTAAACTCTTTAGCGTGTGAAATTGCATCGGCTATCGCAGTTTCAAGCAACTCAACGCCTTCGGGAGTTATCTCGCCAGAAATGTTTAAATACTCGTGAAGGCGTAGTTCAACTTTTTGATTAGTTGCTGGGCTTGGGCGTGCTCCTGGATGGGCATCAACTACTTGGAGGTGGACGGTATTAGAACCCACATCTAGAACGCCCAATCGCATGCGGCCAAACCTACCTGTCTAGCGCCCTAATCTCGTTGATTTTTACATTGCGCCAATAACTGCCATAATTACGCCCGTTGCCTTAATTGGTAGCAAGCCTCTCTAGCTCAGTGGTAGAGCAGCGCACTTGTAATGCGCAGGTCGTCAGTTCAATCCTGACGGGGGGCTCTGGAAAGTTTTGACCCAATAGAAGAAGGGGTAACGATGAAAGATTATTCGTTTCCTCACGAACAATTTGATGATCTGCTCGCCGCGAATGCTGAATACACAAAGTCGTTTCAATACTCCGAATTAACCGGTTCAGCGGCAAAAGGTTTAGCGATCGTAACCTGCATGGATTCTCGTATTAATCCATTGTCCGTTGTGGGTATGCGCTCTGGCGATGCCAAGATCCTACGCAACGCCGGGGCTCGAGTTACAGAGGACGTTATCCGCACCTTGGTGCTGGCTACATATCTTTTAAATGTAAAGCGCATCCTGGTTATGCCACATACCGATTGCGCGATGGCGCGTGGCGATGAAGCAGATATCCATGCGCTGATTGACGAGAAATTCGGCGTCGATACGCGCTCACTTGAATTTCGTACTACGCGTGATCAAAAGGCGGCGCTATCTATCGACGTAAACCGTATTCGCGCTTATCCACTTTTGCGTGATGGCGTCACCGTTGCCGGTGCAATTTATGATGTTAAGACCGGAACTATTGTTCCGGTTGATTGCTAACTCGCCGAATCGGCATCTTGGTTACTGGATAATTGAGATCCGTTAAGAATTGATGGACAATCGCAATAAATAGCGCTGGTTTTTCCTTAGGTGCAATATGTGATGTTCCTGGAATTATCGCTAACTGGCTTAACTCGACCGCGCGATACATATTGAGGGTGTGTTCGTGAGAGAAAACATCATCATCGCCAGCAATAAAAAGCGTTGGACATTCGATTTTTGCTAATTCTGTAAGAGGAACGTCAGGCTCAGATTCCCAAATCTTTAACATTTTTTTAATTTTTTCATTTTGAGTGTGTGGAGCATCGGGTGAAGTTGCAGCATATTCAGCCTTATCTTCTTCGCTTGGTTCTACAAAAGGAAGATGAGTCACTGCTCCAGACGGGTGGTAGTTAGCCCCGACGAGAATCAGCGATTTAACGAGCTCTGGGCGAGCAATCGCTATCGACATCGCGATGATTCCGCCATCTGACCAGCCGATCAAATGCGCTGGCTCTTTAACCACATCTTCTAGGTAAGCAATCGCTTCCTCTGTTTGGAAAGCGAAGTGGAATGATCCTTCGCGATCTCCGGTGTAACCATGGCCAGTGCGGTCGTAGGCAAATAAATGAAAATCAGGTTCTAGATCAGGTGTTAAAACATAATCCCAGTGCGATGTCTGGCTTAGCCCACCATGCAGAAGCAAGACTGCTTCACCATTGTTCTCCCATTCGTATGAATAGGTTTGGTGTCCACGCAGGTTAATGTAATTAGGCATACGAATTCTTGGATTAAACGCTATCCATGATGTGGCGATTGCCGCGATCGAAAGTTAGATAATTCCAGGTCCAATCGGCCATTGTGCCGATCTTGTTGCGGCCGCCAAGTAAGTAGAACAAATGCAGCCACAACCAGGCATACCAAGCTGGAATTCCCGTGATCTGAATGCCTTTAAATTGCACAACCGCTTTATGGCGACCAATTGTTGCCATGGAACCTTTATCGAGATATTTAAAGTCTTGGAGCGCTTGACCACGCGCGGCACGCATAATTTGTTTTGCAACCCAACGCCCTTGTTGCATAGCAACAGGTGCAACCATCGGTAAGAAACCACCATCTGCGCCCTTTGCGCTAGAGATATCACCGATCGCCCAAATATGTGGATAGTGATTTACCTGCAAGTTCTGTGCAACGCTGATGCGAGTTCCTTCAAGTGGCAAGTTAAGTAGCCCACCAGTTGGTTCACCTTTAACGCCAGCTGCCCAAATAGTTACTTCAGATGGAATTACAGATCCGTCCTTGATCAGAATCTGGCGTGGCTTTACCTCTTGCACTGCTGTATTGAGCAGTACTTTCACTCCAAGTTTCTCTAAATCTTTCTTTGCGCGCGCAGATAACTTTTCGCTAAACATCGGCAAGATTCTTGGCCCTGCTTCGATCAAGTAGATATCGATATGTTCTGCCGCATTTGCCTCATCATTCTTAAGCGGACCGCGCTTGAGCTCGGCAAGTGCGCCAGCCATTTCAACGCCAGTAGGACCGCCGCCGACAACGCTCAAGGAAAGTCTGGTCTGATCTTCAAAGCGACAGAGATCTTCAAAGCGGCGCATTACTTCGGCGCGAATTCCAATTGCTTCATGGACGCTCTTCATTCCAAGTGCATGTTCGTTTACTCCTGCGACTCCGAAATCTGCAGTTGCAGAACCAAGTGCAACAACTAAGTGATCAAATTCAAGAACTTCGGAAGAATCTAGTTTTACTGATTTGTTTTTATGATCAACCGAGATTGGAGAACCCATCCGGAATTTCACGCCGCTCTTGCGTAGCGCGCCGCGGACTGGGTGCGCCACATGGTCTGCCGCAAGGCCAGCAGTTGCTACCTGGTAGAGCAATGGTAGAAAAGTTTGAAAGTTGTGGCGATCAACAACGGTTACATCGGCGTCTTTCGATAGCGCCTTGGCTGCGGTTAGCCCGCCAAAGCCTGCGCCTAGAATTACGACGCGAGGTCGATTAGAAGAAGCCATGTGCAGAGTCTAGGCTCTCCACCATGAACTCGCAGAACTCAGGGCGTTTAATACTTGTAACTGGCGCATCGGGCTATGTCGGCGGCCGTTTGGTACGCGACCTCGTAAGCGATAAATGTGATGTTCGGATTTTGGTACGCGATGCGCAGAAAGTTGCCGATCAACCTTGGGCCAAAGATGTAAACATTATTGAAGGTAACGCCACTGTAATCGCAGATCTAGATCGCGCCCTTAAGGGTGTACACACCGCTTTCTATCTTCTGCACTCAATTAATTTAGGTAAAAACTTCGACGACATTGAATCCGAAATGGCGCGCAATTTCGCACTTGCTGCAGAAAAGCAAGGCGTTAAGCAGATCGTTTACTTGGGTGGAATCGCTAACGATAAGAACCGTAGCCAGCACTTAGCATCTCGCATGAATACCGGTGCACAGCTCGCATCAACATCTGTGCCAGTTCTAGAACTTCGTGCAGGAATCATTATTGGATCTGGTTCCGCATCCTTTGAAATGTTGCGCCACTTAACTCATCGCTTGCCAATTATGACCACACCAAAGTGGGTCTCGAATTTAACCCAACCAATTTCCATCCGCGATGCGCTCTATTACCTACGTAAAGCCGCATCACTTGAAAAGCCGGTTGGCAAGATCTGTGACATCGGCGGCAAAGAAGTTCTCTCTTACGCTGACATGATGCAGAAATTTGCCAAGTTATCAGGGCTTCGCAAGCGCTGGATTGTTTCCGTTCCTGTTCTAACTCCGAAGCTCTCTTCGTTGTGGATCGGTTTTGTGACTCCCGTGCCAACATCACTTGCTCGCCCACTAGTCGAATCTTTGATTAGCGAAGTAGTTGCAGATCCAGCAAAGAGTATTGATGCAATTATTCCGCCACCACCAGAAGGATTTATCGATGTCGAAGGTGCAATTACCTTGGCGCTTTCTCGTATTGCAGATCGCGATGTAATTACTCGTTGGTCAGATGCTGCATTTCCAACTGCGCCGTGGCAGAAAGCGCAAGGCGATCCCGAATGGGCTGGTGAAATGGTTTTGCGCGATCGTCGCGAATCAAATACTGAAGCAAGCGCAGCATCTATCTGGCAAGCAATTGAAAGTATTGGCGGCGAAAACGGTTACTACGGCGCAGATTTTCTCTGGTTCTTGCGCGGATTGTTAGATCGTATTTTCGGTGGAGTCGGACTTCGTCGTGGCCGTCGCGATCCGTTAACGCTACGCGTTGGTGACAGTTTAGATTTCTGGCGCGTTGAAGAGTTAGAACGCGGCAAACGTTTAAAACTTTACGCCGAGATGGTTCTGCCTGGAAAAGCGTGGCTCGAATTTAGCGTCATCGATAACGGAACCGATCGCACTGTTGTACAAGAAGCTAGCTTCTCGCCACGTGGTTTAGGCGGTCAGTTGTATTGGTACTTTGTACTTCCCTTTCACATCTTTGTTTTCCCAACGATGATGCGAAATCTGATTCGAAAGGCCAATCGCACCGACCATGCCAATTCACGCCTTTAATTCAGAGGTCGAATCCCTTGCCAAAGAGATCCTGGCATACAGCCTGCTGCGTTTAAAAGATGATCCACCGCTAGATGGTCCGCGCACCGCTGAAGATTTATTTCAAGAAGTTGGCAACACCATCACCGCAAAAGGTTTAGGCGGACATGAAGCACTTGAAGTATTTACCAATGTTTTAGCAAAGGCATGTATCTCAACAGATCATCCGCGCAACTTAGCCTTTATTCCATCTGCACCAACTGAATATTCAAATCTCTTCGACCTAGTTGTTGGTGCCAGTTCACTTTATGGCGGATCTTGGCAAGAAGGTGCGGGCGCAGTCTTTGCTGAAAATCAAGCGCTGCGTTGGATCGCAGATTTAGCGGGACTTCCACAATCTGCCGGCGGTGTTTTTGTACAAGGCGGAACAATTGGAAATCTCTCTGCCCTTGTCGTTGCACGCGCTGCAGCCCGCACGAAATATCCAATTACTTCACGTTGGGCAATCGCTTGCAGCGCAGAGGCGCATTCATCAATTGCTAGCGCTGCCCAAATCATGGATGTTGAGCTTCTAAAGATTGAGCCAGGTGCTGATCGCAAAATGCATGGCGATGCACTTGGTGCTGCAATTGATCAATTGCATTCGACAACACAAACCCGCGTCTTTGCAGTTGTCGCAACCGGCGGCACCACAAACCTCGGAATCATTGATGATTTGGCAACAATTGCCGAAGCAACACACGCCCGTGATATCTGGTTCCACGTTGATGGCGCTTATGGATTAGCGGCTTTATGTGCACCATCTGTACGCGCCAAATTTATCGGTGTCGAACAAGCCGATTCTTTAATCGTTGATCCACATAAGTGGCTCTTTGCGCCATTCGATGCCTGCGCACTTATCTATCGCAACCCAGAGCTTGCTAAAGAAGTTCACACTCAGCACGCTTCATATTTGGAAACTCTCCATGATGACACTTGGTCGCCAGCAGATTATGCAATTCACTTAACTCGTCGTGTGCGCGGATTACCTTTCTGGTTCTCACTTGCAGCACATGGCACTGATGCATATACCGAAGCGATGGAAGAAACCCTTACTGTGGCGCGTGATGCCGCCAAACTTGTTCGCCAACATCCCAATTTAGATTTAATTCACGAACCCGAACTTTCCATTGTCGCCTTTACTCGCAAAGGTTGGGCGCTAAGTGATTATCAAAAGTGGAGCGATAAATTATTAGCCGATCAGATCGGCTTTATTCCACCATCATCAGATAAGGGCCAATCGATCTTGCGCTTTGCGATCGTTAACCCTTGGACGAAGATCACAGATATATCTATGATCTTGGATACTCTTTAAAATTTAGTAAGGTGTAAATCCCACAATTTCTGCTACTGCTGGTTTAAGATTTACTCCATGTCAGCGCTCGAAAATAATGATGTGCAGGGGTCTTTACTTTCTGACCTCGAAGTACGCATCCTTGATTTCGAGAGCAATTGGTGGCGCTTTGCCGGTGCAAAAGAATCTGCAATTAAAGAGCTCTTTGACCTAACTGCTCCTCGTTACTACCAACTACTCAATGACCTGATCGACCGGGACGATGCCCTAGCGGCCTCTCCAATGCTCGTTAAGCGCCTACGTCGCCTCCGTGAGGCTCGTATGAGTGCGCGTTCAGCCCGATAACAACCAATTCACCGCCCTCGTTTTGCGACAGGGAATAAGACCGTCTAGATTTGGCGTTAGCACTCTCGGGGTGTGAGTGATAAAACGCCCCCAAATGGCAGAAACTAAATGAGTTACAAACAAGGAGTAATTACATGGCAAAGATGATTGCCTTTAATGAAGAAGCCCGTCGCGGACTAGAACGCGGAATGAACGTTCTCGCTGATGCAGTCAAGGTAACCCTTGGACCTCGCGGACGTAACGTTGTTCTAGAGAAGAAGTGGGGCGCCCCAACAATCACCAACGATGGCGTTTCAATCGCAAAAGATATTGAACTCGATGATCCATGGGAAAAGATCGGTGCAGAACTCGTTAAGGAAGTTGCCAAGAAGACAGATGATGTCGCAGGCGATGGAACAACGACTGCAACTGTTCTAGCTCAGGCACTTGTGCGCGAAGGTCTGCGCAACGTTGCTGCCGGCTCAAACCCAATGGCGCTAAAGCGCGGCATCGAAAAGGCTGTTGCAGCGATCGTTGCAGAGCTTGCCGCAATGGCCAAGAGCGTTGATTCAAAAGAGCAGATCGCAGCTACTGCATCTATCTCAGCAGCCGATGCAACTATCGGTGACATGATCGCTGAAGCGATGGATAAGGTCGGCAAAGAAGGCGTTATAACCGTTGAAGAGTCAAACACTTTCGGTCTCGAACTCGAGCTAACTGAAGGTATGCGCTTTGATAAGGGTTACATCTCTCCATATTTCGTAACCGACCAAGATCGTATGGAAGCAGTTCTTGAAGATGCTTACGTATTGATCGTTAACTCAAAGATTTCAAATATCAAGGATCTCGTACCGGTTCTTGAAAAGGTTATGCAATCAGGTAAGCCACTTGCAATCATCGCTGAAGATGTTGAAGGCGAAGCACTTGCAACTTTGGTTGTAAACAAGATTCGCGGAATCTTCCGCGCAGCAGCAGTTAAGGCACCTGGCTTTGGAGATCGACGCAAGGCGATGCTGCAAGATATTGCAATCCTTACAGGGGCCACAGTTATCTCTGAAGAAGTTGGCTTAAAGCTCGAAACAGCTGGCCTAGAACTTCTTGGTCGCGCTCGCAAGGTTGTTATCAGCAAGGAAGAGACAACCATTGTTGAAGGCGGCGGAGATGACGCACAGATCAAGGGCCGCGTTGCTCAGATCCGTTCTGAAATCGAGAAGTCTGATTCAGATTACGACCGCGAGAAGTTGCAAGAACGTCTTGCCAAGCTCGCAGGTGGCGTTGCTGTAATCAAGGCAGGCGCTGCAACTGAGGTAGAACTCAAAGAGCGCAAGCACCGCATCGAAGATGCAGTACGTAACGCAAAGGCTGCAGTTGAAGAAGGCATCGTCGCCGGTGGTGGCGTCGCACTCTTGCAAGCTGCAACACAAGCATTTAAGAAGTTAAAGCTAGAAGGCGAAGAAGCAGTCGGTGCAAAGATTGTAGAACTTTCAATCGAAGCTCCACTAAAGCAGATCGCAATCAACGCCGGTCTTGAAGGCGGAGTCGTTGTAGAGAAGGTGCGTCACCTAGAAGTAGGTTTCGGACTTAACGCTGCAACTGGCGAATACGTCGACATGATCAAATCTGGAATCATTGATCCTGCAAAGGTAACTCGCTCTGCGTTGCAGAACGCGGCATCAATCGCTGCGCTCTTCATCACAACGGAGGCGGTAATCACCGACAAGCCAGAGAACAAGCCAGCTGCCCCAATGGGTGGCGACGGCGGCGGAATGGATTTCTAAGCTAAATGACAAAAGGGTTCGACGCTCAAGAGTTAGCAAGAAGTGCTGCACTTGGCGATGCCGAAAAGCCATCGCAAGTCGGTAACTTCATCTCTGTCGAATTCGATGACGAAGATCGCGTTGCAAGTTATTTATTCGACGCAGATATTCAGGGTTATAAAGGTTGGCGCTGGTGCGTCACTGTTGCAAAGGTAGATGCATCAGCGCAACCAACCGTTTGTGATGTAGTTGTTCTTCCTGGTCCAGATTCACTTATGGCGCCAGAATGGATCGAATATAAAGATCGCATCTTGCCTGAAGATATTCAGCCAGGTGTAATTGTGCCAAGCGTTCTAGATGACACTCGTTTAGTTCCTGGTGCAAACGCGCTTGTTCAAGATGAAGATTTAGATGCTGCGCAGATTTACGAACTTGGTTTAGCTCGTCCACGTGTACTTTCAATTGAAGGTCGCGATCAAGCAAGTAAGCGTTGGTACACAGGCGATCGCGGACCAAATACGCCTTTGGCACAGAACGCACCAAAGCCTTGCAACTCATGTGGCTTCTTTATTCCAATCGCAGGTTCACTACGCGCATCATTTGGCGTATGTGCAAATGCGATCGCACCAGATGATGCCCGCGTAGTTTCAGTCGATCACGGCTGCGGCGCGCACTCTGAGGCCACCCTCCCTAATTAATAGGGGTTCCCGCCCCTCTTTGCTTGCGATAAACTTGGACCCTGCCCGCGCCCCTGCGGCTACACGAGTACTGAAATTCTTATAAGGAGAACGCCATGCCTACAGGTCGCGTTAAATGGTTTAGCCTCGAAAAGGGTTTCGGATTTATCTCAAATGATGAAGGCGAAGATGTTTATCTTGCTGCATCATCACTTCCAGAAGGCGTTCCTTCAGTAAAGCCTGGCACAAAGGTTGAGTTCAGCATCATCGATAGCCGTAAAGGTCCACAAGCGATGTCAATTCATATCGTTGAAGCACCGGTTTCACTCGCAGAAAATTCACGAGTCAATAACGATGACCTTGCTGCGATGATCGAAGACACAATTAAGATTTTGGATAAAGTCGGAAATGGTTTGCGCCATGGACGTCATCCATCTGGCACCGATGCAGAACGCCTTGGTCGCGTTCTACGCGGTATTGCTAGCCAGCTAGAAGCTTAAATACTTCTGATCTAAATGCCGCTGCGCGCTGCGCGGCGCTTTGAGTAACGAATACCCCATCCACCAAGTGCTGCACCTGCAACGCATGTCCAAATTAATTTGCTCTCTGCACCTGTGATCGCAAAATATAAAGCTGCGATAACCCACGCAATGGTGCCTAAAGTGATTAGAGTTACGACAGACTTAATCTCTGATTTATTCTCTGAATTATTGTTTGAACTCACGAAGGAAGCATACAAGCGATGGCGGTAAAAGCAGACGGTAACTGGCGTTCTTTTCGCCACCGTAATTACCGCATTCTCTTTCCGGCAAATGCCGCATCCAACATCGGAACTTGGGCACAACGTATCGCTCAAGACTGGTTAATCCTGCAGTTAACTGGCAATAGCGGAACATATCTTGGCTTGGTTACTGCGGTGCAATTTGCTCCGGTTCTCTTCTTCTCGCTGCACGGTGGCGTACTTGCCGATCGAGTAAATAAACGCAAACTTCTTATTGCAACTAACTTCATCGGCGCACTTTCTTCCCTTGGTTTAGGAATTCTTGTTTTGCTCGGCCAAGTACAGATCTGGCATGTCTTTTTCTTTGCTTTAGCCCTGGGAATTTCTTCAGCGCTAGATGCGCCAATTCGCCAATCATTTACCTCAGAGATCGTTGGCCATTCCGATATCGCCAATGCGGTCAGCTTAAACTCCGCGAATTTCAACGCTGGGCGCCTAGTTGGCCCTGCGCTATCTGGCTTTCTTATTGCGCGCTTTGATACTGGTCCATCATTTGTTATCAACTCAATTACCTACGTTTTTGTCATCTTTGCCTTGATGCAGATGCGCGAATCAGAGTTCTTCATCTCAGAGAAGAAAGAGACGCTCGGAACGATCCGCGAAGGCGTTAATTACGCACTCGCGCGCCCAGATCTATATGTCGTAATGCTGGTGGTCTTCTTTGTTGCAACCTTTGGTTTAAATAACCAGATCTTCAACGCACTTATGGCAACTGAAGCATTTGGTAAGGGACCGGCATCTTTTGGTTTGCTTGGCACGTATCTAGCAATTGGTTCGTTATCAGGTGCGCTATTTTCGGCGCGCCTAGAGAAATTTCGCAGAGCCACCTTTGTTATTAAGTTAGGAATCGTTTTCTCTACCGGGGTAATCATTCTCTCTATGGCGCCAACCTTTAATTGGTATGCGATCTGGTTGCCTTTCGTTGGCTTCTGCGCACTTACCTTGTTGATAACTGCAAATTCGTTGATTCAAGTTAATTCAGATCCAGCGATCCGCGGTCGAGTCAGCGGAATTTATCTACTTATCTTTATGGGTGGAACGCCCTTTGGTTCACCAATTATCGGCTGGCTCGCTGAGGTCATCGGTATTCGTCAAACAATTGCATTATGTGGAGCCACCGCACTAACTGCTTGCCTCATAATTTGGGTTGTCTTTAGAAATAAAGTTAAGGTGCCGAAGGATATTTCGATTGAAGGCGTACTACCTGCCACCTATGACGATCAACGCTAATAAACTGATTAAAGTTAAAATCGTGATTAGCCTACGAGTGCGGTAGTTCATTTAAATATTATTCGCACCCAGATGCTTGGATGGCGACAGCGCAACCATAAGAAAACCAAGTGCGATAAGCACTGGAACCATGATGTAGGCGCGGGAAATACCGAAGTTATCGCCCAAGATTCCGAGCAATAGCGGCGAGCAAGCAATAGCGATACCTGCTGCAATTGAGCTCTTACCAATAGATAAATCAGGACGGCCTTCGCTAAATGCAACCATACGCAAGGTAAATAGTGGGAATTGAACTGATATTCCAAGCCCAACAAAGAATAAAGTCACAAGGCAGAGCACCAGATTATGCGAAGACCAGAAGAATCCGAATGCTATAAATTGCAGTGTAAGTGCGATCTTCAACTGCTCATCGGCGTGGAAACGTTTTAAGACGCGACCGGCATACCAACGTCCAGTACCAACTCCTGTGCCAAAGGCGATTACTGCCAGAGTTGAAATAGCTGCACTGGCATCGGTGCGATCGCTAATTAGCGACGCCGACCAGAAAGATGTTGCAAACTCGGCGCTGATCGAGATGAAGAATCCAGTAAAAGAGAACCAGAATCCGCGCGAGAGTTTTCCGCGTTGTGGACCATCTTCATCAGGGATATGAGAATCTGGTTCGAACTTACGTCCCTTGATAAATAGCGCCAAGATAAATGGGATCGTGATCAACATACCCACACGCCATTGATCGCGGACAATATTTGCAGTTGATCCGATTACAAAGTTTCCAGTCACAAATCCTGCAATAGCTACAGCGTTGATCTGTGCAACTGCAGTGTGTGAACGTTCTGCAAATGCATGTGAGCCTGCAGTGTTTACATTGTTAATAACAACTGAGATTCCCCAACCGGCAATCAGCGTTGCAAGCAGAGTTAGTTGTACTGGGGGAGCAAAGACGAAAAATACGATACCGACTGAAAATACTGTTAAGCCGATCCAAGTTGTATTTGAACGACCAAAGCGGTGAACTAACTTTGAATTCATACCACCGGCGATAATCGCGGCAACGCCCATTGCGGTTCCGTGAAGTCCGGCAACGCCAAGTGATGTGCCTTGATCTTCACGAAGTAGCGCTTGAGATGGACCGAAGCCACCGGTAAAGAAGTTAACTGTCGCTACTTGAAGTGCGAGCAGCCAGAACTGTCCGTTACGCTGAAACGTCTTTGGCATCTGAGCTTTAGAGCGCTGCTACAACGAAATCAATTGAGGCAGTTAGCGCATCAATATCGCTTGGATCAACGGCTGGGAACATACCGATACGCAGTTGATTCTTACCTAGCTTGCGATAAGGCTCAGTATCAACGATTCCGTTGGCGCGAAGCGCTGCGGCAACTGCAGTTGCATCGATTGATTCGTCGAAGTTAATTGTTCCTACAACCTTCGAGCGCATAGCTGGGTCGGTTACGAATGGAGTTGTGTAAGAAGTCTTTTCCGCCCATGAGTACAACTTGGCAGAAGATTCAGCGCTACGGCCAGCTGCAAATTTAAGACCACCGTTGTTGTTCATCCATTCGATTTGGTCGGCGAGCAACATAAAGGTAACTAGCGCTGGTGTGTTGTAAGTCTGATCAAGGCGTGAGTTTTCAATCGCGATTCCGAGATCGAAGAACGCTGGTACCCAACGACCGCTCGCCTTAATCTTCTCAGCGCGCGCAATCGCAGCTGGGCTCATTAGCGCAAGCCAAAGTCCACCATCGGACGCAAAAGATTTCTGTGGTGCAAAGTAATAAGTATCAAATTCTTTTGCATCAACTTCCAGGCCACCTGCAGCACTTGTTGCATCAACAAGAACTAGCGCACCATCTGTTCCGGCAGGGCGCTTGATCGGCATTGCAACGCCAGTTGAAGTTTCGTTGTGAGTAAGTGCGTAAACATCAACGCCAGCTTCGGCAACAGCTTCTGGGTGTGAACCAGGCTCTGCCTTTATAACTGTTGGATCACCAAGGAACGGCGCTTCCTTTGCAGCAGCAGCAAACTTTGAAGAAAATTCACCAAAGACTAAGTGCTGTGATTTATTTTCGATCAAACCAAAGGTTGCGATATCCCAGAACGCAGTTGAGCCACCGTTTCCGAGTACAACTTCATAACCTTCTGGAAGTGAGAAGAGAGAGTTAAGACCTTCGCGGACGCGGTGAACCACGTTCTTTACTGGCTTTTGGCGGTGAGATGTTCCGAGAATCGATGAACCAGATGCGCCGAGTGCAGCAAGCGCTTCGGGGCGAATCTTTGATGGGCCACAACCAAAACGGCCATCACGTGGTTTGAGATTATCTGGGATCTTAATATCTGCGCTCATGGGCTAAGCCTAAGGGTAGTAGCGAGTTATCTCCCACTCGGTTTCGCTGTTAGTCCGCTCATAGCGCAAGCGATCATGTAAACGCGAGTAGCGACCTTGCCAGAATTCGATGCTGATCGGCGTGACGCGATAGCCGCCCCAATGTGGTGGCTTCGGAACTGTTGTTCCTTCCGGCCATTTTTCAGATGCGCCGGCGAAGCGTTGTTCAAGTTCTTCGCGCGATGAAAGTGGTGACGATTGCGCACTTGCCCAAGCGCCGATCTGGCTAGACCATGGACGTGATGCGAAATATTCCGCTGATTCACTTTCAGAAATCTTTTCCGCAAAACCACTTATCGAAACTTGGCGTTCCATCGCATACCAAGGGAATAAAAGCGTGACTTGCGAATTCAACTCCATCGCTTGCGCTTTGCGTGAAGAGTAATTTGTGAAGAAGGTAAAGCCGCCTTCTGAAATATCCTTTAATAAAACGGTGCGGGTGGAGATATGTTCTTCGGCGCCGAGCGTCGAAAGCACCATCGCGTTAGCTTCGACGATAAAGTCATTTGCCGCAGCCTCCTTTAGCCAGGTGCTGAAAGCGGCGAATGGATCGGCGGGTAAATTCTCGAGACCGACCTCGCCGTAAGAACGGCGCATGGCACGGATCGCTTCACGGTCGAGTTCGCTCATAGATGTATCGAACCTCACTTTCACTTCCGCGTCATCTTCTAGCCAATTCTGGCCATTTCCCGAATTGGTGGTCGTCAGCACCCCCTCGGACGGTGCAGAATTGGAGCATGTCAGATGATTTCAAACCCGGCCTGGAAGGCGTTATCGCCTTCGAATCACAAATTGCAGAACCAGATAAAGAAGGTAGCGCACTGCGTTATCGCGGCGTTGATATCGATGATCTTGTTGGTCGCGTTACCTTCGGAAACGTTTGGGGTCTACTCGTAGACGATCTCTTCAATCCTGGTCTTCCAAATGCTGAACCGTTCCCACTTCCTGTTCACTCAGGTGATGTGCGCGTAGATATCCAATCAGCGATTGCGATGTTGGCACCAGCATGGGGTTTCAAACCGCTACTTGATATTTCAGATGAAGAAGCGCGCAGCAACCTGGCACGCACATCTGTAATGGTTCTTTCATATTTGGCACAAGCTGCTCGCGGTACTTGGCAGCCAATGGTTCCGCAATCAGAAGTTGATAAGGCGCACACAGTTGTTGAGCGCATGATGATCCGTTGGCGCGGAGAGCCTGACCCACTTCACGTTCGCGCAATTGATGCTTACTTTGTATCAGCTGCAGAGCACGGAATGAATGCATCAACATTTACCGGTCGCGTAATTGCTTCAACTGGTGCAGATGTTTGTGCAGCAATCTCTGGTGCAATCGGTGCGATGTCTGGCCCACTTCACGGTGGCGCTCCTTCACGTGTATTGCACATGATTGAAGAAGTCGAAAAAACTGGCGATGCCACTGCTTATGTAAAGGGCTTACTTGATCGCAAAGAGCGCTTGATGGGATTCGGACACCGTGTTTACCGCGCTGAAGATCCACGCGCTCGCACACTTCGTCGTACTGCTAAAGAACTTAACGCACCACGTTACGCGGTTGCAGAAGCGCTTGAAAAGGCTGCTCTGCAAGAGCTTCGTGAGCGCCAACCAGATCGCGTCTTGGAGACAAACGTTGAATTCTGGGCTGCGATTATCTTGGACTTTGCACAAGTACCAGCACCGCTATTTACTTCGATGTTTACTGCAGCTCGTACTGCAGGTTGGTCAGCACACATTCTCGAGCAGAAGCGCACTGGTCGTTTGATCCGTCCATCTGCACGTTATGTTGGCAAAGGCCCACGTAAACCTGAAGATGTTGACGGCTGGGATGACTCAGTCGGAATGCTCCACCTCTAAAGCGCAAAGTAATGGCTACTGGTCGAAACATCATTTGGTTTCGACGGGATCTGCGTATTTCAGATCACCCTGCTTTAGTTGCAGCGATTGAAAATAGCGATGAGATAGTTCCTGTCTTTATCCTCGATAAAACTCAGATCGCTGAAGCTGGCGAAAAACTCCTTGCCTATATGGGTCAATCACTTCGCGCACTCGATGAATCACTCGGCAATAAGTTGCACATCATCGAAGGCGATCAAGTTGAAGTCTTAAAAGAACTTATTGAACTTTACGGTGTAGCTGAAGTTCATATCTCAACTGAATACGAACGCTATGGTGCAGAACGCGATCTACGTGTTGAAAGGGCTGGCATCAATTTAATCCGCACCGGCAGTCCTTATGCAGTTGCACCGGGTCGAGTTGTAAAGCCAAGCGATGGAACTCCATATCGCGTTTACACACCTTTCTATCGTGCTTGGTGTGTACATGGTTGGCGCGCACCCGCCAAGACTCCAAAAGAAATTAAAGCGCCAACTCCACCTGCTAAGTACCGTGCTTTTCCTGATTTTCCGATGCCAGAAGGCGTTGAAGTAATTAAGGCCGGAGAAGCTGCAGCCCTTGCACGCTTTAAAGAGTTTGTTAAGAACGGCCTTGATAATTACGACGAGAACCGTAACTTTGCCGGAATTGATGGCACGTCCAAGATGAGTACTTACCTAAAGTTTGGCGAGATCCATCCGCGTACCTTGATCCAAAACTTAGGCGATTCCAAGGCGCACGATACTTTCCGTAAAGAGATTGCTTGGCGCGAGTTCTATGCCGATGTTCTATTTAACAACCCACATACCGATACCGATTACTACGCGCCACAATTTAAGGCGATGCGTTATGACAAGCCCGGCAAACAATTTAAGGCCTGGTATGAAGGTAAAACGGGTTACCCATTTGTGGATGCTGCGATGCGCCAGTTGGTTCAAGAAGGTTGGATGCACAATCGCACTCGCATGGTCGTGGCATCTTTCTTAGTTAAAGACCTGCACCTTGAATGGCAACTAGGCGAGCGTTTCTTTGCAGAACACTTAGTTGATTTTGATCCCGCATCAAACGCTCATGGCTGGCAATGGACTGCTGGAACTGGAACTGATGCTTCGCCTTATTATCGAGTCTTTAATCCAATTGAACAAGGTCGACGCTTTGATGAAAACGGCGATTACATTCGCAAATATGTTCCTGAGCTAGCTCACTTATCTGCGGCAGAGATACACGAACCGTGGTTGTATTTAGATGGATATTCAAAAGGTTATGCAGAACGAATTGTTGATCACGCAGCCGAACGTCTGGAATCTCTAGAAAGACTTAAGGAAATCAAGGCTGATAAGCCGCTGCCTCCACAATAGCCACACCGCTGCGCTTTGCTTCATACATCGCAGCATCAGCTCGTTGCAATAAATCACCATTCTTATCGTTTCTTACATGGCCGATACTTACGCTAATTGAAATTTGATTTCCCCCAACGGTAAATGGATAACTCAACGTTGCACGCAGTGCATGCGCTACTTCTAACGTTGTATCGGGGCTACCGAGCACGATTACTCCAAACTCATCTCCGCCAAGTCTTGCCAGAACAGAACCTGTTGGAAGTGATCGACTAAATCGTGCTGCTACTTGTTGCAGAATTTGATCGCCCATCTCATGGCCATATTGATCGTTAACCGGTTTAAACCCATCGAGATCCAATAAAAGCAGGGCACCTTCCACGCCACTTAGCGCGCTGATTTCAGCAACTAAGCGGCGGCGATTAGGTAACCCCGTTAACTCATCGGTGCGCGCCAAGATCTTCTCTTCACCTAAGTTACTGGCCTGCCTGATAACTAGAGTCATTCTTATAAATGCCATAAATAAAGTTGCGATCGTTGGGATAACCACATAAATAGGAAAGTAATCCGGGCGAAGTGCAATTGCAGATAGCAGCGCCGGGCTGATAAAGATAGAGACAGCAATTAGCGCTGGATGGATTTTAGTTTCCGGCTGCAGATTATTTGGTGCCGCCCACAACGAGAAGGTGATGATAGTTATTCCAAGTAACCAACCGTTATCGCTGATCTGTCCAAATTGGTAAGAATTAGTTATTTGCGCCCAGAGAAAATAGAAATCAGTTATCGCAAAAACCAGTACACCAGTTATCAAAAGCACTGATCTAGTTGAAAATCCAGATACAACTGCGCTAACAATGGCGATTACAACTAAAGCGATATCGCAGACGGGATATAAGACTGCAAAGAAGGCGCTCGTGCTATCCCCAGGGATATTGGAGATGAATTGAATAAGAATCAACGCAGTAACTATTGAACTCAAGCCCAGCCCAAAGATCGCTGCATCTAGCAGCTCAAGTAAACGAAGCCGCTGCCTACGTCCAAGAATGCGGGGAATGGCTAGGAAGGCAAAAGGGTAGAAGAGCGCATATGCGATATTTGAAAAGAGCAAAGAATTAGCGTTGAAGTTAAAGAATTGAGCAAGGCTCGAATAGAGCGAACCGATTCCCCATAAGGCAATTGCCAGCGCGGTGAATGAGATCGCAAATGGATCGCTGTGAAGTGGTGCGCGAATTAGCGAAATAATCGCCGCAACGATAATTAAGTTAAAGAGGAATAGATCTAGAACTATTCCAGCATTTATCTGCAGAATTTTGGCTGTGGTATGTCCGGCCAAAATAGCCAGAGCGAACCATTTCCAGATTAGATGGGTGCGCACCCACGTAAGTTAAGGCGCGCGATTAAGCAAAACGAATAGGGCTAACCTAAGGCTTACCAAATTCGATTTAGAGTTTAACTGTAAGAGTTAGAAACCCTTGCTGCAGATCAACTTGGCCATGCCAAGTGTGGTCTCAATATCGGTCTTTGAGCTCTCATATTGGCTGAGCGCTTGTTCTTTTGCTCGCTCACTGCGATCACCCTGCTTACCAACAGTTGAGTAGGCCTTAATCGCTGCTTCATAGCTACGAACCGCTGCGGCGTACTTATCGATAGTCGCCTTGTTCTTAGTTAGATTTGCAGTATCTGCTCGCAAGGCAGTTAGCGCAGTATTGATCGTTGCAATCTTTGCCTGATATTCAGGAATCAACTTATTGGCTTTCTCAGTTTCGATCGCTTGCTTGGCCATATCTGCATCTAGCTTTGCAACAGTTTCATCTGTCGCAGCTTTGATCTTTGGCAAGTTTGCAACGGCCTTGTTATAAGTATTTGCTGTGTTAAGGCAATCCAGTGACAACCAAGTTAGCTTTGAATTCTTGACCAATGGGTTCTTTGCGCAGCGGTAAGAAGAACCGCTTACCTTTGTGGTTTGGCCAGCCTTTTTACAAGCAACGCCATTGCTGACCTTGGTTGCAGCACTTGCTGGTACTGCAGTAATAGATGCGAGTACGAGAGCGGTAGCTCCGGCTACGACGATGGCCTTACGAAACATGAAAACCTCCATTGATGATGGAGTTATTTTAGCCAATGAGTGCTTGCATATCGGGGATGCAAGCGGAGAAAAGCATGTGAATTAGCGTTGTTTGACTCGCAAATTCATTCCGACCCTGCGAACCAGTGGTCGTGGAGCCAGAGTGATGAAACCCACCAAGAGTTTGTACTGCCATCCCGGAACCGAGACCGCCTTTCCTGCCTGCGCATCCTTCCAAGCCTGTGCAACAAGTCGATCCGAGTTAAGCCACATGAACTCTGGCAATCCCGCCATATTCATACGGCCGCGTTTATGAAACTCGGTACGAGTAAATCCTGGACAGAGCGCTGAAACTTTTATCTTGGTAGCTGAAAGTTCGGTGTGAAGTGATTCGCTCAAAACAGTTAAATAAGCCTTTGAAGCGCTGTATGCACCGCCTGCAATAAAGCTGGCAACTGATGAGACGTTGATTACGGTTCCAGAATTGCGTTCTTTCATTCCGGGAAGTGCCACGTGCATCAAGCGCATGGGCGTGCGTACCAACACTTTGAGGACTTCTTCCTCTTTTGCCAAATCACTCATCGCGAATGCCTTATTGATTCCAAAGCCAGCGTTATTAATCAGTACTTCAATCTCATTGTTTTTAATAAACTCTTCAACTTTGGCACATCCAGATTCAGTTGCTAAATCAGCGACGATTACAACTGATTCGGCACCGAATTTATCCTTCAACCCTTGCGCTCGTTCGTGTAGGCGAGCCTCATCGCGCGCAACTAAAACTAGATTAAATCCTTGCGCAGCAAGTAAGCGAGTAAAGCTCTCACCTATTCCGGCAGTTGCACCTGTTACTAGCGCCCACTTTTTCATTTCGCCTCCGCAACTAATTTACTTAAGAGCGCCATAAGCGCTGGCCGGAACAACTGGATCGTTAGGTCGTATTGGAGCAAGATACTTGTAAGGAGCGTTTTGTGCGGGACGTTGGTCAGCCTCACCTTTATTTGGCCACAATGACATTGCGCGCTCTGCTTGTGCAGTAATCGTCAGAGATGGATTCACACCTAGGTTTGCGGTGATGGAAGCCCCGTCTACTACATGAAGAGTTGGGTAGTTATAAACGCGGTGGTACGGATCGATAACTCCAGTTTTTTCATTTGCCCCAATTACACAGCCACCAACAAAGTGAGCGGTAAATGGTGCGCTAATTAAATCCCCAATATGCCCGCCTGCGATTCCACCATATTCATTTGCGATATGTCGCACCGCTTCATTGGCCGCGGGAATATAAGTCGCATTTGGCTTATCGCTATCGTTCTTGGAAGTTAACTTAAATCCAAATAAGCCGCGCTTTCCCTTTACGGTTACGGCAGAGTCAACATCTTGCATAACAAGTGCGATTACCGTCTTCTCGCTCCAGTGGCGCACATCAATTATTCGCAAAAGCAGCGAAGGCTTGGCTAAGAACTGCTTTAACCAATCGCGGCGCCTTTCTTTTCCAGTAAATCCATCGGTCATGATCGTTTGCAGCAATCCCATGAAGTTGCTTCCTTTGCCATAACGAACAGGTTCAATATGGGTATGTTCATCAGGAAAGAAGGAAGAGGTTATAGCTGCTCCACGACTGAAATCGTTATCGCGGTTATCCATAAGCGCACCAGTGAGGGCTTCACTATTTGTTCGAGAAAGGGCGCCAAGACGATCCGAAAGCTGTGGTAATTGTTTACGTTTCATCTTATGCAATAACTTCTGAGTGTTAAATGTTCCGGCAGCAACCACAAGTTGATCTGCAATAAAGGTTGGTCCGCGCGAGCCATCCCAAGCTCCGGTCTTCTCAGTTTTAATTCTCCATTTTCCATCGCTACGCTCTTCGAATTCTGTAACCGTTGTCATTGGAAATACTTTTGCACCAGCACCTTCAGCAAGACCCAGATAATTCTTGGGCAGAGTGTTCTTTGCGTTGTGGCGACAACCGGTCATACATTCACCGCAGTTTGTGCAGCCTTTGCGATCTGGTCCTTTGCCACCAAAGTAAGGATCACTCGCTGCTACGCCTTCACCTTTTCCAAAGTAAATTCCAAGTGGCGCCATCTTAAAAGTTTGTCCAACGCCCATCTTGGTTGCCGCTGATTTCATAGCCACATCAGATGGCGAGAAGTAAGGATTCTCTTCAACTCCCAACATGCGTCGGGCTTGTTCATACCAAGGTTCGAGTTCGCGTTTCCAATCAGTGATCTCTGCCCACTGTTTATCTTGGAAGTATTTATCGCCAGGTTGGTACAAAGTATTGGCGTAGACCAGTGAACCTCCGCCAACGCCTGCGCCACAAAGGACAAGTACATCGGGGAGGATATGAATTCTTTGGATTCCGAAACAACCGAGTGCTGGCGCAAATAGAAATTTATTTACGCGCCATGAGGTCTTAGGGAAGTCCTTATCTGCAAATCTCTTTCCGGCTTCAAGGACAGCTACGGTGTAACCCTTCTCGCGCAATCGAAGCGCAGTAACGGATCCACCAAAACCGGATCCGATTACTACGACATCGAACTGCAATTCCTTCGCCATCGCAGCCTCCCGTTTTTAAACGGTTAACTCCGCGACTGAGATTCCAGCTGTTGATTCATCACGAATATGCCAACTGGTTCCATACTCTTCAAGTAGATCAAGGAAAGGCTTGGCATCAAACCATTCTGGGCCGTTCACGCCTTCTGGTTTCCAAGTTCCTTTATGCAATAACTCCATCGCAATAACTGGATTAATTGCAGTCTGCCAAACAACTGCTTGATCTCCATAGTTAGCCATCGACCATTCGTTATCTACAACGTTGTACATGTAGCACGCATATGGTTTGCCTGACTTATCAAGGCCTTTAACTAAAGTGCCGGCGCAAGTTTTTCCGCGCATACGTTCACCAAGAGTTGCTGGATCTGGAAGAGATGCGGCAAGCAGATCGCGCGGTGAAACTGGGTGGCCTTGAACTTCAACTGTCTCTTTACGATCCATGCCGAGCATATGAATTGTCTTGAGAGTCGTGATGAATTGCGCACCAAGTCCGTATTTGAAGTTAACTTTCTTGGCATCGACTTTCTGCGGAATCAAAACAACTTCTTCGTGCTCAACGTTTACGCACTCAACAGGCCCGATTCCTTCAGGGAAATCAAAGACCTCTAGCTCGCTAAATGGTTCAGTTGTAAACCAACCGCGACCATCTTCCCAAACTAGTGGCGGATTCAAACACTCTTCAATAGTTGTCCAGATTGAAAAAGATGGAGCAAAGTCAGCGCCTTCAACTACCAAGTTAGAACCATCGAGAATAGTTACTTCATCGATTCGGCTAAAGAGATGGTCAGATGCATATTTAGCAAAGACATCGCTCATTCCCGGCTCAATTCCCATACCGACTAGCGCGTAGATACCGCGTTCGCACCAGTTCCAGTCGCGCGCAAATTGTTCATCGCCGAGCTTTACTCCAGTTTCAGAATTTGGGTAATGCGGATGCGGACGAGAAAGAGACATCGCCATATCCATGTAATTTGTATTTTCAATTTCACAAGCTAAGAAGATCGGCATAACAAAGCGCGGATCTACGGCGTTAATGACAATATCTGGATTGGCCTTACGAATCAGTGCACGAATATCCTCGAGCTCTGCGGCGTTCACCTCCGCAGCTGAAAATCGGGGATCTTTTACTCTTGCTACTGCTTCTTCGGCGCGTGACAGGTGGCGATCTGCAATGACCATTGAGGTAATAAATGGTCGACGAGATGCGATATTTGCTATTGCCCTGCCAACTCCGCCTGCGCCGATAACGAGCGCTTTCATGGGTGGCCTTTCATTCTTTAATACACACGATTCGTTGTTGAACGCGTTAGCCCTATGTTAATCGTAGAGATAACCTTTGCCAAGCGAAGATAACTTTTACGCAGGTCCCCGTAGCTCAGTGGATAGAGCAACCGCCTCCTAAGCGGTAGGTCGCAGGTTCAACTCCCGCCGGGGACACCAATTAAGAGTTAACTAAAAATAACTGTGCGATGTCCAACGATAAAGATGCGATCTTCCGCATAGAGTTTTACCGCTTTAGCAAGAACGCGACGTTCAATATCGCGACCAAGTGCGATCAATTCTTCAGGTGAAGATGAATGAGTCACATGTGCAACATCTTGTTCGATTATTGGACCTTCATCTAAATCAGCAGTAACAAAGTGCGCTGTAGCGCCAATTATTTTTACACCACGATCATGGGCTTGGTGATAAGGCTTAGCGCCTTTAAATCCTGGCAAGAACGAGTGATGAATATTGATGATCTTGCCCGGAAGTGCCGCGCAGAAATCGTTAGATAGAACTTGCATGTAACGTGCTAGAACTACGAAATCAATCTTTAACTCTGCAACTTTTGCGAGCAAAGCCTTCTCCTGAGCAGCTTTATTTGAGGCATCAACTGGCAGATACATAAATGGAATTCCATGAGATTCAACTAACTGCTTGAGATCTTCACGGTTTGAAACAACTAGTGGGATCTCAATTGGTAGTTCACCGAGTTCGAGGAGATACATTAAATCGCGCAGACAGTGGCTCTCTTTAGTAACCATAACGAGCGCGCGTGGCTTCTTTGCGGTTTCACGAATGTGCAGCGCTGGTGAGAATTTTCCTAAACCTTCGCCCAGGCTCTTCTCTGCAGCTGCCAGGCCTTGTGCGGTTTCAAAGCGAGTGCGCATCACAAAGGTATTTGTTGTGTGATCTGTGAACTGCTGATTTTCAATGATGTTGCCACCGCAGTTAAGGACAGCAGTTGTCATCGCATGGACAATGCCTGGTTGGTCTGCGCATTGCAGATTTGCGATGAGATCCATGTCGTAAGGGTACGCGTTAGCGGTAATAGATAGAAATTAGTGGGTCATTGTGAAGCGGCGCAGCGGCTTTGGCGCCCACCAGTTGGTCTCACCAAAGAGTCTCATCAACGCTGGAACCAACAAGGCACGAATTAGCGTGGCATCTAGCAGTACGGCGAGTGAAACTCCAAAGCCCAACATCTTGATCGATGTAACGCCACTTGTCATAAATGCAGCGAAGACGACTGCGAGAAGGAGTGCTGCTGCAGTAATGATTCGTGCAGAACGTTGCAGCCCCGTTGCTACAGATTCGATATTGCTCTTGCCGGCCATATGTTCTTCGCGAATGCGCGAGAGCAGAAAGAGTTCATAATCCATAGAAAGTCCAAAGACAACTACAGCAACCAAGATAACGGTTCCTGAATCTAGCGTTTCGGTAACTGTGAAATCACCTACTAACCATTTGAGATTACCGTCGATAAATATCCACGTGACTGCGCCAAGAGTTGCAGTTAGCGATAGAGCATTTAGCAATACCGCTTTAATCGGCAAGATAATTGAACCGGTAAAGATAAAGATCAAGATCATTACCCAGAATGCGATCCAACCAAGTGCCAGCGGCAAAGTTCTGGAGATTCCACTCTGTGAATCCGTGAAATCGGCAGCTGCGCCACCAATAAGTGTTCCATCTGGTTTATCCAAGGCGCGAATCTCTTTAATTAGTCTTTCCGCATCCATGGTGCGAGATGATTGGCCTGGAATTACTTGAATACGTAAATCACTTCCGTAAGTTTCGATTTCGCCGACGCGTGCGATTCCGTCAACTTTGGCAACCGATGTAAGGAAATCACTTACTTGGCTTTCTCTTCCGACACCGTTGGGAATAACAACTTCAATTGGGCTGCCTTCAAAACCGCTAAATCGTTCAGTAATTTTCGCTGAACCAATTGCTGCAGGATCGCTGGCGGGTAGGACGCGAGAATCTACTTGCGCAAATGCAATATTTGTAATTGGTGCTGCCATTACTCCGAGCAGAAGAAGTGAACCAATCACAACAGGCACTGGTCGCTTCATGACATTGCGCGCAGTGTGGGCCCAACGACCATCTTCTTTAGGAGTTATTCCACCCTTTCGTACAGCGCCCTTATCAATCTTGTGTCCAAGCAGCGCCATGATTGCAGGTAGCGGAATTAACGCACCTAGAACTGCCAAGGTAACAACGCTTACCCCGGCATAGCCAAATGATTTAAGGAAATCTAAAGGAAAGAATAAGAGCGCGCTGAGCGTTACTAGAACCGTGAGACCTGAGTAGAAAACAGTCTTTCCTGCAGTGTTAATTGTTGTGCGCACCGAGTCTTCAACGCTCTTGCCAGAGTGCAGTTCTTCACGGAAGCGGTTGACCATCAATAATGCGTAATCAATACCAAGACCTAGCCCTAGACCGGTGATCAAGTTGAGAGCAAAAATGCTCACATTGGTAAATAAGGTAATCAAATAAATAATAAAGAAGGCGCCGAGGATTGCGCTAATTCCAACTACCAGTGGCATCGCTGATGCAACGAGTGCTCCAAATACAAAGATAAGTAGTAAGAAAGTCAGCGGTATCGCGATGGATTCGGCAAGCAACAAATCTTGTTCAATTTTATGGTTAATCGCATAAGTGACTACACCGGCACCTGCTGCATAGATCGTCAG
Source organism: Candidatus Nanopelagicaceae bacterium (assembly GCA_965268165.1). Classification (GTDB taxonomy): domain Bacteria; phylum Actinomycetota; class Actinomycetes; order Nanopelagicales; family Nanopelagicaceae; genus Planktophila. The sequence goes on from OZ254162.1 coordinate 143,750, forward strand.
ATCTCCGCGCTTGCCATCGAAAGCAGCTTGAATATCTTTACCAATTTGCCCGATCGAATCAAAGTCGCCTACCTCGGTATTTGCATAGGCAAATAAAAATGCCGCTTTACCGTCAGTAGATTTCAAGTTAGGCGCGCCACCAGTTGACCAGAAAGATAGAGTCTTTGAAATTCCGGCAATTTGCCCGACTTCTTTCTCAACTGCAAGCGCTTGTTGTGAAATCGCTGTGTCATCAACGCTCTTGTCGCCGCTATCAATAATTAAAATAGCAACAGGTTCTTCAACTTTGAACTTTTCAGATAAGTACGTTGCCGCTTTTGCAGATTCGCTATTGAGATCCGAATATCCACCAGAATCCAATTTTCCGAAAGCAAGTGAGCCAACGCCACCAGCGAGGAGAATTCCGAGAGTGAAGAGGATTAAGACGCGCTTGCTGCGCTTAACTATGAAATGACCGAGGCGTTCGAACACAAGCAAACTATGTAGGATTAGCCCTAGTTAGGCAATTGAGAATTGCGTATTGAGGGGGTGAACCGCGTCATGTCACAACTGTTCCCAGAATCTTCTAAAGATGAACGCGATCCGCGTGAGGATGAAAACGAATCAAAGCGACGCGAGGAAGAGATTAAAGGCGATAAGCCGCCTCATCACGACGACTGATCTCAGCAACTATTCAGATTTAGATGGTGTTGCAGGTTTTGGTGCTGAATCTGTTTTATAGAAACCAGATCCTTTAAATACAACGCCAACTGCAGAATAAACTTTTTTAACTTCGCCCTTACATTCAGGGCAGGAAGTTAGGGGCTCATCAGAGAAGCTCTGGAACGCCTCAAAGGCGTGCTCGCAAGCAGAACATTGATATTGATATGTAGGCACGCGCTATCACTCCTTCTCTTATTCTTTTAAATCACAGCCCCAAATCACAGGCTAGGGGCTGGTGGTTAAGTCTAAAGAAGTGAGACGATAGAGGCGAATTAAGAGGAGATTTGAGAGAGGGCAGGTGTCACAAGTGAAGCGTTTAGCGGCAGTTATTGCAGCGCTGGGATTTACCGTTCTTCTAGCAGCGCCTGCGCTTGCTAACTCTCTTGTTGCTACTTCACCAATCGCTGGTTCGACTCTGAAAGTAGAGCCAAGTGCAGTGACGATCACTGTTGAAATCACACCTATGGATATGGGTAATGAAGTAATTGTCACAGATCCATCCGGTCGTCGCGTAGATGATGGCACCTTAACTGTCGCCGGAAACGATTTGATTGTTGGAATGAAACCAATTACTCAGTCAGGCGTTTACAAAGTCTCTTACAACATTATCTCCGAAATGGATCTGCCGCTCGAAGGATCTTTCGTCTTTAACTTTTCTACTCCAACAATTTCCGTGCCTGAAGAAGTAGTTCCAACAACCCCTGCAAAGATAGAAGGCAGTGACTTCGGAACTAACTTATTTGTAATCGGACTGCTGGTTGCTTCACTAGCGGTACTGATTGCACTTGCGCTCTATGCGCGAAAGATATTTAACGAGCGATGAATTTACTGGAGATAAGTAAGTTCTTATCCCTAGCTGCGGGCATTACCACAATCGGTTTGCTCCTGGCCATCGCCTTCTTTTTAAATGATGTTGAGGGAAAGCTTGGGGAAACCGCCAAAGCCTTAAGAAATATAACGGCAATTGCGGCTCTAACTTGGGCGATAGCAACCGGAATTTCGATAGTTGCAACTTTGGCGAATATTCTCGGAACAGATTTATCGGAAGCTTTAGATCCAACGTCAATGCGTTCCTTTATCTCGCAGATAACGCTTGGCAAATATATGTTTGCGCAACTCTGTTTGGCGCTACTAGTTGCATTAGTAGCGATTCGTATCAGAGGCGTTGCCGGTGCAAATGCACTGCTTTTGCTAAGTCTGGCAGCGATCATTGCACCAGTCTTTGAAAGCCACTCTGCATCTAGTGGTTCGCACGCGCTGGCCATCGGGTCTTTAGTAGTACACGTCGTTGCAATTTCTCTTTGGGTTGGTGGTTTAGTAGCGATCACCTTCTTAAAGGCGCAAGATCGTGCATTGGCGCTGCCACGCTTTAGCGCCCTAGCTTTATGGGCAGCGATCGCGGTATCCGCTAGTGGAACAGCAAATGCGTGGGCCAGACTTAATTTTCAAAGCGCCTGGAGCTCAGACTATGCGCGCTTAGTTCTCCTAAAGATTTTATTAACTTCAGTTCTTATCTTCTTTGGCTATTTAAACCGCCGCCAATTAAAGGGATCGCTCAAATTAGATGGAAAGCAGTTGGGCCGTTTACTTTCAGTTGAAGTATTGATCATGGCTGTAACTACCTTCGTTGGATCAAAACTTTCAACGATGCAGCCACCTTTGCGTTCCGAAAGTTCCGTGCTCGATCCTGGCTTGGCAGTTGCTGGAATTGCAACGCCACCACCTCCAAACCTTTGGCGCTTGATCTCGCTCTACGATCCTGATGCGTTGATGATTGGCGTTTTGGTAACTGCCGTCGCACTCTATATAAGAGGCGTGATCATTCTTACGCGCCGCGGAGATAAGTGGCCAGTAGGACGAACCGTTGCCTTTGCTCTTGGAATTAGCGCAATTGATTATGCAACAAGCGGTGGCTTAGGTGTTTACGCCAAGTTCTCATTCGAGTATCACATGATCGCGCACATGCTTCTCGGAATGGTTGCACCAATCGGAATCGTTTTAGGAGCACCAATTACCTTGGCGCTGCGCACTTTGCCACAAGGTCGTACGAGCCAAGAACGCGGAGTTCGTGGAACGCTAATTGCATTGCTCCATTCAAAACCTGCAGCAGTGTTTACTAACCCAGTCTCTGCTCTGGCCCTCTTCGATGGCTCACTCTTTGTTCTATATATGACGCCGCTCTTTGGCAATTTGATGCAGTCGCATCTTGGCCACCTTGTGATGAGCGTTCACTTCTTACTTGCCGGAATTCTTTTCTTCCACGTAATAATTGGCATTGATCCAAATCCCCGAAAAGTTCCACACATCGTGCGCATAGTTATTCTCTTCGCAGCGATGAGCATCCACGCCTTCTTTGCGGTCGCACTAATCTCAACTTCAACCCTGCTTGATCAGGGTTACTTTGCTTCGCTGCAAACACCCTGGAATTTGGATTTGCTTGCCGACCAGCATGCAGGTGGTTCAGTCGCATGGGCGATGGGCGAGATTCCAATCCTGCTTGCGCTGGTTGCCACGTTTATTCAATGGATGCGCGATGACTCTCGCGAGACCAAGCGCATTGATCGAAATGAAGCGCGCTTAGCGGCCATGGGTGAACCTGATGAACTTGCTCAATACAATGCATACTTATCTAACCTTGCAGCACAAGACCGAGATAGAAAAGGCAGAGGCTAACGATGAGCGCGAACGATCTTTACGCACTTCCATCTGAGTACAACGATCTACGTGAAAGCGTTCGCGCGCTTGCTGAAAATGAGATTGCTCCACATGCTGCAGCTGTAGATGAAGACCATCGCTATCCGCAAGAAGCGGCAGATGCATTACTTAAAGCCGGACTAAGTGCTGCACATGTTCCAACTGAATTTGGTGGAGAAGGCGCAGATGCCCTTGCCACAGTAATAATTATTGAAGAAGTGGCGCGAGTTTGTGGTTCATCTTCGCTAATTCCAGCGGTAAATAAACTTGGATCGTTGCCACTTATTCTGAGCGGAAGCAAAGCGCAGAAAGAAAAGTGGCTGCCACAACTTGCAAAAGGTAAAGGATTTTCTTACTGCCTCTCTGAATCTGAAGCGGGCTCAGATGCATCTGCACTTAAAACTAAGGCAGAGTTAAAAGATGGATCTTGGGTAATCAATGGAAGTAAGAAATGGATCTCTAACGCTGGCGTTTCTGAGTTCTATACCGTTATTGCGCAGACCGATCCAAGTAAAGGATCTAAAGGAATAACCGCCTTTATCGTTGAAAAATCTGATCCCGGAGTTTCCTTCGGCGCCCCAGAAAAGAAGATGGGTTTTCGCGGATCTCCAACTCGCGAAGTTTATTTCGATAAAGTGACAATCGGAGATGATCGCCGGATCAGCGAAGTCGGCGCAGGGTTTGCACTTGCGATGGATACTTTGGATCACACTCGCATCACCATCGCGGCACAAGCTTTAGGTATTGCACAGGGTGCGTTAGATGTTGCGACCAAGTACTCACACGAGCGTAAACAATTTGGCAAAGAGATCTTTGATTTCCAAGGCGTTCAATTTATCTTGGCAGATATGGCGATGAATATTGAGGCGGCTCGTCAATTAACTTATGCAGCAGCAGCACGTAGCGAACGAGGCGATAAAGACCTGAAATTCTTCTCTGCAGCAAGCAAAACTTTCGCAAGCGATGTTGCCATGAAGGTAACAACAGATGCAGTGCAGGTTTTGGGCGGATATGGCTATGTCTCTGACTATCCAGTCGAACGCATGATGCGTGATGCCAAGTTAACTCAAATTTACGAAGGCACCAATCAGATTCAAAGAATTGTTATGGCGCGCAATTTACCTAAAGGTTAATTGAATCTAAGAATTGAATCTAAGAATTGAATCTAAGAATTAAATCTGGTGTTGCTGCAGCGTTTAACGGCACATCAAATTCTTCGCGAGGTAAATCAACGCTAGAAATCTCATCTGGATGAATCAATCCAATACTCCATGCAGAAAGTTTTGGAAGTGCGCGATCGTAGAAGCCGCCGCCTTGTCCTAAGCGATATCCAGATCTATCAATGCGTAGCGCTGGTACAACAATTAGATTGATCCGTGAAAGATCGGTAAGCGCGGCACCGGTTGGTTCAAGGAGTTGTTTTGATAATTTGCTTGGTGCAAGTTGATCACTTGATCCGTTCCAAAGTACCCATTCGAGATCGATGCCATTTACTCGCGGCAGGTAAAGATCTTTGCCGCTCTTCAATAACGCTTCATTTAGCTCTTTCGTATTTGGCTCATCGCCATAAGAGATATAGCTGGCGATAGCGCTTGCCTTAGAAAATTCTGAAGATGTAGCAAGGTATGAAAAAGAGTGATCTAGATATCTTTCGCGCCGTTCAAAACGATAGCGAGTGCGAAGTTCAGACTTCTCGCTTGCTGCACTCATCTAAATCCCCAATTATCTACTGCACTAGAAGTATTGTTTCCGATTATGTCAGACCGCACTCGTGTAGATGAGTTTCTCTCCTCTCTATTAGCGATCTGTCGACCACTCGAAGCATTTGAGATGTCCCTGCTAGATGCGCATGGCGCGACTCTTGCCGAGGATATTTATGCCGGAGAACGTCTAGTTCTCAAGTCCGGTTCAAGAATTCGCTCGACCCAGATCGGACTTGCTGCATCTATTGGTCGCGATCATTTACCTACGCGTCCGCACCCGCGTGTTGTTGTGCTTTCAGCAGGTCCAGATTTAGTTGAGCCAGGTAAAGAGTTAAAGGCTGGCGAAGAGTACGAGACTAATTCGTGGTTGCTAACTACTGCAGTGCGTGAAGTTGGAGCAGTTGCATATCGCGTCCACACAATTCCTGACGACGAAGCCCAACTGCAGGCGGTTATTGAAGATCAATTGGTTCGCGCTGATTTGATTATTATCAGTGGAGAACGCCACGATGATTCATTTGATCTAATTACTCGCACACTTTCGGCAATGGGTGAAATAACCACCGTCGATATCGCTATCGAATCTAGCGGCCGCCATAACTTTGGCGTTATTGGTCCGGATAAGACTCCGGTCGTAACTCTGCCAGGTGATCCAGTTGCTGCTTACATCTCATTTGAACTTTTCATCCGGCCGATGATTCGCACAATGCTTGGTGCGGCAACAATTCATCGCCCATCGATTAAGGCAAAGCTGGAGAAAGCAATTACCTCTTCCGGTGGATATCGTTCCTATATCCGTGCAGTCTTATCTGAAGATGGAAAATCTGTTCTTCCGTTGCTATCTCAAGGTTCTAGTACTCAAGATGAACAAGCCACTCTCTCTGATGCCAATGCATTTATCGCTGTTCCAGAAGGCGATCTAAATATCACCGCAGGCAGTGATGTCACAGTTGTCGTGCTCGAGCGCCGTTACATATAAGTATTGATATAGGTCTAAATATGTCTGAGCACTGGCCGATTTTCTTAACTGATGGCGAGTTGCAATTACGCCCGCTGCGAATCCGCGATCGTCGTCGTTGGCTTCATGTTCGTGCTGAAAATAAAGATTGGCTCTCTGATTGGGAGGCCACCCTTCCGAAAGTTCCAGGAGAGAAGAACTCCAGCCAACTCCCTTCATTTAGCGAGATGGTGAGATGGCATCGCCGTGAAGGACGGAACGGACGCTCATACTCATTAGCTATCTGGCAGATTAACGAGCAAGGGCGCAACCTAATCGGGCAGATAACGATGGGCGGTGTTTCATATGGAGCGATGCGCGGGGCGCATATCGGCTATTGGATAGATCGCGCATATGCCAACCGTGGATTTACAACACAAGCGGTAAATATGTTGACCCGCTTTGGCTTTGAAGAACTGGCCTTGCATCGCATTGAAATAAATATTCGTCCTGAAAATGCACCTTCGATAAAGGTCGCCGAGAAAGCTGGCTATATTTTTGAAGGTTTACGACCTAGGTATTTACATATCGATGGAAAATGGCGTGACCATCACTGTTATGTGAAAGAAAATTTCCAGGTCATTTAAGCCTCTAAATCCACGGGGCGGCAGGGGTGCTCCTCTAACCTTGACCCATCATGGCTTCTGGAATTATTTATCTATCGATAATCGGCATGTGGGTGGCTTACTTCCTCCCACGCTGGGTGCACGATCGAAACGAGTTCTCTGGAAAAAATGTAGAAAGATATAAAAGCGCGCTTCGCATAGTTGCAGAAAATTCTCCGGGTGGAAGTTCTGGAACCGGGGTAATTCACACCGACCTAGATCGAGAAGCAAAAATTGCCCAACAACTTATGCGCCGCAGAATTATTTTCTTGTTAATTATTATCGCTTTCGTAATGACGACAGTAGGTGCGATTATGCAAACTCTTGCAATTTCATTTATCGGAGTGCCAGTAGTTGGGTTAGTTCTCTACTTGGTACATGTTCGCCACCAAACAACTACCGACCGAGCGCGTCGACGTCGCGTTACTCAGATTCATCGCACAACAGTTGGTGTCTCATCAACAAATTTGGCAGAGGTTGTCGCACCGAAGCCTTCAACTGAACATTGGATTCCACTTTCTGAACGCGAACTTACTGGTGTAACGCTTTTGCCTAAGGGAACAGCAGCCGCTCGTGGAGAATGGCAACCAAATTCAGTACCAGTACCAACTTATGTAAATGCTCCAAAGGCGATTACTCCAAAGCGGGTTATTGATCTAACGACACCTGGACAGTGGAGTGAAGAACAAGAGCGCCTAGAACGCGAAGCCCTTGCCGCGGCTGCGCCATCGCGCGATGAAATCTTTGATCAACAACTTGCAGATGAAGCGGTTGAGCGCATGAAGCGCAACCGCGCCGCTAACGAATAGTTAGATTTAAACCCAGGAAGGCAGCCACATACGCGCCTGCCATGAATCGTAAGTAATCACATCTCCTGTGAAAAGCGGCAGGAAGAAGATGAAATTTATAAAGATCGCAAAGGCGATAAAACCAAGAATCAGATAGGTATTTCGCTTACTTTCAAAGTGCATAAGTAGCGCGTAGGCGCAGTAAATAACGGCGAGAATCAAGAAGGGCTGAAAGACAATTGCGTAGAAGGTAAATACTGTGCGCTCTTGAAAGAAGAACCAAGGTAGATATCCAGCAGCCATTCCAGCAATAATTAAATTAAGTGGCGGCTCATAACGTTTAACAGCTATCGATCTAATCCAAAAGCCAACAACTACAGCAAGTGCGATAGTTCCCAACCACCAGAGCAGCGGCGTTCCAAGCGCGAGAACTTCCTGCGAACAATTATCTACCCCGCAAGTCTTTGGGGTCTCATAGTAGAAAGAGGTTGGTCTTCCCATAATCAACCAACTCCACGGGTTGGATTGGTAAGAGTGCTTTTCGACTAAGCCGGTGTGAAAGCCCAGCATCTGAGAGTGATAATAAATAAAAGATGTAACAACATTTTCAGAGTAATCGCGCGCCCACCCACGGCTGCTGGCAAACCAACCAGACCAAGAAGTTATATAGATTGAAATTGGGGCCAACCCATATTGCACTGCCGTCTTTACAGTCGGCTTGATTAAGTCACGCCCAGTGTTATGTGCGAACGCTCGATAGAGCGCAACAACTGCAAATAGCGCAAGGAAGTAAAGACCGCTCCATTTAGTTGCGATCGCTAGGCCGAGTGCGATGCCAGCCCACCAATGCCAACGCGCCATGAAGAAATAAGTCGCCAGCAAAATGAAGAATGAGAGATAGATATCCAGTAACGCGGTACGAGAATGTACTAAAGCCAATCCATCCATCGCCATAAGCGCACTTGCCGCAATTGTTATGTAGGAATTTCTAAACAGGCGCTGCGCTATGAGCGCGATTAAAACGATCATGGCAGAGCCAAGAAGTGCGCCCATAATACGCCAACCAAATTCGTTATCGCCGAATAGCTTCATACCTAGCGCTATCAGCCACTTTCCAACCGGTGGGTGAACGACAAATTCTGGGTCATCTCCAGATATTTCAACGCCATGGGCCAAATAATCGCGCGCACCATCTACGTAATAAACCTCGTCAAAGACGAAGCCCTTTGGAGTTCCGAGATTGAAGAGCCGCAAGGCAAGTGAGATTAAAGTGATCGCGCCAACGTAGATGCGGGTTTTCACATACCTAGCGTACTGAGAGGATGTACCCATGGCGCTCACGTTGGCAGCAACTCCTCTGGGAAATCCCGGAGATGCAAGTCCGCGCCTAAAAGATGCGATCGCAAACGCTGAAGTTATCGCCGCTGAAGATTCGCGCCGCTTTCATCGCTTATGTTCTGATATCGAAGTTACCTTTACTGGTCGCGTTATTTCATTCTTTGATGGCAACGAAACAGAACGCACACAAGAGATTCTTGAACTACTGCGCGCCGGAAAGAAGGTATTAGTTGTATCGGATGCTGGCATGCCAACAATTAGCGATCCGGGTTTTCGTCTAGCACGTGATGCGATCGCTGAAAATTTAGCGGTAACAGTTATTCCTGGACCAAGTGCACCGGTTATGGCGCTTGCGTTATCTGGACTTGCAACAGATCGCTTTACCTTTGAAGGGTTTGCACCGCGCGCACTTGGCGCGCGTCAAGCACTCTATGAATCACTCCGCTTTGAAGAGCGCACCATGGTTTTCTTCGAAGCTCCACATCGCATCACCGAATCACTGCAAGATGCTCTCGCTGTATTCGGTAGCGATCGCAAGGCAGCAATTTGTCGCGAAATGACCAAGACTTATGAAGAAACGGTTCGCGGAACACTTGCTGACCTAGTTGCTTGGTCGACCTCAAAAGAGATTTTGGGGGAGATCACCATGGTTATTGCAGGCGCGGCTGTCGGAACAGCAGAAGTGACTGCAGATCAGATGGTTGCGCGAGTTCGTGAATTTGAGGCGGCGGGCATGGATCGCAAGGCGGCAATTGCAACTGTGGCCGATGAATTCGACCTGCCTAAGCGGATCGTTTATGCAGCGGTAGTTGATGCGAATAAGATGCCTTCGTGAAATCTTTCTACCTAACAACGCCGATTTACTATGTAAATGATGCGCCACATATTGGCCATGCATATACAACCGTTGCCGGCGATGTTTTAACTCGCTGGCATCGCCAACGCGGTGAATCTGTCTGGTTCTTAACCGGCACCGACGAACATGGTCAGAAAGTAATGCGTACCGCTGAGCAAAATAACGTTGCTCCACAAGCCTGGGTAGATCGCTTAGTGCAAGAGGCCTGGAAGCCAAATTGGACCGCGCTAAATATCGCTAATGATGATTTCATCCGCACCACCGAAGCCCGTCACACCGAACGCGTGCAAAAGTTTCTGCAATCACTTAAAGATGCTGGACATATTTATGCTGGCAAATATGAAGGCCCTTACTGCGTCGGCTGCGAAGAATTTAAGTTACCTGGCGATCTAATCGATGCCGATGGACAAAAGCTCTGCCCTATTCATAGCAAGCCGGTTGAACTCGTCAATGAAAATAACTGGTTCTTCCGATTATCTGCATTTGTTCAACCTTTACTTGAGCACTACCGCAAAAATCCAGATGCCTGCCAGCCAGAAAGTGCGCGCAACGAAGTTGTCTCATTCCTTGAAGGTGGCGTTTCTGATCTTTCAATTTCACGTTCGACATTTGATTGGGGCATTCCAGTTCCTTGGGATACCGATCAAGTTGTCTACGTTTGGTTTGATGCGCTCCTTAACTACGCAACTGCAGTCGGTTTAACAGATGCGCCAGATACTGAAGGTGGCAAGAAGTTTGCACAGACTTGGCCGGCAGATGTTCACTTAGTTGGAAAAGATATTTTGCGTTTCCACGCAGTTATCTGGCCGGCGATGTTGATGGCTGCAGGTTTAGAAGTTCCTAAGAAAGTATTTGCTCACGGTTGGTTGCTCGTTGGTGGCGAGAAGATGAGCAAGAGCAAGCTCACAGGTATCGCACCATCGGATATCACTGATCACTTCGGCGTAGATGCCTTCCGTTATTACTTCTTGCGCGCTATTCCTTTCGGCAGCGATGGCTCTTTCTCTTGGGAAGATATGTCGGCTCGCTATACATCAGAGCTCGCAAATGACTTTGGCAACCTGGCTTCGCGCTTGGCTGCGATGATTGAAAAATACTGCGAAGGTAAAGTGCCAGCGAAAGCGACCGATGCGGGACTTTCTGCAGCGCTAGCTAGCACCGTCGAAAAAGCCGATTCTGCAATGGTCGCACTTGATTTCCAAGTTGGAATCAACGCGGTTATGGATTTCTGCAAGAAGGTAAATGGCTATGTAACCGAGAAAGAGCCATGGATCCTGGCGAAAGATCCTGCAAATAAAACGGCGCTAGAAGAAGTTTTATATAACACCGCCGAATCACTTCGCGCACTCGCTGTCTTGTTGCATCCGGTAATGCCGGCAACAACAGAAATCTTGTGGGAATCACTTAGTGCAAATGCAACTATTGGTTCACTTGCAGATCAGCAGATCTCAAAGGTTGCACAATGGGGACAACTTCCCGAAGGAACTCTTGTAACTAAGACTCCAGTGCTATTTCCACGACTCGAGACTAAAGAGTAATTTCCTATGGCAGATCGCCACAATCGCGATATTGATCGCCCACTGGCGCCAGCGCCGAAACCACTTCCTGTTCCAACGGTCGATGCACATGCACATTTGGAAATCGTTACCGATGCTGCACCTGATTCGGCAGAAGTAAAACAAGTTTTAGATGATGCAAAAGCGGCTGGCGTAGATCGCGTTGTACAAGTTGGATATTCGGCAGAACAATCAAAATGGTGCGTTGCAGCAGCTGAACACTTTGATGATCGAGTTCTAGCAGCGGTTGCACTGCATCCCAATGAAGCGCCCGTTGTTCCTGATTTAGATGCCGACTTAAAGATCATCGAAGAACTTGCGAGCCACCCACGGGTTCGTGCAATTGGTGAGACCGGTTTAGATTATTTCCGCACTCCACCAGAACTGCGCAAACGCCAACAAGATTCTTTCAAGTGGCATATCGAGTTAGCAAAGAAGACAAAGAAGGCGTTAGTAATCCACGACCGCGATTCACATGATGATGTCTTATCTATCTTGCTTGAAGTCGGCGCTCCCGAAAAGACTGTCTTTCACTGCTTCTCAGGCGGGGTAGATATGGCCAAGCTCTGCATTGATCGCGGATACATACTCTCTTTCGCAGGCACGCTAACTTTTAAGAACGCCCCCGAACTTCGCGATGCGGTAAAACTTGTTCCGCACGATCAGCTATTAGTTGAAACAGATTCACCTTTCTTATCTCCTATGCCAAATCGCGGCGCGCTAAATACTCCAGCGCAGATCGCAAATATCGTTCGCGCCATGGCTGAAGAACGTAACGAGAGCGTTGGCGCATTGGCCCAAGCGCTTTCGGATAACGCCGAACGTATCTTCGGGCCATTTGCCGCAGGTTCTACGTTATGACCCTGCTTGGTGCTGCAGAAATTCGCGCCCTTGCTGAAAAGTTAGATTTAAAACCTGCCAAAGCACTTGGCCAGAACTTTGTGATTGATGCCAATGTTTGCCGCAAGATTGTTCGCACCGCAGGCGTTACCGCCGGCGATGTCGCACTTGAGATCGGTCCCGGCCTCGGTTCGCTAACGCTTGCGCTCATGGAAGAAGCAAGCACCGTCATTGCGGTTGAAATTGATTCACGTTTAGCAAATCAACTACCTATAACTGCTGCGCTACATAGCGATCGCAGCGAAATTCTCACTGTCATCAATCAAGATGCTCTTCAAGTTAAATCACTTCCAGGTGAGCCAACAGTCTTAGTTGCGAACTTGCCTTACAACGTTTCAGTTCCCGTCTTCTTACATCTTCTAGAAATTCTGCCAACTCTGCGCAGTGGCGTTGTTATGGTGCAAGCTGAAGTTGCAGATCGTCTAGCTGCAAAACCAAATACCAAAGAATATGGAATTCCCAGCGTTAAGGCTGCCTGGTGGGCAGATGTAACAGGTGCTGGTTCAGTTTCTCGTTCGATCTTCTGGCCGGCGCCAAATGTGGATTCAAAGTTAGTTGGATTTAAACGACGTGCAACACCAGGAGATGAGACTCTGCGCAAGGAAGTCTTTACGATTATTGATCTGGCATTTGCACAACGTCGCAAGATGCTGCGCGCCGCTCTTTCATCTCGCTATGGTGGTTCCGCTACCGCTGAAGCGCACTTAATCGCCGCCGGAATCGACCCAACGCTGCGCGGTGAATCACTTGATATCCATGGCTTCTGCAAAATTGCCCAACAAGGTTTAGAGTCTTAGCGTGTCCAAAACTAACCGCAACTCTGTCACCGTACGAGTTCCTGCCAAGGTAAATCTGCAACTGGCAGTTGGCCCACGTGAGGCCGATGGTTTCCATAATTTAGTTACTGTTTTTCAAGCGATCTCAATTTATGACGATGTCACAATCACAAAATCTGCACCAGGTAACGGAATCACTATTTCAATCATCGGTGATCACACACATGGAGTGCCCGCCGATGCCACTAATTTGGCGGTAAAGGCAGCGCAGTTAATCGCCGATGACTATGACTTTGTCATTGATGCGCATATAGAAGTGAATAAATCGATCCCTGTTGCAGGTGGCATGGCCGGCGGAAGCGCAGATGCGGCCGCAGTTATTGTTGGCGTAAATGAGCTCTACGAACTCGAGATGTCACGAGAAGAGATGCACGAATTCGGCTCACAGCTTGGTAGCGATGTTCCTTTTATGATTTCTGGCGGCACAGCAATTGGTCAGGGTCGAGGAGATCAATTAACCGCAGCGCTATCGCGCGGCACATATCACTGGGTTTTAGCGCTCTCAACTGTTGGCTTATCAACTCCTGCGGTTTATCAAGAGTGCGATCGTCTGCGCGCTGGTTTAGATATCGCAGCGCCGCAAACTAGCGATGCGCTGATGCAATCTTTACTTGCTGCAGATTCGAAAGCAGTAGGTCAGGCGCTACATAATGATCTGCAATCCGCGGCTTGCTCGCTGCGCCCTGCTTTAACTTTAGTTCTAGATGTCGGCGAAGAATATGGCGCACTTGGTTCAATCGTTTCTGGTTCTGGGCCAACAGTTGCATTCTTGGTTGCCGATGAAGAGCAGGGTTTAGACTTGGCTGTTGCGTTAACTTCTAGCGGAGTTGTTGGAAGCGTTGCCCGAGCTTATGGACCAGTGCACGGCGCCAAAGTAATCTAATTTTCTTCAAGATGCGCAGCAAGTGCGCTAAGTAAATCTGCCAGCGCAACTTTTTGTTCACGCGTTAAGCCCTTTAGTAATTCACGTTCTTGTTCAAGCAAACCTTCTAGCGCCTTATCAACTGCGCGCATTCCAGATGCAGTTAAAGTTACAAGTGATCCACGGCCATCGACAGGATCTGGCTGGCGGGTAATCAATTTCAATTCTTCTAAACGATCTAAACGATTTGTCATGGTGCCACTTGTAACAAGTGTTTCTTGCATAAGTGCGCCAGGGGAGAGTTGATATGGATCGCCAGAACGGCGCAGTGCAGCTAAAACATCGAAGCCCGAAGTTTCCAGATCAGCGAAAGCATCACGACGGACGATATCTAAATTTCGAGAGATTCGTGAAATACGGCTAAGCACCGCAAAGGGGCTGATATCTAAATCGGGGCGCTCGCGCTTCCAATCCGCGATTAGGCGGTCGACTTCATCACGATGCGCGCTCATAGGTCTAGAGGATATATCGCTTACGGGGATCGCCCTGAAATGGTCGCGAGCACACATGGATATGAGGGAGAATATGCGTTCCGCCATTGTGTAGTGGCTAGCACATGGGCCTTTGAAGCCCAGGGTCCAGGATCGATACCTGGTGGCGGAGCAATTTTAATTGCCCGCTAGGCAAGCAAGCGGAGCAAACCGCACCAGTTAGACTTACTACATGAGTGCAAATCTCGAAACGGTTGTTGTTCTCGCCGCCGGTGAAGGCACTCGCATGAAATCAGCAACGCCAAAGGTTTTGCACGAAGTTGCCGGCCGCTCACTTGTTGGCCACGTTTTAAACGCCGTTAGCGCGCTCGCCCCAAAACAAGTACGCGTTGTCGTTGGCGCAGGACGCGAAGCAGTTGAAGAACATCTACGCGAAGTCGCACCTAACGTCACAACAGTCTTCCAAGAACGTCGCGGCGGCACCGGCCATGCAACTCAGTTGGCGCTCGCAGGTACAGATATTTCAGGAACTATCTTGATCTTGGCCGGCGATACGCCGATGCTTACCGGGGAATCACTTAAGCAACTCCTTGCCACTCATCACGAAGGTGGCTTCACCGCATCAGTTTTAACTGCAGAACATCCTGACCCAACTGGTTACGGGCGCATTGTTCGCGGCGATGATGGCTCACTACTTCGCATCGTTGAAGAGCGCGATGCTGATGATTTTGTTAAGGCTATTTACGAAGTTAATTCAGGGGTTTACGCATTCGATGCTAAAAAACTTGCTGGCGCGATTGGCAAGCTAACTAACGATAATTCCCAAGGCGAGCTATATCTAACTGATGTCATCGAAATTCTGCGCAATGAAGGCGGAACAATCGCAGCTGCGCTAATCGAAGATTTCATCGAAATCTTGGGAGTTAACGATCGCGTCCAGTTAGCAGAAAGCGCTGCTTTGCTCCGTGATCGCATCAACGAAGGTTTCATGCGCGCGGGAGTAACAATTGTTGATCCGACAACAACTTGGATTGATGCAAATGCAGAGATCGCAAACGATGTAACTATTTTTCCTGGTACTGCGATCTTGGGAGCTTCAAAGATCGCAACTGGCGCAGTTATTGGGCCTCGCACAACGCTGGAATCTTGCAAGGTGCTTGATGGCGCAAACGTCGTTGAATCGAATTGCTTTGAAGCAACTATCGGCGCCGGTGCAAACGTTGGCCCGTACTCATACTTACGTAAAGGCACCGTTCTTGGAACTGGCGCAAAGGCTGGCGCATTCGTTGAAATTAAGAATGCAAAAGTTGGCGATGGTTCTAAAGTTCCACATCTTTCATATGTGGGCGATGCCACCATCGGTGAAGGCTCAAATATTGGCGCGGCCACAATCTTTGTTAACTATGACGGAGTAGATAAGCATCACACCACTATCGGAGATCATGTCCGAATCGGAAGCGATTCGATGTTAGTCGCGCCAGTTTCAATTGGTGACGGGGCTTACACCGCGGCTGGATCTGTAATTACTGAAGATGTTCCGGCTGGTGCCATGGGTGTCGCTAGAGGTAAGCAACGAAATGTATTAGGTTGGGTCATGCGCAAGCGATCTGGCACTAAATCTGCAATTGCTGCCGAAGCTTCAGAAAAACGCAACGAGAAGAAAGGCTAATTTCCTTGAGCGAAATTCGTTTGTCCTCAGAGAAAAGACTTCGACTCTTTTCAGGCCGCGGATTTCCAGAGCTCAGCGAAGCAGTCGCCGCAGAACTCGGTATTCCATTAACACCAACATCTGCATATGACTTTGCAAATGGTGAAATCTTTGTTCGCTTCGAAGAATCAGTTCGTGGTTGCGATGCCTTCGTTCTTCAAAGCCACACCGCTCCAGTAAATAAACAGATCATGGAACAACTAATCATGGTCGATGCGCTAAAGCGCGCATCTGCAAAGCGCATCACAGTTGTTGCACCTTTCTACGGTTATGCGCGTCAAGATAAAAAACACCGTGGTCGCGAGCCAATCACCGCACGTCTGATGGCAGATCTCTACAAGGCAGCTGGTGCTGACCGCCTAATGGTTGTTGATCTTCACACTTCACAGATTCAAGGATTCTTCGACGGACCAGTCGATCACTTATTTGCACTACCAATGCTCGCAAACTACGTTGGCAGCAAAGTAGATCGCACTCGTTTAACAATTGTTTCTCCTGACTCAGGTCGCGTACGCGTTGCCGAGCGCTGGTCAGAACTACTTGGCGGCTGCCCAATTGCTTTTATCCATAAAACCCGCGATCCACGCGTTCCAAACGAATCAGTTACTGGAAAAGTTGTCGGTGAAGTCGAAGGCCAGACTTGCGTAGTAATTGATGACATGATCGATACCGCAGGAACAATTACCAAAGCAGTAGATGCCTTATTCGCAGCAGGTGCAAAAGAAGTTATTGTCGCGGCAACGCACGCGGTCTTTTCTGGCCCAGCAGTTGATCGCCTAAAGGCTTCCAAGGTCACCGAAGTTGTCGTTACCGACTCACTTCCGATCGATGAAGATAAGCGTTTTGATGGGCTGACCGTCCTCTCAATCGCGCCACTTCTGGCTCGTGCGATCCGCGAAGTCTTCGAAGATGGCTCCGTAACAAGCCTTTTTGACGGACACAGCTAAGCCGCGCTAACCTTTGCCCAGGTTTCCGGCGAGGGTGAAAAACTCCGTAATCGACGGTAAGGATTTAACTCCTGCTGGAACTTCGTGTTAAAAAAGTAAAGCCCCGAAGTATTCAGATCAAAACAAACAGGAGTAATAAAAATGGCTGAAATCAAGATCACCGGCACAACACGTACTGAGTTCGGTAAAGGTGCCTCACGTCGTGCACGCGTTGCAGGTCTAGTTCCTGCAGTTATCTACGGCCATGGCGAGAAGCCACAGCACATCACTCTTCCAGCGCGCGAACTCGGCGTTGCTTTGAAGCAATCAAACGTTCTCCTTCAAATCGATATCGATGGCAAGGATCAGCTAACACTTCCAAAGGCGATTGTTCGCCACCCACTTAAGCAGATCCTTGAGCACATCGACCTAGTTGCTGTTCGTCGTGGTGAAAAAGTTACCGTTGGCGTTCCTGTTCACACAGAAGGCGAACACGATCGTGACGGAATTCTTGAGCACGTTAACCACACAATTGAAGTTGAAGTTGAAGCAACCGCTATTCCTTCATTCTTCACACTTGATCTAACTGGTCTTGCAGCTGGTCAATCACTCTACGCAGAGAACGTTGCACTTCCTGCTGGAGTTAAGTTGATCTCTGATCCAAAGACAATCGTTGTTCACCTCTCAGAGCGTTCAACTGCAGTTGAAGAAGTTGCAGTAGTCGCACCGGCTGCAGATGCAGCAGCGGCACCAGCAGCTGATGCAGAGAAGAAAGACGCTTAAGCCTTACTCTTTATCTCGTGAGTACATCTCCTTGGATAATTGTTGGGCTCGGTAACCCGGGCGAACAATATGAAGCCACTCGCCATAACGTTGGCCAGATGGTTATTGATGAACTCGCTAAGCGTCATAACGTAAAGCTAAGTACACATAAGTCACGCACCGACATCGCCGCCTACAAGTTAGGCGTCGGTGTCGATGCTTTTTCTGTGATTCTTTCTAAATCTAAGGGTTACATGAACGAATCTGGCGGACCAATCAAAGCTCTCGCTAACTTCTATTCAGTAGAACCACAACAAATAATTGTTCTTCACGATGAGCTCGATATTCCCTTTGCGGCAATTCGCTCCAAGATTGCTGGTGGCGATAACGGCCATAACGGTTTGAAATCACTTACCTCAGCATTTGGCACCGCTGAGTACTACCGCGTTCGCCTCGGAATAGGTCGCCCCATGGGACAGCAAGATCCAGCCGACTTTGTATTGAAGCAATTCAGCAAGGAAGAGAAGAAAGATTTAGGAGAATTTCTAGATCGTGGCGCAGATGTTGTTGAATCTTTAATTTCTAAGGGGTTGGATTTCACGCAGTCGAGATTCAATGGTTGAGTTTTAGGCTTTCATTTTCTAACCGTTCTACCACTATTCATTTAAATGTAACTAACTTCTTTCGGGTTACTTTCAAGTAGACGCTCATACTATTAATGCTTCCCCGGCCATTTCAACACAAAGAAGGGAAGCAGTCATGTCAAAATATTTAGAATTTCCAAATTGCTTTGTCTGTCGATCAATTGAGTTGGAAATAGTGAGCAATGACGATTTCGGTCCAATGACGCTATGCGGGGAATGCGGTTATTCCTGGGTAGCCACCTTTGAAGATATAACAAATACAATATTCAAGACAATAGCTTCATAAATTAGAGGGTATTCGTGGTGGAAACCAGCACCGCGGCCACGCTTTAACTGAAATCAAACTAGGGAACCTCTCATATCAAAGGCCTCAGCAACGCGGCCAACGGCAACCACCATTGCTGCTGTCCGTAAATCCACTGAGTATTGTTTGGAAACTTTATGTACATTTCCAAACGCTTTATCCATGCGCAGATCAAGTTCGCGACGAAATTTTTCTAGGGGCCAGCTAAATTCTTGAATATTTTGGGTCCATTCAAAGTATGAACCCATTACACCGCCAGAGTTGGCCAATATATCTGGAACTATCACTACTCCAGATGCACGAAGTTCGCGGTCGGCTGCAATTGTTAACGGTTGATTGGCACCTTCAACTATGAAATCTGCATTGATCTTTCCGCAATTGGTCTCATTTATTACACCGCCGAGCGCTGCAGGAATCAATACTTCACAGTTTATTTCCAATACTTCATCTGAAGTAATTCTCTCGTAGCCTTCTACGGTTTCAAGAGTCTTATGTCCGAAAATCTCTTTGATATCAATACCGCTCTTATCTTTAATTCCACCTGTTACATCTGAGATTGCAATCACTTTCATGCCAAGTTCTTGGCATACCAGCGCCGCATATCTGCCAACGTTTCCAAACCCTTGTATGGCAACTGTTGCACCTTTAACTTTTGCATCGTGTTTCTCTAAGGTTGCAGCAGTAATTTGTGCAACTCCACGTCCAGTTGCTTCTTCACGGCCATGTGCGCCGAAGAGTTCTACCGGCTTGCCAGTTACGCATGCTGGTTGAAATCCTTCCAGGCGATGAAATTCATCCATCAACCATGCCATGGTGCGCGAATCAGTCCCCATATCGGGCGCTGGAATATCCCGATGATGTCCCAAAACGTGCACAAGCGATCTAGTCCAACGGCGAATAATTTCTTCTTTTTGAATTGGCGTTAACTTAGAAGCATCAACAGCGACGCCACCTTTTGCGCCACCGAATGGGACGTCAATCAGGGCGGTTTTCCAAGTCATCAAGGATGCGAGTGCGCGAACCTCATCAAGATCAACATCCTGGTGAAATCTAATGCCACCTTTACGAGGTCCACGTGCGCTGTTGTGTTGAACTCGATAACCGGTTAGCACATCCACATCACTATCACGTCTCAGCGGAATAGAGATAACAACTTCACGTTCGCAACTGCTAAGGGCCTTTATTACGCCAGGTTTGATTTTTAGTAATTCACCAGCCTGTGCAACTTTTTCGTTTACTTCATCAAACGCTGAAGATCCAGAATGTGTCATGTTGTAAACAGTATGAAACAATGAAATCTTAGATAAGGACAATTACCCATATTCTTGGTGAAATCCAGGTAAACGCGAACATTTAGTCAGCCTGTATTCCGAAGACCTGCTGCGACGCCGTTAATAGTCAGCAAGAGCGCACGAACCAACATCGCATCTGGCGCTTCTCCAGCAGTGCGCACACGATGCAAAAGGTTAACTTGCAGCAGATGCAGTGGAGAAAGATAGGCATCGCGCACCTGCAAGGTACGAGCCAAAATTGGTTGATCTCCCAGCAGCGTCTCTTTCTCAGTCAGAGCAAGGATCTCTTTAACTGTCAGCTCGAATTCCTCAGTAATTGTGTCGAGGAAGTGATGAAGCTCGGCCGGAACCAGAGTTTCTACATAACGTTTTGCGGTCACTAGATCTGTCTTAGCTAAAGTCATCTCCACATTGCTGATGAAGGTGTGGAAGAAGTGCCATTCCTTAAGCATCTTCTTTAATACATCTGATTTACCAGCCTCGCGCGCTGCCTTAAGTCCGGTACCAACACCGAACCAACCCGGCACGATCTGTCGTGATTGGGTCCAACCAAATACCCACGGAATTGCACGCAGTGAATCGAGCCCACCTGCAGCATCTGGGCGACGTGATGGACGTGAACCCAGGAAGAGATTTCCAAGTTGTTCAACCGGTGTTGAGGCATAGAAGTAAGCAGGAAGATCTGGATGATCAATCAACTTTCGGTAGCGCGCAAAAGAGTTATCGCTAATCAAGTTCATGCATTCGTTCCATTGCGCTAAATCTTCAGGGCTTTGACGAGCCGCGCGATTAAGAATCGTTGCTTCAAGGGATGCGGCAAGAGTTAACTCAACATTTTCGCGAGCAAGTGCGGGAAGTGCGTACTTGTCGCTAATAACTTCGCCTTGTTCAGTCATCTTGATCTGACCATCAACTGATCCCCATGGAAGTGCAACCAACGCATCGTAAGTAGGTCCGCCACCACGGCCGACAGAGCCACCACGACCATGGAATAAACGAAGTTTTACGCCGTACTTAATAGCGACATCACGCAGCGCACGTTGTGCACGGTGGATCTCCCACTGGCTTGTTGCAATACCTGCATCTTTATTTGAATCTGAATATCCCAACATCACTTCTTGCACATCATCGCGCAGCGCAACGAGCGCGCGATATGTTGGATCAGAAAGAAGCTTTTCTAGGATCGCACCAGCGGCACGAAGTTCTGCAACAGTTTCAAGCAGTGGTGCAAAACCAATTTTGGCGATCTTCTTATCGAGATCAACTAGCCCGGCAGCCTTGCCGATAACTGCTGCAGCGACTAGATCATCTGCGCCCTTGGTCATTGAGATGATGTAAGTCTCGATTACTTCTGGGCCAAATCTGGCGATTAGATCATCAATTGCTTTAAAGGTATCGAAAGTCTTCTTGCCGGCTGCGTCTAGCGTTGATAGATCAAGCGAACTCTTCTTACCTAACTCTGAAATGAGCAGCGGGAACTTTTCTTCGTGTGACAGGTCAATGTAGCCAGCAGGCATGACTTGCTTTAGAAGGCCGTGGTGGGCATCGGAATGTTCGCGCACATCGAGAGTTGCATGGGTAAGTCCGAAGGCGGCGATACTGCGGATTGTGCGCTCTAGAAAGCCGGTTGCGATTAGCTCGCCACGATGGGCAGCCAATGAATCGCGCATCAAAGTTAAATCTGCAATTAGTTCTGCAGAGTTCGCATAGTCGCGTCCTGGAATGTGTGGAGCCTGTGAAGCATGGCGAGTGCGCGTAAAGACCAAACGATGAACGATGGCAGTGGCCTTCAAACGATATGGCTCTTGTTGATTTAAGCGCAAGAAACGTGGCTCAAACTCTGGAATATTCTTTAAATCTTTTTCAATAGAAGCTTGTAATTCAGGAGTTGTGCCAACGATGCGAGTTGAAATAGAGAGCATCTGGCGCAGCTCATCCATAGCCGAAATCGTGGTGCGGATCGCATGAGCAACCTGCAGCGCAATTGCATCTTCAGTTACTTGCGCAGTGATATTTGGATTACCGTCGCGATCGCCACCGATCCAGGTACCGAAGGTAAGTGGGCGGGCAGATACTGGAAGATTGATATCAAGACGCTTTAGTTCGCGTGCAAAATCATTTAAAACTTCTGGAACGGTATTTAAAGCAAGATCATCTAAGTAATAAAGAGCGTTCATCGCTTCATCAAGTGGTTCTGGGCGATTTAAACGAAGTTCATCGGTCTGCCAAAGGAGATCTACAGTTTCTGCCAAGCGCTCGTTCTGGCGCGGATTTAAATCTTGATCCAATAACTTTGCAACTTCACCAAGTTTGTTGAGGATCGAACGACGCGCAGCTTCGGTTGGGTGTGCGGTAAATACAGGGCGAACCATAAGTTCGCTAACCCATTGCTCTAAATCTGCCTGAGTAAAGGAATGGCCCGGAGTTTGTGCTTTATAAGCCTCTTCAATTTTATCTATCGCGCGGCTTAGCCAAGAGCCACCTACTGCGCGAGATTGCGCAAGAACACGTGCGCGGTGAACTTGTTCTGCGACATTTGCTAAATGGAAGTAAGTACTGAAGGCGCGCACCAATTGCACGGAATCTTCGACAGAGAGTTTTTCTAGCAGTTCAATACCGCCACCTTCGCGGACCGCTTTACGTACAGATTCAACGAGGTCGAGAAGCTCTTGTCCTTCTTGGCGAACAAGTGATTGACCTAGTAGATCGCCAAGCTTGCGTACATCGCTACGCAAAATCGCATCATCGCTTGCGATGTTATTGGCGTTAGCGGGGCTCTGTGTCACGGGCATATCCTCTCAGGAATACTCATGAGTTTGATACGCGATTATGCGCGTTAGACTTGATCCATCAAGCCCCCTCCCTTTTGGGAACGGGGCCTTACGGCGTTTTCTCTTGAGAAATCGCCAATGGGAATGGCATTTCAAAGGCATTTCTCACATACTGGAAAGGGTTGATCAAATGCGCGCATTAGTGCAGATGCTTGGGGCAGATACTGCCGTTGCATCCTGTATCGGTGACGCGCAAAAGATAATTTCCCCGGCCCCTACGTATCCATTTTTGCTTGCACTGCGCGCGCAAAGTAAACCGTTACTTGTAATTACTAGCTCAAGTCGTGGCGCTGAGGATTTAGCGAGCGAACTCCGAGAGTTACATCAAAACGTTCTCGAATTTCCTGCATGGGAAACCCTGCCTCACGAGCGCTTAAGCCCGCGCAGTGACACTGTTGCCAGAAGGTTGGCGACGCTATCAACGCTTGCGAGAAAAGATTTAGAGAATCCAATTGTTGTTGCACCAATCCGCGCAGTAATACATAGATTTATCGCCAATTTAGCAACATCGCCTCTGCAAACTTTAGAAATTGGCGGCGAAGTAGATCTAACTACTTTGGTGGAGCATTTAACACAGTTGGCATATACCCGCACAGATCTAGTTGAAAAGCGTGGTGAGTTTGCCGTGCGCGGAGGAATCGTTGATCTCTTCCTACCGCTATCGGAACACCCGATAAGAATTGATTTCTTCGGAGACGAAATCGAAGAGTTAAGTTACTTTGAAGTCTCATCACAAAGAACAACTAGCCCTGTCGTTGGAAAGCTTTCAATTCTGCCGTGCCGCGAACTTTTGCTAACTGAAGAAATTCGTTTTCGCGCAGAGAAGGCGAAGGATAAGTACCCGGCAGCGCTAGAAATTCTCGATCGCATGGCGCAAGGCATCATTTCCGAAGGAATGGAATCGCTAATTCCCATTCTCATCAATGAAACGGAGACAATTTTTCAAAGAATTCCAGTAGGCAGTGAAGTTGTATTCATTGATGACGAACGAATTCGTATGCGCACCATGGATTTACTTGCCACTAATGATGAGTTCTTTGAAGCCGCTTGGTCGCATGCTGCTCTCGGCGCTGTTGCGCCCTTACCTTTTACGGATGCGACTTATCTTTCATGGGATTCGCTAAATGAAGAGATAGTTCGTTGCGGATTAAAGCCACGCGCCTTTAATCCATTTGGTACAGATTTAGATACCGAAGCCACCTTCTTAGATTTCAGCGCTATTGATCCGCTGCGAGGAGATGCCGATCGCGCAGTTGCCGCAATGCAGGAGGCGGTGAGTCAAGGTTTTTCAATTATCTTCTCAACGGCTGGGCAAGGAATGGCAGAACGCTATGCCGGCATCTTCCGCGATGCTGATCTACCCGTCTTTATTACTCCAGAGTTAAAGGCAATTCCGACTAAGGCAACTATTCATATAATGCAATCATCTATTGCTCATGGATTCTCTTCTCTGGAATCGCGAATTCTATTTATGACCGAACGCGATTTAACTGGAAGCAAGGCTTCAGCAAAAGATGGTGTGCGTATGCCATCGAAACGTAAACAAGCGGTTGACCCACTAGAACTGCGCGCTGGTGATTTTGTGGTGCACGAGCAACACGGAATCGGTCGTTATGTCGAGATGGTGCAGCGCACCATTAACGGAGTCACTCGTGAGTACTTGGTTATTGAATACGCGCCAGCTAAACGCGGGCAACCCGGAGATCGCATCTTTGTTCCTACAGATACTTTGGAACAAGTTTCTAAATACGTTGGCGGCGAAGCACCTGCAGTGCACCGCATCGGCAGTGGCGAATGGCAGAAGGCTAAAGGTCGCGCCCGCAAGGCGGTTAAGCAGATCGCTGGCGAATTAATTCGTTTATATGCCGCACGTACATCTTCACCTGGTTTTGCATTCTCTGCAGATACGCCATGGCAGCGCGAACTAGAAGATGCCTTCTCTTATATCGAAACCCCAGATCAGCTTTCGACTATCGAAGAAGTAAAGCGCGATATGGAGAAGCCTTATCCAATGGATCGCATCATCTGCGGCGATGTTGGTTACGGAAAGACTGAGATCGCAATCCGTGCAGCATTTAAAGCGGTACAAGATGGCAAGCAAGTTGCAGTTCTAGTTCCAACAACGCTACTTGTGCAGCAGCATGCCAAGACTTTTGCAGAACGATATTCAGGTTTCCCAATTCGCGTCGCCGGAATGTCACGCTTTAACACCGCTAAAGAATCGAAAGAGATCCTTGCCGAATTAGCGGCGGGTAGCGTCGATGTTGTAATCGGAACCCATCGCCTGCTTTCACAAGATGTGATCTTCAAGGATCTGGGGCTCGTCATTGTCGATGAAGAACAACGCTTTGGCGTTGAGCAGAAGGAATCGCTTAAGAAGATGCGCACAACGGTTGATGTTTTGGCGATGTCGGCAACGCCCATTCCACGCACCTTAGAAATGGCCGTTACAGGTATTCGCGAGATGTCGACGATTACAACGCCACCGGAAGAGCGCCACCCAATTCTTACCTATGTTGGACCAAGTGAAGATGCGCAGATCCGTGCAGCGATTCACCGCGAACTATTACGCGATGGACAGATCTTCTACATTCATAACCGCGTTGAATCTATCGATCGTGCAGCGGCAAAGATTCAGGAGTTAGTTCCAGAAGCGCGTATCCGCATCGCACATGGACAGATGTCCGAAGGCGCACTTGAAGATGTAATCCTGGGGTTCTGGAACCGCGACTTCGATGTACTTGTCTGCACCACGATTGTTGAAAGCGGCCTAGATATTGCAAATGCCAATACTTTAATTGTGGAGCGCGCTGAAAACTTTGGGCTTTCACAACTGCACCAATTGCGCGGTCGTGTTGGTCGTGGCCGCGATCGTGCATATGCCTATTTCCTTTATCCGCAAGATCAACCTCTTACAGAAATTGCGCTAGATCGCTTGAAAACAATTGCGACAAATACTGACTTAGGTGCAGGTATGCGCGTTGCACTTAAAGATCTGGAAATTCGCGGCGCTGGCAATTTACTGGGCGGTGAGCAATCAGGACATATTGCTGATGTTGGATTTGATTTATATATGCGCATGGTCGGTGAAGCTGTTAATGATTACAAGACAGGCATTATTGATAAGGAAGAAGAAAGCCACGAATGTAAAGTGGAGCTTCCAGTTAATGCGCATCTGGCCGAAAGTTATGTACCAGGAGAGCGTTTACGACTTGATCTCTATCGCCGTTTAGCAGATGTTGCTAAACCTGAAGATGTGCAATCAATTCGGGAAGAGTTGCTAGATAGATTCGGCGAACTACCCGAAGAAGCGGTTGCGCTGCTGGCAGTTGCACAATTGCGCGCGCTAGCTAAATCGCAAGGAATCCGTGAAGTAGTTGCCACTGGAAAATTCCTACGCCTTTCACCAATTTCCTTGCCCGAATCACGTCAATTACGACTTGCGCGGATGTATCCAGGCTCTATCTACAAGGGACCTACTAATACTGCGCTGGTCACTTTGCCGAAAAACCCTGCATGGAACCCGTCTAATCCCACCGCTGAAATAGTGGATACTTCTCTCCTGACCTGGGTAACTGAGGTCGTCAACCAGCTAACGAAAGCGAGCACCACGTGAAGAAGATCCTTGTAGCCCTAACAATCGCAACAGGGCTGCTCCTTACCGGCTGCTCACAGTCAAATGAAGCTGCAACAGTTGGTGACTTCAAAATTACCCAAACCGAACTACAGAGCAGCATCGATGCAGTTATGGCAGAGCGCTCAAAGGTTGATACATCTCAGATGCAGCTCGAAACTGGCGATGCGCTAAACCGCGGCCAGCTTCGCTTTAAGATTTTGATGCACACCTTCGATGAGATTGCTAAAGAGTTGGATCTAGAAATTACCTCAAGCCAGGTTGTAGCTCGTAAGCAGCAGATCTCTCAATCTCTCGGTGGCGACGCTGAACTTCCAAAGAACTTAGTTAACGCTGCGATTGCACCGCAAGATTTTGATACCTACGTGCGCGCAATTCTTATCTCTGAACGCATTACTTCAGCCCTTTCACAATCTGGCGTTGCCGAAGCCGATGTTGCAACACAACTAGGCAAACTACTTTCTGCAAAAGCTAAAGAGCTCGGCGTTAAAATCAATCCACGCTACGGCTTCTGGGATACCGAAGCAGGCGATGTTGTCGCAGCTGATGTAACTGGCGGCGCCGTAACTCCATCTGCTGAATAACAGCAAAGCGAGTTAGTTTGATGGCCGGCTCAGAACTTCAACGCCTCGTTGAGGTAATGGATCGGTTGCGTTCTCCGGGCGGTTGTCCTTGGGATGCAGAACAAACCCACGAGTCACTCGTTAAATACTTACTTGAAGAGTCATACGAATTTATCGATTCTGTTGATGCAAAAGACCGCGAAGGTATGCGTGAAGAACTCGGCGATGTTTTACTACAAGTTTATTTCCACTCACGTATTGCCGAAGATCATCCAACAGATCCATTTTCAATTGAAGATGTAGCGCGCGCAATCGCAGATAAGTTGATTCGCCGCCACCCTCATGTATTTGAAGGTTTAGAAGTATCTGGCACAGACGAAATCATCGATAACTGGGAAGAGATCAAGGCGAAAGAAAAGGGCCGGACATCAGCCCTTGATGGCGTCGCACTTGCACAGCCAGCGCTGCCACTTGTTGAGAAACTTCTCTATCGCGCCGAAAAATATAAAGTTCCAGTTGCGCTAAAGAAATATGAAAGCGATCAGCCTGCGACAAATGAAAGCGTGGGCGAGGCGCTAGCTTCAATAATTGCATGGGCGCGCGATAACGAAATTGACCCGGAGAACGCGCTGCGCCTATATGGGCGCCAAATTGCCGAGCAAATTAAGGCTACTGAGTCGCGGTAGTATTGCCCTATACCGTTCAGCGCTGAGCGTGCTCATCACTAGTAATTCTTAGGAGACACCCCATGGCAATTATCGAAGCAATCGGCGCACGTGAAATTCTTGATTCGCGCGGAAACCCAACCGTTGAAGTTGAAATCGAACTTGAAGATGGCACACAGGCACGCGCCGCAGTTCCTAGCGGTGCATCAACTGGTGCATTTGAAGCATCAGAACTCCGCGATGGCGATAAGAAGCGTTACCTCGGTAAAGGCGTTCTTAAGGCAATTGACTTTGTAAATAACGAGATTGCACCTGCGATCGAAGGCTTCGACGCACAGGATCAGCGCCTCATCGATAACGAGATGATCAAGCTTGATGGCACACCAAATAAATCACGCCTTGGTGCAAACTCAATTCTTGGCGTATCACTTGCAGTTGCTAAGGCATCTGCAGAATCAGCAGACCTTTCACTCTTCCGTTACGTCGGTGGACCAAATGCCCACGTTCTACCGGTTCCAATGATGAACATTCTCAACGGTGGCGCACATGCCGATACCAACGTTGATATCCAAGAATTTATGATCGCTCCAATTGGTGCCGAAACTTTCCGCGAATCACTTCGCTGGGGCGCTGAGATCTATCACGCACTAAAGGCTGTTCTAAAGAAGCGCGGACTTGCTACATCTGTTGGCGATGAAGGGGGCTTCGCTCCAAACCTCGAAAGCAACCGCGCTGCACTTGATTTGATCCTTGAAGCGATCGAAGCTGCAGGATTTAAGCCAGGTAAGGAAATCGCACTTGCGATGGACGTTGCTGCAACTGAATTCCATGACAACGGCAAGTACAAGTTCGAAGGTTCACTTCGCTCATCAGATGAAATGATCGCTTACTACGCAGAACTAGTCGCTGCCTACCCAATCGTCTCTATCGAAGATCCACTAAACGAAGAAGATTGGGCTGGTTGGAAGTCAATGACTTCATCACTAGGTTCAAAGATCCAGATCGTTGGCGATGATCTATTCGTAACAAACCCAGTACGTCTTGCTAAGGGAATCGAAACAGATACTGCAAACGCACTTCTGGTTAAGGTAAATCAGATCGGAACGCTTACTGAAACACTTGATGCTGTTGATCTTGCGCACCGCGCGAACTACCGCAGCATGATGTCGCACCGTTCAGGTGAAACAGAAGATGTAACTATCGCCGATCTAGCTGTTGCAACAAACTGCGGACAGATCAAGACTGGTGCACCTTCACGTACCGAGCGCGTTGCTAAGTACAACCAACTTCTTCGCATTGAAGAAGAACTCGCAGAAGGCGCTGTTTACGCAGGCCGCGCTGCCTTCCCACGTTTCAAGGGATAGTTAAGGCTTAAAGATGCGACGCGGGCGACGTAGTTATTCATCACGTCGTCCGTCTCGCCGTCTTTCTTCCAATCGCCGCAGATCACGTGGCAACGCCCGTCCACTTGCACTAATTGCAATTGTCTTTCTCTTCACTCTCACTCTTGCACCACCGATTAAAAATTACTTCACGCAGCGCGCACAGATCAGCGCTCTTAAATCACAAGTAGTCACAGATCGCGCTGCACTCGATGCTGCACGTGCTGAACTAGAACTTTGGAAAGATCCTGATTACATCAAGTCACAAGCGCGCGAACGTCTGCACTTTGTCTTGCCCGGCGAGCGTCAATACATTGTGACCGGAACCAAAGATGATCCAGCGCTTCCTGATACAACAAAGGTAGTTTCACAATTGCCTGAAGGCGCACCTTGGTACACCAAGTTGATCGCCTCCGTTACTGAATCTGGCCTTTAACAATGACCGATAAGGCAACACAGAAAGATTTAGATTGCATTGAACTTCAACTGGGCCGCACTCCTCGCGATGTTCACGCAATTGCCTATCGCTGTCCTTGCGGAAACCCAGCTGTTGTTGAAACACCTCCGCGCCTTAGCCATGGCGAACCATTCCCAACTTTCTATTACGCAACCTGTCCACGATTAACAGGTGCAATCTCCACACTCGAATCGACTGGTTTGATGGCAGAAATGAATGAGCGCCTTGCCGTTGATGCAGAACTAGCTGGCGCATATGCCGCAGCACATGATGATTACCTTGCCGCTCGTGCAGCGCTAAAGATGGATGTTCCTGAAGTTGAAGGAATCTCCGCCGGCGGAATGCCCAACCGCGTTAAATGTTTACATTCACTAGTGGCACATTCACTTTCCGCAGGTCCTGGCGTTAATCCACTTGGTGATGAAGCTTTAGCAAAACTACCTGAATGGTGGAAAGACGAACCATGCGAGTAGCAGCCATCGATTGCGGAACCAACTCAATTCGTTTACTTATTGCAGATATTGAAGGCACGAACTTCCGCGAAGTCACACGACTCATGGAAGTTGTCCGCTTAGGACAAGGCGTTGATAAAACGGGTCAGTTCCACCCAGATGCGATCGCTCGCACACTCGCTGCAGTTGATATCTATGCCGCAGAGATTGCAAAGCGCGGCGTTGAAAAGATTCGCTTCTGCGCAACCAGTGCCACTCGCGATGCTACCAACCGCGACCTCTTTATCGAAGGTGTTTTCGAACGTTTAGGTATCCGCCCGGAAGTTATCTCTGGCGACGAAGAAGCTCGTCTTTCATTTATGGGCGCAACTAAAGATTTACCAGCTGCAGATGGCCCATTCCTTGTCGTAGATATTGGCGGGGGATCTACCGAATTCGTATTCGGCACCGAAACAGTTGAAGCAGCAAAGAGCGTAAACATTGGCTGCGTTCGTATGTCAGAGCGTCACTTCACCGGAGATCTTCCAGATCCTGGCCAAGTAGCCGCAGCAACAGAAGATATAGATGAAGCGATCGCTCAGGCTGCAAAGTTAGTTCCAATTACTACCGCCAAGACCCTAATCGCTGTTGCCGGCACCGCTACAACAGTTGCAGCAGCTGCTTTAGATCTTCCAGAATACGATCGTTACGCAATTCATCTTTCACATATTCCTGCTGAAAAAGTTCACCAAGTTTCACAAGCCTTTATCAAGATGACCCGCTCCCAACGCGAATCACTTGGCTATATGCACCCAGGTCGCGTCGACGTAATCTCTGCAGGCTCTCTCGTTCTCTCACGAATCATGCGCGCAACTGGCGCTACTGAATTCGTTGCTTCTGAATCCGACATTCTCGATGGAATGGCTTGGTCGCTTGTATAAATCGCTCGACCTGCTTGATTCAGCAATTGTTAAATGCAAGAAATGTCCGCGCCTTGTTCAATGGCGCGAAGAAGTAGCCGTTACAAAACGTAAAGCTTATGAAAATGAAAAGTACTGGGGAAAGCCGGTTCCGGGATTCGGTCCTGCAAGTGCGCAAATAGTCATCCTTGGTCTTGCACCTGGTGCGCACGGCGCTAACCGGACGGGCCGAGTATTCACTGGTGACTCATCTGGTGATTGGCTTTACAAATCCCTTCATAAAAATGGTCTAGCCAAGATCGCAACAAGCAAGAGCAAAGACGACGGCCAGAAGTTAATCAACACTCGAATTCTCTGTGCTGTCCGCTGCGCGCCACCAGATAACAAACCAACCACTGAAGAGAAAAATACCTGCGCACCTTTCTATAAAGATGAGATTGCGCTTCTAATGCCAACCGCACGTTCCTTCTTAGCTCTCGGCAATCTTGCTTGGACGACGCTTCTTGCAACTCTTCAAGAACTTGGATGCGAGATTCCAAAGCCGAAACCAAAGTTTGGTCACGGTGCCACTGCTGTATTTAATGGTCCCGATGGAATCAAACGAACCATCATCGGCAGTTACCATCCCAGCCAACAAAACACATTTACAGGGAAATTGACCGAGAAGATGTTGGATTCGGTGATTAAAAAGGCAAGTAGACTCTGACCTTCGCATGGCCCCGATAGCCCAATGGCAGAGGCAGAGGACTTAAAATCCTCCAAGTGTGGGTTCGACCCCCACTCGGGGCACCAAACTAATATTTGCAGGAGTAAAGTCCCTTTAACTAGAAACTTCTATGGGAGCGCAAATGAAATTTAAAGGTTTTAAAGTTTCCGGTGCCCTAGTTTTGTTATTGTCTTTTACTGTTACCACTGCGACGTTTGCCGCCCCTCCAACAGGACCAGCTAATGCAAATGCTTTTACTCAAGATCAAATGAAGGGCGATTTTGCCCTGATCTTTACCGAGGCCAATGCAGGTGGAAGTTACAAGCCCGTATTTAGCGGAATTATTGAATATCCGGATTCAAAAGGATACGTCTCTGTTCTTCCAAATTGTCAGGATGATCCAGCTAACCCATGCGTTAAATCATTCGAAGCTTCGATTGATAATGGAAAAACTTGGATTCAATCAGCAACCGCTAAAACATACGCAGCAAAAACTTTTGATCAATCCAAATATCCAGCGGGCTCATACATAGTTCAGACCAGAAACTGGGTAGGCGAAGAAAAAACCTTGCTTCCTTCTGGTACAGACTCAAGCGTGTTTTCATTTCCTAAGGCACCCCACCACGGTGGTCCAGAGTACTTACTCCAACCAATAATTGAAGGTGTAAGTTCAACTCAAAATGCTAACGCTAGGGCGCATAAACTTTCGCTTTCGATCATTCCGATAAAGACTTACACCGCACCCAATCCAAATAACTGTAGTTTGTGGATTACAACTTGCTTTGATTTATTCAACTTCAAAGCGGAAACCACCTTTCGAGTTGTACTAGATCTTAAGTACCTTGCCCCCACTTTCAGCGGATGGTTTCAGAGCAGAGTTAAAAATAGTGAGATCCAGCAGCTTAGTTCAACCGAATTTGCATTTTCCGGTTCAGCGATCACTGTAAGTAGCGTTATTGCCGAGTTTAGTAAGCCTTACCCAGAAGCTTTGATTGCAGCTTACCCAAATGTAAAAACTGGATTTATTCTCGAGAAATATCCATATTGGGCGACTTCGGTTACGAGTAATACCAACGCAGCCATAAAAGATTGGATTACTTTCGAAAATTCAATTTCTAAGCAAGCCAAATGGGAATCTTCAATCTGGAGCGCAGTTTCGTACTCAACTGCGACGAGTAGCTTCATCTACACGCAGATGAATGGTTGCTTGCAATCTTCAAAAGGCCTTTTGGGACAAGTAAGTACAAATGCAACGGTTTACACAATCTCTGCACCACTTTGGGACGCAACGACCGATTCACTCTCTTTCACTGTTGCATCGCCAACCTTTGAATCAGATGGTGATAAAAAGCAAGGATTGTACGACTTGGTTCTCAGAGAAGATGTAGCCAAATGTCTTTGGGGCAAGAATCTACTCAATACAAACGCTGTAATCGAGGTTTTGAATTCTGATGGCACGAGTCAAGTTGCGACAACGACTTTTAAGGTTCTGAATGGCTATGTCTATTTCCGCGCAGCAGGCTTTCACTTCTCGGTTCCAAAAATTAAGGTTTCAGTTGTTGACGCCGTGACAGTGCCTAGCCCCACCCCTAAAGTCTTAACCCCGGTTTCTAAAAAGTCGATTAAATGTGTAAAGGGCAAGGTCACGAAGAAAGTGACTGGCACTAACCCCAAGTGTCCGTCTGGCTACAAAAAGGTCGCTTAGCGCCCCTGATGGCTCAGCACGCTCTGTTCGCACGCTCAGTTTGAGCGCGGCCTGACTTTTGAAATGAAATTCTCAGGAAAGTGGTTTTAAATAGTCCTACCTACCTCGCCCCGAAGGGGGCGAGATTTCCTAGAAAGGGAAATTAGTGCGCAGTTCAAATCCAGTTCTAACTCGTTCGAACCGTGGTTTTGCTCAAATGGATCCAACTCGTTTGGGTAACGATTCACTCGAAGCAACATACGCAGCACCAGCAGCATCATCACTTCGTACCGGTCGTATGACAATGGACGATGTCGTAATGCGCACCGCAACTTTGTTTGCAGTGCTGGTTGCAGTCGGTGCATTTGCATGGGGCGCTAATAGCCCAGGGCTTGCACTTGTTGGCTTCCTTGGTGGTTTTGTTCTTGCAATGGTTAACACTTTTTCCAAGAAAGTTCGTGTACCTCTAATCGTTGCCTATGCAGCAGCGCAAGGACTTGCACTCGGAACAATCAGCCGTATCTACAACGAAGCGTATTCAGGCATCGTCGGCCAAGCAGTCATCGGAACACTTTGTGCATTCGGTGGAATCTTGGTTGCATACCGCAGCGGAAAGATCCGCGTAACTCCTAAGTTCACACGCATCATGGTTGGTGCGTTGATGGGTTACTTGGTCTTCTCGCTCATCACAATCTTTACAGGACGTCCAGGTGGAGCAACTGGTCTGCTCGTAGCAGTAGCAGCTGTTGCACTTGCAACATTCTTCCTGGTTCTTGATTTCGATCAGATTGAAAAATCAATTGCTGCAGGCGCTCCTCAAGAAGAGTCATGGCGCATGGCATTTGGTTTGATGGTCACAATCGTTTGGTTGTACCTAGAAGTTTTGAGACTGCTCTCAATCCTTCGCAATAGTGACTAAATAAATAGATTAACTAGATTGCCCGAGATGCGAAGCCCGCGTCTCGGGCAATTTTGTTGCTACAAAAAGCGCGAAGAACATTAACCCGGCGCTAACTGCAAATGCCGGGCGGAATCCGTAATGGTCTGCGATAAAGCCAAGGGCCACTGGGGCAACCATGGCACCCGCATCACCGGACATCTGGAAGAGCGCGATTACTTGCCCGCCCTTGCCCTTCATAACATCGCCGACGATTGCCGAAGTTGAAGATAAGAAGATAGAACCAAATGCACCAATAACCATTGAAAGTAAGAACATCCAAGGCTGAACGGTTCCGACAAGAACAACGACTGAAATTGCGAGTAGCGATGTGCCCATGAGTGCAGAGAATTTGCGACCTCTGGAATCTGAAAGTCCACCAGCTTTAATTAGTAGTAAACCTTGGATTACTGATGAGATTGTGAAACCAAGTCCCAGATAACCGGCAGTTGATTTCATCTCTTCAACCATAAATAGCGGCAAGATCGAGCGGCTCATTCCGAACAACACTGAAGCGCTGCAGAAAGAGATTGTTAAGGCAATTAGATATGGCTTGCTGGAAAGTGCTTCACGAATAGAAGTCTTTTCTTGAACGCTCTTCTCTGTTGGACGGGCGGCGAGAACAGAATTGCGGAGCAAGAAACCGCCCGCAACGCTGGAAACGATTAGCAGTACACCATAGACAAGCAGTGGTGCGCGCAAAGAGAATGCGGTTAGGAATCCGCCGATAACCGGACCGGCCATCATTCCAACTAGAAAACTAGAGTTGTAAAGAGATTGTGCACGGGCACGTCTTGAATCATCGGTTGCGCGTAACATAATCGAACCAGCTGCAACTGAGAACATTGATGAACCAAGGCCACCTGCTGCTCTGAAGCTGAGCAACTGTTCGTAATTTTGCGAAAATGCTGCGGCAAATGAAGAAATAGCCACAAAGCCGATTCCCGTTGTGTAAACAATTCTTTCGCCGAATTTATCAACTAACTTTCCTGCAAATAGCCCACTGGCGAATCGAGCAAATGCGAAAGAAGAGATAATCAAGCCCACTTGAGCGTTATTGACGCCAAATGATTTTGCAAAGAGTGGAATCGTTGGTGCGATGATTCCAAACCCAACTGCCACGAAGAAAGAAGAAAAGACCAGAACGCTGACTTCTCTCGGAAATTCTGCGAAGGGGTTTGTGTATTTACTTGCCTTCAACTGCGATTATCCAAGCGTCTCGCCGGCGGCTTCTTCGCGCGCTGCTGCATAATCTTTATTGGTACGAAGTGGGGTTTCTCGAAGGAATAGTGCGAGCAAGAAACCAGCCGCAGTAATTGGCACCGCAACAAGGAATACAACGTGGAATGAGTTAACGAAAGATTCCAACGCTGTCGCTTGAATCTCTGGCGGCAAGGTTTGCAGAACTGCAGTGTTGCTCTGGATTCCTTCGAGAGCAGCGGGATCAAAGCCTGCTACTGCAGATGGATTTGAAGCAGCCAAGTTCTTGAAGTTATCTTCCAAGTAAAAAGCCAAGCGATTGGTAAGAATGGTTCCGAAGATCGCCGTTCCAAATACGCTGCCGAGTGAACGGAAGAAAGTATTTGAGCTTGTGGCAACTCCCATATCTTTGAAATCAACTGAGTTCTGGAGTGCAATAACAATGGTCTGCATTGAAAGACCAAGGCCTGCACCAACAAGAATTGAGAAGATTGATAGCTGCCAGAAAGGTGTTGTAACGCTGAGAGTAGACATCAAAAGCAGGCCAATCGTCATCACAACAGTTCCGATGATTGGGAAGCGCTTGTAATGGCCATGCTTGGTGATCGCCTTACCGCTGTAAATCGAAGTAGAGACGATTCCGAGCATAAATGGGATCAGTTTTAAGCCTGCTTCAGTTGCGGTATCGCCCTTAACAACTTGCAGATAAAGAGGCAACATAACTATTGCACCGAACATACCTGCACCAATGATGAAACCAAGCGCTGATGTCAGCGAGAAGGTGTGGTTCTTAAATAGCGAGAGAGGAAGAATTGGTTCCTTTGCCTTACCTTCCCAAACTAAGAATATTAGTGTGAGCAAAATTCCAATAGCTAAATAGGTAACTGTTGTTGAATTAGTCCAACCACTTTCTGGTCCGTAGATCGAAACAGCCAGAAGCGTTGAAGAGACTGCAGCAACCATCAATAGCGCGCCGAAGTAATCGATAGTGTGTTCGCGCTTTACCTTTGGAATATGTAAAACAGCGGAGGTAATAACTAGCGCTGCGATACCAAATGGAATGTTGATGTAGAAGATCCAGCGCCAGCCGGTGATTCCAAGAATTGTTGCGTGATCTGAGAAGAAGCCACCGAGCAACGGTCCGGCTACAGATGACAAGCCCCAAACCGCACCGAAATAACCTTGGTAACGTCCGCGTTCACGCGGAGGAACAATGTCACCAATGATTACGAAGGTAAGCGCCATTAAACCGCCAGCGCCAAGACCTTGAATCGCACGGGTGCCAATTAACTGCGCCATATTCTGTGCAGCACCTGCAGCAAATGAACCTATTAAGAAGGTAATGATTGCAAATTGAAATACGACGCGACGGCCATAAATGTCGGAGATTTTTCCGTATAGAGGCGTTGATGCTGTTGAAGTCAGCAAGTAAGCGGTAACAACCCAGGTGTAATGGTTCAAACCTTCAAAGTCTTCAACGATGCTCTTAAGCGCTGTTGAAACAATTGTCTGGTCCAGGGCAGCCAACAACATTCCAGTCATCAGCCCGCTGAGGATGACCATGATCTCTTTATGCGTATGTTCTTTAACTGGGCCGTGGCTGGACATGGGTGCCTCTTTCGATAATGGTCATTTTGTGGATTTAACTTGCTATCCAATAGCGGTAAGTTTACTCCGTGAAATCTGTTATCGCTGAAGACTTAGTAAAAACTTATCGCAATGGGGCAGTTCGTGCCTTAGATCACCTGTCACTTGATGTTGAAGAAGGCACTGTGTTGAGCGTGCTTGGTCCAAATGGCGCAGGAAAGACAACATGTGTGCGCATTCTGGCAACGCTATTAAGACCTGATTCTGGTCGCGCAATGGTTGGTGGCATCGATGTAATCAAACATCCTGAGAAAGTGCGCGAAGTAATTGGTTTATCAGGCCAATATGCAGCCGTAGATGAGATTTTAACTGGCTGGGATAACTTAGTTATGTTTGGTCAGCTCTATCACTTAGGAAAGAAAGCATCAGTAGC
Source organism: Candidatus Nanopelagicaceae bacterium (assembly GCA_965268165.1). GTDB lineage: Bacteria > Actinomycetota > Actinomycetes > Nanopelagicales > Nanopelagicaceae > Planktophila. Next base: position 181,144 of record OZ254162.1, read on the forward strand.
TCGCGCTGAAGAGTTGCTAGAGCGATTTTCACTTACTGAAAGTGCAAAGCGCCCCATCAAGACTTACTCCGGTGGAATGCGTCGTCGCCTCGACCTAGCGGCATCCCTAATCGTTAAGCCAAAAGTTTTATTCCTTGATGAGCCAACCACGGGCCTTGATCCACGCGGCCGTCAGGAAATGTGGAGCGTTATTGAAGAGTTAGTTAAGGGCGGAGTTACTTTGCTTTTGACTACTCAATACCTTGAAGAAGCCGATCAACTTGCCGATGAAATCGCGGTTATCGATCACGGCAAAGTAATTGCGCGCGGTACATCTGATGTCTTGAAGAAGCAGGTCGGTGGCGAACGCCTTGAGATTGTTGTTGAAACACAGCACATCGCCAAGACTGTTGAAGTCGTCTCAACTGTCAGCGGCCATAAAGCAATTGTTGATGAGGGTCTGCGCATGATCTCTGCTCCAGTTTCAACTGGTGCAACAGCGCTAATCGAAACACTTCGCTCGCTCGATATTGCAGGTATTCATCCGCTCGATGTCAGCCTAAAGCGTCCATCGCTAGATGATGTATTCCTTTCACTCACCGGGCATGCTGCCGAGGAGAAGAAAGAAGAAGAAGTTGAAACCAAGGGACGCAGAAAGAAGGCAAAGAAATGAGCGCTGTAACTGACACGCTAATCATTACGCAACGTCAATTGCGTTTGCTAACTCGCGTTCCAGAAGTTTTAATCTTCTCAACTATTCAGCCGGTGATGTTCGTACTTCTCTTCCGCTATGTATTCGGCGGTTCAATCGATACAGGTCAGCCTGGGGGATATGTACAACTTTTGATGCCGGGAATCTTTGTGCAGACCGTGGCATTTACTTTGGCGGGAACTGCATCGGGTCTTGCTGAAGATATGAAGCAGGGTTTGATCGATCGCTTTAGATCGCTACCTATCTCACAATCTGCGCTCGTTATAGGCCGCACACTTGGAGATTCACTTCTAAACATTGTGGTTCTCGCAGTTATGGGTATCGCAGGATACTTAGTTGGATGGCGTCCATCATCTGGTGCGTTAAATGTTGCCGTTGGTTTCTTATTTCTACTCTTCTTTGGTTACGCACTTTCTTGGGTAGGTATCTATGTAGGACTTTCCGCATCTGATGCGCGTGTTGTGCAGAACGTCAGCTTTCTTGTGACATTTCCGCTTACCTTCTTATCAAATGCTTTTGCACCAACAACCGGAATGCCACGTGCGCTGCAGTACTTTGCAGAGTGGAACCCAGTCTCAACGATGGTTGCCGCTTGTCGCGAGCTCTTTGGCCTTGAAAATCAGTTCGGTGCAACCGCTGGCTCATTCCCAAGCGAGAACCCACTGCTGACTTCATTTATCTACATGATCATCATCATGGCGATATTTATTCCTATAAGCGTAAGAAAATATAAGCGCGCAGCTGATTAAGAACTGATCTAGATAGTTAGTGAGATTCGCGGGAGATATGTTCTCCGCTAGAACCAACTAAGAAATCAAGATCACAACCTGTATCAGCCTGCATTACATGGTCGATATACAACTTCTGCCATCCACGTGCAGATTTAGCGAAACCATCAACTGTTGCGGTATTTGGTTTGCGTGCAGCAAGGTCAGCATCGGAAATATCTATATTTAGCGTGCGAGCTTCAACATCGAGTTCAATGAAGTCACCTGTCTGCACAAGTCCGAGCGGTCCACCTGCTGCAGCTTCTGGTGCAACATGTAGAACAACAGTTCCGTAGGCAGTACCGCTCATGCGACCATCACAGATACGCACCATGTCGCGCACACCTTTATCGAGCATCTTCTGTGGCATCGGCATATTGGAAACTTCTGGCATTCCGGGATAACCCTTTGGTCCACATCCGCGCAGAATCAAAACTGAATTTTCATCAACATCAAGATTTGGATCGTTGATGCGCGCTTTGAAATCTTCAATGCTGTCGAAGACCATCGCTTTACCGCGGTGCTTTAACAAGTTGGCACTTGCTGCAGCTGGCTTAATAACTGCGCCAAGTGGAGCAAGATTTCCGCGCAGAATGGCAATTCCAGCACTTGGCTGCAGCGGTTCTTTGCGAGAGCGAATTACATCAGTGTCATAAATTTCAGCTTCTGATAAGCCTTTAACCAAAGGAGTTCCGAGCACTGTAATTGCCTTCGGATCAAGTAGATCTTCAAGTTCTTTAAATACTGCGCGTAAACCACCAGCGCGATGGAAATCTTCCATTAAGTACTTGCCAGCAGGTTGAAGATTTACCAACAGTGGAACACGAGAACCCGTGCGATCAAAGTCATCGAGGGTTAGATCAATACCTAAACGGCCAGCAATCGCGAGCAAGTGCACAACCGCATTGGTAGATCCACCGATACCAGCAAGGGCCACGATGGCATTTAAGAATGAACCTTTAACCATAATGTCACTTGGCTTTAAACCTTCATGCACCATCTCAACGATGCGGCGGCCTGATTCTTGTGAGTACTGAAGCAAGCGACTATCCGGTGCTGGCGTGCCTGCGATTCCCGGAATAACCATGCCAAGTGCTTCAGCCATGATTCCCATCGTTGATGCAGTTCCCATGGTGTTGCAATGTCCACGGCTACGGATCATCGCGGACTCTGAATCTAGGAACTTGGCTTCACTAAGTTTCTTAGCGCGAACTTCTTCGCTCAATCTAAATACATCGGTGCCGCAGCCAAGCGGAGTGCCTTGGAAAGTTCCGGTCAGCATTGGCCCACCAGGAACAACTAGCGCTGGAATATCAACTGAAGATGCCGCCATCAATAAAGATGGAATCGTCTTATCGCAACCGCCGAGAAGAACTACGCCATCAATTGGATTAGCGCGGATTAATTCCTCCGTTGCCATTGCCGCCATATTGCGCCACAACATCGCAGTAGGGCGAACCAGAGTTTCACCCAATGAAACAGCTGGCATATTTAGTGGAACACCACCGGCTTCCCAGATTCCGTTCTTTACATACTCCATCACTTCATTTAAGTGAGAGTTGCAGGGAGTTAAATCTGATGCGGTATTTGCAATCGCGATATGCGGGCGGCCATCAAAGGCATCTTTCGGCAAGCCGCGGCGCATCCATGCGCGGTGAATGAATCCATCACGGTCTTTGCCGCCATACCAATGGGCGCTGCGCATCTTTGCTAACTCCTTTAATTCGCACCGCTATCGGTGCTGATATCGGTTTGAGTATAGTGACGGCATGAAGGCCCTGACTATAACTTCGCCAAACAATTCCATTGTTGAAGATGTTCCAGAGCCAGTAGCAGGGGATAACCAAGTCGTTGTAGATGTAACGCGCGTTGGAATCTGCGGGACTGATCAAGAGTTCTTCACCGGAGAAATGGTTTATCTCCACAGCAATCAAGCGAAGTATCCAGTTCGCATCGGCCACGAATGGTGCGGTGTTGTTTCCGAAATTGGTAAAGGTGTTAATCCAAAGTGGCTTGGTCAACGAGTCACTGGTGACACGATGCTGGGATGTGGAACTTGTTACCGCTGCACATCAGGTCGCCAACATGTTTGCGATGATCGTTTTGAAATCGGAGTTCGCAACGGATGGCCCGGTGCTTGCGCTGAAAAACTCCTAGTTCCAGAACGCGCGCTACATGCACTTCCAGATTCAATTGATGATGCCGTTGGCGCACTCATCGAACCTGCCGGCAACTCACTTCGCGCAGTTGAGGCAGCACTTGCTGGACCTGGCGAAGAAATATTGATTTACGGAACCGGAACTATCGGACTTCTCTGCGCACAACTTGCTCAAGCCGCAGGTGCCAACGTGCACTTAGTCGGTCGCAACGAGCGCACTATAAAACTTGCGCATGAAATCGGAATAAAAAATGCAGGAACTAATTTGGTAAAACCAAAGACTGGTTTTGACGGAATCATTGATGCAACCAATCACAAATCTATTCCGCACGAAATAGTTCAGGCTGTTGAACCGGGAGGCCGCGTTGTGTACATCGGTATCTCAGGAGAGCCAAGCTTTATCGATTCACGTGATCTTGCACTTAAAGATGTAACCGCAGTCGGAATTTTGTCGGCATCTCCTGGCCTTAAAGGAGCAATTGAAATCTTTGCCCGCGGCGAAGTAGATCCTCGCCCACTTATTGCTGCAACAATTTCACTTAATGAAGTACACGATGTCTTTATGGGCAAGCGTCCAGCAGGTGCCGGCGATGGCCCGAAGATCCATATCGATCCCCGGATGAAGTAAGGAAAAGAAATGACCAGCACTTCATCAGTCGAATTCAACGGCCAAGTAGTCGTTATCTCAGGCGCAGCAACCGGTATCGGTAAAGCCAGCGCACAGTTAATCGCAGCTCGTGGTGCCACCGTGATCGCACTCGATTTCAACGCCGCAGCGCTCACCGATCTTTCAAAAGAGCTTTCGCTTGCCGCTAACCAAAGCCACGTCTGCGATATTTCGAGCCAAGACCAGATTGATGAAGCGATCTCTGCAATCTTGAAGGACCACGGCAAGATTGATGCGCTAATAAATACCGCCGGAATCGTTGGCCCTTCAAACACAATCCTCGAAGATGTTAAATGGTCAGACTTTGAAAAGGTTTTACAAGTAAATCTCTATGGAGCAATCTGGCTTACGCAAGCAGTAATTCCATCGATGAAAGAGAAGAAGTACGGCCGAATCGTGCACCTGGCGTCAATCGCAGGTAAAGAAGGAAACCCAGGGCTCTCTCCTTACAACACCTCAAAGGCCGGAATGATTGGTTTTGTTAAAGGCGTTGCCAAGGAAATTGCTCCTCACGGAGTTGTTATCAATGCACTTGCACCTGCCGTTATCAGCACACCAATGAATTCAAATACCAGCGAAGAAACCTTGAAGTACATGATCAGCCGAATCCCAATGGGGCGAGTTGGTCAACCTGAGGAAGTCGCCGAGATCGTTGCCTTCATGGCATCTAAGGCGTGTTCATTTACAACCGGTTTCACCTTTGATGCATCAGGCGGAAGAGCTACTTACTAATCCCTAACTAGCAGATGACTTCTTCTTGTAACCCGCAGGGCACTTTGGACTTACATTTGTGATCTTTTTTGTGAGTTTACCTTTGATGCAGATGATGGTGATCTTCTTCGCTGCTGGCGTCACTGGCGCTTGCGTTGGCGTTGGAGATGGAGCAACAGCACCCACATAACTAAAAGCTGATTCGACGAGTTCTACGTTTGCACTAGGCAAACCCTGAGTTGCGACACAAACTATGTTGCAGGTCTTTGTGCAACCAGCACCATTACTCGAACTCTGAGAGCCAACGTAAATCAGCTTTCCAGAGACTTCTTTCAGTAGAGGAGAGCCTGAATCGCCCCCACAAATTGTCTTGTCAACTGAAATTTTAGTGACAGAGAATGTTCCTTTGACCAAAGAATCAAACTGATTGGGTACTTCCTTGCTAAAGACCGTTGTTAATTGATTAGGGGTAGGGCTTGTTACCCTGCAAGGAGGTGATTCCACTAATGCTGTGCAACCATAACCAACGTGAATAACTGAAGATTCCTCAGACATCCAAGTATTTACCTGTACCAAACTAGCAATCTCTAGTGTTTGAGTATTTGGAAAAGGCGATTTCAAAACAATAATTCCAAAATCATTTTGATAAGGAAAACTTGTCATTGAGAAGTTTGCGGGAATGAAGTATTTCTCACCTTGAATTCGGAGAGCATTCGTATCTCGCAAATCTGTTCCAGGCGCAGAAATCCAAAAACTTTCAGCGGGCCTAGTAAGACAGTGTGACGCTGTCATAACTATTCGGGGAGCAACTAGAGCGCCGCTACAGCCTGCCAAGGTAGCGCTTTGAGAATTTAAGAGTCCTACAACTATTGTGTTATTAGTTGCGGGAGTTCCCCCATAGATTGCGATTGCTGGTGTGCCACTTGCAACAAGTGCGAACGCAAGAAAAGCGCCGACAATTGTTGTAATTCTCGCCTTGGCCACAAAAGGATTATTGGTTTTCATGCCCAACAAGTCAATATCTGCAAGGCAGATTTCTTCCCAGGTAGTAATTCTCGAACGATGACCAATGTTAATCAGTCAGGAATTACTAGTTAATAAGCAGTTGCGGCTTTAATCTCGACTTTGATCTCTTTGCCGTTTGGTGCGGTGTAAGAAACGGTGTCACCGATCTTTGCGCCCATGACTGCTGCACCAAGTGGAGACTTTTCGCTGTAAACGCTTAAGTCGCCAGATGCGATTTCGCGTGAACCAAGTAAGAATTTTTCTTCATCGCCAGCAATGATTGCGGTGATAACCATTCCGGGACCAACGGTGCCATCTTCAGAAGCTGGTGGAGTTCCGATATGTGCGTTCTCGAGCATCTGCTTTAGCTGGCGAATACGCGCTTCCATCTTGCCTTGTTCATCGCGCGCAGCGTGATAGCCGCCGTTCTCTTTTAGATCGCCCTCTGCGCGAGCAGCCTCAATCTTTGCGGTGACTTCTTTGCGACCAACGTTCTCGAGGTTTTCGAGTTCGGCGCGTAAGCGATCAGCGGCTTCTTGGGTAAGCCAAGTTTGTGGGGTACTCATAAGGGGCAACGGTATACGAAGTAATTATTCGGCGCGACAACGGGCGATACTGGCAGTGAACGGCGCTGAGCGTGTGGGAATAGCAGTTACTTGCTGGCTAAAGCGCTCACCTGCAGGGATAGTGTCATCAATTTGGCCAACAACGCTTTTATCTTGATCTAAAGCTTTTAGCGTGCAGATAACTACTTGATCTGAATCTGTTCGATTTATTGAATAGCGAAGAGAGATCTCTTTTTCACCTGTTACTTCAAATGAAATTAATTGGCTACTTATTGATGGATTTGCATGATGAAGTCCCGCCCAGAAAATCCACAGAAGCCCAACAATAGAAATAGCAAAGGCATACGCAACCCAACGATTTCCGCCGGCTTTGCCATAGCGATCTTCGTAGGAAAACTCCTGCGCTTCTTTCATGAGTTGATTATGGCATGATTAGGGTATGCGAGAAACTGTAGATCAAGGCTGGCCCGGATCGCTTACCGTTTTATTTCTCTGTATATCTGTTGCCTTTTTACTGCGTAGTTTCTACAAGCGTTACATGCGTATGAACGCCCGCAAAGATGAAAACCCAACTGATAATTAAAAAGTTTTTTCAAGGCGCTGCAGTAATTTCGCTGGCGCTAATTTTTATAGCCTTAGGTAATTGGCAATTAGATCGCTCAGTAATTGTTAAAGAGTTAAATGCCGCAGCCAAAGTCATTGACCCAAAGATCTATTCATTAGGTGAATTAGCAAAGCCTTCGGTAACCCTTGATTCAAGAAATGTAAATAAGAGCGTTGCCGTATCTGGGTTTTATGTTGCCAACTTCAAAGCGCCCGTGCAGAAAGATATTGATGGCCAGGTAAGTGATTGGGAAGTTGCTTTGTTGCAGGTTGATGGTTCTGACCCACTATCTGGAATATTGGTGGTTCGCGGGCTGTGGGCAGATCGTTTGAATAACCCTAAAGTTGCGATGTCTACGAGGGTTGAAATAGTTGGCACGATTCAGCCGCATCAAAACGATGATCGCGCAGAAAATGTACCTGGGGTTATCTCAAGGTTAGATAGCAGCGTCATCGTTGGCCTTACAGATCTTGAACTATATGACGGATTTGTTGTCGCAAAATCTGAAAAGACTAGCGCTGGCGAATTAATTCGTGATCGCGTGGTTGCCGCACCGCCCGTTTCCAAAGTGGCCGGTTATTACTGGCAACATATTTCATATGTCGCCATTTGGTGGCTCATGGCAGCAATCGTTCTTTACCTTCCCTTCTATCGCCGTAGTATTAAGCCATGAGCGGTGCAGTAAAGAGATTTCGAGTAATGGCGGTAATCGCCGGAGTAATGTCCCTGCTTCTCTGGTTTGTTGATCTGCCAGTGGCTTATCTATTTAACAACGAAGACTGGAAAGCCAAAGTGGCCTGGATTCCCTTCGTTCACGGCTGGGTCTATGCCGTTTACCTTTTAGCGGCAATCCAATTTTCCGTAAAAGCGCGCTGGGAGTTGCGCCGCGTTATATGGCTGGCTCTAGCTGGCACTTTGCCAATTGCTTCATTTATTGCAGAGCGCAAAATTGTTAAGACCTATTCGTAACGCAATTAAATCTGCGCTCTACCCACTTTATGAGTGGCGGATTGTTAAAGATCTAGATTTCTCAAAGACCCCGCGCCATGTTGGAGTAATCCTCGATGGCAACCGCCGCTTTGCGAAAGAGAATCCAAGTCCTGTCGATCCCAAGGGCCATCGCCGTGGGGCGAGCAAGATCGTGGAATTTCTCGGCTGGTGCGATGAAGCCCAAGTAGAAGTTGTAACGCTCTGGCTGTTATCAACTGAAAACTTTAAACGCACCCCTGAAGAACTCGATGGCTTGCTAAAGATTATTGGCGATACTGTCGATGAACTCTGTGCAACCGGTAAGTGGAATATCAAGGCTGTTGGAGCACTCGATTTATTGCCACCGTGGCTAAGTGAAAAGCTAGCGAGCCTGCCTCCGGTCATCGATGGCGGAGTGGAAGTAAACGTTGCAATTGGCTACGGCGGTCGACGCGAAATTGTGGATGCTGTTAAGGGATACCTGCAGGGCAAGAGCGCAACTGGCGCGACGCTAGAAAGTGCCGCCAACGAGCTAAGCGCTGATGAGATCTCGAAGTTTTTATATACCGCCGGCCAACCCGACCCAGAACTTTTGATCCGCACATCAGGTGAACAACGACTTGGCGGATTCTTATTATGGCAGAGCGCGTTATCGGAGTTCTATTTCTGCGAAGCCTATTGGCCTGATTTCCGCCGAGTTGATTTCTTACGTGCTCTTCGCGCATATTCACAGCGCCACCGTCGTTTAGGGGCGTAGTTAAGTTTCTAATTTAATCAAGCGTTAATAAATCGCTATGGCGTGTCGCACCTGAAAGACCTCTCCTGCGTTCTATCTTTTTCTAGTCAGAAGCAAGTCCCATCGGATACAACTAAACAGAATGCGAGAGCTGGCCATTGGCTACTCCAGTATCTTCAAGTAAGAAAAAGAATTTAATAAAGACTTACGTCATAGATACCAGCGTTCTCCTGGCAGATCCGAACGCGCTCTCGAAATTTGAAGAGCATGAAGTCATCATCCCAATCGCAGTAATTGGTGAGTTAGAGACCAAGCGCGACCATCCAGAACTCGGATACTTTGCCCGCGCCGCACTTCGCACCCTTGATGATTTACGCGTTTCACACGGCCGCCTCGATCAACCACTAGTGATTACCCCAGAAGGCGGCACGCTTTCAGTTGAGTTAAACCACACTGATTTGAGTACCTTGCCTCACGGCTTCTTGCGCGATGGCACAAATGATTCGCGCATCCTGGCGATCGCCAAGAATTTAATGTCTGATGGAAAACAAGTTGTTCTTGTCACCAAAGATTTGCCGCTTCGCGTTAAGGCATCTTCAGTTGGCGTTGAAGCTCAAGAGTATTTAGCCGAACTAGTTTCCAATAGCGGCTGGACCGGAATCGAAGAAGTCGATTGCGGTCACAACGTTATCGATGAGCTCTATGCCTCAGATCGCGCAGACCATGAAGCCGCACATCAATTGCCGGTGCATACTGGAATCGTTTTACATTCTGAAAAAGGTAGCGCCCTTGCCCGAGTCACCGCCGACAAGCGCCTGCAGTTGGTGCGCGGTGATCGCAACGCCTTTGGACTTCACGGTCGCTCGGCCGAACAACGGATTGCACTCGACCTTTTATTAGATCCCGATATCGGAATCGTCTCTCTTGGTGGTCGCGCCGGAACCGGAAAGTCGGCGCTCGCACTTTGCGCTGGCCTAGAAGCGGTTATGGAAAAGCGCCTCCATAAAAAGGTAATCATCTTCCGTCCGCTCTATCCAGTTGGCGGCCAAGAGCTCGGCTACCTGCCGGGCAGCGAAGGCGAAAAGATGTCGCCGTGGGCCCAAGCGGTCTTCGATACTTTGGGCGCTCTGGTTTCAGAAGCCGTAATCGAAGAAGTGATGGCGCGCGGGTTAATCGAAGTTTTGCCGCTGACCCATATCCGCGGACGTTCGCTCCACGACTCTTTCGTAATTGTTGACGAAGCCCAGTCGCTCGAACGCGGCGTCTTGCTCACCGTCCTCTCGCGAATCGGCCAGTCCTCGCGAGTTGTGCTGACCCACGACGTCGCCCAGCGCGACAACCTGCGGGTGGGGCGCCACGATGGCGTCGTTGCGGTCGTTGAAACCCTCAAAGGCCACCCACTCTTTGCCCACGTGACCCTGACCCGAAGCGAGCGCTCGCCGATCGCAGCGCTTGTGACCGAGATGCTCGAAGGACCCATCAGTTAGCACCCCTTTTTAAATCTCACAGTCACAATTCGGACATTACGGACTTCGCCCTAACTGAGCAGGACTTTTGCTCGTCCACAGCCAGCGACTTTCCTGAGAATTTCCGCCACACGCAGGCTTTAATTTGCGACATCTCACCCCAATTGCCACCCTTAACTCATTCCCCGCAGGTCATCAACCTATTTTTAGGTCGATGCGCCACGGGCACAGGAAGCAAACTCGAGAGAGAAAGGTAGGGACAGAGATGGCAGCGTTAACGGCAAATCTTTTGGGCAACTCCAAATCCCGCGCCCTTTGGACTCTGGTTGCCACCTTCATTCTGACGACCGCCGCCCAACCAACAGCTAACGGTCTCGACTTCCCAACCACGACAAGTCTGGCCTTGCCGACTTCGGCGAAGTTGATGAAATCAGTGAACTTTAATAACGAGGTCGATCTTTCAGAAGGCGCTGCTCTTTACACCCAGCTCGATGAGAAGGCCGATCTCTTTGCTTCGCAGATGGCGCTCGCCGCCGCAGTGAGCCAGCAAGTTGAAGCCGCTCGCACAATCATCGGCGCCAAGAAGGTTGCCAAGGCGATCGCGCTAACTGAATACGCCTGGGGCGAAGATCAGTACCTCTGCCTAAACCGTCTTTGGACTAAAGAGAGCCACTGGAATTACAAGGCGCGCAACAGGGTCTCTGGCGCACATGGAATTCCGCAGGCTCTGCCGGCATCACGTATGGATGTTGTTTCAACCGATTGGCGCACCAACCCGGTAACGCAAATCCGTTGGGGACTTCGCTATATCGAGGCGCGCTATGACAACCCATGTAAAGCGTGGGCAAAGTTCAAGCGCAGCAATTACTATTAAAAGTTAAGAATTAAACTTCTGATCTTTTGCCGATTGATAAAGGCTTCGAAGTCTCTGCAAAAAAGTCATTTCCCTTATCGTCCACAACGATAAATGCTGGGAAGTCAACGACATCGATCTTCCAGACCGCTTCCATTCCTAAATCTTCGAAATCTAAGACTTCAACTTTCTTGATGCAATCTTGAGCAAGGCGTGCTGCTGGTCCGCCGATTGAACCTAAGTAAAAACCGCCGTGTGATTTACAGGCATCGGTTACAGCCTTTGAGCGATTTCCTTTAGCGAGCATTACAAATGATCCGCCGGCTGCCTGGAATTGTTCAACGTATGAATCCATACGACCTGCAGTTGTTGGACCGAAAGATCCGGATGCAAAACCTGTTGGAGTCTTGGCAGGGCCTGCGTAATAAACGGCGTAATCCTTCATATATTGCGGCAAGCCCTTGCCGGCATCAAGCCCTTCTTTAATTCGCGCATGCGCCAAGTCGCGAGCAACAACGATTGTGCCGGTCAGTGAAACACGAGTCTTAACAGGGTGCTTAGAAAGTTCGGCGCGCACCGCATCCATTGGCTGATTCAAATCAATCTTTACAACGTTATCGTCCAAGTGGGAATCAGTTGTTTCAGGTAAGAAATATGCTGGATCGCGCTCTAACTCTTCAAGGAAGATGCCGTCTTTGGTGATTTTCGCCTTTGCTTGGCGATCTGCCGAACAAGAAACAGCGATTGCAATCGGCAGAGATGCACCGTGACGAGGCAAGCGAATAACGCGAACATCGTGGCAGAAGTACTTGCCGCCGAACTGTGCGCCGATTCCCAGTGTGCGAGTTAGTTCTAGAACCTCTTTTTCAAGTTCAATATCGCGGAAACCATGGCCGGTTGCGGCATCTCCTGAAGTTGGAAGTGAATCTAAATACTTAGTGCTAGCTAGCTTTGCAGTCTTGACGGTGTGCTCGGCACTTGTTCCGCCGATGACAATTGCCAAGTGATACGGAGGGCACGCTGCAGTGCCGATGGAACGGAGCTTTTCATCGAGCCAGGTCATAAATGACTTGGGATTTAGAACCGCTTTAGTCTCTTGATACAAAAATGATTTATTAGCGCTACCGCCGCCTTTAGCAATAAACATAAAGTTGTATTCGTCTTGGTGATCTGAGTCAGCAAAGATTTCGATCTGTGCCGGCAAGTTATTGCCAGTGTTCTTCTCATCCCATGTGGTCACAGGCGCCATCTGTGAATAACGCAGGTTTAACTTTGTGTAGGCATCATAAATTCCTTGCGAGATCGCAACTTCATCCTTTGCGGTGGTCAATACATATTGACCCTTCTTACCCATAACAAGTGCGGTGCCAGTGTCTTGGCACATTGGCAGAATTCCGCCGGCTGAAATGTTGGCGTTCTTGAGCAAATCAAGTGCTACGAAGCGATCGTTGGGGGATGCTTCAGGGTCTTTCAAAATGTTTGCCAATTGCTGCAAGTGTTCTGCGCGCAGGTAATGTGAAATATCGTGGATCGCAGTTTCGGTAAGTAAAGTCAGAGCCTCTGGTGCAACTTGTAAGAATTCGCGATCGCCTAGTTTGATGACGCTAACGCCATCTTTACCTATGTTGCGGTACTTAGTTTTATCTTCGCCAATTGGCAGCAAATCAGAGTATGAAAATTGTGGAGCCATTATTCGGCCGGCTTCTTTGCGGCATCTAACTTCTTCTTTGCTCCGTCCAACCATTCTTGGCAGATCTTGGCTAACTCTTCGCCGCGCTCCCAGAGCTTTAAGGATTCTTCCAAAGTGGCGCTGCCATCTTCAAGTGATTCAACGATTTCAGCGAGCTCATCGCGAGCTTCTTCATATGAAGGTTTTCCATCTTTAGCGGCCATGGGTTAAATCTACTCTTTCATTCTGGTTTAAGTTCAAGAACACTTGCGCTTGCTTCGCCTTTGGCGGCCCGAATGCGCAGCACAGCGCCAGCCTTTAACTTTGTGGCATCGCGCACAATCTTTCCGTCATCGCTTTGGACCACTGAATATCCGCGGTCCATCGTTGATTGTGGTGAAAGCGAACGTAGGTGAGCGATAACGCCCTTGATCTCTTTCTTCTCAATATCCAGCAGCGCTTTGAATCCGCGGTGCGAGCGATCACGCAACGCGTTTAACTCATCAACGCGGACTTTGACCATAACGCTGGGATCTTTCATCACTGGGCGATTGCGCAGTTGGGAAATCTGATTTAACTCATAATCAATCGTTGAGACCAAGCGGCGATATATGCGATCGCGGATCTTATTTATATCGGCAATCTCTTGCTCGATATCGGGCACCACACGCTTTGCCGCATCGGTTGGGGTTGATGCGCGGTAATCGGCGACTAAATCAAGGAGCGGTGAATCTTTCTCGTGGCCGATTGCGCTAACAATTGGTGTCTCACAACTTGCGGCAAGGCGAACCAGACTCTCATCGCTAAATGGCAATAGATCTTCAAAGGATCCACCACCGCGAGTAATGATGATGACATCTACATCTTCGATACTTTCTAGCTCGCGTAGCGCCTCGGATACTTCAACAACGGCTGCGGCGCCTTGCACTGCAACTTCGCGGATCTCAAATTCAACTGCCGGCCAACGACGTCGTGCGTTTTCAACAACATCTTTCTCGGCATCGGTATTGCGGCCACAGATCAAACCAACTTTGCGTGGCAAGAGCGGAAGAGCGACTTTGCGATCTGCGCTAAATAATCCTTCTGCAGCAAGCACGCCCTTAAGCGCTTCAAGACGCGCAAGTAGTTCGCCAACGCCAACTTGGCGAATCTCTTTTGCGGACATGGTGAGCGAACCATTTTTTGTAAACCAAGATGCTTTGGCATGAATTACTACGCGCGCATTTGCCGGCAGCGGTTGCACAGCTGCTAAAACGTTTTTGTAACACATCACCGAAAGACTCATATCAACTGAGGTATCGCGCAGGCGCATAAAGGCCATTCCGCCGCTGCGTTCGTTGAGTTCTGAGATCTCGCCTTCGATCCAGATTGGCCCGAGGCGTTCTACATATTCTTTGATCGCCTCTGAAACCACCCGTACTGGCGCGGGGGATTCGCTTGAAGTTTCGAACATGGGGCGAGCCTAATAGACTCACCCACATGGCTAAGAGAGTTCTCCTTGCAGCGCCACGCGGATATTGCGCCGGCGTAGACCGTGCGGTCATTACCGTGGAAAAGTCCCTCGAACTCTATGGCGCTCCTATTTATGTCCGTAAAGAGATCGTCCACAACAAGCATGTGGTCTCAACCCTCGAAGCTCGCGGAGTCATCTTTGTTAACGAGACCGATGAAGTCCCAGAAGGTTCAACGGTTGTCTTCTCAGCTCATGGAGTCTCTCCTGCAGTTCACGAACAAGCAGCAGCTCGAAATCTAAAAACCATTGATGCAACATGTCCTTTGGTAACCAAGGTTCACCACGAGGTAAAACGTTTTGCCGATGATGAGACTGAAATTCTCTTAATTGGCCACAACGGCCACGAAGAAGTTGAAGGTACCGCTGGAGAAGCTCCAGGCAAGGTGCGCATCGTTGATGGTCTTGATGAAGCGCGCACAATCGTGCCAACACCTGGCAAGAAATTAGTTTGGCTAACTCAAACAACTTTGAGCGTTGATGAAACTATGCAATCAGTTGCAATCCTTAAAGAGCGTTTCCCAGAGATTGCTAATCCACCATCAGATGACATTTGTTATGCAACACAGAACCGTCAAGAAGCGATTAAGCAGATCGCACCTCAAGCAGATCTAGTAATCGTCGTTGGTTCAACTAACTCTTCAAACTCAGTTCGCTTAGTTGAAGTTGCCAAAGAATATGGCGCAAAGAACGCCTATCTAATTGATTATGCTGAAGAAGCAAATGATGACTGGCTAGTTGGCGTTGAAACTATCGGTGTAACTAGTGGTGCATCAGTTCCTGAGATTTTGGTTCGCGATTTACTGGCCTGGCTAGCAGAACGCGGCTTTGGCAGCGTTGAAGAAGTTACCGCAACGCAAGAATCGCTGCTCTTTGCTCTGCCACCTGAACTACGTAAAGATTTAAAGACCGCCGGTAAGTAAGGATCTAAAGTGAAAAAGATCGGATTATTGTTTTCGATCTTGGCGTTAGTTCTATCCTCAACACAAGCGATAGCGGCTGAAAACGTCTCAGTAAGTATTGGTGTAGATAATCAGAACGATAACGTTTATGAATCTGAGATAAAAAAAGTTAACTGGATTGGGGTTAATAACGGCCTGCCCTACATGTATGGTCTCCAAAAGTGTGAAAGTTTCAACGATTTAGATTGCCTTAATTCCAATCCGGTCGGAATCGTGGCTACAACTATTCTGCCGCTCTGCAATGCGGAGAATAAATCCAATTGCCTTCTACTTCTACGAATAGGCATCGCTGGTGGCGATAAAGTTGAAGCCAGTTATTTGGGCTCCGCTGACGGAAACACCTTTCCTAGCGATGCTGCCAATGGAATTTCGACAGGATCTACTTCGAGCATTTTTTTAGTAAAGGATAAAGACGGCGTCCAGCGATACTTTGCATTGACAGCACAGATACAACAATTAAAGTCTCGTAAATTACCTGTTGGGTATCGCGACGTACAGGTTCCATACTTTAGCGTTGACATTAAAGAGATTAATTTAAATTCACTAGGGCAATGCCTATTCTTGTTTAAAGATAAATGTGTAACTCATAAAACCACTGGAACATTTTCTGCAGAAGTTAAATTACGCCTCAGTAATGATCCACCAAAGTGGCTCGCGGGAAGAATGGCAGATCCAACAATTAAGTTCACCAAGTTAGCTCAGGGCAAGGAAGTAGTTATCTCCGGCGCAAGTGTTGCTGTGCCACTAATCGAAGGTAGCGTCCCTACGTCATTATTCGCTAAATACCCAAGAGGCATAACTAGCCAAATGGTAAACACTGCCGCGCAAAATGGAACAAATGTAGAAATCGATTCAGGACTTGCAATTATGTATGCCACAGATGTGTTTACCGCGCTAAAAGAGAAATCAACTAAAGTTGTGAATTTCTGGAATATAAATGGATCTTCTCCGTTTACCGCTTTTTGTGCCGAGGATCTACAAGTTGACTGTCTTCAAGGTGGTAGCGGACCCTGCGTTGAGCAATCTAAAGACTTTGTTGGATTGCTTGCCACGAATGCCCTTATATTTAATAGAAACCCACCTCGTTTAATTGGCGATGAAATACAGTTTTTACTCGCATCCCCACACTTGTTGCCGAACTCCCAAGCCACAGTTGGAAACTTCAATTTAGAAGCGTCATCGAGCATGCTCCGATGTATTTATGGGCTGCCCGATCTACCGCTCTTTGCTGAAATCTCAGTGGTAAATGATGCAGGTATAGAGAAAATTGCCACTAAGTCGTTCTTGGAGAAAAAAGGAGTCTCATATATTTCCGTGAATAACTTTTCGTTTTCAGTGCCGAAAATTAAGATCAAGCTGTATCAATCAAAGAAGCGAGTAACAATTAACTGCGTTAAGGGAAAAGTTAAGAAGTCAGTTAGCGGAGTAAAGCCAATCTGCCCAAAGGGCTATAAAAAAGTTGCTTAACCGCGTGGCTTTGGTTTACGCGCTCTTGCTTTCTCGTTAAGAAATACAAACCAGCCATAAAGTGCGCTAACCATTAGGTATGGAGCGATGCTGGCAAGAGATGCGATGAAATCAATTCCTAAACGAGATGGCTTAAATCCAACAGAGAGAATTAGATAAAGCAAGACTGTTGCTGCATATGCCAAAGGCGGCGTAACAACAGAGACGTATGTGGTGCCTTTGCGCCCAAAGCGAAGACCTCCGTAGAGAACAACGCAGATGATCAGGCCTGAGACGATGCCGGCGCCGCTTCGGATAAGAAGTTCAAGACCGGCAAAGAGCGCGATAAAGAGAGTTTGCAGAACGACTACGCCTTCTTTCTTAAGGCCAGGACCCTTGATTAAAGGTTTTGTATCTACATTTGTGCTCATTCTTCATCCTTTACTTCTTCTGCATCAATGAAATCTTCTTCGCCGCCGAGTTCGGAATTCTTTAACTCACGCACTTCAGCAGGCGCATCTGGGTAGGTAAGTGAGAGTTTATCTTTATCTCCCGAGACTCCAAAGCTAATGATCTTGGCTGCTGCGCGCTTAACTGTTGATTCGGCAGTTGGAATTAACTCGCCATAAGCCTTAGAGAGTGAGTTAAGAGCTGTTCCGACCTTAATGATCTTGGTGTGTAGCAGCGTTAGATCTTTCATAAAGAGGCCGGCAGATTTAGCGATGTTTTCCGCGTTTAACGCTACAGAGTTACGTGAGTAAACGTTGCCGATTGTGCGCAGCAGAGCCATCATCGATGTTGGCGTTGCAATAGTGACATTTTGCTTAAATGCAGTGTCAAGAAATAGCGGATCAACGCGAAGCGCCTCGGTGAGCAGTGATTCAAATGGAACAAAGAGGATTACAAAATCTGGTGAATCTTGTGACTCGTGATAACCGCGCTTGGCAAGAGCGGTAACGTGGCTAGCGAGATCTTTCTTATGTTCATGGAATAAACGTTCGCGCTCGGCGCCATCTTCAACTTCGTGGGCTTCAATGAAGCGATCAAATGGAAACTTGGAGTCGATAAATAATTTGGTGCCACCAGGCATGCGAACTGTGATGTCGGGGATACCGGATGAGTCATCATCAGTTGTAGAACGCTGCGCGGTGTATTCGATGCCCTTATGTAGACCGGCATCCTCGAGCATGAGTTCTAGTTGTGCTTCGCCGAATTTTCCACGCTTCTGAGAATGCGAAAGTGCGCCCGCAATTGCTTTGGTCTGCGCAACGAGTGATTCGTTGTGGTTAGACATCGCTTTAACTTGCGTGCGGATATCAGATTCAGCTTCGATGCGACGACGGTCGGCATCAGATGCTTCCTTCTGCAATTTCTCCATCGCACTTTTCATCGCTTCAATTTCGGTTGCAAGTTTTGAGCCGGCCATCGCGTTATCGCGTTCGGATTTATATAAATCGCGTTCGGCGCGCACTGATGCAAACTCTGCAGCAGAGACGCCATCTTTCGAGGTGCGCCTGCTTGCGATGAAATAACCGAGAACGAGCCCGATAACGAGTGTAAGAATGGCCACTGCTGCGCTTGACATGGGCCTATCGTGGCAGGAAGCACTGACAATGGCGCGTAGGCTCTACTCCTTATGAGCCTGTCAATTGGAATCGTCGGACTGCCAAACGTTGGAAAGTCGACCCTCTTTAATGCGCTCACCAAAAATAACGTCCTCGCCGCTAACTATCCCTTCGCCACCATCGAGCCAAATGTCGGCGTCGTAGGCGTACCGGATGAGCGCTTAGCCAAACTGGCGACAATCTTTAGCTCTGAGAAGTTGCTTCCAGCGGCCCTATCTTTCGTAGATATCGCAGGCATTGTTAAGGGCGCATCAGAAGGTGCCGGCCTTGGAAATAAATTCTTAGCCAATATCCGCGAAACCGATGCGATCTGTCAGGTTATCCGTGTCTTCAACGACGGCGATGTTGTGCACGTTGATGGGCGAATTGATCCGGGTAGCGATATGGAAACGATTAATACAGAACTGGCGCTCGCTGATTTACAGACAATTGAGAAAGCGCTGCCCCGTCTTGAAAAAGAAGCACGTACCAATAAAGAGATTGCGCCAGTTGTAGAAGCAGTTAAGAAAGCTGAAGCGCACTTGCAGAGCGGAAAGCCACTTTCATCATCAGGTCTTGATCTCGAACTACTTCGCGACCTACACCTGTTAACTGCAAAGCCATTCTTATATGTATTTAACGTTGATGCCGCAGAACTTAACGATGGCGATCTGCGTAAGAAGTTGGCTGATCTTGTCGCACCAGCAGAGGCGATCTTCCTTGATGCTAAGACTGAAGCAGAGCTTGCTGAACTCAGTGATGAAGATGCTCTTGAACTTCTGCAATCAATCGGAATGAAAGAGCCCGGCCTTGCAACGCTGGCTCGCGTTGGATTTAGCGTTCTTGGACTACAGACTTATTTAACTGCTGGTCCAAAAGAAGCGCGCGCTTGGACAATTCATAAAGGTGACACTGCGCCAATGGCTGCCGGCGTTATCCATACCGATTTTCAAAAGGGATTTATCAAAGCCGAAATTGTTAGCTTTGAAGATCTAATTGCCGCAGGATCAATGGCTGAAGCGAAAGCTAAAGGCAAGGTCCGTATGGAAGGCAAAGAATATGTAATGGCCGATGGTGACGTTGTGGAGTTTAGATTTAACGTCTAACTTTTTTGAAGAAATTTTGAAGAAATTAAGCGCCGGTGTAGTGCTTAGCAATCTCACCAAGTGATTTATCAATAATCTCTAAACCAAGTTTCGCATCTGCTTCACTGATATTGCATGGTGGGCATAAGTGAATGCGGTTGAAGTTATTAAATGGCATTAGCCCGTTCTTCTTGCAGGCGGCCACTAATTCATTCATCGCAGGACTTGAAGCGCCATACGGTGCAAGCGGTGCGCGTGTTGCGCGATCTGTAACTAGATCAACGCCCCAGAAGACGCCCATGCCGCGAATATCGCCGATTAACTTATGTTTCTTCGCCATCTCATGAAGCCCAGGTCCAAGAATCTTTTCACCGATAGTCGCTGCGTTCTCGACCATCTTCTCCTCCTTCATTACTTGAATTGTTGCAACGGCAGTCGCAGTGGCAAGTGGATGGCCCATATAAGTGAGTCCACCTGGGAAAACGGTTTCATCAAAGGTCTTTGCAACATCGCCGCTGATTACAACGCCACCAAGTGGGATGTAACCGGATGTAACGCCCTTCGCGAAGGTAATTAGATCTGGAGTTGCAGCTGAGTGTTGGAAACCAAACCATTTACCGGTGCGACCAAAGCCAGCCATTACTTCATCTGCGATCCAAAGAATCTTGTACTTATCGCAGAGCGCGCGAACGCCTTCGAGATAACCCTTAGGTGGAACCAATACACCGGCAGTTCCGGGAATTGATTCGATCAAAATTGCAGCGATTGTATTTGGACCTTCAAAGATAATGGTCTGCTCAAGATGTTCTAAGGCGCGCGCACATTCTTGCGCTTCATCAGTTGCCCAGAATGAAGTGCGGTAAAGGTAAGGGCCCCAGAAGTGAACATGTCCGAAGGCAAATTCATTTGGGAAGCGGCGTGGATCGCCAGTTGCATTAATAGCAGCGCCAGTATTGCCGTGATAAGAACGGTAGGTAGATAGAACTTTATGTTTGCGAGTATGTAAACGCGCCATGCGAATTGCGTTTTCAATCGCATCAGCACCTGCTGTTGTGAAAAATACTTTTTGGAACTTATCGCCAGCTAATTCAACAATGTCGCGCGCTGCTTGGTTACGAACTTCGCTGGCATGTTGTGGCGCCATAGTTGTAATAACAGCGGCTTGTTCTTGAATCGCCTTAACAACCTTTGGATGTTGGTGACCAATGTTGGTAAAGACAAGTTGTGAAGAGAAATCTAGGTAAGTGTTTCCTTCGTAATCCCAGAAACGTGAACCAGCGCTACCTGAAATTGGAAGTGGCTTAATCGCTCCTTGCGCAGACCATGAGTGAAAGACAAATTCATGATCATCAGCTGAAATCGCCGCGCTCTTTGCTGGATCGTTAACTGCTTGTGACATCTTCCAACCTCTTCATTATTGGGTTCGTACTTGAATCTTATTTGGATCCAATAGGCATTTAGTATGTAGTAAATCACTCAAATAATGAAGAATTCTCATCGCTCCTACGCGGGTAATTAGTCCTTATGCAGAGCCTTTAGTACGATCGCCTCTTGTCTAACGAAAGTTGCTCCTTTGTCTAAGAAACAAGCCCACCTAAAAGATCTGCCAGTTAAAAAGCGCGAAGATTTGCGTAACGTAGCGATCATCGCTCACGTTGACCACGGCAAGACCACTCTGGTCGATGCCATGCTTTGGCAATCCGGTGCATTTGCAGCACACAAGGTTCAGGGCGAAGGCCAAGACCGCATGATGGATTCAATGGATCTAGAACGCGAAAAGGGAATTACGATCCTTGCTAAGAACACTGCGGTAAAGCGCGGCAACACAATCGTTAACATTATTGATACTCCAGGCCACGCTGACTTCGGTGGCGAAGTAGAACGCGGACTTGAAATGGTCGACGGCGTAATTTTGCTCGTTGATGCTTCAGAAGGCCCACTTCCACAAACTCGTTTCGTATTGCGTAAAGCGTTAGAAAAGAATTTGCCAGTTATCTTGTTGATCAACAAGGTTGACCGTCCCGATTCACGTATCGCTGAAGTTGTCGATGAAGCCTACGAACTCTTCCTAGATCTTGGCGCAACTGAAGAACAGATTGAATTCCCAGTTGTGTACGCATCTGCCAAAGCAGGTCGTGCATCACTAAAGCGTCCTGCTGATGGTGGCATGCCAGAAGAAGAGAACCTCGATGTTTTATTCGACACTATCTTCTCTGCAATTCCTGCACCTGAATATCACGAAGGTGCACCACTGCAAGCGCACGTTACAAACCTTGACTCATCACCATTCTTGGGACGACTTGCACTATGTCGCGTCCGCGAAGGTGTAATTAAAAAGGGCCAGACCGTTACTTGGATTAAGACAGATGGAACCCAAGAGCGCGTAAAGATTTCAGAACTACTAATTACTGAAGCGCTAGAACGCGTGCCAGCACTTGAAGCGCACCCAGGCGACATCATCGCGGTTGCAGGTATCGAAACGATTACCTTGGGCGAAACTTTGGCTGATAACGAGAGCCCGCATGCGCTTCCACTGATCATCGTGGATGAACCATCTATCTCAATGACAATTGGTATCAATACTTCTCCACTTGCTGGCAAAAGCGGAAAAATGCTTACTGCGCGCCAAGTTAAGGGCCGCCTTGATGCAGAGCTCGTCGGTAACGTTTCACTGCGCGTTCTAAATACTGAACGTCCAGATACTTGGGAAGTACAAGGTCGCGGAGAACTTCAGCTTGCAGTGCTTGTTGAAATCATGAAGCGCGAAGGCTTCGAACTAACTGTTGGTAAGCCACAGGTAGTTATCAAGAAGATCGATGGAAAAATTCACGAACCGATGGAGCGTTTAACAATTGATGCACCTGAAGAATATCTCGGTGTACTTACTCAGTTGATGGCGCTTCGTAAAGGTCGCATGGAACAAATGGTTAACCACGGAACCGGTTGGATCCGTCTTGATTACAAGGTTCCATCACGTGGCTTGATCGGTTTCCGTACTGAGTTCTTAACTGAAACTCGCGGTACAGGTTTGCTCCACCACGTCTTCGATGGTTACGAGCCTTGGTACGGCGATATCCGCACACGTGCAACAGGATCACTTGTTTCAGACCGTATGGGAACAGTTACTTCATACGCACTTTACGGAACACAAGATCGCGGAACAATATTTGTTGAGCCAGGCGATGAAGTTTACGAAGGCATGGTTATCGGCGAAAACTCTCGCAGCGATGATATGGACGTTAACTGTGTTCGCGAAAAGAAGCTTACAAATATGCGCGCATCAGGAACTGACGAATCAGAGCGTTTGATTCCGCCAAAGAAGTTAAATATGGAAGGCGCTCTCGAATTCTGTCGCGAAGATGAATGCGTAGAAGTAACGCCTGCTGTAGTACGTATCCGCAAGGTGACTTTAAATGGTGACGAGCGCGCACGTGCGACTTCTCGCCAGAAGAAAGCCAACCTGGCTGCAGATAGTTAAGCCTGCACGCTTTAAAAGCGTGTAATTGGAATAAAAGTCAGTGGTCTGGGGTTCAATACCTCATATGACTACGCCATCCATAAAGCTCACTCGCGCACCCGCTGCGCCTGCGCTTTTGGAGCTAGATGCCACACAGGCAAAGGCGGCAGCACATCGTGGATCACCACTTTTAATTGCTGGCGGGCCGGGCACCGGTAAAACTTCGGTCTTAATCAAATCTGCATTATCGCGCATTGCGGCAGGGCAAGATCCAGATTCAATTCTTCTAATCACTTACGGCCGCGAACGGGCATCCGAACTCCGCGATGCCATTGCACTTAGCACAACGGTGACGATGCACGAACCACTGGCTCGTACCTTCCACTCACTTGCTTACTCGATTTTAAAGATGGACTCTGGCGATAACTACCACGAACCAATTCTCTTATCTGGCCCCGAACAAGAAAACTTCATCGGCCAACTTCTCGAAGGCGATGTACAAGATGGTTATCGTAAATGGCCAACAGATTTACATGATGGAGAAGATAAGAAAGGCAATCCACTTTTAACGCAAGGCTTTATCCGCGAACTCCGCGATTTAATTATGCGCGCCAACGAACGCGGTATTACACCTGAAGAACTTGCTACCCGCGGTGAACGAGTAAATGAAAAGTATTGGGCGCCAGCTGCAGATTTCTGGAAGCGCTACAAAGAAGTTATGGCGATCCGTGAAGACACCGCAGGTGATTCCAAGATGCGTATCGATCCTTCGGAATTGATTAATGTGGCAATTGCTTACCTGCAGAAGAACGAAAAGTTGCGTGCACAGTTGCAAGCCCGTTTTGCCACGATCATGGTCGATGAATTCCAAGAAAGCGATCCTGCACAACGCAAACTTCTTGATCTTCTCTCTGGCCCTGACTTAGTAATTGCCTACGATGCCGATTCATCTGTTGGTCGCTTCCGTGGCGCAGATCCTGATGGGTTAAAACAGGTTGTTGGCTCATACCTTGAAAAAGGTGCAACCCAAATACTTTTGCAGAACTCATATCGCTGCCGCCCGGAAATCTTTGAGATCGGCCAGAAAGTTACGGCGGCTTTCCGCGCACCATCAGTCACTCGCACCCGCACCTGCACCTATAGCGCCAAACCAGCGCTAGATAACCCTTTCACCACTGCGCGCTTGAATTCGCAATCTGAAGAAGCCCAATACATCGCCTACCTTTTCAAACGCGCACATTTAATGCACGGCATTCCATATTCGCAGATGGCAGTTATCTTGCGTTCTGCCGGCACTCAAGCAAGTGCACTTCGTCGCGCCTTTGCTCAAGTATCAATTCCAGTTGCCGGAGACCTTGAAGCACTTTCCACCAACCCTGCTATTGCACCATTTATTCTCATCGCGCGAGTTGCAACTGGTGATCAACCACTAAACCTCGATACTTGCGAACGTTTATTGCTCGCTGAATTCGGGGGATCGGATTCAATATCTTTACGTCGAATTCGTACAGCGCTTTTAGCGGCGCGCGATGATGCCACCGACACTCGTGGCGGAACACAGCTCTTAATCGATGCCATTGATAAGGGCGAGATCAACATTGAAGAAAGCGCTGCGCTTACACGTGTTCACGAGCTCTTGCTCGCTGCGCGTAAAGTCTTAACCAGGAAAGATGCTCGCCCCGAAGATTTACTTTGGGCAATTTGGGATAACGCAAAAACTAGCGACAATGAAAAGTTAAGTACGGCCTGGCGCAACACCGCGTTACGAGGTGGCAATCGTGGTGCAGCAGCCGATCGCGATCTCGATGCGATGATCCAACTCTTTGATTCGGCACAGCGCTTCTCTGAGCGTTTCCCGTATTCCAAACCGTCAGCATTCCTTGACGAACTTTCTCGCGAATCAATCGTTGGTGACATCATCACTGCGCAAGGCGTTCGCCCCGATGTTGTAGAAATTCTTACCGTGCACTCTGCCAAGGGTCGCCAATGGGAAGTCGTTGCTGTTGCTGGTCTGCAAGAAGGCGTTTGGCCAAACTTGCGCCAACGTTCATCGTTACTTGGTAGCGAAAGACTTGTAGAACGAGAACGTCACGGTGACTTAGCCCGTTTGGAACTAGATCTAATCGCAGCTGGTGCACTGGCCGAAGATGAGCGTCGCTTGCTTCATGTGGCTGTAACCCGCGCCCGCCAGGCTTTAATCGTCACCGCAGTGCAGCGTGAAGATGACGAACCATCTGCCTACTTTGAAGAACTCGATAACACCGGCGATCTCGATGCTCCCGTGATTACTAAAGTGTCACGTCCTCTTACAACATCAGCACTTGTCGCAACACTGCGCCAGAATTTAAGTGGAGATTCAGCAGAAACCGCCGCATCGATTTTAAAGACCCTTTCCCAATCACAAATCACTTCAGCAGATCCTGCGCACTGGACTGGATCACTTCCAATTTCTTCAACTGAAACAGTTGTCGCTGCAGATGAGTTAGTTCCCGTTTCACCATCAGGAGCCGAAAACTTCACCGAGTGTGGAGTCAAATGGTTCCTCGAACGCAGCGGTGGAACAAATGGCGATTCAACGGCGCAGATTCTAGGTTCGGCAATTCACGAATTCGCACGGATCAAAGTTGAAGATCCATCTATCTCTGAAGTTGATCTAATTGCAAAACTCGAAGCATCTTGGTCGCTAATTGATCCAACAGAAGGTTGGATTAGTAACTCTTCCCTTAAGCGCGCGGTAAAGATGCTCGAGCGCTTTAGTCGTTATCACGCCGCCACAACTCGTGATGTAGTTGGCGCCGAACTTAACTTTAAGATTCAAGTTGGTCGCGCTGAAATCCGTGGCAGCGTCGACCGCATCGAAGTCGACTCAGATGGCAACCATTACGTAATAGATTTCAAGACGGGCAAGACCCAGATCACCGCTGAGAAAGCGAAAGAGAACTTGCAGCTTGCTTGCTACCAATTAGCTGTTGCCCTCGATGGCTTTGATAAGAAGTTATCTAGCACGTCCTCATCAGGTGCTGAACTCGTTTACCTTGCAAAAGATTCAGTAAAGGTCACAACTCGTCAGCAGTACAAGATCGATGAAGTCGAAGTTAAGGCGAAGATCGAAGAAATTGCTGAAGGTATGGGAGCCGAAACTTTCCAGGCGCGGATCAACACTATGTGCGAAAACTGCGTAGTTAAGGCCTGTTGTCCGATCCAGAGCCAGGGCCGGACGGTGATCGAATGATCGAAAAATACTCACCGCAAGATATCGCTGCCGCGCTGCAGAAAGTCGGCGCCAAGGTTTACAAACCAACTGATGAACAAAGCGCAATCATTTCCATCGCATCTAATCCGCTCGAACCTGCCGTTGTTATCGCGGGCGCTGGTTCAGGTAAGACTGAAACGATGGCAGCGCGCGTGATTTATTTAGTTGCCAATGGTTTTGCGCGACCTGATCAAATTCTTGGTCTTACATTTACCCGCAAAGCTGCCGGAGAACTTGCGATCCGTATCCGCACCAGACTTCGTCAATTGCGTGCCGCCAAGTTAATCCCAGAGGACACCCCACTTGAAGTCGCGGTTACTACCTATCACTCTTATGCCGCGCGCTTACTTTCCGAGCACTCAATTCGCTTTGGTATTGATGCTGATATTCAACCAATGGGCGATGCTGCAATGTGGCAACTTGCTAACGACATTGTCCGCAATTGGGAAGATGCCTCATATTCAAATGAATCTGCCGTTGGCACCGTTGTCGAAGATTTACTTGGTTTAACCAAATTGATGCTGGAACATCAGGTATCACCGGAAGCGATTATTGAAGCTGATAACGAAGTCCTTGAACAATTGGCACAGATGTCTGGTGCTACAAATCCAGAAGTTCGTAAAGTTGCAAAAGTCTTGAGCCAGCGTACCGCTTTGTTACCGATGGTCGAACGCTTTATCCAACGCCGCCAAGAATCCGGTCAACTCTCATTCGATGATCAAATGTCACTTGCAGCAGATATCTCGGTTAAGTTTTCCGATATCGGCGAGCTAGAACGCGCAAAGTATTCCGTTGTATTACTTGATGAATATCAAGACACTTCGCAATCACAGGTGCGAATGCTTTCATCACTATTCGGCGGCGGACATCCCGTTATGGCAGTAGGGGATCCATGCCAGGCTATTTACACATGGCGCGGAGCCTCTGCTGGCACTATAAATTCCTTCGGAAAGTACTTTCCAAAGGCCGCCGGCCACACAGGTGCTGAACGCTATTCACTACTCACAACTTTCCGAAACGATAAGACAATTCTTGAACTGGCAAACGTTGTTTCAGAGAAGATTCGCCGTGAAAGCGGCGCCGATGTTCCACCACTTACTCCACGTCCAGGTGCTGGCGATGGCGAGCTAGTCTGCGGAGTCTTCGAAAATCTTGATCTTGAAGCTACCGCAATTGCCGAATACTTCACATCGCTCTGGTTTGATAAAGGACGGCTAGCAAAACCTGCCGAAAAGCGTTCTACCTTTGCAGTTCTAGTTCGTAAACGCTCTCAAATTGCAACTATCGAAGGTGCGCTACGCGCCGCTGATATCCCAGTCGAAGTCCTTGGTCTTGGTGGGCTTATCCATGTTCCAGAAGTCGCCGACATTGTCTCGATGCTCCGCGTAATCGCAGATCCTGATTCTGGTGCAGCACTAATGCGCCACTTAGTTGGACCACGAATTAACTTGGGTGCAAAAGATTTAGCAGCGCTCGGTGCTTACTCACGCAATCGCGCTAAAGGCTCGCGCGCCGAAAGTAAATCACTGATTAAGAAGATAGCTGCCGGCAACCCCGAACAAGCAGAAGCCGATGACCAATTCTTAGGTTCACTCATCGATACTTTGGATGAAATTGGTGGCGCAGAGAAATCAACCTTTACCGAGATTGGTTATGTGCGTTTAGTTAACTTTGCATCTGACCTACGACGTCTGCGCTCTCGCGCTGGCGGCACCATCACCGATTTAATTAACGAGATCGAAAGTTATTTGAGTCTGGAAACTGAAGTAATGCTTCGCGATGGCACAGGTTCTGGTCGTCGCCATATCGACCGCTTCTTAGATGAAGCTGGAAAGTTTGCACGAAGCGGCGGAACTTTAAATTCATTCCTGCAGTGGCTTGATATCGCCGACAAAGAAGAAGGAGGCCTGAAATCAGCGGCCCCAGAGGTCCGCAGCGATGTCGTGCAGATCCTCACCGTTCACATGTCTAAGGGCGCCGAATGGGATGTGGTTGCAGTTCCAGGTCTTGCCGAAGGAACATTCCCGGGTCTAAATAAGAACGATCCCGATAACTGGATCACCAACGAACGTCACATTCCATTTCATCTGCGTGGTGACCATCTTGAGCTCCCACGTTTCTCATTTAACGGCGCAACCAAGAACTCTGATGCCGGTAAAGAAATTACAAAGTATGCAGATATCTGTAAGGCAACAAAGACCCGCGAAGAAATTCGTTTAGGTTATGTCGCATTCACTCGTGCTCGCACCCATTTAATTGCAACCACCTCTTGGTATCGCGATGGTAAAGATTGGGTCGAACCATCAACGATCTTTGAGCAAGTCGCTTTAGTTGCACAAGAACATGGCAAGATCATCAGCGAAGTCCCACGTCCAGATAAAGATGCCAAGAACCCAGCGCTCGAAAATCCGCTGACCAGTAGTTGGCCACGTGATCCACTCGGAGATAACCGTTCTACGTTTACTGCCAAGGTAGAACTCGTTAAGAACGCAGCGCCACTTGATCTAGCGACCGCTCAATCTGTTGATATCGAAACCGCCTCATGGATTGAAGATGCTCGGGCGCTAATTCAAGAACGTGCACTTGGCGTTAACGGAGTTCTAGAAATTCCAATGCCACCACGACTTTCTACTTCGACGCTCGTTGCACTGCATAAAGATCCCGAAGAGCTAGCACTTACGATTCGCCGCCCGATGCCACGTCCACAAGATCAATACTCACGTCGCGGTACTGCATTCCACTTATGGATTGAACACCACTTCAACGCAGCTACGTTATTTGATGATGAAGATTTAGATTTCCTTGACCCACTCGAACCAGATCAGACTCTCGAATCTCTTAAGCA
This sequence comes from Candidatus Nanopelagicaceae bacterium, assembly GCA_965268165.1. Lineage (GTDB taxonomy): Bacteria > Actinomycetota > Actinomycetes > Nanopelagicales > Nanopelagicaceae > Planktophila. The sequence continues at coordinate 210,168 of OZ254162.1, forward strand.
AACTTGGTTGGCCTCTGAATGGGGCAACCGTTCACCGGTTGCAGTGGAAGTTCCATTTGAGGCTGTTTTAGGCGGGGTTTTGATCCGCGGTCGCATCGATGCGGTCTATGAGATCAACGGTCGCTTTGAAGTTATCGACTGGAAGACCGGTGCAACAACGCTCGGTGAATCAGCGGCGGTGCAGCTGGCGGTCTACCGCTTAGCTTGGGCGAAGTTAAAGGGCATTGATCCTGCACTTGTTTCTGCGGCTTTCCACTATGTGCCGATTAGTAAAACCGATCGTCCAGCAGATTTGTTAAGTGAAGCCCAGCTAATCGCGCTAATTACCGGCGCTAGCTAATTTCTGCGCGCAGCGGCAAGTGATCGCTGATGCCAGTTGCAATTGTTCCTAAATCTTTAATTTGATTGTTTGCGCCATGAGTTAACAAGTAATCAAATTGAATCTTGGCTCCCCATGAAGGATAAGTATTTTGCTGGATCAGCGATTTCCAATCTGATCCTGCAACTGGCAAATTCTTCGGCAGGTTTAAGTCACCAAGTATCAGCGGTTTGGTATCTGTCTCTTGCGAAATCTTGAGCGCCCAACGCTTTAACTTCTTCAACTGAAATAAATTCACACCCGGCACAAATGAGAGATGGGTATTAAATATCGTCCAGCCATTTGCAAGCGTTGCACCAAGTGCTAAACGTGGTTCGTCATGAACATAGATCGCCCGGATCTTCGGTTTGCTACTTGTCTCACTTTCAGTTGGAACTACCAATGGCATTCCGACAACTGAATTTCCTAAATCTAGGCGATGCCATTTCACAACAGGTATCGTTGAAGCAATTGCTATTCCATAACTTCCCTCTAGAGAGTTATTCTCACCGCTAACTATCCGCGGATCTGAGCCATTTAACTTTCGCCATTTCTCGCCAGGTGTTCCGACGATGCTCGGTGCAAAAGCCCAATCTTTAGCACCGATGGCATCTGCGATATCTGAAACCTGATTGCGCATTTGTGATCGCGGTAATTTGTAATCAACTTCTTGAAGTGCAATGACCTCGGTCTCGAGCTGGCGAATCGCTGCTGCTAGGGATTCCTGGCTGGGACCTGCCGAAAGTGGCGGGATTGGCTGGCCGTGGAGCAGGTTCCACGAGGTGATGCGCATATGGCCAAGGCTAGTAGCGTTCACCCTTATGAGCGCGGTCAACGGACAGGTATCGAAGATGGACCGCGCCGGCCACCTGCGCACAAACCAGACCACTCTCGATCAGATGTGGCAGCGCGCCAAGATTATTCACGTCGCGGATTCTCGTTTAGCCGTTGAAGCAGGCGGAACCAAACTCCGCTACTTAACAGATAGCCAAGTGCAATCGTTGATTTCATCTAACGAATACAAGTCAGGTGAGAAGTATTTCCTCGGCTTAGATGCGTTAGATCAAGAGCCATATTTTGCATGGAGCGCTTCCACCGTTGAACCGCAAGGTGAGAAAGCGCCAGATGGATATCTAACGCTGCGCGAAATTGGCGGGCTAATTTCGGAATTCGAAATGGAAGTTTCGCTGCATACCGTGGCCTTGGCGAACTGGCATAGGTCGCACACCCATTGTGCGCGATGCGGTGCACCAACTTCAGTTGCCCAAGGCGGCGCAATTCGTACCTGCGATGAAGATCAGAGCGAGCATTATCCGCGCACTGATTCAGCAGTAATTGTTTTAGTTCGCGATCATGATGATCGTATTTTGCTTGGCCACCAACCAGTTTGGCCCGAAGGTCGCTTCTCATGCTTTGCAGGTTTTCTAGAACCCGGTGAAACTTTTGAACAATGTGTGCACCGCGAAGTTCTTGAAGAATCTGGCGTTGCCGTGCGCGAAATTAATTACTTAGGTTCACAACCTTGGCCATTCCCAGCATCAATCATGATCTCATTCGATGCAGTTACAGATTTCCCAGAAGTCGCCCGCCCTGATGGCCAAGAGATCACCGAAGTTAAATGGTTCTCGCGCGCGGAAGTTAAAGCGCAATCAGATGCCGGAACTTTATTGTTGCCACCGAATATGTCAGTTGCGCGCAAGATGATCGATCGTTGGTTTGCAAGTGGCGCAGAGGGTCAAGATAAAGAAGGAAATGGTGGCGCCAAACTTATCGGTGGTGAAACGTGGCGCTAGATGGTTCTTCTGGCGATATTCGCGCTGAAGAAATTCTCGCTGCTCTCGATAACGATCAACGCGCAGTAGCCCTTGCTACGCGCGGACCAGTCTGTGTAATCGCAGGCGCCGGCACCGGTAAAACTCGCGCGATCACGCATCGCATTGCATACGCTGCAGCGATCGGAACAATGGATCCGCAGAAAGTATTGGCGCTAACTTTCACATCACGCGCCGCAGGTGAAATGCGCACCCGCCTTCGCTCGCTAGGCGTTCCAACCGTTGCCGCACGCACGATTCACTCAGCAGCGCTCAAGCAATTGATCTACTTCTGGCCCACCGTATTCGGTGGCCGCGTACCCGAACTCATGACCGCTAAGGCCGGTTTTATTGGCGAAGCAATCAATCGCGCAGGTTTATCGGGCGAACTTCGCGCTACATCTCGCGAGCTAATGCGCGATATCGCAAGTGAAATTGAATGGGCAAAGGTTTCGCAAGTTTCACCCGAAGATTTTGTAGCTGAAATTGATAAGCGCACCCAGAAGCCACGCGTCAACGCCGATAAGTTAGCGAAGGTTTACACCGCTTATGAAAGCGTGAAGAAGCAAGAACTGGCGATCGACTTTGAAGATGTTCTCCTTCTTACCGCTGCGATGCTCGAAGAAGAACGTACTGTGCGCGAACGTGTGCAAGATCAATACCGTTACTTCACCATCGATGAATATCAGGATATTTCACCAGTGCAACAACGTTTGATTAACGCCTGGCTAGGTACTCGCCAAGATATCTGTGTAGTGGGCGATCCGGCGCAAACCATTTACTCATTCGCTGGTGCTACGCCAGTATTTCTAAATAGCTTTACCCAACGTTTTCCAGAGGCGGAAGTAATTCGCTTAAGCACTGGATATCGCTCGACCCCCGAAATTACCTTTGCTGCAAACTCTTTATTGCGCCATGGTTCGATGGGACAAGAACTCGTCGCCCTTAACGATCACGGCACCAAGCCTTCCGTAGATGGCTATGCCAACGAAGATGCGGAAATCGCTGGTGTGCTTGCCGAAATCACAGCGCTATTGCAATCAGGAACCCAAGCGCAAGAGATCGCGATCTTGGCTCGCACCAATAACCAGCTTAAGGGCGTTGAAAGATCGATGAACAAGTTGGGCCTGCCTTATCAAGTTCGCAGCACTGAAAGATTCTTTGATCGCCAAGATGTCCGAGATTTTCTTAAAGAAGTTCGCCGCGCATCTGTTCTGCCAACCGAAGGCGTTTCTTGGATCGATGAACTTCGCACGATTGCGCAACCATTTTTAACTGGGGAAAGCATTGATGGCATTGCAGCGTTGCTTCACCTAGCGCGCGAACTTGATGCTGATGCAGGATTTAGCCCGAAGACTTTGCGCGGATATTTGCGCGAAATTGAAGATCGCGTTCAGCAAAACAACCCGCCAACGATGCCGGTGGTAACGCTGGCAACGCTGCATGCAGCTAAAGGTTTGGAGTGGGAACGCGTATTTTTGATCGGTGCATCTGAAGGAATCTTGCCGCTGGAAACAGGAGTTACTGGCCAGTTCGATGCGGTGATCGATGAAGAACGCCGCTTGTTCTACGTTGGAATGACGCGTGCGAAGGTGGATTTACATATCAGCCATCGCCAGAACCCGAGCCGCTTCCTGCGTGAAGCCGGCCTGCTCAGCTGATCAATTATTTAGCTAGATTTAATTAGGTTGCATATATCACTATCTGTGGTTTACCCTTGCCATTCGGTCAATTAGGCGAAGGAGAATGCAAGATGTTTACATCTAAGACATTCACTACAGCACGCGTTTCACGCAGTGCTGCTACTTCGCCTGCCAATTTCCATGCGACTACAAAGAAGCATACGAATTGGCCCGCCGCATCAAAGCCAGCGTTTTACGCCGCTTTTTATGCCGTGGATGAGGCCACAGGAGGTTCGATCGGATAACCCGACATACGAGCCAAACCCAAGGCCTCAACTCCACAAAGGAGTTGAAGGCCTTTTTTTATTATCCAAATCAATAACAAAGAAAAAGAAAACAAACCAATCCAGAGAAAGAAATCGAGAGAGAAGAAAGTGGGTGAGAACGATGAGCGTTCTCTACAGCGAACTACAGGTACCAGGCTGGGCAGAAACAGGCGAGAAGATCGGTCTCTATGAAGTAACCGGTACGTATGACTCGGCGATCGCCTTTACCTTGCCATGCCATAACGCTGATCCCGAGCTCTTCTTCTCGGAAAGCGACGAAGGCATCGCGCAAGCTAAAGCGCTCTGCGGTGGATGCCCCGTGCGCAATAAGTGTTTAGACGGAGCGTTGTCTCGCGAAGAACCATGTGGTGTTTGGGGCGGACAGCTAATCGAAGATGGCGTAATTATCGAACGCAAGCGTCGTGCGGGACGTCCGCCGCGAATTGCAGCGTTCGTTTAATTCATTCCGTCTAGAAGGATCCGTCACGTGCAATGGTCATGCGAGAATTAGCGCATGGCCATTGCACATCTCGCATACACCGCCCTTGATTGCGATAACCCAGTTGAGTTAGCGCACTTTTACTCAAAGATCACGGGACATAAAGTTCAGCCTTTCGATGAAGGCGAAACAGCAGAAACGTGCGAATGGCTAGAGCTGATTGATGAAGCAGACTTTACGGCGATGGCTTTTCAGAAGATTGTTAACTACCAAAGACCAACTTGGCCAACAGGCGGTCTGCCACAGCAGGCACATATGGATTTCCACACAAAAGATTTAGATATTGCAGAAAAAGCTTTACTAGAAATAGGAGCAGTCAAGGCTGAGTTTCAACCAAAACCGCACCGCTTCCGTATTTATCTTGATCCCGCAGGACATCCGTTCTGCATGGTGCAGAACGCTCACGATTAATTTTTTTAAAGGAGTAATAAATGGCAACGGTAATCGAGAAAGACGGAGTAATAACTCTGCACCTTTCTCGTTTGGAGAAAATTGGCGCACTACACGGTGATATCTCTGTTGCAAGTAGCCAGTTAAAATCAAAGACCGAGGTACCAAACCCATGGACAAAACAACATCTACGTGGGGTACGCGCACCTGGCACCGCAATTCCATATCGAATTCTGCTGGGAACAATGCGCATTAAAGGTGGCAAAGATTTCTGCGCAATTTACAAGCGCACCCCTGCAGTTATCTATGAATTTGCCGATGCGCCCTTTAAGCGCTGGGTAGTTTCTATCTAGCGTCATTGAGAGTATTCTCGATTTATGGCAACAACAGCGAAGAAGACAGCAGCTAAGAAAACATCAGCGACAAAGACCGTGGCTAAGAAGTCCGCGGTTAAGGAAGAAGTTGCGCACCAAGGCGTTGACTGGCGTTCGCTCTATCTATACGCGGTTAGCCTGATAACTCTTCTCGTTTGTCTCTTCACTGTAATTAGCCTTATCAATCGTGGGCTTGATCTGATCGTTCCTGATGCAGGTTATGTGGATCCATATGCCGCGCAGAACGATCCGAAAATTGATCCAGAAGTAATCAAACAAGCCAATATCGATCAGAATCGTCGCAACGCAATTAGAGGAATAACTAGTTCGCTAGTAACGCTCTTGGTAACAATTCCGGTTTATTTGTATCACTGGAAGATGGTTCGCAAGATAGCTCGCTAATTAAGAATTAAGCGTTTGCTGGTGCGATCTCGGGGAACCAAGAGAGCGCTTCATCACGGAAATTTCCTTCAGCTTCTAACTGGCAAAAGATTCCAGTTGTTCCTAAAGTCACGCGGTGAATCAAAACGTATTCGGCAGGCAGGTTAAGTTGGAAACCGATCTTCGCAGTTGGATTGCGGGGATCGCCAACGCGGGCGCTCTGATCGCGCAACCATTCGCGTGAGTATTTAAAGGTTTCAGTGCGCAGTGGTTCGACAAGTGGAACCAAGAAATCCAGAACTAGGTTCGGATCTACATCAACCTCAGGCAAGATAAATCCATCTTTCTTAAATCCATCATATAAAGCCTGCGCATCATCATCGAGTGCATGCTTCAAGAGATTCTTAAATGGTTCTGGGAAGCCATTGGGTAAACGGTTGCAGGCGCCGAAGTCGAGAATACCAATACGGCCATCTGCGAGTAAACGGAAATTTCCAGGATGTGGGTCTGCATGCAGCAAACCTGCGCGCTCAGGTGCGGTGAAGTGGAATCGCGCCAGACGCATTCCGGCGTTATTGCGTTGTTCTTGTGTTCCCTCAGCGATGATCTTGGAAAGCGGAATTCCCTCTAACCATTCTGAAACTAAAACCTTGTCCGATGACATAACGACCTTTGGTATCGCAACGTCAGGATCGTTCTCATATGCGCGCCAGCAAGCCTCTTGTGCCTCGGCTTCATATTTGTAATCAACTTCTTCAATGATGCGCGCGCGAAGTTCTTCAAGCAGCGGCTTCATATCAAGTCCAGGCAGAACTAACTGGAAGATCTTGGCAAAGCGTTGAATTTGATTTAAGTCAGAGATCAAAGCTTCAGCAGCGCCTGGATATTGAATCTTTACCGCAACCGGGCGGCCATCTTTCCAAACGCCTTTATGTACTTGGCCGATAGATGCCGAAGCAGTTGCTTTATCTTCAAATGATGTGAAGTTATCGCGCCAATTTTCACCGAGCTCTTTCGCCAATACCTTGTGTACAACGCGGGTTGGAAGCGGAGGAGCAGACTCTTGCAACTTAGTAAGAGTTTCGCGATAAGGCTTGGCAATGTTTTCCGGAAGGGCTGCCTCAAAGACAGATAGCGCTTGCCCGAACTTCATCGCGCCACCCTTTAGTTCGCCAAGAACTTTAAAGAGTTGTTCTGCAGTCTTCTCTTGAATATCTGTGATTACTACAGAAGATGATTGGCCGACGAGTTGTTTACCAAGACCTAAAACACCACGACCTGCCAAACCGACGGGGATCGAAACCATCTTCGCTGAACGAGCAGCGGTGGATTTCGGAATCTCCGTTTCGATCTGATCTTTCTTGGCCATGCCCGTATTGTTCAGAAAAAGCGGTTATCGCGCTATTCGAAAATGATTGAAATTGGCCTACCAGCTACATCCACACATGGGATGGCGGGTAATTGTGATGTGTTCTGTATTACAGAGATCGGTTAGGTCTATCGCAATCGCATCGCGCGTTAAAACGGCGCTGCCTGTGTCGATAATCGAGAGTAGTTGCGCAGCAATAATCGAAGAAAGGTAATGCGCGCCTACTACTGGGATTTCGTCACGTGATTTTGGATATTCGATAACTTCGCAATTTCCTTGATCGTTAATAGTTAGCTCTAAACAACGCGTACAAGGCGTTAAACCTGGCTTAACTAGTTGCGAAATAGTTAGCCGCGCACCGCTAATTTCGCTAATCAAGATATGTTCGTGGCCCGCAGCCATCCAGAGAGCAAGGATTACCGGATCGATTTCTCCAAAGTGCACCTTGATTACATTCTCGGCGAAGTTATTAGGTACTTCTTCGGCGCTCTCTTGAATGGCAGGAAAGAGTGAGAGGCTTTTTGCAATAGCAGTGCTGCTCCTTACAAATACCTGTCCGTTATCTGTGGCTAACAGATATCCGCCAGTTACATCAAGATCGCCAACTATTTCAGCGCCGCGGCGAAAGTTCGGCGCAAATTGCGTATCGGTGACACCACTTGCAATTAATTGTGCATATAGATGCTGGGCGGCGCGAGAGTTTCCTGAGATTTCAATATGTGCACTTTGTCGCGCACTGACTTTGCTGACTCCTGAATCGGTAACGCCCGGCAACCAACGTGTCAGCGTTAACTCGGCGCCGATGCGATTACTCATTTGAGAGAAGGCGGCATCTTTACTGCGATCGCCAAACTTCTGCGCACGTTCAGCAATCTGCGAGATGAATCTCTGCGAAATTTGAATCGCACTTTCTTCGGTCTGCAAGAGTTCATGCGCAGCGAGTTCGGCCATTAACTCTTCAAAGCTTTCATGCGAGATCGATAAGTTGGCGCAGATTTCGTTGCGGCTAGCGCCAGCCTTTAGCGCCGAGTAAAGCGCGGGGGCATCGCTGGAATAGATCGCAACCTGCGAGCGCGAGTTTCCAATGAGAAAGCCGTTGGCCACATGGCTCTGGCGATATAGCGCAGCGCCATCTTTAAGTTTTGGGTTCCGATTAGTTGGGTTCTTGGTAATTGTCATCTGCGAAGGATTGGCGCTCGGGCCAAGCTGGCGCGGTGAGGCTGTGTGTGAGCGCTAGATACGCGCGCGAATCTTTACGCAGGGGATAAAAATAAATTCACCCCGTGCTCGCCAACGTGCGGCGAACAACGGGGTGAATCTTTAATTTTTGGGTTTGTGTTACTGAGCCTTGCCAAGAATTCTGTTGACCTTGGTGCCACAGACTGGGCAGATGCCCTGTGCCATGCGACGACCAGAGTCTGAGATCTTCACAGTGCCTTCGAAGTCACGCTTCTCTTTGCACTTAACGCAGTAAGCGTCACCCTTGTATGTCTCTGCTGTCATGATTTGCCTCCAATCGCCGCCTGAGCTCTGAGCGCCCACGCGTGCAAGCATGACGATACCCCTGTCCACGCTCAAATACGCTTATCTAACCTCTATTTGTGCGGAGTTTTTTTAGCTCAACAGGCTCAGCCAGGGCGCGTTCTGCCGCTTCATACCCGTCTAGATAGGCGCTGGCCAGCTCAGAGTCCTCAAAGCGGGCCAAGACCTCGGTAAAGGCTGGGCCGTGGTCAAAATGCTCCAGATGGATCGCCTCATGGAAGAGGACGTAGTCGAGAGCGTAATCCGGGGCCAGCTTTAGGCGATCTGAGATCCGAATCGTCCGGTCAACGCTTGTGCAGGAGCCCCAGCGCTCGCGCATCGGGCGCCAGTTGATCGATGCGGGGCGTGCAGTGATTTCGGGGGCTAGGGATGCCATTAGTTCGTTGGTGCGCTCTATAAGGCGCTCTTCGCTCGGAGTTCGTTCCGATTCTTGGCTTCGAATCTTGGCAATCATCTCGGGCACGATCGCGCGTTCATCTGCCTTACTCATCCGCGCAGGGATGGAGACGATGATGCGACCGCCTTGGCGATATGCCGAGATATTTCGTTTACGACGGGCAGAGCGAATGACGAGAATCTCACCTTCTGAAATTCCTGGCAGGGTTAGATCTTCTTCGCCACTAATGTCATCAAAGGCCACTTTGAAACTCCATATGTCAAAAATACTCCTTGGAATCGAAATTAACTTATCAATCCGCGAAATCTCAAGTACGTGTTGAGAGATTTGCTGTGAAATAAATTCGCATTACAAGGCAAATTACAGGTGTGTCAAATCTCTATTTATTTGATTCTCGGCACTTTTGGTCATAAGTTGCGCTTACGAAGTCCTCGGATAACCGTTCTATATCTGCAAGGGGAAGGCAGATATATGAATGTGCGCCCGGGGACTTCGCTTTTCTTTTCTTAACTAATTCTGAAGTACTAGAGCAAACCCGAGAGATCATCTGGAATCGAAGTGCTTGTCAGGAACTTCTCCGGGTCTAATAAATCATCAGCGGTTGGAAGTAACCCGCTCCAAATTTGATCGCGCTCGCCGACGCTCTTTACTTCGCGGATCTTCTTCCAGAAAGCGCTTGCTTCACGAGTTAGCTTTGGTGAAACTTGCAGACCAAGCATCGATGAGAATAGTTGTTGCGCAGGAGATGAAGAAGCGCGACGACGACGATGTGATTCGCGGAGTTGTTCGATACTCGGAATTCGATCTCCAGCAGCAAGTGAAACGACTTCATCAGTCCAACCATCGATTAGCGCCAAAACAGTTTCCAGTTTTAGGAGCGCACTCTTCTGCGCTGGTGATTCTTCAGGTGTAAAAATTCCATTATCTAAAGCGAAGGAAATCGCTTCTCCTTCGCCAGCGCCTTCAAAAGCCTCTTGTGCCTGGCGTTGAATGGCATCGATATCGATGTGAATACCTTTGCCATATTCCACAACCGCGCTTTGAATATATGAAACTAGCCAAGGGTTATGCGCAAATAAACGAGCTACTGCGCCTTCGCGAAGAGCGTGAAAGATAAAGACTTCAGATTTAGCGATCTCTAAATCAACTGCCCAGTTTTCAATGTTTTCTGGAATAACAATGGCGCGGGCGGGATCTAGTAGCGGCAGACCAACGTCGTGGGCGCCGGTAACGCTGATGGCTAAGGTGCCAATCGACTGCCCCAGTTGAGTTGCAATCATTGTGCCGATAAATGAGCGCAGCATCGCAGTAATCATCTCGATCGGCGGCTGGCCCTGCTCGGGATCGGCTGCCTGTGCGTTCATCGCTTGATCCATTAGATCGGAAATTGCTGAAGATAAACCAGCAGCAAGCGGCTCAATAGTCTTATGCCAACCTGGCATAGTTTCAAGAACCCAATCCATTCGGCTTACTGCAACTGGTGCATGAGTAGATGCCGGAAATGCAGTCGCTTCATTTAGCCAGAGCTCAGAAATTTCAAAAGCGTTTTCAACTACCGAAACATCTTTCGTTCCAAGCGGTTTTAACCCTTGTACCTTTATAAATTTAGTAGCGGTATCCCTCGCTGTTGCAATCGAAAGGACTTCTGCTTTTCCATCAACGCCGCTATTAGTTTTTCCAACCTGCGAAAAGAGAGAAGTGAAAGGATTTACAAACCCTGCAGTATTAATCCCAAGTTGTTCAAATTGCGCCTTCATCTGTTCTTGCATCTGGCGCATCATCGCTTCGAAATCAGGGCTGCCCTCATTTCCTGAGTTATTGGAGTTATTGGGATCATCGGGATCATCGGGAGTAAAACCAAAACCGGCCACAATCCAACTCCATTCTCTGTTACTTCTATCTTGTTTTATCTACAACACCTTGGGTGCGAAATTCCTTCCCGCAGGCGCTAGGCTATCTAACATGTCCAACGCTTTCACGGCCCTCATCTGGTGGGTAATTCCGCTCGCAGGCCTGCTTGGCGCACTTGGCTATGTCGTATGGGTTACCCAATTTAAATCAAAGTTTGAATCTGAAACAACCCGCTCTGTCGGCCAATTTCAACGCTTTCAAGACTCCTTCCGCACCGCTGAGATAACAACTAACACTGCTGCGAACACTGATGAATTAGATGAATTAACTGACCCATCTGCCGATGGCGCACCTGCGGGCTCAAGTACCAGCGACTAAATCTCGTGACTGTTCGACTTCCTCGCACCACATCCCTTGTTCTAGCCGTTTTCTTCGGTACCGCCTTTCTTGCGCCCCTTCCATTTGTAGTTTTGATGCCTGGTAATGCGCAGAATGTCATCGACCAAAAAAGCGCAGCGAAGACGATAACTCTCTCTAAGTCGGCGCCGGCATCGCTGAAGATTTATCCCAGCGATGGCAACCTTTATCTGCTCTCAATTCTGATCACCAACCCATCAGCATATGTAACTGGAGTTGAACTTCTTTACTCCTGGATGAAGAGTGAATATGCAGTGATGCCGAGATCGCTATTTTATAAAGATGGCCGAAGTGCAGAAGCAGAGAAGGCAATTGCAAAGTCTGAGATGGTTGACTCGCAGGTCGTTGCTAAATCGGTGGCGCTGGAATATCTCAAAGCGAATTACCCGCAATCTTCAGCAGTTGTTATCAAACCAAGTGATCTGGAAATTTCACTTGCTAAGACCGGTGGTCCAAGTGGCGGGCTCGCCTTTGCAATTGGAATAATTGAGCTACTTACGAGAGAGAACATTTTGCAGGGCAAGAGCGTTGCAGTGACGGGAACAATTGATAGCGCTGGAAAAGTGGGAAGTATCGGGGGAGTTGCTGAGAAAATTTTGGCTGCAAAGAAGGCTGGTGCAACTCTCATCCTTGTTCCAGAGGCCAATTGCAAAGACCTTGCACCAAATCTCGCAACAATTCCATCTGGGATTAAAATCGCAGCGGTTAGCAGCCTAAAAGAGGCTATGGCCGCGTTCAATTCGGAAGACCCGCGAGGGTGCGCTAACTTAGGAGCATGATGAAAAAGCCAAGCCCGCTAGCAATTACCTTAATTATTCTGGCAGTAATTGCCGGCGCACTTGTTGCGTTAAGTGGTTTCTATGTTGATTGGCTCTGGTTCAACTCAGTTGGCTTCACAGGTGTGTGGTCAACAGTCCTAACAACCAAGATCGCACTATTTGTAATTGCTGGGCTACTAACATCGCTGGTTATTTCGCTAAATGTTTATCTAGCATTTCGTCGTCGCCCTTTTTATGTTCCGACATCGGTCGAAGCCGACAATCTAGAACGCTACCGCGCAACGATCGATCCAATTCGTAAATTAGTTTTTGCAGGCATTGTTTTAGTTCTGTTCTACTTCGGCGGAACAAGCGCTTCAAATCTTTGGGGCTCATGGTTACTCTTTAGAAACTCAACTGAGTTCGGTGTTCAAGATCCACAATTTGGAATTGATATCTCATTCTTTGCATTCCGCTTGCCGTTCTTTCAAACACTTATCGGATGGGGCATTTCAACTTTAATTTTGGCAACTCTGGCAAGTGCAGCAGTGCACTACCTTTACGGCGGAATTCGCCCACAAGTGCCACAAGAGCGCACAACAGTTGCAGCACGCGTTCAGCTCTCAGTGCTGCTTGGCTTAATCGTTCTCTTAAAGGCAGTTGCATACTGGTTCGACCGTTACGCACTTGCCCTTAAAGAGAGCAGATTGATCACCGGTCTTACCTATACAGATGTAAATGCAACCCTGCCTGCCAAATCAATCTTGGCGGCCATTGCAGTTATCTGTTCACTGCTCTTCTTTGCAAATATTGTTCGTAAATCATGGCTACTTCCTGCCGCAGGTACCGCACTAATGGTTGCTGCATCAGTTCTAATCGCTGGTGTTTATCCGGGTGCGATCCAACAATTCCAGGTAAAGCCATCTGAATCATCAAAGGAAGCGCCTTATATTCAGCGAAATATCGATGCCACTCGTGATGCCTACGGCATTGCTGGCGTTGAGATGAAGGATTACCAAGCAACTGTTTCAACGAATTCAGGTCAGCTAGCGAATGATGCAGCGACGATCGCAAATATTCGTTTGATGGATCCAAATGTTCTTTCTGCAACTTTCCGTCAGCTACAGCAGATCAAGCCTTACTACTCATTCCCAGAATCACTCGATATCGATCGTTACACAGTTAACGGCGTACAGCGCGATGCGGTTGTTGCAGTTCGCGAGCTAAATATCGAAGGTAACCCAAGCCGTAACTGGATTAACGATCACTTGGTTTACACCCACGGTTTCGGATTTGTTTCTGCATTTGGAAATACCGTTGATGCCGACGGCAAGCCAAACTTCCTAGTTGGAGATCTTCCTCCAACAACCGGTCTTGGAAAATTCCAGCCTCGCGTTTACTTCGGTGAGAACGTTCCTGATTACTCAATCATCGGCGGACCAAAGACTGATACTCCTGTTGAATTCGACTATCCAGATGATGCTTCAGCAAATGGACAGAAGAACTACACATATACAGGTAAGGGCGGCGTCCCAATGGGCGGCCTCTTTAAGAAATTGCTCTTTGCAATTCAATACCAAGAACAGCGAATCGTTCTTTCAAGTTTGATCAACTCAGAATCAAAGATTCTCTACAACCGTTCACCACGTGATCGCGTTGCCAAGGTTGCGCCATGGCTAACTATTGATGGAGATCCATACCCAGCAATTGTTGATGGCAAGATTCAGTGGATCATCGACGGATATACAACCAGCTCTGGTTACCCATATTCACAGACCACAGCACTTGGAGCAGCGACTACAGATGCTCTAACCACAAATTCTGCAGCAGTTACTGCGCAGCGAAATCAGAATATTAACTACATCCGTAACTCGGTTAAGGCCACTGTTGACGCCTATGACGGCACAGTTGTTCTCTACCAATGGGATGAGAAGGATCCAGTCCTAAAGACCTGGATGAAGGCTTTCCCAAATACAGTTACTCCAAAGAGCAAGATGTCTAAAGAACTTCTCGAGCACATCCGCTATCCGGAAGATATGTTCCGTGTACAACGCGATGTACTTAGCTCGTATCACGTACAAACTGCTGCTGCGTTCTACGGTGGACAAGATTTCTGGCGCGTGCCACGTGATCCTTCTACATTCGGAGCCAACGCCGGAGCACAACCTCCGTACTACATGACCCTAGAAATGCCAGGTTCAGATAAACCTACATTTACATTGACTACACCATTCGTTCCACGCGGTGGACGTGAAAACCTTTCTGCATTCGCCGTTGTTGATTCAAATAACGGACCTAATTACGGCAAGATCACGGTTCTGCAATTACCACGAAGCACTAACGTGGCAGGTCCTTCACAGGTTGCCTCTAACTTCGAAGCAAAACCTGAAGTTGCTAACTCGCTCTCCTTGCTTCGCCAAGGTGGATCAGATGTTGTACTCGGAAACCTATTAACACTGCCAGTCGGTGGAGGTCTTCTCTACGTACAACCTGTCTATGTGCGAGCAACTTCAAACACTGCTGCATATCCATTGCTACAGAAAGTTCTCGTATCTTTCGGTGATGTAATTGGATTCGATAGCTCACTTAAGGGCGCACTCGATCAAGTATTTGGTGGCAACTCTGGAACTTCTTCATCAGGAGCACCGGTTACATCAACAACCAATAACGCATCTGATGATCTAAAGTCAGCGTTGCAAAATGCAAGACAAGCACTTGCCGACGGTAATGCTGCACTTGCAAAGGGCGATTTCGCTGCTTATGGTCGTGCACAAGATCGCTTAAAGGCTGCACTCGCCGCTGCTATCGCTGCTGAAGGACGCAAGTAATTTCCTCTTCGCTTTGATTCAGCAGTAATTAAGCGGATTTGGCTATTACTTCTCCACCCTTTAGACTGACACTTCCGACGCGGGGTGGAGCAGCTCGGTAGCTCGCTGGGCTCATAACCCAGAGGTCGTAGGTTCAAATCCTGCCCCCGCTACTAGATTGAGGTCCGATTGTGACTAACCAAGTAACTACAACTATCAAGGTTTTACACACCGAAAGAAATCGCAAGACCGTCTTCTGGCGCGGCGTCTTGGCTCTTCCCGCCTTTATATTCCTGGCAACCTTCTCGACTTCTACTTGGAGTGAAGGATCAGATACTGGAATTGGCGCAGCAGGCGTTGTCTTTATCCCAACAGTTCTTGCACTTCTCTTCCGCAAGAAATATCCAAGCTTTGTTCTAACTTTTAATCATGCCGTTCTTGAACTCGGAACCCGCGTATTCGCTTACCTCTTCTTACTTAACGATGACTATCCATCAATCGAGCGCAATCCAAACGTTGCGATCATCTTCCCTGATGTTGAAGGTGGCGCAAAGCTAAAGCGCGGAATGCCGCTGATTAAGTGGTTCCTGGCTATTCCTCATTACATCGTTGGAACCATTTACATCGTCTTATCTCTATTTGTATCGGTTATCGCCTGGGTGCAGACATCTGCAACAGGTAAGTACCCAACATGGGCAGGTGAAATTGTGCTCGGCTCATTCGCTTACTGGAACCGCGTGCAGGGTTATATGTTGCTACTCGTAACTGACGAGTACCCAACCTTCCGACTTAAGTAATCTAACTATCTAATAGTTAAAGAGTTAGTTACTACAAATAGCGAACTAATCGCCATGGCACCTGCGGCATACATAGGAGTTAACGCTCCAGCTGCAGCGATTGGAATCCCAATTACGTTGTAGGCAAAGGCCCATCCCAAGTTAACTTTGATGGTTTTTAAGGTGCGCTTAGATAAATTGAGCGCATCTACAACGCTCATCAACTCAGGGCGCATCAAAGTTATATCCGCAGATGAGATCGCAGAATCAGTACCAGTTCCCATCGCCATACTTAAATCTGCTGCAGCAAGCGCGGCTGCATCGTTAATGCCATCACCGATCATCAAAACTGTGTGGCCGGCTGACTTTAGAGCGTTGATGCGATCAAGTTTTTCCTCAGGTAGCGCGCGGGCAATCACCTGCTTTGCCTTGATACCCACAGTGCGTGCTATTGCGCCAGCGCTCTCTTCGTTATCTCCCGTTATCAACCAAGGAGTAATTCCCTTATCAATGAGTGCGCTGATGGTTGCTGCGGCATCTGCTTTAACCTGGTCACCGGTTGCAAAGACTGCGATTGCAACGCCATCCCAGGCAAGTACTGAAACGCTATGGCCAGATTCTTCGCCACGGGCAATTGCGGCTTCAATTCCTGGATCAAAAGTTGTTGCGCTATGGGCGATTGCTTTCGGCGTTCCAATCAAAACCACTGGTGAAATTGAACCAATCAAAACTCTTCCGGCAACGCCTGCGCCAGGAGTTTGGGTAAATTCGATGACATCTTTACGCACTGCACCATTGGCAAGTGCGTGAGATGCGATTGCTTGTGCGATCGGATGGTCATTGGCTAGTTCAAGAGATAGCGCAGTTGAAAGAATGGTCTTCTCATTTAGAAATTCTGCATAACTAGCGCCCAGAACTTTATGAGCGCTGGTTGGAATAGTTGTCTCATGCACCTTCATCACGCCAGTTGTGAGCGTTCCGGTCTTATCAAGAACCACAACATCGACTTTGCGTGCGAGTTCTAGAGCACGTGGCTGACGCAGCACGATACCGCGAGCAGCCCCGCGTCCTGATGCAACAAGTAAGGCAACTGGAGTTGCTAAGCCAAGTGCGCATGGACAGGCGATAACTAAGACGGTAATCGCGATTTGAATTGAATCAGCAAGTGAACTTCCCTCGCCACCGTTACCTAGGTAATACCAAGCGAAGAAGGTTCCAATCGCTAGCGTTGTGACAACTGGAACAAAGATTGCCGAAATTCGATCGGCTAAACGCTGAATTGGCGCCTTATTTCCTTGGGCTTGAACGACCATTGCAGTGATGCGCGCGAGCTCGGTATCGCTTCCGATGCGGGTAGCGCGCACGATGATGCGGCCATTGTTATTTAGCGATGCACCGATAACGCGAGACCCTGGTCCAACTTCAATAGGAGTGGATTCACCAGTCATCATCGCGTTATTTACGGTTGAGATACCTGAGATAACTAAGCCATCAGTTGGAATTCGCGCACCAGGTTTTACAACAAAATCATCACCGATCTGCAACTCTGAAATCGGGATGATTACTTCTAGCCCTTTACGCAGAACAATTACCTCTTTTGAGCCAAGTGCTAGAAGCGCCGACAACGCGCTGCTAGCACGACGCTTGGCGCGTGATTCAAGATGGCGACCGAGAATTACAAAGAGTAAAACTCCGGCAGCGACTTCGGTATAGACCTCACCTTGTCCAGTTGCATTTGAGTAAATTGACCAACCAAATGCGCTAAATGAACCGAGTGAGATAAGCGAATCCATTGTTGGGTGGAAGAAGTTACGGATCGCGGCGCGATGAATCGGCAAGGCAACGAGCAAAATTAGCGGAGTAGTTAATCCGATTGCTAGCCAAGCAGTTGGTGAATAAAGAGGTGGCAGGATATTGAAGTAATCGAGGGTTAAGAGAATCTCGGTATCAATAGTTTCGTGCCACTGGTGAACCATTGAAACCAAGATCGCAGGCACTGCGAAGATAATTGCAAAGAAGAGCGCGACTCCAGACTTTTTACTGTGTAGCGCTGGCCCGGCACCATCTTCCACTAGTACTGCACCGTATCCAGAATTCTTAATCTTCTTAATCAAATCAGTGGTCTTTACTTCAGCGGGTGCCAAGATATGAACAGTTTCAGTTGCAAAGTTAACGCTGGCGCTAACGCCGCTCATCGCGTTAAGAGATTTCTCTACAGTGTTCACACAAGAGGAACATGTCATTCCGGAGACCGAAAACGTTCTAGGAATTAGTGAACTCTTGCTTAAATCGATTGTTTTACCTGGCTTTTCTGGCTCTGCACTTGTCGGGCGAGAAAGTTCGATCTTAATATCTTCAGCGGCCATTTAATTTGTCCACAATCTTCTGATGAATCGCAGAGTTTGTAGAAAGTCCGCTGCCACCGAGACTGCCATCAATACCGGCGACATTGCTAAATCTTCCACCTGCTTCGCGGACAATAATGTCGAGCGCCGCCATATCCCATAACGCTAGCGATGGTTCTATTGCAACATCGACCGCACCTTCAGCAACCAACATATGCGACCAGAAATCTCCAATGCCGCGGGTGCGCCAAGCAGCGGCCATTAACTCTTGGAAGGGCGCAAGTCTTTCGCCCCAACCAATAAAGTCAGAGTAAGAAATTGAGGCATCTTTAATTTCGCTTACCTGTGAAACGTTGATGCGCTCAGGTGCTGCCTTATTCACTGAAACAAATGCCCCGTGGCCTTCGCTGGCATGCCAACGACGAAATAGCGCAGGTGCGCTAACTACGCCGACAACTACAACTTCACGGCCATCGCTCTGTTTTTCAATTAAACCGATCAGAGTTGCCCACGTTGGAACACCACGTAGAAAATTCTTAGTGCCATCAATTGGATCAATAACCCAGTAACGCTCTGCACCACCTGCATCGTTTCCGAATTCTTCGCCAACGATTCCATCATCTGGGCGGTGGTTCTTTAGCAGCGCGCGCAAAGCTTCCTCAGTTGCCTTGTCGGCATCTGTGACAGGAGTGTTATCTGGCTTTGTTGTAACAACTAAATCAATTGATTGGTAGCGCGCTAAGGTAATTGAATCTGCTGCATCTGCCAGGCGCATAGCCAGCGCTAAATCATTGCCGCGCGTAAAGGACATGTTGTCAGTCTATCGCGGGCGGGTTTGAATCTTTAAGCTCTAAAAGTGATCTAAGACTCGCAACTCGTGCGCTTCGCTCGGCGTTCACAACGCCATCTGGCTTAGCCCATTCATTTAAGCGGCAGCCGATTTCATGGTGTGAACAATTTGGCATACAGGTTTGCGTGACCTTATAGAGATCGTTAAATGCTGCGACTATGCGATTGGAATCAAGGTGGGCCAGCCCAAAGGCGCGAATTCCTGGAGTATCAATAATCCAGCCCTGTGAAGGAGATAGATCAGGGGATAACGGCAGCGCAATTGCACTTGATGAGGTGTGGCGACCACGCCCGGTTACATCGTTTACATCTCCTGTAACGCGATCAGCGTGTGGCACAAGTGCGTTAATTAAAGTTGATTTACCAACGCCAGAATGGCCAACCAAAACTGAAGTTTTGCCATTTAGTAGTGAAAACAAATTAGCCAAATCTTTTTCGCGGGTATCAGATTTGATTGCGGCAGTTGCGATCTCTACCCCGAGAGTTTCATATTCATGTAAGAAATCTGGGACAGGTGCCACATCGGTCTTGGTAACTAACAAGATGGGTTTGATGTTTTCGTGAAAAGCGCAGACCAGGAATCGATCAATTAGCCCGCGACGTGGTTCTGGATTTGCCGCAGCAACAACAATTACCAATTGATCAATATTGGCAACAATGGTGCGCTCCATCTTGGCGGCATCATCAACAGTTCTACTCAAACTATTACGACGCGGTGCGATTGAAACTATCCGCGCCAAAGTTCCTTCAGTACCTGAAACATCTCCAACAAGATTTACCAAATCACCAACAACAACAGATTTAGGACCCATCTCGCGCGCCTTCATCGCGGTAACAATGACGCCACCATCTGTAATACAAGTTGTGCGACCGCGATCGACAGTTGTAACTAAGGCTTGAATTGCATCGGCGTGAGCGGGGCGATCTTTACTTCTTGGGCGGGTGCGCCGCGCAGGGCGAACTCGCGCATCTGATTCATCAAATTCGCGCGGCGTCATGAGACCAAACTCTGCCAAAGCCCCGGAAAATCAGGCAAGGTCTTACGGGTTGTAGCAACGTTTTCGATTTCAACGCCAGGAATAACTAAACCAATAACGGCGCCAGCTGTTGCTAGTCGGTGATCTTCGTAAGTGTGGAATGTGCCGCCATGTAAACCTTTACCCATTGCGCCGTGCGGCGTTATCTGTAGTGATGTTTCATCTTCAACAACGTTGCCGCCAAGTGAGTTAATTTCGCGGGTAAGAGCGGCTAAACGATCGGTTTCATGCAGACGTAAATGCCCAATACCGCGTAGATGAGATGGTGAATCTGCAAGGGCGGCTAACGCGGCAATTGCCGGAGTTAACTCACCTACATCATGTAAATCGATATCGATTCCGTGAATGCTCTCTCCACCAGTAATGGTCAACCCACCTTTATCTTTATCGCGCGAAATCGTTGCACCCATAGCGGTCAAAATCTCGCGCAGCTGATCACCAGGCTGAGTTGTTACTTCTGGCCAATCTGCAATAGTGATTGATCCGCCGCAGACCATAGCGATCGATAGAAAGGGTGCAGCATTTGAAAGATCTGGTTCTATAACTAAATCTTGCCCTTGCAGCGCACCTGCGGAAACGCTCCAACTATTGGCCGATTTATCAACGCTTACCTGTGCACCGAAATCGCGGAGCATCTGAACAGTCATATCGATATGTGGCATTGATGGAAGCGGTCCACCTTTATGTGTTGCAATAATTCCATCACGCGTACTTGGCGCAATTAACAGAAGAGCGGATAAGAATTGACTTGATGCGCTGGCATCAATCGTTAACGCACCGCCAGGAATTTCGCCTTTGCTCTTAACAACCATAGGCAAGCTATAACGACCACCGTGTTCGATTTCGATTCCAAGATCTTCAAGTGCTGCAATGACTGGCCCAAGGGGACGTTCGTAAGAACGAGGATCTCCATCAAATGAGATACCGCCATGTGCCAGCGCAGAAAGTGGCGGCAAGAAGCGCATAACGGTTCCGGCATTTCCAACATCTACCTTGGCGGGACCGCGAAGTGGCGCAGGAGTTATCTCCCAAGCGAGATCACCATCTACCTGTACATCTTTAATTCCGATGCCCATCGCACGAAGCCCGGCAACCATTAACTCGGTATCGCGTGAGAAAAGTGGGCGCTTTAAAAGTGAGGGGCTGTTGGCCTGCGCAGCGAGAATTAGCGCGCGGTTAGTCACCGATTTTGATCCCGGGATTACTACTCGCGCGCTGACTTTCTTATCTCCACGAAATGGAGCGGGCCAGAGCATAAGCAACAGTCTACTCTCTACCTATGTGCGGTCGTTATGCCAGAGCGCAGGAGATGGACGAGATCATCGGGGAATTTAACCTCGATGGATCAACCCTTGATGCTTCGCTGCCGTTAAATTGGAATATCGCACCGACCAATGAGATCTACATAATTCGCGATACGCCCGGCAATTCCAATTCTTTGGAGAGAATATTGGATAGCGCATCTTGGGGAATCATCGCGCCGTGGCAGAAGAACTTTGCCGAAGCGCGCGCTTCGCAATCACATGCAATTAATGCGCGTAGCGAATCAATTCATGAGAAGCCAACATTTCGCCAAGCATTTCGCACAACGCGTTGTTTAATTCCGGCAACTGGATATTACGAATGGGCAACGTCGTTGGGAAAGTACCCACCTAAACAACCTTTCTATATAACTTCTGCCGAACCAAACAGATCACTTTCGATCGCTGGAATCTGGAGTACTTGGAAGAATGAGAAAGGCGAAGAGATTCAATCTGCTGCGATTATTACTCGCGAAGCAGTTGGCGAGTTAGCAACTATCCATAGCCGGATGCCGGTCTTTATGGAGCGCGCTAAATGGAGCGATTGGTTAGATCCAAAGAATCGCGAGATCGAAGATTTAATTGCGTTAATGCAGAACCCAGATCCAGCCGCCGGTTTGGTAACTAGACCAGTTTCATCGCGGGTAAATCTGGTGGCAAATAACGGCCCCGAATTAATTGCTGAGATCGAACTGGGTGAGGCGCAGACGCTCTTCTAAGGTTCGGCGTTGAGCGGCCATAAAGAGCGATTTCTCGGACTTTGGGATAGTGTGTAAGAGATGGCATCTAAAGATCTAGTCCTAGAGAGCGCTTCCGATCGCAATACTCGGTTCGAGCGCGATGCCATCGTGTTTATGGACCAGTTATATGCAGCAGCGCTTCGTTATACAAAGAACCCCGAAGATGCGCGCGATCTCGTTCAAGATACCTATCTAAAAGCCTTTAACTCTTTCCACCAATTTGAAGAAGGCACCAATCTGCGCGCTTGGTTGTATCGCGTATTAACCACAACCTTTATCAACTCTTATCGTAAAGATCAACGCCGCCCACAGCTTGCTGCTGGCGAACTCGAAGATTGGCAGTTAGCTGAGGCGCAATCACACACCAGCGATCTCGGAAAATCTGCAGAAGCAGAAGCGCTAGAGAATTTGCCAGATAGCGATATCAAACGCGCGCTTCAAGAGATCCCAGAAGAATTTCGTATCGCCGTTTACTTGGCAGATGTAGAAGGTTTTTCCTATAAAGAGATCGCAGATATCGTCGATGTTCCTGCCGGCACAGTGATGTCACGTCTGCACCGCGGACGTAAATTACTTCGCGAGAAGTTAGCCGATTATGCAAAAGAACTTGGTTACTCCACCGATACCAAGCCGGCAAATAAGAGCGGAAAGGGGGAGAAGCCATGAGCCATCTCGAAGAGATTCCATGTATTGAGGTTCTCTCCTCCGTTGTCTTTATCATCGAAGGCGTTGTTGAAGAGACCCATAACCCACAAGCGATTGAGTCTCACCTAAATACTTGCGCTGCTTGTCGCGCAGAAGTTGAGCACGAGCAAGCAATGCATACCCTCTTGCAGGATGTGCTGCGTCGTTCTTGCGATGAGAAGGCCCCGGAAGATTTGCATCGCAGCATCCACGAAGAGCTTCTCCGCCAAGCAAGTGGCGCCGGTGTTACTGAAGTCGTAACGCAATACAGCATGACTGAAATTTCAATTGAAATCGATGAATTCGGTAACGTGGAACATCGCGAAATTCAGATTGAACAAACTCACGTTCAGCACTTCATTGAAGACGAGAAGTAATTAACGATTTATGCGCCCAGCAGATGAGGTAATTGGAGCAGTAGGTTTCTCGGTAATGACCGTTCGCCCCGGTGATACTTGTCTGGCAATGGGAATCTCTGATCTACCAATTCTTGCGCCGGGCCATTTAATGAGCGTGATGGAAAGCGCATGTGTTGCAGCGCTGAGCGAGTATTTAGAAACTGGTGAGACAACGATCGTCGATAAATTTGATGTATCGGTGATTGATTCCGTTGGAATTGGCTCTGAAATTCGCGGAGCCGCGCGCTGTACTGAGATGGATGGGCGTTCGATGATCTTTGAATGCGATATCTATGAAGGTGAACGCCATATCGCTTTTGCCATAATAGAAAGAACGGCGGTGGAGCGAGTATCTTTCCTCGCCCGCACCGCCGCGCAATCTTTAATTAAGCCTTCAGAAAATTAAGCCATTCTTATTAGGCTTTTTTCGTGGCCCAGAAGATCTCGGCAATTTCATCGATCTTTGCGATCAACTTATCTGCAACTGCCAAATCTTGAGTTCCCTTTGTACCGGCAGCTCCAGCCAACTTTGTCGCTTCATTAAATAGTGAGTGAAGTTGTGGGTATGCCTCAAAGTGTGGCGCCTTAAAGTAATCAGTCCAGAGAACCCAGAGGTGCTCTTTAACTTGATGTGAACGCTCTTCTTTGATTGCTACTGAACGTGAACGGAAATCTGCATCTGGGTTAGCTGCATACTTTTCCATGCATGCCTTAACTGAGAGCGCTTCGATCTTTGCCTGTGCTGGATCGTAAACTCCGCATGGCAGATCGCAGTGTGCGTGGACAGTTACCTTTGGTGTGAAGAACTTCTTCATGTTTTTCTCCCTTTATCTTTATATTTCTTATCTTTATTTCAAAACCTGTATGTGTGAGACTACCGCCCATGGGCTTCTTTGGCATCTTCGGGCGAGTAATCGTGGAAGGCACTTCGATGCAGCCGACCTATAACCCGCTTGATTGGCTACTTGTTCACTACGGCTTCTTCGGCAAAAAATACCTGTTTCTGCGCCTCGGCGATGTCGTTGTCATTGAGCGCGAAACCCAGCCTGGCATCTTCTATGTAAAGCGGATCGCAGAAATATCTATTGATCACTCAGGAGAGAAAAAGGGCAAGAAGAGTTACTACGTATTGTCCGATAACGAAGCTGGAACCGATTCTCGCAAATGGGGTTTCTTAAGCGAGGCTGAAATTATTGGAAACGTTATTACGCGAATAAAGAAGAATTAACGCGTAAATGCTTCATACATCAACGCTTTAGCTTCTTCCTCGTGCAAATGGTGGTTACCAGTTGCAGGAGATGCTGATGCGCGACGAGAAATTCTACGAAGAATACGGCCGTCAACTGCAGTTCCACCGATTACTTCAGTGGTGCTGAGTGCAACGTGTGGCCATGGACCTTGGTTAGCAGGTTCATCTTGTACCCAGAGCAAGTTCGCGTTTGGATGCTTCTTCGCTTCAACTTCCATCTGTGCAACTGGAAGTGGGTAGAGACGTTCTACGCGAACAATTGCAGTGCTGCTGTCATTTAACTTGGTTCGCTCTGCAACTAGGTCGTGATAAATCTTTCCTGAGCAGTAGATCAAACGTGATGCGTTGTTAACTGTGGCGTCCCCTATAACTGGCAAGAATGTTCCGGATGTGAAATCACTGATTGATGATGCAGCTGCACGCAGACGGAGCATCGACTTCGGTGTGAAGACAATCATCGGGCGGCGCTTTGGATTTGCTGCATGGAAGCGCAACAAGTGGAAGTAAGAGGCCGGCGTGGAAGGTTGTGCAATCGTCATATTCTTTTCTGCGGCAAGTGATAAGAAGCGTTCAATGCGCGCAGATGAGTGATCTGGGCCTTGTCCTTCATAACCATGTGGCAAGAGCAATACAACTGATGAACGCTCGCCCCACTTTTGTAGAGCAGATGAGATGAATTCATCGATGATCGTCTGCGCACCGTTGGCGAAGTCACCGAACTGGCCTTCCCAAAGAACAAGGGCTTCAGGGCGCGCTACGGAATAACCGTATTCAAAGCCCATGGCAGCGTATTCAGATAAGAGCGAATCGACTACGAAGAACTGACTTTCATCAGCAATTAGAGAACGAAGCGGGAACCAGTCAGAACCATTCTCTTTATCGACAACTACTGCATGGCGGTTGCTAAATGTTCCGCGACGAGAATCTTGTCCCGCTAAACGAACTGGGCGACCTTCCTTAAGAAGTGAACCGAAGGCGAGCATTTCACCAGTTGACCAGTCGATGGTGCCATCGTTAATTGATTCCGCACGCTTTTGCAGCTGTGGAAGCATCTTGGGATGGATATGGAAACCTTCTGGGATCGCAAGTTGTGTCGCTGCAATTTCACGAACCAATTGTTCTGAGATAAATGTTGGTACATCTTCAGCATTTGGAACAATTGGTGGCTGGAAGTTTGGATCGTGCTCTTCTTCATAATTTGCAACAGAGGCATAAACTTCTTCAAGCTGTGTCTGGTAGTCGCGCGCTAACTGTTCGGCTTCCTCCGGAGTGATATCTCCGCGGCCGATCAGCGATTCGGTATACAAGGTACGAGTTGAGCGCTTGGCATCAATTAACTTGTACATCATCGGTTGCGTAAAGCTTGGCTCATCGCCTTCATTGTGGCCACGACGACGGTAGCAAACCATGTCAATGACTACATCTTTATTAAATTTTTGGCGGTATTCGAAGGCTAAGCGAGCTACGCGAACA
This sequence comes from Candidatus Nanopelagicaceae bacterium, assembly GCA_965268165.1. GTDB lineage: Bacteria > Actinomycetota > Actinomycetes > Nanopelagicales > Nanopelagicaceae > Planktophila. Next base: position 235,922 of record OZ254162.1, read on the forward strand.
CATGCTTCTGGGTCATCGCCATTTACATGGAAGACCGGCGCTTCAATCGCCTTGGCAACATCTGTTGAGTAACGAGATGTACGTGATGCATGAGGTGAAGTAGTAAATCCAACTTGGTTATTTACAACGATATGAACAGTTCCGCCGGTGCGGTAGCCCTTTAGCTGAGATAACTGCAGCGTTTCAAAGTTAATACCTTGGCCTGCGAATGAAGCATCTCCATGGAGCAAGATAGGCAGAACTGAGTACAGATCCTTAACATTTAACTTATCTTGCTTAGCGCGAACAATGCCTTCTAGCACTGGGTTTACCGCTTCGAGGTGTGAAGGGTTGGCAGCGAGATAGATCTTGGTCTGCGCACCAGATTCAGCAGTGAAGACGCCTTCTGTACCTAAGTGGTACTTAACATCGCCAGAACCGTGAACTTCATTCTCTTTGTAATGTCCCTGGAACTCTTGGAAGATTTGTCCGTAAGACTTACCGGCGATATTTGCCAGAACATTTAGGCGACCACGGTGTGGCATACCGATGCAGACTTCATCTAACTTCTTTTCGGCAGCAGATGAGATAACTGCATCAAGGATAGGAATTACTGATTCGCCACCTTCAAGTGAGAAGCGCTTCTGTCCAACGAACTTGGTCTGCAAGAATGTTTCAAAGGCTTCGGCGCTATTTAGCTTGCGCAAGATGCGGATCTGTTCTTCGCGATCTGGCTTAGTGAAGCCGATTTCAACGTGTTGCTGGATCCACTTACGCTCTTCTGGGTTTGAGATATACATATATTCAACTGCCACAGAGCGGCAATATGAATCGCGCAGAATTCCGAGGATCTTGCGCAGTTTCATAAACTTCTCGCCGCCAAAGCCACCAGTTGCAAATTCGCGATCGAGATCCCACAAAGTAAGTCCGTGAGTTACGACATCAAGATCTGGATGTGAGCGCTGTACATATTTCAGCGGATCGGTATCTGCCATCAAGTGGCCGTAGGTGCGGTAAGCCTGAATTAATTGCTGAACGCGAGCGGTCTTGTTGATCTCTTCATCTTTAGAGAATTCAAAGTCAGATGCCCAACGAATTGGCTCGTATGGAATACGTAACGCTGCGAAGATTTCTTCGTAGAAGTTTTCGGCACCGAGCAATATTTCGTTGATACGACGCAGGAAATCACCAGATTGCGCACCTTGAATAACTCGGTGGTCGTAAGTACTTGTAAGAGTAATTACCTTGCTGATCGCCATGCGGGCCAAGGTCTCTTCACTTGCGCCTTGGAATTCGGCCGGATAATCCATCGCGCCAACGCCAACGATTAAGCCTTGTCCTTGCACCAAACGTGGCACGGAGTGAACGGTGCCGATTGTGCCTGGGTTTGTTAGCGAGACAGTTGTGCCAGCGTAATCTTCAACGGTAAGTGAACCGCCGCGGGCCTTCTTAACGATCTCTTCGTAGGCCACCCAGAACTGACCGAAATCTAACTCTTCACAACCTTTTATAGATGGAACAAGAAGTTGACGGGTTCCATCGGGCTTTGCCAAGTCGATCGCAATACCTAGGTTGATATGTTCTGGCTTTCCAAGTGCGGGCTTGCCATCTAGCTCGCCGTAGAAAGCGTTCATCTCTGGCATCGCACGAAGCGCCTTGATCATTGCGTAAGCGATGATGTGTGTAAATGAAACTTTTCCGCCACGTGTGCGCTTTAAGTGGTTGGTAATAACGGTGCGGTTATCAATCATCAATTTTGCAGGAATTGCGCGCACACTTGTTGCAGTTGGAACTGATAGCGATGCTTCCATTGATGCAACAACGCGACCGGCAACTCCGCGAAGTGGTTCCATAGTTGCCGCACTCGGTGTAATCAAAACTGGTACTGGCTTTACAGGTGCCTGTGCTGGAGTTGGTGTTGAAACGACAGGGGCGGCAGCAACAGGTGCCGGTGTTGAAACGACAGGGGCGGCAGCAACAGGTGCTGGCGCAGAAACCGGAGTAGATGTAACAGGTGCTGCCAAGGTTGATGGTGCAGGTTTTAAAACTTGTTGTGTGGCTTTTGGAATTGGTGGAACTGGTGGAGTACCAGCTTTAGGCGCGCTTGTTGTTGCAGCTGCACCTGGGTTATAAGTCTTAAAGAATTCAATCCATGAAGGTTCGACGGAAGTTGGATCGGCTTGGTAACGCTCGTACATCTCTTCGACGAGCCAATCATTGGCTCCGAAATCTGCCGACACTGGCAACTCCTTCTTCGCGATTAACCTTGAGCATTACAGTGGTAATTAACGCTTAATACGTGGCTAAGACTATCGGCTGAGCCGAGCCTGAATAAATCCCGTAGCGCCGACCCCGAGCGCGATATTGACCACAATCGCGCCCCGAAACTCAGCGCGACAAGGGGCCAGAGGATTGGCAGAGTTGGCGCATGAACTCAGGAGCTCCGATGCGACCACTGGCCATTGTCAGCGGTGGAAGCCGTGGGCTGGGCTTTGAAACTGCGCGGGGGTTGGCAGCGCGTGGCTATGACTTAGCGCTGATCGCCAAAGATCCAGCACGTTTGAATTCAGCGAGAGAAGAACTGATCGCTGAGTATTCGCCAACCCAATCTGGTTTAAGCATTACAACGCATGCTGCAGATTTAGAGAACCAAGAAACTACCCGCAAAGTCGCGGAAGAAATCTCCGCATCACTTCCAACTCCACATGTAATGGTTCTGGCACATGGCGTGATGAGCGAGAAGATGTCAAAGACGCTGCGAACAACCGATGGCGAATGGAATCGCGTGATGGCCATCAACTTAGATTCTGTTTTCACATTAGTAAATGTGATTGCACCTGCCATGGCGGATGCGCGAGATGGCCGATTAGTTATTTACTCAGCATGTTTAGGTCGTATGTCAGGACCTGGAAATGCCGGGGGACTTGCACCATATCGAATCAGTAAAGCTGGCGTTAACGCACTCGTTAGAAACTTGGCACATGAAACAGGACTTGGCGCTCGCGGTTTTTATGTTGATGCAATCTGTCCAAATCATTCGCGCACAGATATGGGCGGCCCCGATGCACCACGCAGCGCCGAAGAAGGTGCCGAAACTGCAATTTGGTTGGCAACTGCAGATATTTCAGAACGTGGAACCGATCAAGTAACTGGTCTACTTTGGGAAGATAGAAAGATCGTTCCTTTTTAAACTAACCCGTCTTTAGATTATTTACGCTCTTCGGGAATTATCGTTACTGCAAAATAGAGCACTGGGATTGCAAGTAGTAACAATGGAATGGCGCCGATTAAGAAGCCACCTTCGAATTGATATTTAACAACGCCCAACACAATTAAGTTTGCAAAGACTGCCGGCCCGCGGCCCCAATTCTTTCGCTGCGCAAATGCGCGCCCACATGCCAAGAGCCCAAGGCCACCTGCCAATGAGAAGAGCAGCACTCCAGCCAGCGGCGGAATCTCGCGATCTTCATGGGTAATTCCCATGACTCCGACCCAGATGCCTAGGGATAACACAACTGCACCTTCTATATAGAGAAGGGCTGACGCGATGGAGCGCTTACGCGCTTGCTTGGCAGGATCGGTGTTCATAAGTCGGAAGGGTAGCGCATGGTTTTTTCACATGACGGATTGAGAGATTCGCTAACGCGCGTAGCTGCGCCGCCTTTCTTCTATGAGAGTTTAAAAAGAGAGATCTCACTTTCCGAGCGGAGTGAAAGCACAATTACTGCGGTTACGTTCAGATTGATTTCAGAGCAACCGATTTATGACTATCCGCTAGTTGCCTTCTCCGAAATTGCCGGGAGAGCGCTCCGCTTAGAAGATCACATAGCGCGTATGGGCATAAACAATTTTGTCATTTTAATTACTGGGGATAACGATGTAGCCGAACAAATCTGCGCTCGAATATCTGCACAGTGGACCTTGGAAGGAGTTCCTGGGATCTCCCTACATTACGCATGGATCGCACACGAAGTAGGCGAGAGTGTACTAGATTTCTTAAATCGCCTCGATGGGCAAGAGTTGAAAACCACATCTTTCTAATTCATCCACAGGTTTCTGCCGGCTCATGTTTAGTAATTTGGATAGTTCTATCTTCGCGCCATGGAAATGGATGTCGCCTTTGGGCCTATTGCAGAGTTCATTTCTGATAAAACCATTGAAGAAATCTGGATTAATTCACCACAAAGAATATTCATCGCCCGTGCTGGAAAGAGCGAATTAACAAATTTAATTCTCTCGCCTGAAGAAGTCTCTCAATTAGTAGATCGCCTACTTATCTGGAGCGGTAGACGTCTTGATCTTTCACACCCATTCGTTGATGCACGCCTTCCGGATGGGAGTCGCCTCCACGTGGTGATTCCTGAAATCACCGCTGAACACTGGACGGTTAACATCAGAAAACATCTCATGCGCCATTTGTCCTTACAAGATTTAGCCCAACGCGGCACCTTAACCGCTTCTATGGCGGTGGCGTTAACCAACTCCGTCCGCGCTGGGTTGAACATTTTAGTAAGTGGCGGAACCCAATCTGGAAAAACAACAATGCTCAATGCACTTGTATCGGCAACTCCTTTGGGACAGCGAGTTATCACGATTGAGGAAGTCTTCGAACTAAAGCCGGTATTACCCGACTTGGTTGCGATGCAGACTCGCAGTGAAAATCTCCAAGGAGAAGGTGCGATTCCACTTAGAAAACTAATTAAGGAAGCGCTACGAATGCGACCTTCGCGCATAGTTATTGGAGAAGTTCGCGAGGCCGAAGCGTTAGATCTATTAATTGCCCTTAACTCCGGGCTCGCCGGAATGGGAACCTTGCATGCAAATTCCGCTAGAGATGCGATTATCAAATTACAAACCCTGCCGTTATTAGCCGGCGAAAACATCTCACACAAATTTATTGCGCCGACAGTGGCATCAGCCATTGATCTAGTTGTACAAGTTGGACTTGCCAGCGACGGTACGCGAAGAATTCAAGAGATCGCCGCAGTCACAGGTCGCTTTGAAAATGATCGCGCTGAAATCGAAACCCTCTGGAAATGGGATGGCAGTCAATACATCCGCGGCGTTGGCTCTATCGGTAATGAAGAGAAATTCTCGGCTGCTGGAATTCCACTTGCCGATTGGTGGAGCAAAGATGAGTAGAAAACAGATGAATCCGCCAAGAAACCTCTCGCTAAATGTTCGCAAAAATCAATATCTTAAAGTAACAAGTTCTTTCGTAGCTTCATTCTTTATGGTCTATCTACTCTCTGCATCCATTGTTATCGCTCTAATCTTCGGCTTTTTACTCTCCACAATTACCTTGTTAATTTCAAAGAAGAAATCTGATAAAGATGCCGCCGCTATAAGCGCTGCATGGCCGGAAGTGATTGATCACCTGGTAAGCGGAATCCAGTCAGGTCTTTCGATAACTGAATCTCTAATTGGTTTAACGACGAGAGGTCCGTTAATTCTCCGGCCATACTTTGCAGAATTTGAGCTCAAGATGCGCACGCACGGTGATTTCAATCTAGCCATTTCGGAGTTGAAGCAGCGATGTGCCCAACACAGCAGCGATCAAATCTTTGAAGCAATTGCAATTTCCAAAACCTTAGGTGGATCCGAACTGCTTAACATTTTGCGCACCGTGGGAACGTTCCTGCGTCAAGATTTAGCGCTACGTCGTGAGATTGAAGTTAAACACGGCTGGATTAAGAACTCCGCTCATCTTTCTGCCGCTGCACCTTGGCTTCTTCTGCTCTTACTATCGACTCAGCCAGCAACATCTCGCGCATTCTCTACACCTACAGGCGTGCTAATTCTTCTAATCGGTTTGTCTATGACAGCGATCGCATATGTATGGATGAACCGTTTGGGTCGCCTTCCCGAGCTACCGCGTGTTTTTGGTAGCGCATGAAGTATTCCGTTGGAATTCCAGTTCTCTTTGCCGCCTTGGGTTCGCTAACCCTGATCTTAAGTTCGAGTCCTAGAAGTGCGTTAAATAGCCACATAGCAAATTCCAAGGACCGAGGGTCGATTCAAAATCGCCTCCGTGAAATAGGAAAAGACTCTCCAGAAAGTTTCTTTGAATTTAGAAGTAAGCAACTTGCAAACTCATCACTTGTTGGTGCAGCTATAACCTTGATTTTGATCTTTTTAGGGAAGTCGCCAATCTCTATATTGCTACTTGGTTTCTTAGCTGCGATATCAACTTATGTTTACGTGGATCGCAGTCTGAGCAAAAAAGTAAACCTTCATAAGTTGCGAGTTGAATCAGAATTTCCCGCGGTCATTGAAATGTATTCGTTAGCCATGTCAGCAGGCGAAACGCCTTTGGCAGCGATGGAGCGGATAGGAAAGACGGCCACTGGTTCAATGGCTATTGAATTCAACAAGGTAGTAGCGCTCGTTAAATCTGGAAAACCATTCCATGTTGCTCTAGATGAGATGGGAAGAGATTTAGATTCCATTGCAATCAGGCGTTTTGTTGACTCACTAATAATCGCAACCCTGCGTGGTGCACCACTAATCGATGTGCTTCAACGCCATGCGCAAGAGGCTCGCGAACTCCAAAGGAACCGAGTTTTGGGAGCAGCTGCTAAGGCTGAGATATCGATGATGGTTCCGGTGGTCTTTCTCATTCTTCCAATCTCTATCCTTTTCGCGCTTTGGCCTTCGCTAGCCAACTTAAATCTCTTCAGCAGTGCCTAGTGAAGATACAACTTTAGAAATATTAAAAAACAAGTAAAACCAACCCGATTCATACCTTATGGATGGGTAAGAGAGAACGGAAAAAGAGATGGTAAAAGTGAAATCTAAGCCCTTAGAGCCAGCAGAATCTGCAGAGTTAGTTCAAGCAAGTACTGATGGATTAAATAAAGTGATAATTGATAGGTACCTATCTCTGCAACAGATTCAAAGCCGATACAAATCGGCGCTTGCATCTGAGAGAGGTGATGTTCCTGGTTGGGTACTAGTAGTTCTAATGACTACCGGTTTAGTCACAGCGATATGGACAATTGCCGCCCCTCGCTTGACCAGCATCCTTAAGAATTCACTAGATGCGATGAACGGTATTCGTTGATGTATTTGCTGAGGCGATTCATCGCATCCGAAAAGGGAAGCGCTGAGAGCGCAATGGTCTTGATTCCTCTGCTCTTTCTCTTTCTCTGCGGTGCGCAGTTAACTTCAACGGTCTTCATTAGAAATTTTGAACTTGCGAAGGTACAGAGCGAGGCATCAACAAGGTCGATATCTAATGAGTTGCAGAGCAGTGACTCAGTAATTGAAATAGATACGCCTGATCGCTTTCAAAAATTGCGTCTACTAGTTGTTAGAAAGCAAAGAGATCTTCCAATTATGGTTCCAGGCTTGGCCAGTTTCTTAGGAGGTTCACTAAAAAGTGAGGTCACAGGTATCTCTGTCATGGAGGTTGTCCCGTGAAAAGTGTTATCAGATGCGAAAGAGGTAGCGCTACAGTCGAATTTGTTGCGCTTGCCCTTCCGCTATTTGTGCCGATTATCTTCTTTCTGCATCAATTCGCGTCAGTAAGTGGCCAAGAAGAAATTGCGCGGACATTAGCGCGTGAAGGTGCACGGGCCTTTGTAACTAGTTCCAATCAATCAAGTGCGGCTGCGGCTATGAACGCAGTAATTTTTAGAGCTGGACGAGAACTTGGCTTAAAGGAAGATGAATTTGAACGAATGGCGATAAATCTCGAATGCAGCAGTTCGCCTTGTTATTCGCCAAATGGAAAAATTGTTGTCACTGTTCACTTTGGTGCGTCCAAAGAATCCCGCGCGGTCACCGCTTCAGCACAGGAATACATCTCGCCATGGAGTTAAGGCGCAGCCCCATAAAACTTCTTCGCAGTGAATCGGGATCCATCTCACTGGTGGTGATGGCTCTATTTATAGTTTCACTTTCATCGATCTTAGTAGTAACGGATGTTGCAGCTGTCGCAATTGCAAAGCGCTCCTTAACCCAAGCAAGTGAAGCAGCAGCACAACGTGGAGTTCGTAATCTTGATAAAACCTCTTACTACCGTGGTGAATTTGATCTGACTACACAAGCTCAAAATCTATTTGGGGTTGGACCATCGGATCCAGGTGTTCCGATTGATTGTTCTAAAGCTTTAGGGGATGCGGAAGGCGCACTGGCCGATTGGAGTAGTGGTCCAAATAGCTTGCGAAGAGTTGAGATTACTAATTTAAAGATAAGTCGAATTGAGTGTGACGGTTTTGGAATTCAACTTGTTACCCAAGCAATCGCACAACTTCCTTTAGTTCTTCCATTTTTCAATCTCGACTCTGTTGAAATATCTTCGAAAGTCTCGGCCACTAACACAAGAGCGAAAGGCTTTTCGCCCTTCGGTATAAGGATTTTCTAACACTCGCTATCCTTACCCCATGGCCCGCGAATACGATCTAGAGATAGCTGCAATCGGTGCAACGCTTCTCTCTATCGAAAAGGTCTTGGATCTTCCTAAGTTAGAGGCGGAGGCTGTTGAACTTGAAGCAGCCGCTGGTGTTCCAAATCTTTGGGATGACCCGGAAGCGGCGCAGAAGGTAACAAGTAAGTTATCTCGAGTTCAGAGCACCATGGCGCGATTGAAAACACTTCGTCGCAGAGTTGAAGATCTGCCGATCTTGTTTGAACTCGCAGGCTCGGAACCAGACGGTTCTGGATTAGCGGATGCAGAACTCGAATTGGATTCTGCAGTCAAGGCAATTAGCGAGTTAGAAGTTACGACTCTGCTTAATGGTGAATATGACGATCGTGATGCTTTGATAACTATTCGCTCTGAAGCCGGTGGCGTTGAAGCCGCCGATTGGGCGGAAATGTTGATGCGTATGTATCTGCGTTACTGTGAACGCCACGAATTCAAAGTGGATGTGCTTGAAACTTCATACGCCGAAGAAGCGGGAATCAAATCAACTACCTTCCGCGTTGGTGCACCTTATGCCTATGGAACGCTGTCAGTGGAACAAGGCACTCACCGCTTAGTACGCATTTCTCCTTTTGATTCCCAATCACGCCGCCACACATCATTTGCTGGCGTTGAAGTTGTGCCAGTTGTAGAACAGAGCGATCACATTGAAATTGATGAAAAGGAAATCCGAGTTGATGTTTATCGTTCATCTGGCCCTGGTGGGCAAGGTGTTAATACAACAGACTCTGCTGTTCGCTTAACCCATATCCCAACTGGAATTGTTGTCTCCTGTCAGAACGAGCGTTCACAGATACAGAACAAAGCAACTGCTATGGCAGTGTTGCAATCAAAGTTGTTAGAACGTCGTCGCCAAGAAGAACAAGCCAAGATCAATGCTTTGAAGGGTGATAACTCAGGCTCTTGGGGTAACCAAATGCGCTCTTATGTATTAGCGCCTTACCAAATGGTTAAAGATCTTCGTAATAACCACGAAACTGGAAATACATCAGCAGTATTAAATGGTGAAATCGATGATTTCATTGAGGCGGGAATTCGCTGGCGTAGATCAAGCGCTTCATAAATCTTAATTTGATCTTCATGGGTCAACGACTTAAGCGTTTAATGACATCGCAAAGATAAAGACACGTTTTCTATTTCGTAGATCTAGTAATGTTTTTCACATTCAGCCTAGGTTAGGCGTAATTCACCCACATATATCCGGTGATATTTCCTGAGAATCTGCGCAATTTGCACCGATATCAGGCGCTTTTTGTAGATCTACACCTAAACTAGGTCTCAGTACGGCAGCCAAATTCCCCCATATCCATGGCGCCCAATGAGAACGAAGGAGTTCGTATGATTCGTTTTGAGAATGTGACGAAGCTTTACTCAGGTCAAGAACGACCTGCGCTAGACACAGTGAGCCTAGAAATTGTTAAGGGTGAGTTTGTCTTTCTTGTTGGTCTTTCAGGTTCTGGTAAATCAACCTTCCTTCGGTTGATCCTGCGTGAAGAGCGCCCAACTCAAGGTGTTATCCATGTTGCCGGAAAAGATTTAGGGCAACTTCCAAACCATAAGATTCCTGATCTACGTCGCCAAGTTGGAACCGTCTTCCAAGATTTCCGTTTGCTACAAAATAAAACTATTTCAGAGAACGTTGCCTTTACTTTGCACGTACTTGGATATTCCAAGAAAGAGATTGCCCGCGAAGTTCCAGAAGTTCTTGAACTAGTTGGTTTGGAAGATAAGGCAGATCGCATGCCGACTGAGATTTCAGGTGGAGAACAACAGCGCGTGGCAATTGCACGTGCTTATGTTAGCCGCCCGGCGATCATCATCGCCGATGAACCAACCGGAAACCTTGATCCAGCAACATCTGTGGGAATCATGAAATTGCTAGACCGTATTAACCGCGAAGGCACCACTGTTTTGATGGCCACCCACGATGCCGGCATCGTGGATCAGATGCGCAAGCGCGTTATCGAATTAGATGCTGGCCACGTTATTCGTGACCAGGTTCGCGGCGTCTACGGTTACACGGGCTAGTTAGATTCAAGGGATAAGGTAAAGACATGCGCGCAGGATTCTTATTAAGCGAAGTCCGTATTGGGCTACGCCGTAACTTAACAATGACCTTTGCGGTCATTGTTACTACTGCGATCTCACTTTCCTTGCTTGGTATTGGTCTTCTTTCAAACGCTCAGGTTAATGCGATGAAAGATTATTGGTATGACAAGATCGAAGTCTCTGTTTACTTGTGTGGATCTTTATCCGAATCACCAAGTTGTTCTGGCGGAGTAGTAACTCCCGAACAACGCCTTGCGATTAAATCAGATCTAGATGCACTTCCTGTTGTTCAAAGTACTTTCTACGAATCACAATCTGAGGCATACACACGTTTCCAAGAACGCTTTAAAGATTCTGCAATCGCACAAAATGTAACGGCAGATCAATTGCCAGAGTCATTCCGCGTTAAGTTGAAAGATCCAACTCAATTTGCAGTTGTAGTTAGCGCTTTCTCGGGTCGCCCTGGTGTAGATGTGGTTCAGGATCAGCGCACCATTTTGGAGAAGTTCTTTAAACTTTTAAATGTATTGCGAAACGGTGCACTACTTGTTGGCCTCTTCTCAGTACTAACAGCAGGTCTCTTGATCTCAAATACCTTGCGTATTGCAGCATTTAACCGCCGCCGTGAAACCGGTGTTATGAAACTCGTTGGTGCATCTTCTTGGTCTATCCAACTTCCATTCTTACTTGAAGGGATCTTCTCTGCACTAATCGGCTGGGGATTTGCGACCGGCTTGTTGGCAGGGCTAAAGACTGTGGTTGATTCCAAAGTGGCACCGCTACTTACCTTCACCAACTTCTTCGGTTGGAACGAAGTATGGATCGCATCTGCTTGGTTACTACTAGCAGGATTCACCGTTTCTACTATTGCCTCACTGATTACGCTCCGCCGTTACCTCAAGGTTTAAAAGGTAAATGTCTAGTCGGTACCTGCCGTGGTGAAAGAAGTTGGCCGCAAACTCATCGCGCAGAATAAGAAAGCGCGTCATGACTATTCAATTGAAGATGTAATTGAATGTGGCATTGTCCTAACTGGCACTGAAGTTAAATCACTTCGCGCAGGGCGTGCTTCCCTAATCGATGGTTATGCAACCGTTGAAAATGGTGAACTCTGGCTAGCCGGAGTACATATTCCGGAATACACCCAAGGAACGTGGACTAATCACGATGTGCGCCGCAAACGTAAATTACTCGTGCACCTACAAGAGATTAAGAAGTTACATATAAAGATCAAAGAGGGTGGAGTAACTCTTATTCCGTTGCAGCTTTACTTCAATAACGGCAAAGCCAAGATTGAAATAGCAGTTGCCCGTGGAAAGAAAGCACACGATAAGCGTGATTCGCTAATGGAACGCCAAGCAAGCCGTGAAGTTGAACGCGAGATTTCTCGTCGCCGTTCTGGAAAAGACCAGTAGTAATTGTCCCTACATATTGAAACTGATCGGCTTATTCTGAGGCCGATGCAGATAGAAGATGTTGATGATCTTCTGCAATATCAATCAAACCCTGAAATTGTTCGTTACATCCCTTGGCCACCTAGAACGATCGAACAAGTGAAAAAGGCTGCAGAGGAAACTATCTCCACAGGAAAGTTTGATTTAAAGGAAGAAAACGATTTCATAGTCCTTGTTTGGGAGCTGAAGAGCACGGGCCAAGTTATTGGCCAATCAAATATGGGGCTTGTATCAAAGGAAAATAAAGTATCAAATATTGGTTGGGTAACTCATCAAGATTTCCATCGCCAGGGTTATGCCTTTGAAGCAACGAAAGCGCTTCTATGCTATGCATTTAAAAACTTTGATCTTCATCGCGTTATTGCAGATATCGATACTCGAGTTCCTGAATCAGCAGCGCTTGCCGAAAAGTTAGGAATGCGTCGCGAAGCGACGTACTTAGATGGAGAGTTCTTTAAAGGCGAATGGTGCGATATGTGGCTATATGCAATATTAAAGAGAGAATTTCAGGCTTAGTTTCTGCACGCTTCCCACGCTTGATTTCTATTGATTAATGGGGAATTTCTCACTTGTCGTTGGCGTTCCGTACAATAAGAACACAACTAAATAGTGGAAATAGCTTTCCACACCCATGGGGGTGAACGGTCTCGACTTTGGTTGTTGAGGCAGGGGAAGCGGGCCGAGGAAGCCAGGATGATCTCGTTAACCAAAAACCTGTGCAAAAAATAATCGTCAGTACAACTGCCGATGATCTCACTCTTGCTGCCTAAGCAAGCTCTGTGATCCGTTAGCCCAGACTCGCCTTCGTTCTGGAATCTAGCGCCGATAGAGGGCTCTTCACGGTTGTGGCGTTGCGAACGCGACCGGAGAACAGTTTCGCAAATGAGTTTGTCGAATACTTGTGTGCAAGAGATTCGGAACTGAGAAAACGATAGCCACACTACGCCCGTAGAAGCCCTGTTTTAATTCCGAAGGACCCGGGTTCGATTCCCGGCACCTCCACAAGTAGTTAAATAAAAGTAATAAAAATTAAGGCAAAAGCAATAATTGCTATCGCCTTAATTGCGGATTTTTTTATCTTGGTTTTGTCGCGGGATGCCCCGTTGAATACGCCAAATACAAATAAAAATAAGCAAGCGATGTAAAACAGGCTTGATAAATCCATCATCTTAACTCTCTCTTAGCTTTGACCTGCAGGTCCATTTGGATCGCTAGATTCAATTCTAAAGAGTGTTTTCCAAGGACGATTTCTAAAGAATTCTCGCTTGAGTGCAATTGCATTTATCACAAACCCGCCAAGAGCAAATGCTTTTGGCCCAGGTGGTATTTGATTGAAAATAAACATTATCTGAACCGACATACCTAAAGGTGAAACTGTTGCGACAATAAAACGACGCAGCACCCAAACCGGTCTATTTCTTCGTGTGAAATCCCAAAAAAGTTTGCTTGTAAGCAGCAAGGAAATGGGACCAGTAAATAAAACTAACGCCATTAGCGCTACGACGACGAGTGCCAAAGATTCCATATTTTTAGTTTAACTCTTTCCATTCACTTGCAATTACTGCTAGTTCTACCATGTCTATCTGAGAACCATCTGAGCGAGTAACGCGCTGGCGGAGTATGCCTTCCTTGTTATATCCAGCGCTCATAAGCAATTTCTGCGAAGCATGGTTATCTAGATCAACCGCTGCTTCAATGCGGCGAAAGCCCATCGTTAGAAATCCATAGTTGGTGATCATCTTGGCAGCGATTGTGCCGATACCTTTTCCGCGCATTGGAGCGTGCATCCAGTAACCGATTTCTGCGCGGTGGTTATCTAGGCTGATTGTGTGGAGCGAGACAACGCCTGCAAATTCCTTCTCATCCCCGACGCCAAATTCGATTACGAAAGGGAACTCACGATGCAGTTCAAGCGAAGCTGGAACCCGTTGAACGTAATCCAGGGCGTGAGCCATGGTGTATTCGGCGGGGACTGTAGTGAATCGGGGAATTAATGGATCTTGGCAGGCTTCAAATATTTGCTCAACATCAGATTCCGCTGGCGGACGCAGGGTGACGCGACCATATTGGAGAGTAGGAATTTCACTTGGCCACCAAATCATGGAAGTAAGTATCGCTCATCAACAAGGAGCCACGCAGGGTTATTCGCAAGGTGGCTTTTGAATCAAACGGCGTCATGTATAGAACGTGCTGGTGTGAAGAATTTCTTTCCAAGTGGAGATACCCAAGTGCAGGAACCATCGCCATGGCTAGTTACGCTCCAACCGTCATGAGTTTTTAATCGATGGTGTCGCCTACACAGCGCTCCTAAATTTTCCACCGAAGTAGAGCCCCCTTCTTCCCAACTTTGTGCATGATCCAAATCTGAGAGCGCTGCCGATCTTCGACATCCCGGAAATCGGCAAGTGCGATCTCGAGCAATTAAGAAATCTTTCAGCGCTTGCGGAGGTTCATAACTTTCCCGACCGTAATCCAATAGATTTCCTGTTTGTGGATCGGTTATAAATCGAATCCATTTTCCGTCGGAAGCCAATTCGCGAGCCACCGATGCAGGAATTGCCCCGTAACCATTCAACTGTCCTGGGTTTTCAGCAAGACCGAGCAGCGTTGGAAGATCGATTGTGACGTTTATTGATATCGGACGGCGATGAGGTGTAACAGGAGAAGCAGAAAGTGAGGCTGCAGCGATTGCTGTTAGTGCATCCGCGCGCTTCATATCTGTGTTTCTTGCATCTTTAGCGCTAACAGATCCATCTTTGTTTTCAATATCGGCGCTGGCCAAACGGATAAAGCTCTCGATCGCGTTCATTACAACTTGCGCATCCGCGGCAGGCAAGATTGCTACGACTGTAGACATTCCATCGCTATCGTTATAACAAGAAACTCGACGAGTATCACGTGCCCGAGCGACTGTATCTTCAAAAGTTTCTGGAGCGATCCGCGCCAAAGAAGTGCGTACTTGGCTGGCAACTTGGGCTGGAGTGTGAAATTCTGCATGGGCAAGAGCGCGCTGTTCTACTTCAAAAATCTGAAACTCAGTTAGTCCATCACGAATTGCAGCTGCGGTCTCTTTGGCAATTACATTTGCATGTGCGAGAGAAATATCGCCGGTTGCTAAAGCTGAGCACGTATTGGGTAAGTAATTTACCAAAGTTCGCGCAACATCTATACGAGATTGGGCAGTTCCTGCGGAAAGGCGCAAGGCAGTAGAAACATCTTCACGTTCTGCTTCATCAACGCCAAAGAATGGTTCTTGACCGTTTGCGACGCTTGGATCATTTCCAGCCACAGCAATGATTGCCCGTTGCATCAGAGCCTGAAGCCAAGCGGTTTGGCGTTCTAGCGCTGTTAAATAATCAATACGCGAACTGGGCGAAAGTTTGCCAGGATCGATTGAAACTAATTCGGAGAGAGTCTTGATTCCTGGCATGGAATTTAAAAGTTCAGTAACTTTGCTTGTTATATCTAGGTCTGAAGCCAGAGCCTGAGCTTGGCAGTCTTGCTGAAATGTTTTTTTATCCAGCGGCCCGATAGAAGTTGCGATCTCGGCGGCGGTAGACATGGGCAGATAATCGTTTGCAGGGCTGACAAAATTAGGCTCATTGAGCGCTTTATCCACATAAATGTGAAGATAACTTTAAGTTGCAGGTAGTTGAACTTTCAACTAAAATCAGGCTCAGACATAAGGAGCAAAAATGCCAGCAGTTACCGTAAGTGATATCACCGTTCTTCCTCGCATCACCGATGCGCCAAATTCACGCGCCCGTCGCGTAAAGAGCATCACGACCGCGCCACAAGGTTTTGAAGGTGAAGGCTTTCCGGTTCGTCGCGCATTCGCAGGCGTTGACTTGGCAGAACTCGATCCATTTATTCACTTAGATCAAATGGGCGAAGTTGAATACGCACCAGGTGAACCAAAGGGAACCCCATGGCACCCACACCGCGGATTCGAAACAGTTACATACATTATTGATGGAATCTTTGATCATAAAGATAGCAACGGCGGCGGCGGAACAATTTCCAACGGTGACACACAATGGATGACTGCCGGCGGCGGAATTCTGCACATTGAAACTCCACCAGAGCATTTAGTAATGAGCGGTGGTTTATTCCACGGATTCCAACTCTGGGTAAATCTTCCTGCCGAAAAAAAATGGTTACCACCTGCCTATCAAGATGTGCGTGCAAATGATGTTGCACTTTTATCTAGCGCAGATGGTGGATCACTTATTCGTGTTATCGCAGGCGAACTAGATGGACATGTTGGTCCCGGCACAACACAGACACCAATCACTTTAATTCACGCAACTGTTGCACCCGGTGCAGAACTTCGCTTGCCATGGCGCAAGGATTACAACGCACTTGTTTACACAATCTCTGGACATGGTTTTGTCGGCGATGAAAGTCGTCCAGTGCAGATGGGACAGCTAACTGTCTTCGGCGATGGTGATTCAATCGTTGTGCGCGCTACTAATAACCAAGAAACGCGTTCACCAAATCTTGAACTGTTTATTCTTGGTGGCCAACCGATTAAGGAACCTGTTGCTTGGATGGGGCCATTTGTAATGAATACCAAGCGCGAAGTGCTGCAAGCATTTGAAGATTTCCAGAAGGGTTTACTTGGCTCAATCCCTGCGATTTATAAGGAAGATGCCAAGCGCCCCCAGTCAGGACAAACACTGAACCGCACCGACAAACTCAGCGGCGATGTTCTGGACGTGCATAACGCTCCAACCGAGCTGCAAGAGAAGTAAGGGAAACCTTCGAGAGGCGACTGTGTAGTTATCTTTTCAGTCGCCGACGGAGGTTGACCGTTTGACCTACGCAGCGCAATAAGTTCATGAGGCGACTGTGTAGTTATCTTTTCAGTCGCCGACGGACTTTTGCGCCGGTCTGGAAGAGTTAGAATGTTCTCATGAATCCGCAGAAAGTCCTTTTGTACTATGGCTTCACACCCATAGCTGACCCTGTCGCGATTCAACTCTGGCAGAAAAATCTCTGTGAAGCGTTAAACCTAAAGGGTCGCATTTTGATTTCTCCAACCGGAATCAACGGCACCGTTGGTGGCGACATTGATGATCTTCGCAAATATGTGAAGTACACCAAGAAGTATCCGGGCTTTAAGAAGATCGGATTTAAATGGTCGCAAGGCACCGGCAATGAATTCCCAAAACTATACGTTGCAGTTAAGAGAGAACTCGTAGCATTCGATAACCCTGATGAAATTAAAGTTGATGAAAAAGGTGTTGTCGGCGGAGGTCAGCATCTTCGCCCAGAACAAGTTCACGAGCTAGTTAAAGAACGCGGCGATGATGTTGTTTTCTTCGACGGTCGCAATCAATTTGAAGCAAAGATCGGCAAGTTTAAAAACGCAATTGTTCCTGATGTTGATACCTCACGTGATTTCGTGCGCGAGATTGAAAGTGGAAAGTACGACCACTTGAAGGAAAAGCCAGTCGTTACTTACTGCACCGGCGGAATCCGTTGCGAAATCTTGTCTGTTGTTATGAAGAACCGTGGCTTTAAAGAGGTTTACCAAATAGATGGTGGCATCGTTAAATATGGTGAGAAGTTTGCTGACGATGGCCTCTGGGAAGGCTCGCTCTACACCTTTGATTCACGTATGGCGATCGATTTCTCAACTAAGACCAAGGTCATCGGTGAGTGCGAGATCTGCCAGGCGCCTAGCAAGATCTTCCGCAATTGCCGCACCAAGACATGTCACGAACTGATTCTGCTCTGTGACTCTTGCAATGATCTTCCAGCAAGCACCAAGTGCACGCATGATCAATCTAAAGTCTATGACTCCGAAATGGTTGGCTAACTTTTCGTTTTAGAAGTTACAGCGCTTTGAGCGCGCTAACAACTTTAGTTAGCGAAGCCTTCGCATCACCAAAGAGCAACATCGTCTTTGGATCATAGAGAAGTTCGTTCTCGATTCCTGCAAAGCCCGGACGCATCGAACGCTTCAAGAAAATTACATTTGCAGCGTTAGAAACTTCCAAAATTGGCATTCCGTAAATTGGGCAACCTGGCGTTGTTTGCGCTGCAGGGTTAACGACGTCATTTGCGCCGATAACGATTGCAACATCTGTCTGACCGAAGGTTGGGTTAACTTCATCCATTTCAGCCAGTTGATCGTAAGGAACATTTGCTTCAGCAAGAAGAACGTTCATATGTCCTGGCATGCGACCTGCAACTGGGTGGATTCCGTAGGCAACATCGATGCCCTTAGAGATCATCAAATCAGCGAGTTCGCGCACGGTGTGCTGTGCTTGTGCAACAGCTAAACCGAAACCAGGAACGATAACCACGCGACGTGCGTAGTTAAGAAGAATGGCAACGTCATCTGGTGAACCAGAACGTACTGGACGTTCTTCGCCTGCAGCAGATACATCTTGTGGCTTTGCAGTAAATGCACCGAAGAGAGTTCCAAAGAGTGAACGACCCATCGCATCTGCCATCAAGCGCGTCAAGATTGTTCCGGATGCACCAACGAGCGTTCCAGCAATAATCAGAAGTGTTGAATCAAGAACATATCCGCTGGCCGCAACTGTTAGACCAGTAAATGCGTTAAGTAGCGAGATAACGATCGGCACATCTGCGCCACCAACTGGAAGCACGAAGAGAACACCGAATAGCAGTGAAAGTGCAGCCAAAACCAAGAGCGGGGTAGTGCCGAGTTCAACTACAACCCAACCTGAAACCCCGAATACTGCAGCCAGCGTTGCGGCAATAACAAATCTTCCACCAGGGAAAACAACTGGTCGAGTTGTCATCAACTCTTGCAACTTCAAGAAGGTAATGATCGAACCGCTGAAAGAGACGCAACCAACTACTACGGTGAAGACGGTAAAGATAACGACTGCTGTTGAAGCGTCAGCGCCAAGGGCGAGATATTCAACGATTGCAACGAGCGCTGCGGCACCGCCACCTACGCCGTTAAATAGCGCAACAAGTTGTGGCATCTGAGTCATCTGAACTTTGCGCGCTGCCGGCACACCAATTAGCGAACCAACTGCGATTGCACCGATGATCCAACCAAGGTTATTAAGTGGTGCGTTATAGGCAAAGACAACCAAGGTTGCAATCGTTGCACCGAGTGCACCGATTAGATTTCCGCGACGAGCAGTCTTTGGGTGAGATAAACCTTTGAGAGCAAGGATGAAGCAGACACCGGCTGCGAGACCGATTAAGTCATACATAGTGTGGTTCATTTATCTGCTCCCTTCTTATTTCCCTTAAACATTTCGAGCATGCGATCGGTAACGACAAAGCCACCAATCATGTTGATCGTTGCAAGGATTATTGCGACTACAGAGAGAGATAGTTCGAGCGTTGTTTTGCTGTGATCGGCGACGATGATCGCACCGACCAAGATAACGCCGTGAATCGCGTTAGCACCTGACATAAGAGGTGTGTGAAGTGTTGAGGAAACCTTTGAAACAACTTCAAATCCCACAAATACTGCGAGTACGAAGATTGAGACGATCGCCATTGCATCCATTACTTGGCTCCTCCTGCACTTGGGTCGCGTCGCTGGCCACCATGAGTAACCGCCGATGCATTGATGATTTCGTCTGCAAAATCAAGATTTAACGCAACTGGTGCGCCATCTTTTGTTCCAGTAGTCATCAAAGTTAATAAGTTAACGACATTTCGTGAGTACAAACTCGATGCGTGGAATGGCAGTTGGCTTGGAACATCTTTACCGCCCCAAATGCGAACGCCGCCGCTAGTAACAACCACTTCGCCTGGCTTCGAGCCCTCAACGTTTCCACCAGTCTCGGCAGCTAGATCAACAATCACTGTGCCAGGTTCCATGGCATCGATCATCGCTTGCGTCATCAAACGCGGCGCAGTGCGACCAGGCACTGCAGCAGTTGTAATAACTACATGTGACTTTGCGATGTAAGGAGTTAGAAGTTCGCGTTGCTTTGCAGCGCGTTCTTCAGTCATCTCGCGTGCATAACCGCCAGCGCCTTCGAGTGATTCAAGTTCGAGTTGGATAAATGTGGCACCCATCGATTTAACTTCATCTGCAGAAGATGGACGAACATCGTATGCAGAGACAACTGCGCCTAAACGACGAGCAGTTGCAATCGCTTGCAGACCAGCAACACCAGCTCCGAGTACCAATACTTGAGCAGGTGTAACGGTTCCGGCTGCAGTCATCAAAAGTGGGAAGAAACGTGGTGACATCTCTGCGCCAACAAGAACTGCGCGATATCCAGCGCACAAGGCTTGTGAAGTAAGCGCATCCATCGATTGTGCGCGTGAGATACGTGGAACTAATTCGAGAGAAAATGCTGTGACGCCGGCTTTGATTGCAGCGTCAATTGAATCTACAGCGGTGACAGTAGATAGGAATGAAATTGTTATTGCACCACTCTTTAAAGTGGCCATCTGTGCTGGCGTTAGTGGCTGAACAGAGATAACTACATCTGCTCCGGCAAGGACATCGCCCTTAACTACAGATGCTCCTGCTGCGGCATATGCAGCATCGGTACCCTGCGAGTTATCTCCTGCGCCAGATTGGATAACTACTTCATATCCGAGGCGAGTTAACTTATTGATGATGTCAGGAACTAGCGCTACGCGCTTTTCTCCAGCTTTAACTTCTAATGGGACGGCTACACGCATGGACAAACCATACTTGCTGATCTAATTACCTGCGAGTTCTCCACGGGTGAGGTGATAGAGCAGGGCTTGGATAGTTGTGCGGCGGTGATAGGCCTCGCGCCAAATGACCGACTTCGGGCCATCGATCACGGAAGCTGCTACTTCTTCACCACGATGCGCAGGCAGGCAGTGCATAAATATGGAATCTTTTTCAGTCAACGCCATCAAATTATCTGTAACTGCAAATGGTGCCAGCACTTTAATCTTCTCTGCGCGCTCTGCCTCGGGATCTCCCATAGACATCCAAACATCGGTATATAAAACGCTTGCACCTTTTGCAGCTGATTCTGGATCGTTGGTTACTTCAATCGTTGCGCCAGTTTTTTCGGCGATCTTTTTCGCTTGCGCAACTACATCAGCACTTGGCGCCCATTTTCCATCAGGCGTTGCAGCGACTACATGTGCGCCCATTATTGCGCCCATCGTTAACCAAGCATGAGACATATTGTTTCCATCGCCAAGATAAACAAATTTTCGATCTTTGATATCGCTTCCAAATGTTTCGCGGATCGTTAACCAGTCAGCAAGCAACTGAGTTGGATGATCGTCATCAGTTAGCGCATTGATTACAGGAATTGAAGCATTCGCTCCGAGTTCGTCGACATCAGATTGCGCAAAAGTTCTGATAATCAAAGCATCGCAATATCCGCTAATTATCTTTGCGGTATCCGCAATAGTTTCACCGCGTCCTAATTGCAGCTCATCTCCGCGAATAAATATTGGAGTACCGCCAAGGTGGGCAACTGCTGTTTCAGATGAGAGGCGAGTACGAGTTGAAGGCTTTGTCATATAAATCGCAACGGATTTGTTCTTTAGACAATCCTGAGAACGAAGTGGGTTCTTGGCGAATTCGGCTGCAGTGTTTAGCAGTAAATCAACATCGGCTCGCGATAAATCAGCCGTGCGCAGCAAGTCCTTCATCTTCAAATTCTACCTGCTGCCACTATCCTTTCGGACATGGGTATTTTCCGTAAGAACTCTCCTGATTTAGAGGGAGATACTGATCTTCTTACCCGTCCCCAAAATCAACAAGATGAACGGCTTCAAGAAGATGATGGGGGCCACGATCGCTTTGCGCACTATGTAAAGAAGGAAAAGATCGTCGAATCAGCGGTTACCGGTAAAGCGGTACGAGCGCTCTGCGGCAAGAAGTGGATCCCATCACGCGATCCCGAAAAGTATCCAGTCTGTCCAGTCTGTAAAGAAATCTATGACGGCCTCCCGCGCAAATCACCTGACAAGTAAATTACTAGCCGTTGTATTAGCTCTAAGCGTTGTTTTCTCGCCGCAGGCACATAGCGCTAATCAGCCTCGCAAAATATTAACGGGGTGGATCCCTTACTACTCAATGAAGACATCTCTGCCGGCTGCGCTAAATAACGCAGATTTAATTAAAGAGGTAATGCCATTTTGGTACACCTTGAAATACAACGGAAAGACTAAATCAGCGTATGTCAGCGATCTATATGTCAGTGGTAATCCAAGTATTCCAATGGCAACTCCGCTTGCTGCAATGCGTGCCGCCGGTTTTCAGATTATTCCAACAATCACCGACGGGACAGATAAGTTAGTTCTATCCAATTTGCTTGCCAATCCAACGAGCAGAACCCAAATTGCCAAAACGCTAAATGACTATGTGATGGCTAATAACTTCGATGGTATTGATCTAGATTTTGAAGGTTTCGCATTTGTTGATGGAAATACCACTTGGGCAAAGACCGCGCCATCTTGGGTTGCTTTAGTTAAGGAGTTGTCAGGGTTATTGCGCGCAAATAATAAATTGCTCTCAGTTTCAACCCCTTACAACTTTAACCCTGCTGAAAGACAGAAGGGTTATACGGTTTACGCCTGGCCGCAGATCGCTCCATTTATTGATCGTTTAAGAATCATGACTTATGACTATTCAGTTTCTAAAGTTGGTCCAATCGGGCCACTTGCTTGGACAGAGAAGACTGTTGCCTATGCCGCTTCAATTATGCCGGCGTCAAAGGTGTATCTCGGCCTTGCAGGTTACGGCCGCGACTGGGTAACCAAGGTAGATGGCGTATGTCCTGCGCCTTTTGCAAATGCGATAAAAGTTGGCGCAAAGGCTGCAACTTTTGTGATGCGTGATGCTGCAGCACTTGCGGCGAATTACCAAGTAACACCAGTATTTGATGCAAAATTTGGCGAAGCAACATTTACTTATACAAAGTCTTATGAAGGAACCACTGCAGACGGGCGCTCGACAATTTGTACTGCAACGCGCACAGCTTGGTATCAGAATGCACAGAGCTATAAGTTAAGAAGCGAGCTAGTTGCTAAATATAAATTAGGTGGCGTTACCGCTTGGACTTTGGGCATGGAAGAGCCACTTGCCATGGAAGCGATTCGCCAGACAGCACTCGGCATCTCACCTGTAAAAGTTATTAGCGCTTTAACAGTAGATAGGACTGCGGCGCTTTATGGAAACTCAGTTTCGATATCTGCGCAATTGAACTTAGAAGATAAATCACCGGCAGCCAACCTTCCGCTCAGAATTGAGGGCAAGAGCGCAAACGATGCGACTTGGCGCGTACTTGGAACCGCAGTTACTGGCGTAGATGGAAGATTTACAACGCCAATTATTTTAGGCAAATCAACAGCTATTCGTATTGCAACTGATGGCACATGGGAGCGCGCAGAATCCTTAAGCAATGAGATCTCAATATTGGTAGATCGAACAATCTCTATCTCCGCACCGGGCACCGTAAAGGCAAACTCTTCCTTTGCAATTGATGGGGTAGTTCGTCCACGAAGCGTTGGGGCTCAAGTCTCGCTCATGAAATTTAGCGCGGGCGCTTGGAAGAAGGTTGCGATCGCAACCACCAATGAACAAGGTGTATTCGCCTTCGCGTTAGAGAAAGAGCCGCGGCAGGTGGCGCGTTATCAAATAATTGTCGAAGGCGATCAACTTTGGCGTCAGGTCGCTGCTCCAGAGTTCTCTATCATTATCAGGTGATGGTTAAGACAGATACCCAAATCGAAGAGCAGATTCGTGCAATCTTCTCTGGCGATACTCCTTGGGTAACCATCGTTTGGGATGACCCAGTAAATCTCATGACCTATGTAACTTACGTTTTGATGGAGCTCTTTGGTTTCTCGAAAGAGAAAGCCCACGAGTTAATGATGAAAGTACATACCGAAGGCAAAGCGATTGTCTCAACAGGAAGTCGCGAAGAGATGGAGCACGATGTGGCTCGCCTTCATGAATACGGGCTCTGGGCAACGTTGCAACGTGGAGACCAGGCGCTATGACTTCAGAAGGATTCAAACGCCACGGCAGTAATTCTTACGTCGCTGAATTTGCCGAGAATGAACGCGAAATTTTAATTAACTTAGCTGAACAAATCATTGAACTACTTGCCGAACGCGTAGACCATGGACATGAAGATCCACTCGCTGCGATGGTCGGAATAACATCCCACGATGCGCCACCAGAAGATGAAGTTCTGCATCGCCTCTTGCCGAATGCGTATCAAGATCAAGTAGATTCAGCAGAGTTTCGTAGATATACCGAATCAACGCTTCGCAATAAGAAGCAGGCCCATGCCATGGCGATGCGAATGTATTTAAAGAGCGCTAAAGATGGAACGGTGGATCTCGATCACGATAGCGCCAATGCTTGGCTTGGCGCCGTTAACGATATTCGTTTAGCTCTCGGTGTTCGATTAAATGTTCAAGAACGCACTAGCGATGAGTTAGAACTCTTAGCCCCTGATGATCCGCTGCGAGGTGTTTATATTGTTTATGGATGGCTCGGATGGTTGCAAGAAGGTTTGTTAGCAGCGCTTATGGATGAGAGTTAGGATACGACTCTTATGTCACTAACTATTTCTAGAGCTTTCGTCGATGCAATTATTGAGCAATCTCGCGCTGAATACCCAGATGAATGCTGTGGGGTAATACTTGGTCCTGTCGGTAAGAGCTCGCCAGAACGGCTAAAGCCGATGATTAATGCGGCTCACTCGCCAACTTTCTACGAATTTGATCCAAAGGATTTATTGGCGCTCTATCGTGAAGTAGACGATAACGATGAGGAAATTGTCGTCATTTATCACTCGCACACTGAGACCGAAGCCTTTCCATCCCGCACGGATATCGCATATGCCGGTGAACCAGGTGCGCACTACGTCTTGGTCTCTAGTCGCAAAGAGATTGCACCTGCAATTGAATTTCGTTCTTTTCGAATAATTGATGGAGTTGTAACCGAGGAAGAAGTTTCAATTACCGATTAACGCAAATCTTGGCCATAATAAGGACATGAGCATCGATGTGCGTATCCCAACAATTCTTCGTCCCTTTACCAAAGATCAAAAAGCGGTAACTGCAACTGGCACAACGCTTAGCGCGGTTATCTCAGATCTCGATGCACAATACCCAGGAATTGGCGATCGCCTCCTTGAAAATGGTGCGCTCCGCCGCTTTATTAATATCTATGTAAATGATGAAGATGTGCGCTTTCTCGGAAGTTTAGAAGCGCCAGTTAAAGATGGTGATTCAGTAACAATTCTTCCTGCTGTCGCTGGCGGTTAAATTGTCGCGTTACGAATCACTTGAGGCATCGGTAGGAAATACTCCGCTAATCGGTCTACCTCGACTTTCTCCTGCGCCAAACGTTCGCCTTTGGGCGAAGATGGAAGATCGCAATCCAACGGGATCGATTAAAGATCGAACAGCGATCTCGATGATTAACGAAGCTGAAAAGAGCGGTCTATTAAAACCTGGTGCAACAATTTTGGAACCAACTAGCGGTAACACTGGTATCTCACTTGCGATGGCGGCAAAGGTGCGCGGTTATAAATTAATTTGTGTAATGCCAGAGAACACAAGTCCAGAACGTCGCCAACTCCTTGAAATGTGGGGCGCAAAGATAATTTCATCTCCTGCCGCAGGAGGTTCTAACGAAGCGGTCCGGGTTGCTAAAGAGTTAGCAGCGCAAAATCCTGAATGGGTTTTTCTCTATCAATATGGAAACCCGGCAAACACCAAGGCGCATTACGAAGGCACTGGTCCGGAGATATTTAAAGATCTACCTACTGTTACTCACTTTGTGGCAGGACTTGGAACAACCGGAACTTTGATGGGCGCAGGTCGCTATCTACGTGAGCAGAACCCCGATGTTCAAATCATTGCGGCTGAACCACGTTACGGTGAAGTTGTTTACGGACTAAGAAATATTGATGAAGGCTTTGTGCCAGAGCTATATGACGCATCTGTTTTAACTCGTCGCTTTTCAGTAGGTGCAGAAGATTCAGTTCGTCGCGTGCGTGAGCTACTTGAAGTTGAAGGAATTTTCGCCGGTATATCAACGGGTGCAATTTTGCATGCGGCGATCGCAATGGCTAATGAGGCCCTTGCTGCAGGACGTGATGCAGATATTGCATTTATCGTCTGCGATGCGGGCTGGAAATATCTTTCAACAGGTATTTACGGTTCAGAGATTGAAGAAGCAACCGAAGGGCTCGACGGCACGCTCTGGGCTTAAGGTGCGAGGCGGTAGTCTTGCCCTGTGAGCGATGCACCAATCGGAATATTCGATTCAGGAGTCGGCGGTTTAACCGTTGCACGTGCAATTCTCGACCAACTTCCAAATGAATCGACGCTCTATGTAGGCGATACCGCGCGCGGTCCATATGGTCCAAGACCGCTGGCTGAGGTTCGCACCTTTGCACTAGAAACTCTCGACTATCTAGTTGAGCAAGGTGTAAAAGCTTTGGTAATTGCCTGTAACACCGCAAGTGCTGCGATGTTACGTGATGCGCGTGAGCGTTACTCGGTTCCAGTAATTGAAGTTATTCAACCTGCTGTACGTCGTGCAGTTGCGGCAAGTCGAACTGGGCGCATCGGTGTAATTGGTACACGTGCAACTATTGATTCAAAGGCTTACCTAGATGCGTTCGCAGCCGCTCCACAATTGGAGATAACTTCGATTGCCTGCCCACTCTTTGTGGAATTTGTAGAACGCGGAGAAACTTCTGGCGAATCAATTACCAAAGTCGCACGTGATTACTTAAAGCCAGTTATGGATGCTGATGTTGACACCCTGGTATTGGGTTGTACTCACTATCCACTGTTAACAGGCGTAATTTCGTATGTAATGGGCAATAACGTCTCACTTGTATCTAGCGCTGAAGAGACAGCGAAAGATCTCTATAGAACTCTGGTTGAAAACTCATTGCTTCGCAATCCATCTTCAACGCCGGCAACACATCGTTTCTTGGCTACGGGGGATTCGGCCGCCTTTGAAGTTCTAGCCCGTCGATTCTTAGGACCTGAAGTGGGTTCTGTTCAACATATAGATAACCTCAAGTAAATCAATAACTAAATTAAGTGGATGGGAAGTACATGGCACGCAACGACGGAAGAAGTAATGACCAACTTCGCGAAATTAAAATCACTCGCAAGTGGTTAGATCATGCCGAAGGTTCTGTGCTGGTTGAATTCGGAAAGACTCGAGTTCTCTGCGTCGCCTCATTTACTCCAGGCGTTCCACGTTGGTTAAAAGATTCAGGAAAAGGTTGGGTAACTTCGGAATATGCGATGTTGCCACGTGCAACTCACACCCGTTCTGATCGCGAAAGCGTTAAGGGCAAGCTCGGCGGACGCACTCAAGAAATCTCGCGCCTAGTAGGTCGCTCGCTTCGTGCGATTGTTGATATGAAGGAACTTGGCGAAAATACAATTGTTATCGACTGCGATGTTCTGCAAGCAGATGGAGGAACACGTACCGCTGCAATTACAGGTGCTTATGTTGCACTTGCCGATGCAATTTCTTGGGCGAAGGCACAGGGCCATATCAAGGCAGGTTCAAAACCGTTAAGCGATTCTGTTGCCGCGGTCTCTGTCGGAATTATTGGTGGAGTACCGATGCTCGATCTTTGCTACGAAGAAGATGTTCGCGCAGATACCGATATGAACGTGGTCTGCAGTGGAGATGGACGCTTCATTGAAGTTCAGGGAACTGCAGAAGGTGTGCCATTTGATCGCAACTTACTTGATTCACTTCTTGATCTCGCAGTCGCTGGCTGTGTAGAACTAGGTGAGATACAGAAAGCTGCTTTAGCAAAGTGAATTTATTCAAGTGAGTTCTAACCAAACTCCCCATAAATTACTTCTGGCTACACGCAATAAAGGCAAGATCGAAGAGTTTCGTCGCATCCTGGAAGATATTGCTGCAGGACAGATTGAATTAGTTGGCCTCGATCAATTTCCTAACCTTCATGATGTTGATGAAACCGGTTCAACCTTTGAAGAGAATGCTCTGTTAAAAGCGCGCGAGATGTGTGAAGCATCGGGAATTCCGGCGATCGCAGATGACAGCGGGCTTTGTGTTGATTACTTAAACGGTGATCCCGGAATTTTCTCGGCTCGCTGGGCGGGAAGCCACGGTGATGACAAAGCAAACACTGCAAAGGTATTGGCCTCACTTGCAGATGTTCCAGATGAGAAGCGCAGCGCGCACTTCACTTGCGTTGCTGCCCTTGCCCTGCCAGATGGCCGAACCCATGTTGAAGAAGGAAAGTTCGAAGGTTGGATTCTCCGTGAGCCGATTGGGGATCAGGGATTTGGCTACGATCCAATTTTCCGCCCCGATGGTTATTCAATATCTAGCGCACAAATGAGCGCGGAGGAGAAGGATGCGATAAGCCATCGCGGAAAATCA
This sequence comes from Candidatus Nanopelagicaceae bacterium, assembly GCA_965268165.1. GTDB lineage: Bacteria > Actinomycetota > Actinomycetes > Nanopelagicales > Nanopelagicaceae > Planktophila. The sequence continues at coordinate 264,198 of OZ254162.1, forward strand.
CTCCGCGCTATCGCACCTCATGTCATCAATTTGCTCAACTCCCTAGGCTAAACTTGGCCTATACGAGCTAGTTCAAACCCTAATCGTTTCCAATTTTCAAAGGAGTCACATCGTGGCAGTAAAGAAGAAAGCACCGGCTAAGAAGAAGGCCGCAGCTAAAAAAGTTGTTAAGAAGGTAGCGAAGAAGGCTCCAGCGAAGAAGAAGGTTGCCGCTAAGAAGGTTGCTAAGAAAGCGCCTGCGAAGAAGAAGGCCGCTGCCAAAAAGGTTGTAAAGAAGGCAGCGAAGAAGGCGCCAGCACGTAAGAAGAGCGCGGTTAAGAAATCTGCTGCGAAGAAGTCATCTTCTGCAAATAGTTTAGTAATTCCTCCAGTTCCGGTTGGTGGCGTAAGACGTCCATCTGCTGTAAATGTTTCTACAACACCAGTTGCTAAGCCAGCACCAGCGGCTAAGCCAAGTGCAGCGCCAAAGCAATCCACTTCACCACGTGTTTTGATCGCAGCAATTATCGGTATCGCACTTCTTGCAATCGTTGTTATCTCACGTCCTGCATCAGACGGTGATGACGTTGCACCAGTTCCATCAGCAACAGCAACAGCTTCTGAGTCAGCTGCGCCAGAGATGTCTGAAGAGGCAACACCTGAAGCGAGCGAACCAGCAACAAATGGTGAAGCAGTCGCAGCAGTTGAAGCGCCAGGTCGCTTTATTGGAAACTGGAAAGATTCAACTAAGTCTGTAATGGTTATTACATGGAAAGCGCCAGTTGCAACTGCTGGTCTAACTGGTTACAAGTTTGAAGTTCGTTCAGGAATGGGCGAATGGAAAGAATCAGGCGTTCTTCCAGCAGATCAACTCTCAATTGAATTCACAAAGGGTTCAACTGATGGTTCAACATCATTCCGCGTCTCATCTGTTTACTCAGATGGACAGGTCGCAACTGCAAAGGCATTTGGATTTGCAGGTCAGTTCGAATAATTCCAATCAAATAATTACTGGAGAAAATAACCCTCACCGATCCGGTGGGGGTTATTTTTTATCTCTATTACTAAACCATTACTAAAGTTGAGTTTCGATAGCTGCCACATAGGCGCGAACACCGGCTGGCACTAGGTGCACGCCATCAGGGGCGAAATATTCTGTACGGCCTTGAGATATCTGATCCCAAGGAATTACTGAGATATTTGGATAGTTAGTTGCGACTTCGCTAATTAGCGCGTTATTGGCCTCTTTCCAAGGCCTTGGAACAGCAGTATTAACAACGATTGCTTTGGGTGCAGATTTAACAGCTTCAAAGATCTCGACTACTTGATCACGGGTTAGCGCATTGTTATTACCAAGATTGAAGATAACCGTGGAGTTCAAAACCTTTGGACCATCAACTTTCATCACTGCCAGTAGTTCAGGTGCTTGGCGACCAACTCGCGCATTTATCAGCGCTATCGGGTGGTTATCTTCGATCTCAGATCTAATTCCTAGGATTACTGAATCCCCAGTTACCCATAAACCTGGCTCAGAAGTATCTACAACCGCTGTGATTGGTTTACTGGCATCTTTAAGTAACTGCGCTAAATCTTTATTCTTATTTTCAATCTCCACCAAGGCATTAACAGAAACTGTTGCAGCCAGTAGGAGAATCAATAATGATATTGACCAGACGCCAAACTTTTGCCGAACACGTACATATGGAGTGCGGTACTTCATCCCCTTAAACCAATAAGCAACTGCGCCGCTTCTAATGGGTAGTTCTACTAGGCGCAAAGAGATGTCGGCTAAGGCGAGTACAACCAAGATGCGCAGGGTAAAGAGCGCCCAATCTTCTCCATCTAGATCAACTTGTGGGCGCGAGATTTGGAAGATTACCCAGTGCCATAAATAGATTGCATATGAGCGCTCACCTATCCAAAGGAGAACGCGATTACGCAAGAGAGGTGCAAAGCGAGATGCCGGATGCACAATAGAAATCAGAATTGCGGTGCCAAAGATTCCGGCTAATGGAAAAGCGATTCGGTAAAGAGCGGGATTTGATTCATCGATAAGTAAGAAAGTGGCCAAGATTCCAACAAAACCAAAGACACCTATACCGTCGATGAAATCTTGCGCTCTGCGGCTAACTTCGGGACGGAAATTCTGGGGGATCCAACTAACTGCAAGTGCTGCACCTAAGAAGAGGCCGATGCTGTGGGTATCGGTACCGAAGTAGATATGGCTAACTTTTGAAGTATTAGTGGCATCTACTTGGAAAGAAACTAACATCAAGACGATTCCGGAAGTCATGGCAATTACCAGCGCTGCAACGGAAATCAATCTCTTGCCGAAGAAGCGCAGTACCAAGAGCAGAATTAACGGCCAGATTAAGTAGAACTGGGCCTCAACCGCCAGCGACCACGTATGTTGAAGAAGGGGTGGTCGCCCGCTGCTTTCAAAGTAATCCTGTTGGTTAAAGACCAACCACCAGTTCATGCCTCCGAAGATTGAGAAAGGAGCATCGGTTAAGAATTTCTTAGTTGTATCTGGCGCCCACAATCCAACGACAACTGAGGTCACAATCAACATAAATAGAAGTGGTGGAAGCAATCGGCGAATTCGCGCCATATAAAAATCGCGCAGATCTAAACCACCGCGTTGCTGAATTGAATCAAGAAGTAGGCGAGTAATTACATAACCTGAGATAACAAAGAAGAGATCTACTCCAAGAAATCCACCAGGTATCCATTCGATACCGAGGTGATAGAGCATTACCGCAATTACTGCGACAGCGCGCAGACCATCAATTGCAGGGATGTACTGGATACCGCGTTTGGTAGCCATATTAATTACCGACGCTTGGCAGGTTTTTTCTTGGCAGCGCTCTTTTTAGGTGCAGACTTCTTAGCCGGTGCAGCAAGAGCCGGTTTAGTTCGCTGGCTGATTACCTTTTTTGGACCAGTATCAATCACCGAGTTATCTGCATTTAAATTTTCATTTACGCTCTTATGAAGATTGGCAAGTCTTTCAAATGCTGAATCTAAGCGAGTACGGCTCTGTGCGATCGCTTGTTCTGCTGAAACTAAGGATTGGGTCTGAATTTTGTAGAGGCGCTCTGCTTCAGCGATAACGCCACTTAACCATTGGCGATATTCAGCGACTTCACCAGTAGCTTCTGTAATGATCCGCTCACCTTCGCGACGCGCTGCATGAGCAAGCGCTGCTGCTTCGCGACGCTTCTCGTCAAAGATTCCTTGCGCTTCACGTTCGACTGAAGAAAGTCTTTCTGCCGCTTCTGCTTCTGCGGCAGTTATGTACTTACGTCCGCGAGCTTCAGCGCCAGATAAAATTGTGCGCGCTTTAGTTTCGGCGCCTTCGATGGCATCTTTTGCTTGGCGAGTTGCTTCAAGAACAACGCGCTCTGAAGATGCATAAGCTTTTGATTCGCGAGCTTGCGCTGACTTGATCATCGACATCGCAGTCTCAGTTGCGAGAATTTCAAATTCTTCCTTGCTTAAGGAAGTGATATCGCGACGTGAGCGAAGGTCGTTGAGTTGTGATTCGAGTTCGCGGATGCGCTCTACCGAACTTGGAGCAGCGCTTTCACTCTCTTTAAATCCAACCCAATTAAGGAACGAGTTTTTCTCAGCCATGTGCCTAGATTAGGGCAAAGGGTGGAAAGTTTAAAAGTGGGGTGATTTAGTCGCGGTATATCGCGAAGGAGACGGCGAGGTACTGCGAGACCCATGCGGCAAGCACGAATATGTGGAAAAGCTCATGGAAGCCAAAGTATTTTGCGGTTCGCCCCGGGCGCTTTAGCGCATAGAAGATCGCTCCAATTGAATAGAGCAATCCGCCAATGATGATGGGAAGCAGAACCCAGAGGCCACCTTCTTTATAAAGCTGCGGCGTATAGATAATGGCAACCCAGCCCAGGAGCAGATAGTTGGCAACATATAACCAACGGGGCGCGCCAACCCAGAAGATGCGAAGCGCAACGCCCAAGAGCGCGCCGATCCAGACAACGCTGAGCAAGATTATTTGATCGTTTCCGTGAAGAAGCGTTACCGCAAAGGGCGTGTAAGAACCGGCGATCAACAAATTGATATTGGCATGATCCCAACGTCGCCAAATCTTTTTCTTGGCAGGTGACCAAGGAACGCGGTGATAAATCGCGGAAACGCTAAAGAGCATGATCGCAGTGATCGAATACAGTGCAACGGCAAATTTAAGTGAGTTCTTACTTAATATAAATAAAACTAGTGACGCAATAATTACTACAGGAGTTGCCGCTAAATGAAACCAGCCACGTAACTTTGGTGGGGGTACTGCCGCTAACTTCTCGCGCTCGCTCGCTTCTTTACCCATGTATCAACACTACGCTTTGCGGACGAGTTTTAGGTCTCGCACCGATTTAACGGAGAGCGCGGCAAGAGCTGCGGTCAAAGTTAAAGCTCCTGTGATGTAGAGCATTGCGCTTACTCCAAATAGTTCCGCGAGTGGTCCAGCAGCTGCGATTCCCAGGGGTGATAAACCAAAGGAGCCGAAAGCGTCGTATGCCACAACGCGCGAGTAAGACTCTTCAGGAATATGAGATTGCAGCGATGTATTCCAAACAACCATAAAGATATCGATTGCTATGCCAGCAAGAAATGCGCAAATTAGCGAGATCCAAAGGGGAGTGCTCAGAGCGAGAGAGAAATCCCAAATTGCCGTTGCTGAAATAATCAACATCGCAAAGAGCAGCGGACGGCCGAAGTGAACTTTAAGGGAAATCACGCTCCCGATAAGCATGCCTGTAGTTAGGGCGGCAAGGTTAAATGACCAGAATTGCGGCCCATTATCGAACTTGGAGTAATTCAATGGCCCTAAAATCTGCAATAGAGATTCATATGCAACATTAATAATGGCAAAAGCAACGACAACAGTAACTACCCATGAGCGGGAGATAAATTCACGCCAGCCTGATTTTAGATCTTGAAAAACGGTATTTACATTCTCGCGCACGATCGTTGGTAGATCGAGATTCCAGACAATAATCCCAGCGATGAAGAAAGAGATGGCATCTACCAAGAGCGCCCAACCAGAACCAAAAGCGGTAACTAAAATTCCACCTAAGAGCGCACCTGCTACATAACCAATATTTGTGGTTAGCGCGATTACTGCATTGCCGTGCTGCAACTTCTCTTTCGGTAAAACTTCTGGAAGTACTCCTGACATAGCTGGCCACCAGAGGGCGTTTAAAACTCCGAAGAGTGCGCCCATCAACGCTAAAAGTAGGACGCTAGAGCTGTTAACAATCAGTGAGATTGCACTTATTGCAGCGAATCCACTGCCAATAACATCGGCGCCACCGACAATCCGGTTACGTTTAAATCGATCTCCAACTACTCCGCCAAATAACATTAAGGCGATCATTGGAAACATACGCGCGGCCATCACGATGCTTAGATCTTTTGCTGTGGCTCCTGGCAGGGCTAAGACCCCGAAGGCCAGTGCGACTGGCGAGATGCCATTTCCCACATTCGAAATAAAGCGCGAGGTAGCCAGGGCGGTAAATCCCGGATGTGAGTGGAGGTCCTGTAGCTCGCGGCGCATCTGGCAAGCCTAACTGTGAGGGGGCTGGGGAGTAGTTGTTCGGGTGATTGCCCCAGTTGGGGTCCAAATTGAGCGTGATTTTCCGAATTTTCTAGAAAAAATCTGAAAAATACCGCCGAGTATTGATGCAAATCGCTCGCAGTAGGTTCAGACTATTACCACCAGAGTGAGTGGATGTGGTTCCTCGAGGACTTCATCGATTTAGCACTGGCTTCTCGGGCCGAACGGTCTTTGAAGTATTAAGCACCCCACGGAGGCTTATTTACATGTTAACCCTAACCGCAAATCAGTGGAACCTGGTCTACAACGTATTCTCGTTCGGACTCGTTTCAATGCTTGCATGCACTATCTACACCCTCGTTTCACAAGGTCGCGTACTTGCTAAGTACCGCAACGCTCTCGTTATGTCATCAATGGTTACATTCATTGCGGGCTATCACTACTGGAGAATCTTTAACTCATTCTCAGAATCATCTGAAGGAATGGCAGTTAAGGTTTCTGGAGACCAGGGTGCATTCAACGAGGCATACCGTTATGTTGACTGGCTACTAACTGTTCCACTACTTCTTGTTGAAGTTATTGCAGTGCTTGCACTTGCAAAGGAAGTTTCAAAGTCACTCATCATGCGTTTGGTTCCAGCATCAGCTGCGATGATCGCACTTGGTTACCCAGGTGAAATCTCAAACGACCAGAACACACAGATCCTTTACGGTGTTCTTTCAACACTTCCATTCCTTTACATCCTCTACGTATTGTTCGTAGAGCTTGGTAAGTCACTTGATCGCCAGCCAGAAGGCGTTGCAGCAACCGTTGGTCGCTTGCGTCTCCTTCTTATCGCGACATGGGGCGTATACCCAATTTCATACATTCTTGGTATGGGAGAAGGCATGGCATCTGCAGAGCAGTTCGTTGGCGTACAAGTTGGTTACACAGTCGCTGACGTTCTAGCTAAGTGCGTATTCGGTCTTACAATCTTGAAGATCGCTCGCATGAAGTCAATGGCAGAAGGCATGAAGGACGATCACTAATCGTCTAAATAGTTAATATTAAAGGGGCGTCGGGAAACCGGCGCCCCTTTAATATTTGTAAGATATGACTATGACTAACGCACCTATTTCAAAATATGCGCTTAACAATTATCGAATGGCCAGCTACTTACTATTTGCTATCGGCCTAATCAATCTGCGCTACCAAACCGGTAAAGACGGTGTACTTCTAAATAGCGCTGCGGTATTCATCCCCGGATTCATCGCACTCACACTCACCTTTGTAAAGGGCGCTCATGGATTTCTGGCAAAGCGCGAAGTCATGGTTGCGCTTGGAGTAATTGGCGCAGTTCTCGTTGCTTGGGCCATTACCAACTAGTTATTTCCGCTAGTTTATTTCCTGAATGAAATATCGCTCTTCTTCATCGCTGTAATCAATATGCGAATTGCATTTGGTCCCATGCCATGCAAATCCTTAATCGCATCGAGTGAATATTTTCTTAAATCGCTTACCTTATAAAGTCCTTCATCAATAAGGGCTCTGCGTGCTGGAGCCGCTAACCCAAGTTCGCGCCATGCTCCGTCAACTGCGGCATACGCATCTAAATCAACTTCACCGCCGGTCACGCCACAACGGTTCTGCGCTTTCTCAGCTTTTCGTTTGGCGGCAGCTCGCATAGCTTCGCCCCGCAACTTCTTTATCTTTGCTGGAGATTGCTTAGCCATTTTCAGATGAGCCTTTTTTACGGAAAAATAAAAAACTCTGGTGCGGGAGGCGGGACTTGAACCCGCACGCCGAAGCACAAGTTCCTAAGACTTGCGTGTCTGCCATTTCACCACTCCCGCTGGAGCGTCATGAGATTGTTATAAAAAACTCATGTACTGGAACATAGGTTAGAGGTAAGTTCGCCTTATACAAAATTTCGGGTTTTCTCGCCCGCACAGCGCGCTCACAAAGCGAAGAAGTGAGGAAGTTACATGTCATTGACTCCAACCCCTGCAGATAAGTTCACCTTCGGACTTTGGACCGTCGGCTGGCAAGCGCGCGATCCTTTCGGTGATGCCACCCGTGGCGCGCTCGATCCGGTTCGCACAGTTAATGAACTTGCAGCTCGCGGTGCATATGGAGTTACTTTCCATGATGATGATTTGATCCCATTCGGCAGCGATGATGCATCACGTCGCGGTCACATTGATCGCTTTAAAAAGGCGCTTGCCGAGACCGGAATGCAAGTTCCAATGGCGACTACAAATCTCTTCTCACATCCAGTATTTAAAGATGGCGCATTCACCAGCAACGATCGCGATATTCGCCGTTACGCACTTCGTAAAGCAATGCGCAATATCGAGCTCGCTGTCGAACTTGGTGCGCATACTTATGTTTGCTGGGGCGGACGCGAAGGCGCCGAATCAGATGCAGCAAAGGATGCATACGTTGCACACGAACGTATGCGCGAAGCATTTAACGTACTTAGCCAATATGTTTTAGATAACGGCTACAACATCAAATTTGCAATCGAACCAAAACCAAATGAACCACGTGGCGATATCTTCTTGCCAACAATTGGCCACGCACTCGCCTTTATCTACACCCTGGATCACCCAGAACTAGTCGGCTTAAACCCAGAAGTTGGCCATGAACAAATGGCAGGGCTTAACTTCGTTCACGGAATCGCACAAGCGCTCTGGCAGAAGAAGTTATTCCATATAGATCTAAATGGTCAGCACGGTCCAAAGTTCGATCAAGATTTGGTATTTGGCCACGGCGATCTCAAGTCAGCATTCTTCTTAGTTGAACTTCTTGAGCGCTACAAGTACGACGGTCCAAAGCACTTTGATTACAAGCCAGGTCGTACCGAAGACGACAAGGGCGTTTGGGATTCTGCGACAGCAAATATGCGCACATATTTAGCGCTAAAAGATCGCGCAACTGCCTATCGCAACGATCCACGCGTTATCGCTGCACAGAAAGATTCCAATATTCCGGGACTAACTGAAAACACTATGGGCGCTGGTGAAAGTTGGAAGGATCTTTCTAAAGATTCATTCGATGTTGAAGTAGCCGGCGCACGTGGTTATCAGTACGAAGCCCTTAATCAGCTCGCTCTTGAGCACCTAATGGGGTTCGGAAAGTAATTCGCTGCGCAGGGTAACCTTGCCCTGTGAGTTCACATTCGGATCTACTAGCTGCCCAAATTCAGGCGGCAATCTCGCACGCCATTGAGCGTGGAGATTTGATCGGAACTGTTCCTGCCACCATCCCTTTGGAGCGACCAAAGAATCGCGACCATGGTGATTACGCATCTTCTATTGCGCTGCAACTAGCCAAGCCCGCCGGAAAGAACCCGCGCGAAGTCGCAGAGTTGCTTAAGAAAGTTTTAGAGAAACTTCCTGAAGTTTCCTCCGTTGATATTGCAGGTCCTGGCTTTATCAACATCAAATTAAATCGCGCCAGCCAAGCCGATTTAGTGCGCACAATTTTGAGCACTAAAGAAAGTTATGGAAAAGGCAGCGCGCTTGCGGGCGTAAAGATCAACCTGGAATTTATCTCTGCCAATCCAACTGGACCACTTCACTTAGGGCACACTCGCTGGGCAGCAGTTGGCGATGCACTTGGTCGCGTTCTAAGCGCTGCAGGAGCAGAAGTAGTTCGTGAATTTTATATAAATGACCGCGGCAACCAGATGGATTTTTTCGGACAATCTGTGCAAGCTGCAGCCCTTGGCCAACCAATTCCCGAAGATGGTTACCAAGGTGAATACATCGCAGATTTAGCTAAGGAAGTTCTGGCTGAGAACCCAGAGATAATTAAATTAGAGGGCGAACCACGCTTTGTTGCATTCCGCGAAGCTGCCTACAAGTTGCAACTTAAAGATCAGCAACGAGTTCTAGATACCTTTAACACTCATTTCGATGTCTGGTTCTCAGAACGCAGCTTGCACGATGGTGGAAGTGTCGAACATGGTCTAGATAAATTACGCGCCCAAGGACATGTCTTTGAATTAGACGGTGCAACCTGGCTGCGAACAACTGACTTTGGCGACGATAAAGATCGGGTACTAGTTAAAGCCAATGGCGATTTAACTTACTTCTCATCAGATACCGCCTATTACATTAATAAGCGCGAACGCGGTTTCGATATCTGTATCTACATGCTGGGCGCAGACCACCACGGCTATATCCATCGCCTTAAGGCAACTGCAGCCTGTGCTGGCGATAACCCTGAATACAACATCGATGTCTTAATTGGTCAGTTGGTAAAAATCATGGAAGGCGGCGAAGAAGTAAAACTCTCTAAGCGCGCTGGAACAATTATTACCCTGGAAGAGCTTGTAGAAAAAGTTGGCGTTGATGCAGCCCGTTACACGCTGATTCGCTACCCAGTTGATACTCCGATGGTTATGGATCTCGATATCTTGAAGCGCAACACCAATGAAAATCCGGTTTATTACGTGCAGTACGCCCACGCGCGCATTGCTGCTGTTCTACGCAACGCTGCCGAGTTAGATATCGCAAGCGGTTTAGATAACTTTGATCCCGCACAACTTTCCCATGATCGCGAGAACGAACTTCTTGGATCGCTCGCCGAATTCCCACGTATCGTGGCTAGCGCCGCCGAACTCCGCGAACCACATCGCATCGCACGTTACTTAGAAGAATTAGCCGGGGTTTATCACGGCTTCTACGCCGACTGCCGCGTCTTGCCGATGGGGGATGAACCAGCAACGGCCTTGCATAGCGCCCGACTTAATTTATGTGCGGCAACTCTGCAAGTACTGAAGAATGGTCTTCTCTTACTTGGCGTGAGCGCGCCGGAGCGGATGTAGCTATGTGGTCGAAGAATATTTCTTTCACAAATGGAGAACTTCACTTATCAGGCATCCCTGCAACAAAGTTGGCGCAAGAATTCGGTACACCAGCATTCTTTATTGATGAAGATGATTTCCGCACTCGTGCAACTGGATGGAATAACGCGCTGCGCGATGAATTCGGTTCTCACGCGGGCACTGTTTATTACGCGGCAAAAGCCTTTATCTCTACAGCAGTAGCGACTTGGGTTAAAGAATGCGGTATCGGAATCGATGTCTGCACAGGCGGCGAACTTGCTGTTGCACTCACTGGTGGTATTGATCCACAGAAGATTGAAGTACATGGAAACAATAAATCGGTTTCAGAGATAGATCGCGCAGTAAGCGTGGGCGTTAAGACAATTGTTATGGATTCAATCCATGAAATTGATCGCGTGGCCACCGTTGCCCGTAGCCATAAGAAAGTACAAGGCGTCATGTTGCGCCTAACTCCAGGTATTCAGGCACACACCCACGAATCAATTTCTACCGCCCATGAAGATGTGAAGTTTGGTTTCTCTATCGCCAGCGGCGCTGCTTGGGCGGCAGTTGAAAAAGTTCTCAGCCACCCAGAACTTGAACTCCGTGGCTTCCATTCTCATATTGGTTCTCAGATATTTGGCACTGATTCATTCCAGTTGGCTGCAGATCGTTTGATCTCGCTGCTGGCTAAGTACCGCGATGTTTATGGCAAAGAACTTCCTGAACTAGATCTCGGTGGCGGTTACGGAATTGCTTATCTGCCAGGCGATGAAACTCTAGAACCCGGTGAGGTAATGCCAGCGCTACGAAGCGCAGTTACTGCATCATGTGAAAAACATAAGTTGAATATTCCAATTATCTCAATAGAACCTGGGCGCGCCATTGTTGGCCCAACGACATTTACTTTGTATGAAGTTGGCACAACTAAAGATGTGGTTCTAGAAGATGGCAAGGTTCGTCGCTATATTTCTGTAGATGGTGGAATGAGCGACAATATTCGTCCATCACTTTATGACGCTGAATATCACGCAGTTATTGCCCATCGCGCTTCATCTGCATCTGCAGTTAATTCACGCGTTGTTGGAAAGCATTGCGAAACCGGCGACATCGTTATCCGCGAAATTAATTTGCCAAGCGATATCGCACCCGGTGACTTGATAGCGATTCCGGCTACTGGCGCATATGGCCGCAGTATGGCCAGCAATTACAACCATGTGCCGCGCCCACCTGTAGTTGCAGTAAAAGATGGAAAAGCCCGCGTAATTGTCCGCCGTGAAAATGAGGAAGATCTGCTCGCACTTGATGTGAAAGAATAGGCAGATGAGCCCAGCAGATAAACCAGTACGTATCGGCATGCTCGGATGTGGCGTGGTCGGAAGTTCTGTCGCGCGCTTGTTGCTAGCCGATACCGCCGAGCTATCTACTCGCGCCGGTGTAAAGATGGAGCTCTCGCGCATCGCGGTTCGCACAATTAAGCCTTACGAAGGTATCAACCCAAGCCTCTTTACAACAGATCCATTCTCAATCGTTAACGATCCCGAGATTGATCTAATCATTGAAGTAATGGGCGGCATCGAACCTGCGCGTGAATTGATCATGACTGCGATCGAAAATCGTAAATCTGTTGTTACAGCCAACAAAGCGCTTCTTGCGAGCCATGGCGCTGAAATGTTTACCGCTGCCTATGCCAAGGGCGAAGATATCTACTACGAAGCATCAGTTGCTGGTGCGATTCCAATTATTCGCCCAATGCGTGACTCACTTGCTGGCGATTTCGTAACTCGTTTAATGGGAATCGTAAACGGAACAACAAATTACATCTTGACCAAGATGCATGAAGATGACCGCGAATTCGCTGATGTTTTGAAAGAAGCGCAAGCACTTGGTTTTGCCGAAGCGGATCCAACTGCAGATGTTGAAGGTTTTGATGCTGCTGCAAAGGCGGCGATCTTGTCGGGGCTGGCATTCCACACTCGCGTAACTGTTGACGATGTTTATCGTGAAGGAATTTCTAAGATAACTCTGGAAGATGTAAAAGTGGCAAAATCAATGGATCATGTCATCAAGTTGTTGGCGATTTCCGAATTAACACCAGCTGATGAGATTTCTGTTCGTGTTCACCCGGTTATGTTGCATAAGAGCCATCCTTTGGCTTCAGTGCGCGATGCTTACAACGCAGTATTTGTCGAAGCAGAATCTGCTGGATCTTTGATGTTCTACGGTCGTGGCGCAGGTGGTGCCCCAACAGCATCAGCAATCTTGGGAGATGTCGTTGCAGTTGCTCGCCACATCGCACTTAACTCAGTTGGCCAGCGCGAAACAGATTATGCAGACCGCGATATCGCACCTATCGAATCAACTAAAACTAAGTTTTTAATCCGCCTAGAAGTTGCAGATAAAGCAGGTGTTTTGGCGGCAATTGCTACAACTTTTGCTAACCACGGCGTATCCATTCAGACTGTTAACCAGGCAGGACGTAATGACGATGCTGAAGTCACAATCGTTACCCACTTAGCTACTGAAGGCGAACTTAAGGCAACAGTTGAGTCTTTGAAGAAGATGGATGCTGTTCAAAATATTTCAAGTGTTATCCGCGTAGAAGGAGCGATGAACGCATGAGTCTTTTCAAATCGAAGAAATCTGGCGCGCATCAATGGCGTGGAGTAATCGAGGAATACCGCGATCGCTTGCCAGTTTCTGCAAAGACTCCCATTGTCTCACTACGAGAAGGTGGCACACCGCTTATCTACGCTTGCTATTTATCTGAACTTCTCGGCAACGATGTCTGGTTGAAGTACGAAGGCATCAACCCAACTGGTTCATTTAAAGATCGCGGAATGACAATGGCGATCTCAAAGGCTGCCGAAGATGGCGCTAAAGCGGTTATCTGCGCATCAACTGGAAATACTTCAGCCAGCGCTGCTGCCTATGCGACAAAGGCCGGCATGATTTCTGCGGTATTGATTCCTGCCGGAAAGATTGCAACTGGAAAACTTGCCCAAGCAGTTATCCACGGCGCACAAATTTTGCAGGTAGATGGCAACTTCGATGATTGCTTAACTCTGGCGCGCGATCTTTCAGATAATTACCCAGTTGCACTTGTTAACTCAGTAAATCCATATCGTATTGAAGGTCAAAAAACTGCCGCCTTTGAAGTTATCGATATGTTGGGTTACGCCCCAGATATCCACGCACTTCCCGTTGGTAATGCAGGAAATATCACTGCTTACTGGAAGGGCTATAACGAATACCGTAAAGATGGAATCTCAAATTCCTTGCCTCAGATGTATGGCTTTCAAGCTGCTGGTTCTGCTCCACTTGTTAAGGGAAAGCCATTTCTTAAGCCAGAAACAATTGCAACAGCGATTCGCATTGGTAATCCAGCATCTTGGGATCAAGCCATCGAAGCGCGCGATAAATCAGGCGGCGTAATCGATTCAGTTACAGATAAAGAGATCTTGGCTGCTTATGCACTAGTTGCTGGAAAAGAAGGCGTATTTGTTGAGCCTTCATCGGCTGCAGGTATCGCCGGCTTAATTAAATATAAGAAGGCCGGCAAATTACCTAAGGGTAAGAAGATCGTAATTACAGTTACAGGCCACGGACTTAAAGATATTTCTTGGGCGCTAGAAAAGTTTGCCAAGCCAAAAATTGTAAAAGTAAATGCCATCGCCGCTGCAAAGGCGTTAGGACTTAAGTAAAGCCATGGCTAAACCAACTTTTAAAGCCAATCCAATTCAGGTACAGGTTCCTGCAAGTAGCGCCAACCTGGGTCCAGGATTTGATTCATTTGGTTTAGCCCTCGGCATGCACGATCGCTATGTCGCACAAATTCTCGATGATGCCGGACTTGATATCGATGTAACCGGTGAAGGCGCCGATGATGTTCCGCGCACAGATAAGAACCTACTTGTTAAAGCGATGTATAAAGGTTTTGATTTTCTAGGTGGAAAGCCAAAGGGCGTTGCCGTTCGCGCGTTAAATGTAATTCCACATGGTCGCGGACTTGGTTCTTCTGCAAGTGCAATCGTTGGTGGGTTAAGCCTGGCTCGTGCACTTGTACTAACTGGCTCCGACAAGATGAGCGATGAGAAGTTGTTGCAGATCGCAACCGAGATGGAAGGCCATCCCGATAACGTCGCAGCAGCGCTCTTTGGAAATGCCGTTGTCGCCTGGAAGGAAGAGCAACACGGGAAAGAAGTTGCACAAGCGATTTCGTTAAGCGTTGATACCCGAATTCGTGCGATTGCATTTATTCCGGCAACTGCAGTTGCAACTTCTAAGGCGCGCAAGATGTTGCCTGAGTCAATTCCACATCGCGATGCGGCGCGTAATTCTGCAAACTCTGCGCTCTTGGTGCACGCACTTACTTTGCGCCCAGATCTGCTCTATCGCGCAACTGAAGATTTTCTGCATCAGTCATATCGCGCAGAAGCGATGCCAGCATCATTTGCCTTATTAACTAAGTTACGTGCTGCAGGAGTTGCGGCATTTATCTCTGGCGCGGGCCCAACTGTCCTTGCCTTGCACACTGGCACCGAGGCAGATGTTGCTGAATTAAGTAGAGCTGCTGGATCTAAATTTGAGGCAAAATCGCTAGAAATTTCGCGTACCGGAGCAACGATCCTCTAAGCCAAGTGAGTTTTGCCGCTCGTAGCCGTATGGTGCTATGGTTATCCCACTTGCTAGTGCCGGAAGTTACGGTGAAAGTCTGCAGGTAATAAATCCAAATCAACAGGCTTTTTGCTGTTACGAACTCAAACTCGTAATCGAAGCCCCAAATGAAAAGATAGAGATGACAGATCAAGATCAGGAAGTAACGCCAGTACGCTCAAATTCACCAGAGCTTGCCGCGATGAGTCTTCCAAAGTTAAAAGAAGTTGCTGCACAGCTCGGTATCGATGGCGCTGCAAAGTTAAAGAAGGATGCGCTCGTAACCGCAATCGCTGATCTACAGGCAGCAAACCGCGAAGCCGCAAAGGCCGAACGCGAAGCCCGCCGCGAAGCGCGCAATGCAAAGAAGAATTCCAATCGCGAAAACGCGAACAACTCATCAAACTCAGCTAACGATTCAGATGACGATGGCGACGGCGAAGAAAACGTGAACGATAACGGTCCACGCGATAACGACCGTGGCTTTGGTGGACGCGACCGTGGTCGTGGCCGTGATCGCAACCGTGGCCGTGATCGCAACCGCGATCGTGGACAACGCGAAGAGCGCGAGCCTGTAATTGGTGAAGATGATGTTCTAGTTCCTGTTGGCGGCCTAGTCGACATCATGGATAACTATTCATTTATCCGCACCGGTGGCTACCTACCTGGTCCAAACGATGTTTATGTTTCACAGCAGCAAGTACGCAAGTACGGACTTCGCAAGGGCGATGTTGTTACAGGCCAAGTACGTCAGGCGCGCGAAGGCGAACAACGTCAGAAGTACAACCCACTTATTACCCTCGAAACAATCAATGGCGTAACTCCTGAAGAAGCGCGCGGTCGCGTTGAATTCGGCAAGTTAGTTCCGCTATACCCACAAGAGCGTCTACGTCTTGAGACCGAACCAAACATTCTTACTACTCGCGTTATCGATCTGATTGCGCCAATCGGTAAAGGCCAGCGCGGACTTATCGTTTCGCCTCCAAAGGCCGGTAAGACCATGGTCTTGCAATCAATTGCAAATGCGATCACTACAAATAATCCAGAGTGTCACTTAATGGTTGTTCTAGTTGATGAGCGCCCAGAAGAAGTTACCGATATGCAGCGCTCTGTTAAGGGTGAAGTAATCGCATCAACATTCGATCGTCCAGCCGATGATCACACCACAATCGCAGAGCTCGCTATTGAGCGCGCCAAGCGTTTGGTTGAACTCGGCCACGATGTAGTTGTTCTCCTTGACTCAATCACACGTCTAGGTCGCGCATACAACATCGCAGCACCTGCATCAGGCCGCATCCTTTCGGGTGGTGTTGATTCAGCTGCTCTATATCCACCTAAGAAGTTCTTCGGTGCCGCACGTAATATTGAAGATGGCGGATCACTAACAATTCTTGCAACTGCACTGGTTGATACCGGTTCACGTATGGATGAAGTTATCTTCGAAGAGTTCAAGGGCACCGGAAATATGGAGCTCATCCTCGATCGTAAGATGGCCGATAAGCGCATCTTCCCTGCAGTTAACGTTGTTGCATCAGGTACTCGTAAAGAAGAAATTCTTATGGGAACTGAAGAACTCAACATTGTCTGGAAGTTACGTCGCGTGCTGCATGCACTTGAACCACAGGCAGCGCTTGAGCTGTTGCTTGAGAAGATGAAGGGCACTAAGTCCAACGTCGAGTTCTTGATGCAGATCCAGAAGACCACTTCTGGTCCAAACGAGGGCTAATTTCTTAACTTTCACCGCCTGACCGCAAGCCCTTCGCAAGGTCTTCACAAAGTCGGCGCGCACTATCTCCATATCAGCCAAAGCCAAACGGGCCGGCGAATACGGAGGCAGTAAATGTTGAATTCAAAGAAGATACTCGCAGGCGCACTAGTCGCGGCTTCACTTTTTGGAGGAGTTTCATCAGCAACAGCAGCAGATACAAAAGATGCTGCAGTTGCGCGTGCGCAAGCACAAGCAACGTTTAGAGCGCAGATGGATACCTATGTAACTGCTCATCGCGCAATCATTGATGCCCGTCGTGCAGCTGGCGCAAAAGCCCTTGCAGATTTCCAAGCAGCGCTTGCAAATGTAACTACTGATGCACAACTACAAGCGGCAAAAGATGCGCGCAAGAGTGCAAACGCTGCAGCAGATGCAACAGCAAAGGCAGCGATCGCAGCCCTAGTAAAGCCTGCGAAACCTGCGAAACCAGCCAAGGTCGCCAAGCCACAGGCATCACCAACAGCCACACCAACGGCTTAAACCTTTCCCCCAAAGGGAATAGACCGCAAAATCCGTGCTGCGTGCGCACGGATTTTGCGGTTTTCTCTTTTCGCGAGAGTATTAGCGCCTAGCCATACCGAATGGCAATCATGGCCCTGGTTCACCGCAAGCTGCGGACCCAGACATAGAAGAAGGAATATAAAAATGAAGAAAGATATTCACCCAGAATATAAAGAGACCCAGGTAACTTGTGGTTGTGGCGAAAAGTTTCTAACTCGCTCAACAGTTGCCAGCGGATCTATCTACGTTGAAGTTTGTTCAGTCTGCCACCCGTTCTACACCGGCAAGCAGCGTATCCTCGATACTGGTGGACGCGTCGCGAAGTTCGAAGAAAGATTCGGAAAAAAAGAAGCCAAGTAGCTTTCTAAAAGACCGCATCGCAACCCATTTGAGGTTGCGGCGCGGTCTTTTTATTTCTTAAACGCTTTTACTACTAACGAAGTTAAATTGATTGAATAGAAAGGAGAAGCCAAATGGCTAAAGATAACGATCGCTTTGCATCAGCACATGAGATGGTGCGCGAGTATCAAGAGTTAGAAAAGCAGATGGCCGATCCTTCGATCCACGAAGATCAAGGCAAAGCGCGCCAATTAGGTCGCCGCTATGCCCAACTCGGCCCAGTAGTTGCCGGCTTCAACGCCTGGAAAACTGCGGCTGACGATCTAGAAGCTGCTCGCGAGATGGCGCAAGAAGATGAATCTTTTGCATCCGAACTTCCAGCAATGGAGACCGCTGTTGAAGCAGCTGCCGATAAGTTGGAAGAGCTCTTGCTGCCACGTGATCCCAATGATGATCGCGATGTAATTATTGAAGTTAAAGCAGGAGCCGGCGGAGATGAATCCGCACTCTTTGCAGGCGACTTGGTGCGCATGTATCAACGCTATGCGGAAAAGCGCAATTGGAAAGTTGAGATCATTGATATGACCGAGTCTGATCTCGGCGGCTATAAAGATATTTCCATGGCGATTAAATCCAAGGGAACACCAGAACCTGGAACAACTCCTTATGCACGTTTAAAGTTTGAAGGCGGCGTTCACCGCGTGCAACGCGTTCCAGAGACTGAAAGCCAAGGACGTATTCACACATCTGCAGCAGGCGTACTTGTCTTGCCAGAAGCAGAAGAAGTGGATGTAGAGCTAAATATGAACGATGTGCGCGTAGATGTTTATCGTTCATCAGGCCCTGGAGGACAGTCGGTTAACACAACTGACTCTGCTGTGCGCCTGACCCACGTACCAACTGGAATTGTAGTTTCATGTCAGAACGAGAAGTCACAGCTGCAGAATAAAGAATCTGCTTTGCGTATCTTGCGCGCGCGCTTGCTCGCTGATGCGCAGGAAAAGGCAGAAGCGGCTGCGATGGCAGAACGTAAGAGCCAGGTTCGCACTGTTGATCGTTCTGAGCGAATTCGTACATATAACTACCCAGAAAATCGCCTCAGCGATCACCGCGTAAATTACAAATCAAATAACTTAGATTCAGTTTTAAATGGCGAGTTAGATGATGTTGTCCAAGCCTTACTTGATGCCGATAAGGCAGCAAAGCTTTCTTCAACTAACTAAGTTCATCCGAATTAATTATGAGCGAGATTAAGAGCCTGCTTCGTTCGGCGAAAGAGAAGTTAGCGGCGGCAGATATCACCGAAATTGATGCTGAACATTTATTTGCATATGTCATCGGCATCTCCCGAATGGATCTCCATAATTCGGTTAAGTTGGATGCAACCCTTAAATCACTTGGCGACTTTGGCGTAATTGAAGATACCTTCGCAAAGTTGATTTCTCGTCGCGCAGGACATGAACCTCTGCAATATCTAACTGGCACCGCTTACTTCCGACATCTGGAAATTGAAGTTGGCCCCGGGGTATTGGTGCCACGTCCTGAAAGTGAACTACTTGTTGATGCGGTACTTACACATGTTAAGAATTTAGAAGAGAAAGTCACTGGAGAGATTTCAGTAATTGATCTCGGATCAGGCTCTGGCGCGCTAGCACTTGCAATTGCAACTGAAGCGCCAAGAACCAGAGTCATCGCAGTAGAAAAAAGTCCTGAAGCTACTGAGTGGCTGAAGAAGAATGTGGCGAAGATTTCCGAGAACGTGCGCGTTGTCGAAGGCGATGTGGCAGATGTATTGCCCGGCGTTAAATGCGACATCGTTATTGCAAACCCGCCATATATTCCAAATACCCAATCGTTGCCCCGCGATGTTGCAGAGCACGAGCCACATATCGCGCTCTTTGGCGGCGAAACCGGCATGGAACTTCCACAACGTTTTATCAACGCCGCCGCTCGCTTGTTAAAGAGTGGGGGAGTCTTGGCGATTGAACACACTGAAGAGCAAGGCGCCGCCATTGATGCGGTGCTATCTCGTGATTTTACGGAGATTGTTCTGCATAAGGATTTAACTGATCGTCCCCGTTGGACTTCTGCAGTGAGAAAATAATGGCTATGGCAACCATTGATCTCAATTCAGGCGCGCTAAGTGAGCACTTAGTCAGCGCGGCAGCGGCCCTTAAAGATGGTTATGTAATCGTGGCTCCACTTGAGAATTCATATGCACTTGTCGCGGATGCCTTCTTTCATGATGCGGTGCGCGCGCTGCATGTACTTCGTGGAGATGAACTCGGAATATCTGCGCAAGTAATGATTGGTTCAAGCGCTGCAGTAGATGGCATTGCCCGTGAGATTAGCGAACCAGTACGAAAGTTGATTAATAGTTTCTGGCCAGGACAGCTATCAATTAATTTAAAGCCACAGCGCGGACTCAATTGGGATTTAGGTGATGGCCAACAATTAGATTCATTTAGTGTGCGAGTGCCAAGTGCGGATTTCATTTTGCAATTAGCCAAAGCGCACGGACCACTTGCCGTGGCCTCTGCAGCGCTTGCAGGTGAGTCTCCAATTACCGATCCAAGTGAATTAAAGTTCACCGAACTCGAAGTGGCTGCAATCTTTTCAATTGGCCCAATCGCCCAAGGACCGGCCACCACGGTGGTTGCGGGCGATAGCGAGCCGGCTCGCATCGTGCGCGTTGGGGCGATCTCGGCTGAGCAAATCACAGCGATCACACCCGACATTTCTGCGCCGTAAGGCTTAGGCTTGCCCGCATGAGCGCAGAGACTTTCTATGGCCCGGATTTTGCACTGCTGAGCAAGCAGGATCCAGATATTGCAGCAGTTCTTCTATCCGAGCTAAAGCGTCAGCAGACCAATCTGCAGCTAATCGCATCGGAAAACTTCACATCGCGCGCAGTTTTAGCAGCACTTGGTTCAACCCTCTCCAATAAATATGCAGAAGGTTATCCAGGCAAGCGTTACTACGGCGGCTGCGAAGAAGTTGATAAAGCCGAGATAATTGCGATCGATCGCGCTAAATCTTTATTCGGTGCAGAACATGCCAACGTACAACCACACTCTGGAGCCAGCGCAAACGTCGCGGTCTATCAAGCATTTACCAAGCCAGGCGATACCGTCCTTGCGATGTCACTTGCCCATGGTGGCCACTTAACACATGGTTCGCCCGTTAACTTCTCTGGAAAGTGGTTTAACGTCGAGTCATACGGCGTTCGCCAAGATAACGAGTTAATTGATTATGACGAGCTGCGCGATATTGCGATCCGCACTAAGCCAAAGATGATCTGTTCTGGCGCAACCGCTTACCCATCGCTAGTCGACTTTGAAAAGATTCGCGCAATCTGCGATGAAGTCGGAGCGATCATGTGGGTCGATGCGGCGCACTTCATCGGACTAGTTGCCGGTAAGGCAATTCCATCACCAGTTCCTTATGCAGATGTTGTTTCATTTACAACACATAAAGTCTTGCGCGGACCTCGCGGCGGAATGATCTTGACTAAGGCCGAGCATGCGGCAGCGATTGATAAAGCGGTATTTCCAGGTATGCAGGGTGGACCAATCATGTCGGCGGTTGCTGGCAAAGCGATTGCGCTCGCCGAATGTGCAACACCTGGATATCAAAAGTATGCCAAGGATGTAATTGTTAACGCCCAGGCACTTGCAGCAGCTCTTGAAAAAGAGGGAATGCGCGCTGTCTCTGGCGGAACCCAAACCCACTTAGCGCTAATGGATATTCGCAGCACTGGCGTAACTGGAAAAGTTGCAGATGAGCGTTGCGGTTTAGCCGGAATCGTTATGAATAAGAATTCAATTCCTTTCGATCCAGAAAAGCCAGGTGTCACAAGCGGTATTCGCGTTGGAACTCCTGCTACAACAACTCAAGGAATGGGCGTTGCAGAGATGCAGCAGATCGCAGCCTTTATCGCGCGCGCCATTAAGACTGATGACGAGAAGGCACATGCGGCAATCAAATCTGAAGTACACGCACTTACTGCGCGTTTTCCGATCTACACCGCATAAAGGCAGCGATTAGCGCATGCGCGAATATTTAGTAACGCTTCTTCTTGCAGCAGCGCTCTGTTACATAATCACACCGCTTGTTAGAAAATGGGCGTTGCACTTTGGCGCAGTTGCACAAATTCGAAAGCGCGATATTCACGTCATCCCGACTCCACGTTGGGGCGGGCTTGCGATGTGGCTTTCCATGTCAGCTACCTTCTTAATAGTTGGCAACCTAGAACTTGTTGGAAAATCCTTCGGTAATGATGCGCAAGGAATTTTCTTAGCCGGAACTTTCTTGGTCTTGCTTGGAATGGCAGATGATCGCTATGAACTAGATGCGATTACCAAATTGGCTGGCCAAGCACTTGCTGCCGGAATCTTGTTGTTGTACGGAATCCAAATCTTATGGTTGCCGATAAATGGCGTAACCATGTTGCCACCGAGCGTTGGCCAGTTACTTACCGTACTTATAGTTCTCGTAACAATTAACGCCGTTAACTTTATCGACGGCCTAGATGGCTTAGCCGCTGGAATCGTTGCGATTGCGGGCTCTGCCTTCTTCGCCTTCGCTTACTTATTGGCAGTTGTTTACGGCTTTAACCGCGCAGGTGCACCATCTCTTATTACCGCGATCGCAATCGGTGTTTGCTTAGGCTTCTTGCCACATAACTCTCATCCGGCCCGCATCTTTATGGGGGATTCGGGGTCAATGTTCCTTGGCTTAATGTTGGCAGCCTCTGCAATCACTTTAACTGGCCAAGTAGATCCAAATGCAATTAGCGAAGAGAAGCTTGGACCTGCGCTTCTGCCGCTCCTTCTACCTTTTGCAGTTCTTGCAATTCCACTTGCTGATTTAACTCTGGCAATCTTTCGCCGTATTCGCGCCGGTAAATCTCCGTTTTCATCCGATAAAGAACATCTACATCACCGCATTATGCGCGCTGGCAATACGCAAATCCGCACCGCTGCGATTATGTATTTGTGGACCGCAACGATTGCCTTTCCTGTGACCGTTTCAGCATTTGCTCCACTTTGGGTGGCGGCGATATTTGCAGGCGCCATGTTGGCGTTTACGATCTTCTTTAGCCGCGGTAAATCTAAATCTTTGCGAATTACAGAAAGTGCGAGCCATGTCTGATACTCAATCAAATGAATCACAACTTCTGCGCGGTGCGGTAAAGCCAACTCTGATTGTTGGCGCAATCGCAATAGTGCTATTTACTTTAACTCGCGGTCTTGCAGGTTTCTACGGCGCCTTGCTTGCGCAATTTATAGTTGCTATTTACTTCATCGTACATATCTTGGTATCGCGTCTAACTAGAAATCTTGATCCGATAAGCACGATGGCAATGGCGCTATTTTCTTACTTCGCAAAACTTTTCTTCCTCGGTCTCTTCTTATGGGCGCTGGCTAAATACACCGATCGCGATGTAATCGATCGTTTGAGCTTCGGGGTCGCAGCCTGTGCGCTTACGGTCGCCTGGCTCGGGGGAGAGATCGCTAGTTACCTCAAGCTCAAAACTCATCTACCATTACCCCCTCAAGCAAAACCGTAATTACGGCCACGGAGGTCCCAGTGAGTAACAGCAGTCAGAACAAGCGCGATGAAAACGCAATGTGGACCATCTTCGGTTACCTCCTTTCCGGACTACTTTTCTGGGGCGGGGTTGGCTATGCCGCAGATAAATGGTTCGACACCAGTTACCTAACCTTGGCCGGCCTGCTCGTGGGTATGGGCGGGGCCATTTATTTGGTCTGGCTACGATTTGGGCGCGAATAGCGGTCCGACCCAGGCTTAAATCACAGCTTTTGGATTTCACAGGTGGAGCCTTTTACCCATAAGGTTGCCCCGTTACAGGCAATTCCCTTATCTCGTCTAAGTAAATTGGAGTTCGTGTGCTCGCGTTAGTTCGTCAAGGCGCTGAAGGCGAAGGCTTTGTCCCGCCAAGTACCAAAGACTTCGAACTTCCTCCCATTTTTGGCGATAACCCTTATACGACTAAACCTATTTTCTTGGTTCTACTCTCAGTAGTTTTGATCTCAGTCTTCTTTATCGCCGCATCACGTAAAGCGGCAGTCGTGCCTTCCAAGCTCCAGTTCGCCGGCGAAAGTGTTTACGCCTTTGTGCGAAATGATCTTGCAAAAGATGTAATTGGCCACGAATTCCTTCGCTTTGTTCCGTACCTATTTACGCTCTTTACCTTTATCTTGGTTAACAACTGGTTCGGAATTATTCCGCTTCTCCAGTTCCCAACGATGTCGCACGTTGGCTTCGCATATGTCTTAGCGGCATTTACATTCTTCGTCTTCCACTACATCGGAATCAAAAAGCACGGTGTTTTCAAATACCTCAAGGACATCATGTTCATGCCTGGCGTTCCAAAGGCTGCATACATCTTGATTACCCCGCTTGAAATTCTTACCTTCTTCTTAGTTCGTCCGTTGACGCTCTCACTGCGTCTCTTTGCAAATATGTTTGCGGGCCACTTACTGTTGCTCGTATTTATCTTGGGCGGAGAACACCTTGCCCAGGGTGCACTTGCTTTGAAGTTGGTTAGCCCGTTTGCCTTCGGTATCGGCATCGTGTTGACCTTCTTCGAGTTCATGGTTCAATGTCTTCAGGCGTACATCTTTACCCTGTTGACCGCTCTCTACATCGCCGGCGCCCTTGCCGACGAGCACTAACACCTAACGAAAGGCAGTAAAAAATGGAAGGCACACTCAACCTGGTCGGTTTTGGCCTCGCAGCAATCGGTCCTGGTATTGCAACCGGACTTATCTTCGCCGCATATATCAATGGCGTTGCACGTCAGCCTGAAGCACGTAGCGTTCTACAGCCAATCGCGTTCCTTGGATTCGCGCTCGCTGAAGCTCTCGCACTCTTCGGTCTCGTTCTAGCTTTCGTTCTCTAATTAGCCCAGAAAATAATCTGAACTAATTATGAATAAATTCTATTTTGCCGCCGAGGGAGAGACGCTAAACCCTTTGATTCCGCATACATCGGAAATCATCGTTGGTGCAGTTGCATTCACACTTCTCTTCCTTGTTCTGCGCAGCAAAGTGGTGCCAATGTTCGAAAAGGCATTCACTGCACGCACTGAGGCAATTCAAGGTGGAATGGAGCGCGCCGAAAAGGCGCAGCTCGAAGCGCAACGCGCGCTTTCCCAATACAACGAGCAGCTTTCAACGGCGCGCGAAGAAGCACAAACTCTTCGTGAAGAAGCTCGCGTACAGGGCGTATCTATCGTTGAAGAACTTCGTGCGAAAGCACAAGAAGAAGCAGCACGAATTACTTCTGCTGCACACGCATCCATTGAGGCTGAGCGCCAACAAGCGATCACATCACTTCGCAACGAAGTCGGTGCACTTGCAGTTGAACTCGCTTCAAAGATTGTCGGGGAATCTTTAGATGACCAGGCTCGTCAATCACGGATCGTTGACCGTTTCTTGGATGATCTAGAGAAGAGCAAGTAAGGAAAATGAGAATTCACCTCGGAGGCAGTAGCCGTCAGTCACTTGTGGCTGCACGTGCTGCACTCGATGCTGCAGTCAAGGGCGCAAGCGCGACATCGGCTTCAGAGTTGTCTTCTCATCTATTCGCAGCAGCAGATCTCTTTGCCGATAACACTTCTGTGCGTCGCGCAATTACAGATCCAGCACGCGATAAGGCAGCAAAGGCTGCACTTGTTAAAGATCTATTTACAAAATCAACCGGAACGCTCGCTGTATCACTTCTCAGCGAACTCTCTGGTCTTCGTTGGTCAGCAACTAAGGATCTTGTCTATGCCACAGAGCAGTTGGCAATTGAGGCAGAAGCATCTGCAGCAAATATTGCTGGCGAACTCGATCGCGTAGAAGATGAGTTCTTCGAAACTTCACGCCTAGTTGCCGATAATTTCGAGCTCCGCAAGGCGCTCGTCAGCGTTGGTTCAACTGAGGCCAAGTCAGCGTTAATCGCTGAAGTACTTGGCAAGAAGGCATCTGCCTCAACAATCAAGATCGCTAGCGCACTTGTTGCCTCCCTACGCGGACGCAGCATCGAAGCAGCCTTCGCTGATTACCTCTTTGGTTTGGCAAACCGTCGCAACCGCTTAATCGCAGTTGTGCGTACAGCAACTGCTCTAACTGATGCACAGTCAAAGCGACTTGCAACAGTTCTTGAGAAGAACGTCGGTCAGCCAATCCGCATTAACGTACAAATCGACCCAACAATTCTGGGTGGAGTTTCAATCAAGTTCGCAGATGAGTTAGTCGATGGAAGCGTTGTAAACCGCCTGGCAAATGCTGGGCGTGCACTAGTTGGTCAGTCCGCGTAAAAAAGTAACAAATCAGTAATAGAGAAGATTTAAGAAGAAACGAAAAAGGGAGAACGACATGGCAGAGCTCAAGATCCAACCGAATGAAATTCGGGATGCCTTAGCGAATTTCGTTAAGTCATACGATCCAGGCGCCGCAGCTCGCGACGAAGTAGGAACAGTTAGCCAGGCAGGCGATGGAATCGCTCGCGTTGAGGGACTTCCTTCAACAATGGCAAACGAACTTCTACAGTTCGAGAACGGAACACTAGGTCTTGCACTTAACCTCGATGTGCGCGAGATCGGTGTTGTTATTCTCGGAAGTTATGCAGGAATTGAAGAAGGAACATCAGTACGCGGTACTGGTGAAATTCTTTCTGTACCAGTTGGTGATGGCTTCTTGGGTCGCGTTGTTGATCCACTTGGTCGCCCAATTGATGGCAAGGGTGAAATCAAACCTGACGCACGCCGTGCACTTGAACTACAGGCTCCCTCTGTAGTTGAGCGCCAGCCAGTTAAGGAACCACTTGCAACAGGTATTAAGGCGATCGATGCGATGACAGCGATTGGTCGCGGACAGCGCCAGTTGATCATCGGTGACCGTCAGACCGGAAAGACTGCAGTTGCTGTAGATACGATCATTAACCAGCGTGAAAACTGGCTAACTGGCGATAAGAAGAAGCAAGTTAAATGTATCTACGTTGCTATTGGTCAAAAGGGTTCAACGATCGCATCTGTTAAGGGCGCGCTCGAAGAAGCTGGCGCAATGGAGTACACAACAATCGTCGCGTCCCCTGCATCAGACCCAGCAGGCTTCAAGTACCTCGCTCCATACACCGGTTCTGCAATTGGACAGCACTGGATGTACAAGGGTGAGCACGTTCTAATTGTTTTCGATGATCTCTCAAAGCAAGCTGAGGCTTACCGTTCAGTCTCACTTCTACTTCGTCGTCCACCGGGCCGCGAAGCGTACCCAGGAGATGTTTTCTACTTACACTCACGTTTGCTAGAACGTTGCGCAAAGCTTTCCGATGAACTCGGTGGCGGTTCAATGACTGGCCTTCCAATCATTGAAACAAAGGGAAATGACGTTTCAGCGTTTATTCCTACCAACGTAATTTCTATTACTGATGGTCAGTGCTTCCTTGAAACAGATCTCTTCAACGCCGGCGTTCGCCCAGCGATCAACGTAGGTGTTTCTGTTTCTCGCGTTGGTGGTTCTGCACAGACAAAGGCGATGAAGAAGATCGCTGGTCGTCTGCGTCTTGACCTTGCACAGTTCCGTGAACTCGAAGCCTTCGCTGCTTTCGGTTCTGACCTTGATGCGGCATCAAAGGCTCAACTCGAGCGCGGTGCACGTATGGTGGAACTTCTAAAGCAGGGTCAGTACTCACCATATTCACTAGAGCGTCAGATTGTTTCAATCTGGGCCGGAACTTCAGGAGAACTTGATTCTGTTGCAGTTGCCGATATCCGTCGCTTTGAATCTGAACTTCTCGACTTCATCGGTCGCGAACGTAAGGATATTTTCACAGTAATTTCAGAGACCAAGATGCTCGAAGATGACACCGTTGCCAAGATGAAGACAGCAGTTGCTGACTTCAAGAAGCAATTCAAATCTTCTGCTGCAGGAATTGTTAACGATGCACCTGCTGAAGCACTTGATTCAGAAGGCGCTGAAGCGATTACAAAGTTTGTGCCACCGGCGGTGAAGAAGTAACCCATGGGCGCTCAACTACGCATATATCGCCGACGGATGAGATCCGTTAAGGCGACTAAGAAAATTACGAAGGCTATGGAGTTAATCTCTGCCTCTCGTATTGTCAAAGCACAGCAACGCGTTGCTGCTTCGACTCCATATGCACATGAGTTGACCCGTGCTGTATCCGCAGTTGCTAGCTTCTCTTCAACAAACCACCCATTGACCACACCTTCTGAAAATCCAAAGCGCGCAGCGATTTTAATTATCTCTGCCGACCGCGGTATGGCTGGTGCTTATTCAAATAACGCGATCAAGGAAGGCGAACAACTCGCCGCCATGATCCGTGAACGTGGTCTTGAAGTTTCTAACTATCTTGTAGGTCGCAAGGCGGTTAACTATTACAAGTTCCGTAACCGCGACATTGCAGGTTCTTGGTCAGGATTTTCAGATAACCCAACATATGAGAACGCTAAAGAAGTTGCCGAAGCTTTGATTGCTGCATTCATTGCAGATGCCCAAACCGATAACGCTGGCGTGGATGAAATCCACATCATCTTTACCGAGTTCAAATCAATGTTGACTCAAAATGCAATGGCCAAGCGCATGTTGCCACTGGAAGTTATTGAGAGCGATACACCAGCACCATCTGGCTTGCTCCCAATGTACGAGTTCGAACCAAATGCAGGTGAAGTACTTAACGCACTTCTTCCTCGCTATATCGAAGCCCGAATCTTCAACGCGATGTTGCAATCAGCTGCTTCCGAGCATGCTGCTCGCCGTCGCGCTATGAAGTCAGCGACTGACAACGCTGATGATTTAATCAAGTCGCTAACCCGACTTGCGAACGCGGCTCGTCAGGCCGAAATTACCCAAGAAATCAGTGAAATTGTGGGCGGCGCAGACGCGTTAGCCTCAGCTAGTGCAGGGAGTGAATGATGTCATCAACAGGTAAAGGCCGCGTTGCCCGAGTTATTGGACCGGTCGTGGATATTGAATTCCCAGCGGATTCAATGCCATCGATCTTTAACGCGCTCCACGTAGAGACCACCATGAGTGGCACTACTCGTACCTTGACCCTTGAAGTTGCACAACACATTGGTGACAACCTTGTGCGCGCAATTTCTATGCAGCCAACAGACGGAATGGTCCGTGGCGCAGAGGTAACAGATACTGGTGCAGCTATCTCAGTGCCAGTCGGTGACGTTACAAAGGGCCACGTATTTAACACACTTGGCGAATCACTCGATGTTCCAACTTCATCACTTGATATTAAAGAGCGTTGGCCAATCCACCGCGATGCACCAGCATTCGATCAACTCGAGTCAAAGACAGAAATGTTCGAGACCGGTATCAAAGTTATCGACCTTCTAACACCCTATGTAAAGGGTGGAAAGATCGGTCTCTTCGGTGGTGCAGGTGTTGGTAAGACTGTTCTTATCCAGGAAATGATCTACCGCGTAGCGGAAAACTTCGGTGGTGTATCTGTATTCGCCGGCGTTGGAGAACGTACTCGCGAAGGTAACGACTTGTTCCTTGAAATGACTGAAACCGGCGTTATCAATAAAACAGCCTTGGTCTTCGGTCAGATGGATGAGCCACCTGGCACGCGTCTTCGCGTCGCACTTTCAGCGCTAACTATGGCTGAGTACTTCCGCGATGTTCAGAAGCAGGATGTATTGCTCTTCATCGACAATATCTTCCGCTTTACACAGGCAGGTTCTGAAGTATCAACGCTGCTTGGCCGTATGCCATCTGCTGTGGGTTACCAGCCAACACTTGCAGATGAAATGGGTCAGTTGCAGGAACGTATTACTTCAACTCGTGGTCACTCAATTACATCTATGCAGGCAATTTACGTTCCTGCAGATGACATTACCGACCCAGCCCCACACACAACTTTCGCGCACTTAGATGCAACAACAGTGTTGTCTCGTCCGATTTCAGAGCTTGGTATCTACCCAGCTGTGGATCCACTTGACTCAACATCACGCATCTTGGATCCACGCTATATCGGTGAGCATCACTTCCGTGTTGCAAACCGCATCAAGCAGATCTTGCAGCGCTACAAGGATCTACAGGACATCATCGCAATCTTGGGTATCGATGAATTGTCAGAAGATGACCGCGTTCTAGTTGGTCGCGCACGTCGCATCCAGCGCTTCTTGTCACAGAACACATTCGTTGCGAAGGTCTTTACTGGTCTAGACGGTTCATTCGTTCCACTGACCGAGACAATCACAGCCTTTGAAGCACTTGCCGATGGCAAGTACGACCATGTTCCAGAACAAGCGTTCTTCATGTGTGGTGGCCTCGACGATGTCGAGCGCAAGGCCGCAGAGCTAGCGAAGAGCTAATCACATGGCACTTAACGTCGAACTAGTATCGCCAACACAACAGGTGTGGTCCGGGCAGGCAACTTTCGTTTCTGCTCGCACAACTGAAGGAGACCTCGGTGTCCTTCCAGATCACGCACCTTTGTTTGGCGTACTAGTCGACGGTGCCGTGAGCATCAAAGCGGTAGATGGAACGACTAAGGAATTCAACGTACAAGGCGGCTTCTTATCTGTCGCTAACAACAGAGTTTCAATTTTGACGGAGACTGTTAAATAAAAATTCTCAGCTCCAGAAACATGAAAAGCAAAGGCACAGTTTCTTCCACTGAAATTTTTATTTAATTTGCGCGCTATTCCCTTGTAACTTGGGCGCCGAGTGCGCGCAGATCTTCAGCAAAGTTTGGGTAGCCGCGATCGATGTGGAAGGCGCCATCTACGGTGGTTTCACCTTCGGAAACAAGGGCAGCAAGCACTAAGCCGGCGCCGGCGCGTATGTCGGTTGCTTCAACTGGTGCGCCAGATAGCTGGGAAATACCAGTGATGGAGGCGTGTTTTCCGTCAACAGTTACATGGGCGCCAAGGCGAGCAAGTTCGTTTACAAACATGAAGCGTGATTCAAAGACATTTTCGGTAACCATTGAGTGGCCATCAGCAACTGCGTTCATGGCGATGATAAATGGCAAGAGATCGGTAGCAAAGCCAGGATAGGGAAGCGTTGCAACATCAGTTGCACGTGGGCGTTGGTTCATCTGTACACGGATTCCATCGGCAGTTGAAGTAATGATTGCGCCAGCGTGCGCTAACTTTTCGAGCATTACTTCCATGTGGTCAGCGCGACCTCCATGAATTGTGATGTCGCCTTGGGTCATCGCAGCGGCAAATGCCCACGTGCCAGCGATGATGCGATCGGTAATTGTGGTGTGATCAGTTGGGTTTAACTTAGAAACACCAGTGATCTTAATTAGCGGTGAACCAAGGCCCTCGATCTTTGCACCCATTGAGATTAAGAACTCACCGAGATCAACTAAATCAGGTTCGCGCGCTGCGTTATCGATCGTTGTAACGCCCTTTGCCAGAACGGCAGCGGTCATTAAGTTTTCAGTTGCTCCAACGCTTGGAAAATCTAATTCGATGGTGGCGCCAGTTAGTCCTTGAGGCGCTTCAGCAATTACATATCCATGTTCAACGTGTGCGGTTGCACCGAGTGATTCGAGACCTTTAATGTGAAAATCTAAACCGCGTGAACCAATTGCATCGCCGCCAGGAAGTGCGACTTCGGCTTTGCCGACGCGAGCAACGAGTGGGCCAAGTACATTGATAGATGCGCGCATCTTGCGCACGAGATCGTAATCAGCGCGATGTGCTGGCGCTTCTGGAACGGCGATTGCAAGAGTGGAACCATCGCGTGAAACTTCACAACCCAAGCGCTTTAGTAAATCGGCCATGATGTCGACATCTGCGATATCCGGAACGTTGCGGATCGTTGATGTGCCAACGGCCAAGAGCGATGCCGCCATTAGCTTTAGGACTGAATTCTTAGCCCCAGTGACCGTTACTTCGCCCTTTAGGCTGCATCCGCCGACGATGCGAAAGCGATCGTTGGTCGAACCTTGCGAAGATGCCATATCCGAAGTCTACTTATAGGCTAGGGCCATGGTTAATTTAACGCGTATTTACACCAAGACAGGCGATGACGGATCTACCTCCCTCGGAGATATGAGCCGAACTTCCAAGAACGATTCACGCCTTGAGGCATATGCCACCGTTGATGAAGCAAATTCAACAATCGGTGTTGTTATTGCAACCGACGAACTCAGCGATGATATTCGCGCGCTCTTAGTTCGCATCCAAAACGATCTCTTCGATGTCGGGGCTGACCTCTGTACGCCAGTAGTTGATTCACCCGCCTTTGAACCGCTGCGCGTTCTCGAATCTCAGATTACATATCTGGAAGAGCAGATCGATAAGTACAACGCCGATCTGCAACCACTTCGTTCTTTTGTTCTGCCATCTGGAACACCTGCAGCTGCGCACTTGCACGTGGCGCGCACAGTTGTTCGTCGCGCAGAGCGCCGCACCTGGACAGCAATCCATGGCTTTGGTTCTGGCGTAAATCCACTTACAGCGAAGTATCTAAACCGCTGCTCTGATCTTCTCTTCGTGTTGGCACGCGTTGCCAATAAAGAGATTGGCGATCAACTTTGGGTACCCGGAGCAAACCGCTAACTCTTTAGAACTGCGCGCGCTATCTTTTCATCGCGTTCAAAGACATATAAACGAGGTCCATCTTTAGTTTGGGCCAAGTTTGCCTTTATCTCTGCGGTCGCAAGCTTTAAGCGCAGCAGTTCGCCTTCGATGTAATTATTTGGTGATGCGATAACAACTAGCGCGCCGTAATCATCTTCGCCTCCGACCTTTGGCGTGCGCTCTACAACAGATTTCCCGCGCTTAAATGCCCAACGCAGAATTAGCGAGAGAATTGCTACGGCGAAGAAACCGCCGAAACTAGATAGAAAGAGCCCGTTATTGATTCCGCCGAGCATCGCTAATTTGCACTTACTTGGTAATCAGTATTTGGCAGAGGCCCTGATGGATCGCCTTGGTTGCAATCCACATTGATATTGGAAACTATCTGGCCGGCACCAATTGGTTCAGTTGTAACTAAAAGAACTGTAACTACTTGCTGAGGGGCGCTGCGTCCAACATCTGCAACGATTTTTCCAAAGGTTTTAGTAGTGCGATTCTCAGGTGAAGTTGCACCAACTACATCGGCAGTAACTCTCCACCAGCGACAACCTGTTTCGGCGGCTACTAAAACCGCTCCACAAGTGAATTGTGTACAGGATTTAACCTGCGAAGCCAGCGCTGATTTGGCCGAGAGAAGCCCCACCAACTCTTTTGCATTTGGAACCTTTAGATACAACTTAGTTTCACCGAGTGGATCTGTCTTAAAGCCAACTGGCGGCCACTTCGGTGATGGGGAAGGTAACTTCTTAGCAACTTTCTTTTTCTTCTTTACTGGAGCTTTCTTAACTGGAGCCTTCTTAACTGGAGCCTTCTGAGTGGCACTCGCCTTCGGTGTTGGAGTAGGGCTCTTTGTCGCCGCAATAGTGGAAGTCAGCGAGAGCGATAGAAAGAGCGCTGAGAAGATTGCAATTAACTTAATTCTCATCGCTCTTGCTCCCATTTAAAAGTTTTAATCGAAATTACCAGACCGGCAATCAACCACGCCAGAATAATCCAGAAAGTGCGGCCGGTCTCCCAAGTACCGGCAACTTCTTGCGCAGCAAATGAATCTGGAAGGAATACCGAACGCATACCTTGGGTCATCCACTTAAGCGGGAAGATCGCAGCGACTTGCTGCATCCATCCTGGCAAATCAGTGAAGACAAAGAAAACGCCGCTAAAGAATTGCAGAATGATTACTACGGGTGAGACAACCGCAGATGCGCCGCGACCGCTCTTTGGAATGACAGAGAAAGCAATGCCGAGCGCAGTTGACGCGGCGCTTCCCAAGATAATTAACCAGGTAAAGGTGAACCACTTTGCGGGATCAGTCGGAAGATTTACCCCGAAGAATAAGACCCCCGCAATTAGAAGCAGGGCTATTTGAATCACCATTGTTACAAATACGACGATTGATTTACCTATGAAATAACTAGATGCTGGCATCGGAGTGCCACGCAAGCGTTTTAGCGTTCCAAAGTCACGTTCGACCGGAATCATGATCGCTAACTGCTGGAAGCCAGTATTAACAAGGCCCGATGCGATCATTCCAGCAACAAAGTATTGGCTGAAAGTTACGCCATCACTAAGTTCGTTGGTAAAGACCGAACCAAAGATAGCAAGCAACATAATTGGAAACGCAATGGTAAAGACCACGGATTCACGCTGGCGCATAAACTGTTTAACTTCGAGGCCACCGCGCGCAATACCAATTGCTAAGGCGCTAGGTACTTTATTGGTTTGATCTTTATTTGCTGACATCGGCGCCTCCAATCATTTCCAAGTAAATATCCTCAAGTGAAGCGCGCTTGACGGTGAGTTCAGGGATCTCATCTTTATAAGTCTCGGTGAGTTTGCGGATCAGCGCAGTTGGGTTATCGGTGCGCTCAGTTTGAATACCGTTGGCACCCTTCCAAGAAACTGTTGCAAGCGAAGTCGCGCGGCCACCCAACAGAGCAGGGGTTGCAACTTCGATGATCTTTCCTTGATTGATCACTGCAACGCGATCAGCTAGCGCTTCGGCCTCATCTAGATAATGGGTAGTAAGCAAGATTGTTGCGCCAGACTTTCGCAGATCTTGAATCAGCGCCCAGAATGCGCGCCGCGCTTCTGGATCAAAGCCGGTGGTCGGTTCATCGAGAAAGAGAAGTTCGGGGGATCCGATAATTCCTAGCGCTACATCAAGGCGGCGGCGTTGCCCGCCAGAGAGCGTTCTGATTAGCTCCTTAGATTTATCAGTTAAGCCAACTGCGTTGATTACTTCATCAACACCGCGTGGATTTGAGTAGTACTTTGCAAAATGTGCGACAGTCTCAAAAACAGATAAGTCACCGGCATCGTTGGTGGATTGCAGAACTATTCCGATGCGGTTGCGCCATTTGCGGGCTTGCTCGCCTTTAACTCCGGGGTCTGTGCCGAGCACTGAAACATCACCACGGTCGCGATCGCGAAAGCCTTCCAGGATTTCTACGGTGGTCGTCTTACCTGCTCCATTTGGACCAAGGAGGGCAAATATCTCGCCCGGCTCGATAGTTAGATCGATACCAGCAACGGCCTTATTGGCACCATAACTTTTTTCCAGGCCACGGACGTTAATCACGCTGCTCATATGGCAACCATGCCACATTAACGGCAAAAGTGCGAGAAAATGAATCCATGAGCCCACGACGCAACTATCCAAAGGGGCGTCGCCCAAAGGATGAAGAGCGCGATATCGCGACTTCTAATCAAACTATCGAAGAACATACAGATGGTGATTTTATTGTTCGAAAGATCACCGGATCTAGTTCAAATAAACCTTATCGCTGTCCCGGTTGCGATCAAGTAATTCCAATGGCAACACCACACACAGTTGCATGGATGATCGGTGATGAAGATGGACGTCGCCATTGGCATAACGCATGTTGGGCAAAGCGCAATAATCGCAAACCTAATACAGAGCGCACACGTAATGCGCCACGCTTTTAATTAGCCCAAGCGGCTAGTTATATGGGCCGACTTTTAACCAAGTCGGCCATTCAGTAAACGAGTCAAGGTAACAATCAACTTATCGTTTCCTTTAGTGCGCTTAAAGCTAGTGAATGCAATTGGTAGTTGGAATCGCGCGCGAACAACGGTGCGCGGATAGGTAAATTCAAGAATTCCTTCTGGGCCATGGATACGTCCATAACCACTATCTTTAACGCCACCAAATGGCACTGATGCAATTGCTGCAAATGAAATAGTTGAGTTAATGGCAACCATTCCGCAATGCAATTGGCGGGCAATCTTCTTACCTTGGCGCTTAGACCAGATAGATGAACCAAGTCCATATCTAGAGGCATTTGAAAGCGCGATCGCTTCAGCCATTGATTTCACACGGTTGATTGCGATAGTTGGCCCAAAGGTTTCTTCCAACATCGCAGTGGAATTTTCGGGAACATCGAGCAAAATAACTGGTTCAACAAATGGCGCTTTAACTGAATCTGAACCACCAAGTGCAACCTTGGCACCCTTAGCGATCGCATCATCGATATGTCCTTGAATAACGTTGATCTGCGAGGGCATTGTTGCAGGCCCGTAGTTGCCAACTCCGGGAGCTCCTGGGTGAATTGATTTGGCTACCTTGATTGCTTCTTCAATAAATTTATCGGCCACCTTTTCATGAACATATACGCGCTCTGCACCGATACATGTTTGCCCAGCGTTAGACATAGAAGACCAGATAGTGGCATCAGCTGCGCGCTTGATATCTGCATCTTCGGCAACGATTACTGGATCTTTGCCACCACATTCGAGAACAACTGGCGTCATATTCGCAGCACATGCTGCAGCAACTAACTTTGCCGTGCGAGTAGAACCAGTGAAAGCCAACTTATCGACGCCACTTTCACATAAATCTTTTCCGGTAGCGCCAAGACCTGTAACGCAGGTGAAGATATCGGCAAATGGTGCAACTTCTGCAAAAGTCTTAGCAAGTATCGCGCCAACACCTGGTGTGTACTCACTTGGCTTAAAGACCACGGTATTTCCAGCAGCCAGTGCGTAGGAGATAGAACCCATTGGAGTAAAGATCGGATAGTTCCAAGGGCCAATCACGCCGACTACTCCAACTGGAGAACGTTCTACCGTTGCCGACATATTTGCCATAAGTGCGCCAGGAGAACGATGTGTTGTGCGCATTACATCTTCAGCATGACGTGCCGCCCAACCTAAGTGGCCAACTGCAAGTGATGCTTCAAGTTTGGCATCGCTAACTGGCTTTCCAGTCTCTCTTGATACAAGTTCGGTAATTTCATCAAGTTGTGAAATAAGTAAGTTGCTCCACTTAAGCAATACTTTACGACGGCCTTTAAATCCGAGATCTTGCCAAGCACTTGATGCGCTGCGAGCTGCAACAACTGCGTTAAAGACAGTCTCGCGATCTGCAATTGGATAATTGGCGATAACCTCACCAGTTACGGGATAGTGCGAGGCAAATGTATTGGCAGATGCGTTTGTAGAAGTGGACATGGGGAAAGACTAGACTCTCCTGCATGTTGCAGCCAGTACGCCCCAGCACTGTTCTACCGGCGCTGCGCACTCCATTTACAGTTACAACAAGTGATGGCCAAACGCTGATCGGCGAAAGCGCTGCACCACTTGATGGATACACCGGCGCAATCCTTTGCTTACATCCCTTGCCGACAGCAGGCGGCATGATGGACAGCCATGTTTATAAGAAGGCTGCTAATCGCTTGCCAGATATGGCGGGTATAGAAGTAGTTCGCTTTAACACTCGTGGGACAACTAGTGAAGCAGGTACTAGTACGGGCTCATTTGATAACGGTGGCTTAGAAAAATTCGATGTCGAAATGATGACGACTTACTGTCTCGATACCTTAGGGCTAACTAATCTCTGGGTAGTCGGTTGGTCATTCGGAACAGATTTAGCACTTCGTCACGCTAAAGATCCACGGATTAAAGGCTTAATACTTTTATCTCCGCCACTTCGCACATCTGAAGTTAGCGATCTTGAGTATTGGGCAAAAGATGGACGCCGCGTTATTGCACTGGTTCCCGAATTTGATGATTACCTGCAACCACCAGAAGCGATTGAAAGTTTTAAACCGTTGACTCAAATAGAAATAATTCCTGTTGCTGGTGCGAAACATCTCTGGGTAGGAGAGCCTGCCGTTCATACCGTTTTGAGTGAGATAACTAAAGTGATTGCGCCAGAGCGCTTGCCGCTGCCTACTGAGATTTAAGAGTTATCTGCGCGCGGGAAGACGACTTCATCAAGGATCAAGATCACTGATGCAGCAATTGGCACAGCAAGTAATCCGCCGATTAGGCCAAGAAGTGATGAACCAATTAGCGCGGAGATGATGGTTACTGCGCCAGGAAGAGCAAGTGTGCGCTTCATTATTCGTGGTGTCACCACGTAGTTTTCAACTTGTACATAAACAACGTATGCCAGAAATGCTATTAAGCCCATTGATACCGATTGGGTTAGGGCAATGATTGTCACGACGGAGCACCCTATGAAATGGCCAATGAGTGGAATCAAACCACAGACCAAAACAATCATCGCAATTGCAATTGGTGATGGAAGTGCCAAAACAAGCGAAAGGGCAAAGACAAATGTTGCAGCCATAAAGGCAATTGCA
This sequence comes from Candidatus Nanopelagicaceae bacterium, assembly GCA_965268165.1. Lineage (GTDB taxonomy): Bacteria > Actinomycetota > Actinomycetes > Nanopelagicales > Nanopelagicaceae > Planktophila. Next base: position 302,034 of record OZ254162.1, read on the forward strand.
ATTTGGCTTCCAACGAATGATCCCACTCTAGAAATAACTGCATTAACAAGAAGAGCTAAACGTTCTCTGCGGCTAGCAGGTGCGAAGCGCACTCCGAGTTCAACCATTTGTGGAAGGGAGGTAATGAAGTAGAGGGTCAGAATTAGAATTGTTAGAGCAGAGAATGCACCCGAGAGGACAGACTTTCCAACACCAATCACGCCACCAAATGCAGAGATAATCAACGATCCATCCGCGGTGACTTCTTTTAATTGAGCCTGCAAAGTATCAATAATTCCGAATTGGTCATTTAAGTCTGCGATCGTCGCATTGTTTTCTAGATCAGCCAGTAAGGTCGGCGCTGAATTAATTAAGTTTGTACCTTGTGAAAGTACAGGCGGAACGACCACGGCGATAAAGAAACCCGTGAAAAGGATTACTGAAACGAAAATAATAGCGACAGAATTTGCTCTGGAAAGACCACGACGTTGAATCGCTACAACTGCCGGATTTAACCCTGTTGCTAAAAAGAGGGCCACGACAATCAAGACAAATATCTGGCTGGTACTGGCAAGCGCGCGCATCAAGACGATTGCGACTAAGGCTCCGAGCGTTGCGACAAATCCAAAATAGAACGGATGTGATCTATCTATCGGATTTCCTTGAGTACCAAAATCTGTTGGTGCAGTGTTTGGCTTAGGTTTACGTTTAATGCGATCTGCGATTGCCATGTGACCTATTCTAAAGCGATATCCTTCATACATGGCGTTACGCATTACGGGATTAGGCGAAGAAATCGCCGCCGTCACTGGCTTGCCTTGGCATATCAATTTGGAGGAGTGGCCGGAAGATCCCGCGCTGACCGAAAAGCGCGGTATTTCGCGACATATCGTTCGCTTGGTTCGATCCACCGATGATCCCGATGCAGAAGTCTATGCAGTAAAAGAGACGGTCTCTGAATTCGCCAACCGCGAATATAAAGCGCTGCGCGAACTGGCACACCTAGGAGCGCCAAGCGTTCAGCCGATCGCGGTTATTGAAGGGCGCACAGATGAAAGCGCAGAAGAGCTTCCTTGCGCTCTCGTAACGCGCTTCTTGCCATATTCGCTTCCATATCGCGTATTGCTTAGTGGTAAAGATGTAACTGCCAATGACATCACCATGATGGCCAACGCCCTTGCGCTGTTATTGGTGCAACTTCACTTGCTTGGTTTCTGGTGGGGCGATTGCTCGCTTTCCAATACTTTATTCCGCCGCGATGCGGAAGCCTTCGCCGCTTACTTAGTGGATGCCGAAACTGGTGAGTTCCAGAAAACACTGAGTGATGGACAACGCGAACATGATTTAGAGATCGCGCACTTTAATGTGGCCGCTGAACTTGAAGATTTAGCGCTGTCGGGTGTTCTTTACCCAGGTATGGATCCGATCCGCGCTAGCGAGGCGGTAATCAAGCGTTATCACCGAATCTGGAAAGCGCTTAAAGAGCGTCAGGTTTTAGATCCAAAAGATCGTCTTGCCGTAGAACGTGCGATGCGTCAACTACATGATTTAGGTTTTGCGGTAGAAGAAGTTTCAGTTTCACTAGATGGTGAGTCACAGAAACTTTACTTCCAGCCAAAACTTGTGGCACCTGGATATCACCGCAATCGTTTGCGCGAGTTAACAGGGTTAGAAACTGAGGCGTTGCAAGCAAAGCGTTTGCTGGCTTCGCTTGATCGTTTCCGTGGTCGCGAAGAGAGTCCAAAACCACCTATGCAAGATTCTGCGCGTCGTTGGTTAAATGAAACTTATATGCCGATCGTTGTGATGATTCCTGATAATTTAAAGGGCCGAATCGAAGAAGCACAGTTCTTCCATGAAGTTTTAGAGCATCGCTGGTATTTAAGTGAGCGTGAGGGCCACGATGTTGGGCTAACCTTTGCAGCACAGTCATATATTGAAGATGTACTGCCATTTCGGCGTGATTCTGGAGTAGAAGCGGGGGCGCAAGCATGAGCCTTCCACCTAACTTTGGACGTGCAGTTGATCTAAGTTCTCTCGGAAAACCAAAGCCAGAGCCTGCAGGGCCCATGCCCGGTATTGAAATCACTCCCGAGAATTTAACTAATGAATTTCTCTCACTCTCTAAAGCAAAGCCCGTTGTACTAATTTGTTGGTCACCTCGTTCACCTGAATCACAAGAGGTCGTGGCAATTCTTGGAAAGTTAGCGTTAGCAGATCAGGGTAGTTGGGTGCTGGGTCGCGTTGATGTCGATGCTCAACCACAAGTTGCACAAGCTTTGCAGACTCGAGCCGTGCCCTTTGCCGTTGCAATCATCAATGAGCAAATGGTTCCGCTCTTTGAGCAGCCTTATCCAGAAGAACAGATCCGGATGGTGATCGATAAAGTCTTAGCACTTGCATCCGAACAGGGCGTGGGTGGAGCACCCACTGAAAAAATTGAACCCGAAGAGGAAGAAGCAATCGCGGCGCTAGATGCTGGCGATTATGCCAAGGCAGAGGCGGCGTACAAGAAACTCTTGGCGCGCAAACCAAACGATAACTTTGCAATTCTTGGCCTTGCGCAGACGCAGTTGATGGCGCGCACGGACGGTATAGATGGAGCCAATGTCATGAAAGAAGCCTCGGCTCATCCAGATAACATAGATATTCAATTGCAGTGTGCTGATATTGAAATCGTTAGCGGCTATTTAGAGCCAGCCTTTGCGCGGTTGCTGCGTTTGATCCCACTCTTTGATGGCGCAGAGAAGAAGTTAGTTAAAGATCGCTTAATTGAACTCTTTGCACTTGTAGATCCTGCCGACCCGCGAGTGATAAAGGCGCGCGCTGCTTTAGCGAACGCGCTCTTCTAATGAACGCAGTTAAACCAAGCACCGAATTTAAACTCTTACAAGCGCTCTTTTGCGTATATGCCATGTTGATCATGGCTTGGATTCCCCGTTTTCCTGAAGTAAAAGCAAACCTTGGATTGAGTAACGGTCAATTTGGAACGCTGATTAGTACTGGATCATTTGGCGCTGTCGCCAGCCTCTTCTTAACCGGGCATATGGTTCATAAATTCGGCGTAAAGCGCGTGATTTTGACCAATATCTGGATTATGGGGCTGGCATATTTCTTCATTGTTCGTACCGAATCTTCTGGAATTTTCTTAATCTGTAACGTTGCAATTGGTTGGGCAACTTCGGCTTATCACATCTCAATAAATGCCCAATCATTTAACGCAATGGAGCGCGTTTACGGTTTAACTATTGCGCGCCTTCACGGTATGTGGGCGCTCGGAACACTTGCAACAGCAATTATTTCAGGGTTAGTCGTTGATCATATTCCGATCACATGGCATGTTGGTGGGTTAGCTGTATTTGTCACCCTGTCGCTAACTGCCATGATTATTCGCTTAACGCCAGTTCTACTTAAACCAAATGAAGATAAAGAAGAACATCTGCCACTTCGAACGCTGATCACTTCATTTAGAGTTGATTGGCTAATCAGTGGCGGCCTGGTCTGCGCGGTTTTTTTAGAGTTTGCAACCGGAGACTGGTCGGCAATCTTTGCTAAAGAGCGTATTGGCGTAAGTTCTGGAATGGCAGCGTTGCCATATGTCTTTTTCATGACCGCGATGATCATCGGGCGTCTAAATGCAGGATCAATTGCCAAGCGTTTTCAAGTTGATCAAACTGTTCGGCTTTTTGCCCTACTCGGTGGTGGGGGATTTCTAACCTTCTTAACTATTACAGTTCAGATTCCCGCCGAGCATAAAACTATTGCCTTTTTAACAACTTGCCTGGCATTTACCTTTGCAGGAATGGGCTCATCGCTGATGGCGCCATCCTTCTACACCGCTGGAAATCAACGCTCACCACTTCCGAGCGCAGTTGTTGTTGGCCAGATTGGCGTAGTAAATATGATCGCCATCTTTATCTTGAAAGCCTCGATTGCTTGGACTGCGCAATTCACTGGCTCTTTAGCAATTGCTTTAACTATTCCTGCGCTAATGCTGATGTCTACAGCGTTCTTTGCACGCGCTCTAAAAGCCAGTTAAACGCGCTCGAGCCAGACTGTTGAAAGTGGTGGGACTCGGAAAGTCCGCTTTAAATCTGTATCTACATCAACGGCAAATGAGTCATTCGCGATTCCACTACCTCCAAAGGCAACGGCATCGGTATTTAGAATTTCTCGCCAAATCCCTGCTGTAGGCAGTGGCAGTTGGTAGCTCTCATGCGGAACTGGCGAGAAGTTAGTTATACAAACAAGTGGCTTTCCATCATCAGACCAGCGGGTAAAGGCCAAGACATTGCTTGCGCCATCATCGCCAACTAGCCAGGAGAAACCTTCAGGGTTTGTATCTTTCTGCCAAAGCGCAGGTTGTGATTTATAGATGGCATTTAACTCGGCAATAACTTTCTGCACTCCGTTATGTTCGGCAAATTCAGTTAAATACCACTGCAGTCCAGCACTCTCACTCCACTCGTCATTCTGTGCAAATTCAGATCCCATAAAGAGCAACTTCTTACCTGGGTGGGCCCACATAAATCCATAGAGTGCACGAAGTGTTGCTAGCTTCTGCCAGCGATCGCCTGGAAATTTATTAACTAGCTGACCTTTCCCGTGGACAACTTCATCGTGTGAAAGCGGGAGCATAAAGTTTTCAGACCAGGCATAAAGAATTGAGAATGTAATCTCGTTGTGGTGATAGACGCGGTGAATTGGATCGTGCTGCAAATATTCCAAGGTGTCGTGCATCCAACCCATATTCCACTTAAAACCAAAGCCGAGACCGTTAGAAGAAGTGTCCTTGGTGACACCTGGCCACGCTGTTGATTCTTCGGCGATCATCATGATGCCGGGATGAGTTTTATATGCAGTCGATGTGGCTTCCTGCAACAGTTGAACTGCTTCGAGGTTTTCACGACCACCAAATTTATTGGGCAGCCATTCACCTTCTTTACGTGAATAATCTAGATAGAGCATCGAAGCAACGGCATCTACGCGCAGGCCATCGATGTGGAACTCGGTAAGCCAATAAAGGGCGCTAGCAACTAAGAAATTACGCACTTCATTGCGTCCGAAGTTAAAGATCAAAGTGCCCCAGTCAGGGTGTTCACCTAAGCGCGGATCGGCATGCTCATAAAGTGCTGTGCCATCGAATTTCGCAAGCGCCCATTCATCCTTAGGGAAGTGCGCGGGAACCCAATCCAGGATTACGCCGATGCCTGCAGCATGCAGTGCATCGACTAAGAATCTAAATTCATCTGGGGATCCAAATCGCGAAGTCGGTGCAAAGAAGGAAGTTACTTGATAGCCCCAAGATGGTCCGTAAGGATGTTCGGTAACCGGCAAGAACTCCACGTGAGTAAAGCCTTGTGCTGTTACATAGTTAACGAGTTCAGTCGCTAGTTCGCGATATGAAAGCCCTAACTTCCAAGAGCCTAAGTGAACTTCGTAGACCGCAACTGGGCTGCGCCAAGGTTGAAATTTAGAACGCTCAGCGATCCATTTTGAATCTCGCCATTGATAATTTGATTCGTTAACAATCGATGCGGTGTGTGGGGGAGTTTCGGTTTGGCGAGCAAGTGGATCAGCATGATCTACCCAACGACCATCTATGCCGCAGATGGCAAACTTGTATTTAACTCCTGCGCCGATATCTGCAATAAATATCTCCCAGATACCGGATGAACCTAAGCGAATCATCGGATGGGTGTTCTTATCCCAGTAATTCAAATCGCTGATCAAACTAACTGCGCGAGCGTTAGGCGCCCAGACTGTAAAGGCGGTTCCAAGAAGTTCACCACCTTGATCGCGGCGCACATGCGCACCAAGGACTTCCCATAATTTCTCATGGCGACCTTCGGCAAGTAGATGAAAATCTAATTCTCCGAGTGTGGAATTAGGATTTAAAAATGTTGCCGGCGCTATGTAGATCTCTTCCTTTGCATCTTTACTCTTACCGAATAGCTTCTGGAAGAAAGACATGATCTGAGGTTAGAGCCTTACTTGGCAAATGTGTGCAACTTTGCCAGTCGGTCTTGCTGGATCAAGGCGAATAAAGGTATCTGGGCTCCATGTAAAGCTCTGGTTATCCAGTAAGTCTTTGACCTTGAAAGAATGTGCCGCAATTCCGAGAGCTTTCATATCCCAATGAACTGTGGTCTCTTGGGCATATGTTGGATCAAGGTTTACGACAACTAAAATTAAATCATCGCCAGTGCGCTTTGAATAAGCGATGACTGCATCAGAATCGGTGTGATGAAAGCGGAGATTGCGAAGTTGTAGCAAAGCCGGGTGCGCGCGACGGATCTGGTTTAACTGAGCAATAAAGGGTGCAAGGGTTATGCCCTTCTTGGCAGCGCCATCCCAATCGCGCACCTTTATCTCGTACTTCTCGGAATCTAAATACTCTTCGCCACCTTCTTTAAAGCGGCGGTGTTCATAGAGTTCATAGCCGGCATACATTCCCCAAGATGGAGTTAACGTTGCGGCAAGCACTGCGCGAAGTGCAAACATTGCAGGGTTTCCAGATTGCAGATGGAAAGGCAAGATATCTGGAGTATTTACCCAGAAGTTTGGTCTGAAGAATGCACTGGTCTCTTGCGAAACTTCGCGGCCGTATTCCATAAGTTCGGATTTGCTAGTGCGCCATGTGAAATATGTGTAAGACTGATGGAAACCTGCTTTACCAAGGGCATGCATCATCGCTGGTTTTGTAAATGCTTCAGCTAGAAATACAACATCAGGGCTTTCCTTGTGAATCACGGTCATAACTTCTTGCCAGAAGTGAACTGGCTTGGTGTGGGGATTATCAACGCGGAAGATAGTTACACCCTTAGAAACCCATAAACGGATAATGCGAAGTACTTCAGCAAGAATCCCGGCGTAATCGTTATCAAAGTTAATTGGGTAGATATCTTGATATTTCTTTGGGGGATTCTCGGCATATGCGATCGTGCCATCAGGGCGCGTTGTAAACCATTTAGGGTTTGATTTAACCCAAGGATGATCAGGAGATGCTTGTAGCGCTAGATCTAAAGCAATTTCTAAATTGTTCTTCTTGGCTATTGATACAAAGGTTTCGAAATCAGCCATAGTGCCAAGTGCTGGATTAATGGCATCGTGGCCACCTTCCACATTGCCGATCGCCCAAGGAACACCTGGGTCGGTATCGCTTGGAGTTAAAGTGTTATTGCGCCCCTTGCGATGTGCGGTGCCGATTGGATGAATTGGTGGCAGATAGAGAACATCAAAGCCCATCGCAGCTACTGCTGGAATTCGCTTTGCTGCAGTTGCGAAATTGCCACTTGTGATACGTCCGTGCGCATCAACTATTGCACCTTCGCTCCGAGGAAAGAATTCATACCAAGCACCAACAAGTGCGCGATCACGATCTGCGCGAACCGGAATCAACTCAGAGCGACTTACTAAACGGCGCAGTGGGTTTGCGGCAAAGTAGGCGCGAATTTCAGTGGTTGTTGCCTGCGAGAAACGATTGGCTGGCGCAAGTGAAGCATCGGTTAGCGCCTTGATCGCAGAGGAGAGCAACTTCTTGGCAGATGGATCATCGTTTAACTTCTCTTCGAAGATTAGCTTGCCGATGGTGCAGCAGAGTTCAGCATCGATATCGGCTGCAATCTTGATTTCAGAGTCGTGTTCCCAAGTTGCAAAGGGGTAATCAAAGGCTTCGATTGCGTAATTGAACTCGCCACGTGTTGGAATCGTGATCGTTCCTTCAAAACGATCGCCACCACGCCAGATTTCACGCATCGGAGTACGGGCAATTTCCTTACCTTTGTCATCAAACAACAGAGCATGCGCACCAAGTGCATCATGGCCTTCGCGAAAGATCGTTGCAGTAACTGCAATTACTTCACCCGCAATCGCCTTTACAGGAACTAACTCGCCTCCGAAATTAACCGCAGGAGAGATATCTGTAATGGGGATGCGAGTAATCAAGAGTTACCTCAGCCAGAGCCTTCGGTATTTCCCGGATCTGCAGCGTTAATGTCATTGATCTGATACTTATTGATCGCTTCCTGAACAACGCCAGCCTTTACATCTCCGCTCTTAGCAAGAGCTGCAAGCGTTGCGATAACGATTGATTCGGCATCGACCTTGAAGTGGCGACGAAGTGCACCGCGAGTATCAGAGAGACCGAAACCATCAGTTCCAAGTGAAACAAAATCTTGGTTAACCCATGGTGCGATCTGATCTTGTACTGCGCGCATGTAATCGCTAACTGCGATGACTGGACCTTCAGCGTTGGCAAGTTTCTTGGCAACGTATGCGGTGCGTTGATCAGATGGATTTAAGAAGTTGTGGCGATCTACAGCCAGACCATCGCGGCGAAGTTCGTTCCATGAAGTAACTGACCAAACGGATGCTGAAACACCCCAATCAGATTCCAGAAGCTTTGCCGCCTTTAGCGCCCAGTTCATACCAACGCCAGATGCCAAGATCTGCGCAACTTTCTTACGCTGCTTTGGACCGTGTTGGTAGAGATAAATTCCCTTGAGCAAACCTTCGGTATCAAGATTTTCAGGTTCTGCCGGTTGAACATATGGCTCGTTGTAAACAGTTAGGTAGTAGTAAATGTTCTCGCTGTTTTCGCCATACATACGACTTAGGCCATCTTTAACGATGTGTCCGAGTTCGTATGCAAATGCTGGGTCATATGCAACAACTGCTGGGTTAGTTGAAACAAGAAGTGGTGAGTGACCATCTTCGTGTTGCAGACCTTCACCATTAAGAGTTGTACGTCCGGCTGTTGCACCGACTACGAATCCACGTACCAACTGATCGGCAGCAGCCCAGAAAGCATCTCCGGTGCGCTGGAAACCGAACATTGAGTAGAAGATGTAGATCGGAATCATTGGTTCATCGTGCGTTGAATATGAAGATCCGACTGCAGTAAATGAAGCAACCGAACCGGCTTCGTTAATGCCTTCGTGAAGGATTACACCCGCGGTTGATTCCTTGTAGGAAAGCATTAGCTCGCGGTCGACCGCGGTGTATTGCTGACCATGTGGTGAGTAAATCTTTAGCGTTGGGAACAATGAATCCATACCGAAGGTACGAGCTTCATCAGGAATGATCGGTACTAAACGCGCACCAAGTCCTGGATCCTTAACGAGATCTTTCAACATGCGGACAAATGCCATGGTGGTTGCAACTTCTTGCTGACCAGAACCGCGCTTAACAGATTCGTATGCTTCATCGGCAGGTTGTGCCAATGGGCGTGAAACGCTGCGACGACGTGGAATTGATCCACCAAGTGCGGCACGACGTTCTTCAAGGTACTTAGCTTCTGCAGAATCTGCAGCTGGCTTGTAATAAGGAGGTGTGTACTTATCCAACTTCTCATCTGCGATTGGAATACCCAAGCGATCGCGGAATTCTACGATATCTTCAAGTGACATCTTCTTCATCTGGTGCGTTGAGTTACGCGCTTCGAAGTGCGAACCAAGTGTCCAACCCTTAACAGTCTTAGCCAAGATAACTGTTGGGCGACCATTTGGTTGTGATGCAGCGGCATAAGCAGCATAAAGCTTGCGGTAATCATGTCCACCGCGCTTTAGGTTCCAGATCTGATCGTCTGACCAGTTCGCAACCATTGCAGCAGTGCGGGGATCGCGACCAAAGAACTTTTCGCGAACATAAGCGCCGCTTTCGCCCTTAAATGTTTGGTAATCACCATCAAGAGTGGTGTTCATAATATTTACAAGTGCGCCTTCGCGATCTTGGGCAAGTAGTGGATCCCACTCGCGGCCCCAGACAACCTTGATTACATTCCAGCCGGCTCCACCGAAGATTGATTCGAGCTCTTGAATAATCTTGCCGTTACCGCGCACAGGTCCATCAAGGCGCTGCAAGTTACAGTTAACAACGAAAGTTAAGTTATCTAGATTTTCGCGTGATGCGAGTCCAATCGCACCCAAGGTATCGACTTCATCGACTTCACCATCGCCAAGGAATGCCCAAACATTTTGCTGGCTCGTATCTTTAATTCCGCGGTTATGTAGGTAACGGTTAAAGCGCGCTTGGTAAATTGCATTGATCGGACCGATACCCATCGAAACTGTTGGGAACTGCCAGAACTCAGGCATCAAACGTGGGTGCGGATAAGAAGATAGTCCGCCGCCTTGATGTGAAAGTTCCTGACGGAAACCATCTAATTGATGTTCGCTTAAGCGACCTTCCATAAATGCACGTGCATACATTCCGGGCGATGCGTGTCCCTGGAAGAAGATCTGATCTCCGCCGCCTGGGTGATCTTGCCCGCGGAAGAAGTGGTTGAAACCAACTTCGTAAAGTGCGGCAGATGATGCGTAGGTAGAGATGTGTCCACCGACTCCGATGCCGGGGCGCTGTGCGCGGTGCACCAACATCGCAGCGTTCCAGCGGATGTAAGCGCGGATACGACGCTCGATCGCTTCATCACCAGGAAATGCTGGTTCGTTTTCAGGAGTAATGGTGTTGATGTAATCGGTATTGCGAAGTGCGGCGACACCAATATTTTTTTCATGTGCGCGCTGTAGCAACTTCAAAATTAGGTAACGAGCACGTACGGGACCTGCGCCATTGAGTGCGGCATCGAAGGAGGCTTGCCATTCGGCGGTCTCACTTGGATCGATATCTACTAGCTGGTCGATGATCTGGTCTGGGACGCCGAAGTTCTCGCTCATGGGCTTATTCTCGCGCTTACGCGGTAGTAGAGCAAAATCCGACCACTTTCTGTCTCAGAAAGGCGCCGATAAATGGGCTACCCGAAACCCTTGTCAAAGCGCTCGCAATTCGGTGGACTTATCCCGTGGCAAAGGGGATGGGATTTGCTCAAGGAGAGATCGTCCTTGAAGTTGGCTATGACTCTGATTGCGATGACGCACTTCGCAAAGAGATCGCTGCCACAGTTGGTACCAAATTTCTAGAAGGATCTGCAACTGAAGTCGTCGATGCAGTAATTCTCTGGTGGCGCGATGGCGATGGCGATCTCGTCGATGAATTAATGGATGGACTCACATATTTAAGTGAGACCGGACCGATCTGGGTATTAACTCCAAAAGTTGGTCGCGATGGACATGTTGAACCAAGTGATATTCAGGATGCGGCACCAATTGCGGGGATGAGCCAAACATCAACCCTTGTCGTAGCAAATGATTGGACGGCAACACGTCTAGTGGCGCGTAAGGCTGGCAAGCGATAAGTTTGGCGGCATGAGCCAAACACTTACTGGAATTTCTGTTGGATCGGTTGCACCTGACTTTGAATTAAAAGATCAGCATGGCGCCAAGGTTTCACTTTCATCGTTTAAGGGAAACAAGAACGTAGTAGTTCTCTTTATTCCCTTTGCATTCACCGGAACCTGCACTGGCGAACTCTGCGCGATTCGCGATGATCTAGCCGCATTCCAAAATGATGATGTTCAAGTAATCGCGATCTCTTGCGATTCTCCATTTACCCAAAAGGTATTTGCAGAACAAGAGGGATACAAGTTCCCAGTACTTGCAGATTTCTGGCCGCATGGCGCTGCAGCAAAGGCATTTGGTATTTTCAATGAATATCTCGGTTGCGCAATGCGCGGCACATTTGTCATCGATAAAGCAGGCGTTGTTCGCTGGTCGGTCATAAATGGCCTCGGAGATGCGCGTAATAACGGGGATTACAAGGCCGCAATCGCTGCTCTGTAGTTGAGGTAGTATTTGCCTCGCAGCAATCGGGTGCTTAGCTCAGTGGTAGAGCGTCTCGTTTACACCGAGAATGTCGGGGGTTCGAAACCCTCAGCGCCCACAAGAAAATTCCATATGCTTGAAAATCTCTTTGGAGGCACTTATGAAGGCGACCCCAAGTGATCAGCGCTCCATTCTCGACATTCAGAACTTCGATTTCACCACAACTTCCTTAAATGCCAAAGCCGCTGGCCTTCCAGAAATACCGGCGATTAATACACTCGCAATCAAGCAGGACAATGCGCGCGATCTTCGTATCGCGGCCGAGACAGAACTCAACGATGTAAAGCGCGAGTTAAACCGGGCCGAGACTGATGTTGAACAAGTTGTCTCACGAATCAATCGTGATGAAGCCCGCCTTGCTTCTGGCACAGGGGCTGCCAAGGAGTTAGAACAACTGCAACATGAACTTGTTTCCCTCGCTGCACGCCGTGCTGAACTTGAAGAAGTAGAGCTCGAGATCATGATGCGCGTCGATGGCATTAAAGAGCGCATCGCAGAACTTGGCGCCGAAGAAAGTGCTCATGCAGCAGAGATTGCCAACCTAGAAATTTCGAAAGAGAACGCTCTAACAATCATCTTTGCAGACCTCAAAGCAGCAGCTGATGATCGCGCGAAGACTGCAGATAGCGTTAACCCTGAACTAATGGCGCTCTACGAAAAAATTCGCGCCAGCAATAACGGAACAGGGGCAGCAGCCTTGGTTGGAAACCAATGCAAAGGTTGTCACTTAACTTTAAACACCATCGAACTACAACGCATTGCCGGTTTGCCTGAAGATGAACTAGTGCGCTGCGAAGAATGTCGGTGCATTTTGGTGCGTGGTCTATAAATGGCGCGCAACTTTAAGTTAACCGCTGATGGTGGTTCTCGCGGAAATCCAGGCCCTGCTGGTTACGGTGCAGTGGTTACCGAAAACGGGAAGATCGTTGCCGAACTCTTCGATGTCATCGGAATTGCAACTAATAACGTTGCTGAATACAGCGGACTTCTCGCCGGTTTAAGCCATATAAATAAATTGGATTCCGCAGCAACTGTAGAAGTTGCCATGGATTCAAAGTTAGTTGTTGAGCAGATGTCTGGTCGTTGGCAGATCAAGCATGCCGATATGCGCGATCTTGCCAAGCAATGCCGTGCAGCTCATGATCCTTCGCTTGTTAAATACTCATGGATTCCACGTGATGAAAATTCTCATGCCGATCGCTTAGCTAATAAGGCTCTAGATGGTGGTTCTGCACATAAGCCTGAACCACAAATTCAACAGAACCATTTATCTGAGCGGCTTCGCAGCAGCGAAGTTCCAACAATGCTCTACATGGTTCGCCACGGTGAAACGATCTTGACCCCGCTGCGAAAGTTTTCGGGAACTGGGCCGATCAATCCAGAGTTAACGGAGAAAGGTTTATCTCAGGCTGCCGCTGTTGCCAAGGAGATCGCCAAGTTAAAGCCAGAAGTTTTAATTGCTTCTCCTCTAATGCGCACCACCCAAACAGCGCAAGCAATTGCTGCTGCCACAGGACTTGAAATCAACTTTGATGAAATATGGTTCGAACTTTCATTTGGGGATTGGGACGGACTCTCCTTCGAAGAGGTAAAAGAGAAGTTCCCTGATGAATATCAAGCCTGGCTAAATTCATCTTCCTACGCACCTGCTGGTGGCGAATCTTACGATCAGGCAGGTATTCGCGTTGAGGAAGCGCTAGAAAAGGTCGCAGCTGAATATCCTGGTCAGCGAGTCGTCGTAGTAACTCACAATGGAGTCATTAAATTAGCGGCACAGATCGCAACCGGGGCACCCACCGAAGCGGTCTTCCATATAGATGCAGCACCTTGTTCAATAACATCAATATCTATTTGGCCATCAGATGGACTGCGCGCCCTGCGTAGCCTTAACGAGACAGGACACTTCCGCCCATGATTAGTTCAACCGAGTGGCTATTAACTATCGGTGGTCTTGCCGCAGTAATCATCTTTGATTTAGCCCTGGCTGTTGCTCATCGCAACAAGGAGACCAGTACAAAAGAGGCCTTGGGTTGGACGCTCTTTTATGTGGCGGCGGCTATAACTTTTGGTTTGCTAATGCCACGTTGGACCTCAGATCAACTGCGGACTGAATTCTTTGCAGGTTGGCTAACCGAGTATGCGCTTTCAGTCGATAACATCTTCGTATTTATCATTTTGATTTCAACGCTCAAGGTAAAGAAAGAATCCCAGCAACTTGTTCTTCTCTTCGGAATCCTTATCGCCATAGTTCTACGCGTAATTTTGATCTTTGCTGGAGTCGCACTTGTAACTCGCTTTACTTCAGCGTTTTACTTCTTCGGTGCGTTTTTGATTTACACCGCCTGGAAGCTAATAAATGAAAAAGAAGAGGTAGAAAAAGATGAAGGTAAATTGATTACCTTCCTTCGTAACCGTGGCCTAAGCACCTTCGCCATTGCGCTAATCGCTCTGGGCGTTACCGATCTCGTATTTGCCCTAGATTCAATCCCGGCAATCCTTGGGCTAACAACCAGCACCTACGTTGTGATTACTGCAAATATCTTTGCGCTAATGGGTCTTCGTCAGCTCTATTTCTTACTTCAAGGTGCAATGGATCGACTAGTTCACCTTGGCCGCGGGCTCTCATTTATCTTGGCATTTATCGGCGTGAAGATGATCTTGCATGCGTTACACGAAAATGGCGTGCACGTTCCTGATATTTCACTTGAGGTTAGTTTGACGGTAATTGTTTCTACCTTGGCGATTACTGCCCTAACAAGTCTCTACGCAACTCGTAACAAAGCAATCTCAAAGGAGTAGTTCGCCTCCTAAGGCGATATCTTCATTCTCTGCGATCTTCTTGGCGATCTTCTGCGCCAAAGCTAAATCTTCAAGGCCATCTGCAATTGGATCTGCGTCCTGCTTGCCAGTCTTAACTAGTTGATAGAAAGCTTCTAGTTCAACTTCAAAGGCTGGCTTGTAAGATTCAAATTTATTTGATTGATGATCAATACCTTTGCGATACGTCGAAATAAGTTGAGTAGGTACGCGCAAAATGTAAGGGCTCGGAAAGACAATGTGATGCCCCTCTTCATCGCTTACCCAGCGAATTTCCTCTTGATACATTGGGTATTGATCGAGATAGAACCAACGCACCGTTACGCGAACTCCATCTGCAGTGCGACCAAAGATGATGATCGAATCACTCGCTGAACCTGCTGGCCAGCGGTCTACGTGATCGACTTCAGTTATATGGATATCAAGTGCGCGAAGCACTGAGAATTCATGGATAACGCTTCCGAGAACCATTTCCGAATACAGATTTCCAAATGAAGCTGCACCCACTTTACCGAGAGCTTCCTCCTGAACTGCTGTGCGAGATTTTGTAAACAATTCAATTAACTCAGCAGATGGTTTAGGCATATTCAGCGATTCATCTGATGTAACCAACTGGCTATCTCCACTTGGGTGTAAAACCAAGACATCGACCGTCCGCGGACGTGTCTTAATAGCTTTCTGCGCTTCAACAACCGCGGGATCAAAGGTCTTCATATAACCGATCATCAAAGCCGAACCTGATTCCGATTTGGCTTTTTCAATTACCTTTAACTCGGCACGTGAGTATGCAAGTGGCTTTTCGCAAAATACCGTCTTGCCGGCTCGAAGTGCCATCTCCACGACGTCAGCATGTGATCCTGAATTCAAGATTAGAACCGCATCAACTTCTTTTGACTCGATCATTTTCTTTGGATCGGCAAAGCAAACATCTCTTGAAATACCAAAGCGATCGGCTAAGGCGTATGCGGCGTTAACATTGAGGTCAGCCAAAGCAACGATCTCAAATAGATCTGTGCGGCGAGTTAGTATCGGTAGATGAACTGAAGATGCAACTGATCCAGTTCCAACAATTCCAACCTTGATCGCGCTCATTGCATTCCTATTCTTAGATGTGGCTGATATCGTAGCGAAATAATGCAGATTAACGACCACACACCAACTCAAGATGATATTTCTTGGGTGCGCGATGAAGTCGCAGCGATACACGAACGCAATCGCCAACGCGGCCACGCCGACTGGTGTGGACATGACTTTGACTTCACTTGTCCTTCTTCTGTTACCTACCCATTTCAGTGGTTCTGGGATTCTTGCTTCCACGCAATCGCACTTAGCCATGTAGACCTTCAAAAAGCTGAGGCGGAGCTGAAGAGTCTGCTTAAGAATCAGCACTCCGATGGCTTTGTTTCTCACGTGACTTTTTGGCAGCGCGATGCCTACGAAGAGATGGTTTCAACTTATGCGATCGCATTCCGCAGTCGGTACCTTTCTGATGAGATGCAACCACCTCTTTTGGCTGAAGCGGTAAGCGCTGTTGCAAAGCGTGGTCGTGGAGTTGTATTCATCAACGAAGTGTTGCCAGCTGTGAAGCGTTTCTACGAATGGCTTCACACCGTGCGCAATCCATATGGTGATGGCTTGGTTCGTGTAGTTCAACCAGATGAGACCGGTATTGATCACTCTCCAGTCTGGGATGAAATCATGAATATCCAGGATGAAGAACACGAGTCTTGGGATCGTGGCTGGCATTCAATCTGCGATCCATATGACAAGTTTGATCGCGATCCAAAGAAGATGATTGAACTAAATCATTTTGTCGTTGCCGATGTAATGACTAATACGATTTACATTGAAAATCTCCATGTACTTGCCGATTTATGCAAGCAAGTTGGAGATCAAGCCGGACACGACGAGTACAAGGCTCGAGCAGCCAAAGCTCGCAAGTCACTTGATGAACTTTGCTGGAATGAAGAAGATGGTCTTTATTACGGCGTGAACGGTAAAGAGAATAAGCAACTGCGTGTAAATACCTTTATGAGTTTGATGCCACTGCTCTTGCCTGATTTAGATAAGCGCAAGGCAGATTTACTGATCGCACGAATCTTAAATCCTGAAGAGTATTGGGCTGAATATCCAATCCCAAGCACTGCGATGAACCATCCGACTTATCGCCCAGATACTGTGGGAGGAACACTTGTTTGGCGCGGTCCTTCGTGGATGAATAGCAATTGGTATATAGCTCGCGGCTTAACTCGCCATGGTCGCAACGATCTAGCCCGTCACATTGCAAACCAAAGCATTGCAATGGTTCGAAAGAGCGGTTTCCGCGAGTACTACAACCCACAAACCGCATTTGGACGTGGCGCACCTGACTTCAGTTGGTCAACAATTCTTATCGACTTGCTGCATGAGGTGAAATAGAAATGAGTCAACGCTTGGCAAAAGCTAAAGTCGGAATCGTTGCCCTCAACTGGAAATTTGAGATGGCAAAATCCGAAGATTTCTTGAGTCGCATTGCGGCTTATGGTTTCAAAGGAATCCAGATCTCAGTTGAGCAGGCAAATTCGGATAAGTTCTTAGACCAAATGAAGAAGAACAACTTGGCTACTGCCGAGCAGTACCTGGATATCGCCTGCGATGAGAAGGGCCCACTTCCAACTGCCGATGCTCATTCGCAAGAGATCGTTGACGCCGCTATCCGCGCGGGAGTTGAAATGTTGGTTTTTGCAGTAGACGGAACGCTGGAGCGAGATGTTTACGCAGGTCGCACACATCTTGGTCCACACCTAAATGAAGTTGGATATCAGCGCTTAGCTGATCACATTGCTAAATACGCGCAGTTAGCGAAAGCCGCCGGAATTCGTTCTTCATTCCATCCACACGCAGCCACATATATTGAAACTCCCGAAGAGACTAGAAAGTTAATGGCGCTTCTTGATTTTGACTTGGTTGGCATGTGTCTTGATGTTGGACATTGGCTTGTTGGTGGGGGAGATCCCGTTGCCGGCGTAATCGAATACGGAAAACGCGTTACACATGTTCACATTAAAGATGTTGATCCAGAAATTCTGAAAAAACTTATAGCTGGTGAATACGAAGGTATGAACGTTGCAGTTGAAGATCACTATCTCTTTGTGCCAGCCGGTGAAGGCGCACTTGATCTGGTTGGGATATTTGCAGAATTAGAAAAGTTTGGCTTCTCGGATTGGATGATGAGCGAACAAGATAAGGCGCGTGAGCCTGCAGAAGAAAAATCAGGCGTATCTATGAGCAATATAAAGGCCGCACTTAACCTTTAATTATTGCCGTATCCTTGGCGATGAAGAGTCGCCCGGATCACCGCGTTGTAGCAATACACCGAGGAAAGTCCGGACTTCGCAGAGCAAGGTGGTGGGTAACGCCCACCCGGAGAAATCCGCGGGATTAGTGCCACAGAAAATAGACCGCACATGCAAATGTGTAAGGGTGAAACGGTGGTGTAAGAGACCACCAGTATTTGTAGTGATGCAGATAGCTTGGTAAACCCCACCTGAAGCAAGACCACGCAGATGGCGTTTGAGAACTGCTCGTTCGAGCCATCGGGTAGGTTGCTTGAATCTGTAAGTAATTACAGATCTAGATGGATGGTGATCCGTTCGCAAGAACGACAGGATCCGGCTTATAGGGCGACTCTTCTTCCAATTAGGTGGGCGCAGGTTAAAACTGCGCTCACCTTTCTGCATTTTCCTTGTACAAGTTGTTACATAACCTGTCGCAGATTTAAATGTTTTTATGGGGAATCTATGGGCAAATATGGGCAGTTCGATGGGCAGATTTCAACTACAAACAACATCCCAAAGTTGTTCCTACTCGGTCAATTTCCGAAACTCTTAGAACGACTCTTCTTTAAATTAGGTGGGCGCAGGTTAAAACTGCGCTCACTTTTCTGTACTTTCCATCACAATTCGTAAGCGAGCCGTCTCCAAATAGACCTAAAAAAGTTCTCATCTGGTAATTTATTATCATGGCTATGGTAATCAAGAGCAATAAGCGAATGAGCTTGCTCCTTGCCATTTTATTGGCTGTATTTTCAACTGGCATCGTGATTGCACATCAATGTCACTCAATGCAAAGCGATCAAGTAGCCATTCAAGCAAACCATTCAGGAGATCACGTCGCTCCTACAACTTCAGTTAAGCCGCTCAGTTTTGCTTCTAGCTCAAATGCATTAATGGATGTTGGGTGTGCAGTACTTTTCATTGTTGTACTTTTGCTCGGACGAAAGCTCCATTATTTAAGAGCGCCAAGCTCTCAATTAAAAGAATATCTAACAAATGGTAGACGTTTAATTAGCGCGCAACGAAACCAATTTATACAACTTTCACTATCCCGCGCACAATTGGGAGTTATCCGCATCTAATCCGTCTTCGATAGAAGTTACTGTTTTATTGACTAAATAAACCAATTAATCACATCGAAAAGGATTCCAAATGTTTAAGAAAATCGTATTTCTGCTTACCGTAATTTCCCTTCCATTCTTTATCCAACCCGCATCAGCAAGTTCTCATGCCAAGAGCTTGAAGAACTTAGGCATTAACGAAATTATGTTCGCGCAGAGCATGGCTCCTCATCACCAACAGGCAATAGAAATGTCCAAGATGGCACTCAAAAATAGTGCTAGCCCAGAGGTTAAGAATTTGGCAAAGGCGATCATCTCTGCACAGAGTAAAGAAATGGCCCAATTGAAATATTGGCTGACTGCCACTAAGTCATCGATGACGATGGACCACGACATGGGGATGAGTGGCATGCTTCCTGAGAGCTCAATGACTACCTTGAAAAAACTCAAAGGTGGCAAATTCGACACGGCGTTTCTTCAATCGATGATTGCACATCATGAAGGCGCTTTAGAGATGGTTTCTATGCTCGACGGTACAAAGAATAGTGAAGCCAAGAAGATTGCGGTTGGTATCCGGTCTGGACAATCAGCTGAAATCACTCTCATGAAGAAATTATTGGCTAAGAGTAAGTAAGGTTCTAGGTCAATTCATGAAAAGAATCCTTGCCTTACTGCTCGTTGCAGTTTTCATGGCGCAGTCGATAGAGGCACAGGCTGCGCCAACGGTGGCATCTGTGCAGCGCGAGATTGACCGACTGCGGACTCTGGCTGCAGAAAAATATGAAGCCGCGAATGAAGCAACCTTGAAAATTAAAGCACTTCAAAGAGAGAAAGGGGTGCTGCAACAGCGCGAGGAAGTAATTAAAAAAGAGCTGAGTACAGTCAGTAAAGTTTTAGCAAAAATTGCGATTTCTGAATATCAAGGAAGTGGTTTTGGTAAATCCTTTGAATTGCTTTTTTCCTCCGATCCAACGAAATATCTGATGGATGTATCTGTACTAGATAGTGTCAGTCGAGGATATTCGAAGCAGTTACGTGAGTACGTAGCTACCAAACAAAGAGTTCAAGCCACACAGTTAGTCTTGGGCGATCGTACTGCGCTACTACTTGTGGAACAAAAACGACTCAATCAACAAGTAACCCAAGCGAAGAGTGCCTTAGCAAAGGCAGAAAAACTTCTTAATTCACTTGCAAAGGCCGATAGAGAGCGTCTTCTTCGAGAAGAAACAGATCGAGAGAATAAGATTCTGATTGCTTCGAAAGGATATGCCGCTTCTTACAAAGGTGACAACACACGTGGGTCAATTGCCCTCAAGTTCGCCCTCCAACAAATAGGCGATATTTATGTTTGGGCCGCAGCGGGCCCAACTCGTTGGGACTGCTCAGGTCTGACGATGCGGGCATTTCAGGCGGCAGGAGTTTCGCTACCACATTCATCACGCATTCAAATTAAATATGGGAAGCCCATTTCTTACTCATCATTAAAGCCTGGGGATTTACTTTTCTTTGGTAAACCAATTAGCCATGTTTCGATCTATATGGGTGGTGGAAAAATGGTTCAAGCACCGCGGCCTGGGAAGAAGGTTGAAGTAGTTCCACTGACAAAGATGTTTGGAAGAAAACCATTCGTGGGGGCTACTAGGTTATGAAGCTATTGCGTGTGAAGAAGTTACATTCAGTCCTCCTATCATTTACTATCCTAACTACAATCTCGCCTAATGCATTTGGCGCTAATCACAAACCAACGCTTGCACAGATAGAAGCAGCCAAAAAACTTGAACTGCAGAAAAAACAAAATGCTGCAAATGCTGCTAAAAAACTTGTAGCTGCACAAGGAAGCCTTAGAAAACTTGCAGCGCTTGCTGCGGAGGTAAACAAAAGGTACCTGTCTGCCAAGAATGAATTAGCAGTAGCTGTGAAAGAATTAAATTCAGCGACGAAAGCTGTTCAAGC
The DNA here is from genome assembly GCA_965268165.1 of Candidatus Nanopelagicaceae bacterium. Taxonomy (GTDB): domain Bacteria; phylum Actinomycetota; class Actinomycetes; order Nanopelagicales; family Nanopelagicaceae; genus Planktophila. Next base: position 322,878 of record OZ254162.1, read on the forward strand.
TGCCGAGGCTGAGGTCTCAGCAACTCACCGAAATATTGGAAAGTTAGCTGTCGCTGCATATATGACGGGAGGAAATATGGGAAATATTGAAACATTTCTTAGTGCAAACGGTCCACAAGATGTAATCGACACTATTTCCATTCTCGAAAATTTGGGCTCTAAGAACAAAGTTGCTCTCGAACAATTCAAGGCTGCAGAGATCATCGCGAAAGAGGCTAGAAAAGTTGCTGAAGCCGCTAAAGAGCTCCAATTGCGAGCAACTGAGAAGGTTGCGATAGCAAAGCAAGAAGCAGATTCTGTCCGTGATGCTCAACAAAAGGAAGTGGACAAGCTTCAGGCCGTACAGGACAAGCTACAAAAGGAGTTAGCCTCGGCTAAAAAAGTAAGGCTAACACTCGAACAAAAACGCCAACTCGCCATCCTTGAAGAAACAAGATCTAATGAAGCTACCAAAGCTCCAAACCAGGCTAAAGTTTGGAAGGGCGGTGGCCCAAACGGTGCGTCATCTTCGAGAACAACTGTTGAGCAACGTCTGAAGGCGGTTGAATTTGCGAAGCGACAAGTTTTGGCAAAGAAACCATATGTGTGGGGTAGCGAAGGTCCTAATTCTTTTGATTGCTCAGGTTTAGTTTATGCAGCCTACAAGTACGCAGGGCTTGGCTGGCCTAATTGGGATCGACTCAACTCAGGACTCTATTACACCTATACAAAACAAGTTCCAATCGCTGAAATGCAACCGGGCGACTTAATTTTTTACTCTTATAAAGGCACCCAGAGCACAATTCATCATATGAGCATCTATGCTGGAAATGGGATGATGTGGGAAGCAAGGTCTACTGCAACAGGCCTGAAGTATTCCAATATTTATAGTGTTCAAGGAATGATGCCATTTGCTGGCCGAGTTTAGAAGAAAATCATCAAACAGAGAATGGATTAATATGAAAACGCAAAATATTAAAAGTTTTAGGTTCAGATTTTCTTGCTTTGCAATTGTTGCACTGATGACAGTAAACAACGGCGCTATCGCTCAGACGCTTGATTCCGTCTCACATATTCATCATGTAAAAGTTGTGGGCAACAAAGTTCTGGTAATGACTCACGAAGGTCTCTATGAGCTCGTTGGCAAAAATAATATGAAGTTAGTTGGGCAAGATAAAATTGATGTGATGGGGTTTACATCTTCAGGTAAGAATATATTTGCAAGCGGGCACCCTGCTCAAGGGTCAAAAGCGTTAAATCCTATCGGCCTCGTGAAGTCAACCGATGGCGGATTAAGTTGGAAATCTGTTTCGCTAGTCGGGAAAGTAGATTTCCACTTTCTAGAAGGTGCTGGGACTGATCTTTATGGTGCTGATTCGCAGAGTGGAAACTTGATGTATTCAGCAGATTCTGGAAAGAGTTGGAGCTCGCTAGGAGCAAACAGCTTTACAGATATTGCGGTTTCGCCAGATATGTCAGGTATTGCTGTGGCGATAAAGGGCTCTAAATTGCTCCTCACTAGGAATGCCCTTAAATCCACAAAAGAATTGAAAAGTACTCTCAAATTTACACAGGTCGAATGGCGCGATTCTGGCCTTTACGCTTTAAGTGGCACTTCTCTTTACATGTCATCGGACCTTGGAAACAGCTGGAATAAGCTCAATATATTTAAAGGAGCTACTGGAATTCTTAGCGCCAGTGACCAGTTGATCTTGGTGACCGTGGGCTCAGATATCTATACATCAAAAAATATGGGTAAGATTTTTAGGAAAATTTCCTAAAATAAGCAATTTCCTTTTTCTGTTTCGTGCATTCAATAGCAGATGGCGATCAGACTAGGTTTTGTAATCAAAGGAGAAATACATGGCAGAAAAGACTGTTGGAATAAAAGGAATGACATGTGGCCACTGTGAAGGCCGTGTAAGCAAGGAGATTATGGCAATTCCGGGTGTAATCAAAGTCGTTGCCAGCGCCGAAAATGGGAATGCCATTATCAGCGCTGACTCAGAAATACCACAGGACTCAATCGAGCGAGCAGTGCAAGCGGCAGGATATTCCATAGTTCCTTAAGTCTGACAGAAAACTCTCAGAAACTGCGAGTATGGTTGCAATATCAAAGGGGTTAGAGATGCAGATAAATATTGATAAGAAGACTGGTTCGCTCGTTGCAATCATCGTTGTTCTGCTTGGAATAATTCTAGGATTTTCAATAAGCAGGAATAGCGACGAAGGATTCTTTGGGATGCGTGGAAACGATTCCATGGGTATGCGTCACAACTCAGGAACTGCCACATATACAGGTGCCGATGTGATGTTCTTGCAGATGATGGTTCCTCATCACCAGCAAGCGATTGATATTTCAAACATTGCTCTTAAAACATCAAAAGATTCAGAACTCCTTGCACTTGCAAACACAATCATCAAAGTCCAATCAGCAGAGATAGTGCAAATGCAGTCTTGGCTGAATGATGCGAATGTAAATCCAGGTATGGGCCACTCAATGGACGGAATGGGTGGGATGCTCGATGATGCCGAACTATCAGCACTTTCGGCAGCTTCGGGAAAGAACTTTGATTTGCTTTGGCTTAAAGGGATGATCGGACATCACGATGGTGCAATCCATATGACCACAATGATTCGAGACGCTAGTAACGCTGATATCAAGACTTTCGGTGAGAATGTTGTAAAGGATCAATCTGCCCAAATTGTTCAGATGAAGGCGATGCTCAAACGAATCGGATAAGGCCGGTTTATTGATAGGCCCTCATCTCGAGTGTTATGCAACTTTATTTGAGAAAAAATATGGGCAATCCGCCAAATTAGGCTTGAAGTGAATTCTTCCGGCTTATAGGGCGACTCTTCTTTTTCAAATTAATTTGGTCATGCACATGTTGTCTTCGCTTAGGACATAGTCGCCAAAGGCATCACAACTGTTGTATCCCAGAGACTTATAGAGTTCACGCGCCGGTTTGAAAGCCTCATTCGTTCCTGTTTCAAGGCTCATTCGTTCAATACCGCTACTTCTTGAAAAATCTTCTATATGAGCAACCATCGCTTTTCCAACACCTGATCCTCTGGATTTAGCCAAGGTGTGCATAGATTTAAGCTCTGCATGATGTGCATCTAGTTTTCTAATGGCACCTACGCCGACAAGCTCTCCATCAATACGAGCACCGAACACCGTGATATCTGGCGAAAACAACTTGGAGGCATCTAGCGCATATACATGCTCGATAGGGGTGGAAGAAGTGCAAAAAAGCCAGTGCGCTTGAAGTATCTGTGCTAATTCACCAGTCAGTGATTCTTCAATCGTGATGACTGGCTCCACGTGCAAGATTCTAATGACTCAAAGGGAAGTTGCAAGAGTTGCAGTGCTGATTGCGAGCATGACGATGGCAGGCAGGATTCCCTTAAAGTGATCTTTTACGCGAAGGTGAGCACCAACTGCAAGGACGAAGTAGATCGACAATCCGACTGCGGCAGCGATTCCGATTTCTTTGATAGCAAAACCGACGATCAATCCGACAGCTGCCAACATTTTGATCAAGCCGAGAATGTTGCAGAGGTTGGGTGGACAGCCAACTGTTTCAGCGGCTTTCATAACGCTCGGTAGCTTGAGAAAGTCTCCGATTGCCGATGCTGTACAAAGAACCGCAAGGACGATGCTGAGGATCGAGTGGGCTGAATTCATCGCTCCAAATTATACTGCCACTTGATCCGGTTTATACGGCGTCTCTTCTTTTTAAGTTAGGCTTTTAGGATGAATAAGCCGCTGATGATTCTAATTTCTGGTCCTTATATGTCTGGAACTAATGGTGATGAATCTGCAATCGCTAAAAACCTCAAAGCGATGGAAGATTATGCACTTCCTATTTTTTCAAAGGGACACCTTGCTGTTGTGGGCGAATGGCTCGCTTGGCCAGTGATTCGACAGGCTGGTGGTAATTCGCATTCGTCAGATCAGTTCACGGAATACCAATATCCGGTTGCTCATAGGCTTTTAGAAAAATGTGATGCAGTGTTGCGAATTCCCGGTGAATCCAGAGGTGCAGATATTGAAATGGCTAGAGCCAAAGAATTAGGGAAAACCATATTTATGAGCCTTGATGAGATTCCAAACGTAAGCTCCGGCTTATAGGGCGACTCTTCTTCTAAACACGTAATTTGGCATTGCTAGAATTCTGATTAATCCGTATGAGAGGTTGATTACTTGAAGCGATTGAAGTTTGGCTTATTTCCCGCATTATTGCTATTACTTGCTTCTTGCTCTAATGATTCACAAGCGATGGTGAAGGTGAATCTTGCGCCAGTGCCTTATTCCATAGAAGTTCCGGCAGAGATTGCAAAGCATTTGTCTGTTGAGAATATGGTTACAAGCACTCCAAACGAGTTTACAAATCAGGCGCGAGAGGCTGGGGCAATCGCGCAGGTGTATATCAACTACAGAGCAGATGATGGAACTACGCATGGCTTTGCAGGTGTTTACTACTTCAAAAAGGCTGACTTTGAAAAGGCAGGAAATCCTAACGAACCACCTGTGTATGGCAGCAAAGTCCTGGAAGAAAAATCAATGGTGTTATCGATCGCGGGGCCGCAAGATTCTATATTTGATCCAAATTCACAGGATGGTAAAAATTCGATGGCGCTTTACACGCTGGTTTACGATCCTAAATCATTTAAATCTTCATAGTTACGAATAAAACCAAACCGTGCTTTGCAAATCTTTGTGGCAAGAACGTGGGCATTTGCCCTTTTGAAGCGTTAATCGAATGCTTCCGGCTTATAGGGCGACTCTTCTTTACATTTAGTTACTACGAGTAACTTCAATAATGTGTCATAATTCAGTAACGCTTGTTTGGTAGCAATTGGGACTTGGTTAAATACCAAGTCCCTTTTGCTTGAGATGCATCTATTTATCCACAGACAACGTCTTTGAACAATTTCCAAAGTTTGAGAAGCCATAACTTCACCCTCGTGATAGGGGCGTGTTGTAATTGGCAGCCTGGTCGTTTACCAAACAAGCGGAGCGGGTTCAAATCCCGTCGCCTCCACCACAGTCTTAACTGTTTCAATTCGATCTATTGGTAATGGTCAAATGAGTTGGAGCAGATTTGCATGGGAGGGCCTCGAGAAATCGAGGCCCTTTCCAATTTCTTTGGCTTGTCGGATTCTCATTATTGCATTAATGCTACATAGCATATATGCTATTTGCCATGAGTCGCAATCCCGAAGAGCCGGTGTACAACCGCATCGAAGAGGCACGTGCTGCCTTAGGCCTATCCAGACAAGATCTTGCTGATAAGGCTGGCGTGCATTACCAAACCATCGGCTATCTAGAGCGTGAGGAATACAGCCCCTCACTTGTCCTAGCGATCCGCATTGCTAAATCACTTAACCAAGAGGTTTCAGAGCTGTTTTCACTGACCCCATTTAAGAAAGGAAAGTAAAGATGTCGAAGAAGAATAAGTTTTATTGGTTTGAGGGTGTTACTGAAAAAGGAGTGAAATCTTTACTAAATGATGAGAACTCAAAATACGGATGGCTGCGACCTCAGCGAAATCGCAGAGCTCTGGTTGCCCTGATGGTTGTGGGCCTTATTGCAGTGGCAATGGGTAGTTACTGGCCAACTTTGAAAACCAATCTGAACTTATCTGACGGAACTTCGGTAGTTGTCTATTCCGTGACAGCCATACTTGTAATCTTTATTGTTCTTGGTGGCTACTCGCTCTTGCGTATCAGCGTGAGGTCTATTGCAGATGCACCAGATGAGCTACTAGATGAGCGCCAAATAAAGGTTCGCAATACTTCGATTCGATTTGCCTACTATGCAATGGGCTATGTAGTCCTAGGACTTTTATCGTTAATGTTTTTCGGTCCAGAATTAAAGATGTTTCAACCAGAAGGTAATGATGGAAGCTATCTAATGATTGCCACCTTGTTTGCTTATGCCTCAATGCCTTCCATGGTTATGGCTTGGCGCGAGCGGGATATTTAACCTCAAGAAAGGATGAGTAAATGGCTTGGTTAGCGGTGATAACGGCAGGGCTACTAGAAGTTGGCTTTGCATCAATGCTCAAACTTTCAAATAACTTTACGAAAGTTGTTCCAAGTATCGCCTTCCTTGTCTTTGCTACGGGCAGCTTTTCGCTTCTAGCGTGGTCTCTCAAGGTTCTGCCTATTGGAACTGCATATGCAGTTTGGACCGGAATCGGTGCGGCTGGCACAGCAATTCTGGGAATGATCTTCTTTAAGGATCCGGTTTCTTTAGCGCGAATTACAGCGATCGGGTTCATTGTTACAGGAGTAATTCTTCTGAACTTTTCCAGCTCCAGCCATTGACGGCTTCAATACTTAGCGATCGAGAATAGGGCCACGCTCCTCCTTTAATGATTTTGTGGCTGATCAATACCGAAGAAACTCGCGTCTAATTTGCACAGCCTCAAAACTGAACATAGACTCGCGCAAAGTTAAGGGGAGTACCTCGCTAACGCACCTTCGTCAATACGGATAGAAATTATCCCGGAGTTGCGACCACATTGTGGTGAGGGAGACCTTGGCAGTATCTGCCCCTTTAACGAATAGGTTCAATAAACATGGATGTAACACTTTTAACTTGGGCCGTAGTAATTGGCTTGATCACTGCGCTTATCGTTGTAGATCTACTTACCGTAAGTCGCAAACCCCACGATGTAATGTTCAAAGAGGCGGCAATCTGGTCGATCTTCTACATCGGTGTAGCAATCGCATTTGGTGTTTGGGTCTGGCAGAGCGCGGGTTCGCAATTTGGAACTGAGTACTTTGCCGCTTATCTCGTTGAGAAATCGTTATCTGTAGATAACTTATTTGTATTCATAATCATCTTGGCACAGTTTAAAGTGCCATCAATATTCCACCAACGGGTGTTGATGTTCGGCGTGATCCTTGCACTTGTACTCCGTGCGATCTTTATCGCTGTAGGCGCAGCTGCGCTAGCCGCATTTAGCTTCACATTCGTAATCTTCGGTGCAATTCTCATCTGGACCGGCGTCGGATTATTTAAGCACTGGGACGAAGACCCTTCACCTGAAGATAACGCGATGGTGCGGACCATCAGAAAACGTATTGTAATGACAGATGAATACGATGGCTCAAAAATCTTTACTCGTGTAAACAGTAAGCGAATTGCTACACCAATGTTTTTGGTGATGATCGCCATCGCATCAACTGATCTGTTGTTTGCGCTGGATTCAATCCCTGCGACATTTGGCGTAACTCAAGAGCCTTTCTTGGTGTTTGCGGCAAATGCATTTGCATTGCTAGGACTGCGCGCCTTGTACTTCTTGCTCAAGGGGCTGCTTGATAAGTTGGTTTACCTATCGCTTGGGCTTTCAGTAATCCTGATGTTTATCGGCGTTAAGTTGATACTGACTTACCTACACGAGACTTGGACTGAGATTCCTAAGATCCCAACTGTGGGCAGCCTTGCCGTTATCGGTTTGATCTTGTTCGTTTCAACTGTTGCGAGCTTTATCAAGGTTAGAAAAGATCCAACGGCGCAAGCTCATGCTGGTCGCGTGACTTCAGGAAAGCATCCCGAAGAAAGTCACTGATTCTTATAATGTAAACTCACGTTATGAAATTCATTATTTTTGTAATCGATGACCTGATTAATTCGGGAACTCCGGCTGAGATGGTCGAAATCAACGCCTTTAATGATGGACTGCGCGCCAATGGCCAATGGATTTTCGCTGGGGGATTAAGCGCACCTGCAAATGCGAGCGTGATTGATAACCGTGGTGATGCAGGAGTTGAAACCGGTAAACCGCTTTTTGATGCCAAAGAAAACTTCAGTGGATTCTGGTTGATCGAAGCCGCAAGTGCTGAAGTTGCAAAAGAGTTGGCTCTCGCAGGTTCTAAAGCGTGCAATCGCAAGGTTGAACTGCGCCCACTCCTGTAGTGGTTATCAGATATTGAGATTCGGGGAGGTAGGGTTCCCCATATCTTGATAGGGTCGAAACATCGAGATTTAATTACAGGAGTGCAAAATGTCTGAAAATTCAGGTAAGTGTCCAGTTGTTCACGGTTCAAATACCGAAGTTGGTTCATCCAACGTTAATTGGTGGCCAAAGAATTTAAATCTAGATATTTTGCATCAGCACGATACAAAATCTAACCCGCTCGGTGAAGATTTTGATTATCACGAAGAGTTGAAGAGTTTAGATTTTGCAGCGCTTAAGAAAGATCTTCACGCGCTCATGACAGATAGCCAGCCTTGGTGGCCAGCTGACTGGGGACATTACGGCGGGCTAATGATTCGTATGTCTTGGCATGCCGCTGGCACTTACCGCACAACCGATGGTCGCGGCGGTGGCGGAACTGGAAACCTTCGCTTTGCACCACTTAACTCTTTTCCAGATAACGTAAACCTCGATAAGGCCCGCCGCATTCTCTGGCCAATTAAGCAGAAGTACGGCAACAAAGTCAGCTGGGCTGATCTATTAGTTCTCGCCGGAACAATCGCTTACGAATCAATGGGACTTAAGACATTTGGTTTTGGTTTCGGACGCACTGATATTTGGCATCCAGAGAAAGATATTTACTGGGGTCCTGAGACAGAATTCTTAGCGCCGAGCGATGCGCGCTATAAGGATGTTAAAGATGCCAGCACAATGGAGAACCCTTTGGCAGCTGTTCAAATGGGGCTGATTTATGTAAACCCTGAAGGCGTAAATGGAAAGTCTGATCCATTGCTAACTGCGCAACACGTTCGCGAAACATTTGCGCGCATGGCAATGAATGATGAAGAGACCGTTGCACTTACCGCAGGTGGACATACAGTAGGTAAGGCCCACGGAAATGGTGATGCATCTCGACTTGGACCAAGCCCAGAAGGTGCAGATATCTCTGAGGCCGGTCTTGGTTGGATGAACCACTCAACTCGCAGCATTGGCCGCGACACTGTTTCAAGTGGAATCGAAGGAGCTTGGACAACACACCCAACTAAGTGGGATGCCGGTTACTTCGAACTTCTCTTTAAGTACGACTGGGAGCTAAAGAAATCTCCGGCTGGTGCAACGCAATGGGAGCCAATCAATATTGCCGAGGAAGATAAGCCGGTAGATGTTGAAGATCCATCAATTCGTTACAACCCAATGATGACTGATGCCGATATGGCGATGATCAAGGATCCAATTTATCTTGAGATCTCAAAGCGTTTCCACGCAGATCCTGCTTACTTCAGCGAAGTCTTTGCGCGCGCCTGGTTTAAGTTAACCCACCGCGATCTCGGGCCAAAGGTAAATTACTTTGGACCAGATGTTCCTAAGGAAGATTTAATTTGGCAGGATCCAATCGCACCAGGCTCAACTTCATACGATGTTGCAGCCGTTAAGGCAAAGATTGCAGCGACTGGAATATCAGTCTCTGATCTAGTCGCAACAGCTTGGGATAGCGCACGCACTTTCCGTGGTTCAGATAACCGCGGTGGCGCAAACGGTTCACGTATCCGCCTTGCACCGCAGAAAGATTGGCAAGGCAACGAGCCAGCGCGCTTAGCGAAGGTGCTTGCCGCACTTGAGCCAATTGCAAAAGAATCTGGCGCAAGCATCGCCGATGTAATTGTCTTGGCCGGAAACGTTGGAGTCGAAACTGCAGCAAAGGCTGCTGGCTTTGATATTACCGTTCCATTTGCACCAGGTCGTGGCGATGCAACAGCTGAACAGACTGATGGTCTTTCATTCGCACCACTTGAGCCAATTCATGATGGATTCCGTAACTGGTTGAAGCAGGAATACTCAGCTAAGCCTGAAGAACTACTTCTTGATCGCGCTCAACTCATGGGGCTAACTGCGCCAGAGATGACCGTATTAATGGGTGGCATGCGTGCGCTTGGAACAAACTACGGTGGAACTAAGCATGGTGTCTTCACAGATAAAGTTGGAACTCTTAACACCGACTTCTTCAGCGTGCTAACTAGCATGACCTACATCTGGGAGCCAGCTGGTGAAAACCTTTATAACTTACGCAACAGAACAACTGGCGAAGTTAAATTCACTGCTACTCGCGCTGATTTGGTCTTCGGATCTAACTCAATCTTGCGTGCATATGCTGAGGTTTACGCCCAGAGCGATGGCCAGGCAAAGTTCGTTAAGGACTTTGTAAAAGCCTGGACAAAGGTGATGAACGCCGACCGCTACGACCTAAAGAGATAAATTACTTATCTGGATTAGGAACAGTTACATCTCGAACAAATGCTTCGAGATCGTTTACTGATTGTAAGAAGCCTCGCAAAGTTCGAAGAGTTGCACCGAAGTTGGTGAACTGATCGATCTTAAGTCCGTCGACGTCATACATTTTGTTGAACTCTGGCAGCGTCTGAAGTGTCTTTAGAATCGTTGGGTCAACTGACTCTTCGATGCTATTTAAATTCGGAACAAGCTCTGCTTTATTGATCTTTACCTGCCAAGCATATGGAGGTGAGATAACAGAGTCTCCACCAAGAATTTGGCTCCAATGCATGTGATTGCGGAAGGCTGCAGATAACAAACGAGTGCGATAGCCACGCTCTTTGTAAACCTGGTGTGCGTGCTTAAAGACGGCAACGCCGGCCCACTCCATAACGCCTGGATCGATCATGGCGCCAGATTTTTCTGCTGAAACCTTTACCCAGTCATCAACGCGACCAACCATGATCGTGCAGACCGGACCCATCTGTGAGATATCTAAACCTTCTGCTTCACGGCGCTTAAGACCGCGCTCAATCGCTTCGGCTACTGCAATAGTTTGTGCAACCGAGAATGAAACAGTCGCATTCAAACTCACGCCTTGGTAGGTAGCTTCTTCAAATGCGCTAATCGCCTCTGAAGTAACCGGAATCTTCACAATAATATTCTTGGCTAACTTTGAAAACACCACTGCTTGTTCAGTTAGAGCCTTGGCATCACGGAAGTTACGTGGATCTGTCTGAATAGATAGACGACCATTGCGACCATTCTGCTTCTCAAACTCTGGCTCAAATATCTTTGCTGCATTAATTGAAAGCTCTTCAACCATCGCCCAGCCGATTTGATCATCAGTTGCAGTTGGGTGGTTCTTTGCATATTCCTTAATGCGCCCAACCCAATATTCCTTATTCGCCTTAATCGCACTCAGCGCGATAACCGGGTTACAGGTTGCTCCAACAATTCCCCAAGTCAGTGCATCCTTTAACTCCTTCGGATCCGCCGAGTCATTCCAAAGAACGGTCTTGGAATTTTCTTTCATATACAGGAAAGGTGATTGAGTCATATTTCTATCTTAGTAGATTCCGCCTTTATGCCATAAAGTTTCAACTATGAACTTTGAAATGCGCCCTTACAAGCCAGAAGAATTTGAGCGCGCCTGCCAAGTTCGCGGCCTTGAAACCAGCGAAGCGCAACAGAGATTTAAAGCGCGCTTTGATTCCTCAGGTACCTGGCTTGATCACTATCTGCATTTTGCCCTATTGCGAGATGGGAAATTGATTGGCGATATTCAGCTACGCCATTGCGACAAAACGATGCCTGACGGATCCGGTCATATTGGGCTTGATATTGCAGAAGATGAACGTGGCAAAGGTGCCGGAACTGCCGCACTTAACTTGGCGTGGGAGTGGGCTGTTGCCAATAGTTTTCATCGTCTAGAAGGATCTACTTCCGAAGAGAATGTTGCAATGCAGAAAGCCTTTGAAAAAGCTGGCTGGGAGTATGAAGGCAGACTTAAAAAGTTATTTATGCATGATGGCGTTGCCGAGGATTATTTGTCTTTCGCAAAAACTATCTAGTCAGTAGCCATCTCTTTCGTTCACTTTCCGAAAACTTCTCAATCGAATAACGCAGCGCCGTTCTGGGCATTTGAGTGCAATATTCCTGCAAGAAAGTCCTGAGTAAACCAGGATCTCGTTTACCCATCTCACGTAAAAGCCAACCGACCGCCTTGTGCATTAAATCGTGTTTGTCTCCAAGGTGGCGCTCTGCCATTTCGTAAGTTGGTTCGAGATCGCCAGCGCGAAGAAAGGCGAAGGTAAAGACGACAGATACGCGACGTTCCCAGAGAGATTTACTCTTGGCCAACTTATTTAGGACCGCCATTGGATCTTCTATCTGGAGTAAATACTCGCCCAAAGTCGGCGCAGTCACATCAACTAAATCCCAGTTGTTAATGTTGCCAGCTTTCAGCTCCCTTAGATAGAAGTTGAAGAGCTTCTTCTTCTCATTTAAATCCCTAGATCTTTTAAATTGATTTGTGAGGATAATCAGTCCACAAAGACGAACCTCGTGTATATCTGAATCGGTAAGTTTTGCGATCTCAGTAAGAGGCAACTCTTTGAAACGTGCAGCGACTTTGCGAGTCTGCGGTACAACAACGCCAATGAAGATATCGCCTTCAGCGTATTCACCGGGGCCGGTCTTAAAGAAACGTTGCAACTCAGCCGCTTTTCCAGCAGATGCAAGGCTTTTGAGATCTGCAATGACCTGTTTAGCGCTCATATCCAGATTCTATTCGCTATTCTTTTAGTTAAGAACTTTTGGCTTTACTAATTCGGTTATGAGGTTGCGATGTTTGAGGCGATTTTTCTCGGCGCGCTCCAAGGGTTAACTGAATTTCTCCCGATTTCATCTAGCGCACATATTCGTATCGCTGGAGAGCTATTTGGAACAAACTCCGATCCTGGTGCAACATTCACTGCGATAACTCAAATCGGTACCGAGCTTGCCGTCCTCATCTATTTCCGCAGAGATATTGTGCGGATACTCAGCGCATGGTTGAGCCAGATTTCCCGAAAAGAACTTCAGGCCGCTGAAAAAACAGATGCCCGATTGGGTTGGTTGATCATTCTTGGCACACTTCCGATAGTTGCCTTGGGCTATTTCGGTCAAGAGATAATCCGAAATGATTTCCGCTCACTGTGGCTAATTGCTACGACCTTGATTGTTTTTGGAATAATTCTGGGGATTGCTGATAAATACGGAAAGACTGAACGCCAGCTGCATCAACTAACTCCTATGCATGGCGTTTTATATGGATTTGCGCAATCACTTGCACTTATCCCAGGTGTATCCCGCTCCGGTGCAACTATCGCAATGGGTCGATTTATGGGATACAGCCGCGAAGCAGCGTTGCGCTATTCATTCTTGCTCGCACTACCTGCAGTCTTTGGCAGTGGCCTTTACGAGTTAAAGGGTGCGCTTGGCGAGAGTGCATCTGAGCGAGTCTTTTCACTTCCAGAAACTTTTGTGGCGACTGCAATTGCATTTGTAATTGGCTACGCAGTGATCGCTTGGTTGTTAAAATATGTGACAACTAAGAGTTTTGCCCCTTTCATTCTCTACCGAATCGCTCTGGGTTCATTATTAATTCTCCTTCTCTCACTAGGGGTTATCTCATGAGCGCTAATTGGTCGGGCACTGTAAATTTTCGAGATGCGCAGCGGGTAGCACCAACGTCAGTTGAGGAGCTACAGGAGTTTGTCTCCAATTCTGCACGAGTGCGTGCACGTGGCAGCGCGCATTGCTTCAATGACATTGCAGATACTTCTGCAACGGCGATCACCTTCGAGAACATGCCTTCAGATATTGATATCAATAAAGAGAAGAAAACTGTCCGAGTTCCAGCAGGAATGAAATACGGAGAGCTAGCAGTTGCTCTGCACGATCGAGGCTGGGCGATACATAACATGGCTTCGCTTCCTCATATATCTGTTGCTGGTGCGGTTGCAACAGCAACCCACGGATCTGGCGTTGGAAACGGTAATCTTGCGACAGCGGTTGAAAGCCTAGAACTAGTTTTACCTGATGGATCGCTCAAGCGAATTTCTAAAGGCGATGCAAGTTTTGAAGGTTCTGTAGTCGGCCTAGGTTTAACTGGCGTTGTAGTTAATTTAGATCTGGCAATTGAGCCGACATTTAATATTGCACAAACTGTTTATCGCGGAATGTCTCGCGAAAGTTATGCCGCAAACTTAGATGAAATCATGAGCCTTGCCTACAGCGTTAGTTACTTCACCACCTGGGCTGCTGCAGGCGGGGGAGAAGTCTGGGCAAAGTTTAAAGCTGGAACTACTGCACCAACAGACTTGTTTGAGGCGTATCCAGCAACATCAAACCGACATCCACTGCCAGGGCTTGATCCAGAACCGTGCACCGAACAGATGGCTGTAAGTGGACCATGGCATTTGCGTTTGCCGCATTTCAAGATGGAGTTCACCCCAAGTGCTGGTGATGAAATTCAGAGCGAGTTCTTCGTTGTGCGCAAAGATGCACCAGCAGCAATCGCAGCACTTGAGAAAATTGCGCCACAGATAAATGAGATTCTCTGGGTAACCGAGATCCGCGCCATTGCCGCAGATGATCTCTGGATGAGCCCGCACTACCAGCGCGACTCAATTGGAATTCATTTTACGTGGAAGAAAGTTGATGCGGTCTATGAAATGGTTAAAGTTGTCGAAGCAACGCTTGCGCCATTTGGCTATCGCCCACACCTAGGTAAGGTCTTTTCGGCTAGCCCTGATTACTTTAAATCGGTTATGCCGAAGTTCGATGATTTCAAGAAGCTCGTAACGGAAATAGATCCAACTAATAAATTTGGTAACGAGTTCACTAATCGGCTGATCGGCCGTTAAATCTCGAGTTTGTAACCTAAGCCTCGGATTGTATGAATAATCTTGGGATTTGCTGGATCTTCCTCGATTTTCGCGCGCAAGCGCTTGATGTGTACATCCAAAGTTTTGGTATCGCCGAAGTAATCATTACCCCAGACGCGATCAATCAACTGGCTACGAGTCAGAACTCGGCCGCTATTGCGCATTAGAAACTCAAGAAGCTCAAACTCTTTGAGTGGGAATGTGACCGCGACTGAATTAACTGTTACTTGGTGCTTATCCAAATCCATGCGCACTGAACCAGCAGTTAAGAGTGCACCTTCTTCGATTCCAGCGCTCTCTCCAGAGTTACGGCGCATTACCGCTTTCATTCGCGCCAGCAATTCTCGCGAAGAGTATGGCTTTGTTACGTAATCATCGGCGCCTAGTTCCAGCCCGACGACCTTATCGATCTCAGAATCTTTGGCGGTCAACATAATTATCGGTACTTGTGAAGTTGAGCGAATTACGCGACAGACTTCAGTACCAGAAACCTCAGGAATCATCAGATCTAAAAGAATCAGATCTGGATTAAAGGTTTGGAAGCGCTCAATTGCTTCGGCGCCATTTACCGCTACTTCGACTTCATAGCTCTCTTTTTTAAGAAGATACGCCAGAGCATCGGAGAAGGAGATTTCATCTTCAACAATCAGAACTTTTGTCATGCTTCATCCTCTTTAATTGATTGAATTGGAAGCCGGATTGAGAATGTGCTTCCCACATTCTCTGAACTCCAGACTGAAATTTCTCCGCCGTGCTTTGAAATGATGTGTTTAACAATTGATAACCCCAAACCGGTTCCACCGGTCTCGCGTGATCGAGCAGGATCTACACGATAGAAACGTTCAAAAATTCTTTCAATTTCAGCATCGGCGATACCGATTCCTTGATCTGCCACTGAAACGGTCACAATATTCTGATCAATACTTGTACTTACAGAAACTTGAGTATCTGGTGGTGAGTAATTAACCGCATTCTCAATCAGATTATGAACCGCCATAGTTAGCTGCTCGCGGTCTCCCAAAACACGACAATCAGCACCTTCAGCAAACGTTAGAGCGATTTTTCTAGAATCCGCGGTAGTTCGGCATTGGTCTAGCGCTTCTTTCAATAAGTCATTAACCGAAAGCGACTGTGCTTCTTGCAGTGGATCAGAATCTTGAACGCGGGAGAGTTGAATAATCTCTTGCACCAAATCAGTTAAACGTTTTGCTTCAATTTGCATTCGGCTAGCAAACTTTGTTACCGCTTCTGAGTCATCCTTGGCGCCGAGCACCGCCTCACTAAGTAAAGAGAGTGCGCCAATTGGCGTCTTTAGTTCATGTGAAATGTTTGCTACAAAATCTCTACGAACTTCATGTACACGTTGTGCTTCACTCTCATCGCGAAGCAGGACGAGAACTAAGTTGTCTTCGGAAAGTGGAATCACGTTTACTGTGATCTCGCGCTTTCCTTCACCAATTGGCCCGCGTGCAATTTCAACGGTGCCGGTTTGCTTTAAATTTGTGCGACGAACAACTCGAACCGAAGCAAGTAGCTCTTCGCTCTGAATCCGACCATCTTTTAAAACGCCTAAATTCTCAGCTTCGGAATTGGCGTAGATAGCGATCTCACCCGGGGCGAGAATCAGGCTCGCGCCATCGAGTTGGCCTAGGGTTCTAAGCAATAACTCAGGCAGTTCACGCTCATCACGTTCGGCCAAACTCTTCTCGCGGCGCCACATGTCTAAACTCTATAGCCCCAGCGCATCTGATTCTAAGCAGTTCACCTTGCGTTAACCATCTCTTGGGCAGCCGTTAATCCGCTCCACCTAGCGTGCGCCTATGCCTTTAATTAGATCAGTATTCCAAGACGAACTAGATGGCGTCTCCCAAACTCTCTTCGAACTAAGCGTCATGGTTTCGGACTCAATGGCTAAAGCAACTCGCGCCATCATGGAGAAGAATTTGCAGCTTGCCGAAGAAGTTATTTCTTACGATGAGAATATTGACACCGTCCAACACGATTTAGATGCACGCATTATCGACATCATTGCGCGCCAACAACCAGTGGCATCAGATCTTCGTGCACTTGTTACCGCACTTCGCATGTCAGCAGACCTTGAACGTATGGGAGATCTTGCACACCACGTTGCCAAGGTAGTTCGTCTGCGCCACCCAGCCCCTGCCGTGCCTGATGCAGTTGTTAATTTGATTGAAGCTATGGGCGTTGCCGCCGAGAAGATTGCAACAAAGACCGGAGTAGTTATTTCAACTCGCGATACTGTGATGGCGGCCCAAGTTGAAAAAGATGATGACGAAATGGATTTGCTCCATCGCCAATTGATTTCAGCGCTAATCGCTCCAACTTGGGAACACGGAGTTGAAACTGCGATTGATTTAACTTTGCTTGGCCGTTACTACGAAAGATATGCAGACCATGCAGTATCTGTATCACGCCGCGTAATCTTTTTGGTAACCGGAAAGTTTGCATAAAGTGTCTCAAACGGTCACTATTCCAAGTCCGCGACAACTTTCAACCGAACCACGGCGTTCGGATAAAGTCTTTCGCGGAGTTGTTACCAGCGGAGGACTTTCTTCGCTAGTAATTTTGGGCTTGATCGCGCTCTTCTTGTTCTATCGCGGCTATGAAGTCTTGCGCGAAGAAGGCTTGAGTTTTATAACAAGTGCAGATTGGTCCATCACACTCGATGAGTCGGCCAACGTTTTAGAAAGTAATTTTGGTCTTTCGGCAATGCTCGTTGGAACCATTCTCTGTGCGTTGGTTGCCGTTGTAATCGCAGTACCAATTTCCGTTTTTTCAGCCCTATTCTTGAATTTCTACGCGCCACAGTGGATGAAGAAAATTTTAGTTGCGGTCATCGACATGATGGCTGCCTTTCCTTCAATTCTCTTCGGTATCTGGGGCTTTTTGGTTTTGATGCCTAGCGTTGAATACTGGGGCAAGTTGATCAATAAGTACTTAGGTTGGATTCCAATCTTTCAGGTCGAACCTTACTTTTTTACGCGCTCACCTTTCGTTGCGGGCGTCGTTCTTGCAATCATGATCATCCCGATCATCACATCTGTTTCACGCGAAATTTTTGCCCAAGCACCACTTGATCGAATCCAAGCAGCCTTTGCCCTTGGTGCAACTCGTTGGACCATGATCAAGGCAGTTGTAATTCCGCATGGTCGTAGCGGTGTAGTGGGTGGAGCGATGCTTGGCCTCGGTCGCGCAATGGGAGAAACTGTCGCCGTTTACACAGTGCTAAATATTGTCTTCCAGATTAACTGGTATGTATTGCTTGGTGCAGGTGGAAACGTTGCATCACTAATTATTCTAAAGTTTGGCGAAGCTAGTGAGTATGAAATTAAAGCACTTATGGCTGCGGGCTTGGTGCTCTTCTTCCTAACTCTCTCAGTCAACGCGATAGCAAATATGATTGTTAAGCGAACAGGAAAGTCGGGACGATGAGCGCCGTACCTACTCCGCAGAAGCCTTGGGCTAAGAAGCCGGCTGATCGAATTCGCGAGGCTTCATTTCTTCTTGGATCGCTAGCTTTCTCGTATGGATTTGTCGCCGTAACAGAGATGAAAGGCAAAATAGCCTACGGATTTATCTTCTTCGTAGCCTATGCAGTACTTTCATCAACTTACTCATTTATAACAAGAGGCGCACCAGCTGCCAAAGATGCATTCGTTAAAACACTCGTTGCGTTGGGCGCTGTCTTGACAATTATTCCGATAGGCAGCATTCTCTTTACAGTCCTTCAAAAGGGTTTGCCAGGCCTTCACCTTGGAATTCTTAGCAACGATATGTCAATGGCAACTTCGACAGATCCAATTCCAACAGGCGGCGTCTTGCACGCTATCACCGGAACTTTAACTTTGGTCGTACTTGCCTTGGTAATGAGCGTTCCACTCGGAATTTTGACAGCGCTGTATCTGACTGAAATCAAAGGTAAATTCTCTGGGCCAATCAGATTCTTGGTACAAGCAATGTCAGGTGTACCTTCAATTGTTGCCGGCCTCTTTATTCTCTCTGCCGTTCTCTATCCAATAACAAAAGGTTTTTCTGCGTTGATGGGCGCTTTAGCGCTGACTATCTTGATGATCCCAACTATTGCTAGAACTTCAGAAGAAGTTTTATTGCTTATTCCAAATGATCTCCGTGAAGCCGGGACAGCTTTAGGCGGAACTCAGTGGCGCACAGTTGCAATGATTGTCTTGCCCGCAGCGCGAAGTGGCTTGATGACGGCAGTCATTTTGGGTGTGGCTCGCATCGCTGGTGAAACCGCTCCACTCTTGTTGTTAACAGGTGGCGGCGACAAGGTAAACCCAAATCCATTTAACGGCTCGGTGGGATCTCTTCCTTATTACATCTGGAAAGCCTTTAACGCCGGTTCTCCTGAAGCGATCACACGCGCTTGGGCGGGGCTATTGGTTCTGATGATTCTTGTTTTGCTTCTCTTCACAGCAGCACGCGCACTAACTTCACGAAAGGTTTCCTAATGATCCAGACTCCGGAAAGCGAGAAAGAAATGTCAACTCCTGCGCAACCTAGTTCGCTAGCAAGTGTGGCCAATGCAAAGGCACCTCGTACTCAAGCCAGCACTGCAAAAGGTACTGGACTCGAAGCTCGTGGTATTCACGCCTGGTTTGGCAAGAACTACGTCCTCTCAGATATCAATTTAGATTTCGCGGCAGGATCAGTTACAGCGCTCATCGGACCATCTGGTTGCGGTAAGTCAACCTTTATCCGCACGATCAACCGCATGCACGAATTTATTCCTGGCGCCGCAATGGCTGGTGAAGTACGCCTCGATGGCAAAGATATTTATGCACCAGGAGTTGATGTCACAAAGATTCGTTTGCAGATCGGTATGGTTTTCCAGAAGCCAAACCCATTCCCATCAATGACTATCGGCGAGAACGTTCTTTCTGGTTTAAAGCTCGCTCAATTAAAAGTAGATAACAAAGAAGAGCTTCTTGAATCTTGCTTAGTTCGTGCTGGCCTATGGAATGAAGTAAAAGATCGCCTTGATGCACATGGAGGATCGCTCTCTGGTGGTCAGCAGCAGCGTCTCTGCATCGCCCGCGCTCTTGCTGTAAGCCCACAAGTTCTTCTTATGGATGAGCCTTGCTCGGCTCTTGATCCAGGTTCAACCCTGCGCATTGAGGAAACTATCCGCGAACTCTCAGATTCGATGACGATCGTGATCGTGACTCACAATATGCAGCAGGCAGCTCGTGTTTCAGATTACACAGCCTTCTTCTTATCTGATGGCGGTCCTGGCGAAATGATCGAATTTGCTCGCACTAGCGAGATCTTCTCGCAACCTAAGGACCAGCGCACCGAGAATTACGTTACCGGCCGCTTCGGATAGTCGTAACCTGCTGTTCACCTAAAGGTTGACCAACGTTTGCCGTGTAGGACCAATTAGTTAACCTGGGGTAAATAGTTTTCTCCTTGTTCGTCACCTATTTCAAACAAGGGGAAAATTAATGAAAGTTTCAATGCTCGCAAAATCTGCAGCAGTAGCACTTGCTTTTGGGTTGGTAACTTCAACTCCAGCGCACGCAGTTGATCTATCAGGCTCTGGCGCATCATTTCCTGCGCTTCTAATCGAAGCTTGCAAGGCTCCATTTGCAACAGCTTCCGGACATTCATTTACTTATGCAGCATCTGGTTCAGGTACAGGTCGCTCAAACTCAGATAAGTCAATTGGAGATTTCTGGTTCTCCGATGCAGCGCACACAGCAGCGACAAAGCGTGCAAGCATTATTCACGCACCAGTAGTTGCAGCACCTATTGGAATTCTGCACAACCTTCCTTCACGTAACACTCTTTCACTTTCAGCTTCAACACTTGCTGGAATTTTTGGTGGCACAATCACACGTTGGAACGATCCAGCGATCGTTAGAGATAATAACCGCGCATACGACAAGATTGTTTATAAGACAAAGAATGGCGCTGTAGTCAAGGATGCACAGGGTAATCCAGTTGTTGCAAAGAAGATCGCAACTACAACTCGCTACACACTTCCAGATAAGCCAATCAAGGTTGTCTACCGTTCAGATTCATCAGGTACAACAGAGAACTTCACTAACTACCTAAATAAGTCAGCCCCAACAGTTTGGACTAAGGCAAAGGCTTCTGTCTTCACAAGTTCATTCCCAGGAGATATTAACTCTCCGGCAAACTTGGGACGTATCGTTGGAGCTTCATCTTCAACTGGTGTTTCACAGCTTGCTGGTAAGACTCCTTACTCAATCACTTTCGCTGAAGTTAACTACGCTGTAGCAAATAAATTGAAGGTTGCACACGTAATTAACAATGCAGGAAATGCTGTTGAGCCAACATCGGTTACAACTTCAGCGTTCTTGTCACAAGCATCAATTGATGCAAACGGAATCATGTCATTTGATTACGCAACAAAAGAAGCTGGTGCTTACACACTAGGTATCGTCTCTTACATGTTGGTTGACACTGCTTACACAGATAAGACCAAGGCAGCTGCTGTTAAGTCACTTGCTTCATATATCTTGAGTCCAGCATGCGCTAAGGACAAGGGCGAAGCTCTTGGCTTCAGCGTTCTAGATGGAGCTTTCCTTAAGAAGGCTCAAGAGCTAGTAGCTAAGATCGGTTAATTTTTAACCTATCCACGAGGGGAGAACGGCCAGGGAAACCTGGCCGTTTTTCTTTTCCCCTAAACTCGATCCATGTTGATCCGCCTAGCAACGCCCGAAGATACTTCTGCTATTCACCGCTTGATATACGAATTAGCGGTCTATGAAAAAGCACCTGATGAAATGGTTGCAACCATCGAACAAATAGAGCAATCCTTATTTAACAGCCACCCAGTTGCCTTCTGTCACGTTGCTGAAGTTGATGGAAAAATTGTTGGTATTGCTTTCTGGTTCCTGAATTACTCAACCTGGCTCGGCAAGCCTGGTGTTTATCTGGAAGATCTCTTTGTGCAGCCGGAATATCGCGGCCATGGAATCGGTAAAGGATTTATGAAGACCCTAGCTCAGCTCTGCGTTGAACGCGGATACGAGCGTTTCCAGTGGTGGGTTTTGGATTGGAATACGCCATCAATTGATTTCTATAAATCACTTGGGGCTGTGGCGATGGATGATTGGACTGTCTTTAGACTTTATGGAGATGCGTTAAAGAAATTTGCTAGCCAGTCGTAATTACTTCTTTACGACTCTGTAACTCTTTAGCGTTGGATCAGTGGCGTAGGCAATGCGAACACCCGCTTTTTGAGATGCACTTAGCCCACTAACGATCTGCTCTGTTAGAACTTCACCTGGAGCAACGACTGCAACCCCTGGTGGATATGGAGCGATGAGATCTGCTGAGATCCGACCAATTGCCTGACTTGAGTTAACCATTTCGGTTTTTGCAAAATAAGCATCACGCATCGAAGTTGCAATCTGTGGCACAACTGACCAACTCAGCGCAGTTGCGCTCTGGCGTGGTGCGTTCTGTAACTTCTTAAGAATTGGTACCAAAGTCATGGCCAGTGCCTGGAAATCATCTTTGGTATCGGCCAAGGTTGCTAAGAAAACTATTGTGTCGTTATCTGCCATCTCAACGCGAATACCTTGCGCAATTAGCGCGCGCTCAATTTCAACGCCTGCCGCGCCAAGTTGCTGAACGCGCAGCACGATCTTGGCCGGATCGAATCTTCCGGCAGGGAAGTCGGTTGGATTCAAGAAGATTGGTAGGTCAAAGTTTGCTTGCACTGCCAATTTAAATTGCGCCACATTTTCAATTAGTGCGCCCAGTAATTCTGGGCCGCGGGTTTGTAGCAGCGCTCGAACCGCATCAATTGATGCCAGGGGAGCGCCGGCTGGAGAAGTTGTGTGCGTTGTTTCAAAGCTCTGCTCAAGTCTTTCGGCGCTAATGAATTTAGTTTTGGCAAGTAACAGCGCAGAGGCGCTATATCCAGGAAGCGCCTTATGAACGCTAGTAATCAAAGCATCTGCACCCTGTGCAATAACGTGTTGTGGCAGGTCGGGATGAAATCCGAAATGCCCGCCCCAAGCAGCATCAACAATTACCGGAATAGATTTATCGTGCGCCGCAGCAATCAAAGGTTTTAAGTCAGAGAGCGTTCCGAGATAACCAGGTTCTGTTAACAAAATTGCAATCGGATTGCCTTGCAGCGCGCGTTGTAATTCAGTTATGGAAATTCCAATCGGCACACCTGTTGCACCATCAAGTTCGGGGTTCATCCAAATTGGTTCAAGACCCGCCAAAACTAGCGCGCTTAAAACTGAACGGTGTGCGGTACGCGAAACCGCGACTTTATCTCCAGGTTTTCCAAGCGCCAGGATGACTGCTTGATTGGCATGGGTTGATCCACCCGTTGAAAAACGTGCAAAATCTGCGCCCCATAATTGCGCTGCAATCTTCTCCGACTTTGCCAAAATCTGGTTGGTTAATTTGATTTCATCTAAACCACCGTAGAGCGGAATATCAGAATCAACTACGGCGCCTAAACCAACATCGATCTGTGAAGCTCTTTGTTTATGTCCAGGGATTGTGAAGGGAGTGTGATCTGCCTCAAAGTAAGTCAGGTATGCATCAAGCAGCGGAGCGCTGCGACGTAGTTCATTTCTCTTCTCCACTCTCCGAGCCTAACTCGTTGCGCCGCAGAAGTTAAAAAGAGGCTCTACAATTTACCTATGACCTCAAAGGACCCTCTCCCGCAATCACGTCACTTGGCCACCGCTATTCCAGGGCCAAAATCGCAGGAGTTAATTGCTCGTCGTAAAGAGGCAGTTTCAGCAGGGTTAGGCATGGCAATCCCAGCGTTTATCGAACGCGGTGAAGGCGCAATCCTGCAAGATGTAGATGGCAATCGCATTATTGATCTGGGTGCAGGAATCGGCGTTGTAAACGTTGGAAATGCCGCACCTCGCGTTGTAGAACGTGTTGTTGACGCTGTGCAGGCGTTCACACATACCAACTTCACGACCGCTCCATATATGGGTTACGTCGAAGTCTGCGAAGCGCTTAATCGTTTAACGCCAGGCACCCATAAGAAGAAATCTATTTTGCAAAACTCTGGTGCAGAAGCTGTAGAAAACGCGATAAAGATTGCGCGCCATTCAACCAAGCGCCCAGCAATTATCGTCTTTGAACATGCTTATCACGGCCGCACTAACTTAACTATGGCGCTGACGGCCAAGAACGTTCCTTACAAAGAAGGTTTTGGTCCTTTTGCCAACGAGATCTATCGCATGCCGATGCCTTACTCATTCCACTATGAAGGCAACCTGGCAACGATGGCGCAGGATTACTTAGACATTGTTACTTCAAAGATTGAAAAAGAAGTTGGCGCTCATAACGTTGCAGCAATCATCATTGAACCAATCATGGGCGAAGGTGGATTTATCGTTCCACCAAAGGGATTCCTACCAGGACTTGCAAAGTTCGCAACTGAGCACGGAATCGTTTTTATCGCTGATGAAGTTCAGACCGGATTTGCTCGTACCGGAGATCTCTTTGCTTGCGAAGATGAAGGCGTTGTTCCTGACATGATTATTACTGCAAAGGGAATCGCAGGTGGCTTGCCACTTGCCGCAGTGACTGCTCGTGCAGAAATTATGGATTCATCACATGTCGGCGGTCTTGGCGGAACCTACGGTGGAAACCCAATCGCATGTGCAGCAGCGCTTGGTGCGATTGAAACTATTGAAGAAGAAAAACTTGTCGAACGCGCCCGTCACATTGGAAAGATTCTTAACGAATCTCTAACTGCGCTAGCAAGTAAGTATCCGATCATTGGCGAAGTTCGTGGACGCGGTGCAATGCAAGCGATCGAACTTGTTGAGGCCGGCACCAAGAACCCAAACCCTGCTGCCATGGCTGCAGTAATCAAGTATTGCCAGAGCAAAGGCGTTCTCATTCTTACCGCCGGTACTTATGGCAACGTCATTCGCTTCTTGCCACCGATCGTAATTAGCGATGAATTGCTTAAGGATGCCCTTGGCGTTCTTGAAGAAGCTTTCGCCACCCTCTAAATTCACCCGCTTGCCTCACCCTATTAGGGTGATTTCTACTAGCCATTTCGCCCCTTCATGCCTCACCCTTAGGCGTGGCTCCACATCGCGTTAACTTGGGTCAACCCGCTGGGGTGATCCCTGGGGTTGGGCTCTCTCGCACCTTGCCTCCAGTATTGCCCCCAAACTTTCTATCTAGAAAAGAAATACTTGCTGAAGTTGCAATAGATCGTGCTGGCCTGACTTTGATTTCGGCGCCATCCGGATTCGGAAAATCATCGCTCGTAGCCGAGTATTTAACCAGCGTTAGCCACCCAGTTATTTGGTACACCGCAAGCGAACGTGATGGAATTGCAGATTTTTACGCGCACCTACTGCAAGCAATAAGAAATGTTTTACCTGATTTCGCTCCTTGGTTCACGGGCCCTGAAGATATTTCTTCTCCTGATTTGCTTGGGAGAATCTTCGGCGAACTTGGAATTACAGGAAAACACTTTGTAATCGTTTTTGATAGCAACAGAATGGCAATCGCAGATGATGAGGCCTTATCAAATCGAGTGATAGATCTTCTTCCACAAAATGTACATACAATTGTAATTCGACGGAATAGCCCAGCTGCCAACTATTCGAGTTTAACAAATATGCCAAATTTTAGGGCTTACGGATTAAATGATTTGAAGTTAAGAGACGAAGAAGTCGAACAGTTAGCTAGATTTTATGGAATTTCCCCTGATGACGAAGAATCCTTCAAGATTCTCAATTCTGCTCGAGGTTGGCCGGCTGCGGTAAATCTCATTGCCTCAAATATAAGTAGAGGCGTAAAGATAAAGTCAGTGGAAGAAATTGGAAGCTATTCTGCGGAACCACTAAACTTAATTGTTGCCGAGTTATTACGATCACTTGATCCTACAGACCGTGAGATGCTTGAAACTCTCTCCATTTTCGAAGAGTTTTCTGTAGAAGCAGCAGAAATTGCGCTTCAAGATAAATTCTCACTGGCTAAATTAAATTCCTTTGCAACCGAGGCGCTATTTCTAATTCATACCTCTGATTCTGTTTACAAGTTTGCTCTAAATCCGTTAATACGGACATCGCTACTTTTACAGTCAAAATCAAATAGCCAGGGTAGAAAAAATTTGCATTCGAGGTTGAGCAAGCACTTCCAAGATAAACAGGAGCATATAAAGTCTTTGCATCATGCCAAGGAATCTGGTGATGCATCGCAGTACCGTTCGCTCTTTCGCGAAAGTATGCGAAATCTAATTGCCACTGGACGAGGCAAAGAGTTGATTCTCATGTCCTCAATAGTTGGCGATGCTTCGAAAGAAGGGCTGCTTAAGCGCCAGACCGTCCAACTCATCGGCTATGCAGCAGATTTTCAATATGAAAACGCACAGAGCCTCATGGGAGAAATGCGTTTTGCCGCTCGCGACTCCGAAATGGAGCCCTTCATAGACAAGTTTATTGCTGCTGTAAATATCTACATTGATTTCGCGCTTGGTCTGACAGAAGAGCTAGAGATTGATTATGGGAGAGTTCGCCGTGAAGATGATTCACCGCTAGATCTTGGTCTAGCCGATAAAATTTCAATTCTTCGCATCATGTCTGCCAAGGCAGTTATTTATGACAACTCAACTGAACTAGAGTCAATTCAAAAAGAAGCATATGAGATAGCCGGTAATGATAATTCGAATTTAGTTTTGTATTTGTTAAATGCTATTGAAGCTTCAACCTTACTTAGTCGTGGAGAGTTTAAAGATGCTCTTCTAATTTCAAACAATGTGATTGCGCAAGCATCGCGATATGGATACTCAGGTATTTTCGGCCCACTTGATGCGATGTATGTTCGGGCACGTTGTTTATTGGAATTTTCACAAGTCACTGAATGCATGACACTTTTTGAACAGATGAGAAACTTGGCTAATTCATGGTCACAACCGATCTGGTGTTTCATAGCGGAGAGTTTCTTGGCTCGAGATTTGGCGCTTAAAGGTAAGAGTCAGGCAGCGCTGGAAATAGTTCGTAGAGGTCGAGACCGCGCTGCTGCAATGCACCTTCGAAATGGTCTTATTACATATTGCGACTTGACTGAAATGTTTATCAAATACACGATGAAAGACTGGGAACGTGTTGGTGTACTTCTGGACCGCTTGCCCGACTTCCTAGTAGTACAGCGAATAAGACCAATCCACACCCAGCAAACTGGAAGGAAATCTCCGGCCTTTGTAGTCTCTGAGCTTCCTAATTTGACTGCGAAAGATCAAATCTACAAATTACTTTCAGAGACTGAGGAGAATATTGATAAAGAAAAGATTGCTATTGAGTCGATGAAAAAGGCGCTTGAAATAGGCGCACGCGTTGGTGCTAAAGAGACTTTTTTGCGCCAGGATGCCGATATTCTGAATTTGATTATAAAGATTGCCACCGAGAAACCCACCGTTTATCTGGAAGAGCTTGCCTCATTGATTACATCGCGCCTAAAGGAGAGGTCGGAAAAAACTGCAAGCCTTAACGCCGCTCTAACCAAACGCGAATTAGAAATCTTGCGCCACTTGGCAGCGGGGGCGCCGATAAGTGCGATTGCAACCAATCTCCATGTTTCGATTAACACGATGAAGACCCACCTAAAAAATGTTTATCGCAAAATTGGTGCATCGGGTCGGGATGATGCTGTTGCTAAGGCGAAGAGCCTTTATATTCTCTAGATCGACCTCACCTATACTGATTGAGTGGATTTAGAACTTTTAGTTAATCTCCTTGACCTAGCGGGCACCTTTGCCTTTGCCCTGGTTGGTGCACGTATCGCCGCTGATAAGGGTTTGGATTACGGCGGCATCGCATTTATCGCCGCTATCGCATCACTTTCAGGTGGAACCTTCCGTAACCTGCTTCTGGGGGAGCGACCACCTTGGGTTCTACACACTTGGTTATTTGCAGGCGTTGTAATTGCAGTTCTAATTACCTTAGCAATTAAGCGAACTAGCCCGGTTGGAAGATTTGTATTAACTCTCGACACAATTGGCTTAGCGGTCTGTTCGGTATCTGGCGCACAGTTTGCACTGACACATGGAGCTCCATTTGTGGCGGCGGTGTTTCTTGGCCTTATTGGAGCAGTAACCGGCGGTTTGCTGCGAGATGTACTTTGCCAAGTTGAGCCAGTTTTACTGCACCGTGAAACTATCGGAACATCTTGTTTAGCGGGATCACTTGTCTATGTCACAGGCGACTACTTTGAATTGAACTCTGGTTTTGTTGCACTATCAGCAGGCTTTGTCGTCATCATTGTTCGCGAACTTTCTATCCGCTTTGACTGGCATCTGCCAAAGGTGGGCGCGCGTTAAGTGCATCTGAAGCAACCCGTTATCTCGACTGCAAGACTTGAGCTTCACCATATTGCAGCTGATCGACTTATAGATCTCTTTGAAAAGCGTGACGATACCTTCGCGCTATCTGATGAGACTTTCACTAATCCGCTTCGCAACTTGATTGATTTCCAAGGACCACTTGCTTGGCGCGTGCCGCAAGTAAAGGCAGATCCGGCAACTAACAAATGGTTTGTCCGTTGGATTGTTCTAAAGGAGAACCGCGAAGTCATCGGAAGCACCAGTTTTCATGGCACACCAGATGCGCAGGGAATGATGGAGATCGGTCTTGGCATTGAGACTCAATATCAGAACCAGGGATACGCGAAAGAAGCGCTTTTGGGGATGTGGCGCTGGGTCTTAACTTTTCCAGAGGTGAAGATACTTCGTTACACGGTAAGCCCCGAAAATCTTCCTTCAATAGCAGTCATCAAATACTTCGGTTTTGACTTTAAGGGACAACAGATTGATGAAGAAGATGGCCCAGAAGATATTTACGAGATGGATCGCGAAACTTTCTTGAAAAGGTGGGGCGCTAGTTAATCGCTAGTTAATCGCGGGATTGACCAGATCTATGGGTGTAACGCCCTAAGAATTCCTTCTTCATACCCATAAAGTTTCCATCAATTAGCGCCTGACGCATTTGGTCAACTAAGCGAACTACGAAACGTTCATTGTGGATCGTTGCCAGAGTTGCGGCAACCATCTCTTTACCGCGGAATAAGTGGCACAAGTAAGCGCGTGTGAAATTGGTGCAGGTATAACAATCGCATTCATCGTCAATAGGGTTGAAGTCGCGCACGTAGGGCGCATTGGAGAGATTAAATCGCCCCTGCATTGTGTACACAGCACTAGAGCGAGCGATGCGTGAAGCAAGGACGCAGTCGAAGGTATCTACTCCATTTTCCACACCAACAAATAGATCTTCCGGCGCGCCAATGCCGAGCAAATGTTTCGGCTTATTTTCTGGCAAGGTGCTATTTACCCAGCCAACGATTGTGCCAAGGGATGATTTGTCGAGCGCTCCACCAATACCGAAGCCGTCGAATTCGATTCCTGATGAAGACATTGTTCCTAAATCATTCGCGGCTTTCTTTCGGAGATCTTCGTACTGCGCTCCTTGAATAACGCCAAAGAGCGCTTGGTATGGCTTATCGCTACGGACATCAGTTAAACGTTTATGTTCATCTAAGCAACGAATCGCCCAGTCGTAGGTGCGTTCCATTGCTAGCTCTTGATAAGGACGGGTGTTATGCAAGGTTGTGCATTCATCGAAGGCGAAGATTATGTCGGCGCCAATCTTATGTTGGATCTGCATCGATATTTCCGCGGTAAAGCGATGCATCGAACCATCGAGGTGAGACTTAAAGGTGACGCCATCATCATCGACATGGGCTAAACGCTCTTTATTGCCAGCAATAACTTGATCTGATCGGAAAGTCTTGGCATCCATCGCTAAAACTTTTTTAAACCCAACCCCCAGTGAGAGAACTTGAAATCCACCGCTATCGGTGAAGGTAGGACCTGGCCAGTTCATAAAATTGGCTAAGCCACCGGCTTCATCTAAAACATCAGAGCCGGGCTGTAAATAGAGGTGATATGCATTTGCCAAGAGAGCTTGCGCACCAAGATCTTGCATCGCCGCAGGTAGAACTGCTTTAACGGTGGCCTTTGTCCCAACTGGAATAAATGCTGGTGTTTGAATATCACCATGTGGAGTAGAAAGTGTGCCAACGCGCGCGAGTGAATTCTCTGCGCTCTTCTTTATCTCAAATGAGAAGTTTTTTGCTGCTGGAGTCGACACAAGCGTTATTGTCTCAGATATAGACTGCCCTGATGTTCGCAGGAAAAGCGCCCTTTCAAGAGTTCACTTCTCTTTTAAATCCGCATTCGCGACGCATTGTTGCGGGAATCGCTCTCAGCGCTATCGGTCGCGGTATGACGCTTTCGCTCTTGATGGTTTATCTCCACGATATCCGGGGTTTCTCTATCGCATTTGGCGGCGCAGTAATGGCGTGGGGCGCACTCTTTGGGATTATCTGCACCCCACCACTTGGGTCACTGGTCGATCACATCGGACCAAAGAAAGTAATGCTCGCCGGTCTTGTGATCTCTGGATTTTCAGCCCTTGCCTTCGCTTTCGTAACAACTCAAGCACATGCGTTAATTGCAATAACTTTATTCGCTTTTGGTGGTCAATGTGTTTGGCCTTCGCAGATGGTGATTTTAACTCGCGTTACTCCACTAAAGGATCGAACCAAAATCTTTGGTTTTAACTTTATGTTGATGAACCTTGGTCTCGGTATCGGTGGATTTATATCGGCTCTGATTATTCGCGAAGATTCGATTCTTTCTTATCAAATTATGTATTTCATTGATTCTTTAACTTACTTTGTCTTTATCTTCTTTATTTGGGGGCTTAACACCCCTCATGCCGGCAAATATGTTGCGAAAGAGCATGAGCCGGAAAAGGGAAGTTATCGAGAACTATTTGCGATCAAAGAGTTGTCGATCCTGACTATCGCAGGAATCATTCTTTTAACGTTTGGCTACGGACCTTTGCAATCAGGGCTACCAATTTATGCGACGCAATATCTTGATTTGGCGCCGAATTGGTTGGGGATCATCTTTGGAGTAAATACCTTTGCAATTGTGGCCTTCCAGCCGCTAGTTCTAAAGTTGATCGCAAATTATTCGAAGTACACCGCGCTGATTTCTGTAGGAGTTATTTGGGCGCTTTCTTGGCTAGCCGTTGGTATTTCACCATACCTATCAATGTTTATGGCCGGTATCGCACTTTGTGTTAGTCAATTGATCTTCGCCTTTGGTGAGATGGTCCACGCACCAACTAGCCCAGCGTTAACGCAAGAACTTGCTCCTGAACATATCCGTGGTCGCGCAAGTGCGCTAACTAGTTTGCAGTGGGGAATTTCAGGAATCGCAGGTCCAGCCGTTGCCGGACTAATGATCGGTGCAAATCTAGAACAGCTCTGGGTTTTAACCATGGCGATCGGGGTACTTGCACCAATTCCTTTATTTGCTTACTTAAAGCGCTCCACAAATAAGGCAAAGAAATAGCCCGCCCACGCAGATCGCGTGAACGGGCTAAGTTCCCTAAAAATTTAAGCGAGTTTTCCAGTAACTTCAATTACATTTGTTAGGCCGTTAGAAAGTGTTACTGAGATTTCTTCGCCACCCTTACCTGGGCAAGAAAGTCCCCAAGAGAACTTGGCAGTTGCACCAGCAGCAAGCGGAGTAGTTGGTGCGCCCTCCATCTGATTATCGCCATCGAAGATATCGACACATTCGCCAGTGGTTGTTGAACCCTTAACAATTAGCGTTGCTAAATCTAAATCTGCAGCTGAGCCATTTTCAACGGTTACGTTGAATCGCTCGTTGGTCTGGCCAGGCAGCATTCCGGAAGCGAATTTTCCAGGTGTGAAGCTAGAAGGTGAGGAAAGTGTGTATGAAACTTTGTCTGGAGTTACGACAGGAGCATCAAATCCGCCAGTTGCTTGCGGTGCTTCCTCAACTTCGGTAACGAGAGTTTGGTCATCAACTTGAGCAACCTCATCAGATCCACCGCATGCAGAGAGGGTTAGCGCTAGGACAATAGCTGCGCTGGCAGTTGCAAAGTTCGTAGATTTAGCGTTAAACATTGAGGCCTCCAAGAGAAATTTCAGTATGCAGGTGACTATTTACTAGCCATAAGTATAGAGTAGCCCGCATGTCTCTCAACTCAGCAACTAACTCAGAAGTTGATGCACCAATTAGTGCTAGCCCTGCAATCGCAGGTCGTAGCCCGCGCCAGATCGCATGGAGCCGCTTCAAGCGAAATAAAGTGGGAATGATCGCGGCGGGAATCAGTATTTTCCTGCTGAGCATGTCGCTCTTTGCGCCAATCGTGTGCCGACTCTTGGGGATCAATCCGAACGACCTAAACCTTGAGGGCTTAAATAGCAGTGGTATTCCAACGGGTGATTTAGCCGGCTTTAGCAGAGAACATCCACTTGGCGTAATTCCTGGCACAGGTCGCGATTTACTCGCCCAACTTCTTTACGGTTCACGTATCTCATTTATGATCGCAATTCTTACAACTGCAACTGCGCTAACTATTGGTTTCTTCGTAGGAATTGTTGGTGGTTATTTCCGCGGCCGCGTTGATGGATACCTCGGTCGCTTTACTGACTTCCTTCTCGCATTCCCTGCCTTCTTTATGATCGTGGCACTTAGCGAGCCAATGGTTGATCGCATTGAAAAATTCGGAATTGCAGAAGGCAACGGCGCTCGCGTTCTCTTCTTAATTCTCTTCTTATCTTTCTTCGGATGGCCGGGATTTTCTCGACTAATCCGATCCCAGGTTCTCTCACTTCGTGAACGCGAATTCGTAACCGCTGCACAAGCAATGGGTGCAACCCGTCGTCGCATTATTCTGAAAGAACTTGTCCCTAATCTTTGGGCGCCGGTAATTGTGGTTGTCTCGCTTTCACTTCCTGGCTACCTCGCATCGGAAGCGGTCTTCTCATTCCTAGGTCTGGGTGTTCAACCACCGGCATCGACTTGGGGCATCCTGCTTTCTAATGCCACCCGCTTCGTAACCGTTATGCCGAGCTTCTTCCTAATTACAGCAGCCTCCCTAGTCATCGTGGTTTTGGCCTTTAACTTGGTCGGCGATGCGCTGCGTGATGCGCTCGACCCAAGAGCCGACAAGTAACGCCTCGATAACGATTCATCTGCGGGGCTTAAATCACCCCTGCCCCTACCGCCGAGTATTCACTTTTCGGACATTTTCTGCTTAACTCAAGCCACTCGTAGTGCGGGTTTGCCCGCCACTACATCCCAATCGAAAGGATTACGGAATGAGCCCTCGTTATGCTCTTCGTCGTGCCGTAGTTGTTGCATCTGCAAGCGCTTTGCTTCTCGGAACCGTTGTGGTTGCTGGAACAAACGCTGCATCTGCTGCAACAACACCAAAGACAGGTGGAATTCTCACTTTTCTTGAGCACGAACCACGTCTTGATCACCTAGATCCAAGCCGTATCTACACCGGACGCGACCTCGCGTTTATGAATTCATTTCACACTCGTACTTTGGTTGCATACAACCCAGTCCCAGGTGCTGCAGGAGCAAACCTTGTTCCAGATCTAGCAACTAACACTGGTGTTCCAAGCAACGCTGCTAAGACATGGAAGTTCACACTTCGTCCAGGCACAAAGTTTGAAGATGGAACACCAATTACATGTGAGCATGTCCAATACGGTACATCTCGTGTATTCGCACAAGATGTAATCAACAACGGACCTACTTACTTACTTTCATGGCTTGATATTCCAAAAGATAAAGATGGAAATTCAATCTATGTTGGTCCTTACAAGAGCACCAAGGCAGCACAAGCTGCTTACAACAAGGCAGTCTCTTGCTCAAGCGACAACCGCACAATTACTTTCCAACTGAACAAGTCAATTGCTGACTTCAACTACTTGGCTACATACGGTGTTATTTCACCAGTCCAGAAGAAGAAGGACACAGGCGATAAGTACGACCTAAACCCACAGGCAACAGGTCCATACAAGATCGTAGAAAACAGCAAGACACAGCTTCGTATGGTCCGTAACGCTCAATGGTCAAAAGCATCTGACCCAGTTCGTACTCCATACCCAGATGAAGTAATCATCCAGTTCGGTCTTGATGAAGAAGTAATCGACCAGATCATGTTGGAAGACACAATTCCTTCAGCAATGAACTTTGGTGGACCACTTCCTTCAAATAAGGACAAGTTCTTCACCGACGCAAAGTTCAAGAACCGTCGTATGAACAACTCAGATCCATACGCGATCTACATCGCATTTAACGTAAAGGCAATGCCTTGCTTGGAAATCCGCCAAGCGATGTACCACTCACGTGATGCGAAGGCTCTTCTTGACTACGCAGGCGGCCCAACTTATGCAGGTTCATATGCAACCGGCGTAATTAGCCCACTCGTAGCAGCTGACTACGCACCTACCAAGGTCGTAGGTCCAGGAAGCCCAGATTTCAAGCCTGAAGGAAATATCGTTAAGGCGAAGGAATTGATGGAAATCGCAAAGACCAAGTGTCCTGCTGATTACAAGAAGGCAACTGAAGAAGGCATCACAATGGATGTTCGTCAGTCTGTAACACTTAACGACACAATTCCAATCAACGAGGCTGCATACGCTCGCGCTGGAATCAAGGTTAAGTGGAACATCATCAGCTCTGGTTACTACTCAACAGTTATGAACCCTGACAAGCAGAAAGATATGTCTGCTTCTGGTTGGGGTGCTGACTGGGCAAATGCTTCAACAGTTATTCCAGAACTATTTGCATCATTCGGTGGATTTAACCTTTCACAGAACACTGCAGATCCTGCTTACAAGGCCTTTGAAGATAAGGTCAACATTGCGATGAAGACAACCGATCGCAAGAAGCAAGCAGTAATGTGGAAAGAACTAGATGCATATGCAATGAAGCAGATGTGGGTATTGCCAACAACGTTTGGTAAGGCTCAGGAAGTTTGGGGCTCACAGCTTGCAAACGTCTTCTTCTGGGTACCTCAGGGTAACCCTGCATACGGAAAGATCTGGATTAACAACTAATCCAAATCTTTACCTGCAAGCGCTTTAAATAGCGCAAATAGCAGTAGAGACAGGTACTTCCGGCGCTAAGCAATTGGCGTCGGAAGTACCTTCTTACTGGTAGGTTCAACTTTCTTAAAAGTTAAAAGTTAATACACGCAAGAAGGGATTGAAGAGATGTTGAAATTCATCGGGCGCCGCGCAATATTTGCAGCGTTCACAATCCTGATCGTCTCAGCCGTTGTCTTTGGAATCTTCTCTCTGCTCCCATTTGATCCAGCCGCTCTGACTTGTGGTCAGCGTTGTACAGATCAGATCGTTGAAGCAAATCGAGTTCGTCTAGGTTTTGATAAACCAATTTACGAGCAATATTGGCTCTTCCTCTCTGGAATCTTTCTCGGACGCACTTATGGCGCCGGAAGTGCAGCCTTTACTTGCCCAGCACCATCCTTTGGATATTCATTTAACGAAAATGCTTGCGTTACCAACATGCTGGTTGAGGCTCTGCCAATCACCATCAGCTTAGCAATCGGTGCGCTTCTGCTCTGGCTCACCGTTGGAATTGGCCTGGGCATCGTTGCCGCTAAATTTAAAAACCGTTGGCCTGATACAAGTTCATCTGTTTTCGTACTTCTAGCAACATCTCTTCCTACATTCGTTACAGGCCTTGCACTACTTATCTGGGTTTCTATCAAGTGGAAGTTGATTCCACTTTCGCTACAGGGTTACACCTCGATCTTCGATAACCCATTTAAATTTGTCGAATACTTCATCTTGCCTTGGATCACCTTGGCGATCGCATATGCCGCGATCTACACACGTTTTACTCGTGCCGCACTTCTTGAAACCCTCGGCGAGGATTACATCCGCACCGCGCGAGCTAAAGGCGTTGGCGAACGTGTTGTCTTCTTTAAGCACACGCTTCGCGCCGTGCTAGCCCCATTGATTACTCTGGCGGGTCTCGATTTTGCAGGCCTCATCGGCGGCGCAATCATTACCGAAACGATCTTTAACTTGCCAGGACTTGGCCGACTCACACTTCGCTCTGTTTACGAATTCGATCTATCTGTAGTTCTTGCAACCACCATCTTGGCAGCAGTTGTTGTCATCGTTATGAACTTAATCGTCGATATGTTGTATGCCGTCCTAGATCCACGGGTGCGCATCACATGACCGAACTGCTCCGCATTCAGGACTTACATGTCTCCTTTAAAACCGATGATGGCATGGTCCGCGCCGTAGATGGCGTTTCACTAACCCTTAACGCCGGTGAAACCGTTGCCATCGTGGGCGAATCTGGCTCCGGTAAAACCGTTACCAGCCTTTCTGTGATGGGGCTTCATAAAAAAGGATCAGCCCAGATCTCGGGATCAATTTCACTAAATGATGGCGGGACCTTTAAAGATGTTGTCTCGCTAAGCGATGATGCGATCCGCGATATCCGTGGGCGCGCAGTTGCGATGATCTTCCAGGATCCCATGTCCTCACTCCATCCTTTTTACAAGATCGGCAGCCAGCTTGCTGAGGCTTACTTGGTTCACAATCCAGGTAAGAAGAAAGAGGCGATGGCCCGCGCAATCGAGATGCTTGATCTCGTTGGAATTCCAGAGCCAGCAAAGCGCGCCGTGGAATTTCCTCATCAATTCTCGGGCGGTATGCGCCAGCGCGTGATGATCGCAATGGCTCTAATGAACTCACCACAAATCTTGATCGCCGATGAACCAACAACTGCGCTAGATGTAACTGTGCAAGCCCAGATCTTGGCGCTACTTTCCAAGCTTAAGAAAGAATTTAACATGGGTATCTTGTTGATTACCCACGATCTCGGTGTTGTTGCACAAGTGGCCGATCGCGTAAATGTTATGTATGCAGGGCGCATCGTTGAAGAAGGCCCAGTAGATGACATCTTCTACTCACCGCTTGCGCCATACACCCTTGGACTTCTCAAATCAGTGCCAAGAGTTTCATCAAAGAACGAACGCCTCAAGGCGATTCCAGGACAGCCACCTTCACTAATTAACCTGCCAGTTGGTTGCCCATTTGCACCACGCTGTGAGTACAAGCAACATTCATCAGAATCTGGTTGTAACTCAACTAAGCCGGAACTAATCGGCACCTCAGCAACTCATCGTTCTCGCTGCCATATCCCTGAGTCTTTGCGCCATGATTTATTTGCTAAAGAGTTAAAGGAGTTACAGGCATGAGCGATGTAATTCTTAAGGTAGATAATCTTGTTAAGCACTTCCCAACCGGCAAAGGCAAGCGCGGTGAAAAGGAAGTAGTAAAGGCTGTCGACGGCATCTCCTTCGAGTTAAAGGCTGGCGAAACTCTTGGCCTGGTAGGCGAATCTGGTTGCGGTAAGACAACTGCCGGCCGCACAATCTTGAAGTTAACTGAACCTACTTCTGGAAAGTTAATCTTCGAAGATCAAGACATCACCGATTACAGCGCAACAAAGATGCGCGCAATCCGCGCCCAGATGCAGATCATCTTTCAAGATCCATACTCTGCGCTAAATCCACGTCAGACAATCGGCAAGATTATTTCTGCACCATTTGAAATCCAAGGAATTACTCCACCAGAAGGCGTTAAGACTGCCGTGCAAAACCTAATGGCGCGCGTTGGTCTAAACCCAGAGCACTACAACCGCTACCCACATGAGTTCTCAGGCGGACAGCGCCAGCGCATCGGTATCGCTCGTGCAATCGCGTTAAAGCCACGTTTTATCGTTGCCGACGAACCAGTTTCAGCACTTGATGTTTCGATTCAGGCTCAGGTAATTAACTTGCTGGAAGATCTGCAAGAAGAAGAGAAGATCAGCATGGTCTTTATCGCCCACGATTTATCTGTGGTGCAACATATTTCAGATCGCGTAGCGGTTATGTACCTGGGCAAGATGATGGAGATCGCAGCAACTGCTGATCTCTATGCCAAGCCACGCCATCCATATACAACAGCGCTTTTATCTGCGGTGCCGCTGCCAGATCCACGATCTGAACGCACCCGCGAACGCATTATCTTGACCGGCGATCTACCTAGCCCAATTAATCCACCATCGGGTTGCGTCTTTAATACCCGTTGCTGGAAGGCGCAAGATAAGTGCCGCACCGAAGTGCCACAGTTGGTACAGCTCGGGGCTTCACAAGTGGCCTGCCACTTCCCTGAAAACTAGTTCTTAAATCTAGCTACCAGATCTCGACTCTCTCGCTTTCAGCCAGCCATAACTTGTCGCCTTCGGTTACTTCAAAGGCCTCATAGAAATCACTGAGGTTGGCGACGATTGCGTTGCAACGAAACTCATATGGAGAATGCGGATCAGTTGCGATGCGACGACGTAGTTCTTCGGCACGTACCTTGCCACGCCATGCTTGCGCCCACGATAAGAAGAAACGTTGTTCTCCCGTTAAACCATCGATTACAGGCGCTGGAGCGCCCTTTAGAGCCAATTTATAAGCCTTAAAGCCGATTGCAAGGCCGCCCAGGTCTCCAATGTTTTCTCCGACCGTTAGAGCGCCATTTACGTGGATATCTGGGGTCTCTTCTGGATAAAGGGCATCAAATTGTTTGATCAACATATTGGCGCGCTTTTCAAATTCGGTGCGATCGGATTCGGTCCACCAATCGATCATGTTTCCATCGCCATCGAATTTAGAACCTTGGTCATCAAAGCCGTGGCCGATTTCATGGCCGATAACCGCACCGATTCCGCCGTAATTGGCTGCGATGTCGGCTTCCAAATCAAAGAACGGTGGCTGCAAGATGGCGGCCGGAAAGACGATCTCATTCTGGATCGGGTGGTAATAAGCGTTAACGGTCTGCGGGGTCATCAGCCATTCGGTCTTATCAACTGGCTTACCGATCTTGGCTAATTCGATATCGCGCGAGAACTTGGTGATGCGTCCAATGTTTCCGAAGAGGCCGTCTCGGGTAATAGTTAGCGCCGAATAATCGCGCCACTTGTCGGGATAGCCGATCTTTGGCGTGAACTTTCCTAACTTATCTAAAGCCTTGGCTTTGGTTTCTGGGCTCATCCAGGAGAGTTGATTAATGCTGATTCGGTAGGCCTCTATCAAATTAGCAACGAGTTCGAGCATCGCAGTTTTGGCTGCCTCTGGGAAATGGCGCTGTACATAGATGCGGCCAATGGCTTCGCCAAGTGCACCTTCGACAAAGGAGATAGCGCGCTTCCAGCGAACTCGGATTTCGGGGGTGCCAGATAAAGTCTTGGCATAGAAATCAAAGTTCTGATTTACAAATTCATCAGGCAGGTAAGCCGCAGCACCTGAAACTAATTGCCACTTCATCCACGCCTTCCATGGGGCGGGATCAAAGTTTTCGAGGATGCTAGATAAGCCAGCAAAGAACGGTGGCTGTTGAACAACTAACTCGTCAAAGGCCGCCTTTGGAATCTGGCTGAACTCAAGCCAGGTCGCCCAATCAAAGTGTGGGGCAAGGGCGCAGAGCTCTTTAAAGGTCATCTTGTTATATGTCAGTTCGACATCGCGATCTTTAACCTGATCAAAATGGTGTGATGCAATTTGGGCTTCTAGGGCGTAGATCTTTTCTGCTAAATCTGCACCGTTATCAATCTTGGCCAGCGCAAACATTTTGGCGACGTGGACTTTAAAGGCTTTGCGAATTTCTTCATATTGTTCTTCGCGGTAGTAAGCCTCATCGGGCAGAGATAGGCCACCTTGTCCCAAATAGATAATGTTCATTTCGGAGTTCATGGCATCGCCGTAAATTCCAAGACCAAATGCGCCACCTAGCCCGCGCATTTCTAGATCGGCCATCGTCTTAATAAATTGGTCACGGGTTTCGATGCGATCGATTGCGGCGAGATCTTCAAGCAGGGGAGTGATTCCGGCTTTGGTTATCGCTGCGGTGTCGAGGAAGCAGTCATATAAATCGCGAATCTTCTGGGCATCGCCTTCGCCTTTGGCAGTCTCGATGATTTCGCGGACCTGGGCTTCAGCCTCTAAATAGAGTTGGTAGGTAATGCCATCGGATGAGCGATCTTGCGGGATCTCGTGGTCCTTGAGCCAGCGGCCATTGAAGTAGCGATAGAGATCATCTTGGGGGCGAAAAGTTTTATCGATATGTGAAGGATCTATCCCACTGCGTTGCTGCTTAGTCATGACTTCCTTTGTTCTCGTAACCGTCAAATAAGTAGTTGAAAGTTCAACTTTGCGGTAATTAACGTATGATTGCCCAATGGCACGGCAAAACGCTACCTCACCTCGCTGGCTCAACGCTGCTGAAATGAAGGCTTGGCGCCGCTATATCGTGGCTAGCCGGCGATTGCTCGAAGCCCTGGATTTAGACCTAGCCCACCATGAACTTTCGATGGCCGATTACGAGATTTTGGCTCAATTAAGTGATGCCCCAGAACGCCGGATGCGTATGTCAGAGCTAGCCGATGTGGCGATGTTGTCGCGCTCGCGCCTTTCGCATCGCATGAAGGTAATGGAGAAGGCCGGCTGGGTAAAGCGTGAGGCTTGCCCTATAGATAAGCGCGGATATTTTGCAGTGATGACCGCTAAGGGTTGGAAGGCGATCGTTGCTGCCGCCCCGGACCATGTAGATAGTGTGCGCTTGCGATTTGTTGATCATCTATCGAAGGGCGATCAAGCAGCCCTGGCAGAAATTTTCGAGCGAGTATCAGAATCGTTAAGAAAAGATTTAAAAGATAAATAAAAAACCCGCCACATAAAGTGGCGGGTTTTTTATTAAGTAATGAATTACTTAGCTGCTGCCTTCTTGCGGCGGCGCTTCTTTGGAGCAGCTGCTGGAGCTGCTGCCTTCTTGCGGCGACGCTTTGGAGCTGCCTTCTTAGCTGCTGCCTTCTTGCGACGCTTTGGAGCTGCCTTCTTAGCTGCTGCCTTCTTGCGACGCTTTGGAGCTGCCTTCTTAGCTGCTGCCTTCTTGCGACGCTTTGGAGCTGCCTTCTTAGCTGCTGCCTTCTTGCGACGCTTTGGAGCTGCCTTCTTTGCTGCTGCCTTCTTGCGGCGCTTCTTTGGAGCTGCTGCTGGAGCTGCTGCCTTCTTGCGACGCTTCTTTGGTGCTGCTTTCTTAGCTGCGGCCACGTACTTCTCCTATCGGAATGGTTCGGATCCGTCACCCAAACCTGTTCGTGGATAAGTGTGACGGAAATGTAAAAATATTGCTAGTACATAGCGCGAAAAAACGGAGTGCGTGTCGCAATTTATTTTTTTATTTTTTTGTGCATTTAAGAAAAAAATTGCCAAATGATTTACCTAAATCGCCACCGATTTTTGCGATTTTCTCCGCACTTTTGCGAAAATTGGGAAAAATCACTCCGTTTTTTCATCTTCGGCGCGAATTCTGCGCATTTCAACGGCATATTCGTTCGTTTCAGAGTCATATTTTCGCAATTTCGGCAGGCAAAGGGCCAAAATCGCCACCGAAACTATGCAGAGAACCCCTCCAAAAGTTACTGAGAAGTTCAATGTGGTAACCGCTGCCATCGATGCTGCGCGCATCTGGCCGGCTAGTGGGCCGATCGAATATGAAAGTAGTTCGATCCCTGCAAGGCGTCCGCGGTATCCATCTGGAATTGTTTGGTTCCAAATAACTCCACGGAAAAGTGCACTGACCATATCGGCGGCCCCGGCCATGGCAAGAAATAGAAGAACCAGAATCAAGGAATTGGATAACCCGGCAAATGCAATCGCTGCGCCCCAACCGATAGCCGCCCAAATAACCGCCCGTCCATGAAAACGATAGGTGCGCGTCCATCCACTTGTCAGAGTTACTGCAACCGAGCCAACGGTTCCGGCGGCATAGAGCAGACCGAGCGCCCAAGGTGCGCCAAGTTGGTCTGCCCAAAATGGAAAGAGCGCAATTGGCATTGCAAAGAACATCGCAGCTAAATCAACTAGATAAGTCCCCATTAAATCTTGGCGACTAAATGCATATCGCACACCCTCGATTAAGCCTTCCAGAGATGGCTTTTGCGCCTCTGGATTGGCGGGCACGTTTTTAACGCGCGCCAAAAATGCGAGTGAGATAAAGAAGGTTGCGACATCTGCGATGTAACCAACTGAAACGGAGAAGGTTGCAATTAAAACTCCACCAATTGTTGGACCGATGATTACACCGAGCTGCCAACGAAGTGACATCAACGCACTTGCCGCCGGAAGATCGGCATGGCCAACTAGCCGCGGCAAGATGGCATCGGCGCTAGGTCGTTGCAGGCCATTGACGGCGGCAAATAAACCGATGACGACATAGATCAGAATTAGATTGGGGTTGGGAGAGAGCGCGTTGACCAACAAGATTGCGACCAGAACCAGTGAGGCAAACTCGGTCGCCCAGATCATCTTCTTACGATCAACGTAATCAGCTAAGACCCCGCCATAAAGGCCAAAGAGAATCAGCGGCACGATCTCGACCACCCCTGAGATACCAACTGCGATGTAAGAGTTGGTCATCTCTTTGATCTGAAAAGGTACGGCGACGTAGGTAATCATCGACCCGAGGTAGGTAATCAGGCCAGAGGCCCACAAATTTCGAAAATCTGGGTATTTTTTGAGCGGAGTCAGCTCAATCGCAAATTTTGAACGCTTATCTTCTTCCACGTGGGCTAGTTAAAGGTATTTTCGGCGCCAGGGAAAGTTCCCCCACGCACATCGGCAGCAAATTCTTGGGCGGCTGCCGAAATTTCAGAACGTAAGTTGCGATAGGCCTTGGCCAACTTCGGTGGATTGGCAGTTAGCCCAACTAAATCTGTCCAAACTAAAACTTGGGCATCGCAATTAACGCCGGCGCCGATTCCGATAGTTGGAATCGCAAGGGCGGCGGTTATCTTCGCCGCGAGTTCTGCCGGTACTAGTTCTAAGACGATGGCGAAAACCCCGGCCTTTTCCAGAGCGAGCGCAGCCTGAAAAATTGCATCCCCATCTTCACGACCCTGGACGCGATAGCCCCCAAGTTGATGAAGTGATTGCGGGGTAAGGCCTAAGTGGCCCATAACTGGAATGCCGGCAGCGGTTAACTTTTCTACAGTTGCTAAATGCGCACCTTCTAGTTTTACCGCCATGGCACCGGCCTCTTTAAAGAAGCGGATCGAAGTTGCCAGGGCTTGTTCAGGAGATGACTCGTAAGAACCGAAGGGAAGATCTGCGATGACAAGTGCGCGCTTTGATCCGCGCACCACCGCGCGAGTTAGCGGAATCATTTCATCGATGGTGACTGGGATGGTGTTCTCTTCACCCAGAAAATTATTGCCAGCGCTATCGCCAACCAGCAGAACAGGAATGCCTGCGCTATCGAAGATCTCTGCCGTCATCTGCTCGTAAGAAGTGAGCATCGCCCACTTTTCGCCATCGGTCTTGGCCTTCTTTAAATCGAGAATCGTGACGCGACGATGTGCCGCGCCACCATAAAGGGTCGTTGTACTCATCTGTTCCTCCAGCCTCGAAGCTTCGCGAGAAGTCTCCGGGTCTTAACTATTGAGGGTTCTGGGACTAAGGGTATTCCATTACTCTTGAAGAATGAAGTTGCGAGTAGCCCTCGCCCAGGTCAACCCAACAGTTGGTGATCTGGTTGCCAACGCTGCCTTGGTGCGCACCAACTTCAAGACCGCTCAAGATGCCGGCGCGCATATCGTGGTATTTCCTGAGATGGTTTTGACGGGATACCCAGTTGAAGATCTCGCCTTACGTCCTTCTTTTCAACTCGCCAGCCAAAGCGCCTTAACTGAATTAGCCGGTCAATTAACCGGTGGATGTGTGGCA
Source organism: Candidatus Nanopelagicaceae bacterium (assembly GCA_965268165.1). Classification (GTDB taxonomy): domain Bacteria; phylum Actinomycetota; class Actinomycetes; order Nanopelagicales; family Nanopelagicaceae; genus Planktophila. Next base: position 366,207 of record OZ254162.1, read on the forward strand.
ATAGTCGGGTATTTAGATCAAGTAAATGGCGCCCCACAAAATATGGTTGCCGTCATCAGCGATGGCAAGGTCGCAGCGCGTTATGCCAAGTGCCACCTACCTAACTACGGCGTATTCGATGAATTCCGCAACTTTGTTCCGGGCGATCAAACTTTGGTCGTACGCATCCATGGCGCAGATATCGGAATCGCAATCTGTGAAGACCTATGGATCGATGGCGGAATTACCGCACAACTTGCTGATCGCGAACCAGGGTTAGTTATTGTTCCAAATGGTTCTCCATATGAACGCGCAAAAGATGACACGCGTTTAGCTCTGGTAACCAAGCGCGCTCGCCAAGCCAAGGCGCCATTGGTCTATGTAAATATGACCGGTGGCCAAGATGATCTGGTCTTTGATGGCGACAGCATTGTGGTTGGCGCAGATGGTGCGGTCATTGCCCGAGCACCGCAATTTGAAGATGGCATCGCGGTAGTTGATATTGATGTTGCAACTAAAACTAGTTCGCCAGATGTGATTATTTCTGAAGATGAAGTCAGCGTTGATCGCGCTCTGATTCCTGGGGTGGCCGTTCGCCTGGATGATCGCGAAGAAATTTGGAACGCGATAGTTGTGGGCTTGCGTGACTACGTTGAGAAGAATGGTTTCCGTAGCGTTGTCGTTGGTTTATCGGGCGGTATTGATTCGGCGCTAGTTGCAGCCTTGGCTGTCGATGCACTTGGTGCCAAGCGAGTAAATGGCGTTGCGATGCCAAGTAAATACTCATCCGAACATTCAATCTCTGATGCCCAAGCTTTCGCCGATGCCACCGGTATTCACTTCCGCACCGTGCCAATTGCGCCGATGGTTGATGCCTATATGAATAACCTGGTTTTAAAGGGCGTTGCTGAAGAAAATCTGCAGGCCCGTGTTCGCGGAACAACGCTGATGGGGATCTCAAATCAAGAAGGTCATTTAGTTTTAGCAACCGGCAATAAATCAGAGCTCGCCGTTGGTTACTCAACGCTTTATGGTGATGCCGTGGGCGGCTTTGCCCCAATTAAAGATATTTACAAGACCGATGTCTGGGCGTTATCTCGTTGGCGCAATGAAGTCGCGCGCGAACGCGGTGAGGCCGAGCCAATTCCGGTTAACTCAATTGAAAAAGAGCCAAGTGCAGAGCTTCGCCCTGGCCAAAAAGATACTGACTCACTTCCTGATTACTTATTGCTAGATCGCGTCTTAACGGCATACGTAGATGATGATCAAGGCTCAGCGGCGTTAATTGCGGCAGGCTTTGATGAGGATTTGGTTCGTCGCGTAATTGCGATGGTCGATAAGGCCGAATACAAGCGCCGCCAATATCCACCTGGGCCAAAGGTTTCTAAGCGAGCGTTTGGCAAGGATCGCAGACTTCCAATGACTTCGCGCTGGGCTGAGTAAGAGCCGCGTAACACAGCCGTAACTTTGACTTGGCAAGATCTGGGGTATGACGTCAGAAGATTCTCGGCTAAATCCACAGATGAGTAAGCAGCAAGAGTTCGTACTTCGCACAATCGAAGAACGCAATATTCGTTTTATTCGTTTGTGGTTTACCGATGTCTTGGGTTATTTAAAGTCCGTTGCAATTGCACCCGCTGAGTTAGTTAATGCCTTTGAAGAAGGAATCGGTTTTGATGGTTCAGCAATTGAAGGCTTTGCCCGCGTTACCGAATCAGATATGTTGGCAAAGCCCGATCCTGCAACATTTTCAATCTTGCCATGGCGCACTGAAGCACCAGGTGCAGCACGTATGTTCTGCGATATCACCATGCCCGATGGTTCGCCTTCACATGCTGATCCACGCAACGTACTTCGTCGCACTTTAAACAAGGCAGCGCAGATGGGTTACACCTGTTACACCCACCCAGAAATTGAATTCTTCCTATTTAAAAATTCACCAATTAAAGGTGAACAACCAGTTCCGGTAGATCAAGGTGGATATTTCGATCACACGCCGGCTGTTGTGGGACATGACTTCCGTCGCCAAGCGATCACTATGTTGGAAGCAATGGGAATCTCAGTCGAATTTAGCCACCATGAAGGCGCACCGGGACAACAGGAAATCGATCTGCGCTATGCCGATGCCTTAAGCACCGCAGATAACATCATGACCTTCCGCCATGTAATTAAAGAAGTGGCACTTGAACAAGGTTTCTACGCATCATTTATGCCTAAGCCATTTACCGAACATCCAGGTAGCGGAATGCACACCCACGTTTCGCTCTTTGAAGGCGAGAAGAACGCTTTCTACGATGCATCCGCCGAATTTAATTTATCTAAAGTTGCCCGCTCATTTATCGCCGGCATCTTGAAGCATTCATCTGAAATCACTGCAGTAACAAATCAATGGGTGAACTCATATAAGCGCCTGCAAGGTGGGGGAGAAGCGCCTTCACTGATTTCTTGGGGACATAACGATCGCAGCTCGCTAGTGCGTATCCCGATGTATAAACCAAATAAAGAGAATTCAACTCGTATCGAATTTCGTTCTCCTGATTCTGCATGCAATCCATATCTGGCATACGCGGTGATGTTGGCTGCTGGCTTAAAGGGAATAGAAGAGAAGTACGAGCTGGTCGATAACGCCAACCCCGAATCACTGCCGGCTAACTTAAATGAAGCAATTGGGGTTATGGAGAAGAGCGCACTGGTTCGTGAGACTTTGGGCGAGCATGTCTTTGAATATGTACTGCGCAATAAGCGCGCTGAGTGGCAAGACTATCGCCGCCAGGTCAGCGCTTACGAGTTAGACCGTTATTTACCTGTCCTTTAACGCCTAATTAGCCCTAAAGGCTGTTACTTTATTGGCATGGCTAAAGAGATAACAGATAACGGTTTACGTCGCATCAATTTATTTGCTGGCGTTCTTCACCTCGCGCAGATGGTGGCAGTTCTTGCTCTCGCATCCGATTTCACGCTTCCTATCACCGCGCGATACATGTCTGGTCCACCTGGAAGCACCTACGGAGACCTAATCGTCTTATGGGATGCGCCACTTGCAATTGGTGTTGCAGTGTTCTTGGGATTGTCTGCTCTCGCCCACTTTATTGTCATTAGCCCGAAGTTCTTTCCGCGGTATATAGCAGGACTTGCAGCGCACCGAAACTTCTTCCGTTGGGTTGAATATTCAATTAGCTCTTCAGTAATGATCGTTCTGATCGCACAAGTAACTGGAATATCCGAGATCACCGCCTTGATTTCGATCTTTGGCGTCAACGCTTCGATGATTCTCTTTGGTTGGTTGCAAGAGAAATATGAAGAGCCTGGCAGCGGTGGATGGGTCCCATTTATCTTCGGTTGCATCACCGGCATCGTTCCTTGGCTAGCACTCGTCTTCTATGTCTTTGCTATCGGTGGGGCTGGCGAGAATAAGGCGCCAACTTTCGTCTACTTCATCGTCTTCACCATCTTCGTTCTATTCAACTCCTTCGCACTTGTTCAATTTGTTCAATATAAGAAGATCGGCAAATGGTCGGATTATCTTCGCGGAGAGCGCACCTACATCACGCTTTCACTAGTTGCTAAATCACTCCTTGCGTGGCAGATCTTCGCCAATACACTTATCCCCGTATAGAGATTTAATTAAACTTTTATTGGAGGATACGTGTCACTACGTTGGGGTTATCTAGGAGCAGGTGGAATTGCTGACATCATCGCGACAGATTTTGGCCATGCTGGTTTAAAGATCCAAGCAGTTGCAACGCGCGATATGGCGCGCACCAACGCCTTCGCCGATAAGTTCAATATCCCAAACCGCCATCCAGATTACGCAACTCTGGTTGCAGATCCTGAAGTAGATGTCATCTATATCTCTACTGTTCAGACTCTGCACCGCGATCATGCGCTCTTGGCGATTGAAGCGGGAAAGCATGTCTTGCTAGAAAAGCCTTTCACCATGAACGCTGCTGATGCTCATGAAATCTATGCAGCTGCAAAGCGCAAAAATGTCTTTGTCATGGAGGCGATGTGGACTCGTTTCTTGCCAACTATGACTGCAGTATTTGCCGCGATTAACGCAGGAGAAATTGGCACACCACACTTTGTCTACGCCGATCACAGCCAGTATCTGCCAATCGAAAGAGCACCGCGTCTTTGGAATCGCGAACAAGGCGGCGGTGCACATTACGATCTCGGTATTTATCCAATGCATATGGCAATTCGCACCTTAGGTTTCCCAGATTCAGTTAGCGGAAAATCGATCATGACCGATACCGGCGTTGACTCTGCAACTGCTGCTGTATTGCAATACAACAACGGCAGTCTGGCGTTGATTAACTCTTGCATGACAATGGCAGGCACACTCACCGCGGCAATTCACGGCGATAAAGGTCGCATTGAAATTGCTGGTTGGTTCTTCGAACAGACCACATTTAGCATCTTCGATAATAAGCATCAGCTAGTGCGCACTTATGAAGAGAAAATTGCCGGTCGCGGAATGCAGTATCAAGCAATTCACGTTGAAGAGTGCATCGCAAAGGGCTTAACTGAAAGTCCAATTCTTAGCCTTGCTGAAACTGTAAAAATTATGGAAGTTATGGAGCAGGTTCACGTCTTTTAAGCCCGGCTTGCCCGTATCTGACTAATCGCGTTACTATTTATACATGACACTTCGCAGCCTCCTCCTTCGCTGCCGTGGCGGGGCCAAGTAACCGGTCCCCTCGCCGCGGGGTTTGTCGCACCGGTAAAACCCGACAAAACCCAAAAAATTAGGAGTTAAGAAATGTCTCAAGATAAGAATTTCCCTGATCAAAAACCTTCCGCGATGCCGGTGCATCGTTACTCATCATTTATCCCAGTAGATCTTAAAGATCGCACCTGGCCAACTAAGCAGATGACCAAGGCGCCGCAGTGGTGTTCGGTTGATCTACGCGATGGCAATCAAGCGCTGATAGATCCCATGGATACACCACGTAAATTGGCGATGTTTAAGCTTTTAGTAAAGATGGGCTACAAAGAGATCGAAGTCGGTTTCCCTTCTGCATCACAAACTGATTTTGATTTCGTTCGTAAAATCATTGATGAAGATATGATCCCCGATGATGTTGTAATCCAGGTTTTAACCCAAGCCCGCGAACCGTTAATCCGTCGCACCTATGAAGCGATCAAAGGCTCTAAGCAAGCGATCGTCCACCTTTATAACTCAACATCTACTCTGCAACGTCGCGTGGTCTTTGGCCTAGATAAAGAAGGCATTAAGAAGATCGCAACTGATGGTGCGCAACTCTGTCTTGATCTGGTTTCAACTGTGCCTGGCACCAAGGTTTCCTTTGAATATTCACCTGAGTCATATACCGGCACCGAACTCGAATTCGCAGTTGAAGTTTGCAACGCAGTAAATGCGATCTGGAAGCCAACTCCGCAGTGGAAGACGATCATGAACTTGCCAGCAACTGTTGAGATGGCAACGCCCAATGTTTACGCCGATTCGATCGAGTGGATGTGTCGCAATCTGGTAAACCGTGAGAGCGTAATCGTTTCACTTCACCCACATAACGATCGTGGCACCGGTGTTGCAGCAGCAGAACTTGGTTATTTAGCAGGAGCAGATCGCATTGAAGGAACGCTCTTTGGAAATGGAGAGCGCACCGGAAATGTTTGTCTGGTAACGCTGGGTATGAACTTGGTTTCACATGGCATTGATCCAATGATTGATTTCTCAGATATTGATGAGATTCGCCGCACAGTTGAATATGCCAACCAACTTCGCGTTCCAGAACGCCATCCATATGGTGGAGATCTTGTATTCACCGCCTTCTCTGGCTCGCATCAAGATGCGATTAAGAAAGGCTTTGAGCACCTTGAAAGAGATGCGCAGGCGGCAGGCGTTGATAAAGATAAATTCACTTGGGCGATTCCGTATCTGCCAATTGATCCCAAAGATATTGGTCGCTCATACGAAGCAGTTATCCGCGTTAATTCGCAATCCGGTAAGGGTGGAGTTTCTTATCTGATGAAGCACGAGCATCATCTTGATCTGCCACGTCGCCATCAAATTGAATTCAGTCGCGTTGTGCAGACTAAGACAGATACCGAAGGTGGCGAGATAACTTCAGATGCGCTTTGGCACATCTTCGAAGATGAGTACCTGCCTACTGATTCAGCACCGTGGGGACGTTTCCGTCTAAAGGGACTTTCGCAGACCTCAGTATTAAACGAAGATGTTCACTTAACTGTGACAATTCTTGATCGTGGTGAAGTTAAAGAACTTTCTGGTCAAGGCAACGGTCCAATCGCTGCCTTCTGCAATATCTTGCAGAACTACGGCGTAGATGTTCGAGTCCTTGATTACTACGAGCATGCACTTTCTGCCGGTGGCGATGCATCAGCTGCTGCCTACTTGGAGTGCTCAATCGGTAGCGAAGTTTTCTGGGGCGTCGGAATCGACCCAAACACCACAACTGCTTCACTTAAAGCGGTCGTGTCTGCAATAAATCGCGCTATTCGCTGACTACCTTTACCTTCGTGAGCCTTTATCGTGACGAAGCGATTATTTTGCGCACCCAGAAGCTGGGTGAAGCAGATCGCATCATCACGCTCTTAACCCGCGAACACGGTCGCGTTCGTGGCGTTGCAAAAGGCGTTCGTCGCACGATGTCTAAATTTGGGGCGCGCCTTGAACCTGGTAGCCATGTAGATATCCAACTTCATAAAGGGCGCACCTTCGACACAATCACCCAAGTTGAAGCGATCAATAATTACGGTGAAGCGCTAACCGATGATTACCAACGTTGGACAATTGCATCCGCAATTTTGGAAACTGCCGAACGTTTTACTTCGCAGGAGTACGAACCAGCGTTGCAAGAATTTCAATTAGTTGTCGGCGGTATGAAGGCCCTCGCTGAAAATCGTTATGACGCATCCCTAATCTTGGATGCATTCTTATTGCGATCTCTGGCTATCGGTGGCTATGCGCCATCTACTACTAATTGTTCACGCTGTGAAAAACCCGGACCACATCGCTACTTCTCACTCGTTGGCGGGGGATCGGTCTGTATGGAATGTCGCCCATCAGCATCGGCAACTCCCGCCCCCGAAACTCTGCAATTACTCGGCGCCCTGTTGAGTAGTGATTGGGATATTGCGCAAGCAAGTGAACCGCGACATCGCCGCGAGGCTAGTGGTTTAGTCATTGCTTACTTACAATGGCATCTCGAACGTGGCCTACGAAGCCTGCCGATCGTGGAGAGAGTTTAAGAGTTGAGCAAAAAGATCGAGATCCCCGAACACATCGCGATTGTGATGGATGGCAATGGCCGTTGGGCAAAAGATCGCGGACTTGCGCGCACCGCAGGACATGAAGCTGGCGAGAAAGTCTTATTTGATTTGGTCGAAGCAGCAATTGGTTTTGGCGTAAAAGAGCTAAGCGCTTACGCTTTTTCAACTGAAAACTGGAAGCGCACCCCTGAGGAAGTTAAGTTCTTGATGGGTTACAGCCGCGATGTATTGCGCAAGCGACGAGATCGTTTAACTGAGATGGGCGTAAAGATCCAATGGATCGGCCGCCCGCAGCGTTTATGGAAATCAGTTATCTCTGAGCTAGAAGAAGCCCAAGAATTAACAAGGAAGAACAAGACTTTAACTTTAAATATGTGCGTTAACTACGGCGGACGTTCCGAGCTCGTTGATGCCACGACCGCGTTGGCGCGCGATGTAAAGCGTGGCAAGTTAAAGCCGGATGCAATTACTGAAAAGACGATTGAGAAATATCTTTACTCACCAAAGATGCGCGATGTTGATCTTTTCTTACGTTCATCAGGGGAGCAGCGCACCAGCAACTTCTTACCGTGGCAATCGGTCTATGCCGAATTCGTCTTTATGGATGTGCTTTGGCCAGATATGACGCCAAAACAATTGTGGAAAGCTATCGAGATTTATTCTGAAAGAGATAGAAGATTCGGAAAGGCTTAAGTTTTAAGCCTTAGCACTTAGCGCAGAGGCCAAAGATCTCTGCGGTATGCCCAACATCTCGAAAGCCATGTTCTTCAGCCATCATCTTCGCCCACTTTTCAATTGCGCCGCCTTCAATTTCAACGGTATCTCCACAGCCTTTACAAACGAGGTGATGGTGATGGGCTTCACCGCATAAGCGATAGATAGCTTCACCATCATCGCGGCGCAGAACATCAACGATCTTGTCGTTAACTAAGCTCTGCAGCGCGCGATAAACGGTGGTTAGCCCAATGCTTTCGCCTTCACGTTGCATGAGGCGATAAATTTCCTGCGCGCTGGCGAAACCGCCAGCGCGCTCAAGGGTGCTCAGAACCCTTGGGTTGGATCTAGACATTATTCGACGTGGCCTTCTTCATGTACTTCGCCATCTTCATGGTGTTCATCTTCTACATCCATATGGCCAACCTCTTCATGCATAGAAGTGTTACTTCCGTGAGCATGTGCATCTCCACTATGTAGGTAACTGACTAGCCCCCACATCACAAATACACCGAGAATCGTGGCGAGAATTGTGAGCTTCGATGAATGACGAGAATGCGCCTCTGGCAAGATATGGGAAGTTGCTAGGTAGATAACAATTCCAGAGAAAACGGCTAAGTAGATTGCGATTAAGTTATCGCCAAGTACCAATGTGGTTCCAAGAGCTGCACCGCTCACGCGGGCAATCGCATCCACACCCAATAACCAAATTCCCTTGCGCCCCCACTTGCCGCTTTTAACCAAGAATGAAACGGTATTTAAACCATCGCTAAATGCGTGAACTAACAACGCGATGAATACTGCAATTCCTAAATCAGAGCTAACTTTAAACGCGACGCCAAGTGCTAGGCCATCAAGGAATACGTGTCCGCCCATCGCAAGTGCACCGAGTGCGCCTGCGATATTTGATGAGTGTTTATGGTCATGGCCGTAATCAGACTCAGCTGGTTCGTGAGAACCAAATAGCTGCTCGTAGAAGTGAAGCAGTAAAAATCCGGCGATCAGCGCAACCGAAACAGCAGGTGCATGAAAGATCTCTTGAGTGCCGAGTTCAAATACTTCAGGCAGAAGATCGAATGCGACCAATCCAAGTAAGAGGCCAGCAGATAGCCCAAGAACTAAATGGAGGCGATCCTTTGATTTAATGGCGAGAAATCCACCAGCGGTAGTTGCGAGGGCGGTTAAGGCGGCCAAGCCGATAGCGATATTCATGGCGAAAAGATAGCACAAATGAAAATGGTTTTCATTTCCGTATGCCATCTACGGCGTGGCGCTAGGCTCAAGCCATGATCGCGATCGCAAGATTTGAGCAGGCGTTGAGCCAAGCTGTGGATTTTCGTGCTGAACTCGAGTCGGTTAAGGCGGTTTTATCAGAGGCAGCTGGATTTATCTCAGCCACGATCGGTCAGAATTTAGATGAGCCAACCCTTTGGGTCTTAACGACTGAATGGGAGAACGTCGGTTCTTATCGCAGGGCGCTGAGTTCAACTCGTGCAAAGTTAGAGGCGATTCCAGTGCTGGCTCGCGCAATCGATGAGCCCGGGGCGTACGAGTAAACTAAGCACACGATTGCAACGCCCGTTGTGATTCGCCGACAGCCAGCCGGACGGATGGAGATTTTGAGATGGCCGTAGATCGTTTAGAAAATATTGTTTCCCTCGCCAAGCGACGTGGATTTGTTTATCCCTCATCAGAAATTTACGGCGGACTTCGCGCCTCTTGGGATTACGGCCCGCTCGGAGTTGAACTTAAGAACAATGTAAAGCGCCAATGGTGGAAATCAATGGTGATGGGTCGCGAAGATGTTGTCGGTCTTGACTCATGTGTGATCTTGGCGCGCGAAGTTTGGGAAGCATCTGGACACGTTGCCACATTTAGCGATCCGCTTACCGAATGTACCGCTTGTAATAAGCGTTACCGCGCAGACCATCTTGAAGAAGCATATGAGGCAAAGCATAAGAAGAAGCTTGAATCACTTGCCGATATGAACTGCCCAGCTTGCGGAAACAAAGGCCAGTTCACAACTCCAAAACAATTTTCAGGTTTGTTAAAAACTTTTCTTGGACCAGTTGAAGATGAGTCTGGCCTTGCATATCTGCGCCCGGAAACTGCGCAAGGAATCTTTATCAACTTTGACCAGGTAATGACGACATCACGTCGCAAGCCGCCATTTGGTATCGGCCAGATCGGAAAATCTTTCCGTAACGAAATTACCCCTGGAAACTTTATCTTCCGTACTCGCGAATTTGAGCAGATGGAGATGGAGTTCTTCGTAGTACCTGGAACCGATGAAGATTGGCACCAGTACTGGATCGATACACGGCTTGCTTGGTATAAAGATCTTGGAATCAATCCAGATCGCTTGCGTATCTATGATCATCCAAAAGAGAAGTTGTCACATTATTCAAAGCGCACCGCAGATATTGAATACAAGTTTGAATTCGCCGGCACCGAATGGGGCGAGCTCGAAGGTATTGCTAACCGCACCGATTTCGATCTAAAAGCGCACTCTGCAGCTTCTGGCAAAGATCTTTCTTACTTTGACCAAGAGAAGAACGAACGCTGGACACCTTATGTAATCGAACCCGCAGCAGGTGTAGACCGCTGCGCACTTACATTCTTGATGGATGCCTTCACTGAAGATGAAGCGCCAAATGCCAAGGGCGAGATGGAAAAGCGCGCAGTACTTAAGCTCGATCACCGTTTAGCTCCAGTGAAGGCTGCAGTATTGCCACTTTCACGTAACGCAGATCTTTCACCAAAGGCGCGCGATCTTGCGGCGCAATTGCGTAAGAACTGGAATATTGATTTCGATGATGCCGGTGCAATCGGTCGTCGCTACCGTCGCCAGGACGAAATCGGCACTCCTTATTGCATCACCATCGACTTTGAGACACTTGATGATCAAGCTGTAACAATTCGCGATCGTGACACTATGGCGCAAGAACGTATCGCGATCGATCAAGTAGAAGCTTGGCTTGCTCCCAAACTACTTGGTTGCTAATTAATGTCTTTAACCCTGCCACTTGCAAGTGGTGACCATGTAATTGATCCACCGGTAGTTCTTGCGCCGATGGCGGGTATTACCAACTCTGCTTTTCGCGCGCTATGCCGCGAACAAGGCGCTGGGTTATTTGTCTCGGAAATGGTTACTGCACGTGCGCTCATTGAAAGACGGCCAGATACCTTGCGCATGATTGCGCCCGGCGCCGGAGAATGGCCACGTTCGGTTCAGTTGTACAGCGTTGATCCGCACACTATGCGCGCAGCTGTAACGATGATCGGTAAAGAGAATTTAGCCGATCACATCGATATGAACTTTGGTTGTCCGGTTCCGAAGGTAACTCGCAAAGGCGGGGGAGCAGCGCTGCCTTACAAGCGAAAGTTATTTTCATCCATTGTTGATGCAGCGGTACAAGCGGCAAAACCATTTGGAATTCCAGTCACCGTAAAGATGCGTATCGGTATTGATACCGATCACCACACATATTTAGAAGCAGCAAAGTCAGCATCAGATAGCGGCGTTGCCTGGGTTGCACTGCATGCGCGCACTGCAGAACAAATGTATGAAGGAAAAGCTGATTGGTCGGCGATCGCGCGTTTAGTTGAACACTTAAAGCCAACCGGAACTCCTGTACTTGGAAATGGCGATATCTGGTCGGGCGCCGATGGCATAGCGATGATGGAACAGACAGGTTGTGCCGGCGTCGTTGTTGGTCGCGGATGTTTAGGGCGCCCTTGGTTATTTGCCGATCTTGTTGAATCCTTTAAAGGCGGCGATAAGCGAGTCCTGCCATCACTCTTTGAAGTTCGCGAAGTTATGTTCCGTCACGCTGAATTAATCGTGGATTACTTTGAATCTGAAGATCGTGGTTGTCGCGATCTGCGCAAACATATGGCTTGGTATTTAAAGGGCTTTAGAGTTCCGAGTGAGCTCCGCCGCCAATTCGGAATGCATTCATCTCTAGCTGAACTTCGTACTTTGCTAGATCAATTAACTGATCAGCCATATCCAGTAGAAGTTGCAGAAAAACCACGTGGTCGCGTTAGCCATGGCCGGCCACCAACCCTGCCAGATGGTTGGTTATTAGATCCAGATGAAGATGTATCAGTTGAATTAGAAGATGCGTTCTCGGGCGGATGATCTTCTTTAAAATAATTCGCCGCGTAATTGCTGCAGTACTTTTAATTATTATCGCGGTTCCGCTCTATGCCTTAGGCGTTACCTGGCAAGCTGCAAATAATCCACTGACTCGCAAGGGCGATGTAATCGTTGTCTTAGGTGCAGCGCAATTAAATGGACGACCAGGTGAAGTACTTGAGGCACGCTTGCAAGAGGCGAAACGAATTTATGAACTCGGTCTAGCGCCAAAAATCATTACCGTTGGCGCAGGCGCTCCTGGTGATCGCACAACAGAGGCGGCATCGGGAAAGTATTGGTTATCAAAAAATGGAGTTAAATCGCGCAATATAACTTCGCTGGAAGTTGGACGCGATACCTGGGTATCAACAGAAAACTATGTAAAGTTTATGAAGGTTAAGGATTGGAAAGATGTAATCATCGTTACCGATCCATTTCACTGTCGTCGCGCAATGACGATGGCCAATGATTTAGGCGTGGTCGCAACCTGTTCGCCAGTTAAGACTGGTCCGAACTCCTTGGAAAATTCCGGAAAGCGCTATTTAGTGCGGGAAACCGGGGCTTATCTCTCGTATGTGACCTTAGGCAGACGCGGCATTCATATCAGCGATCATTTAGGGTAGGGCTATGAGCAGCGGTACAGAGAATTACTCAGAGAAAGATCAAGAGCGCTTTCTCTTTGAACCTGCCAAGCGCGCAGGTCGTACCGAATTTATGCGAGATCGCGCACGCGTTATTCACTCAGCAGCGCTGCGTCGCTTAGCTGCTAAAACTCAAGTCGCCGTTCCTTGGGAGAATGATTTTCAACGTACTCGCCTTTCACACTCTTTAGAGTGCGCGCAAATTGGCCGCGAACTCGGTGAATCACTTGGTGCAGATCCCGACTTACTTGAAACAGCTTGTCTCTCGCACGATTTAGGCCATCCACCATTTGGCCATAACGGTGAAGAAGCTCTCGCGGAAGTTGCCAAAGATTTTGGTGGATTTGAAGGAAATGCCCAGAGTTTTCGTTTACTAACCCGTATCGAAGCAAAGACAATTGATGAAGATGGCGCAAGCGTTGGTTTGAATTTAACTAGAGCATCACTTGATGCGGCAACAAAATATCCGTGGCCGCGTGCGATTAACCCCCGTAAATTTGGGGTCTATGACGATGATGTAGAGATCTTCAATTGGATGCGCCAAGGTGCACCATCTGATCGTAAATGTATCGAAGCGCAGATTATGGATTGGTCAGATGACTGTGCTTATTCGGTACACGATCTCGAAGATGCAATATTTGTCGGCCAAGTTAAGGTCGATAACTTTGAACGCGACTTCGATATCTTGCATAAAGAGATGTGCGATGGTTATGGCTCAACTGCAACTAAAGAGGAAGCATCAGCTGCTTTGCAACGTTTGCAGCAACTTTCTTGCTGGCCGCGTTATTACGATGGTAGCCATCGCTCACTTGCTCGCCTAAAAGATTCAACCTCACAACTCATCGGTCGCTTTGTGCTTGCCGCAGAACTAGAGACACGAAAAGTGCACGGCAATGGCGCACTCCGCCGATACGAGGCAGATCTAGTTATTCCACGCGAACAAGAAGTGGAAGTAGATTTCCTGAAGGCAGTGGCCGGTCATTACTTAATCAACGCTGCAATTTCGCAAGAGCGTTATGCCAAGCAGCAGATCGTTATTAAAGAGCTAGTTGAGATGTTGCATAAGCATGCCGCAACTGCACTGGACTCAATCTTCGTTAAAGATTGGGAGCGCTCCAGCGATGAGACTTCTCGTATGCGCATCATCATCGACCAAGTTGCTAGCCTGACCGACCCCGGGGCCTATGCGCTCCATGCCCGCTTGAGCGCGCTCTGATATCGGTCTAGAGAGATAACATGTATTTATGAGCGGACGTATTAAGGAAGAAGATGTTGCGCATGTGCGCGAACGCTCACCAATCGATGAAGTCATCGCAGATTATGTACAACTTAAATCTGCTGGTGGCGGCCAGAAGAAAGGGCTCTGTCCTTTCCACGATGAAAAATCTCCTTCATTTCACGTAACCCCAAGTAAAGGCTTCTTCCACTGCTTTGGTTGTCAGGCAAGTGGCGATGTAATCGCATTCTTGATGAAGATCGATCACTTGAGTTTTACCGAAACGATTGAACGTTTAGCCGATCGCATGGGCTATCAATTGCGCTACGAGCAAGGTAATTTCACACCAGCACCTGCCGGCAATCGCTCTCGCTTAATTGCTGCAAATGCACTGGCCGCAAAGTTCTATCAAGAACAGTTAAATACCTCACCGCTTGCCGCACATGCGCGCGAACTAATGACTAAGCGCGGATTCGATAAAGGCGCCTGCGAAACTTTCGGAGTTGGTTATGCCCCAGATGAGTGGGATGGCCTAACTAAGTACTTGCGCGAACAAGGATTTACTATCGATGAACTCGAAACTGCAGGGCTTTCCAAGATGGGACAACGCGGACCGATTGATAAATTCCGCAATCGCCTAACCTGGCCAATCAAAGATATCTCTGGTGATGTAGTTGGTTTTGGTGCGCGAAAGCTCGCCAGCGATGATGAAGATCAAGGCCCTAAGTATTTAAATACATCTGAAACCCCGATTTACAAGAAGAGCCAAGTCCTTTACGGGCTTGATATGGCGAAGAAAGAGATCGCGAAAAAGCGCCAGGTTGTCATCGTTGAAGGCTACACAGATGTAATGGCGGCGCAGTTAGCTGGAATAACAACTGCAGTTGCAACTTGTGGCACTGCATTTGGTGCAGACCACATCCGCATCATTCGCCGTTTACTTATGGATGATGATGCTTTCCGCGGAGAAGTTATCTTTACCTTCGATGGCGATGCGGCAGGCCAAAAGGCTGCGATGCGCGCCTTCACCGAAGATCAAAAGTTTGTGACTCAAACCTTTGTGGCCGTTGAACCAAATGGACTCGATCCATGCGATCTGCGCCAACAGAAAGGCGATCTAGCGCTCCGTGATTTGATTGCTAAGCGCGTTCCGCTATTTGAGTTTGCGATACGCACCGAACTTGCTCTCCATAAATTAGATTCTGCCGAAGGTCGCGTTAACGCGCTAAATGCAACTGCGCCGTTAGTTGCGCAGATCCGCGATAAATCACTTCGTCCCGAGTACACACGCTTGCTTGCTGGTTGGTTAGGCGTTGAAGTCGAGACAGTTTCTTCAGCCGTTGCGCAAGGCGTTAAGCGCCAACCACAACAGAGCGCGCCAGTTGTAAATGGCGAAGAAGAAGCGCCACAAGTGCAGTGGCGTCCAAATCCACAAGAACCGCGTTTAATTCTGGAACGTGAAGTATTGAAGGCGCGTCTGCAGATGCCATCTTTGATATCAAATTGGCGAGAGATTGAAAGTGGCGCCTTCACACATCCGGCCTACATTCAATTGGCGCAGATAATTGCTGTAGTTGATGAGCAGAGTTCTATTGAGATTGAACAAATCTCAGATGAGAATATGCGCGCGCTCTTTACCGAATTAAATGTTGAGCCGATTCGCGCCGATGGTGAGGTTACTGGCCACTATGTCGAAAGCATTGTTGCGCGCCTGCGCGAAGTTGGAATCTCGCGAGCGATCGCAGAACTTAAATCTTCGCTGCAACGGTTAAATCCTGTAGAAAATGAGCAGGAGTACAACCAATCCTTCGCTAGCCTGGTGGCCCTTGAGACCACCCGCCGCGGACTGCACGATCTCGCGCTTCGCTCGATTTAGACCCACTGCGCCTCGTGCGCTAGAGTGTGCGCCTGCACGACAAGTTATAAATCTTTGCCCCATAGCTCAGTTGGTAGAGCGCCGAACTGTTAATTCGGATGTCCCTGGATCGAGGCCAGGTGGGGCAGCCAGCAAGAGATTTAGACCTTAAGGGTCTAAATTGAGTTTATGAAGTTAAAAGCCTCATGGAGAAATCAACTCTGGCCGCTGCGCGTTATGCGCCTCTGGCTTGGCGCTACCTGGGTCTACGCCGGTTGGGATAAGGCAAGTGATCCCGGATTTTTAACTTCTGGTTCGCCAACATTTATCGGTTCGCAACTTGCTGCATACGCGCAAAATTCACCGATTGATTTCTTACTCAACAAAATTTTAGATCACGCAACACAGGTTGGCATTTTGGTGATGGCTGCCGAATTTGCAATCGGCTTTGCAACACTACTTTGGATAGCGCCAACATGGGCAGCCTTTGGTGGTTTTTTAACCTCCCTCTTTCTTTGGCTATCTAGTACATGGAACGTTCAGCCATATTTCTTAGCAAGCAATTCGGTCTACACGGTTTTTTGGTTCACTTATTTCTTATTCCTCTACGGCTCTCGTCGCAAGAGCAATATCTCAATTGATCGCCGCGGCTTCATCCGCGTTTCATCGATTGCCACACTTGCCGTTGCGAGTGCTGGGCTTGGGCGCTTGCTTCCTAAGAAATCGGCAGCGGTAAGTGCTGGCCCCGCCAAAATCATTGAAGATAGCGCGCTTGCGGTGGGTAAGATTCATAACTTCACATCTAAATCTGGATCACCTGCAGTTTTATTTAAGAGCAAAACAGGGGTTTATGCATATTCGGCAGTGTGTACCCACGAAGGTTGTACCGTGCAATACAACTCAGCATCTA
Organism: Candidatus Nanopelagicaceae bacterium; assembly: GCA_965268165.1. Lineage (GTDB taxonomy): Bacteria > Actinomycetota > Actinomycetes > Nanopelagicales > Nanopelagicaceae > Planktophila. The sequence continues at coordinate 382,920 of OZ254162.1, forward strand.
AGAATCTGCAATGCGGATGCCATGGTGCGGTATTTGATCCAGGAAAAGATGGAACAGTTGTGACAGGCCCTACAAATAAGCCGCTACCTAAGATTAAAGTAGCCGTTGAAGGTGCCTGGATCGTAGAAGCCTAATAATCTTTACACCGAAATCACAGGATTCGCTAAGAATTAAGAGAGATGATCAAGCCATGAAAATCACACGCACACCTCTAAAAGTAACTATTGCTTTTGTTGCCGGCGCACTCTTAGCCGGAACCGTTGCAACCGCCGCGACCACAACTTCCGCAGGCAGCGTTGTAGTTTGTGCCGACAACCGCACCCAGGCTTTGACTTTAGCCAAGAACAACACATGTCCTGTTAATAAAACAGCTATTGAAATTGGCAATAACTCTATAAATGCCAAGACAATTTCAGCGCTTGTCACACCATCTGTGGTTTCTATATCCGTAAAGACAACAACTGGCGGCGGAACTGGATCAGGATCGATCTATAAATCTAATTCGACTAGCAGCTACATCATCACCAATAACCACGTAGTTGAAGCAGCCGCAACCAGCGGCACAATTAAAGTTGAGTTTGCAGATGGCAGCGAAATAGCAGCAACCATTGTTGGACGCGATCGCATGTATGACATCGCAGTTCTGCAAGTACGAAAAGGTAATTTGCCAGCGATAGCCCTCGGTGATTCTTCTAAGATCAGCGTAGGCGAAGAAGTACTGGCAATTGGTTCACCACTAGGGCTTGCAAATACAGTTACCCAAGGAATCATCTCTGCCCTTAATCGCCCAGTTACAGCTGGAACAACTGATTCCACATCTTATGTAAATGCGATTCAAACTGATGCGGCAATCAATCCAGGTAACTCTGGTGGTGCACTCGTTGATGCGCAAGGTCGAATCATCGGCGTTAACTCTGCAATTGCCACTCTCACTTCAGGCGGAGTCAGCGGCAGCATCGGCTTGGGATTCTCAATTCCGATCAATGAGGCAAAGCGCGTTATCGATGAAATCATTGCAACTGGCAAGTCAACACGTCCGGTTATGGGCGTTGTATTCGATGATGTAACAGCAGATACCCAAGCAAAGATTCTGCAGCTAACTCCTGGTGAGGGCGCAGAAAAGGCTGGCGTAGTTGTTGGTTCGATCATCAAATCAATCGATGGCGTAAAGATTGCCAATCGTGATGCTGCCATTGTGAAGATCCGTTCGTACGCACCAGGTGCAGTTATTACAGTGGTAATGACCTTGCCTGATGGATCATCAAAGACCTACAAGGTCACACTCGGAACAGCTCCCGCGGTTTAATTCACCTAAAAGTTAGGTGCGCGGTAGCCTTCACCTATGGCGTTATTTAAGCTCGAGATCTCTCTTCCAGATCGCCCAGGCGCTCTTGGGTTGCTGGCATCTGCAATTGGCGCAGCCGGTGCAGATATCCGTGGCTTAACTGTTCTGAAATCTGAAGATGGCCGCGGTTATGACGAAGTTACCGTTGCCGTGCCTGGATCTGATCCAACAGATTTAATTGAGGTTCTAGGCGCTATCGGTGGCGTTGAAGTTATCTCGTTTAACGCTCTCTAATTACTGATTACAGCTGCGCCGCTACTTGGTAGCGATGTGAAAAATCTTGGTTCAGTAAAGCCTGCTGCTTTAAATGCCGCAGTGATCGCCACCTTTGCTTGATCAATATCGGCAACTTTAAAGAGCGCTATAGCGCTTCCGCCAAAACCGCCACCGATCATTCGCCCACCAAGTGATTTATTGGCGAGAGCGGTTGCAACAGCGAGATCTAATTCGGGGCAAGATATCTCAAAGAGATCACGTAACGATGCATGTGATTGGGTCAAGATTTCGCCAACTGATTTGAAATCAGCGAGTTTAAGGTGAGCGACGCATTGGTGCACGCGGACAATGTCATTTACAACATGTTCGGCTCGCATATATTCAAGTTCGGTTAACTTTGAACGCGAACTTTCCAACTGCGAAATTGAAGAATCACGTAACGCCTTGATGCCGAGTTTTGCCGCGGCAGATTCGCAAGAAGCGCGTCGTTCGGCGTAACCACCATCGACTAGCGCGTGATGGGCGCGGGTATCAATAATTAAAAGCTCTAGGCCAGAACTTGCTAGATCAAATGGAATTTGTTCGGTGCTTAGGTCACGACAATCAAGTAAGAGCGCGCTACCTGCCTGCGCCATAAGCGATACCGATTGATCCATGATTCCGCAGGGCATTCCTACATATTCATTTTCAGAACGTTGCGCTAGACGCGCTAGGTCAGGTAGCGATAGATCTGCTGTAAATAATTGGCTAAGTGCGATTGCAATTGAACATTCCAGCGCCGCAGATGAAGATAAACCTGCACCGAGTGCGACTCGGCCATCTACCAAGATATCTAAGCCAGTGGTTATGCGATCGCCAAAGGCCCAGATAACTCCCAAGATGTAACGTTCCCAATCGCCAGCTTTATCAGGGGATATCTGATCAAGAGAGGTTTCAATGATTTCACCGGGGCGTTGTGCTGATGCGATTCGGATCTTTCGATCGCTGCGTCGGTTAATAGCGGCATAGGTTCGATCATTTATAGCGAAGGGCATAACGAAGCCATCGCAATAATCGACATGTTCTCCGATTAAATTAACGCGCCCCGGCGCCTCGGAAATTATTTCTGGTGCTTGCCCAAAGAGCGCTGTGAAATCAGAGCTCAACATCTCGCAACTGACCTGCAGATTGTTCAGGCTTTAGATCCATGATGAATGCACCCATCGCAGATTCGCTACCTGCTAAATACTTTAACTTGCCAGGTGCGCGGCGCACGCTAGTGATCTGCCAATGCAGGCGCAGTAAATCGCGACCTTCGCGCACTGGCGCTTGATGCCAAGTTGCGATGTAAGCCATATCAATTCCGAATACGCCATCTAAGCGACGCATAACTTCAAGCGAAATCTCTGGAAAAGCATCTGCTTGTTCTGGAGTTAGTTCAGCCAAGTCGGCAACTGGATTAAGCGGTGCCACATGTATTTCAAATGGATATCGAGCAGCATATGGAACAAAGGCTACCCAGTGAGCGTTCTTAGCAACGATTCGAACCTGGTCTTTTAATTCGCGGGCAAGCACATCATCAAATAAAACTTTGCCGGTTTCATCCATATATTTGCGAGCAACAGCGAGCATCTTCTGAACTCGCGAAGGCAGATACGAATAGGCATAAATTTGGCCGTGTGGGTGAGAGAGAGTTACGCCAACTTCTTCACCACGATTTTCAAATGGTGCGATGTGATGGATATATGGCTCTTGCGAGAGTTCGCGCACGCGGTCGATCCATGCTTCAAGCAGAACGCGCACGCGTTGTGGCGTTAAATCTTTAAAAGAACCGCCATGGTTATCGGTAAAGCAGATGACTTCGCACTTTCCGGCAGCGGTTCCGGCATCAGTTTCTGGTCCGACCATATCGGGGGCGGCCCAATCACCTTCTGGTTTACGTAGCGAAGGTGAGCGATTATCAAAGACCACAACTTCATAATTTGTATCTGGAACTTCAGTTAGGAGTTCACCTTTTGTCGGACAGAGCGGACATAACTCTTTCGGTGGCAAGAAGATCCGCCCTTGTCGGTGCGCGGCCATTACAACCCATTCATTTAGCAGCGGATCAAGGCGAAGTTCGCCAATGCCAGGTTGCTCTTCCTTAGGGCGCTGATCTTGCGCTGCGCGAGATTGACCTTGCGAGTCGTAATACCGAATAGTGCGGCCATCTGCCATCGCTAAATTGTTGCGAATAACTCCAGCGCTTAGCTTTTTCTGCTCGCTCATAATGGGTTAACTCTAAGCCTTAACGGGTGCGATTTAGCGTTATTCAACCCAGTTAAAGGTCCGCTCCACTGCACGTTTCCATTGCGCTGCGCCAATGGTTCGGGTTTTCTCATCACTTTCTGCCTGCCATCGTCGATCTTGGCGCCATTGCGCTTTAACTTCATCGGTTGATTTCCAGAAACCAATTGCTAAGCCCGCTGCATATGCCGCACCGAGCGCTGTGGTCTCGGTAATCAAAGGTTTAACGATATCTATGCCCATTACATCTGCTTGCAATTGCATACATAGTTGATTTGCAGTTATACCGCCATCAACTTTCATCTCAGTCATTGCAATGCCGCTATCTGCAACCATCGCTTCCATGATCTCCATAGTTTGATAGCAAATCGCATCCAAAGCAGCACGGGCTAGGTGTGCCTTAGTTGTGGCGCGAGTTAGACCAACAATTACTCCGCGCGCGTCGCTGCGCCAATACGGTGCAAATAAACCAGAGAAGGCGGGCACGAAATAAACACCGCCAGAGTCGTTTACTTGTAGTGCAAGCGCTTCGACTTCAGATGCAGATGAAATTATTCCGAGTTGATCACGTAACCATTGAATAGCTGAGCCAGTTACCGCAACTGAGCCTTCAAGAGCATATTGCGCAGGTTGGTCGCCGAATTTGAAGCAGACTGTTGTTAAGAGACCATGTTTGGAGCGAACTATTTCAGTTCCGGTATTTAGCAGCGCAAAGTTACCGGTGCCATAAGTAGTCTTGGAACTTCCCTTTTCAAAACAGGCTTGGCCAACCATGGCAGCATGTTGATCGCCAAGAATTCCTGCAATAGGAATTTGGGCTGCAAAGGGACCGCTCTTAATAGATTCTCCATACACTTCAGATGATGATTTGATCTCAGGCAAAATTGCTAATGGGATATCAAAGATCGCCAGCAGCTCGCTATCCCAAGCAAGAGTCTGCAAGTTCATAAGCATGGTGCGCGATGCATTTGTTACATCTGTTATGTGCAGACCACCAGATAAATTCCAGGTGAGCCAAGAATCAATCGTGCCAATCCGCAGGCTTCCTGTGGCTAGCGCCTGTTTAACCGAATCGACTTTATTTAGCAGCCAATTGATTTTGCTCGCTGAAAAATATGGCGCGATCGCAAGGCCGGTGCGGCTAGTTAAGAGCTCTTTATCTGATTGAGATAGCCCATCTAGGAAATCAGCGGTCCGGGTATCTTGCCAAACGATTGCGTGATGTAGCGCTTTACCGGTCTGCGCATCCCACGCCACGATTGTTTCGCGTTGATTGGTAATTCCTATGGCGCTTATCTCTATCGAATCCAGACCAGCCTTTTTTTCAGCGGCGGAAATTGCTTCTTTGATCACCGATTGTGTGTTCTGCCAGATCTCACCAGCATCGTGTTCGACCCAACCAGGGTGAGGGGTGAATTGTTGGTGTTCCTTTTGGGCGATAGCAATAACAGCGCCTGATTTATCAAAGATCATGCAACGAGTGCTGCTCGTTCCTTGATCAAGACTGGCTATATATGACATATCCTTAAGCCTATAACGAAAGTATTCGAGACGGTAGGGCGGGAGAGTAAATGTTTGATTCGCAGTTAAATCCTGCGCAACGTATCGCCGCCCTTAAGTCTTTGGCATCAGATGAATTCGATGTATTAATTATTGGCGGGGGAGTCACCGGTGTTGGTGCAGCGTTAGATGCCGCATCACGCGGATTAAAAGTAGCTCTCGTAGAAAACCAAGATATTGCAGCCGGTACATCAAGTCGATCAAGTAAGTTGATTCACGGTGGCCTTCGCTATCTAGAACAATATGATTTCAAGTTAGTCCGCGAAGCGCTGCATGAGCGCGAGTTAATGGTCTCCTCTCTTGCACCCCATTTAGTTAAGCCTGTTGGATTTTTATATCCGCTCCATGAAAAGTATCGCGAACGCACCTATGTCGGCGCCGGCCTTGCTCTCTACGATGTGCTCCGCGGTTTTCAGCGCGCACTTCCTTGGCATAAACATTTAAGTGAAAAGAAGATCGCAACTATCGCGCCATCTTTACGTGGCGATCTAATCAACGGCGCAATTAAGTACTTTGATGCTCAAGTAGACGATGCTCGTCACACCTTGGCGGTCGCACGTACCGCCGCACGTCACGGTGCAATCATCGCCACTCGTGTGCAATGTGAAGAGCTAATTCGCGATGGAAAGCGCGTAGTTGGTGCAAAGGTTCGCGACCTTAACTCTGGCAAGAAGATAACTGTTAGCGCCAAGGTAACTGTGATGTGCGCAGGCGTTTGGAGCGATGAACTCCATGAGAAATTTGGAATTAAACCTGGCTATAAAGTTGCCATGAGTAAAGGCGCTCATATCGTGTTGCCAAAGAGCGCGATTAAATCTGAGGCCGGAATAATTCTGAAAACTTCAGTCTCAGTCTTGTTTATCATTCCTTGGGCCGATAAATGGATTGTTGGCACAACAGATACTCCATATAAGGCAGATCGCACCAACCCAGTCGCCACTAAAGAAGATGTCGAATACATTATTGATCAGGCAAATCGCGTGTTACATCCCAAGATTGATGCCGCTGACATTCTCGGTGTTTATGCTGGCTTGCGTCCGCTGGTGGCAAACGCAGCAGGATCCACAACCACAAAACTTTCACGCGAACACACCGTCGATCGTCCGGTCCCAGGATTTGTAAGTATCGCCGGTGGCAAGTACACCACCTACCGCGTTATGGGTAAGGATGTTATTGATCTAGCCGTTAACGATCTACGCCGGATCGTTGCCGAATCAATTACCGAGAAATTACCTGCAATTGGCGCTGATGGTTACTTTGCTCTGGTTCAACAGAGCGCACAGTTGGCACAAATGAGTGGCTTAGCTCAAACAACAATTACTCATCTCTTAGATCGCTACGGATCGCTGATTAACGAAATATTTGAAATCATCGACGCAGATAAGAAGATGGCAGAACCGCTCACGCCAGAACTTGCCTATCTAAAAGCAGAGATCATTTATGCAGTAACCCATGAGGGAGCGCAGAGCGTTGATGATGTTCTCTCGCGCCGCACGCGAATTGCATTTGAAGCAAGCGATGGCGGCGAAGCGATTGCCGCAACAGTTGCCACGCTGATCGCTCCGATATTGGGTTGGGATGCTGCGTCGAAGAAAGCTTCAGTTTCCGAATTTACAAGCCATTTAAAGAACGAACGAGCAGCGCTAGATAAATTGCTTACTCGTACCCGCTAATTCTTGATCTGATTTCTGCATCCATCAGTAGTTGGCTTCTTTGTAGGAGCAACAGTTGGCTTCGGAGTAGGTGTTGGTAGGTTTGGATCTCCCGGCAAAATCGATAGCGTAATTGGTGATCGACTTTCTGCGTGGGTACCAGTTGCATCTTTAAATCCGATTCGCCCGGTCCATGTTCCCGCAGGTATTCCCTTAATAGTTAGCTTCCAAGATCCGCTAGTTGATCTAACCACCGTCTGAACTGGCTTAGGTTCGATTGGATTATCAGAGTTGGTATAGAAACGAACCGTTCCTGTCACAACTGGTTTGCCATCTGGGCGAGTTACATCAACTTCTAACGTCACAGGTTTATCACTGGTCGTAAATTTCACATTCTTAAATACCAATGTGCTGGTTTCATTGATTGGCATCTGATCAACTACTTCGGGAAACCAACTTCCCTTTACCAAATCTAAGAAGGCGCTTGGCTCGCCTCGGAATACATTTAAATCAAGGCGCGATCCGGGAACTCCATACTTTGGTGCGATACCGCAAGATGAGTATTGCCAGATGATCCATTGTGATGAGCAGTTAGCAGCGGTCCAAGAGTGCACATAGCAACCACCTTCCTTAAGCCCAGGCTGTCCAAGTGGATCAGCGGGATCAATTCCATATTGCGCCAGCCAGAGTGGATATTGGCGCAGCTCGTTATCACGAACCATCGCACCTTCCAAGAAGCTGGGGTATGAATACAAGATTGGCATGCGGTCGGTTTTTTCGCGCAGCACCTTAAGGAAAGTTTTTGCCCAGAGAGTTATCTGCGCCTTTGGTAGGTATCTGGCACAAGTTTTCCCTGACAGACGCACACAGTTATTCTCTAAATCAAGTGCGTAAGGAAGGTCGCGATCGTTGTAGCCGCCGAGTGCACCGAGTCGCCAGATTACTTTTTGCGCCTGGGTTTGCGCATCAGTGATTACTTCAGCATCTGTCTTTACATCTGGCAAAACCGCATAATGGTAGAAACCGGTATACATTCCTGCAGCCTGCGCCGCCAATCTATCCATGATCACATATTTCAAGGCAAGCGCATCTGCTTCATCGCGAGAATCCGATGCTTTGATCATAACAAAGCGCATTCCAGCGCTGTACTTCTTAACAAAATCAATCGGTGCGCCATTTGGATGTTGCCAGCGACTTACATCAGAGCCATGGATTCGCCCGCCTGGACCAAGCTGATCAATCATTACAGTTGAAGAAGCGCTAGAAATTTCAGGAACAGAACGCACTGTTATCTCACGAATATTTGAGTAAACAATCTTTGAACCAACATTTACCTTAGCGCGGTATTTAACTTGGGCATTTAGCGCGGTGGCGACGGCGACAACTTTCCATGTTCCAACCCGCGCAGTTCTTGTTGAAAATCTTGTATCTTGCCATTTGCCGTTTAACTGGATCTGGATCTCAACTTTTACCGAGGATTTGGCAGGCTTTAGATTTCCATAGAGAGTAACAACTGGTTCTTCTCCACCCGGAGTTTGAAGGACGGTTAGGCTCAACTTCGAGGTAGCAGCGTTACTTGAAACAGTTTGAATTGAGAAGAGCGCAAGGCTCATGACAAGCACCGAAATTATTTTTTTCAAGCTAATTCCTCAATTTCAATCGAAGTGGATAGAACTTCTTGGATTGAGGCTTTAAGTGAGTTCTCTAGCTTTACTCGCGTCGGAGAGTATTCGTGCCCACCAGAGAATTTGCGGGCATCAGAGAAATCCAATTTCAAGGTAGTTCCATCGAATTCGGCAAGGCGAGCATCGAAGTAGGCGATCCAAGCGACGCGATCCTGCGACTCAAGATGATCTAAAACATCATTCCACCGGCTACGAAGTTCGGCCAAAGTAAGGGAAGTGGACATGACCGAAACTTTAGTGGGTGCGTTAAATAAGTGAGAGCTAGTGGCGCGGTGCGCCGATCCATTTGAAGTACTCACCCGTTAAAACAACGCGTAGATTCTGAGTTCGATCTGGGAGAACTTTCAGATGCTGTGCGATTCGGGCAACTATCTGTTCTACTGATTTCTCGCTAACAAAACGAACCTTTGCTATCTCAGAGTTACTGAGCCCATTAGCCAGTAAGCGGAAAGTTTCGATCTGGATATCTGTGAATTCATTGAGAATAGATGAGAAGGAGTTCTCGTGCAGAGAGCCATGGCTATCCACCCAGGACATCTTCTCCTTGGCATCTACCGCTGCAATCGAACGCACAATCGCGTGGCTAACGACCGTAAGGTCTGCGATTGATTTCTTTAATATTACTTGCGCACCCAGTGGGATTTGCTTCTCTAAAAGTCCTAGTAATCGTAGATCTGGGCAAGCAGTCATTAAAACAATTCCTAGAGATGGATTTACTTTTCTAAATTTATTAACCAGCTTAAGCGCCTCGGCACCTGAGAACTGCAAATCAATTAGTACGACTTGAGGGGAGAGAAACTTGTAGAGATTATCTGCGATCTCATCAGTTCCTGCCTCGGCGACAACGTTGATCGATTGCAAGCGAAGCGCTGCGCTAAGAGTTGCTAACTCAAATGCGTCATCGCTTGCAACGAGAACTGTTGGGGAAATGGCCACAACTCAAGGTAGTGCATGCGTGATGTCAGAGTGAGGCGAAAATATAGATTTACTGAAATAAAAAAACTCTAGGGCTAGCCCTACTTTAGAATTTTTCGAATTGCTTCAGGAATAAATTCAATAATTGATGTGGCAGAAATGGGGGAACCCATAGATGCAAAAAGTGCAGCGTTGTTATGAATAATTGCACCTGTTGCAGCAACGCGCGCTAAATTATTTTCATCATTTAATATTTCGATGTAATTTGTTGCAAGAAGCGCGCCAATTATTCCCGCGAGTACATCTCCGCTTCCGGCTGTGGCAAGCCACGGTGTTGCTTTTGGAAGTTCAATTAAAAAATCTGGTTGCGCAATGAATGTGGTTGAACCCTTCAAAACCACTGTAACACTTAACTTCTCCGCAGCAACCATCGACCAATTTTTAGGATCTGCTTCAATCGCCTCTGAAGAGACCTGAATACCGCGCTTAACAAGCAGCTTTGCAAGCTCACCAGCGTGAGGCGTTATCAAAGTAGGCTGCGATAACTTCCCGGCCCAGTTAAGCGCGCCTGCATCAAGAACCGTCGGCACGCTCTGTGCGCACATCAACTTAAACCAACGATGGCGTAGCCAAGTTGTGTAATCGCTATATTTCTTATCGCTCACACCTGATCCAACGAGCCAAGCATCGACTTTTCCTGGTTGAACCAGCGCTTCTGGAGCAGCGTGCAGGACAAGGTGAGCCAGTCCAGAGGAACTATGGAAGCGCAGAACCCCAAGACCTGTCGCCAGCGCTGCCTTTGAAGTTAATACAGCAGCGCCTGGAAACTGCGCAGATCCAGTTATTACTCCAAGGGTTCCGCGTGAATATTTATGATCTAACGCGCTTGGAACGATGATGTGCTTCTTTGAATCTTTAGCAGTCCAACGTTGGCTCTTCATGAACGCTATCTTACGCCTGATTGGCTAAAGCCAATTTTGCAAGTATTGTCCCCGTTATGGAAAAAGCACACGGAAAAGTACGTTGGGGATTTATCGGCGCAGGTTACATTGCAAAGTTAGCGCTATATCCAGCCTTACTAAACTCAAAAGATGGTGAGATCTATGCCGTTGGCGCAAAAGATCGCGAAAGAGGGCTAGCACTCTCACCTTCAGGTTTGGTTTATACGGACTATGACGAACTCCTTGCCGATCCAAAGGTAGAGGCGATCTACATTTCGCTTCCAAATTCACTTCACATCGAATGGTCAATCAAAGCGATGCGCGCTGGAAAACATGTGCTCTGCGAAAAGCCTGCCGCGATGAACGTTGCACAGCTAAAGGAAGCAATTGCTGTTGCAAATGAAACCGGCTTGATCTTTATGGAGGCGAGCTGGAACCGCTGGCATCCGCGCACTCTGCGCCTTAAAGAGATTGTTGATTCAGGTGTGATTGGTGAAGTAAAGAAAATTCGCTCCGCATTTACTTATGATGGTTTAGATCCTGCAAATATCCGTGCGATCTACGAACTCGGTGGTGGCGGGCTTTACGACCTTGGACCTTATTCAGTTGCCGCTCCAATATGGTTAATGGACTTTGCACCAGTAAGCAATATAAAGACAGATGTGAAGTGGCATCCAGGTGGATGCGACGAAACAGTTACAACATCATTTGATATCGGAGGAGCACGCGCCGAAGCGCTAACTTCGATGAATACTCCCAACACGCTTTACTTTGATGTGGTTGGCACAAAAGGTCGAGTCTCAATGACCGGAAACGATGCCTTTAACTCGCATAACAAAGCCAGCACACTGGAAGTTGAAGTTGATGGAAAGGTAACGGTTGAAAACTTTGCCGCCTGCGATCCTTATCAACTAATGGCTGATGCGATGTCGCGCCGGATTCGTGGGGGAGAAGGCTGGCTTATGCCGCATTCTCAATCGATTGCTTTCGCAGAAGTTTTTGAACGAGCCTTTGAGGTAATGGGACGACCTTAATTAATGTCTTCACCTCTTTGGAGCCCAGGTAAATCCAATAACCCTTCACTCATTAAATTAAATGAGCTGGCAAAGGCTAAGAATTATTCAGAACTTCATAAGTGGTCGATAGATAACTCTGCTGACTTTTGGCGATTTGTTGTAAGTGATTCGGATGTTATCGGCGATTTTGGAGACACCGCAATCTCTGGCTCTGGTTTTTTTCAGACTGAATTCTTTCCAGGTGCCAAGTTAAATGTGGTGGATACCTTGCTTAAGGGAGATCCCAACCAAATAGTTATAACTGAGATTTCGGAATCCGGGCAGCGTCGCACATTTACAAGAGGTGAAGTCAGGAAGTTAGCTAACCAAGTCGCACAGTCGCTGTTGAGCGCTGGTGTCGTAGAAGGTGATGTAGTTGCAGCCTGTGTAGCAAATACCGCCGATGTGGTTTCTTTTGCGCTCGGTGCGCTAAAAATAGGTGCAATCTTCTCGAGCACTTCTGCGGATTTTGGTGCGGCAACTGTTTTAGATCGTTTTCAGCAAATATCTCCAAAGGTGCTGTTAGTTACTTCAGGCTATGAGTACAACGGCAAGGAGATAGATTGTTTAGAGAAAATCAGCGAAATTGTTGCTGGCTTGCCTTCGCTGGTTAAAGTCGTTTCTATCGGATCAAAACCTAATCCTTACCTTTCATTTAGCGAATGGCTCAGCGCAAGTGATGGAACGCCTGAGATATCAGTTAAGGGTTCCTTTAGCCGCCCCGGATTTATCCTCTTTTCATCTGGAACTACAGGTAAGCCAAAGTGCATTGTTCATAGCGCAGCAGGTGTTCTGCTCAAGACTTTAAGTGAACAGCGCTACCACCTAGATATTCGCGATGGGGATAAAGTCTTTTACTTCACGACTTGTGGCTGGATGATGTGGAACTGGTTGGTTGCCTCCCTTGCAACTGGCGCTGGCATTGTTTTATTCGATGGAAACCCAATGTATCCAGCACCAGAAAGGCTCTTCGATATCGCAGAAAAAGAAGAGTTAACCTTTCTTGGAGTTTCTGCAAAGTACATAGATTCTTTGCGTAAGATCGAACTTAAGGCGAGCCATTCGCATAACCTGTCAAAGTTAAGAACTATTGCCTCAACTGGTTCACCGCTTAGCCATGAAGGCTTTGCATACATTTACGAATCAGTTTCACCTGCTGTCCACTTGGCATCAATTTCTGGTGGCACAGATATTTGTGGCTGCTTTATGTTGGGTTGGCCCGAACTTCCGGTATTTGCGGGACAGATACAGGTGCCTGCACTCGGCATGGATGTGCAAGTTTTGAATTCGGATGGAAGTCTGACAAAGCCTGGAGATAAAGGCGAGTTGGTTTGCGCCAACACATTTCCCTCTGCGCCACTTTTCTTCTGGGGAGATAAAGAGAATGAGAAATACATCGCTTCTTACTTTGAAAAGTTTCCAGATATCTGGACCCATGGCGACTTTGTTGAGCCAACCCAAGAATCTGGTTTCATCATGCATGGCAGATCTGATGCGACTCTAAATGTTGCAGGTGTTCGAATCGGAACTGCTGAGATCTATCGCATTACCGAGGAGTTTGAAGAAGTTCTAGAAAGTTTGGCGGTAGCTCAGAAATATGAGAGCGATACGCGAGTGCTTCTCTTCCTTAAGTTAAAAGCAGGCTCCGAACTGACAGATGCCTTTTCCGATCAAATAAAGAAAGCGCTAAAGCAGAAAGCGAGCCCGCGCCATGTGCCGGCTTTGATATTGCAGGCGCCAGATTTTCCTAGAACTAAGAGTGGAAAATTGGTGGAGTTAGCGGTTACGAGAGCGGTAAATAAAGAGCCAATCGATAACTTAGGAGCGTTAGCCAATCCTGATTGTCTGGATTGGTTTAAAGACTTAAATCTTTAACGCGCTCCCAAGTACGTGAACTCCAAGAGTTAATCAGCGCCTGCTGAACGCTGACCACATCAACTGCCTCTTTAAAGCTCTGTCCGAACTTCGTACCTTCAGCGATTGATTGCATAAATGAATAATCTTCAATCGCAACTAGATCTTCAAAACCAATCGCGTTGGCTTGTCCCGGAACGAAAGCGCCATGGAATGGGAAGCGATCTCCGCCGTAAATGGTGGTGTAGCCAGTGTTTAACGAAGTACCTAACTCGTAATACTGAAGTTCATTGATCTTCTCTAGGTTCCACATCAGCGAGCCCTTAGTGCCGTAAATTTCAAAGGCGTTCTGGCTTTCTGGGCCAACCACTGTGCGGCTTACCTCAAATGTTCCTGTTGCACCGTTTTCAAATGTGCAGAGCATTGAAGCAAAGTCTTCGTTTTCGACATCGCCCTTTGGATCAGTTGCCTTACCGCGTGAGTAATGTCCAGCGTTGCCACTTGGAAGTGGGCGTTGCTTAATCGTTGTGTTCTGCATTCCAACTACTTCAGAGATGCCACCAACTAAGAACTGCGCCATGGAAACGCTATGGCTAAGAATGTCGCTTGAGACTCCGTAGCCAGCATCTGCGAGTTTAAATCTCCAAGTTAGAAGACCGAGTTCGTCACTGCCATACATACTTAAGAAACGACCGCGGTAATGTGTAATCTCGCCAAGTGCGCCACTTGCAATGAGATTCTTGGCATGAAGCACTAGCGGTGCCCAGACATAGTTATAGCCAACGCCAGTTGGTACGCCAGCAGCTGTTGCTAACTTGTAAGCCTGAACTGTCTGTTCTGGCTTTCCACCAATTGGCTTCTCGCTAAATACTGCTTTGCCAGCTTTAGTCGCCGCTTCGATCATTGGAAGGTGCAGCATATTTGGCGCGGTTACCCAGACAGCATCAACATCATCGGCTGTTGCCGCCTCCATCCAATCGCCTGTTGCGCGTTTGAATCCATAGTTCTTTACTGCGCTCTCTTGGCGCGCTGGATCTACATCTGCGCAGACTTGCAGGACAGGCTCAAATGAACGATCTGGAAATAGTGAAGGAATACGTAGCGCAGAACGTGAATGCGCCTGTCCCATCCAACCTAAACCAAGGACGGCGATACGGATCTCTCTCTTCATTTACTTACCTTTCCATACTTTCCCATTGGCGGAAGTCATTGGACAACGTGGATCTTGTACTTGATCGTTCCAGGAATCGCGGATCCAGTGATGCGCTGGATCATCACAGAAAGCCATGCTGCGTTCAGGTGCAGGACCGGCCATAACATTTAAGAAATACATTGGATATTCAGGTGAGGCAATTGATGGACCGTGATAACCGTGAGGCACAACGTAGGTATCTCTATCGTGCAATGTAACGGTTTCATCGACTGTCCCATCGACGGTGTAAACGTGGAAGAAGCCAACACCTTCAGGATCTCCGTGATCTGATCCTTCTTTGCCGATCTGGAAGTAATAAACCTCTTCGTTAATTGTTGGGCAACCAGGGAACTTATCGTGGCGATGTGGAGGCCATGATGAAAGATTTCCTCCAGGAGTTAGCACTTCACAGACAAGAATCTTGTGGCATTGGGTAAAGCTAGTTGGAGTTGCAATGTTATTGACCTGTCGTGTTGCTTTGCCTGATCCGCGTACTTCCACCTGAACTTGTTCAGCAGGTGTGTAGCAGACTGGGAATTTTTCACTCGCCTGCGCCGTAAGCAGTGCGATCTCACCAGATTTACCGCTAAATGAAACCTTTGAACCAACAGGAAGATAGATCCAATCTGAAACAGCGGCAAATACACCTGTTCTACCTTTTAGAGTAAATGCCTGACCATCAACCGAAACAGATACGTTCTGTGCAGATAGAGGAAGCAGAACGCCTTCACGACCGCTTAACTCAACGCTAAATTCAGATTTCGTTGCGAAGTTGTAGGTATAGAAACCGCAGTATTCCCAGCCAGAATCTTGTGGCGAGAGTGAAATCTCATGTTCTGCAGTCTTTAACGTGCCCGCAGGTTTATACCAATTACTCATTTGATTTATCCATTTCTAGCTGTTTTTTCTGACCATTTGCGCGGCACGTGCAACTGCTGCTTCTACATCTAACTCATCGCCAAACAATAATGCGCGCCCCGGTACTAAGCCGCGGATGTTTGGAACTTTCAGAGCGTTTTCCCATTTAGCAAAGACATCTTCCCAATTACTGCCGGGATCTCCACCTAACAATAAAATTGGGCAGCTAGTTGCCGCCGCAACTTTTTCTGGGTTGGTTGGCGCAGGAATTTTCAACCAGGTAAATGCTGAAGATGAGCCAAGTCCAGAGGCGATAGAAACGACTTTGATTAACTTCTCTTCAGAAGGATCAAGAATTGCTCTGCCGCTTTCATTCTTTATATATGGAAGTGGCTCAATCATCGAAACGAGTTCAAAATCTGCAAGTTGTGTTGTAACGGCAGCAACCATCTCGATTGTTCGCGCGGTGCCAGGATCGGTCTCATCGATGCGCAGCAAAGTCTTTCCACCATCTAGCCCCATACTGCGAATATGTTCGGCATCGTAGGCCGTTAGGCGATCATCTAGTTCCCATGAAGCGCCAATGATTCCGCCGCGGTTCATAGTTCCGATCGCGACTTTGCCTTCTAAAGCACCGAGCCAAGCCAATTCTTCGAGAATATCCGCGCTAGCCATTACGCCATCAACGCCTGGAAGAGCTAAACCTCTAACCAACTTATCGAGCAGAATAAATCGATCTGCGATCGCCGTTGGATTATTTCCTGCGGCGATGATGCCGCGCGCGGTGTGATCGGCTGCGAGCAAGAGCAAGCGACCATCTTTACCTGCAACGCTGCGACGTGATCTCTTCTTTAGAGCAAGTTGGAAAGATTTAGGGTTATTGATGCGCGCTTCAATTAGTTCGAGATAACGCTTTTGCTCTAACTTCACCGATTGCTCCCCATCTCTTCAATAAATTTATTTAAAATCTCTAGCGTTGGCATGGCATCTGCGCACATTAACTCAGATGCTAAATAGGCACCAGCAGCATTTGCGAAAGCACCGATCCTTTCCAGATCCCACCCGCTCAGTAGCCCATGGATTAATGCCCCGCCAAAAGCATCTCCGGCGCCCAACCCGCAAACCAATGTTATTGGCAAAGGCTTAACGACATGAACCTTCTCTTTTGTTGCCAGCAGAACTCCATCGCCGCCCATCTTCACAATGGCTAATGAGATGCCGCGATTTAACAAATCATCTGCTGCCATATTCGGATCGGTAATGCCTAAAGCAACGTCACATTCAGCGATATTTCCAATAGCGATCGTGCAATGTGAAAGTGCGCGTTGCGCAGCAGCCCGAGCATCTTCTCTGCTCTTCCAGAACGATGGTCGATAATCTAGATCGATAATGGTTTCTTTTGCGCGGCCTCTTATCTCAAGCCAATGGAAGATACTTTCGGCAGTCGTTCCTTGAGAAAGCGCGCAGGCGCTGACCCAGAAGTTCTTAGCGCTCTTAAGGGTTGGGTCATCAATATCTGAGGTGATGAGTTGAGTATCAGGTGCTGACGGCTGGCGATGGAAAATTATCTTCGGATCTTCAGGTGGATCTTGTGAGGCAAGAACGACGGGAGTAAGTCCGCTTTCTGCAACCTTTACAAAACTTGTGTCGACGCCAAAACTTTGCAGCTTATTAACTACAAACTCACCAAGTGGATCTACGCCAACCTTGGTAACAATCGCGCTCTTATGGCCGAACCTTGCCGCGGCGACTGCAACATTTGTAGGAGATCCACCAATAGATTTTTGAAATGTCTGCGGCTGGCTAAAGGAAGTGTTTATCTGCTCTGAGAAAAGATCGACGCTTATTCGACCCACCGTTAATAGGTCGAGAGGGGTTGTCATCATTTCCTAACTTAAAAGAACGGGGGAGAGCTTCATTATTTATAGCCCAAACTATATAGTGAAGGTCTTGCTTAGTGGAATACGGAGTAGTCCAGCAGATGAGAATTGCAGTCATTGGCGCTGGTCGAATGGGCGCTATTCGCGCCGAAGATTTGCTTTCAGGTGGCGCTGAAGTAACTCTCTTTAACCGCAGAGATAACGTGGCGAAGGAGTTAGCTCAGAAATTAAATTGCATTTCTGCGGAATATGCAGATCTTCTAAAACTAGGCTTTGATGGATATGTCGTGGCGACCGCGACAAATTCGCACATTGCAATTTTGGATCAGTTGATTCCGCTTGGAAAACCAATACTTTGCGAGAAACCAATCTCACTTACCGTCGAAGAGACAGATTTAGTAATTGAGAAATGTAAAAAGCATGGAACAGAAATTCAGGTTGGATTTCAGCGTCGCTTCGATCCACCGATTTCCGTCGCCGCACACAAAGTTTCTTCGGGCCAGGTCGGAACGCTCTACGCGATGCACATGTACGCACACGATCACCAACCTTCTACCTTGGAATTCCTAGAAGGCAGCGGAAGTATCTATCGTGATCTACATGTTCATGATTTCGATCTCGTTAGATGGATTACTCAGAGCGAGATAGCCAAAGTGTATGCAACGCAGGCTGTACGTGAACATCAACAATATGCCAAGTACAACGATGCCGATGTTTCACTAATTTCGTTAACTACCGAATCAGGCGTTCAAGTAGCAATTACCGGAACCCGCCATAATCCAGTGGGCCACGAAGTTCGCTTTGAAGTATTCGGGTCTAAAGACTCAATATCCGTGGGGCTTAACCTAAAGACGCCTATCCATGACATCGAAGGCGAGATTGGATTCAACGAAATCAGATACTCCGGATTTATTGAGCGTTTTCGCCAAGCCTTTGCCGAAGAATCTCACGCCTTCATAAAATTCGTTGAAGGAAAAACTTCCAACCCATGTCCACCAATCAACGCTCGCCAAGCACTGCGCGCGGCAATTGCTTGCGAAGAATCAATTCTTAGTGGTTCTGCAGTAGAATTGTAATCTGATGAAGTTTGTAGCGATTGACTGGGGAACTTCATCCTTTCGCGCTTGGTTGATTGAACACGATCAAATCTCTGACAATATTCAGACAGATCAAGGCGTAAAGAACTTCGCCGCCGGTGCGCATTCTGAGTACCTCACCGATGTCTTGGGTAAGTGGCAGGGCCAGTTTCAATTCATCATCGCAATAGGAATGATTGGTTCAAATATTGGTCTTCACGAGACAAATTTCTCTCCTTTGCCGCTTGATATCGATGAAGTAAGCAACTCTCTTATTCAGGTACCAAACTTTGAACCAGCGCTTTTTATCGTGCCAGGTGTTTCAAAGGTTGGAGATGTAATGCGTGGGGAAGAGTCGCAATCTCTTGCTTCAGGGCTTGAAAACGGCTTAGTGATCTCACCGGGGACGCACAGTAAATGGGTCGAAATCAAGAGCGGAAAAATCACAGATTTTCGAACCTATATGACTGGGGAGCTTTTCGAACTCCTGAGGAATCACAGCACGCTTTCAAAGGCAACTGAATCATCTGCGAAATTAGTAGCCTCCGAAGATTTTATCGAAGGTCTTAAGGCAGACAGTTCTGATCTAACTCATGACTTATTCTCAATTCGAGCCAATTGGATACAGGGAAAGTCTCAGGATGCATCGCGCAAATACCTCTCTGGGCTATTGATCGGTGCCGAAATAAAGTCTGCAAAGAGTTGGTGTCAGGCAAGTGAGGCCAAGATCGTCGCATCTGATTCTCTTGCCGAAATCTATATATTTGCGCTTTCGCACTTTGGAATTAAAGCAACCGTTGAAAATAGTGGACAACTAATCAATTACTTCGTAGCGCTAGCGAAAAAGGTGGAGAGTAAATCATGAATACATCCGAGCAGCTCTTTAGTAATTTGAAAACTGCTCCAATTATCGCAATTCTTAGGGGAGTAACTCCGGATAAAATCTTGGAAGTGGGAGACCTGCTAGTTTCTGCAGGCGTTAAAGTTATCGAGGTTCCGCTAAATAGTCCCGAAGCCTTTTTAAGTATTGAAACCCTACGTGGCCATCTTTCGCCAGATATCACAGTTGGCGCAGGTACTGTCTTAACAGTCGGCGATGTAGAAAAGATTGCCAAGGCAGGTGCTGAAATTTGTATCAGCCCAAACCTTGATTTAGAAGTTGTTTCAGCTGCCCAAAAACTTGGGCTGATTCCAATTCCCGGAGTAGCAACTTCTTCGGAGTTCTTTGAAGCCTATAAACATGGCGTCAGAACTATGAAGTTATTCCCTTTCTCAAATCTAGGCGTTCCATTTATGAAAGCTCTGCAATCTGTTTCACCAAAAGATTCACACTTAATTCCAGTCGGTGGGGTTTCTGTTGAAGATACATTTGAACTTGTTCAATCAGGTGCGCTTGCAGTTGGTATCGGTAACTCACTTTATGATCCAAAAATATCAAACGATGAATTTATTGAACGCTGTTCAAGTACCAAGAAAGTAATTGCTAGATTTGCTTGATTAAGGTTATTGCCAAGATTAGACTTCAAGGAAAATATTGGGGGATATCTTGAAAGTTACTAAATTCGAACTATTTTTCGTTGCGCACCGTTGGTTATTTCTCAAGATAGAAACCGATGAAGGTATTTCCGGTTGGGGCGAGCCTGTACTTGAGGGCAAGGCGCTCACCGTAGCCACAGCAGTCGACGAATTGATGGACCACGTAATTGGTAAAGATCCATTCCAGATCGAACGTCACTGGCAGAGAATGAAGAAGGGCTCCTTCTATCGTGGTGGCGCAATCATGGATTCGGCCATCTCAGGCATTGATCAAGCGCTCTGGGATATAAAAGGCAAAGCTCTAGGTGTACCTGTCTATCAATTACTTGGCGGACAAGTTCGCGATCGAGTGCGCATTTATGGCCATGTTGGTGGAGTTGGCGGAAAAGATGGATACACCCACAATCCAATCGCCGAAGATATTAAAGAGATCTTGGCTAACGCCGATACTCAGTTAGCAAGAGGCTTAACCGCACTTAAATTTGCGCCTTCTGATGGCTTAGAACATATAGATACCGCGCAAGAGCTAAAAAATATTGTTGCTCGCGTTACTGCGGTTAGAGAACATGTCGGCGATGAAATCGACATCGCACTTGATTTCCATGGCCGCTTTAGCCTTGCTATGGCTCGCAGAGTCTTCCCTTACCTAGAGCCATTAAATCTTTTATTCATTGAAGAACCGGTTCTTCCTGAATTTTCTGACAAGTTTGATTTGATCGTCTCATCTACCTCAACCCCGATTGCAACCGGAGAGCGCCTCTTTGACCGCAAAGACTATAAAGATGTACTTCGCTCTGGAATCGCCGTCGCTCAGCCTGATTTGAGCCATGCAGGTGGCATCTCTGAATGTCGCAGAATTGCAACAATGGCTGAAACTTACGATGTCGCCGTTGCTCCGCACTGCCCACTTGGACCGATCGCCCTTGCAGCATGCTTGCAATTAGATTTTGCTACCCCGAACTTCTTAATTCAAGAACAAGTACTTGGCCTTGGTCGCGGCAATAACGGTTCGCTCATGAAGTATTTAGTTGACTACTCCGTCTTTGATGCACCCGATGGATATATCGAACTTATGACTAAGCCAGGTTTAGGTATTGAAGTAGATGAAGCAGAGGTTCGTAAGGCCGCTGAAAACGGACATCGTTGGCGCAATCCTGACTGGACGCACCACGATGGATCACTTGCAGAGTGGTAAGACTTACTCTTTAACCGCTCCGGCTGACAGGCCGCTAATGAAATATCTATTGAAGAAGATAAAGATGATTGTTAGCGGAATTAGCGCATATAACGATGCTGCCATTAACTGCGCCCAATCGATTCTATATTCGCCAACTAGCTGACCGATGCCAACCGGCACTGTCTTCATCTCTTCATCTTGGGTTAGAACAAGTGCAAATATGTACTCGTTCCAGCCAGATATAAATGAATAGATTGTTGTTGCAGCAAGTCCTGGCCAGGAGAGCGGAAGAATCACGCTACGGAAGATTCTAAAGCGCCCTGCGCCGTCGATCTGTGCCGCAAGATCTAGATCTTTGGAAATTCCGTCGAAGTAACCACGCATCATCCAAGTACAGAATGGGATGGTAAATGAGACATAGGTAATGATTAGCGCTGCGTGGGTGTTAATCAAACCGAAGGTCATATAGATCTTGTAGAAAGGAATCAATAACATAATCGATGGGAATAGCTGGCTAGCGAGCAGAAAAGCCATAAATGTTCCGTGGCCTCTAAATTTAAATCTAGATAGCCCATAAGCCGCAAATGCCGAGAATGTAACGGAGATGAAGGTTGCGGCGCTAACGACTATCAGCGAGTTGCGGAAGTAAGCCAAGAATGGGTGATCAATCCAAACCTGTTTGAAAGCATGAAGCGTTGGATTCTCAGGAATAATCTGAGGAGGAAGTGAGAAGAGATCCTCTTCATTCTTTAGAGATGTAGAAATAATCCAAAGTATTGGAAAGAGGATGAGAGCAGAGAAGAAGAAAAGGACGCTATAACTTGTGAGGTTGGTTATCTTCCGAGCGACTTTTACATCGCTCATGAGCCCGTACTTCTTCTCGTTAGCCATCGTCTCTTTAATCATTGTCATTGCGAATCGCCCTTGAGTAGAAGTAACTTGCGGCTAAGAGAATAGTCAAGATAATTACAGACTCAGCGGCAGCTTTACCGAAGTTGAAGTCTCCAAAGGCCTGCTGATAAATACTGATAGAGACAACCTTGGTTGACCCGGCAGGTCCACCAGAAGTCATAAGCCAAATCACCGTGAAGTGCTTAAACCACCAAGCAGTTTCAAGGATGCAGGTAACTAAAAATATTGGGCGCAAGCCTGGAAGAGTTATATGTCTGAACTGCTGGATACGAGTTGCGCCATCGATTGCAGCAGCCTCGTAACGCTCTGAAGGGATGTTCTTCATGCCAGCCAACATCATAATCATGACGATTGGATAGCCTTTCCAGGTTGCAACGAAGATAACACCGACTAGGGCAGAAGTGCTCGAATCGAACCAGGAAACATCAGAATCAATCAGTCCGACGGTGTTTAAAATGTAATTGATAAGCCCATATGTTGGGTTAAAGAGCCACTTCCAGATGAGCGCAACAACGACCTCAGGCAGCAGCCAAGGCAGCATCAAAATAATTTTAAAAGTTGTAGCAAATTTAAGATTCTGATTCAAAATAACAGCCAGTAGAAGGCCGACCACAAAGTTACCCACCACTACAAAGAAAGCGAAGGTTAAGCTGATCTTAAGCGAATTTAAGAACTCTGCATCGGTTAGAAGCTCGGCGTAATAACGGGCACCAACAAACTTCCATTCACTGATTAGGTTGGTGCGCTGCATGCTTATGAAGATCGCATAGCCAAGTGGATAGATGATCAAAGAGAAAACAATTAATAAAGTGGGCAAAGTAAAGAAGTAGCCGGAACGGCTTTCCCGCTTTTTAAATGCGCTTTTCATGTTGCCTCTCTCAAGAAAATTATGAGCATTGAAAGAGTGACATCGAGAAGAGAATTTCTTCTCTTCTCGATGTCACATTCCCTCAATTTACAAACAGACGGTTAAGCATTATCCGTTATCAGCGATAATCTTTCGCGCTTTTTCAGCCTGTTCTTTAGCGATCTGATCAATCGTCTTATCACCCTTTATCGCCGCCTGATAGGCAGGAGATGCGAGAATTGCGATTGAGTTGTACCAAGGAATTTGTGGGTTAGAGAAGACCTTGCCTTCTCCCGCCTTCACAAAGCCAAGGCTCATTTCTGAGTTAACTTGTGGATCAGCCTGTGCATCCAAACGAGAAGGAATGCGGTAGGTAACGTCGTTAATGCGAAGTTGATTTTCCTTATTCAAAAGGAACTTCATATACGCAATAGCAGCCGCACGGTGTTTACTCTTTCGAGCAATCGCATAACCTGACTGGTTCAAGCTAGTAGTTGCAGAAACTCCGGCTGCTGCAGGAATTGGCGCTCCGGCCAACTTACCTTTAGCTGCTGGGTTAGCTGTCAGGGCAACGCCAATTGTGTGAGGGCCAGTGATCATCATCGCTGCTTGTCCCTTACCAATCTGTACAGATGCTTCTGGGTATCCAGTTTGGAATTGTCCTGGAGGAACGCAACCGACATCAACTGCATCCTTGTAAAGCTTAAGTGCAGCTTTCCATCCTGGAGAGTCAATCTGAGTTACCCATTTGCCTGATGAATCCTTGCCGACATCGACTGCTCCCATGTTGCGAGCAATCGTGTTGAATCGACCTTGACCAGAACCATTGTCAGTTCCAACCATTGCCCATCCATATTGATCGATTTTTCCATCACCATCAGTATCTTTTGTAAGAGCCTTACATACTGTGATGAACTCTTCGAATGACTTAGGTGGCTTTACGCCAGCCTTAGCAAAGAGGTCTGTGCGATACAAAATCGCTGTTGGAATGCTAAACCAAGGTGCAGAATAGATTTTTCCGCCGATAGTCATTTCGCCAACATTTTCCTTAGCAAAACCATCTATGTAATCTTGACCAAGAGCCGCGCGGAGTTCCAAAGGAATATTTAGCGCTGCCATCTTCACTGTATTAACAGCATCTGATGCATACATATCTGGAACGTTGCCAGCAATTGCCATTGCAGTGAGCTTTGTTACCAAATCGTTTGCTGGAACGCCAACAAACTTAATCTTGGTCTTTGGGCAAGCTTTCATGAATTTATCGGCAATTTCTTGCTCGACTAATCCATCTGGCTTCTCCAAAATAACAGTTGAAAGAACCGTTAAGGTTCCGGTAAATCTTGGACAGAACGAGGGGGTTATTGCAGCAGAAGCGGAGTTCAATGAAATTGTTCCGCTTACAGCAACGAGAGTTGCAGAGGCAACTGCAATAAACTTCCGTTTAGTTGCGCGCATTGTCGACCTTTCTCTTCAAGTTGATTTCCAAATGCATAGTCAAATTACTGCACAAATTGTTCAATAACTAGCAATTAAAGAAAAAATTTTTGTTATAAAAACAAAGGGTTGAAACGTTCAAAGTGAAGTTCAATTTTGAACTGTTCAACGATGCAACGAATTACGGGGTGTGTTCCATGCGTAAAAATAGGCTTTCCTTGACTTATCACCCCGTAGGGCGAAAAATTCTCACATGACAGTTAGCGTCCGCCACGTAGCGCGCAGGGCCCGAGTCTCAATCGGAACTGTCTCCAATGTTCTTAATCGCCCCGAAATAGTTGCCCCAGCTACCTTGGTAAAAGTGCAGCAGGCGATGGATGAACTTGGATTTGTTTCGAGTAGCTTTGCAAAAAAGATTCATTCATCAAATTCAAAGACCCTTGCTCTCTTACTGCCGGATGTCTCAAACCCACTTTTTACTGAGATAGCCCGTGGCGCTGAGGATGCCGCAAATCAAAATGGCTACTCCTTATTCTTATGCAACCACGATCACTCTCACGAGAAAGAACGCAAGTACATCCAAACTTTAGCTGGACAAAATGTGCAAGGCATCATGATCTGGCCTACCCGTGGCAAAACTGACAACCTTGATTTCCTACGTTCAAATAACATCGCAGTCACCTTGATTGATACCAACCGTTACTTCGATGTCCATTGTTCTGCCAAAGTTGATGGCATAAGAGGTGGACATGTTGCGATTGGACACTTAGTAGACCTAGGGCATCGCGATATAACTTATGTTTACGAAAACACCATCAATCAATTTATTGAAAGAGGCGAAGGCGCAAAGCAAGCGGCCGAAGAAATGGGTGCCAACCTTAGTTTTATTGAAATTCCTTCACCAACAACTCATGGGGGAGAGTTAGGCGCCAAGAAGTTCCTTGACTCTAAATCTAAATCCTCCGCCGTCTTCTGCGGAAATGACTTGATCGCACTTGGTTTCATGCGCGGTCTCATTGAAGCCGGAATAAGAATCCCAGAAGATATTTCTGTGATGGGCTTTGATGATATTGAACTTGCGCCTAACGCTCTAGTGCCGCTAACAACCGTTGCACAGGATGGATATCAACTTGGCTACACCGCTACAGAGCTGGTCATTCAAGAATGTGAATTACCGGATACTCATATCCATCAACATGTTCTTTTCCAACCGGAGTTAGTCGAACGCTCTTCGACCGCTGAGCACCCAAGCGTTCGCGAGAAAATCTCAATCGCTTAACTGCAGGATCTGAGTCTGGTGGGACGGGTCGGACTTGAACCGACGACGACCGAATTATGAGTTCGGGGCTCTAACCAACTGAGCTACCGTCCCTAGTGGGGTTAACGCGAACTTTACTGTACTTAGAGACCGGCTTTGCCGAGTAGTTCGTTTAAGTGTTCTAAATGATGATCTGCGTGCGGAAGTTCTTCGCGGGTATGGGTAGTTAGTACGCCAGCAACAGTGCAACCAGCATCTTTTGCTGATGTAACTCCGCCAGGTGCATCTTCAATCGCCCAGCAAATATCTGTTGGAAGACCCAATCTTTCAGCCCCGAGAATAAATGGTTCAGGGAAAGGTTTTCCGCGAGTTACTTGATCAAAGGTGACTGAATTAGCAGGCATCGGAATCTTTCCTGCGCGAGTACGAGCAATTGCTAAATCAGTTGTGCAAGAGGTAACGATGGTCCAAGGAATCTCACGATCATTTAATTCGGCAAGTAGTTCAAGTGCACCTGGTACGGCATGTACTCCATCGATATCTGCAATTTCTAGATCGGTGACGCGGCGAATCCATTTTTGGATTTCGGCTTCTTCGCGATCGGCCAAGACTTTCCTTAAAGTTTGTTCGGCTGGAACACCGTGATGACCGGCAAGTGCTTGCAATGGAATACCGGCTTCATTGGCCATAGTGATCCAAGAGTTCATGACTGCTTCTTGGGAATCAACCAAAGTGCCATCTAGATCAAAGAGAAATCCAATTTTGCTCAATTACTTGGCTCGATCTTATTTTTCTTATCAGGGCGTGGATCTTGTTGCATGCCGCGACGTCCCCAGAACTCCCACATATCCATGGTGCCAAGAAGTAGTGCGAATCCGAAGAGCAGATCTTCGGCAGGTGCGGAAAAGATACGAAGCCCAACGATTGCATCAGGGCTATACATAACGATGTTGCGCGATGTGAGCCACCAATTTGTTAAGAATTGAAAGGGCAAGATGATTGCATAGCTTGTCCAGAATGCTGGGCGAGTAAGAAGTGAGTTTTTAAAGAGGAAGAGATCTGCCATCACGGCGACAGCAAAGGCGGTTATCGCAATATCGCTGTAGTTCATTTACCGAACTCATCTTTGCGCCAGTGAGGTTTCACCGTTGTTACACCTTCAATAGTCATGATTGCAGCCATCGGAATAACGATAAAGAAGAGGTACTCCTCGAGTGGAATGTTTAGTGGACCAACGATGCCGAGCATCTGATCGCGATCAAAGAACCAGTGCCCCTTTGAAATTGCATATGCATCCCACAATAAAAACAATGAACTAATTGGGAGAACACTGAGGATTACTCTTTTAATTCGGCGAAGGACACCAACTTTAAGCGCGATCTCTAACCAGAAGGATCCGCAAACAGTAAAGATGAGCATCGCCATGTAACTCCACTTTTGCACGGGTAGATCTTCTCATGTAGAAACCGAAATCACCGGGCACGCTTTGGTAGTGTTACAGATATAACTCACAGGAAGGGGCCAACGATGCGTGAAATAGAGCTCGACCTTCTTCTAAAAGTTCGAAAATATTCGCGTTACGCCGTTGGCGTCGCAATTGTTCTCTCTTTCGCCTTTGCACGGATTATTGAAGAGTCAGAGATTACCTGGCAGGTTCTCATCGCTCTCATCGCCCTAGCGATAGGAATTCCACATGGGGCGCTCGATCATTTGGTCACCTTGCCGCGCAGCAACTTTAAGAAGATGGCGCTCTTCATAACGCTCTATGTGGCAGTAGCAGTGCTTGCTGTCATAGCGCTCCTTACATGGAACGTCGTCGGATTTATTCTGGTTGTAGTTATGAGCGCAGTGCACTTTGGTATTGGTGATGCGGCATTTATCTCAGAGATTGATCGCCGCGGCGAAGAGACGAAGCGCTTTCAGAAATATCTATATGCAACAGCTGCCGGAACCCTTCCTGTAGTTATTCCGTTAGTTAGCGATAAGAGCACTTCGGCGCTTGAAAAGGTAAACCCAGCGCTGGTTGATTGGCATCAAGGTTTGAATAACGACTTGCTGCTCTGGGTAATGCTGATAACCGCATTCGCTCTTCTTCGCTTAGTACAACGCCGCCGCGATGGTGAAGCGATTGATTTAGTTCTGCTCTACCTACTGGCAGTTACGGCGCCACCATTGGTCGCCTTTGCAGTTTATTTCGGATGCTGGCATGCCATGCGTCACACAGCGCGGCTGACTTTAACTCTGCCATCTTCTCAGGAGTCGTTTACCAAAGGAAGCGCTAAAGGCGCATTTATTCGTGCAGTATTGCCTGGTACTCCAGCGCTCGTAGGCACCTTTGTGATTGCAGCGTTGATAGTTCTGCTTCGCGGTGACTCGTTAGATGATCAATTCTTATGGGTTTCACTTGTAGTTGTTTGGGCTTTAACTGTTCCGCATATGGCGGTAACAGCGCGTCTTGACCGAAAGGCTTTAAATTGAAATTACTGATTGCGCTAGCGCTGGTCTTCGCCTCTGCTGCTCCTGCAAACGCTGCGCCAAATTATATTTTCCCAGTTGCTGATTGCGCTGTTAAATATGTGAAGGCTCATCACGACTATGCGGCAAATGATATTGAGGCTAAAAAGGGATGCAAGTTTGTCTCACCAGTAAATGGCGCAGTCGATGAAGTAAGCCGCGTTGATAACTGGAGCGGTAAAACCAACCTGGGTATTGATCGCGGTGGTTTATATGTATCTGTAATTGGTGAAGATGGAGTTCGTTATTACGGCTCGCACCTAACGTCAGTTGTTGCTTCGATCCAACCAGGGCTAACGGTAAAGGCTGGACAAATTCTGGGAAGAGTTGGCTCAACCGGTAGCGCACGTGGCACATCACCACATCTTCACTTTGGAATCTCTTGGCCAACACCAAGTCAACCAAATGTCTGGTGGGTACGTCGCGGAGTTGTTGCGCCGTGGAAATATTTAGATGCCTGGAAAGCTGGAAAAGATTTATCGCCGGCTAAAGCCGTTGCTGCAGCGCTAGCTAAGAACGGTGAGATTCCACCGCTTCCTAAGAAATAATCAAAAAGTAGATAAAAAAATCCCCCACCGCTTTCGCGATGGGGGATTTTAGTAAACTAAGTGTTATTAGTTAGCGTTCACTGCATCGGCCTGAGGACCCTTTGGACCCTGTACGACCTCGAATGAAACTGACTGACCCTCTTCAAGGGACTTGTAACCGTTTCCTTGGATTGCTGAGTAGTGAACGAATACATCTTGTCCGCCACCATCAACTGCAATGAAACCGAAACCCTTTTCAGAGTTGAACCACTTAACTGTACCTGTTGCCATGTTTTACTTTTCCTTCGATATGTGGGTGTTTAAGAAATCCTCAAACACGGTCTTCCTCTTGCGCCAGCGATACCGAGCAAAGCACTACTGCCATGAAACGGGTCCTGATTAAGCGTCCGACTAAGGAAAAGGGTACTGCCTACACACGAGTACACCTAACTGTGGTCTAGACAGTTACGCCTAAAGGGAGCAAAATTGGGTATCTAGATAGTAAATAGCAAGCGTTTATGCCGCTGGGGAAGGTCGCATAGCGCGGTCTTGCTAGGTACTTACTAGGAGTTTGTAAATGCAAGAGCTACATCCATCTGGCCAGAACAGAGACCGTTTAAAGGAATCTGTCGCCGGTTTACTTGTCATACATAGCGCACCTAATGCGCTGCGCCCACATATCGAATGGGGCTTGCAATCAATCTTAGGTACTTGGCTTACTTTGCAATGGCGTGATCAACCATGTGCGCCAGGAACATATAGAACAACTGTTGAATTTCGAGATGTGCGAGGAAGCGCTGCGAAGATTGCATCTGCACTTCGTGGCTGGCACTACTTGAGATTTGAAGTTCGCGAAGAATCCGAACTCGGGGGAGAGTTTTATCGTTCTACCCCCGAGCTCGGAATTCATCGCGCAAGTATTGATGGACTTGGAAATATTGTCGTGACCGAACATCAAATTACGGAAGCGCTCGCCAAAGGTTTTGACGATCTATCAATTCGCGATGCGATCGATGAAATTCTGGGAAATCAGTGGGAAAGAGAGTTAGCCCCATTTAGAGAAGTGGAAATCGATCAGATAATTCAACTCCGGGCCATATAGATTTCTTTTTAAAGTATTTGAAGTAGATATACTTAAGCCATGACAATCCCAGAGAGCCCAATTATCCAAATTGAACGCCGTAAAGCGATCGCTTTATTTGCATCTGTATTAATCCTTGCAGTTGCTTTATTTGGAGGTTTAGTAAAGATCGGTTGGGGTATCTCTGCGCGCACTGACAGCGGAATAGTTGTAACTGGTTCGGCTCGCACTGAAGCCGTCGCCGATAACGCCGTATGGACTCTCTCTGTCTCACTCTCACGGCCTAAAGTTGCTGACGCTGTTGCCCAAGTTGGAAATGACGTTGCCGCAGTTACTAAGTATTTAACTGATGGCGGAATTCCGGATGAGGCTCTCACCCTTGGGCCTGTTTCAACATATGGCCAAGAAGAATGGGTCAACGGAAATTCAACTGGTCGCATCCTTAACTACCGCGCAAGTCGCGATGTAACCGTGCGCACCAAAGATGTTGAGTTGGTCTCTAAGCTTTCTCAAGGTATCGGAAGCATTTTGCAATCAGGTGTAAATGTAAATAACTACGGTCCGCAGTATTACATCTCAACCTTGGCTGAACTTCGCCCACAGTTGTTGGAGGAAGCGATGAAAGATGCCAAGGTTCGCGCGGTTGCAATTACCAAAGCAGTTGGTAGCCATGTTGGCGTCGTAACTGGAGTCAAGAGTGGTGTGTTCCAGGTGACCACACCTGACTCAACAATGACTTCAGATGGCGGCGCATATGACACAACCACGATCAAGAAGACTGTCACATCTACTGTTTCAGTTACCTTTACAGTCAATAACGACTAAAGTTTTTTCATGACTTCACGCCCTGAAGAGTTGATTGCCTATTTCGGCATGAAGCCCTTGCCAGTTGAAGAGACTTACTTCATCAATACCTATATCTCTGAGGCCAAGACTGCTGAAGGCGGTCCTGCTGGCACTGCAGGTTTAGGACTTTACTTAACCGCGCCACGCAGCGCTTCTACTGCACACGTTCTTACTTTCGATGAAGTCTGGCATTTCTATGAAGGCGATCCTGTTGCACTTTACGAATTTCATTCCGATGGCACTGCGCGAACTATCTTGTTAGGACGCGATATCGCTGCAGGACAAGTTATGCAGCACACCATCAAGGCTGGAGTTATCCAAGCCGGTGAAGTAGCACCTGGTGGCACATGGTCACTCTTTGCCTGCACTATGTCGCCAGGATTTACCGCAACATGTTTTGAGGGTGTAACTAAATCCGAACTACGCGGAAAGTACGCCGGTTACGAAGAGATTATCGAACGTATGGGCGTGCCCGATGGGCATGAAACCTCGCTACCTGCAGATTACGTAAACGAGCGCTTTAAAAGCTAGTTTTTAAAGCGGGATATTTCCGTGGTCACCGCGGCGATGTGGCGCTGCGGCAAGGGTCCTGGCAAGTGCTGATCTAGTCATCTTTGGATCGATAATTTCATCAACGGCGCCGATTTCAACTGCGCGAGCGACTCCACCGGAAATCTTGTCGTGTTCTGCCGCGAGTTCTAACTCCATCGCCTCACGTTGTTCAGGTGCAAGGTCAGCAAGTATCCGACGATGCAGTACGCGCACAGCAGCAACTGCGCCCATCACCGA
Organism: Candidatus Nanopelagicaceae bacterium; assembly: GCA_965268165.1. Taxonomy (GTDB): domain Bacteria; phylum Actinomycetota; class Actinomycetes; order Nanopelagicales; family Nanopelagicaceae; genus Planktophila. The sequence goes on from OZ254162.1 coordinate 414,335, forward strand.
AACCTCTGCATTAGGCCAAGCAAATACTCGCGTTGCACCAAGTGATTTAGCATTCATCGCTACAAATGCTCCGCCGTATGCGCGACGAGTAATCAAAGTTACGCGCGGAACAACTGCTTCACCGAAGGCGTGCAATAACTTAGCGCCACGTCGCACCGCACCTTCCCACTCTTGACCGGCGCCAGGCAAGAAGCCAGTGACATCTGCAATAACAATCAGCGGAATTCCAAAGGCATCACAGGTGCGCACAAAGCGCGCTGCCTTCTCGCCAGCTGCTGAATCTAAAACACCACCAATATGTGCTGGATTATTTGCGATAACGCCAACGCTTCGCCCACCGAAGCGACCCAGCACCGTTGTCATGTTTTCGGCCCAGACCGGAAGTAGCTCTAACTTCTCGCCATCCTTATCCAAAATCGCATCAATTAAAGGATGGACTTCATAACTTCGTTTCGAAACTGACGGAACAAAGACGGAAAGATCTAGATCTTCTAAATCTGTATCCATATGGCCTTGGTTGGCAAAGAGCGCGGTGACGTCGCGGATCTCATCAAAGGCTTCTTGCTCAGAGGATGCGATCACATGTGCAACACCGCTATTTTTGCTGTGCGCTTCAGGGCCGCCAAGAGAAGCCATATCTACATCTTCACCGGTTACCGATTTAACAACGTCGGGGCCGGTAACGAAGATTCGTCCTTCAGGTGCAAGGACAACGATGTCGGTAAGTGCTGGTCCATATGCACCGCCGCCAGCAGTTGGTCCAAGTACAAGAGATAGCTGTGGGATGCGACCACTTGCCAGAATCATTGATTGAAAGACTTCTCCGAATGCATCAAGGGAGGAAACGCCATCACTTAAACGTGCGCCACCTGAGTGCCAAATACCGATGATCGGCAACTGTTTAGACATCGCTTCTTTATAGGCTTCGACAATAACTTTAGAACCGACTACACCGAGCGCACCACTTTTAATTGTGGCATCGGAGGCAAAGACAACTACGCGATTTCCTTTAATTGCACCAGTTGCTGCGATCATTCCGCAATCTGTGCGTTCAACAAGAAGTGAATCTGTTCCGGGATCTAGCAGGCGCTGGATACGAAGCAGCGGATCACGTGGATCAACTTCGTTGTGGACCATAAAAATCAGTTTATAGAGTTGCGAAAGCCAATACAACGTTGTGGCCGCCGAAACCAAAGGAATCATTGAGCGCTGCGATTTGTCCAGCAGGTAATGAGCGTGGGGTGTCACGCACCACATCGATAGTTACTGCAGGGTCTAAGTTTTCAATGTTAATTGTTGGGGGAGCAAGACGTTCTTGCAGCGCCTTAACAATGAAGACAGATTCAATTGCTCCTGCGCCACCAAGTAAATGTCCGGTCATTGATTTAGTTGCCGATACCGCAACATGATCTGAGTCAGAGCCAAGCGCTAAGCGCAACGCATTTGCTTCAGCAACATCTCCTGCTGGAGTTGAAGTTGCATGAGCGTTTAAGTGGACAATATCTTTTGTAGAAAGATTGGCATCTTTAAGTGCAAATTTAATTGCACGTTGTACACCTGAACCATCTGGGTCAGGGGCGGCGATGTGATAACCATCTGAGGAAAGCCCTTGGCCAACTAGTTCGCAGTAAATCTTCGCGCCACGTGCTTTAGCGTGCTCGTACTCTTCAAGAACTAATATTCCGCCGCCTTCACCGAGTACAAAACCATCACGGTCAGCATCGTATGGACGTGATGCGCGCTCTGGCGCATCGTTGCGGGTAGAAAGCGCCTTCATTGCAGCAAAGCCAGCCATCGGAAGTTGGTGAATTGCCGCTTCAACGCCGCCGCTAACAATTACATCGGCGCGATTTGAACGAATCATTTCAAGTGCATAACCAATTGCTTCTGCACCCGATGCGCATGCGCTAACAGGTGTGTGGACTCCGGCGCGGGCTTGTAGTTCAAGGCCAACGTTTGCAGCAGGGCCATTAGGCATCAACATCGGAACAGTGTGTGGACTGACTCCGCGCGCGCCCTTCTCTTTCAAATTATCGAATTGATCTAGCAAGGTAATGACTCCGCCAATACCAGAGGCGATTACGACGCCGAGTCTTTCCTTATCAACATCTGGCGTACCTGCATCTTTCCAGGCTTCACGGGATGCAACGAGAGCAAATTGTTCTGAGCGATCAAGGCGGCGCATCTCAACGCGCTCCATCTGATCGGCAGGTTCCGTAGCAACGCGCGCTGCGAAGTGCACAGGCAAGAGTTCGCGCCAATCTTCAGTTAGAAGACGGACTCCGCTCTTTCCGGCGATTAGTGCAGCCCAAGTCGATGCAACATCTCCACCAAGTGGAGTAGTTGCACCAAGACCTGTGACGACTACGCGACGTTGAGACATTTAAACTACTTATACGGCAGCGCTAACGATGAAGTTAACTGCATCTCCTACTGTTGCAAGATCAGTTACCTTCTCGTCAGGAATCTTCACGCCAAAGCGCTCTTCGCAGGCAACTACAACTTCGACCATGCTAAGTGAATCTACTTCTAGGTCATCAGTGAAGTTCTTATCGAGTTCGATTGATGCAGCTGGAATACCAGCAACTTCTTCAACGATCTCTTTGATTCCTGCAAGTACATCTGCGGCTAAAAGTGCCATTTGTTTATTCCTTTTCTTTTCTTAATTCTTGCTTTTCTCATCCGAGTCCAACAGGTTGTAATTCTCTCTGATTAGATGCGCTACTTCCTAGTAATTCGAAGGCTTATCGCCAGAAAATTATGGTTTAGGGGGTAATTTCACAACCTGCCCCGCGTAAACGAGACCTGCGCCATATCCGATCAAGAGCGCAATCTTGCCGTGAAGTTCTGGGTGTTTTGCCAGCAGCGCATCCATCGCAAGGGGGATTGAAGCCGCAGAGGTATTTCCATTCGTGCGAATGTCATCTGCAATCACAACTGACTCTGGCAACTTCATCTCTTTCGCCATAGTTTCGATGATGCGCACATTTGCTTGGTGTGGAATAAATGCATCAATCTCGTTTACAGATAAGCCGGCTGAATCAAGTGCCTTAAGCGCTGCCTTACTCATTGAGAACACGGCCCAGCGGAAAACCTTCTGACCTTCTTGCGTGATATTCGGCCACTTAACATCTGCCTTAGTTAATTGAGTTTCAGTGTTGCGAACGTCAATCCATGATGGATTCATCAAGATGGCATCGCGATTTTCCGAGTCAGATCCCCATTCAACTGGGCCAATTCCTGGTTCAGTTGATTCACCAATCACGACGGCGCCAGCGCCATCGGCGAAGATAAATGCCGTTGCGCGATCAGTTGGGTCGGTGAAATCTGAAATCTTTTCTACACCTATTACGAGAACTTTCTTCGCGCTACCGGCGCGCACCATGTCGTGTGCCATGGCAACGCCGTAACAGAACCCTGCGCAGGCAGCGCTAATGTCGAGCGCTGCCGCAGTTGGATTTCCCATTCGCTGAATAACTGCAGTTGCTGCAGATGGTGCTTGGTGCGGATAAGTAATAGTTGCCACAACGACGGTATCAATATCTTTGATTGTAAGTTGGGCACGAGTTAGCGCTTGTTCTGCTGCGCCGATCGCCATATCGACAACTGATTCATCTGCGCTAGCAAAGCGACGAGATTCAATTCCGGTGCGCTGCACAATCCATTCATCACTAGAATCAATTAAATCTACGATCTCCGAATTTGGAACAAGGCGAGATGGGCGATAAGCACCGACAGATAAAATCGTGCTCTCGCTACCAGTTTTTACTTTGATCGCCATCGCTCTACCTTAACTCTTAATTACTTACTTCTTGGTTATGTCGCAGTGCAAATTCATCAGCTAGCGCAAGATCAGCAACTGTCTTGAGCGCAAAGGTTTCAACAATTGGTGCCGCACGCTTTAACAAGCCAACCAGAGTTCCAGCGGGTGGAACTTCTAGCGCACCGGATACGTTCTCGGTGAGCGTTGTCATACAGAGATCCCAACGAACTGGGTTAGAGATCTGCGCAACAATGCGATCTAAAACTTCACGTCCATTGCGAATCACCGCACCATCTTTATTGGAGATAACACCACACTTTGGATCTTGCACCTCAAGTGAGGCAGCAAGTGCGCGAAGTGGTGCAACAGCAGGTTCCATATAGGAAGTGTGGAATGCGCCAGCCACCGCAAGAGCGCGCACACGTGCACCTTCGGGTGCTAACTGCGCAAGCGTATCTAAATCTCCCGCAGCAACAATTTGTCCAGCGCCGTTATCGTTTGCCGCGACCAATCCAAGATCTGCAATTGCGCGAAGTACGACTTCACGATCGCCACCTAAGACCGCTGCCATTCCAGCCGGTTTTATTGCAGCGGCTTTCGCCATTTCAATTCCACGAGCACGTACCAACTTCATCGCATCCAGGTCGTTAATAACTCCTGCTAGGGCAGCAGCGGTGATTTCACCTACTGAATGACCTGCGACAAATGCAAAGTTATTTTCTTTATTGAGTGCGCGAGCACCAAGCAAACCAGCAGCAACAATTAGCGGTTGTGCATTAGCAGTATCTTTAATTTCATCGGCATCTGCGGTTGTTCCAAGGCGAACTAGATCAAGTCCTATCTCATGCGACCATTGCTGCACGAGGAGCTTGGCTGCAGGCTCTTCAATCCAAGGCGCCAACATCCCTGGCGTCTGAGCACCTTGACCTGGAGCAACTAATGCAAGCATGGTTCAGATTTTAGGTGAGCCAACTCTTTACTACCTAGTACCTAGCGATTTATAGCGTGAGTAAATACAAAATTAATTGCGTGTTACTAGCCACACCTGCGCACAATGCGCTGCCACATCAACTTTGCTGGCGGGCGGACGAATGATCGGTTCGTGTGTTTGCACTGGCGTTGCGGCATCAAAGATTCGGCGGAAAGAATGTCCCCAGTTTTCATCGGGCAAGGTAAACGGTGTCTCTGATTTGGAAGAGTTAAGCAGTAACAGCAAACCACGCTCTGAACCAGCTTCAATAAACACTGTCAGGCTGCGCTTTTCACCATCTTGCCAGTGATCTTCATGCATCTCATGTCCGCCAAGTGAGAACCAAGCAATATCTTTTCGTTTCGTTCCGGCATCAACTGTGCCGGTAAAGAATTCGTGTGCCACACCTTCTAGGTACTGCTTACGAATGTGGGCAAGTTCGGAGACTGCGTCAAAGAGATCAGATTCTTCTTCATTCAATTTCCATTTATTTGCCCAACCGCCCATGAAGTTCGCTTCACTATCTTCCATCAGCGGGTTCATATCGCGTGGCAGCGAGTAACCATTATTAGAACCGTTTTGAGTACGACCAATTTCATCGCCCATCGTCATCATCGGCACACCTGAAGAGAGCAACAGTGTCGCCGCCATTGATTTCTTTAATTGATGTCGATGAGATTTAACTATCGGATCATCACTTGGACCCTCAACGCCTAAGTTCCAAGAACGATTATCGTTGTTTCCATCCGCGCTATCTTCTTGGTTTGGGCCATTGTGTTTATCTTGGTACATAACTAAATCAGCCAAGGTAAAGCCATCGTGTGCGGTGATGAAGTTAATTGATGAAGTAGGCCCGCGATAATAGAAAATATCGCTCGAGCCGCTAATGCGCGATGCAATATCAGCAACGCCTTCGCCGTAACCGCGCGCTAAATCACCTAACCAGAACTGGCGCACCGAGTCGCGATAAGCATCGTTCCACTCGCGCCACGGATGCGGAAAGTCCCCGAGTGAATAGCGAGTTACATCCCATGGTTCAGCGATCATCTTGAAATTACGAAGTACTGAATCAGATTCGATAGCGGACATCAGCGATGAGTTAAATGCGCTGTGGCTGGTGTAGAGCGCTGCAGCTAAATCAAATCTAAAGCCATCAACGCCAATTACTTCAACCCACCAACGAAGTGAATCAACAATATGGCGCACCGCATGTGGATTACTGCTGGCTAAGGTATTTCCGCATCCGGTCACATCTATGTAACTACCTTGGCCATCTTGGCGATACCAAGCTTTATTGTCGATGCCTTTAAAAGATAACGTTGGTCCGCCAACTCCACCTTCAGCGGTGTGGTTGTAAACGACATCGAGAATTACCTCAATATAGTTCTCATGTAAGCGATCAACGGCTTCTTGTAACTCTGAAATCGGATCGGCTGTCGCCGCATATGCGCCATGCGGTGCGCTAAAGGCAATTGCGTTATAGCCCCAATGGTTTTTGCGGCCACGGTCCCAGATTGATGGTTCGGTTAGATAAGAATGAATTGGCAGAAGTTCAAGTGCGGTAACGCCTAATTTCTTTAGATGCGCAATCGTGCTGGGATGGCCGAGTGCTTTATATGTACCGCGTTCGTTGGCGGGAATCTCTTCATTCTTCGCAGTCAAACCTTGAACATGTGCTTCGTAAATTAAAGTGTTTGCCCAAGGAACAAGCGGGCGATGTATCTCGCGCACTGGATGGTTTGTAACAACGGAATACGGAACAGAGCCTGCGCTGTCGCGATCATCGCGCACTGTGTTATCGCCGCTTCCAACGCCATCACTTGCGACATGTCCATAAATTTCAGGAACGTATTCCAATTGGCCATCTAGTTGATGGGTGTATGGATCGATCAATAGTTTTGCTGCGTTAAAGCGAACACCATTTTCAGGTTGCCATGGACCGTAGACGCGGTAGCCATAACGTTGTCCGGCCTTTACTCCCGCTAGATAGCCGTGCCAGATGGGGCCGTTGCGATGCGACATCGCAAAACGAGTTTCAACTAACTTGCCATTGACCTCATTGAAGAGGCAGAGCTCGATCGCATCTGCGGCGTTAGACCAGATTGCAAAGTTTGCTCCACCATCTGTAAGTGTGGCGCCGAGCGTTCGAGGGTCGGCTGGCAACATGGGCTCATCTTGCCCTGTAAGCCTTTAAATTGGGAAACTAGAAATGCAAATTTCTGGCGAATTATGAAGATTATCTCAGCAGCGCTAAGCAAGAGAAGCCCAGGGAGCAGATCAACGCTGCGCTTTAAAAACCATGGGGTGCCATTTTTTAACATCCAAATTATTGAATCACGACGGCTTCGGTTGTTAACAGCATCTATCTTAACTTCACCGATCTCATAACCACGATGGGTTAAGAGGTTGGCATATTGTGCAGCGATAAATTGATGGCCTAGTTTGCTTGGGTGCATACGATCCACATGCCATTTCTCGCGCGCATAAATATCCTGCAACGAGCGAGTCTCCATGAGTACTGCTCCAAAAGTTTTGCCAAGCGCTCTTGTCGATGCATTTACCGCGGCAACTCTACGACGGCAGATTCGCCCTATTAGATATGGCATAGGCACGATCTTGGTTGGATCATGAAGTTCAAGCAACATAATCGTGCAACCCCTAGATACAAGTTCTAGCAAAGTCTTTCGCAGATTCTCTGCAAACTTCTGTGGGTTGAAGTTACTGCGCAAGAGATCATTTCCGCCCACCACAACTGCTACTAAATCTGGGTTATGGAGCAAAATCTTGGGAAGTTGTTCCTCTAATACTTCAGCCGACCTTGCGCCCGGGCGAGCTGCGTTGATAAAGATCAGTGGTTCTTGAAAAGATTTAGCTAGGTGATAACTCCAACCTAGGTTGTTGCCATGGCCGTCAGAATCTCCAACACCGGACGCTGCGCTATCGCCGATCACAGCAAAGGTAAGCGGCGCGCTCATTGTTAAGCCGCTCTCAGAACTTGGAGGTTTGGCTTCTTACCGAGTGAAAGCATCTGCGAAATAGTTGAAGACCAAGGGAAGTTCTCTGCCTGGTGATGGCAACGACTGCGCAAAGTGTTATCTGTCTTCAACTTACCAATTAGCGTTTCGATTGCATCAGCAAAGTCAGATCCGTTATTTGCCGCCACTTGCCCAACGAAATCTGCAGAGCCAACACTGTCAATGAGGAGGAATTCACCGACCGCACTTGTTGCCGAGGCAACAACTGGTGTTCCGCTGGCTAAAGATTCAAGGGCCGATAAGCAGAAAGTCTCGATTGGTCCAGGTGCAATTGAGATATCGGCTGAAGCAACAACAGAGGCGAGATATTTCTTATCGGAGATATAACCGAGAAAAGTCACGGGAATATCACGGGAAGATTCATAAAGTTTCTTATGTAGCGGTCCAGTGCCAACATAGATCAAACGCGCATTTACTCCGCGCTTTAACAGCTCGCGCAGCGCTTGGATTGATCGCTCTGGTTTCTTTTCTGGTGAAAGCCTTCCGCAATGAACGAGAAGTATTTCGCCACCCTTTAATAGTTTGGTGCGAAGCTCAAGATCGCGATTCTTTGGTGAGAAGGTCTTTAGGTCAACGCCCAATGGAACTTGAATTAAGTTCTTAGTTCCTATGGCGAGAAATTCTGAAGAGGCAAATTTCGTTGTTGCAATTACATAGTCAAATGATTTGGCTAGCCGTTGGTTATGCCAGGCAACGAACTTCTTGGCCGAAAATGGTAGGTAAGTCTTGATTAACCCGCGCAAAGTTTCGTGGCTAAATACCAAAGTTGTGATCTTGCGTGATTTTGCCCATCGTCCAACGCTGGAAAGAGTAAATCGATCAGATACTTCGATGCGATCAGGTGAAAGCGCAAGCAACATATTTCTAATCTGACGATTTGATTTAATGATGCGGTATCCACCTGTAAATGGAATAAGTAGAGATGGAACTGTAATTCTGGTGCCATGCGGCGTCTTTTCATGATGCAGACCAGCGCCGGGAACTATGTAGGTAAATTCATGGCCCTGGCTTGTATATCCAGTACCGAGATTATGAAGCGTGGTCTTTATGCCACCCGACTTAGGGCCATAGAAATTGGCGATGTGGATAATCTTCATGCGACCAGATCTTTCTGTGATGCAACAACGCGGATAGTTTCTCGATAGCGCTTAATAAGTTCTTCATTTATCTGATCCCATGTTCGATGTTCTACGGATTTACGTGCAGCTTCTTCCATAAGATCCCGCGCTGGATGCTCGGCAAGAGTGAAGACAGATTCCAAAAGTTCATGTGAGTTTGCAGTGTCGATTAAAAGCCCGGTTTTCCCATGCTCAATCAGATCTGTAGGACCACCGGTATCGGGGCCAACGACCACTGTTCCAGAGGCAAGTGCTTCTTGAATAGCCTGACAGAAAGTTTCGTGTTTGCCGGTATGAACAAAGACATCAAGTACTGCTACATACCGCGCTAGGTCTGCACCAGATTGATATCCCACAAAGATTGCGTTGGGAAGATCATTTTCTAACTTAACTCGCGCAGGACCGTCGCCAACAATTATCAATTGGAAATCTGGGTGGCGATCGATAACTTCTAGATCACTTACTCGCTTCTCGTTTGCAAGACGCCCCACATAACCAACTAGATATTTAGGTGAAGGTTTTCTGCCGCTGGTTGTTAAAAGTTCGCTGCGGAAATCTGCATCAAATTTAGAAGGCTGGAAGTTTTCAATATTTACTCCACGCTGCCAGAGCTTTACGTTTTTAACGCCAGAGTTTTCAAGATCGCGGCAAGCCCAAGATGAAGGTGCAAGGGTGAGGTCGGTAGTCGAGTGAATTCGTGCGACCCAGCGCTTCAGAGTTGCATGTGCAATTGTTAAACCGTAATGACGAGCAAAGCCGGCGATATCAGTTTGATAAACCGAAACAGTGGGTATGCCGGCTTTCTTCGCTAACCGTGCAACGTAATGGCCTAAAAAGATTGGTGAAGCTAGATGGATTACATCTGGTGCAAAGCCTTCGATAAATGGTTCGAGAGTTCGCTGCGGAAGTCCCATCGGAATCAACTTCTTCATATCGATACTTGGAACGTGCTTAATCTTGTATCCGCAATATTCCTTTGGCGCGTTCTCGCTCTCAGGTGCAATTACCAGCACTTGATGTCCTTGTGATCTGCAGAATTCAAGAAGGCGAAGTACTGAGTTGGTTACGCCATTAACTTGCGGGAGGAAGGCCTCCGTTACGACAAGTATTCGCAGAGGGTTGGCGTCTTTAACCTCCAACGCCTCTCTAAATTCCAACATGGTTCACAGGTTGAAGGTTAAAACCAACTTAATGGAACCTGTGAGGTTAAGTGTTGGCAAAGGAAAGATGAAGTATTGGTTGAGGGTTTTGCCCTAGCGGAAAAGGCTACTGGTCGGTAACATCTGCGCTATGAAGATCGCCGTATGCGTAAAGCAGGTTCCAGATTCATGGGCCGAGAAGAAGATGGTCAATGGAGTACTCGATCGCGAAAGCGTTGATGCAGTACTAAATGATCTAGATGAATATGCCGTTGAAGAAGCGCTGCGTATCGCAGAAGCACATGGCGGCAATGAAGAAGGCGGCGCAAATACCGTCACGGTGATTTCAATGGGGCCAGAACGCGCAACTGAAGCAGTTCGCAAAGCACTTTCCATGGGTGCAAACGATGCAATCTTGGTAACTGACGGCGCGCTCGCCGGTGCAGATGCGCTTTCAACATCCGCAGTTCTCGCCAAAGTGATTTCAGATGGCGGATATGACTTAGTAATTTGTGGAACTGAATCAACGGATGCGCGCATGAGCGTCGTACCAGCGATGATCAGCGCTCGCTTAGGTTGGGCGCAGTTAACTTTCGCTTCCAAGGTCACCGTCGATCCTGCCGGATCAGTTTCAATTACCCGCGTTACCGAAGCTGGCGTAGATGAAATCTCTGCGGCATTTCCTTGCGTGATTAGCGTTGTTGAGAAGATCAACGAACCGCGTTACCCATCATTTAAGGGCATCATGGCAGCGAAGAAGAAGACAATTGAGCAGAAGGATTTAGCAGCAGTTGGCGCCAGTGCACAAAACGCTTGGTCACAAGTAAGCGATGCAACCCCGCGCCCACCACGCGCTGCAGGTTTGAAAGTGACCGATGAAGGTAGCGGCGGAGAAGCGCTAGTTAACTTCCTAGCAGAGAAGAAGTTGATATGAGCAAAGTATTTATCCTCGCTGATTTTTCAGGCGACAAGGCGAGCAAAACAACGGCAGAGCTAGCAACTGCTGGAGCGCGTATTGGTTCAGTAACCGCAGTTGTTCTAGCTGCTGCGGGTAAAGGGGCAGCGCTTGCTGCAACTGTAAATCAAGGTCCAATCGCCAACGTTTTGGTTGTTGAATCAGATGACTTTGCACAATTTGGCGTTGCTGCATCTGCCGATGCTTTAGCGAACTTAATCAAAGAGAACTCTCCTTCTGCAGTGCTTATTGCATCTCATGCATTCGGTAAGGAAGTTGCTGCTCGCGTTGCAGTACTTACTGAATCCGGCATCATCACAGATGCCGTGGATGTCGCAGCAGATGCCACTGCAACACAGTTGGTATTCGGCGGTTCAACAACAGTTCACTCAAAGGTTTCTCACGGAACACCAATCATCACAGTTCGCCCAAATAGCGTGGAGGCAGATCTAACTGCTGTAACTCCTGCAATCGAAAACGCAACTGCTGCTATTTCAGATGCGGCGAAGAAATCTAAGATCTCCTCATCACAACCTCCTGTTAAAGGTGGACGTCCTGAGTTAACTGAAGCAAACATTGTTGTTTCAGGTGGTCGTGGCACAAATGGAGATTTCGCCGCGGTTGAAAAATTCGCTGACGAATTGGGTGCTGCAGTTGGCGCATCGCGTGCGGCAACTGATGCCGGTTGGTATCCACATTCACATCAAGTCGGTCAGACCGGCAAGAGCGTTAGCCCACAGTTATATGTAGCTTGTGGAATTTCCGGTGCGATCCAACACCGCGCAGGTATGCAGACATCCAAGACAATCGTCGTCGTAAATAAAGATCCAGAAGCACCGCTCTTTGATATCGCAGATTTCGGCGTTATCGGCGATCTCTTCAACGTATTGCCGCAGGCTACGCAGGGCATCTCAGCGAAAAAGGGTTAATTACCGTCGTCAACTAGACTGCTCCAATGAGCGTCTACCTAGATCATGCGGCAACTACGCCGATGGCTGATGCTGCAATTGCAGCGATGACTAGCTCACTCTCCAAGATCGGCAACCCTTCTTCACTTCACACACAGGGACGTGCGACGCGTAAAGATGTAGAAGATGCGCGCGAAGTAATCGCCAAGGCAGTCGGCGCACTTGCTTCAGAAATTATCTTTACCGGATCTGGCACTGAAGCAGATAACGCCGCAATAAAAGGTTTGTTCTGGAAATCTGGCAAGAAAGTAATTGTGATCAGCGCTGTTGAACATCATGCGGTTCTAGATCCAGCACGCTGGTTAGTAGAACACGAAGGCGCAGAGCTAATTGAAATTCCCGTCACCAAGACAGGTCTCATTGATTTAGGCTTTCTAAAGGAGTTAATCGCAAAGCGCGGCGACGAGATCGCACTGATTTCAGTTATGCACTCCAATAACGAGACCGGTGTAATTCAACCAGTTGCTGAAGTTGTGAAGATCGCCGGAGATATTCCAGTCCACACAGATGCAGTTCAATCATTTACCAAGACGCCACTTTCTTATAAAGAGCTCGGTGTCATGTCGATGGCGCTGAGCGCTCATAAAGTTGGTGGACCACTTGGTATCGGAGTCCTTGTACTTCGTCGCGCCTTTGAAATTCCGGCGCTCTTGCATGGCGGGGGACAAGAGCGCGAAATTCGCAGCGGAACTTTAAATGCGCCATCAATCGTTGCCTTTGCCGCAGCTGTAGAAAGTTCAAATTACGATTCTGCACGAGTAAGCGCGCTACGTGATCGCTTTGAAAGCGGACTTCGTGCGTCAGTGCCAGATGCTTATATAAATGGTGTGGATGCACCGCGCTTACCTGGCATCACCAATGTGACCTTTCCTGGAACACAGAGCGATTCACTTCTCTTGTTAATGGACTCTGAAAAAGTTTCTTGCTCAACAGGTGCGGCTTGTAGCGCAGGCGTGCACCGCCCCAGCCATGTCTTACTTGCAATGGGCCACACTGAAGTAACTGCCCAATCTTCGCTACGTTTTTCTTGCGGCGCTACCTCAACCGAATCCGATATTGATTTCGCCTTATCCGTGCTTCCCACCGTTATAAATCGCGGCAGAGCGGCGGCCTCCAAATGAAGATAATCGCAGCGATGAGCGGCGGCGTTGACTCTGCAGTTGCCGCAGCGCGCGCAGTTGAAGCAGGGCACGAAGTAATTGGTGTGCATTTAGCGCTTGCTTCAAACCCACAGAAATATCGTTCTGGTGCGCGCGGTTGTTGCACCATTGAAGATTCACACGATGCTCGTCGCGCCGCCGACAAGATCGGCATTCCTTTCTATATCTGGGATATGGCTGAAGAATTTCATCAAGGCGTTGTAGAAAATTTCCTCGCTGAATATGCAGCAGGCCGCACACCTAACCCATGTCTACGTTGCAACGAGAAGATTAAATTTGCCGCAGTGCTAGATCGCGCAAAGGCGATGGGATTTGATGGCGTTGTTACTGGACACTATGCGCGCACCCAAGAAGGTCCGATGGGCCGAACCCTGCACCGCGCAATTGATCCGCTAAAAGATCAATCATATGTATTAGCGGTTTTAAACACTGAACAAATCAACGGTGCGATATTTCCATTAGGCGATACTGAAAAAGTTGATATTCGAATTGAAGCTGAAGCACGTGGTTTAGCAGTTGCCCAAAAACCCGATAGCCACGATATTTGCTTTGTTCCATCCGGTGATAACGCTGGTTGGCTGCGTGATCGCTTAGGAAGTGAAACAGGTCCTATCGTTGATCAAACAGGTACCAAGATCGGCGAACATAAAGGCGCTTACACATACACAATCGGCCAGCGCAAAGGCTTGGGACTTACCGTTCCTACCGCCGATGGTTCACCGCGCTTTGTATTAAAGATCGAACCAGTTACAAATACTGTGGTTGTTGGTTCCCGTGAAGAGCTTGCAGTGAGCCAATTGCAGGGTGAGAAAACAATTTGGTGCGGTCCAGCCATAGATGAGAAACCACTTCGCGGTTTTGTTCAGGTTCGCGCCCATGGTGCACCACTTGATTGCACTTATTACTATGCAGATCACCGTTTAGTTGCAGATCTAGATAAGCCGCTACTTGGTATCGCCAATGGCCAAGCGATGGTTATTTATGATGGTGATCGCGTAGTGGGTTCAGCAACAATTTGCGAGAGCGCATGAGCAACCAAGCACGCCACCGTATTACCGAGCTAACAAATGAAATCCGTGATCACCAATTTAAATATTATGTTTTAGATGCTCCAACAATTACCGATGCGCAATTTGATGCGCTGCTAAAAGAGTTAGGGGCGCTAGAAGCCAAACATCCTGAGCTCCTTGCGCCTGATTCACCATCACTAGGCGTTGGTGGGGGATTTGCAACGACTTTTGATCAACACGATCACATCGAAAAGATGATGAGCCTTGATAACGTCTTTGATACCCAAGAGCTAGCAGCGTGGTTTGATCGCGTTGAAAAAGAGATTGGCGAGACTTCCTACCTCTGCGAATTGAAGGTAGATGGCCTTGCGATCAACTTACTCTTTGAAGATGGCCAGCTAACCCGCGCACTAACTCGCGGCAATGGTGTTACTGGTGAAGATGTAACGCTTAACGTTAAAACTATTAAGGGTTTGCCACACGCGCTAAGCGGCAAGAAAGTGCCAACCCGTATTGAAGTCCGTGGCGAAGTCTTCTTCCCGCTGGCAGCCTTTCAAGAGTTAAATGATGGTTTAGAAGAATCCGGTAAGTCACTCTTTGCCAATCCTCGAAATGCGGCCGCTGGTTCACTTCGCCAGAAAGATCCACGCGTTAGCGCATCTCGCCCACTTAGCGTTGTTGTGCACGGAATCGGTGCACGTGAAGGACTTACCTTTACCGAACAATCTGCAGCCTATGAAACTTTGAAAGGCTTAGGGCTACCTACGAGTGAGCGCTTTAAAGTCTGTGGTTCGCGCGCCGAAGTTGAGAAATTTATTGAGTACTACAACGAACATCGCCACGATGTTGAACACGAGATCGATGGCGTGGTTATCAAAGTAGATTCCATCGCCGAACAAGAAAAACTCGGCTTTACTTCGCGCGCGCCGAAATGGGCGATCGCTTATAAATATCCGCCCGAAGAAGTAACTACAAAGTTATTAGATATTAAGGTCAGCGTTGGCCGCACTGGTCGCGTCACACCTTTCGCATATATGGAACCCGTCAAAGTCGCTGGATCAACGGTTACTAATGCGACTTTGCATAACGCGCAAGAGATCGAACGCAAAGGCGTTCTGATTGGCGATGTCGTAATTATTCGTAAAGCCGGCGATGTCATCCCTGAAGTCCTCGGCCCAGTTCTTGATAAGCGCACCGGTAAAGAGCGCGCGTTCATTATGCCAACGCAATGTCCTGATTGCGGTTCTGCACTACGTGCCATCACGGAAGGCGATGTTGATATTCGCTGCCCAAATACCCAGAGCTGCCCAGCGCAGTTACGTGAGCGCATTTACTACATCGGCTCACGCGCCGCGCTAGATATTGATGTGATGGGTTATGAAGCAGCAAATGCGCTATTAACCGATGCGATCATCGTTGATGAATCAGATCTATTTGGTTTAACCACAGATAAGTTAATGCGCTCTGAATTCTTTACCAAGAAAGATGGCAGCGCAGGAAAGAATATTGAAAAGTTACTTGCTGCTCTGGAAGAGGCTAAGTCACGTCCCCTTTGGCGAGTAATCGTTGCGCTCTCTATTCGCCATGTTGGACCAACGGCGGCGCAAGCGTTAGCAAATACCTTTGGCGATATGCACGCGATCGCCAAGGCAAATGCGCAAGAACTTGCTGACATTGATGGCGTAGGCGAAACAATTGCGCAATCAATTATCGAATGGTTTGCCGTTGATTGGCACCGCGACATTATTAAGAAATGGGAGAAGGCCGGCGTGTTAATGCAGGCGCAAGCAACTGCTGATCTTCCACAAACTTTGGCGGGGCTTACCTTTGTTGTAACCGGCGGGCTTGAGAAATTCACACGCGATTCGATCGCCGAGACAATTACCGCCCATGGCGGCAAGCCATCTAGTTCAGTCTCTAAGAAAACAGATTATGTGTTGGTCGGCACAGATCCTGGTTCCAAGTTGGCCAAAGCCCAAGAACTTGGCGTGACCATCATCGATGAGGCGCGCTTTTTAGAGTTACTAGACGGGCAGGGGTAGTCTGTACCCATGATCAACCTTGCATCTGAATACGCACGCGAACTTCCAGCATCACCAGTGGCTTTCGGCGTCGGCACATTTATCGTCTTTGTAATCTGTCTCTATCTAGTACTTCGTCTAGATCAATAATTTTTCTCATTAGGGAAATTTCATTTGGCAAAGATCGCTATCTACGGCGGAACATTTGATCCTATTCACTTAGGTCACCTTCACGTAATTACCGAGTTATTAACTCGCGAGATAGCAGATCGAATTTTATTGGTTCCAGCAGGACAGCCCCGTTTGCGAGATCAAGAACCAGTTGCCGCAGGTTCAGATCGTCGCGCAATGTGCCAAGCGGCGTTGAAGGATTTAGCTCCTGAAATTGCTAGCCGCGTCGAAGTAAATCCAATTGAAATTCTGCGCTCTGGACCGAGTTACAGCATCGATACCGTCTTCGCTGTTGCCCAGACTTATCCAGGAGATCAAATACTTTTGATTTTAGGCACAGATGCCTTTAGCAAGATCGCAGATTGGCATCGCAGCAAAGAATTACAGGATATGGTCGACTTCATTGTTATCGATCGCCCCGACTTTCCAGGTTCGCCGAACTTGGATATCAACGCGCTCAACGTATCTGCAACTGCGGTACGCGCTGGTGAGATAGAAAGTGTTTCACCGCAGGTAGCCGCTTATATAAAGGAGCACAACCTCTATGCCAGCAAGTAAGAGCGTTACTGAGTTAACTCAAGTTGCAGCCCGCGCCGCCGCTGAAAAATTTGGCACAGAGATGATCGCCATTGATCTTTCAGATCAGATGGTTCTTTCAGAAGTATTTCTAATTGTTACCGGTGCAAATATCCGCCAAGTCGATGCGATTGCAGATGAGGTTGAAGAAAAACTCCGTCTGATTGGTGAAAAGCCAGCGCGACGTGAGGGCACTGACGAGTGGGTCTTGCTCGATTACTCAGATCTAGTTGTACATATCCAAAGTAGCGAACTACGCCGTTATTACATGCTGGATCGCCTTTGGAATGATTGCCCAACAATTGATCTCGATGTCGTAAAGGAAACTGTGGCAGATGGCAGGTAAGAACAATCGCATTCTGCTCTGGCGTCACGGCCAGACAGATTGGAACGTTGTTAACCGTTTTCAGGGACACTCTGATATCGAGTTAAATAACGTTGGAATTTATCAAGCACAGCTTGCCGCACCGATTATCGCCGGCATGGAACCAACTGCAATTTTAAGTAGCGATCTTTCACGTGCTCGCGTTACTGCATCGAAACTTAGCGAGATCGTAAATATGGAAGTACTAGTCGATGAACGCCTTCGTGAAACCAACGGGGGGCACTGGGAAGGTAAGACTGGCGCAGAAAACCGCGCGGCAGATTTAGAGAATTTTGTTCGTTGGATCGATGGCAACGATAATCCTGCAGGAACAATTGGTGAAAGCCGCACTCAGGTTGCAGCCCGCGCAAGTGCAGCAATCGATGAGTTTCTGGGTGATAAAGAGAATCAGTTAATCGTTGTTGCAACTCACGGCGGTACTGCACGTTGCTTAATCGGTCATTACTTACATCTACCGATGGCGCATTGGGGAAAGATCGGCGGGCTTTCAAATGCGCGTTGGTCTATTTTGCAGACTAGCCCTAAGGGTTGGCACTTAGCCGAACATAACGCCGGCTCTATCTTGGAGCCAGTTTTCGGTGAAGAATCTGGCGCTGATGTGCCAGATCACGTGCGCTAGAGTTACCCTCTCGTACAGCACGGGGATATGGCGCAGTTGGTAGCGCGCTTCCATGGCATGGAAGAGGTCAGGGGTTCGAATCCCCTTATCTCCACTCAAGAAACAGAACAGGAAAGTAAATGTCTATCGTCACCACAATTCCACGTGGATGGAGCGCATCTGACATTGGAGATCTAACCGGTAAATCATTCTTAATCACAGGTGGCACTAGCGGTATTGGTAAAGAGACTGCGCTAGAACTTGCTCGCGCAGGCGCTCACGTAACAATCACTGCACGTGATGCGGCCAAAGGCGCTGCAGTTGTCGCTGAGATCGCTAAAGAACGCGTTGATTTCAAGCTCCTTGATTTAGCAGACCTAGCATCGGTTAAGAAATTTGCTAAGGAATTTACTAAGCCAGTTGATGTACTGATTCTTAACGCAGGCGTTATGGCTACGCCATTTTCGCTAACTAAAGATGGTTTTGAAATGCAGATGGGCACCAATCACCTGGGCCACTTTGCGCTTACTGGTTTACTGCGTGAAAAAGTTAGCGAAAGAATCGTCGCCGTATCTTCACAGATGCATCGCGCCGCCCGCATCTCTGGAATTACCTCAGATGAGCTGCGCAATCGCTCTCGCGGAATCGGCGCCTATAACCCTTGGTCGGCATATGCCTTAAGCAAACTTGCTAACTTACTTTTTATCCACGAATTCGAACGTCGCAGCAATCGGAATAACTGGAATATCGAAGCAGTGGCCGCGCATCCAGGTTATGCCGCAACCAATTTAATTAGCGGAGCATCCGTACAAGATCGCGCTGGCGCACTTGCCAATGCGATATTTGCACAGAGCGCCGGACGTGGTGCGCTACCAACGCTCTGCGCCGCAACTTTCCCGGGGTTATATGGCGCCTCATATATCGGGCCTGATGGATTTATGGAGATGCGCGGTAATCCCAAACTCACCCGCGCCGCTGCAATTGCATATGATCAACAGTTATCTGCGCAATTATGGAGCGTTAGCGAAGAACTGACTGGCGTTACTTGGGGCTAAAGCCCGATAAACTAAGTTAATGACCACTCCGCGCGATGAACAAACGCATGCTGCGTATGACTTCGCCTATGTGCAAGAGAAGTGGCTTCCAGTTTGGGACAAGTTAGAGCCATTTAAATCAGGTCGCGCCGACGATAAGCGCCCTAAGAAATATGTCTTAGATATGTTTCCATATCCATCCGGTGATCTACATATGGGCCACGCTGAGGCATATGCACTTGGCGATGTAATTGCGCGTTACTGGATCCAAAAAGGTTTTAACGTCATGCACCCAATTGGTTGGGATGCCTTCGGTCTACCAGCAGAAAACGCTGCTATTAAGCGCAATGAAGATCCGCGCATTTGGACCTACGAAAACATCGCAACGCAGAAAGCATCGATGCGCCGTTATGCCTGTTCTTTCGATTGGGATCGCGTCTTTAACACTTGCGATCCTGAGTACTACAAATGGAACCAATGGTTATTTATCGAACTTCACAAGCGTGGCTTGGCTTATCGTAAAGATAGCGCCGTTAACTGGTGTCCAGGCTGTCAGACAGTTCTTGCCAACGAACAAGTTGTTGCCGGCCTTTGCGAACGCTGTGACACTGCAGTAACTAAGAAGAAGTTAAATCAGTGGTATTTCAAGATCACTGACTACGCCGATCGTTTGCTCGATGATATGAAAGAGCTCGAAGGTAAGTGGCCAGATAAAGTCCTTACGATGCAGCGCAACTGGATCGGTCGCTCACAAGGCGCCAACGTTAACTTCGTTATTGAAGGCCGCACAGAACCAGTAACGATCTACACAACCCGTCCCGATACTTTGTACGGCGCAACCTTTATGGTGGTTGCCGTTGACTCTGAGCTCGCAGCAGAACTTGCCAGCGGCACACCTGCCGAAAGTGAATTTAAAACTTATCTCGAATCTGTAAAGGCCGCCTCGGATATCGATCGTCTAGCAACAGATCGCCCAAAGAGCGGTGTCTTCTTGCAGCGCTATGCGATCAACCCAGTAAATGGTGAGAAGTTGCCGATCTGGGCATCTGATTATGTTTTAGCTGATTACGGAACTGGCGCGATCATGGCCGTTCCAGCACACGATCAACGCGACTTAGATTTTGCCCGCGCCATGAAACTTCCAGTGCGCGTTGTTGTGCAGAGCGATGAAGAAGATCCAAGCGTTTCAGGCGTTGCCACAACTGGCGATGGCAAGCTGATTAATTCCGGTTCACTCGATGGTCTTAACAAAACAGATGCAATCACTGCAATCAATAAGCAGTTAGAGGCAGATGGACTCGGAAAATCTGCACGTAACTACCGTCTGCGCGATTGGCTGGTTTCACGCCAGCGTTATTGGGGCACGCCTATTCCAATCGTTCACTGCGAAAAGTGTGGCGAAGTTCCGGTTCCAGCTGATCAACTGCCACTTACTCTTCCTGATGCAAAAGGTCTTGATCTAAAGCCAAAGGGCCAATCACCACTTGCTGCAGCAACTGATTGGGTAAACACCTCTTGTCCAAAGTGCGGTGCCACAGCGCTTCGCGATACCGACACCATGGATACCTTCGTAGATTCATCTTGGTACTTCCTGCGTTATCCATCTTCAACTAACCACAACGAACCATTCTCACGCGCAGATATCGATACTTGGTTGCCGGTTGATCAATACGTTGGCGGCGTTACCCACGCAATCTTGCACCTGCTTTATTCGCGCTTCTTTACAAAAGTTTTACATGACATCGGAATGCTCGGCTTCACCGAACCATTTACCCGCCTGCTAAATCAAGGCATGGTTGTAATGGACGGTTCTGCGATGTCTAAATCTCGCGGCAACTTGGTTCGCCTCTCGGATGAACTTGAAAACCACGGTGTAGATGCGATTCGTTTATCAATGGTCTTCTCAGGCCCTCCTGAAGATGATGTCGATTGGTCTGATGTTTCACCATCTGGTTCTGTTAAATTCTTAAGTCGCGCTTGGCGTTTATCAGGTGATGTAACTTCAAAGCCGGGCGTTGACTTCGCAACTGGCGATATCGCACTTCGTAAAGCAACCCATAAAGCGTTGCACGATGCTGCATTTGCCGTTGAATCTTTCCGCTTCAACGTGGCTATCGCACGCGTTATGGAATTGGTAAATGCAACGCGCAAGGCGATTGATTCAGGACCAGGGGCAGCAGATCCTGCAGTGCGCGAAGCCGTTGAAGCAATCGCGATCATGCTCTCACTTGTTGCTCCATTTACATCTGAAGAGATGTGGGAGCGCCTAGGCCATAAGCCAGCGATTGCAACTGCCGGATGGCCAGTTGTGGATGAAAAGCTATTGGTTGCAGATGCCGTCGAAGCCGTTATCCAGATCAATGGCAAGATCAAAGAGCGCATCGAAGTTCCACCAACTATTACCGATGCCGAGATCGAAGCGTTAGCGCTAGCCCACCCAACGATTGCTGCAGAGTTAAATGGTGCAACGCCAAAGAAAGTTATCGCGCGCGCTCCAAAGATCGTCAATATCGTTCTTTAGTTCGTTATTTAGCCACAGCCCAATTAATTTTCAAAGGCAACAGATTTAAAGCCCTGCACAATCTGGGCCATGAATTCCATACTTGAAAACTTTCGCTCCTGGTGGAGCCATATCTCCTTCACCTCGCCCCAGAAACGCTCACTGCTCGCGCTTTCTGCAATTGTTGTGGCAACATCTGCCTTCTTTGTCGTTCGCGGTACATCACAGGAAATCGAAGTCGTTGCACCTGAATTAACAATGGTCGAAAGCGTTGCGCAGGTAACCGTCGATGTCGCAGGCGCTGTTACAAAACCTGGGGTGTATTCACTGCCTATTAATTCGCGAGTAATCGATGCGATAAAAGCGGCCGGAGATACCGTAAAGGGAGCTGATGTTTCAGATATAAATCTGGCGCGCATCATTAAAGATGGCGAACAGGTTTATATTTATCCACCGCAGAAAGGTGGCAGCGCTGCACGCGTATCACCACAGCGCGCCAAGGCGAAGGTAACTGGCCCAATTTCGCTAAATCGCGCCAGTGCAAAAGAGCTCGAGACACTTGATGGAATCGGTCCGGTACTTGCCGCGCGCATCGTTGCTTATCGAAAAGTAAATGGACCGTTCTTAACAGTTGAAGATCTGCTTAAGGTCTCTGGAATAGGAACTGCTAAGTACGGGCAATTTAAAGAGAAGTTACGCGTCTAATTGATTACCGCGCCTTAGCTTTAGGAGGCGCGGTTTGGGTTGGTGCACTTACGCAAAGTTGGATGGCGCCGTGGCGAATTTCTCTCGGCGCCATCTGCTTTGTTCTGTTGGCACTTTCACGGAAGAAGCGCAGGGTAATCGTTCTGGTAATTGCGCTGACCTTGGGTTCAGTGGTGATGTCGATGCGTCAGCAGAGTCTGGAATCGAGCGCGGTTGCCAATTACTTTCAAAGCACTGTTGAAGTAAGGGCGCTAATAACTACCGATCCACAGCGCACAGCAAAGCGGGTAAGTGGACAGAACTTCTTGCCACCGAGCTATAGCTTTCTAGCATCGCTGCGGCAGATTGATAGCGGCAGCGAAAAGTTCAATCTGCGAACTCCGGTGCGGATTATTACTTCAGATAAGAACGTGGTTGGCCTGCTTCCTGGTCAGTGGATTTCCTTAAGCGCCAGTGTCTTAGAGAGTAAAGAGGCGCGCACCGGTGCTTTATTAATTGCACGCGGTTCGATTACGGCAACGACGCAAGCAAGTTCATGGGCGAAATCTTTAGCAGCGATTCGTTTAGGACTTCGCAACGCAAGTGGTTCAGGAGATGGTGCATCTCTTATCCCCGGAATGGTGTTGGGGGATACCTCACTACAGAGCGATCAATTCAAGAGCGATATGCGCAGATCTGGGTTAACGCATCTAGTTGCAGTAAGCGGTGCCAACTTTGCGATCGTTTCAGCATTTGTCTTATGGTGCATGCAATTTCTCTTTCGCAGTATGCGCTTTCGCATCATTGCAACGGCTATTGCACTCATTTGTTTTATCGCACTGGTTCGTCCTTCACCTTCGGTTCTGCGAGCTGCAGCGATGGCTGCGGTCTTACTTATCTCTTACGGAACCAGGCGCGGTGCTGATTCATTGCCGGCGTTGGGATTTGCGATCGCACTTGTCGTAGTTGGCGATCCCTGGCAGGCGCGCGAACCAGGTTTTGCGCTCTCAGTTCTGGCAACTGCCGGGTTGCTGCTCTATGCCCCAAGAGTTACCAATTTCTTTGCACGTGGTGTGCCGAAGTTATTGGCACAAGCTGCTGCGCCACCAATTGCAGCGATGGTCTTCTGCGCACCTGTCATCGTTGCTTTGTCGGGCTTTCTATCTCCCGCATCCTTGTTTGCAAATCTCTTTGCCGCACCTGCCGTTGCACCGATAACTATCACCGGCTTTATCGCAGCGCTGATTTCACCACTCTTTCCGCAACTTTCTACCTTGCTAATTACCTGCGTTAAACCTTTAGCGATCTGGATCGCCTGGGTTGCTGATTGGGCCGCTGGTTATCGCGTCTTAACTCTGCAGAAAGGTTTGATTGGTTTTCTAGTTATTGCAGTTGTTATTGCCCTCTTTTTGCTAGCGCCAAAGCGGTTGGTAGTAACTGTTGTTGTATTAGTGCTGAGCCTTTCTTACATGCAACGTTTTCCAGCAGGGCAGTGGCAGGTTGCTAATTGCGATATCGGACAAGGCGATGGCGCCGCGATTAACTTAGGCAACCACCGCGCAATAATGATTGATACCGGTCCCGACCCAGAGTTGATTGATCGTTGTTTAAAACAACTCGGTGTTCGCGAGATTCCGCTTTTGATAATTACCCATGGCCACGCAGATCACATCGCGGGTTGGCCAGGTGTAACCAAAGGGCGCAAGATTGGGCAGACTTGGTATCAAAATGTAAAGCGTGGTGCACGTGCACAATTACAAAGTACGCAAGGCCCAGTTGATATTGAAGTCTTATGGCCAGATTCCGGAAGTTACGATCCCAATAACTCAAGTATCGCGGTGCGAATTACAACTAAGGATTACACCTTATTTGCAGGTGGCGATATGGAGCCGTTATCGCAAAGCGCGATCGCATCGACTACACGCGAAGTAGATATCTATAAAGTCTGCCATCACGGTTCGGCTTATCAAGATGAGATCTTTACCAAGGCGCTTTCGCCTCAAGTTGCGATGATTAGCGTTGGCGCGGGAAATAGTTATGGCCATCCGGCGCCTGCAACCCTTGAACTATTGGAGGCGACAGGCGCTAAAGTACTGCGTACCGACAGAGATGGCGCGATCGCAATTAGCGCCCGTAACCATCGCCTTAAGGTACGAACCAGCAGATCGAAGTTAACCTTTCTCCGTTGGGAATGATTTTCTAAAATAATTTAAGTAGATAAGGAGCTGCGATGAACGATTTCTATCTCATCCTTGGTTCTGAAGCAGCGCTGGCCGATCGTGCGCTCTCTAAAGTCTCTGCGCAGTTAAAAGAGGAGAAAGCAGAAGTAACCACTATCTCTGCCGCAGATGCGATCGTCGGAGATATCTCAGATGCACTTGCGCCATCGCTATTTTCCGAACGCCGTGCGCTAATCATTAAAGACTTGCAAGATCTACCTGAAGAATCTCGCGATGAGATAACTCGTTATCTGCCTGAACCTGATGCCACAACCACAGTGATCTTTATTCATAAGGGTGGCGTAAAGGGCAAAGCGCTCCTTGATGAGATTAAGAAAGTTAAGCCCGAAATAATTGCCTGCGAGCCGCTAAAGAAAGATGCCGAGAAAGAACAATTTGTTAAAGAGTTGTTTTTAGATTCTGGCCGCAAGGCATCACCTGGCGCAGTAGCAGCACTTGTCGGCGCACTCGGCGGCGATATGCGCGAGCTACAACAAGCAGTTTCTCAGATCGCACTCGATGCACCTGCAGGTGTGATTGATGAAAAATACATCGATGAATTCCACCAAGGACGCGTTGAGACAACTGGCTTTGATGTCGCAGATGCAACGATCGATGGCAACTTACCAACTGCTTTGATTTCACTGCGTAGCGCAATTGAAACCGGCACAGATCCGGTGATGGTGACATCGGCAATTGCATCCGCTCTTCGCAGCCTGGCAAAAGTTTCTGGTTCTGCCACCGGTGCTAAATCTTTCGAACTTGCCGGACAACTTGGGATGGCGCCATGGCAGATTGATAAAGCTCGTCGCCAATTGCAAGGATGGACGCCGCGCGCACTTTCCAAGGCAGTTCAAGCGATCGCTCTGGCAGATGCACAAGTAAAGGGCGCAGCGACAGATCCGATCTATGCCCTCGAAAAAGCCTTGGCCACGATTACCGCTGCAAGAGCGGCTAGGTAACTCACAGATACGACCTATGTAGGCGGGGATTTCAACCCAATTTGAGCCTGCGCCCCCTGCGCTGATAACCTACGCACCTGCCTGATTACCAAAAGGGTCATCAAAGCTTTCAACGTTCGGAGTAATACAAGTGGCAAATATCAAGTCGCAGATCAAGCGCGTTAAGACCAATAACAAGGCGCAAGCTCGCAACAAATCTGTCTCTTCA
The DNA here is from genome assembly GCA_965268165.1 of Candidatus Nanopelagicaceae bacterium. Classification (GTDB taxonomy): domain Bacteria; phylum Actinomycetota; class Actinomycetes; order Nanopelagicales; family Nanopelagicaceae; genus Planktophila. The sequence continues at coordinate 439,811 of OZ254162.1, forward strand.
TCTGTAAAGACCGCTGTTCGCAAATTCCGCGAAGCAGTCGTAAAGGGCGATGCAGCAACAACCACGACTGAACTCCGCGCCGCTTCAAAGGCTCTAGATGTTGCAGTAGCAAAGGGTGTTGTTCACCGTAACACTGCGGCAAATAAGAAGTCTTCAATGGCTAAGGCTGCTGCCAAAGCCGGCGCTCGTTAATTTTCTTTCCACCAGAATTAAAGCCCAAGTTAAGTTAGAGGTCGCATAAGTGCCTGCAATTCCAATTGCCAAGGCTCCGCAACCGGCAGCGACAAACCCCGCGCAGATACGTAACTTCTGCATCATCGCCCATATCGATCACGGCAAATCAACGCTGGCAGATCGCATGCTCGGCATCACCGAAGTTGTAGAAGCTCGCAATATGCGCGCGCAATATCTAGATCGCATGGATATCGAACGCGAACGCGGCATCACCATTAAATCGCAAGCGGTCCGTCTGCCATGGCGCAGCGGTATCGATGGCCAGGAATACATCCTCAATATGATCGATACTCCTGGGCACGTTGACTTTACCTACGAAGTTTCGCGCTCGCTCGCGGCATGCGAAGGCGCAGTGTTGCTCGTTGACTGCGCACAAGGAATCGAAGCGCAGACCCTTGCCAACCTTTACTTGGCGATGGAGAACAACCTAACGATTATTCCAGTTCTAAATAAGATCGATCTGCCAAATGCGCAGCCTGAAAAGTTTGCGGCAGAACTTGCCCGCTTAATCGGTTGTCAACCAGAAGATTGCTTACGTGTATCTGGAAAAACTGGCGATGGCGTTGCCGACCTTCTAGATCAAATCGTTGCACAGATTCCCGCACCAGTTGGCGATGCCAACGCACCTGCGCGCGCACTTATCTTCGACTCTGTATATGACTCATATCGCGGTGTGGTTACCTATGTTCGCGTTATCGATGGACGCCTTAATCCACGCGAACAGATTCAAATGTTCTCAACTGGCGTTCGACATGAAGCACTTGAAGTCGGCGTTATCTCACCAGAGCCACTACCAAGTAAAGGTTTAGGCGTTGGCGAAGTAGGTTATTTAATTACCGGTGTAAAAGATGTTCGCCAATCTCGTGTTGGTGACACTGTCACTAACTATCAAAATCCAACAAAGACCGCACTTGCTGGTTATAAAGATCCGAAGCCAATGGTCTTCTCTGGTCTATTTCCACTAGATGGCGCAGATTTTCCTTTACTTCGCGATGCGCTAGATAAGTTGCAGTTAAACGATGCAGCCCTTGTTTATGAACCAGAGAGCTCTGCAGCACTTGGCTTTGGTTTCCGCTGCGGTTTCCTCGGTCTTTTGCATATGGAGATCGTGCGCGAGCGTCTAGAGCGCGAATCCGGAATCAGTTTGATTTCAACCGCCCCAAACGTGGTCTATCGCGTGATGCTCGAAGATGGCAAAGAATTTATCGTTACCAATCCGTCAGAATTTCCTGATGGCAAGATCAATTACGTCAAAGAACCGATCGTAAAGTGCACCATCCTTGCGCCATCTGAATACATCGGCACAATCATGGAGCTCTGCCAAGAACGTCGCGGCACGATGCAGGGGATGGATTACATCTCGGAAGATCGCGTGGAAATTCGCTACACCTTGCCACTTGCTGAAATTGTCTTCGATTTCTTCGATCAGCTAAAGAGCCGCACCAAGGGTTATGCCTCACTTGATTACGAAGAACTCGGTGACGAAGAAGGCAATCTCGTTAAGGTCGATATCTTGCTCCAGGGCGAGGCAGTAGATGCCTTTAGCGCAATCGTTCACCGCGATAAGGCTTACTCATATGGCGTAATGATGACAGGCAAACTTCGCGAACTTATTCCGCGCCAACAATTCGAAGTTCCTATTCAGGCCGCTATTGGTTCACGCATCATCGCGCGCGAGAGCATCCGCGCGATCCGTAAAGATGTTCTCGCCAAATGTTACGGTGGAGATATTTCTCGTAAGCGCAAACTTCTGGAAAAGCAGAAGGAAGGTAAGAAGCGCATGAAGATGGTAGGACGCGTTGAAGTTCCACAAGAAGCCTTCGTTGCAGCCCTTGCCACAGATGCTGATATCGAAAAGATTAAAGCCGCGCGTAAGCAAGACTGATCGTGCTCTCATTCTACGTACATATCCCGTACTGCATTAAGCGCTGCGGATATTGCGACTTCAATACCTACACGCCTTCTGAGCTACAGGATGGCGCAACCCTTGAGATCGTCTCTAACGATTACATCGACGCAGTTTTGCGTGAGCTAGAGAGCGCTCCTAAAGATCAAGTTCCGACAATCTTCTTTGGGGGAGGTACGCCTTCGCTATTGCCCGCCCATGATCTAGGTCGAGTAATCACCGCGATCAAGGCGCGCAATGGTTTAACTGCTGATTGCGAGATAACACTTGAGGCAAATCCGGATTCAGTAACGCAAGAGAAGTTATCTGCATATCTTGCCGCAGGTTTTAATCGCATCTCATTCGGTATGCAATCTGCGCAACCTCATGTTCTAGCGGTGCTTGATCGCACTCACAATCCGGCCAATGTAAAGCGCGCAGTTGATATGGCGCGCGCTGCTGGATTTGAAAGTATCAGCGTTGATCTAATTTACGGAACACCTGGTGAATCACTGGAAGATTGGCGCAGCACCGTAACTGAGGCGCTCTCGCTGGATATCGATCACATCAGCGCTTATGCGTTAATCGTTGAAACTGGCACCAAACTTGCGGCGCAGATCAAACGTGGTGAGTTAACTATGCCAAATGATGATCTGATGGCGGATATGTATTTGCTGGTTGATCAGATGTGCAATGACGCAGGTTTGAATTGGTATGAACTATCTAACTGGTCAAAGCCTGGCAAAGAGTGCCTACACAATATCGCTTACTGGAAGAGCGCTAATTGGTGGGGTCTTGGGCCAGGAGCGCATTCACATGTTGATCGCAAACGATTCTGGAACGTTAAACATCCAACTGCGTACAAGCAGAAGTTATTTGCGGGTGAATCACCAATTGCAGATTCTGAGGATTTAACAGCAGAACAATTGCGTGATGAATCAATTATGTTGGCGATTCGCATGCGCACTGGTTTGGCGCTCTCTTTATTGACAGATAGCGCAAAAGAAAATTTAGAAGCATATAAATCATCAGGCCATCTAGAGTTAATTGAAGGCGCCTTCCAATTAACTGCGCAAGGACGGCTAATCGCCGATCGCTTAGTCCGAGAGGCGCTGGCCTAAGCGCCTGTAGTACCTTTAGCCCATGACTACTAGCGCAACGATCATCCTGGCATTTCTCGCCGTCGTATTTGTTATCTCAGGCCTTTCCAAAGCTAGCGGCAACGACAAGGGCCTATCTGGCACCCGCGATGTAAATGTTAAAGATGGAATCGCGCGCGTTATTGGCTTCTTCGAAGCGCTCTTGGCACTTGGCCTAATCCTTGGCCTCAAGTGGAATTGGATGGCTTACTTCCCACTAGTTGGACTCTGGTTCTTTATGGCCGGTGCAATCTTTGTTCACTTCAAGGCAAATAAGGCAAAGACTGCATTCCCAGCCTTCTTCCTACTAACCCTAATTTCAATCGCGCTCGTTTTAATTTAAAGACTAATAAGAGAAAAGAACTATAGAAAAAGCTATGCAATCACAACGCCGACTCGAGATTTTGCGCGCCATCGTTGATGAGTACGTAGCTACCCAAGAACCTGTTGGCTCTAAGGCGATTGCCGATAAAACTTCTCTCGGGCTCTCGCCAGCAACAATCCGCAACGAGATGGCTGTACTCGAAGATGAAGGGTTAATAACCCATCCACATACATCGGCTGGACGTATTCCAACAGATCTTGGCTACCGCGTCTTCGTAGATAAGTTGGCAACGGTCAAGCCCATGTCAGCTGCCGAACGACGCGCCATCGAAACCTTTTTAGATGAAGCAAATAACTTGGATCAGTTGATGAAGAGATCTGCAAAGTTGTTGGCAGATCTAACCAAGCAAGTTGCAGTAATTACTTATCCGATAACCGGTGAAGGTGCCGGTAGCGAAAAGATGACTATTTCTGGAACCGCCAACTTGGCGCGTTCCGGTGAAGATTTAGGAACATCACTCTCACCAATCCTTGAAGCACTTGAAGAACAAGTTGTTCTGCTTCGCTTACTTGGCGATGCCAATGACACCGTTAAGGTACGAATCGGCGGCGAACAAAGTGAGAGCAATTTACGTCAAACATCCCTGGTCACAGTTGGTTACGGCGCATCAGAGTCACCTGTTGGAGCGCTCGGTATTCTTGGACCAACGCGTATGGATTACGCAGGTTCGATGGCGGCGGTCTCTGCAGTTGCTCGTTATGTGGGGCGCTACATTTCGGAAGGCCCACAATAAATGTCTGATCATTACCAAACCCTCGGCGTTGAACGTGGCGCTAGTTCTGATGAGATTAAGAAGGCTTATCGCAAAATTGCGCGTGAACTGCATCCCGATGTAAATCCTGATCCTGCAGTACAAGATAAGTTTAAAGAAGTAACTGCCGCCTATGAAGTTTTAAGTGATCCGCAGAAACGTCAGTCATATGACATGGGCGGTTCTGGTTTCGGTGGTGGATTTGGTGGCGGTGGATTTAGCGACATCATGGATGCCTTCTTCGGTGGCGGTGGAAACCGCGGACCACGTCCACGTATGCGCCAAGGACAAGATGCCTTAATCCGCGTTGAAGTTGATTTAAATGAAGCCTGCTTCGGAACTGAACGCGACATCTCGGTAGAAAGCGCAGTCGCCTGTACCAAGTGCAACGGACAGGGTTCTGCCGATGCTTCAGCACCTGCAATGTGTCAGGTATGTAAAGGTCGCGGTGAAACTCAACAAGTTCAGCGTTCCTTCTTAGGACAAGTTATGACTTCGCGTCCATGTTCTGCGTGTCAGGGCTTTGGCAGCGTAATTCAAAATCCTTGCCGTGAATGTGCTGGCGATGGCCGCGTACGCGCTCGTCAAAATATAAACGTCAAAATTCCCGCAGGTGTTGAAACCGGCAACCGTATTCAACTAGCCGGTCGTGGTGAAGTCGGAGCCGGTGGCGGACCTGCAGGAGATCTCTACGTTGAAATCGTTGAAGCAGAACACCCATTCTTAATTCGCGATGGCCATAACCTGCACGTTGCTATCGAAGTCTCATTTGCAGCAGCTTCTCTTGGCACCAAAGTTAAAGTTGAATGTTTAGATGGCGAGATCGAAGTAGAAGTTCGCGCCGGAACACAGAGCGGGGCAACGATCCCAGTTCGTGGCAAAGGTATGACCCGCCTGCGCGCTGCAACCCGTGGAGATTTAATTGTTCACGTGGAAGTGCAAACTCCACATAAGTTAAATCGTGAACAAGAAGAACTACTGCGTAAATTTGCTACAGCGCGTGGTGAAAAGCCTGGCGATGTAAAGATCAAGGGACTTGAGCAAGGATTCTTTAGCAAATTTAGAGATGCCTTCGGTCGCTAATGCTTAGCCTCTTCTTCGTCGCCGATCTTCCTACGATAGTAGGCAGTACTTACCAATTCGGGGGAGATGAAGCAGCGCACGCAATTCGCGTCCTGCGCACCCAAGTTGGAGATTCACTTGCCCTATCTAGTGGGCAAGGTGGCTGGTCGGTTGTAAAGGTGTTAACTGTTGGCAAGAAAGATATGACGGTGCAAGTCTTATCAACCGGATTTGAAGATAAGTTGTCTGTTGAACTACATGTCGCACAGGCGCTCACCAAGGGCGATCGCATCAAAGAATCTATCGAGTTAAATACTGCAGGCGGCGCTGATGTGATTCTGCTCTGGGCTGCGGCGCGTTCGATCGGCAAAGGTTCTCCAGATCTAATGCAGAAGTTAGCGACCACTGCGCGCGAGGCCAGCAAACAAACGCGTCGCAATCGCATTCCCTTTGTAATGGGCGTATTGGATGCCGCAAAGATCGCCGCAGAAATTCCAAATTATGATCTGGTAATTGTCTTGCACGAAGGCGCACAACGTAAATTCACCGAGGTTGTTAAACCAGGTTCACAGAAAGTTCTAGTCATCATTGGTCCAGAAGGTGGGCTAACCGATGAAGAAGTCGCGCTCTTTAGCAAAGCTGGTGCGCAAGTTGCGCTACTTGGTCGCCCAATATTTCGTTCAGCCCATGCCGGAATGGCTGCGTTATCAGGCTTAAACGCTGCCTTGAGAATTTGGTAAAGGTATAGTCGCACTCATGGCACTTGATCCAAATTGCATCTTCTGCAAAATTATTGAGGGACAGATTCCAGCCGAGATTGTTTATCGCAGTGAGAACGTTGTTGCATTTAACGATTTAAATCCGCAGGCACCAACTCATGTGCTTTTGATTCCGACGGTGCATACTGAAAATGCGGCAGGTCTTGCCAAGATGTCACCAACGATTACCGCAGATCTTTTCACCGCAGCCGCCCATATCGCCGCCGAGCGCGAGCTAGATGGCTATCGCACCGTCTTTAACACCGGCGCAGATGCTGGGCAGACCGTCTTTCACGCTCATTTACATATGCTGGGCGGGCGTGGGCTCGCTTGGCCACCCGGTTAAAAGTAGTATCAGCGATATATGGAACGCACTTTAATAACCGTCCCACCAGCGATTCCGATGGTCTCACTCATCGGAGCAAACGATGCCAACTTACGAGCGATCGAAGCGGCTTTCCCAAGCGTTAACATCACAGTTCGCAGTAACGAGATAACTCTGCGCGGACCACATATTGATTGCTTAGCAATTGAAAAGTTATTTGCCGAGATGACTCTGGTTATTCGCTCTGGTCAATCCTTAACAGTTGATGCCGTTGCGCGCAGTATCGCAATGCTCGGCCAAGAACCTGCCGAAAGCCCAGCCGAAGTCTTATCTTTAAATATCGTCTCGAACCGCGGTCGAACCATCAGACCAAAGACGGCAAATCAGAAACACTATGTTGATGCGATTGAAGATAACACCATCACCTTCGGAATCGGCCCTGCCGGTACCGGTAAGACTTATCTAGCAATGGCGAAAGCGGTTGCCGCTTTGCAAGCGAAGAAGGTAAATCGCATTGTGCTAACGCGCCCAGCCGTTGAAGCCGGTGAGAGTTTAGGTTTTCTGCCTGGCACTTTAAGCGAGAAGATCGATCCGTATCTGCGCCCTCTCTTTGATGCGCTGCACGACATGATCGATGTTGATTCGATTCCGCGCTTGATTCAGACCGGGGTTATCGAAGTAGCACCACTTGCTTACATGCGCGGCCGTACCTTAAATGATTCATTTATCATCTTGGATGAAGCACAGAACACCACACCAGAACAGATGAAGATGTTCTTAACTCGCTTAGGTTTTGGTTCAAAGATGGTCGTTACTGGCGATGTAACGCAGATCGATCTTCCAAATGGAGCAAAGTCAGGGCTTCGCGTAATCACCGATATCTTGCAAGATATTGATGACATCGCATTTATGGAGTTAACAGCAGAAGATGTGGTTCGCCACCGCTTGATCGGCGATATCGTCAAGGCTTACGAGAAATTTGATGCGGCAAAGGCTGCACCTCGTAATATCCGAAACTCCTGATTTAAATCCACTTATGACAATAGAAATCACCAACAAATCTGGCGAACTCGTGCCCGCAGATCAAGTGCGTTCCTTGCTTGGCCACAGCCTGGTGCTGTTAAAGCTAAACCCAGAATGCGAAGTTAACTTAGTTTTTGTAGATGAAAACGAGATGACTGAACTACATATTAAATGGATGGATGAACCAGGTCCGACCGATGTTCTCTCATTTCCTATGGATATGCCGGCAGCGGCAGGCGATGCGGTGACGCTTGGAGATATTGTGATTGCGCCAACTGTGGCAGCGCACCAGGCAGCAACTGCCGGACACTCTGCCGAACACGAAATCTTTATCTTGGCCGCACACGGCTTGCTACATATCTTGGGTTATGACCATGCCAACAAGGAAGATGAAAAAGTTATGTTCGACCTACAAGAAGATCTAGTTAAGAACTGGCAGGCAAGTGCATGAATGCGGTAAATATCAGCGCCATCGTTGCTCTAATTGCATTTGCAGGTTTTTTGGCTGCATCTGAATCAGCGCTGACTTCTATCTCACGCGTCTTAATTGAAGAGCTTGAAAGCAAGCGTGGGGGACACCTTCTAAAGAAGTACTCACAACATCCTTCGCGCTATCTCAATGTTTTGCTGCTTGTCCGCAAGATCTGCGAATTCACCGCAGCCGCGCTTCTAGCAGTTGCGCTCTTGCGCGAATATTCATCTGCACAAGCGATGATCGCAACTGTTGTCATCATGGTTGTTCTCTCATACGTAGTCGTCGGCGTTGGTCCGCGCACACTGGGTCGCCAGCAACCACATAAATGGGCGCGCGCCGGAATCTCTGTCGCTTACTTCTTAGCCTTTATCTTGGGTCCAGTGACAAACCTGCTTATTGCAATCGGTAACGCGATAACACCAGGTAAGGGTTTTCGTGATGGCCCATTTACCAATGAAGCAGAGCTTCGCGATCTAGTAGATCAAGCGCACGAGCGTGGCTTAGTAGAATCAGATGAACACGAAATGATCCACTCTGTATTCGAACTCGGCGATACCTTGGTGCGCGAACTCATGGTTCACCGCACAGATATGGTCTGGATCGAAGGCGATAAGACTCTCCGCCAAGCGTTATCTCTGGCACTTCGCAGCGGTTATTCACGCGTTCCTGTAGTCGGTGAAAACCTCGACAAGATTGTTGGAATTGCATACGTTAAAGATTTAGCAAAGCGTGCACTCGATCACCATGAAGCAGAGACAACTGAAAAAGTTGAGCAGCATATGCGCCCTGCAGTGTTTGTTCCCGAGATCAAGATTGCGGCCGAGCTGCTAAAAGAGATGCAGCGCGATCAGATCCACTTGGCGATTGTGGTTGACGAGTACGGCGGTACCGCCGGAATCATCACGATCGAAGACATTATTGAAGAGATCGTCGGTGAGATCACCGATGAATTCGATGATGGCGATGAAGCATTTACTTGGATCAATGAAGATAAGGCGCGCGCGAAGGCAACGCTACATATTGAAGATCTAGCCGATGAGTTAAAGATCGAGATCGATAAAGAAGACTTTGAAGATGTCGACACTATTGGTGGCTTGATGGCGCAGAAGTTGGGGCGCGTTCCGATCGCGGGCAGCACGATTTCTATGCTGGGTTGGTCGATTACATCTGAGCGTCCAGTTGGTCGCCGTCGTAAAATAAGTTCGGTAATAATTGAGCGAGTTAAAAATGGCGAGGTTGATGAACATGAGTAATTCGGATTCAGCCAACCTCTTTGAAAATCCAGAAGATCAAAAGTTAGCAACTCTTGCTACATCAACTTTGGCACGCTCTGGTGCTAAACAAGCTGCCGCTCTGCGCGATTCAACAGGGCGTACCTATGTTGCAATAAATGTGGCATCACCTGAATTAACTCTCGATGCAGTTGAAGCGGTATTTGTTGTCGCCTTGGCATCACAGATTTCTGGAATTGAAGGCGTTGTCTATGCAGGTTTGCCCGATGCCAAAGTTGCGGTAATCAAGGAACACTCAGCGCAAGCAACGCTCTTTCATATCGATGCAAGTGGAAGTGTGACAAGGGCGTAAGATAGCCCAATGCGTATTGTTCGCTTCTCACCAGGTCCTGAATCAGGTTTAGGTACCGACCCGCTCTTTGGCATCCTCGAAGAAGATAACCAGATCAGCGTTATCTCAGGCGATCCGATCTATCACGGGGTGACTAAGACAGCGGCAAAAGTTGAGCTAACTAAGGTGCGCCTGCTTGCCCCAGTAATTCCGCGGAGCAAGATCGTTGCCGTTGGAAAGAACTATGCCGATCATGCAAAAGAGATGGGCTCAGAAGTTCCCAAAGAACCAATCATCTTTCTAAAACCAAATACTTCAGTAATCGGTCCAGGAGACACAATTGTCTGGCCCGCTATGGCGCCAACAATTGATTACGAAGCAGAGCTAGCAGTTGTTATCGGCCGCGTCTGTAAAGATGTGCCAAAAGAGCGCGTACATGAAGTTATTTATGGTTACACCTTGGCTAATGACATCACTTGTCGCGAACTACAGAAGAGTGATGGCCAGTGGGCGCGCGCTAAAGGTTTTGATACCTTCTGCCCAATCGGTCCTTGGATCGAAACTGATTTCGTTCCGGGTACGCAAAGAATTTTCTCTAAAGTAAATGATGAGATCCGCCAAGATGCAACCCTTGATCAGATGATCTTTAGCGTCAACGACATTGTGGTCTTTGTTTCACAGATCATGACTCTTTTGCCGGGCGATGTAATCATCACCGGAACCCCAGCAGGAATTGGACCGCTCATTGAGCGCGGCAACGTCGTTGTCGGAATCGATGGACTTGGCCAACTAACAAATAAGGTGAGTGCAAAACCGTGAGCCAGAAAAAAGTAAAAGTACGTTTCGCACCTTCACCAACTGGCGATCTACACGTCGGAAATATCCGCACCGCCCTCTTTGATTGGGCATATGCTCGCCACACCGGCGGCACATTCTTATTCCGCATCGAAGATACCGATACAACTCGCGTTACCGATGAATATATCCAAGCGGCAATAGATACCTTGAAATGGCTCGGGCTAAATTGGGATGAGGGCCCAGAAGTCGGTGGCGAAAATGGTCCTTACCTACAATCACATCGTTTAGATATCTACGCACATTGGGCACAAAAGTTTTTAGATCAGAAAGATGCTTACCACTGCTACTGCTCACCAGATGAGTTAGAGGCTGTGCGTGAGGCACAACGCGCTGCAAATGTGGCACCTGGTTACAACGGCCACTGCCGCGAACTAACTGCTGATCAAATCGCAGCGTATAAAGCACAGGGACGTGAAGCAGTTGTCCGTATGCGCATGCCTGATGGCTCAACCACATTTACCGACGAGATCCGCGGCGACGTTACCTTCGATCATAAATTCGTACCTGACTTCGTTCTAGTTCGCGCCGATGGTTCACCGCTCTACACGCTGGCTGTTGCCGTCGATGATGTTTTGATGAAGGTAACCCACGTACTGCGCGGAGAAGATCTCCTCTCCTCAACGCCACGACAGATCCGCGTTTATCAGGCGATGGGCGTTGCTATTGAAGATTACCCAGTCTTTGCCCACTTGCCATTCGTTATGGGACAGGACAATGCCAAGTTGTCTAAGCGCAACGGTGAGGTTTCGATCGCTTGGTATCGCGAACAAGGTTATTTGCCAGAGGCGATCTGTAATTACCTAGCGCTGCTTGGTTGGTCACCTGGAGATGATCGCGAGAATGTCACGATGGCTGAACTCTGCGAACTCTTTACCGTAGATAAGGTGCATTCATCACCTGCACGTTTTGACATGAAGAAGTTGGAAGCGATCAACGGCGACAAAATTCGTGCGCTAACCCTTGATGAATTCCTTAAGTGGTCGCTGCCATTCTTAACCAAGGCAAATGTGATCACCGGAAGCGATTCTGAGATCGCACTTGTTAAGCAGGCGCTGCCGCTTATTCAAGAGCGCATCGTTAAGTTGGATGAAGTTCCTGCGATGTTGCGTTTCTTATTTGTTAAGGATTTCAAAGTTGAGGAAGCATCGCTTTCAAAGGTTACCGATAGCGCATCAAAGGACGTGTTAAAGCGTTCACTTGCTGAGCTAACACCGCTTACAACTTGGAACCACGAGAGCATCGAAGCCGCACTTCGCACATCACTTATTGAAGAGATGGGGCTTAAGCCACGCATTGCATTCGGCGCAGTTCGCATCGCAACAACCGGCAGCACCATTTCACCACCGCTCTTTGAGTCGATGGAGTTGCTCGGAAAAGATGCGTCGCTGGCTCGAATTTCAGCGGCGATAGCGCTTTAATTTTTGGGGTATTCTTACCCTTGTTGTAATGGGGTATGGGGTAATTGGCAGCCCTGCTGATTCTGGTTCAGTAAGTCTAGGTTCGAGTCCTGGTACCCCAGCGCAGTACCCAGCATCACCGCAATAAAGAGCAGTAAAAATGTACTAGGGCCCCGTCGTCTAGCGGCCTAGGACTCTGGCTTCTCAAGTCAGCTACGAGGGTTCGAATCCCTTCGGGGCTACAAATCGTGCATAGCGCTTACAAAATTTAACTTTTTGTAAGCGCTTTGTTCATTTACGAAGTTTCTAATTCTTTTACAATCTCTTCACTCTACACAGGCCGTTCACAGATTCTTCAATTCAATTAACCCATTTGTTAATAATGAAAAGATTAGATCTCCTCGTTGTAACCCACAACTAACTAAATTCTAACGAGGAGAATTAAAGTGAATATTTCAAAAGCTAAGCGTGGAATTGCTGTTATTTCAGCTACTGCGTTTCTAGCAATTTCAGCGGCGCCCGCCAATGCGGCTGCACCTGTTTACATGGAGGCTGTTGCTACATCAGCAACACTCACTCCAATCACCTCAGCCGGCGACATGATCGGCACCTATCTAGTTCCAGGAATTCCTGACGGATTAGGTGTAATCAAGAACGGAAACTCACTTCGCATCATTACAAACCACGAGTGGAGCGCAACAAACGCTATCGCTGCAGGTCGTACAACGGCCGGTGGCCTCGTTTCAGGTTCATTCTTGAGCGATATGACCTATGACATCGCATCAAATAAGGTGACCAAGGCTGTTGATCTGTTTAAAGATGTCGTTTGGTATGACTACGCATCTGGCAAGTACGGGCAGAACCCAGGCGCTCCTGCAAGTGCTGCAGTTAAGGATTCTTACGGAACCCTAAATCACTCTTACCTACTTAATCGTTTCTGCTCAGGTTCTCTAGCTCCAGCAGGATCATTCTTTGACAAGACATCTGGCTTCGGCGTTAACGATGCAGTGTTTCTTGCCGGAGAAGAAGGCGGAGATGAATCTCGCGCATTCGCAACAAACTTAACAACTGGTCAACTAGTTCAGCTTCCAGCTCTTGGGTTGGCTGCTTGGGAGAACGTCATCCCTGCGCCAACTAAGGGTAAGGCAACTGTGCTTATGACCAACGAAGATGGCGCAGCTACAGATAGCCAGCAATGGATGTACGTCGGAACAAAGACCAAGACTGGTGCTTGGTATGAAAAAGCGGGCTTTACAAATGGAAAGTCATACGTTCTAGCAGCGGCTGCAGATGCCGTTGTAGCAAATGACAATGAAATCCGCGCAAAGTACGGAAAGAACAAACCTTTCCCAATCACATTCGCTGAAGTGAACACAAAGGCAAATGGTAAGGATCAGAATATCGAAGCCAACGCTAAGGGTATTGAACTCTCACGCGTTGAAGATGGTCACTTTGATCCAAATAAGCCAAATGATTACTACTTCGTAACAACTGAATCAAATAAGGATCCAAAGGCAACTGCTGCTAACCCAGCAACTCCAACAGTTTCACGTGATGGTGGAGCCCTATGGCGCATACGCTTCAAGGATGTTTCAAAGCCACTCAGCGGCGCGACTCTAGAGATGTTGCTTGATGGTACAGAAGATATCTACATGTCAAAGCCAGATAACATCGCAGTAGATTCACTTGGAAACGTCCTAATTCAAGAAGATCCAGGCAACAATGCACACGTTGCACGTATCGTTTCTTACCGCATTAGTGATGGCAAATTAGCAACTATTGCTCAATTCGATTCAAAGTACTTCGATTCCAATCGCCCTAATTTCATCACTCAAGATGAAGAATCATCGGGAATTATCGAGGTCAGCAATGAATTGCGTACTTCAAAGAACGATAAGGCTAGTTACTACATGTATGTAGCTCAGATCCACGCAACCCCTGCAAAGGCTCGTCCAGATATGGCTGCAGATGATGCAACCCTAGCCAAGGCTGTTGAAGGTGGACAGTGGTACATCTTGAAGATTACGAACTGGACTGACGTCTACAAGTAATACTTTCTTGCGAGGGATAAGGAAAGAGGCCAGACGATCCTGGCCTCTTTTCTTTTGCTTACCAAGAGCTTGTGCCTAGGCCACCATCGAAGTCGTAAGTACTTCCGGTTGCCCAAGCATTTGCATCAGATAATAGAAATTCAGTTACTCCAACTACTTCGCTAGCCGATGCATAGCGAGCCAGGGGAGTAGCGGCCTTCCAAGCAGCAACGCCTTCTGGCCATGCTTGATCAATACCTTCGCGACCGATTAAACCTAAACGCAGACCAAGTACGCGCATCGGCGCATGTGCACGAGATGCTGAACGAGTTAAGACATCGAGGGCTGCTTTACTTGCGCCATAAATCTCATGGCCCGCACGCGGATTTAGCGCTTCAACAGATGAGATATTCAAAACAACCTGCACACCTGACTTTGCTGCTTCATCGATAATCTCTTTAGGCGCATCAACGTTGATTCGCATCATAAGTTCTATTTCAGAGCGCGATGCGGCAGCCGGATCGAGGATCGCTTGGTTGGCCGCGTTATTGATTACATAATCGAGCTTTCCGGCACGCGCCAACGCTTCTTGAACAAGTGAGATTCCGGATTTGGTAACAGAGAGATCTTCGGCAATAACATGTAAATTTGGACGGGCATGGATCTCGCCAGTATTTACTTGGGCGCAGACGGTGAAGCCAAGTTCTAGAAAGCGATCGACATAGGCGCTCCCGATGAAGCCAGAGGCACCGGTTATTAGGATGCTGTTGCCAGCAAAGCTCATCGCAGTGGATCCAGCGCTGTTATTCGTTGATTTACCCGCTTAATCAAATCTGTTAGATCGATCTTGGTGCTGGTGCGGTTAGCAACTACTCGATCACCTGCAACCCAGACATCTGTAACATCGCCGCGGCCTGCTGCAAATACCAAGAGCGCATTTACATCATGCACTGGTGTTAAATGTGCAGCGTGTAGATCAATGGCAATTAGATCTGCCTCTTTACCAATTTCGATACTTCCGACTCGGTCGGCTAGTCCTACCGCGTGCGCTGCTTCGATAGTTGCAGCGCGCACAATAGAAGTTAGATCAACATCGGCAGGGGATTGGCGCAGTGCAACAACATGGGCTGCCATACGCATAACCGAGAACATATCTAGATCATTAGATGAAGAACAGGAATCAGTGCCAAGGCCAACTTTGATGCCAGATTTACGCAGGTCATTAAAACGCGCAAGGCCTGAGCCAAGTTTTAAATTACTGCCCGGGCAATGGCCTACTGATGCGCCTTTACTTGCCGCAATCGCCATATCGGAATCTGATAAATGCACGCCGTGTCCGAAGATAGTTGGGACATCCAAGATCCCGGTATCGCGACAAACTTCGGTTGGAGTCTTGCCGTAACGCGTTGCCACATTGTCGTTCTCGGCTTCTGTTTCCGAGACATGTAAGTGAATACGTGCGCCAAGTTCTTTAGCGATCGCAGCTACCTGCGTTAAGTTTTCTGGTGAATCTGTATATGTTGAATGCGGCATTAAATATGTTGGAATATATGGTCCGCCGATTTCAGCAAGGACTGCCTTCCATTGATGCGCCCGTTCGATGCGTTGCTCCCATTGCAGACCATCTAAGCCAGGGAAATCAAAGAAGATCGGTCCTGCGATATGGCGCAGTCCAACGCGCACGGCAGCGCGATGAGTAGAGGCAGGATTTAAATACATATCCATCGTGGTTGTTGTGCCTGATAACAAAGCTTCTAGCGCGCCGAGTTCGGTACCGAGTTCGCAGGTTGCCTCATCCATGATCGCACCTTCAGCGGCCCAAACGCGCTCAAGAAAACCTTGGAGGTTTACGCCCTCTGCCCAACCGCGCAGCAGCGACATTCCTAAATGGGTATGGCTATTAATAAAACCCGGAGCGATTAACTTGCCCGATGCATCATAACTTTTAGTTGCTGCAGGTTTATCTGTGCCAATGTATGCGATCTTGCCGTCTTTGATACCGATCGAGATATTTTCTAATATCTCATTGCTACCGTTAGAGGTTACTGCGTACCGCGCATTGGTGATTAATAGATCCATATTATTTTTTCAACTACGAAGCCAGGATTTTTATCGCACCATCAATGATCGTGATTACATTTCCGGCACAACCCTTGATGACTTCACCGACGCCTTCATGGCTAATCTCTTCCTTAGAAAGGCCTGCTGCCGGGTTGGCAACAGCTGCAATTGCGGCATAGCGAAGCCCTGCTTCACGTGCCAAGGTAGCTTCAGGTACACCGGTCATTCCAACCACGGTTACACCCAACATGGCGCACATGCGGATTTCGGCCGGTGATTCAAAACGGGGACCGTTATAGACGGCGTAGATTCCACCCTCGTGCAATTTGATATCTGCCTTCTTCGCAGATTTCGCAAGAGCTTTTTGAATCTTCTTGTCATAGATATAGGTCATATCAATATGCTGAACGCCACCTTCTTGAACGCCATCAAAGAAGGTATCTGCGCGACCATGAGTGAAGTCGATGAAATCATCAACTAACTGCAAGGCACCTGGCTTTAACTTCTTATCTACGCCGCCAACTACATTTACACCGATAACGAGCTCTGCGCCCCAGTTCTTTAGCGCTTGAATATTTGCGCGATAGTTAACTTGGCTAGGTGGCACGGTGTGGTTAACGCCATGGCGAGTTAAGAAAGCAACTTCTGCGCCATGCCATTTTCCAGTCGTGATAACTGCCTGGCCGTAAGTGGTATCGACAGTTGTAGGGGATTGGCCTTCGAGCGCTGGAAGGTTGTAGAAACCTGTGCCAGCGATGATTGCGATCTTCAATTTATTACTCCTTAAGACCGGCCATGAGACGGCCGATGTAGTTGCGATCTGCATCTTTGGAGTCAACGATCGCAACGATCTTTCCACCCGACATAACCGCGATGCGGTCTGAGAGGGAGAGAATTTCATCGAGTTCGGCAGATACCAAAAGTACGCCAGCGCCGTTATCGCGCGCTGAAATTAACTGGTTATGGATAAATTCAATCGAACCAACATCCACACCGCGAGTTGGTTGAGCGGCAACCAACACTGGAAGTTCTTGACTTAGTTCGCGAGCAACAACAACTTTCTGCTTATTTCCACCAGAGAGTGAACTCGCTGGGTTAAAGGCTGACGGTGTGCGGATATCGAACTTCTCAACAAGTTGTTCGGCATTCTTAGCAACTTCGCCAAGGTTTCGAATCCAACCTTTAGCAAAAGGCGCTTGATCGAATTGGTTTAACACCAAGTTATCGGCGATCGAGTAATTAGCGACTAGACCATGCTTTTCACGATCTTCAGGTACATGTGAAATACCTGCTTCGTGTACTGAATGTGGGGCCATATCTCTAGAAGCAACGCCGCTGATTAGAACTTCGCCTGCCTCGCGATGGCGCATACCGCAAATTGCTTCGACTAATTCGCGCTGACCATTTCCTTCCACGCCTGCAACACCAAGAATCTCGCCTTTATGAAGTACGAGATCTACTCCCTTAACTGACAAGATCTTGCGATCATCGCGAACTTGTAGCCCTTTAACTTCTAGAACAACTGCGCCGCGCTTAGCCTCAGTGCGATTGACCTGCAGAACAACAGAGCGCCCCACCATCATCTGCGCCAAGCCTGCTTCGTCGGTCTCTTTAGGAGTTGTTGTTCCGACTAGCTTTCCACCGCGTAAGACGACTACGCGATCGGCTACAGCCATAACTTCGTGGAGTTTGTGGGTAATCAAGACCACGCCAACACCTGATTTAGCGAGGTTACGAATAACACCTAATAGTTCATCAATCTCTTGTGGAGTTAGAACTGCAGTTGGCTCGTCGAGAATCAAAAGCTTTACATCTTTACGCAGCGCCTTAAGAATTTCCACGCGCTGCTGCATACCAACTGGCAGATCTTCGATTACCGCATCAGGATCTACTTCAAGGCCATAACGCTTAGAGAGCGCGATGATTTCTGCGCGAGCAGCCTTATGATTGATAAATAGGCCACGCTTTGGCTCATCTCCCAAGATCAAGTTTTCGGCAACGGTCATAACTGGAACTAACTGGAAATGCTGATGCACCATACCGACGCCACGCGAGATAACTCCTGCGGTGTCGCCAAAGACGATTGGGGTGCCACCGATCTTGATCTCGCCAGAATCTGGCTTAATCAAACCGAATACTGCTTTTAGCAACGTTGATTTACCAGCACCATTTTCGCCAAGCAGTGCAACAACTTCGCCAGCGTTAACAGTTAGCGAAACATTGTCATTTGCAACAACTCCGGGATAGCGCTTGGTTACGCCAGTTACTTCAAGAAGAGCGCTCATTGTTACTGTCCCTTCTCATATGGTTGACCTTCTGCGGCAGGTGGTCGCACCTTGCCGGCAGAAATTGTTAAGACAACGATCGTTAAAACATATGGAAGTGCCGCGGTAAATTGTGAAGGAATATTTACAACCTGATCGATCATCAACTGGCTGGCATAAGCCTGAGTCAGCCCGAAGAAGAGCGCTGCCGCAAGTGCACCGAGAGGATTCCAGCGACCGAAGATCATCAAGGCAAGTGCGGTAAAGCCCTTGCCGGCGATAAAGCCGCGTTCAAACGAACCAACTAGTTCGAGTGCCAGGTATGCGCCAGCAAGTGCACCGATCGCACCTGCGATCGTGACGTTGATGTAGCGAAGGCGAGCTACTGAAACACCTGCAGTGTCAGCGCTTGATGGATGTTCTCCGACTGCGCGAGAGCGCAAGCCCCAAGGCGTGTGATAAATCCCGACATAGAGAATCAGAATTACCGCAAGACCTATGAAGGTAAGTGCGCCGTGGATAAAGAGAACTTGTCCAAAGAATGGAATCTTGGAGAGAAGTGGAATTTCAAATGATTGGAAGACCGATGGAATTGTCTTTCCCTGAACATAGAGAAATGAAGTCAGTCCTGTAGCCAAAATATTGATAATTGTTCCGGCGATGATCTGATCCATACGCCAGGAAACTGCCATCAGCGCCAAAATAAAGCCCATCAGCGCACCAACTAAGAGAGCGGCGATGAGACCGATCACGATGTTCTGGGTTAGATAAGAAACAAAGAAGGCGACGAATGCTGAGATAAGCATCGTTCCTTCAATACCAATATTTACGATACCGGTACGTTCGCACATGATTCCAACCATCGCTGCGAGTGCAAGGGGGAGTGCGAAAGCAGTACCTGTTGCGTAAACGGAAGTTGTTATATCTGCGTCACGAGAGTAGAAGAAAGCTGTTGCTGCAACTGCGAGCAAGATATAAATATTACGCTTGGTGAGGTGTTTCATAATTAGTTACCCCATCCGCTAGTCATAGATTTATTCGAACTATTCTTAAAGAAGCGCGTAATTAGCGGCGCTGTTACAAAGAGCAGAATCAGCGCCATCAAGAGATCAACAATTTCTGGGGCTACGCCGGCATCAAATTGCATATTGGCAGCACCTGCTCGCATGCCACCAATCAAGATTGCGCCCGGAATAATTCCAATCGGATGGACGCGGCCCAGCAGTGCAATTGTGATTCCATCAAATCCCAAACCTAAGTTAAACGCTGGTGAATAACGGTAGGTAACACCTAAGGTTTCGATCGCTCCACCTAATCCAGCAATCGCACCGGATACGACCATCGCAGAAACTACGGTGCGCTTTACCGAGATACCTGAATACCAAGCGGCATGGCGGTTGCGACCAACGGTTTCGATTCGGAAACCACTCGTTGTGCGCCCAAGAACCCACCAGATAAAGACGCCAAGGATTACAGCGATAAAGAATCCTGAAGGCAAGTTTCCAATGATTGGAAGCCTTGCACTTTCTGCAATCTCTGAAGTTCGCGTTAAGAATTGACCTGGCTCGCGCAATTTTCCTGATGCCAAATAATCAGCAATTGCCATCACAATACTGTTAAGCATGATCGTTGTAATAACTTCATGAACGCCGCGGTAGGCCTTCAATAGACCTGAAATTGCGGCAACAATTGATCCGAAGAATGCGCCGATTATCAACGCAACTGGAATGTGAATATATCCAGGAAGACCATCAAAGGTAACGCCGGCCCAAGCAGCCGCAAGTGAGCCAGAGAGAAGTTGTCCTTGAGCGCCGATATTAAATAAGCCAGCGCGTAAACCAACTGCAACTGCGAGTCCGCTTAAGACAAGTGGAGTTGATTTGCCAAGCGTTGCTCCAATTCCTTCAATGGAACCAAAGGCGGTTTTAAAGAGTGACTTGTAAGCAACAACTGGATCGAGTCCTTGCAACTTTATTAATATTCCGCCAATAAAGAGCGCAATAAAAACTGCAATTATCGGAATCAACCAAGAGCCAACATCAAACTTTTTATCTGTCTTTTCCAGATCGGTTTTTATGGATTTCGTCTCGCTCATAATTGGCTATCTTATTGGTTTTTTGTAATAAAGAAAGAGGAAAGAAACTTCTAAAGAAAGCTGGAGAAATGAAAGAGCGGGTGTGCATTTGCACACCCGCTCTTTCAACTAACTCTCAGATTATTAATTAACCCTTGAAGCCAGTTGGGATTGAACCAGCAAGAACTGCTGTTGTTGTCTTCTTCAAACGTACCTTGACTGCTGCAGGAACTTTTGATTCCAAGTCGTGGTGTGGTGCAAGACCAACTTGACCTGTGTAGTTTCCGCCCTTGATTGTTCCGGCCTTAGCCTGACCAACAAGTGTTGCAACTCCAAGTACTAGCTTCTTCTCTGCAGAAGTTACTAGACATGACTTTGCTTCAGGAACTGTGTAGTACTGATCGATGTCAACACCGATGCAGAGCGCGCCAGCCTTTTGGGCTACCTTGCCGATAGCACCGTTACCAGTTGATCCACCTGCACCGAAGATAACGTCGTATCCCTGTGTAAGTAGCTGGTTAGCAGTTGTTGCGCCCCATGCTGGATCTGAGAAAGCGTTATCGCCAGCTGCGTGGTAAACAACAGTTGACTTGATCTTCTTGCTGCGCTGCTTAGCTGCGTATGCAATTCCGCCTTCGTATCCTTCACCGAACTTGCGAACAGGAAGAACTTCCTTCATACCGAATACTGCGCCGACCTTGTTGGTCTTTGTTAGGTATCCAGCGAGGTAACCGGCCAAGAAGCCAGCCTTATCTTCGTCGAAGATCAAACCTGTGTAGTTAGCTGCAGTTGATGCGTTGAACTGATCAACACCCACGAACTTGATCTTTGGGTAGAGCTTTGCAGCATCTTCTGAAGCTGATCCCATCAAGAAGCCGACAGTTACGATTACGTTGTAACCCTTGTCAGCGAAAAGTTTGATGTTCTTTGCATAATCTTTTGAATCTGTAGTTTCGATGTACTTAGCGAAACCGCCGGCTTTCTTAGCGCCTGCTACAGCGCCTTCCCATGCTGCTTGGTTGAATGACTTGTCGTCAATCTTTCCAAGGTCAGTTACGAGACCAACGCAAAATTCGCCAGCCTTACCGCAATCTGCTTCTGTTGTTGCAGCATTTGCTGGAACAATGAAGCCAACTGTTGCAAGAGCGAGTGCAGCTGTAATGGCTGAAATTCTCTTAATCAAGTGGAGCTCCTTATATAGACGCGGTCGATTAGGGCAATCGACCTACAAAACGTTTGTGGGGTAAGAGTAACCGAGCCCAAGAAATGCGCTATTCACCCGCCGTTTTATGCACGTTAATCTTTATTACTTTTTGATTAACTTGAACCTTCAACTTGAGGTTTAGGTCCTATGATTTACGCATGAGATCAAAGAGATTGGCAGCATTCGCAGTGCTAGCGCTCTTATTCTCGGGTTCGCCCACCGCTGAGGCTTTATCTAAAGGCTCTTTCTACCTAGAGCTAAAGACTGGTTGCTATAGCGCCAATAAAGCGCCAACTAAATCAAGCCGCTGGACCGATACAAATTACAAAACTCTTTACCCAACCGGCTGTACCCAGCCACATCACTACGAAGTCTTTTACATCGGCAAGATAAAGGCGAAAGATTTAAATTCTGATGCGGCAAAGAAAGAGGCGGGAATCGCTTGTGACAATGCCGCGATTGCCACGCTTACTGGACAGAAAGAGTTACCACCGACTTTAACTTACGGATATTTCTTTCCAGATCCAGGTGCCGAAGAGAAGAAGTACGGCAAGAAAATACTGTGCTTCTTTAGAGTCGCCGATCCCAAGAACGACAAATTAACGCTTTCGATCAAACGCACTTTCCGCGAAGTCAGTTACGTTTAATTTCTTTCTGTCGCGCCCTTACCGAAGTATCTCTTCTGCGCTTTGCGCGCCTCTGAATATTGAGCGTATGCCTTCTGGGTACTTTCCAAAGTAGATACCGCAGGAATAGGAACTTCCCACCACGCTTCTCCACCCGGTGCATAAAGCAGTGGATCGCTATTGATATGGATCAGCGTTGCAGCTGGGTGCGCTTTAGCAACCTTCATTGCTGCAGATAGATCTGCAATGGCGTTAGGAGTTTCAGCGATGCGAATTACATTCATTCCGAGGCTCTCGGCATTGGTTGCAAGATCAACTGGCAAGACATCACCAGTCTCGTGGTTATTGCCACCCTTATCGCGGAAGCGGTACTTGGTACCAAAGCGCTGTGAGCCGATATCTTCAGAGAGATGGCCGATCGATGCAAAGCCATGGTTCTGAACTAGAACAACGATAAATTTCAGGCCTTCAGCAACCGCGGTAACGAGTTCGGTATGCATCATCAAGTAAGAACCATCGCCCATCATGACAACTGGTGTGCGTGATGAATCAGCGCGAGCGACACCTAAACCTGCAGCGATCTCATATCCCATACAAGAGAAGGCATATTCCATGTGATATCCAAGTGGATCACGTACGCGCCATAACTTATGGAGATCGCCAGGTAATGAACCTGCTGCACCAACTAAAACATCGCGTGGATCTGTTGCTGCCTGCACCGCACCGATGATCTCGCTCTGGCTTGGCTTAGCCAACTTTTGATCAATGAAAGATGCATCAACGATGGCATTCCAGGTCGTCTTCTCTTCAGCGATCTGCTTGGCATATGCCGCATCTACCGCATATTCAGATAGTTCCTGGGAAAGCTCAGTTAAAGCCTCGCGCGCATCGGCAACAACTGGAATTGCGCTGCCATGCTTAAAGGCATCGAAGGCGGTTACGTTGATATTTATAAATTTAACATCAGGGTTTTGGAAGATTGTGCGAGATGCGGTTGTGAAATCGCTGTAGCGAGTGCCGATACCAATTACTAGATCAGCATCCTTTGCTAAACGGTTTGAAGTAGTTGTACCTGTTGCACCGACTGAACCACACATCTGTGGGTGATCCCAGTTAAGTGAACCCATTCCGGCTTGAGAAACACCAACTGGAATACCAGTTGCTTCCACGAACTTAGTTAGCGCTGCATGTGCATCAGAGTAGATAACTCCGCCACCGGCAACGATAAATGGACGCTTCGCCCCACGAATTGCCTTTGCAGCAACTGCGCTAACACCCGCATCTGGGCGTGGACGGCGGATATGCCATTCGCGATCTGCCAAGAATTCTTCAGGAACTTCAATGGTTTCTGCCTGCACATCTTCTGGAAGACAGATAGTTACCGCACCCGTTTCGGCAGGATCGGTCAACACACGCATTGCGCCAAGTAGTGAACTAAAGATCTGCTCTGGACGATTGATGCGATCGAAGAATTTAGAAAGCGGCTTAAATGCATCATTTACCGACATCGTTAAGTCATATGGTTGTTCTAACTGCTGCAGAACTGGATCAGAGACGCGGTTTGCAAAGGTATCTGCAGGAAAGAGCAACACTGGTAAACGATTTGTTGTCGCAACTGCGGCACCTGTGAGCATATTTGTTGCTCCTGGCCCAACTGATGATGCACAAGCAAAGGTAGAACGACGACGAGTCATGCGGGCATAGGCCGATGATTCGTGAACCATTGCTTGTTCATTACGCGCTTGGTGGTACGGCATTAAATCTGGATCAGTCGTTGATAACTGCTTTAACGCTTGTCCGATACCTGCCACGTTGCCGTGCCCAAAGATTCCAAAGACGCCCTGAATAGTTCGCTCGCGATGTGTGCCATCAACTGTGTATTGATGGGCCAAGAATTCGACGATTGCTTGACCGACGCTCATCTTGCGAGTTGCCATTTGTAGCTCCCTTGATGTCTCTATTAAATAGTTCTAAATCAATTAGTTCTGTGGGAAGCCGAGGTTGATTCCACCATGGCTTGGATCTAACCAGCGGCTAGTAATCGCTTTGCCGCGAGTAAAGAAGTGAACGCCTTCTTCACCGTGCGCCTTAGTGTCACCGAATAACGATTGTTTCCAACCACCGAATGAGTAGTAAGCAACTGGTACAGGGATTGGAACGTTGATTCCGACCATGCCAACTTGAATCTCATTCTGGAAGCGACGCGCTGCGCCACCATCATTTGTAAAGATCGCAGTTCCGTTGCCGAATGCACCGCTATTAATTAGTGCAACGCCTTCGTCGTATGTCTTTACGCGAACAATAGAAAGGACTGGTCCGAAGATTTCATCCTTATAAACACTTGAAGTAGTTGGTACTTGGTCGATCAGGGTTGGTCCAAGCCAGAAACCTGCAGCCTCGCCATCGGCCTTTACGCCGCGACCATCGACAACAACCTTTGCACCATCTTTAACGGCGACATCGATATATGAAGCAACCTTGTCGCGGTGTTCTTTAGTGACAAGTGGACCCATATCGCAGCCGCGGCGACCATCACCGGTGCGCAACTTATCCATACGAGAAACAATCTTTTCAATCAGCGCATCTGCAACTGGCTCGACGGCCACAACAACCGAGATCGCCATACAGCGTTCTCCGGCAGAACCAAAGCCTGCATTAATCGCTGAATCTGCAACTAGTTCGAGGTCAGCATCTGGCAAGACCAACATATGGTTCTTTGCGCCACCTAGTGATTGCACGCGCTTTCCAGCCTTGGCACATTCTTCGTAGATATAACGTGCAATTGGAGTTGATCCAACGAATGAAATTGATTCAACATCAGGGGAGTGCAACAAACCATCTACAGATTCTTTATCGCCGTTTAAAACATTAAAGACGCCATCAGGCAGGCCCGCTTCTTTCCAAAGCTTTGCAATCCAGATTGAAGCAGTTGGATCTTTCTCAGATGGCTTTAGTACAACAGTGTTACCAGCAGCGATTGCGATTGGGTAGAACCACATTGGAACCATCGCTGGGAAGTTAAATGGAGAGATGATGCCGACAACGCCAAGTGCCTGACGAGTTGAGTAAACATCCACACCTGTTGAAACGTTTTCAGAGTAGTAACCCTTAATAAGCTGTGGCATTCCAACTGCAAACTCGACTACTTCTTGGCCACGAGTAATTTCACCGAGGGCATCAGATAAAACTTTGCCATGCTCGCTAGTGATAATCTCGGCGAGCTCGCCTTTCTTAGCATTTAGAAGTTCGCGGAATTTAAAGACGATCTGTTGACGCGCTGCGAGTGAAGTCTTCGACCAACCAGGAAATGCTTTCTTCGCAGATGCGATAGCAGCGTTGATCTCTGCCGCATTTGCCAGCGCAACGCGCTTTGTCTCAACACCTAAAGCAGGGTCATAGACAGGAGCGGTGCGTCCTGATGTGCTTGGTACCTCTTTATTATCAATCCAGTGTCCAACAGTTGTAGTCATAGCCTCATCCTATGACGGCAACCCCAGATTTATAAACGGTCCGAATCTTGATACTGGCCACATCATGCGGCGCGATTGCCAGCGGGTTCTGCTCCAGAATCATCAAATCCGCCTGCATTCCGACGGCGATCTCACCGAAGCGCTTTTCATTAAAGCCTTGGTAGGCAACGCCTGCGGTGTAGAAGGACAAACTCTCTTCTACCGAAATCGCCTCGTGCGCGCTCCAACCTTCAGCCGGCCATTTATCTGGTGATTGACGATGCGTTGGAACGGCCAGAGCTAGTAAAGGAATATAAGAGGTAACTGGCCAATCACTTCCGTAACTCATACGAGCGCCACTTTTCACCATCGACTTCAATTGATATTGACGACTGTTTCGTTCATCACCAATACGCGGTGCAATAAGTTCTTT
Organism: Candidatus Nanopelagicaceae bacterium; assembly: GCA_965268165.1. Classification (GTDB taxonomy): domain Bacteria; phylum Actinomycetota; class Actinomycetes; order Nanopelagicales; family Nanopelagicaceae; genus Planktophila. Next base: position 465,807 of record OZ254162.1, read on the forward strand.
ATTCATCGGATCTAGATAAGTCCACAGAGGTTGATAATTTGCTATCACACCAAGGGATGCAAAACGTGGCAGATCTGCTTCATCAATTAACTGCGCATGTGTAATGACGGGACGGCGATCCCACTTGGGATTTATCGCTGCCATCTTTTCAATCGTATCTAACGCTTGGCGCGCTGCCGCATCTCCAATAGCGTGGATATGTAATTGAAAACCTTGCGAATCAAATAGAACAGCGGCATCCAAGATTTCGTCATCGTTCCAGATCAATAGACCCTTTGATGTTGGATCATCTAAATATGGAGATAACAAAGCAGCAGTGCCGGCAGATAAAGCGCCATCGCCAATAATCTTTATCGTCTTACATGCCAACTTCGACTTTGGACCAAGTGCCTTAACTTGTTCGCGAATCTGCCCGAAGTAGTTGACGTTATCTCGCCATGAATCAGGCTGTGCCAACAGATATAGGTCCATATCAATCTTTAGCGCACCACTTTTATCAGCGGCCATATATGCCTCTGCCATACCCTCGCGAACCCACGCATCAACGGATGCGGTTACTCCACTTTCTAAGTAACGCTGCGATGACCACGCAATTGCTGCCACATCATCTTCCAGCGTGCGCTCCGGCGCATGTTTCATAATCAAATCCATGGCAGATGGCTCGCGAAGTGTGCCGCGTGCTGATCCATCAGGGTTGCGGGCAATCGTTCCGCCATCAGGATCAACGGTTGCAACGGTAATTCCAGCAATCTCAATCGCTTTGCTATTTACCCAAATCGTGTGGTGATCAACAGCCTGCAATACAACGGGGCGATCGCTGACAACTTTATCTAACCAAGTTGCTAAGAAATCTCCACCGCTAACTGCAGCAGCTTCATATGCGCCTCCAATAATCCACGGCGTATTTGGATTGGCATCTGCAAACCTTTTTACTTCGGCAACCATTTCAGCAACAGTCTGCAGACCATTTACCAACGGCCCTTGTGCTTCACGCCCACCAAACAAGGGATGTGCATGTCCATCCATAAATGCTGGTGCCATAAATGCACCTGCTAAATCGACAACGTTATCTCCAGGTTCAGCTGCACCATTTATCTCAACGATCTTCTCGCCATCGATGCGCACAGAATTGGCAACGCAACCGATGCCACACCAGATAGTGCCGCCGCTAAAGAAAGTTGCCACTTGCGCTTGCCGCCTAATCTCTCAAGAAACCAAATCTCTAAATAGAGAAGCGGCGCAAGTCTAGGGGTTACTTCTTTTTATATCCCGCCGGGCACTTAGGACTTACTGCCGTTACCTTTTTAGTGGTCTTTCCCTTTACGCAAGAGATTGTGACCTTCTTCTTAGCAACGGGTGTAACCACGGAAGATTCAGAAGGAGTTGGCGTTGGAGTAGGAGCTACAACTTTCTCCTGCGAAAGCTTGACGTTGATAGTTGGAGATGAGAAGCCAAATCCCTTCGCTGACAAGTAAAGCCAACCGTTCTTCTCGCTTACTATCGTTGTCGCAACCTTCTTCTCTCCACCTGAAGTTGTGACTGAAATTTCAGCCTGAATTGGCGCGCTAGAGAACTCATAGATACAACGCGCAACCTTGCTGTTAATTGCTAAGTCATACGTGCCAGATGCTTCAGCGCCACTTGCCTCATAGTGCGGAGATGCAACCTTGTATTCAAGTGCACCAGTTGCTTTATTAAATGTTGGGGGACCGGCGCTATAGGTAAGCGCGTTGGTTGTAACAACGCCACCAAGTTCATCCTTTGATTTACTGCAGCGTTCAATCTCTGGGTTCTGCCACGTATTTAGCGCGCGATAAGACCAATACTGCGTTGTCTTTGTCGCCTTATCTCCGATAGTCGGCAACATATCGTTCATAATCTGCATCGTCTGCGGATTAGAGAGCCCATTTAGCATTGTCTTAACGCTGTCGCCATTGACATTACCCTGCAAACCCCAATCGACATCAGCAAAGATGACTTTGCGAACTGATTCAGGGATTTGCGCATTAGGAATTGTGAAATCTAAAGTAGAAATCTTTACCGGCTCAGCCTCGATATTTACAATCTGACCCGTTCCATTTGGCGTTATCTCAATCTGCGGAAGTGCGATACGTCCGTGGAACCAACCGCTTAACTTCTGCGCCAGTTGCACAGACATTCCAAAGCGATAACCGGTTGGGAAATCCTGTGGCAGTTGGCAGACACCGGTATCGACAACCATGCAACGTTCTCCTTGCGGAGTATTCGAAGGACCCGAGTTCGCAGGAGCACCTGTTGGCCCCCAGTTAGGGCGCGAAGTCATCGGTGCATAATTTCCAGAAACAGGTTTCACTGGGGTTATGCCCGCCATAAAGCTTCCGTAATAAATTTTAGTTGTACTCATTGGCACGCCCGCGGCTTTATCTACATAAGAATCAATTCTTAACGAAACAAAGTATTCATCGGTTCCGCCACCATTGATAACGCCCGGAACTTTCCAGAGCCCACCGAATCCATTTGCCGCAGATAACATCATCGATGGAATCGCTGGGCGATCAGTAGTTCCCTTAACTGGCAAAGAATTTAAGAATTGTCCATCGATTCTCTTGCCGGCCGAATCAATGGCCCAAATAGATTTGATGCAATCAAATGAAGCATCAACGGCACATGTAGGAAGATTGTTGATTGTCTTAACTGAAGTTGCTTGGGTACAGATCGGATCATCGACAGAAGCGCATCGCAACATCTTGCTGTGGTCTGCAGAATCAGCATTTGCCCAGAAGTTATTTGGTTCGATCGCTAAGTCAAAGCTTTCGGTTAGGTAGAGACCGAAGTTTGGAATCGTGGACGGAATCTTTCCTCCGGCGTTAGCCACATTGGCTTGGACCATGGATCCCAACAAAAGTGCAGCAACTAGAGCTGCTCCATATTTACGGACTGACTTCACGTAAAACCCCATTCGCAACTGACCGATACAGCCTACTTAGGCCTATATATCCGCCGTCAATTACCCCCGCGATTTATGCAGGCCTACTCGAGTTCCTTCGGCGCCTGCATCGTAAGCGGCGGGATCGCCGGCTTATCTTCCTGCAGTTCCTTCATATTCTTATCTATCTCTTTGATGACCCGATCGATGCCGTACTCGGCGGCGATCAGGGCGCAGGATAAGAAACGGTTAAATTCGCGGCCATCGCGGGCGCCGAATAAAACCCCCGAAGTCTTCTGGCGATTGCTGACATGAAAGATGTAATCCGTTTCATCGGCACTTGCCGCAGCACCGTTCCACTTTGAGAAGGCCCACTCTTTGGTGTTAAACATTCCGTTAAATAAAACTCGCTGGGTCGTTAGCAGAACATCGCCGACTTCAGCATATTTCTGAATCGGATCGCCTGAAACATATGTACCGCGCGTTGCACCAACGCGATAACGAATTCCCGCAACGACCGGAATGCTTAACCCTTGGCTAGAGCCTTGAAAACTTCCGGCGCCTCGACCTGCTTCGTGGAATTGACCTTGCGCAGTCCAGAGAACTATTTCGCCAGCCTTTTGAATCGTCTGATTAACAACAACATCTTCACCTTTAGCCGCCAATAGAAATGCATCGCGCGCCTTTTGAAAGATTTCAATATCGCTCTGCCAATCAGTTAACTCGGCATCGTAAACTTCCATCGCGCCTTTATATGCGCGCTTAGCTTTCCAATTAGCGATAAATCCCATGGCCTAATTCTGCCCAACTAGCGCCGGTTTGTCCGAACTTTCATCGACTAACTTCCATTTAATTGCTAGACGGATAGCAAAACCTTTAAACCACCGCGGAGCCCAGATCTTGCGTGGCTTTGAAAAGTAGAGGATCAAGAGAGCGGGAAAGAGAGCCATTAAGAAATCTGAAAATGGCGAAGTGAGCCCTTCCCAGAATGGATATGAAGTCGGCGGGTTATCAGCCAACTTCGGGGGAGTCTTATCAAAGACGACGCTCCAGTCCATGAGCGCATGCACCAAGACCGCAACCCAAATACTGCGCGTTGCAATCATGATCGCGCACATCAAGAAACCAAAACAGAAGGCGCTCATCACATGCCAATAGGCCAACCATGGATCCCAATCGCTGCCCGTGTAGAGATTTAAATGCATCAGTCCGAAGAAGAGAGATGAAACAAATATCGCCGCCTTATGGCTTCGCCTCTTTAATACGCCATATATAAAGCCACGAGCAACGATTTCTTCGCCGAAACCGATAGAGAGCAAGAAGATAATCCCGGGCACCGCAACTTTCCACGGTTTCATGGCGTTATCTTCATTAGAGATAACTGAAATCAAAATGGCAGCAGAGAGAGCCATAGCAAAGATTGAACCTGGTGAAATACGCGGCAAGCCAAAGTATTCAAGCGATGGCAAATTAAATCGCTTAATGAAAAAGAGAAAAACCAAACCCATCACAACGAAAGCCGCGATATTGCTGGCGCTTCCAGACGGATCCATAAATGGAACGCGCACATATCGCAGCAACAAAATTGCAAAGAACGAGAACCCCGCCAAGGAGAACCCGATCTGTAATCGCTTCATACCCGCAAAGCTAGCGAGCCCCACTGACAAACGTGGTACCGCTGTAGCCCTATGAATAGAGCACCCACCTAACTAAAGACAGTCTAAAGGTTTGGTCTGATATTTATCCACAACAAAGTAAAAAACCTAAGTCAGCAAAGTTCTACTGACTTAGGTTCCGTCCTGCGTACCGCTGTAGCTCAATGGATAGAGCACCTATCTTACTAATGGGAGTGTAGGGGTTCGATTCCCCTCAGCGGTACGCACACCTAATGGCCACGCCGTAGTAAAGCGTGGCCATTAGTATTTTCTTACGCAGAGTAACTATTTACTTAGCAACCAAAGACCCAATACTTTTACCTATGCAATTTCGCGCAGCCGCCTTGGCCTTAGCCCTTTGCGCATCCACATTTACCCAACCTGCCAACGCTGGATTAAACGCAGAAATTGATCTCTCCAATCCGCGAATTGTTCCTATCTATGGCTCTGATTCGCCGACACCCCCCAATATTGGTGATCAGGCTTCGTACTCAGGCTTTCTCTATTCATCGCGGATAGTTTTCTCAGCAGCTCATTCGGAAGTTCAATTCGACAGAGATGGAAATAGGACAACTTTCAATTCCAAGTATATATTTGTTGGCCGACCTAACTCGACTGCAGGGGACTATAAAGGATTGGTAAAAGTCGAAAAAAGATTTATCGCAAAAAACTATAGATTTAACAATGCAACCCTCGATGATTTTGCGATCTACGTTCTCGAGAAAGATTTGATTCCGGCCGAACCAGTCAAACTGCTAACTCCAGAGCTTGAAATTGAAATTCGTGCTTCTCAGACACCGATAAAGATGCATGGCTATGGTGAATACCAAGATAGGTGTGAACCAAATGAAAAATTGCCGTGTAGCCCAAAGAACAAGAAAACACTTCAACCCAGGTCTTTAACCTCCATTTTATACTCTCTTGCAGAAGTTGAAGCGATCGTTGGATATAAGAGAGCGCAACTAGTCGACCATTTGATTATGAATAATGGAAAAACTGGTTTCGGATGCAGCGGAGATTCAGGTGGATCAATCACATCCACGTATAAGAATGAACTTATCTACCTTGCCACCACTCCAAATGGACTTAGCTCGTACGCATGCGGTGCTTCGGATGGCTACGATGGCAAAGGTGGAATCAACTATGCATCTCCTGTCTACAAGCACCTCGACATAGTGAAAGAAGCCGAAGATTACGTCGCTGCAGCGCTGGCTAAAGAGGCGGAAGCAAAAGCCGCACTCGCTAAAAAGAAATCAACAATTACCTGCGTTAAAGGCAAGACTTCAAAGAAGGTAACCGCCATTTCACCGAAGTGCCCCACCGGTTACAAGAAGAAGTAGAGTCCACGCATGACAATCTCACTTCAACGCGCACTCGAACATATGGCTTGGGCCAACCAAGAGATCTACAAGTTAATCGCCGAGCTACCCGATGAAGCACTTGATGCATATGCAACCGACCCAGAATTTCCAGTCCGCGAAATCCTGCGCCACATCGCCTCTTCATCCGGAGGATACGCATCGCGCCTTGAGGGCAAAGAGGCTGAAGTTCTAGAACAACCAAAGAACATGGCCGAACTCCGCGAGATCGCAAAAGTATTAGCCACCAACGATGCTCGCTTATTGAAACTCGTTGACCTCGACGATAAATCAATCGAAGTAATCCGCGATGGCCAAACCGTCAATTGGATGCGCTCCACCATCATCACTCAAGCAGTGCACCACTCAATCGAACACCGCGCCCACGCAGTTTCTGCACTCGAAGCCCGCGGTTACAAAAAGGTAGATCTAGACGACTTCGACGTCTGGGGCTACGAACTCAGCCTGCGCGCATGAACGCTATCTACTTCACGCAATTCAAGGGACCGCTTGAAATCAAAGATATTCCGGTCCCAACAGCAACAAACGATGGCGTCGTTATCAAAGTAGAAGCAACCGGTTTATGTCGCAGCGATTGGCACGCCTGGATGGGCCACGACTCTGACATCGTCTTGCCACATGTTCCAGGCCACGAACTTGCAGGTGTTATCTCCGAAATCGGCAGCGCCGTTACCAAATTCAAAGTCGGCGATCGCGTAACCGTTCCCTTTGTCTGCGGCTGCGGCAAATGCCAATACTGCACACGCGGTGATGCTCAAGTCTGTCCTACCCAAACTCAACCCGGCTTTACCGGTTTCGGTTCATTCGCCGAATACGTCGCCATCAATAACGCCGATTTCAACTTGGTAACAATTCCCGAAAACGTTTCCTTTGCGACCGCTGCAGCACTTGGTTGTCGCTTTGCAACTTCCTATCGCGGCCTCATTAAACGTGCTCACGTTAAAGCCGGTGAAAAAGTTGTTATCTACGGATGCGGCGGCGTTGGCCTAAGTGCGATCATGATTGCCAAAGCCCAAGGCGCACACGTTTACGCCGTCGATATTAACGATGCCGCACTTGCAATCGCACAATCACTTGGCGCCGAAACAATTAACTCCAGCAAAGTCGATCCCGTTGCCTTTATACAAAACCTCGGGGGAGCAGATGTTGCAGTTGACGCTCTTGGCAGCCAACAAACTGCAAGCGCATCAGTTCTCTCACTTGCTCGTCGCGGTCGCCATTTACAACTCGGCCTCTTACTTACCGCAAACGGCTTAACCGATATCCCAATGGCCCGCGTGATCGCTTGGGAGTTAGATCTACTCGGTTCACACGGAATGGCCGCAAAGGATTACCCAGAAATGTTGGCACTCGTTGCCAGCGGCAAATTAAATCCCGCATCACTAATCACACGCGAAGTCGGCTTAACCGAAGGCGCTAAAGCACTCGCCGAATTAGATTCCCAACCTTTCGGCGGCATCACAGTCATTACACCTGGGCGCCAATAAATCATTTAGTTGAATTTCTAAAAAGTAAAGCCCGCGGATTTCTCCACGGGCTTTACCTGTAGCTCGCACCATCCTGACGTGGTTAAAAGATACTACTTAATTTATCCACAGGGTTTAATAATTTTTACATTTTGAATATCAAATTCTCTAACTTCACGCCATGGCCCTGTAGCTCAACGGATAGAGCACTATTCTGACGTAAATAGAGGTTGTGGGTTCGAATCCCACCAGGGTCATGCAAGTCAAAAATGGGATCCCGCATACGTCGCGGGATCCCATTTTTTATTACTTTAAGTAACAACTATTCTTCTAACGTGATCGCAAAGACCAAAAACGGTTTCCCGCCCAAGATCTGCGCGCGATGTGGCCTGCCATTTGAATGGCGAAAGAAATGGGCGCGCGATTGGGAGAACGTTAAGTATTGTTCCGAGAAATGCAAAAGCGGAAAGTAATTAAATAGTCCGGCCGCGATCAAGCGGCAACGACCATGGGATCTTCACGCCCAACGCCTCTGCCGCGTTCATCGCCCAACGCGGATTGCGCAACATTGCACGCGCCAAGAAAACTGCATCTGCTTCTTCGGTCTCAATAATGTATTGCGCTTGCTCTGGCTCGGTAATCAAACCAACTGCCGCAGTTGCAATCCCTGCTTCCTTACGGATCGCAGCTGCAAAGGGAACCTGAAAACCAGGTGTTGCCTTAATCGGTGCGTTATGAACTGCGCCCCCTGATGAAACATCAATCAGATCAACGCCCGCAGCCTTTAGCTTCGCCGCTAATTCAATCGAATCAACTAAGTTCCAACCTTCATCAACCCAATCAGTTGCCGAGATACGAACAAAGAGCGCCACCTGATCGCCAATCGCAGCGCGCACCGCATCGGTTACCTCCATCAAGAAACGGATCCGATTCTCAAAGCTGCCACCGTATTCATCGGTGCGGTCATTAGAAACCGGTGAATAGAACTGGTGCAACAAATAACCGTGTGCTGCATGTATTTCAATCACATCAAAGCCAACTGCCACAGCGCGACGAGCCGCATCAGCAAACTCGCTGACCAACTGCTTAATCTCGGCAACCGTTAAAGCACGTGGCGCCGGATATCCCTCAAAAGCTTTATCCGTTGATGAAACTGCTTGCCATCCGCCTTCACCAATTTCCGCCATTCGCGTTGTATCCCACGGACGCATCGTCGACGCCTTGCGCCCAGCATGTGCCAACTGAATTCCCATCTTCACACCCTGCGAATGCGCAAAATCAACCATCGGTGCAAATGCCTGGGCATGCGCATCATCTTCAATCGATGGACAACCAATTGAGATTCGCCCCTCTGGAACAACACCGGTTGCCTCAACCATGATCAACCCCGGCGCACCCGTTGCAAACGCTCCCAAGTGCGCGCTATGCCACGCACCCACAAAACCATCAGTTGCGCTGTATTGGCACATAGGAGAGACCCAAACGCGATTCTGAAATGTAACCCCGCGCAGAGTTAATGGATCAAAGAGTGTGTTCATATCTCGATCCTACTCTGAAATAAAATGACTTACCCAATAGGATTTAAGTAAGACCAATCAAACAAGGAGCAACAAATGGGCGCTTGCACATGCGGATACACAACCGATCCAGAGAAGAAATGCAACGGCACTCACAATGTAGTCAAGGCTGTTAAAGCCGACATCATCGCTAAGCTCGAAGCCAACGGCCACACAGATGCCGCGGAGTCGCTAAAAGCTAAGTAATCTCTACGCGGATCCGCAACTAATATTGTGGATCTGCGCAAAGAGATCAGCGTCCTTACCTGGCCGCTCCTTTACCGAATCTCCACACACCTGACAAAAAGCGTCGAAGTAATAAACCCCTCGCTCTTCCATCCATTTGTAGTCATAGATAAATGCCACAACTTGCTCACCGAAATCCGGCAACGACCTATGCCCACGTGCACGATGCGCCGCATCTAACTCCAAGTGCTCCAAGCCCGTAACTTCATGCTTTGCACCCATCGGAATCACTAACCCACATGTGCAGCGCCATTCTTGGCCGCAGTGGTTCACATAACCCCAATGCCATTTCTGATCTTGCCAACCCTTTAAATTCGCGTAATGCAACCAAGCTTTAAACCGGCCGTACTTGCGCATCCCAACTTCGCCATCCATCAAACTATGCATGTATTCAAGAAATTCACGCGTGATGGAAACATCCACATAACTCTTCTTCTTATTTCGCTTAGACATAACAAACCAGCCCTTAATGGACCTCATATGAGACCCGCGCTTCTGGCGGTGTATTTCATCGCCAGCAGGTCTTGTCTCGAAACCACCGTGCGCGGTTGGCGCGGTTGGTATCCAGCAACTCGTGACAGTTAACGCTGGACTTCTTTGACCTAGGGAAAAGATAGCGCTCGCCACCCACACGCTGCGGAATAGATCCCGCCCCAAGCGCGTTTAACCCTGAGTAACGGCGCCAGCACCCCTCGAACACCTGTTCGAAACGTGCTACCCTCCGTTTCCCCCTAAGGAACCCCCAAGCCACGGCAAGGCTCTTGTCAGTGACCCTCGGTAACTTTTGCAACTGTCCGAAGCACATTCCCGAAGAAGAAGGAAACGGTGAGCGCCGAATACAACAATGAGAACAACACCCAAGAGCAAGAACTCTGGGAGCGCATCAGCACGACCGAAGGTGTCGAGAGAGCCGAAGTTCTAGATGAACTCAGCTACATCGCATACCGGCGAGATGATTTCAACGAATGCTTGCAACTCGTTGATACATCAATCGATATCTACTTCAAACTAGGTATGGATTCACATATTAAAGAACTCATCCACGCTTACGAAGGAAAAGCTTTCTCTCTGCGAAACCTAGGTCGACATGCAGAAGCTGCCGATACTTTCGAAGAAATAGCAAAGTTCCATCAGATCGATGATGACACTCATTGCTACATGAAAGCCAAACGCGCAGCCGCTTGCGATTGGTACGAAGCCAAGGAATGGCAAAAATGTCTAGATGGACATACTGCGGCTAAGGATTCAATTGATCCCGATGCAACACCGATGTCGATGGGAATCGATCTCCTCAATATCGGAATGGCGCTCGCCAAGTTAGGACAGCACCAAGCAGCGATCGAGAGCTATCTAAGCGCTCGCAAGTTGTTTAAAGAAGCAAAGAATCCGGAATACGTAAACTGGGCCGATCGTTATGTCACAGTTTCATATGCCGAAATTGGTAATGGCCCAGAAGCCAAATTCCATGCCAAGCATTACTTTAATTATTCAAAAGTTGCTGAAGATATGACGATGGAAGGGTTCGCGCGTTATCGTCTCGGCAAAGCACATCTTCTCTGCCAGGAGTATGAAGATGCAGAGCGCCAGCTAGTAGCAGCGCTCGAGCAACTAACACTTGATGAGAAGAAAGATTGGGAAGATATTCTCGGCGCCAACCGCGCACTTGCCCAAGCGCTAGTTGCGCTAGGTCGAGAAGAAGAAGCCAATACCCGGCTAGAACGAATCGCCACTATCGAAGAAACAATCTGTGGCGATGAAAAGGCCGCATAACTCACGTGCCACTGCAGCGGTTGCAATCGCAGCCGCTGCAGCATTAGGCACAACACTTCTCTTAAACACTTTTGCACCCAGCAGCCAACCAATCTCAACTGCAGCAAAAGATATTTACACATGGGATTGCGAATACCCCGAACACAAACCAGAGGCAATCACACTCACCTGCGCCGATGGCGGCCTCTACGTTGATCAAATCTCTTGGAAAACCTGGAGTAAATCAGGCGCATCAGGCACCGGAACTTTCTCTGAAAACTTATGTGAACCCAGCTGTGCTGAGGGGGAGCAGGTAAGCGCACCAGTGAATATCACCCTCACTGATCTAAGCCCACGTAAAGGAAAGAATTACCTTCGAACCCTAGACATAACGACCCAAGATGGAAAAGATTTCCCATGGGGCAGAGCTAATGGTTATCAATGGGATGTCATGGAGTTCGCTGAGATTATGGATTGGGATTAGTGATGACTTCTATATATCCAGTCGACGATGATGATGAGAAGCGTATCTTCAGAAAAGACCGTAAAGGTAACTATTACGAAGTAGGTAACGAAGATGACGACTTCGCCGACTCCGACGATTAACTCCGCTTATCCGCCAGAAGTGCTTAAAGGCGGTGGAGCGGCCACGAAATGGATCAGTGCATTAACGCGTGCAGAGTTGCACCTAGTTGTTCAGGACAAGCAACTGCCAATTCCGTTAGTTGGCGAATTGGTTAAACACGTACCGGTGAAATACCTGAAAAATCTGGTCCATCACAAAAAATGTACTTCAGAATTAAGAATTACAGTGCTCAGGAGAATTTACAGAGCTAAACCAAATGAGATGAAGATTCCCGACAGAATACAGACCTATAACTCTATTTTGAAGATTAGTGATCTATCAGATAAAGAGAAAAGAATTACGAAGTCTTACATTAGAGAACTAGAGCAAGGGAATTACTCAAAAGATTCATCGAAACCAGAGAAAGATCTGAAGAAAACTCCTAAAAAACCAAAGAGAAAGAAAAAGGTGGTTCAAAGAGAATTACCACCAGTAATTATCCGTGATTCCACAGTAAGTGAAGTAGTGAACTATCTCTGGTCAGCCAGGGCTGGATTAATCAAAGAACTAGGAGATAATTCCAAACCCTTGATCGATTGTCAGACTCAAGCCGGAGCAATCATTTCTGAATCTCAAGTTGAATTTGAGAGTATTGCAATTTACTCTGCAAATCGAATAGATATGGAAGACTTACTCTCTTTTCGGATGGAGCTTAATGCGGATCTTTACCGTGAAAGCAAACTTGGTAGCAATGAAGAGTTTATTAAGAGTTACAAGCAAATCAACCGCGGTGATATTGCCAAAGAGTTTTTCACAGGTATCGATGTTAGGAAAGAAGCACCCGAGATCCTCTATGAACTTATGGTCAAAGCGTCCTCATTGTCGCAAAGTGACTTTCAATCTAAGTTAATTGATCTTCAGTCGGCATCCCACGGATATCGTAAATATCTTGAGACAATTTCACCACAATTGAACTATGGCAAGGTTGAGGTAACAAAAGGTGGAATGGCAACCATCACTTTCAGCACTTCGTTGAACCTCGAATTTACAGAAAAAAGTTTTAAATACTGGGAATCAGAGCAAGATGAAAGCTTTGCCTTTCCAATAAGATTTAAGGTTGAATTTGATCGCAGAAGTAAGCTCAACAATTGCACCGTTATCGTTACTAATTTGCTGCCAGGGACGCGATACAAGTACGGACTAAGAGCCCTGCATGGTGATCGGATAATAAAACTCGAGCCTAGGGAGTTTAAAATCCCAGACCTACCAGTAGCGGAGCCGTCCAGTGGTTACGTTCGTGGAGATTATCGCGATTACGGAGCACCGGTACCGCTTGGTGGCGGAGGCGAACGCCGATTTAGCCAGTTCTAATCACTCATTTAACTATGGTTTTTTCTTCCGCTTCTCCAATTCCTCAATCTCCGCGATCGCAATAGCCTCGGGTGAATTTGGTCCCCAGCAAAGTTCGCAACTCAGGTGCTCATGTCCGTCGGTTTTGTAGTCGCGAAATAAATCATTTGCCCAGAACTGCGGAATGGAATCAAAATCTTCGGTACCCGTGTATTCGGTATAGGCTACTGAAGGCCCAATCAAATCAACTAAGGATTGAAACTCGTCGCCCATAACTTCGTGATCGACCAGGGTTGCGTAATGTTCAACCGCACGCTCTGCAACTTTCCAACCGTTCACTGACCTCATATTTAGAACATGGATCAAACTCTCGAGAGATTGCATATAGGTTTTGTCGGGGCTGAAATCAGATAGAACGTGTAGTTCCAAAAGCTCGATTGCCAACTCTTGAAGCTCACCAGCAAGACTTTCGGGCATCTGATACTTCGGATGCGTGTTAACCATGATGTTGCAGATGCTCCAGCTGACTGACTTCGTTAAGCCGCTGTCGAGAACCATGTTGGGGCTGACTTTGTAGTACTGGTCAGACTTAAGGATGCCCTGCCAAGTGGCGCTTATGCCTCCAAGGACGTGCAGGTATCTACGAAGCTCATCCGTTGGATCGCCCTTGCGCATCCAATGGGCGTCATCCCATGCCCGGTGCAATAACAAAAACTGCTGGCGAATTCTTTGATCCACATCACCGTAAATAGTCATATCTCTCCTAAGTTCTAATGCAGATATAACCACCCAGCACTGACTTCCTATTCCGAATCACCTCAAACACGCTCAGATCGAAAAGTTGTTCGTACTCAACTACAAACAACTTATGGAAGTGGGGGGGGTAAAAAGTAAAAACCTCACGCTATAGAGGGGGAAAAAACTATATATAAGGGGGGAAAAATCCCGGAAATGAAAACTTCGACTTGCCGGAACTGAAAACTTTGAGTTCCTGAAAGGGGGTAAAAACCTCACGCTATAGAGGGGGAAAAAATCAGGGCAAAAACTAGATCAGCTGCAGGAAGATCTCAGTGAGCTTTCGGTGATCAGATTTCTTCGGCTGTTCGATCTGCACACGCAGTATCTGCCCCCGGCTTTCAAATGCCGCACGCAGTTCTGATGCATCAGGATCAATGGATAACTGCAGGCTAACCGTCTTTAAAACACCCGAGACCATGTCTGAGGTAAATGCCCCACGTGATCCTTCAATGATTAACTCACGCCCACCCAGGCTAAGAACATGCTTAAGCAAGTTCTTCTTCGTGTTTTCATTACCCATAGATTTGAATTCATAAACAATTTCACCACGCAGCGCATCAGGTCGGCTAATGCGCTTAGGACGCAAGTTTTCAAGCATCTGGTAAAGCTCAGCCGGCTCGAATGGCATCTCACTTAACTCGTTTACAAGGTCCTCGATAGATTTATTTGAAGTCTTTTCTATGCGGGTGTTCTTGTCCGACAGGTCTATACCCAACGTTGCTGCGAGCGCCTGCTTAAAGCGAAGCTTGTAAGAATTCAGCGCACCTGGTGCAACAGCGCCACGTGGACGTGACGAACGATCAAAGCGCGCAGCAGTGGGGGAATCCATCGCACGATCGCTAACGCCATTCGAGTAATCGGCAAGGATGCCGTTGAGGTCATCGGCCCAATCATTTACATCTAACTGGGTAACGAGCTCTGCTGATTTCAACACAGCAATCCGCTCCATCGTGCGAGCGCTCTGCTGAACCGCCGGGAAGAAGTTCTCATATGCCGAACTTGGGCCTGAACGATCACGCGTTGACTCGATGTTGAGCATGCGCAAGTGGCTGTTAACCGCAGAACGAATATGGCGGGTTAAGTTCTGAACACGGGTGTAGCGCATGGTTAAGGTAAATATCTCGGATGCGATCTCACGCGCTCGCTCGTATTGGCCTTCTGAATTCGGAACGATCTTGCTTGTGATTAAAAGATCGGCGATCCGTTCGACAGCGGTAGATCCAGGAAAGGTGATGATGATCCGGGCGATATCTCGGATCTCGCCTATCGGGGTGCCCATCTCCTTGCGCTCAGCCTTGAGCATGGGGGAGTTCTCCCAGATGGCAATAATCGAGCGGGGCAGGTGTTCCCACTCGAGAACCTCGCGAACCCGCTCGTAGGCCTCATCCACGTACTCCTTTGTGGCATAGGCGAGCGCTTCACCCTTGATCGGAAGCTGCTGCGGTTTCATAAGTGCAGGGTAGTGGAAATATTTCCCAAAACCAAGCGCCACGCTCACAGGGGGTAAAAATCTGGGTTTTGAGCGTGGCCAGACCTTCTAAAGACGTTTGAAAAAATAAATCGGATTTGGTGGTATTTGGGGAAACTGGGGAAATCTTTATGGTACCCTTAGCCACATCAGAACAACTTCGGTGAGAGAAAGCCTCTTAACGAAGAGCAGCAAATAGTTGCAGAGGTAAAAAAGTCAGTACCCAGTACTAACTTCAAAGCACCTGAAGCAACTTCTAACATGAAAGGAAAGATATAGATGATGTACGACATGGATGAAAGTCTTGAAAATTCTGGCCACAAGCTGGTCTATTTGAAAGACCGATCAAAGAAGTCCAAGCCAGGCAAGTTCTCGGCGCGAGCCAAGATCGACAAGCCAAAGAATCACGGTCTGGCCATCGTGGAGGAAGAGTGCAAAAAGGAATCCATCCGGGATATCGAAGTAGCAAAACTTCGCCTCTCACAGGCACGTTATTCACGTAAGAAGGCTGAAGCCCTTGGCCGCGAATCACGTCGTGGAGAAAAGCGTTACTACGAATGCTTTAAGCACGAAGCACCACAGTTCCATCTCACCAAGCAAGGTGAAGCCGAGTACGGAAAGAAGTTCGAAGCATCTACTAGAAAGGGATACGCACTTGCCAGCTGATAAGAACGAGTCAAATAACGTTAACTCGCAGTTCCTAACTCTGATCGCACCAATTTCGGAAGAAGCCGCCCGCGAAGGTGCATTCCTCGAGATTATGGCGAACCTCGAAGATCTTCACTACGAGTTCGAAGTTACTCGCTTCCGCGATCACATCGGATACCTATCGTTGATTTGCAACGAGCATATGAAGGTCCATATCGGCACTGCCTACGATAAAGATCGCAATGCGCTGCCGATGACAACCTGGCACGAGTACCACGAAACCGCTCGTGATTACTTCGCTACATATAACCACGGCATCGCCGGCTATTACTCCTTCCAAGCCGAATTCGAACTCATTCATAACGAATGGGATCCTGAAGCCGACGAAGATAGCCCACGCTTCATCGATCACGGTGACGCAACTATCGGAAAGATTCAATACGCAGCTCATGACTTCCAAGAATTCATCGAAGATGCGATCCGCAATCTCTCAGTCATGTTTAACGTCGATCTTTACCCAAAACGTATCCCTCTTAAGCGCGAAATCGCCTAAGACCAACCCGAAAGGAATAAATGCAAACCACATCCACATACAAACGCACAGAAAAGATAACGAGGTTCACTATTTCAACTCCACTCATCTCTCATAACAACTCTGCCGATCAGCATGAGGTTTTCGTAACGCTCGGCAACGGCCGCAGCATCACCGTTCCAAAGAACGGCTCTTACCGCTTGCATCCATCAGGCGTGCTTGAGGTAAATCTTGAGGCAACCACCACTTATTACGCACAAGGTGAATGGCTCAAGATCAAGGACACCAATCAAACGAAGATGCTCAAGCACTTCCAGGACGCTGCGCAATCAGCAACCATCGAGAACATCTCACTTAGTTAAACCGGCAGTAGTAAATCCAGCCATGTCAGTGGCTGCAGGTAACATTCCAAATAGAAAAGAAATGGAGGCACCAAGTGTTTACACACACCGCAATTAACGCCAGCAACACAACAGCGATCACCCGTGCCTTCGCGCGCCCAGTAGCCATCTAGCCCGCTACGCGCAGGGCCGCCGATCCAGGCCCTACTGATTAAGCAATCACTTCACACACTCGATGCTCTTCGCATCTATCGGTCACAAACGACCCTGCTTACTCAAACCACTTTTCTAAGGAGCTATATGAAAACCAAACTCATCCTCGATACCGATCTAATTGCTATCGAATCAGAAGACAAGGTCACCTTGATGGTCGACCTCACCGCACCAGTTGGCGAAATCCAAGCATCACGTCCGGCACGTGGCGTTCAGATCTGTCTCGACATCAGCGGATCAATGGAAGGCGCACCACTTGCTGCCGCTAAGGAATCGATTCTTAAACTTATCGATCGCCTTGATAAGAAAGATACCTTCGGCATGGTTATCTTCGATGACACTGCAAAGGTGGCAGTTCCAACTAAGCCACTGGTCGATCACGACATCGCACAGTTAAAGAAAGCGATCCGCAAGATCCAAACCGGGGGATCAACTGATATCTCTGCAGGTTTCACTCTTGCAATGCGCGAAGCAAGTCGCGCAAAACTAGAAGGTGGGACAACCCTTCTTACAATCAGCGATGGCCATGCAAATGCGGGGGAGCGCGATCCACAGTTCTTCGCCGATGTTGCCGCAAAATCTGCAACTGAAAAGATCACATCCGCATCTATCGGTCTCGGCAACGGTTACGACGAAACCATCCTTGAAGCAATCGCTCAAGGCGGCGGCGGAGCACACCGCTTTGCAGCAGATATCGATGAAGCAGTCGGTGCAATCGCAGCAGAAGTTGATGACTTGCTCGACAAAGTCATCGTTAACTGCGCTCTGCGCTTTCGCCCAACAGCAATGGCCAAGGGCCAACCAAAGATCGAACTCTTGCAGCGCCTTCCTTACTGGATGGATGGCCAGGATTACGTTGTTCAACTCGGTGATCTCTACGCCGGTGAAAACCGTCGTTTCATCATCTTGGTAGATGTTCCGGGCATCGCCGCCCTTGGTCTTTGCAAAATCGCTGATGTAACAATCGAATACACCGACTTGGCAGCGCGCAATGAAGTCAGCGTCACGATGCCAGTTAACGTAAACGTTGTTCCCGGTGATCAAGCTGCTGGCCGCATCGAAGATCCAATCGTTAAGGCCGAGCGCATGATCTTGCAGGCACAGAGCGAAAAAGCAATTGCCACAGAAGAAATTCTGCAAGGCAATCAAAAGTCTGCAACCAAGCGCCTCAAAGGCACCGCTGCCAATCTACGCAGCCACGCCTCGGAAATCCGCGTAACTGATGAACGCTCCGCTGAATCACTTGCGATCATCCTCGAAGAAGCTGCCGAGATGGATGCCCTGGCACAAACTGCGGAGCATGAAGAGATCGCATATTCGTCAAAGCGCATGCGCGAATCGCACTCCCGCATGACTCGCTCAAAAAACATCCGTCCTACAAAGGATGCCGATGAAACAACCGATCCCGATTTTCTGAACTAAGGAGTTATATGTATCCACAACTTTATTCAATGATTGCTCCAAATCTTTTCCAAGGCGGAACAGATGATCTTGATGTCATTCACTTGGCACAAACCAACAACCGCCCGCGCACCGATCTTCCCTTCGATGCGATCGTGACCATGTATGCATGGGCACGTCCTGCCGATTGGAAAGTTCAAGAATTTCGTTATGGAGTTCCTGACGCATCAATCACCGATATCGATCTCGATCGACTTCGCCAAGCGGTTGACTTCGGTTTCGACCGCTGGAAACAAGGCGATCGCGTTCTAGTTCGCTGCCAAGCCGGCCTCAACCGTTCAGGTTTAGTCCTTGCACTAATCCTGATTAAAGATGGCTTAAAGCCTGCTGAGGCAATCGCTCGGATCCGCGATAACCGCGGAGATGATGCGCTCTTTAATCGCGACTTCCACAACTGGTTGCTGACAGAAGGCGAGAGCTTCTTCTCGCCTTCTTCACAGCAGGCTGCGTAAAGGAGAAGATATGTATATGGCTGATCCTAAAAAGGAACGACGTATTTTCCCTTCACTGGTAAATCGCGAGCCTTTGCCATCAATGACCTTCAAGACAAATGATGAGCGCAACCGTTACGTCGTTCAGATGCGCGAAGCCGGGCACACCTTGCAAGCAATCGGCGATTCACTAAATCTCACCCGAGAAATGATCCGCCTCATCACCAAGGCCAACGAAGGCCCTTCTGCGAAAACTGTGCGAGCCAATCGTGAAGTTAAGAAGAAAGCCGAAGCGCTGGCAGCATTTAAAGATCTAGGCACCGCCGATGTCGAAACTTTGGCTGCGCACTTAGATGAAAGGCCAGCACGCGTTCGTCAATTGCTAGGCAAGCAAGCAAAGAAGTTACCTAAGGGCAGAGCGAACTTCGAGAAGATTTACACGGATGAAGATCTGCTGACGATTCTGCGACTGGCTTCAGAGAAAGTTGCTGGCCCGCTAACTTGCAACGCGTACAGAAAACTCAAGGTCCAACCAACTATCGCCATCTTTATCGGACGCTTTGGAACTTGGAAGAACGCGTGTGATCGGGCAGGTGTCACAGCTGGAAGCGCTGTGCGCACGAATTACACAAGAGCGCATAGCGAAGAAGACATGCTTGGCTTCATCGCTTCATACCTTGCTGATCCACGCACCAACGGTTCGGCGATCGGTTACGAAGAATGGCAACGCAAAGTTGAAGGCGCACCTAGCCTCTCACTTATTCGCCAGCGCATCGGCAAATGGAATGACATAAAAGCTCGCTTAGTAAAGGGGGTCTAGTTATGTGGATCTTTACAACATCAGGTTTTGTTAGCGCTGTCTATAAAGATGGTGTACTTCAAGTCCGCGCCCGCGATCGCAAGTCGCTACAGCCTTTGGCTACAGCCACCGGAGCAACAGTGGTGGCAACACCGCTGGCCGATTACCCATATCGCATCTCCATTACGAACGAACAGTTCGCTGCCTGGGTAAACGAGCAGGCACTTTCGATTGATTACAAAAACTTCAAATCTGAAGTTGCCGACACCCGCGGTTACGGGTTTGCTAAGCCTTTAAACCAGGTCTGGTCGGTCATGCACGATGTTGAAGATGAGAAAGCAAGGGTTCGATAGATGAAGTTCATACACACCGCTGATTGGCAAATCGGCAAGACTTTTCATGGGTTACGTGAATACTCACGTGAGGCGATGAGTAAGGCCCGCCTTGAGGTAATTGATGCAATAGCAGATTACGCAAATAACCCAACGAATGAGATCGATTTTGTTCTGGTCTGCGGCGACATGTTCGAAACTCCCCGCGTCTCTGAAAATTTGATTAAGAATACCTTTAAGAAAATATCACGCATTAATAAGCCGGTGTATGTCCTTGCTGGAAATCATGAGTGGAATGGTTCTGAATATATTTTTACGACCAAGTACTTCTTGGAGAACAAGCCTCCCAAACTGCAGGTGTTAAATGCTGGCTGCATTACGCTTGAAGATATCTCTGGTGTTGAAATTGTCGGTGCACCCCGCGAAGGCAAAGATGATCAAGTCGATCTAGTAAAAGCACAGTTGGATTTACTTGAGCCAACCTCCAATATCCGCATCCTTGCGGGACATGGTGCAATCGATAAAGTTGTCTACACAGGTGATCGCAAAGATTTGATTGCTCTGCAACCGATTGAGGAAGCAATTGCTACCGGGAAGATTCACTACGCAGCTCTCGGAGATCGTCACTCAACTACGAAGGTTGGAACTACTGGAGCAGTTTGGTATTCAGGAGCACCTGAGCCGACTGATTATGACGAAGATCCTGAAGGTCAGCGCAACGTATTGGTTGTCGAAATTAAGCCGGGAGAAAAGGCAAAAGTTGAACCACTGGAGGTTGGTAAGTGGGAGTTCATTTGTCTCGGAAAGCCGAAGGAACAATATGAAATACGGTCCGATCAGGATCTTAAAGATCTCGATACTCGAATAGATAGCGTTAAACGACCATCTCAAACTTTAGTGAAGATTTACTTAGACTCAATACTTGATGTTGAAACCGACCTACGTCGTCAAAGCCTTTTTGATGAGTGGGAAAATGACTTCCTAGGAGGGTTTGCAGAGTCAGATTCAAGCATCGGTGCAAGACGAGAAGTTAACCCTTTAACCGAGAAAGTCCCAGCGGGTTTATCAGGTTACGCGCTTAACGCATACCAAGTTTTAAAGGAACGCGCGATGAGAGATGATGATGAAGCCAAGATTTCACTTGAAGCGCTCAAGTTACTGAACGAGTTTGCGGGAGGTAACAAATGAAAATCCATAAGCTATGGGCAGAAAATGTCCGCGGTATTTCCAACCGAATAAACATGGATCTTTCGCCAACCGGCCTTAACCTGGTCACCGCTCCGAACGAAATGGGTAAAACGACCATGGCACAGGTGCTTGATTTCCTCTTCCAACATAAATCGAGCGCCAACTCGAAAGAGATAAAGGACCTAAAGCCTTATGGAAAAGACGTTGGCCCACTTATGGGCGCAACCATTGAAGTCGATGGTCAGACTTACCAAATCGAGAAACGGTGGCTAAAAGAGAAAAAGACAGAAGTCAAACTTATCTCTCCGGAAATAAAAGAACTCGATGGCCCGGAAGCCGAGAAAATGATCGACAAGATCTTTAAACATTATTTGGACGAAACAATCTGGAAGATGGTTCAAGTTGCTCAGGCAAACTTTTCTGATCTTTTGGAGAAAGAATTTAACGATGATAGACGTGCCGCTCTCAGCGACTATTTGGCGCGTGCGGTGGTAGACAGTGAAGGTTTTGACGACGCCAATCTTTTAGAGAAAGTTGATGAGGAGTACTTGAAGTGGTGGACACCTACAGGAAAACCGGCGACAGCGTTAGGAACCTCGGGTCGTTTAATTGTTGAAAAAATGGAAGTTCTTGAGGAACTGAAATCAGATGTCGCTTTTCTACAGGGCAAAATAGCTGATGCCGCCCACGTTGAAGAAGAAATTGTCATTAAAAAAGAGTCCCAAGAAGTCTTGCAAAACCGCAAAAAGGCACAAGACGCGCGCACAGAACTTGAGTCTGCTCAACGCGAATTGAAAAAACGCACTGAAGCACAAGACAAGATTGATCAACTTTTAGATAGTAATCCGGCAATCCAGGATTTCTCTCAAGATTTGTTTGATGCCATTAACGACGACCGCGCTCTACATGCGCAGTACAACGCGTTAAGTTCAATCAAACTCACTGGTCTCTCTGATTTATCAGTTGATATAAACGGTACATCTGTATCCATCGCCAAAGGAGAAAGTAAAGATCAAAAACTTGAGTCTCCACTTAATATAACGATTCCGAATTTGCTCTCGATTAGTTATGAATCAGGCACAAACAGCGCAGCGGGCTTAGAAGCCGGCGCCAAGCGTTATACCGAAAATCTAAAGAAACTTGGTTGCGAGACATTCCAAGAAGCACAAGAACTAAGTCGCCAATATAAGGAGTTTCAAAATCTGACCCAGAACTTAAATGCTTTGCTGGGCGTTTACAGTTTAGAGACGTTGCAGACCGTTATAGATAAGAACGAGACTGTAAAAGCCGCCCTTCCAAACTGGGATATTGATGTTGAACTGGATCTTGTAACTGAGAAGGATTTGGTAGAGGTTGCACAACAGGTGGGCAATAAAGAGGGAAGAAGTGAGGAGATTTCTCACAACGGCTGGCATACAACCCTGGAAGAAACGATTGAAAAGATCGCAGAGAATGAGAAGCGACTTGAGGCCCTAAACCGTAAGTCCCAGGCCGCTCGACTGCTCTTCGAAGTTTTAACGGAGCATAAAGAGACTGCTGAAAAGGATTACTCAGTCCACTTTGCTAAATACATTAACGATCTTGCTAAGTCCTTCTATGGCACAGAAGTTCATTTCGAAGTCTCAGATTCCTTTAAAATCGTGCGCCGGCGCATGGGGACTACCGAAGTCGATGTCGCAGACCTATCAACTGGTGCAAAAGAACAACTGGCAATACTTATCCGCCTTGCGCTAACGCAGATCGTCCAAGTTGGCGAACCATTCCCAGTGATTCTCGATGACGAATTCGCACACTCTGATCCTGATCGCATTGCGATGATGAACAACATATTCAGCGACTTTGGAGATGATCAGCAGTTCATCATGCTCACCTGTACCCCAGAGAAGTTCTCGGGCTACAAGCCAGTTAAAACAATCGATCTAGCTGCACTGCGTAGCGCCTAAGTAAGCCAAAAAGAATCAAAAAACCGATCTAGGACCCTTGATACACGTGAATCTAACAAAACTACTCTGCGTAACTAAGCCCTCGAATTTGTCACTCTCCGTAGTTAGGATTCCTCTATGACCGCATGGATGATCAGGGCTGGCGAAGGCGAAAAGTGGCTAGACCAATTCCTAGATAGCAATCTGGTTGCAGCTGGCTGGGGAGAAATACGCAAAACAACAACAGAACCTCTTAAGGAGAAAACTCCGCAAGAGATTTATGACATCTGTGAGGTCACGTATAAAGGAAGCGGACAAACTATTGGCGCGCACGCGTCACAAGTTTACGCATTCTTTAATCGTATAAAGGGTGGTGATTTTGTAATTGTTCCAAGTGATTCCGGAAAGAGCGTTAGCGTTGGGCTAATCAGATCCGAAACCATTGAACAACCTGAAATTTCTGATTCTTATGTTGCCATTAGAAATATTCTCTGGCTTGTTAAAAAAGCCCCAATAGGTGCATTGCCTGCAGACCGAATTGCTTTCTTGGGATCTCCCAAGACAGTAGTAAAGACAAAGTTAAGTCAAAAAAATGTAATTGACTTCGTGCAATCAGTAGTTGGCATTAATTATTGGTTCCACCTAATGGAACTTGGTGTCCAAACCTGGGTCTTCCAATCCAACCCAGAGCGGTGGAGTCCGGAAACTGACTTGAAAGTTGGGTATTCGGATTCCTGGGCGATTAATCAGGGTTACAAGGAAATTTTATGCGGCGACACAATAATCTTTCGTGAGGGCGGCTCAAATTCCGGGCTGCACTCGATAGGGCACCTAGCTTCCAGTGTTCGTGAAGTAGGAAATGAATTTGGGGGAAGAACCGCAACCGTTGCATACGATTTTGAGATAGTCCCAAGACTAAGCAAGGCGGAAATTGCAGCGGATATAGATTTACAAAGAATTTCAACTATAACCGGTCAACAGTTTACAAATCGCAAATTAACACACTCTGATGCAGCACTTATTCTAAATTATGTAATTTCGCGCCTTCAGGAAGTGCTTCCTTGGTCTGAAAGAGATGTGAACTATTGGTGGTGCAATGTTGGCGTCACCAAGAAACCTGCGATAGCAACCGGAAAACTATGGGCACACGCAGCTTCATCAAACGGTGCTGTTCTAATCCATCACACTGATGTTAAAAAAATCAAACAAGGTGACATTGTTTTGCTATATGCCGATAAGAAGATTGTTGCAATGGGTCCATGTATCGAGGAAAGCGTTGATGCAACTCGTCCGTCCGAGTACCCAGACAAGATCTCTTCGCCAGAGGATGACTCAAAAGTTCCTGGCTTCCTGGTTAAAGGAAAATTTGAAGAATTTGATACTCCTGTTGCATTTGAAGAAGTAGTAGAAGACCTCAAGAATTTGGTTGACGATAAAGGACCGCTTGCCAGTAACAACGCAATAAAGATGGGTTATCTGTTTCCGTTAAGCAAAGAGTTTGGAGAGAAGTTTATGGAAGAACATGGAACGTCCACTAAGCAAGCACCAGGTGGAACACCCACCACTCCACCTGCTTCGGGTTCAATGAACGCTTCAGTACTGGCCGAAGACCTCAATTTAACGACAAAATGGGTGTCAGATACCCTCGAATTGATCGAAGAGTTGAAACAAGTAATTTTCTATGGCCCTCCAGGAACCGGAAAGACCTTCATAATTCAAGCCTTGGCTAATTCAATAGCAAAGCCAGAAAATGTTCAGCTGATTCAATTTCATCCATCTTTTTCTTATGAAGATTTCTTTGAAGGATATCGTCCGAAGATTAGTGCTGATGAAAAATCGATGCTTTTCGAAAAGTTTCCTGGCCCATTACGCCGTATGGCAGAAAAGGCTGCAGCTAATCCCAATGAGTCGTTTGTCTTGATAATTGATGAAATAAACCGAGGAAATCTAGCAAAGGTATTTGGCGAGCTTTACTTCCTACTCGAATATAGGGACAAATCCGTTGAACTTATGTACTCAAGTGGTGAAAAGTTCAAATTACCGGAGAATTTACTTCTGCTGGGAACTATGAATACCGCTGATAAGTCCATTGCGAATTTGGACAGCGCGATTAGACGACGCTTCCAGTTTGTTTCGCTCATTCCCACCGAGAGTCCTTGCAGTGAGATTTTGCCAAAGTGGTTAGCCAAGAATGGTCTACCAAATACTTCAGCGACGATACTCGAAAAGTTAAATGCCAAGCTCGCAGATCACAACCTAGCAATTGGTCCCGCATATTTTATGAAGGCAAAACATCAGTCTGATGAGGGAATTTCCAAGATTTGGAAGTATTCAATTCTTCCACTTCTCGAGGATCATTTCTATGGCCAGTGGGATGAGCGTAAATTAGAATTTAAACTTGAGGACTTCAAGTAGTGCCCATGGGCAAATCATTAGTTGAAGAGTCTCTGGAGTTAATAGAACTCAATGAGTACGAAAAGAAGTCTCTTCCCAAAGTATCTAAAGAAGTGGCAGAAGCTATAAACCAAACTGGAATTATTACAGTACTTCCAACTTTTGGCGAAGAATCAATATTTTGCGCTAACAGCAAAATCGGAATCATCCGCGTAGGCAAACTACAAATTAAGGTAATGCCCCAGTTTCCTGTGAATAACTTGTTCTATCTGCTGGGGCTGCATGATGGAGTTAAGTTTCAATCCGAATCAGTGAGTATCGCCCAATCAAGCGATATCACTAATCTTATATTTGAGAGTTTTTTAAGAAATTTAGCAGAATCCACTTCGCGCGGACTTTTATCTGGATACCGAAGAGTTGAAGAGACTTCAAAAGTATTTCATGGCAGGCTCTTGATAGGCGAACAACTAAAAAAACACTTTGGCCACATGTATCCGGTTGAAGTCTCATTTGATGAATTTACAGAGAACATTCCTGAAAACATTGAGTTAAATATGGCAATCTCTAAAGCCATGAAGTTCGGCAACCTGTCAGAGCAGCAACACCGAGATTTCAGACATCTATCTAGAAAGTTCTCGGAAATTGATTCCCATAAATCAGATCGAAATTGGACAAAAAATAGACATAATCGCCATTATTGGAATTCCCTGATATTGGCCGAACTGATTAACAGCGGTAAAGGTTTTTACGAGGACTTCGGCGGTGTTTCAGTCAGTGGATTTATGATTGATATGTATCGAGTATTTGAAAAATTCTTGCTTCGAGAATTAAAAATAAGACTTGAAAAGCACGGTGGCGTAGTTAAAACAGTTAATCTCCATCTAGATAAGGACAACCGCCAAAAAGCGCAAATTGACATAATGTGGCGTAAAGATGGCGAGATCAAGTTTATTGCTGATGCTAAGTACAAGGATCCAACAGCAAATTGGGAGTCAGATCTATATCAAGTAAACACTTATGCAACAGCTTTCTCTTTGGACTCAATTCACCTTGTTTATGCCCTGGCAATCGATGAGGAGCCACTAAGGCTTAAAGGAAATGGACCACTCGTGTACAGGCACGGAATAGATCTTTCGCTTGGTATCACAGAAATCGCGAAGGAACTTGACGATCTTTCTGAAATATTCTTGGTTGACTAAGTTGAGACACGAAGCCCGCACGGCGCTCTACTGCCACGAATTCCTTCATAAGGAGAATGCACCTAATCGCTTTGATCTAACTTTGCGCATAACCGAAGACCCAATCGGGGATGAATACAAGAAGATGGGTGATATCCACGAAGCAAGTGTTGTCTCATCCATTAAGCAGTCACAGGTTAAGTGGCTACAAATAGACCCGCTTGCTTCATATGAGATCCAAGAGATAGACACTGCAAGCGCACTTCTTCGCACTGATTTGGACATCATCATTGGCGCACATATCTCCGGTGTCTGCGAAGCAGAGTTAAAGAAGCACTTAGGTGATCGCTGCAAAGGCGATGAAGATCGCGTTAGTCGCCCTGACTTACTTGTTAAAGTTGGAGAAGATTCAGGTCTAGCAATCTGGGCGCCTGTTGATATTAAGAGCCACAAAGCATTTGATAAGAAAAATAAAAGCAATCAAGTAGAACTGATGGATCTTGCAACGCTAGAGCCGATCGAAACTGCAACTGGCCGCGTTTCAGAAAGTGATTCACTACAGCTTGCCCACTACATGTTTCACCTGCGCGAACTAGGCCTTGCCCCAGCAGATTACAAAGCCGGCGTCATCGGCAGCGATGGCGAGATAATTGCCTGGACATACCTTGATCAAACAACCTTCGGCTCAGGAAAGGCAGCACCCAACGCCCTAGCCGTCTACATGGAAAATTTCATCAAGGCCAAAGAGATCATTGCCCAATCGCTGCTTCAAGCAAAAGATGAATCAGCAGAAGTAAACGCACTTGCTATGGTGCAACCAGATGGTGTTTACGGCTGCAAGAGCTGTCCATATAAGGATATCTGCCTACAAGAGATGTACGCCTTTAAAAACAATGAAGGCCACCTAACACTCCTTGCCACAGTCACACCAAATGAACTAGTAAAGATCCCAGATCACATCGAAAGTATCACCGATCTTCGCCAAGCAGCAAACCTCAGTGACTTTGCTGCCAAAGCACAAGTTCGTGCCCGAGTTTGGCAGACTAAAAAACCAGAACTCATCGAACCTGAAAAAGGTTTTGATCTACCGGAATTTGATATAGAAATTGATATTGATCTAGAGAATAGCCAAGCCGCACTAAAGGAAATGGACGCAGACCAATCTGTAGGGCGAGATCAGGTCTACCTATATGGATACGGAATCCACGATCGAACCAAAGATAAAGATTGGCGCACCGCCCACATCGATTCTTTTGGAAATTACGATGATACCGACGAGGCCGAATATGAAGTTCTACTAAATATGTGGCAACTCCTTGAATCTGAAGTAGCCAAGGCAGAAAGTGCTAATCAAACAATCGGCGTCTTCCACTACTCGCATCATGAAAAAATATGGTGGCGTAACTTCGCCAACCGTCATCAAGGAAAACCTGGCGTACCCACGGAAGCAGATGCCGAAGCTTTTATGGCCAAGTACTTCGTTGATCTTTGGCCATACGCTAAAAAGATCTCCTTCCCAACCATGAGCTATTCGATCAAAGACTTAGCCCCAGTTGCAGGCTTCCAATGGCAAGCCCAAGATGCTGGGGGAGCGATGTCCCTGCTTAAGTACAAAGCCGCGACGGCAAATGATGTTGATGTAAAGACAAAAAATGAAGCTATCGAATGGCTTCGTGAGTACAACTTGGACGATATTCGGGCTACCTTTGCGGTGCGGGAGTACATACGAGTGTTGCAATTAACTTAGTCCCGTTCCCAGTACCACTCACCTTCACACCTATAGATTTTCGCGCACATCGCATTTAGTGACTTCGCTCCGTTGTACTGCTCTTTCGTGTTACCCCAACTAGTTGTACCGATAACCAAGCCTTCGTTATCAACCAACGGCCCACCACTATTGCCATGTGAAGTATTAGCTGTAATAAAGATTTCATAATCGGTCGCATTCAGCACCGAACCAAAGGCAACAGATCCTTCATAACCATCGGCACTACCCAAAACCATCACCCAATATCCCGGCCATGGCTCTGCTTGCGACAGTCCTAATGGTTTTAACTTCAAACCTGTGGCCAGGACTGCCAAATCATTTTCTTCATCCCACTTAACAATCTTTGCAGGCACCGGCTCCTTGTATAGCTCAGCAACAGTTACCGCACCTTTACCACCTATGCACTCTTCAATCACGTGGTGATTTGTAATCAAAGAGGTTGGATACTTCTCACCCATTCCATTTTCTAAATCAATCGCCCACGCAGTTCCCATGCCCCAGTCATCATCGCGCACAACACAAAAGACGCTAACCGTTGACTCCTGCGTTCTCTCTACAAGATCACCAACACTTCGTGGCTGCACATACCCATCGCTCTTCGGATTCGAATTATGGAACTGATCCGATGGCGACCACGCCAACATAAATGCACCCAAGGCAAAAGGGGTAGCGATGATGGCGAGCGCGGCAACGAACTTGTTTGATGCGGAATCTTTCATAGAGAGGACCTTAGGGGGAGAGTCTGACAAAGCCGGTAGATCAGCTCAAACCCTTTCTAAAGCCTTCCCATTCGCATTTCTGCATTGAATATCCGGATCAGTCCCATCACCATTCATGCAACATCCGCCAACGGCATTTTTCTCAAAGTCGAAGACATAGGGATCTGGCATCCCATACAGAATCTGACGCATTATGCCAATGGCAGCACAACTAGGACAGATCAGAGATCTGATTAGCCTTCGTCTTTTAGGAGTCATACATGGAAATTAATGGGGAGCGCTGACACAACCTTTACCCCTAATGACTCTTAGTTCAAGAAGCGCTCGTGGAGGTCTGGTAATTGTCAGCATCGCGGTTTACCGTAGGCGGATGAGGAAGATACTTTGAGCTTCTACCTAATCGATAACCTTGAGCAAGGGTCCACGGAGTGGCTTAACTGGCGCAAAGGCGTGATTGGTGCGTCCGATGCGGCAACGATTATGGGAGAAAATCCTTGGTCAAGCTCAAAAAGGCTATTGGAGGAGAAATTAGGACACCATCGGCCCTTTAGCGGAAATGCAGCAACCCGTGAGGGCAACAGGCTGGAACAATTCGGAAGAGCATCATTAGAGAAGAGGTATCGTCACAAGATAATGCCTACAGTCGTACAAGATTCCAAAGATCCATTTCTCGCAGCGAGTCTTGATGGAATTGATGCGAGCAAAAGACGCATATACGAAATCAAGTGTGGCTTGAAATCCTATGAAAAGACGAGGGATACAGGAGATGTGCCTGCCTACTACGTCGCCCAATTGCAGCACATGATGATGGTGACCCAGCTGGACTCATTAATTTTCGCTGCTTATCGACCTGATGAACCATTAATCTCGTTTGAAGTAGAAAGAGATGAACGGTACATAAAGAAGCTGCGAAAAGAAGAGTTAAATTTCATTAAAGAATTGAAAAGTCATGGCCATGACATTCAATATGAGTTCCGTGGATATCAGGTGTAGTGAATATGCAAGAAATTATTTGGATACAAACATGTTGAGCGTTCAGGCTAAGGACTTCAAGGAAAAAATTAGTGCTGCAATAGCCAGGGAATTTGAAGTAGCCACGGAGTTGTCTACAGGAGAAAAAAAGAATCAAGTTAGAGATGGAATTCGAGAACGAGAAAAAGGCAGCTCATTTATATATGTCTTCAATGAGTTATCGGGTACCCCTCCAGAAGAAGGCATGAAGGTAAACTTCACGGTAGGAGAGAAGAAATCACAAGGTCGGTACCTCGGTGAGGTTAATTCACAGTACCAATTTGAGTTAGAAGATGATTTTGGGCCCACAATTGAAGTCGCAAGCATTGGCAGTGACCCCCTTTTCTTAATTGAAAAGCAAGTAGAACTTCTTAAAAATGAATCACTTTTTGAGAATCAAGTCGCTCTTGCATCACTTGGATTGGCTGATAACCCATCCGTAACGAGTTGTCACCCCAAAAGCATCTTTGCTGAAGGGTTGAATCGACATCAAGCTGATGCACTTAACGTTGCAGGCGAAAACGCAGTCACCTACATTTGGGGGCCGCCCGGAACTGGGAAAACAACCACGATGGGCTCGCTCGTGGCTGCACTTGCTGAGTTAGGCCAGAAAGTCCTATTGATTTCAAATACGAACTTGGCAGTCGACACCGCTCTTGAGAGATGTCTAGATCGTTTCAAACTTGTCAGCCCAATTTCTGAAGGACTAATGCTGCGGCTAGGAAATCCTGTAAAGCCTGAAATTAAAGATAAATACGGATCCTTGATAGATCTAGACGAAATTTTACGGAAGAAAGTAGCACCAATTCAGAATGAAATAATAAAATGTTCCAGCCAGCTTCAAAAATTGAAAGACAAGACAGAAGACTTGGAATCTGCAAAATCCGAATTTCGAACTCATGCAAATGCAACAAAGATTCTAGACAAGGCATCAAAAGAATTAACAAAACTTGAATTAGAGCTTAAGGAATCCAAAAAGAAAATCACCGATTCAAAAGCCCGTATCAAATCTCTTGAAGCTGAACTTGCCGAATCAGAGGCAAAGAGTGCTGTAAGTCGGTTTTTCGGTTCGACCCGAAATCCAGGACAAATACGCATGGAGCGCGATCAAACAGTCAGGAATAAAGAACAAGCTGAAAAGTCTGTTGAGCGAGGTACGGCATCTCTTCCCAATTTAAAGAAAGAAGTAGATTCACTTGAGATCGCTTCAGCCAAATCCGTAAAGTGGCTCATAATAAATCCGACGGAGGCAAGTATAGATGCCAAGATAACAGCGAATAAAAATGAACAGTCTCAGCTCCAAAAAAGAATTGACAAGATGCAAGAAGAAATCTCGGGAAAGCGAAAGCAAATAGTTGCAGATGCACGTGTTGTTGCCTGCACTGCCTATAAGCCGCTTATCGACAAGGAAATAATTGAATTAGAATTTGATGTAGTTGTTATTGACGAAGCTTCTATGATTCCACTTTCACTTTTTTATTGTTCTGCTGCAAAAGCAAAGAGCCGCCTCGTTATTGCTGGTGACTTTCGGCAGCTCCCACCTATTGTCCAAGTTGGCACTAAGCTAAAAAAAGAGAATTTCAAAGTATCTGCATCTGACTCGGAATACAAGGAATTGTTGACTAAGAATCCGTTCACATATTCGACAGTAATTCATGGAATTGGACAAGAAATTGAGTCGCCACAACTAGTTGCACTACGTGATCAATACCGTATGCGTAAAGACATCTCAGACTTGATCTCTGATTACTTCTATCCCGAACATACCCTCAAAACGATCGAAAATCGTATGGATAAAGAGACCCCATGGGGCAATGAGTCGTTCATTATTTTCGATACTTCAGGTCTCGGTCCAGAGTCATCACGGGTTCAATCTTCGTGGCGAAACATTATTCATGCGCTGGTCATTAAATCGATGTCGGATTCTCTCATTGCAGACGGCTGGGAATTTCCCTCAACATCAAAGAAATCTTTTGCAGTTCTGTCTCCATTTGCCAAGCAAACAAACTTCATTAGATCTCTTGTTTTGCCTTCTGGAGTTAAAGGGGTAGAGGGCGGCATCAGCACGGTACACCGGTTCCAAGGCAATGAACGAGATTTAATGATTGTTGATATCACGAAGGTCGCTTCTGCAGATGATCCAGGACTTGGAACATTTCTCGGGAATATTGATCCTCTTGCCGTAGAAAACGCGATGTGGAACGTCGGTATTAGTAGGGCAAGGCAACATGTTCTTGTAGTCGTAGATTTACCTACACTTGAGCGAAACTCAGGAGCTGTGATTTCGCAACTCGTGAAAAAAATGATCAAAAAAGGCAAAGTTATTGATGCGTCAGAACTGCTGAGTGAGGAATCCATTGAAGTCCTAAGAGAGTTACCTGAGAGCACTTCAGGTTCAATTTCTTGGTACACAGGTGATGGTTTTTACGCGGCTTTCCAGAAAGATCTTAAGAAATCAAAGAGCAAAGTCATGATCTCGAGTCCATTCACTATGCCTGATGCAACTTCAAAATGGGAGCCGATACTTCGAGACTTGGTGGCAAAGGATGTAGAAATTTCCATTCTCACAAAGCCCGCCTCCGAAAAGAATAACTCCGGAGATTCAGCATTGATCCATAAGAACCTAGCCTCTTTTGTTAAGGAGGTCCGTGAGATACCAAAAATGCACGAAAAACTTGCCGTGCTAGATGGAAAAGTCGTCTGGTTAGGCTCGCTCAATATTCTTTCGCACTATAAAGCTTCAGAAATTATGGTTCGAATTGAGTCTACCGATTTTGCACAAAGCATCTCAGCGGAATATCAATACCAGCGAACAACACCAACTACCCGCAAGCTGAGCAATATCTCCGCTGCTCTTAAGAAGGGTGACAAGTGTGATCGACCAGGTTGCGATGGAACTATTCGTGAAGTGCCAGCAGGAGTCAGCAAGGCAAGTGGGAGAAGTTATCCCGCTTTTCTAAGTTGTTCGAATTATCGAGAATTTAGTAAATCACCAACATTAGATCCTGGCTCCTAATTGGATAAGGACAGATCTCTTTCTTTGAAACAATCGGAAATGAATGCAATCTAGGAATCGTTAAAGAAAACACTGACATTGATTCTGTAAGTCATTGTCCATCTGGCGTAAATGCGTTAAATTTAGTAAATGAGTCAAGATGTAAGCCGCGGATTGGATCTAGACTTTATTGTTTCAGAGTTGACATCATCTCTCACGAAAGATCAACTAAGTTCCGTCCTACATAAGCAAGATAATCTGCAGATTAAAGCTGCAGCTGGTTCTGGAAAAACCAAAACGCTGGTTTCTCTGATTATGCACGAGATAGCGCACGGCGTAAAACCCAGTGAAATAATTGTATTTACATTTACACAAAAAGCGGCTGGTGAACTACTCACGCGAATACTTAGTACGGCTCAGAAATTGTTTCCTGATACAGACTTCGATGGTATGTACATTGGTACTATTCATGGTTGGTGCCTGAAGTACCTTGAGAATAATAGAAACATCTCAAATTTTATGATTTTAGATGAGCTTCATACGGAATCCTTAGTCCTAAGACTTTATGACTCGATTGGAGTTGAAGAATATTCAGGAAAAAAATATCCATTAGGCAGCGAAATATTCCTTGATGATATTGACATTATATGGAATGAAGGTACTAATCGGGTAGTTACTAAAAGTTCTCTTGATGCCTTTCATAATTTTAGGAATTTATTGAGTGAAAATCGAATGCTTAGTTATGGAGAAATGATTTTTCAGTCAATCGATATTCTGAAGAGTGACATTGATTTTAATTGCAAACTTTTATGTATTGATGAGTATCAGGATGTGAATAATATTCAGGTGGATCTAGCACAACTTATGGCATCAAAAGGCGCCCGTGTCGTAGCAGTCGGCGATCACCGGCAGAGTATTTACCAATGGCGTGGAAGTAATCCAAATAGATTATTGCAAATGAAGGAAGATTTCCTCAACGTTAAAGAATTTAAGTTACGCCAGAATTTTAGGTCCGATAATGCTGTGGTGCAACTGGCCAATCAATTCGGTGCTGATTTTCTTGGGGATTCACCAGCGGATGAGATGATTGCAAGCAGAGACAGTTTTGATTATGAAAGAGTATTGCATGTTGAGATAGCCGACCAAAAAATGCAAGCCACTGCCATAGCTGATTCTCTATTAGATTTGCATGGGAAAGGCGTAAAGTGGTCTGACTGTGCGATTTTAATGCGTTCTTTGAGGCATGGGTCTCAAGAGATTATTGATGAACTAAGCGCCCGTGGAATCCCAGTCGGTGGGCCAGGTGCGAATAAAGGAATTCAATTTGTTGAAGCTGTTTTTTTGCCAATTCTTGACTGGCTTATCCTAGCTGCGGACAAAAAAGAATCTCAGGAATATTTAGACATGATGGAAAAGGCCTCAACAGAACTTGAAACGTTGTTAAGTCTCAATGGACAGAAACTTAATGATTTTTGGGAAGCGATAAATAACTGGCTTGACAAAATTTTAAAGAATAATAACGACAGTTATGACATTAGAGCAGGTTTGTATGCATTCCTTTCGCAAGCAAAAATGCTAGTGAGTCTTGAGGAAGAGGCGGTTATTAATGGAGTGGCGCTCCTTTCGCAGTTCATGCGTTCCATCGAAGAGATTTACCGTAGACGCATACCGGGAGTTAACAGGCGACGTGTTCTTGGAATCCTAAAGGAATTGAAGTTTTCAATTCAGAGGGATCTTTATTCTTATGGAGAAACAATTCCCGTCGAATTGGAAACCGAGAGGGTTGTTCTTTCCACTATTCATCAGGCTAAGGGACTTGAATGGAATGTTGTATATCTCCCTAACCTGAATCAGGGGCTAATGCCACTTCGAAATAGGCAACGAGTGACAAAGATCGATGGAGATTTCTCTGTTAATTATGGCACCACCCTGAAAGAAGAGGCTCGTCTTTTTTATGTTGGCATGACAAGAGCGAGAGAACTACTCATTTTGCTGAGCTCTACTGGTGTAGGCGCAAAGAAGTCTGCATTTGAGCAGTCAATTAGTTCGCGCGGCATAACCGCTATCACTCCCAGTGGATTTTCTAAAGAGGTTGAGTTGTTAACGACCACAAATTGGAAATCTTCCGATGAAACTTACTTGAGAATTGGAATCTCCGATCTATTGATGTTCCTGGAATGCCCGTTCGAGTATGGTTTACGGAAACGCGCAGGTATGCAACCTGCTATCGGACAGGAGCTCGGTTTTGGCCAGGGCTTACATGAAGTTCTGAGGCGACGATTGGAGTCAATGGACGATTGGGCTATAGAAAAATTCAAAGAGACCGCAAATGAATTAGTTTGGCTTCCTTATATGTCGGAGAGTGATGAAATAAGGAATAGAGAAAAAATAGCCGAGATGGCACTCAAAATACAACAGCTCGGACTGCTTAAAGCCAAACAGAAAACTGAGCTGGATATCGACATAGTTTGGAGCAATGCTCTCCTACAAGGAACAATTGATGGTGTTGTTGAAGAGGTTGATGGATCGGTTTTAATTCGTGACTGGAAGTCCAATATCCATGAAGAATTCATTGAACGCTATGACAAGCAACTCCAACTTTATGCAATGGCACTCGAAGATAAAAACATAGATGTAAGTTCTGCTGAGTATATTGATGTAGGAGCATCGAGTAAACAAGCAAAGATAGTAAAAAAGGATGTTGACATTTCAATCGACGCTAAACAAGAACTTCGTGGATTGGTTGAAGTTGCAATTAGTGCGATAGCAGATGGTAAATTTCAACCTACACCATCCGCCCATTCATGCGGTGCGTGCGATATGTCTAGTATATGTACGTATAAGAAGGGGGGTGCAAAGTGAAGAGAAATGAAATCATCTCTCTAAAGCCAACTGACAGACAAAAATCAGTAGGTGCGGATTATGCTCTAAAAACCTTACCTTGGACATTTAATCGAATGATGAGTAATACATCAACGACAGGTCAAAATAGTCGTGCACTCAACATCGCCAAAGGCGTGGTCGCGCAATCGCTCTTTAAGTCCGTTCTCACCGATCTTGGAGTGAGTTCGGAAGAGGAAAAGAAATCTCACCGAGATTCCGATCTCTTTGATTTAAGATTCAAAATAGATAAGAAGGAAACTAAATTTGACTTTAAAAGCTTCAATATCTATACGGATTATGTTTTAAAAGGTAGAGAACCTTTTTCGATCGAATTCCTGATCGAAAATCAATCCTATCCAGGCCCTATTTGGACACAATTTTTCCCAATGCTGGTCCCTCATACGCAAATTAGCCAAGAAAAAGATGCATATATCTTTGCGCTAGGTGCGTCAAAGGATTTTCGGAAATGGAATCCAAGCAGTAATCAGAAAAAGAATGTGTTAGCGACGTTTCCCTTTGGTGAGAGTTTGCCTTTCTATATGAGTCCTAAACTTTGCATTGAAAGAGAGAATGCCAGAAAGGGTTTTTCGGTAAAGGTAATTGTTGAAACAAACGTCCTAGCAAACCAAAATAGCAAGCTTAATCTTACAGGTGAATACAACGGAAAATCTGTTACCTATGAGCTACTTATAACTTCTAAAAGTCAAGTGATCGGTCCGTTTTCCTGTCTATCAAGTATCTGGGCTGACGAACCGAATGTGATCTTGGGTCTCGAGAGTTTAACAATTAAGCTTGAGAAGAATGAATTGAAATCGCCTGTTCTCAGCGCAACTCGAAAGAATTTGAACGCAGAGCCAGAAGTGATGGAATTTCGTCCAAAGGATTTTTGTAATTTAGTTTTGCCTGATGATTATGAATTGCATCTTCTGGGCTGGATAAGCAAAGAAAAGTATCTAGAAAGATGCCTAAATTACACAGCCTGGATATGGCCAAAAGATAGTGAGGATAAGTTCGCTAACCAAAATTGGACAACTTTTTCAGAAAGCGACAAAACCACCATGGCAAAGGTACTTGGTGAGGGGGTAGATCCAAATGATGGATTAGGAATTATGAAGACCACGGGAAGGGGCGGTGGTGCAGCCTGCTACTTCTACCCTAACATTCACGGGGGCGGTGTTAAAGAAACTAATTTCTACGTACTTTTGGAGGATTTGTCACCGATCAGAAAGTTGATATCTAAATAATGTCGGAATTGGGAATGCTTTTTAATGAAGATTCTAATGACGCTGAATTGGATCCTGTAAAGAAAAAAGGTCCACCAAACCGTATTAATGATCTGAACTACTCAACCTGGATGAAGTATCAAAAGAGTTTTTTCCGTTGGTCTGATGTTAAAACTTACGTGGAAGGTTCAATACTTTTCTTCACAAAGGAGTTTCCTAGGGACACGGAAGCTAGCTCGACTCTTATTGTTGGTTTTAACGATTATGAACCGACTGAAACTATTGGTTCTAGAGAATTGATTAGATACCCCGCTATCTCTGTGATGGATTCGATGCGAGATTTAGGATCAAAGATTGGCAACTTTAGTTTGGACCATGCGATACTCGATTTACGTGCCCTCAAACTCTCACTTGATAAGCAAAGTGAGGATTTCTTCTTTGATTTGTTCAACACCTTAAACTCAAAAATGCGTAATGGCTCCTATTTTCAGATTCTATTACCTGAAAATGCACCCAACAATTACCCAATTGCTTGGCAAATCTCGAGAATGGGAAGTGGTATTTTGCGCTTGCGTGACGAGCGCATCGCTATTCTTGAGAATGGAAACTGTGCATATAGTTTGATTTTTCAGCGCGATGATCAAAAATCACTACAAGAGTTACAATTTGTTCCCATCTCAATAGTTTCGGATGATTCACGCGTATTCCCTGGTTGGACGATTCCTAAGCCTCCGCCAAGAACCAAGAATGAAATTCTGCATCCAGCGAAGTATCCAGAAACATTGATTGAAATTTTTGTAAATACTTTTTCTAATCACCAGGACTTGGTGTTTGATCCAATGTCAGGTACTGGGTCCAGCCAATTAGCGGCACTGAAGTTAAACCGTAGGGCCTTTGGATTTGAACTCATGCCCGAATTTGCAAACATAGCCAATAAGCGCATTAAGCTAGCCCACAGTGGCTCGCTATTTGACGATGTCGTTGTCAACGAAGACTTAATCGTCACGGCGAATGCTGTGGCCGAAGAAAGTTATAAACTAAAACCAGACAATTTTGACTATGTGGTTACTTCGCCGCCTTATTGGTCCATGCTTCGTAACACGGGCAGCGAAAATCAAAAGAATCGCCGAGCCAGAGATTTAAAAACTCATTATTCTGAGGATGATCGCGATCTCGGCAACATAGAGGATTACGATGAATTTATTGAAGTTCTTGTTCAAATGTACGAGTTGATTGGTCGAAATATGAATAAGAATGCTTATCTGACGATCGTTATCAAGAATGTTAAGAGAAATCATATTGTTTATCCACTTGCATGGGATTTGGTTATCAAGCTTGCAAGTGAAAAAGGTGGATTCGAGTATGCAGGAAATACATTTTGGTGCCAAGATGATATCGGAATGAAACCTTTTGCGGTTGGAACTCATTGGGTAAGTAATACGGTGCATCAATACTGCGTTCACTTAAAGAAAAAATAGTTTTGGCAGCACATTTGCGTAAATTGCACTTGTGGCATTCCTATCGTTAGACCTTTTCGCGCCTGGGCACTCAGTCATATCTCAGTAAGTGCGCGCTGTTGATTTGATGGGAATTCGATCGCGTCACTAAGTCCTATGCTAATTTCATGTTTTGAAGTCATGTAAGGGCACTACTGATAGAGTTTTTCAAACCCGGTGCCTCCCAACCTGCTTTAACTTCCGCAGCGCTTTCGGCGTGATCTTGCCACCGAAAGTTCCGCGCTTAGGTGCAGTGAGAAAGCCGATATCCATTGCAGTGCTCACGCATTCTCCGATGAATTCTTCGGGGAGGACGAGTTCGTAGGCGAGGTCGATAACGGGGATCTGTGAACCGGTGAGGACTACGCGGTTATAGAGCCAAGCGATTTCAAGGAGGTATTCCTCGCTATCGGAGTCGGGTGTAAGGGTGCGGGCGCGTTCGAGTGCGAAGTCCATGTGGGGAATCTATGGGTGGGGTGTGACATGGGTAGAGAAAGCGAAAACCCCGCCATTGCTGACGGGGTTTTCTGCTGTGCTCAATGATGCAGCTCTTTGACTCAGAGAACATAAGTTTAGCAGGCAAACAAAAAGTCCCACAGATGATTCTGCGGGACTTTTTTGCTGTGCTCTGGATAGAGCGCACGCCAATGACTAAGTGAGCAAAGGTTACCAAAGAAATTTCAAGTTTGATTGAAAAGTTATACACAGATGAGTGACCAAAAAATTACTCGTAACAGGAAAACATTTAAGTTCCGCATGTGTCTCGCTGTAGCTTAGCGGATAGAGCACGCCAATGACTAAGGCGTAGACGCGGGTTCGAATCCCGCCAGCGAGACCACTCCTTAGAAGCCCTGGGAATTAGTCACCTGGGGCTTCTTTGTTTTCCCATTAAGTTATGCGGAAAAGCGAAAACCCCGCCATTGCTGACGGGGTTTTTCGTTGTAGCTGCGGATAGAGCGCCTCTTGACGAAGGGAGTTTATTTTAACAAACATTTATCAGTGTGCGCCAGTACTCTTAGGGCATGTCATTTGTTATGTATTCAACTAGCTGGTGTGGTTACTGTAAGCGTTTGAAATCTCAATTAGGTGAACTCGGAGTTACATTCGAAGAGATCAACATTGAGGAAGTACCGGGCACGGCTGAGATCGTTGAGAAGGTAAATGGTGGCAATCGCACGGTGCCGACATTGGTGTTCGCAGATGGAAGTGCGATGACCAATCCTTCGGCTAAAGATGTTGTTGCGAAGTTGGCTGCGCTTTAATTGCCCTGACTAGATATGTTTATCGCGGAAAGAAGCTCCGGATTTAGTCACCCGGGGCTTCTTTCTTTTGTAGGTATTCCTAATTGTCGGTCGATGGCTTTTCGGATTTAAAGTAACAAGTCCACAGAGTCGTACAAGATCTCGTACGAGGTGCTAGGCTCAGCCACAAGATCGAAAAAGGAGCCAGCATGATCATTTCGGCATCGAAAGCGCGCGAGAAACTCTTTCCTCTGATTGAACAAGTAAATGAAGATCAGATGAGCGTGACCATTACTTCTAATGGTGGCAATGCTGTCTTGGTCTCTGAAAGCGAATGGGAATCAATCCTGGAGACGGCCTTTCTACTTCGCTCCTCGTCTAATCGCAAAGTGCTGGAGGCTTCACTAGCGGAGGCAAAGGCCAAGCAGGGTAAGAAAGTTAAATACACAAAGGGGCAAGTTCTTAATCAGCTGGTTGAGATAACCTCAAAAAAAGGTTCTCAAGTAAAGAAATCCACAATCAAAGCGCGTAAGACAAAAGCCAAAGTTAAATAAGTCAAGATTTGGCGATGGCTCCCAAACCGAAATTAGAGTCGATCTTCTACACGGATCGGGCGCTGGCCGATATTCAATATTGGCATAGGGAAGACATGAAAAAGTTTGAGAAGGTTGCCGCTTTAATCGAGAGCGTGATGGTTGATCCAACAGCGGGGCTAGGAGTTCCAAAGCCCCTGAAATACAGTCTTGAAGGTGCATGGTCGCGTCGGATTTCTCACGAGCATCGCTTGGTCTACACCTTCACCTCAACGACTCTCACAATCATTCAGGCGCGGCATCATTACTAGGCTTTAATTGATCTATGAATTTAGCCAAAGGATTTGCACGGATAGCTCTAGGTATGGCTCTGGGGTATGCGGGGTTTACACATTTAACTTCTAGCCGTTTGGAATTTCAGGCGCAGGTGCCGAACTGGGTGCCGTTTAGTGCGGACTTTGTGGTGGTGGCATCTGGTGTGGTGGAAATTCTTTTGGGTTTGGCGTTGGTCTTTTTAGTTAAGTATCAAGTGCAAGTTGGATGGGTTGTTGCGGCTTTCTTTGTGGCGATCTTTCCGGGAAATATCTCGCAGTATGTAAATGGGATAGATGCATTTGGGTTAGATACCAACCGGGCGCGGTTGGTGCGTTTGTTCTTTCAGCCGCTACTTGTGGCGTGGGCGCTATGGGCAACTGGGGCGTGGCGGGCGGTTCGCCGCGCGAGGTAAAGAACGCGGGTGTACCGTTTTCTATGGCCAAAAAAGAGATTGAATCTGAAGATAAAGTCTATGGAGAGAAATCCATCCTTCCACTGAAGTACGTGGACATGATGGAAGATATCTTTCACGCAGTTCTTGCACTCGCCTTGCTGGGTATCGGCATTGGCGCATTTTTCTTTAGCATCAAACGCTTAATTGAGACTGCGCCCTTCTTTCCAAATGGAATGATCCAAGGCGTAAATGACATCTTGTTTATCGTCATCATTCTTGAAATCTTGCGCACTGTTATCTCGCGCTTTACCGATGGCGTTTACCAGCTCGATAAGTTTTTGATTATTGGTGTCATCGCTGCCGTGCGACATATCTTGACTGTGGGCGCATCGCTTACTTTGCAGACAGGCAAGAGCGATGTGGCATTTGAGCGCGCGATTTACGAGATGGGGTTAAATGCCCTGATAGTTGTTGCTTTGGTATTTGCGATCTTCTTATCGAAGAGCGCGCATCGCCGTAAGTAGAACTACTCGAAATCTCCGCCGCGACCGGTTAGGCGCTTCGGGTCTTTGCGCGGCCGATCAAAACGCGTTGCCAGAGCAATGACCGCTATCGCATTGATGGCAATTAATACAAGACCGAACTTCATTAGGCGCCTAGTACTGCCCAGACAACCAGTGCGAAGATCGCGATATCAAATGCGATGATCGCAATTGCTGAAAGTGAAACAAGGCCGCGTGAATCTGCGATCTTTTCAGTCATTGCAGATGGCTTCTCGACTTTACGTAGATCAATGATCAACGCTTCGCCTTCGCGCACTGCTGCGTATTGGCTGATAGTTGCCAGGATTCCGGTAACGGCTGCAACGCCAAGGGCTAAGTACTTAGCGCCATCTGATGCGGTCTCAAATGAACCGATTGCAGCAAGGGCGACAATTGCAATGAGAACTAGAGCTGGGGCAACTTGTGCCTGAATGATTTGAAGACGTAGGTGGTTCCACTGCTTTATTAGTGACTTTTCGTCCATGAGCGTTTCCTCTCCAAGAAACTCTGTTATCCAGTTTGGATACCTTAGAGGTTAGGCGTACGGAAGGAGAAGTGCGACCTGAAAAAATCTTGTGGATTTTGGTTCTAGCGCGCATGGCGGATCGGGCTGGTTTACCCTTTCGCTATGAAAATTTATGCGATCGCCGCTGGCGCAGCCGTTGCCCTGGCTCTAGTTGTTGCCCCTCCTGCCTCTGCCGCTGTTAAAGAAGGTGCGGCATGTAAGAAGGCGGGACAGACATCGACTGTATCTGGTCGCAAATTCACTTGTGTGAAAAAGGGAAGTAAGTTGGTTTGGAATAAAGGTGTGGCGGTAAAGAGCGCACCAACTGCAGCAGCAACTGCTGCTGCGAGTGCGGCACCTGCAGCACCGGCGATGAGTGCAACTCCAATGGCAACAAAATCTGCAGAGCCAACCAAATCTGCAGAGCCAAGCAAATCAGCAGCCCCATCTTCAACGGGTTACACAATGGAGCGCGTTAAGGCCAACGGCACATCTTCTAGTTGTTGGACTGTCATTAATGGATATGTTTACGATTTAACTAAATGGATTGGTTCTCATCCAGGCGGATCAGGTGCGATTACATCTCTATGTGGCACAGATGGAACTTCAGAGTTTCTTGCTATGCACCGTGGACAGGGAAAGCCTGAAGCGCGCTTAAGTGGTTATGCGCTTGGCAAACTAGAAAAGTAAGTTACGAGCGAATAAAAGCGGCAACTTCAGAATTGCTCTTCATTTCGGCAAGTTCTTCAGGCGTTGGCAAGGTAGGGCGATCGCGTTTTACCTTGACCATACATAAGAAACCAAGTTCTTCGTTTTCGGCGGCACGGAATTGGTGCCACGCCCAAGCTGGAACATAGACCAAGTCATGAATTGCTAGCGGCAGAACTTCATCGTCAACTAAACAGGAGCCCTTGCCCTTAATCGGAATAACTAAATGTGTGTGTTCGTGTTTTTCTAGAGTTGTGTGGCCGCCGGCATCAACCTCGAAGTAGCGAACCTCCATACCTTCTTGGTGCTCTTCACCGAATAAGACGCGGCGGGTTACATCTTTAAATGTGGCGTCGCCATCTTCATCTTTATATACGAGCTCTTCAACGTTGCGCCAGCGATGAGGTTCATCTTGGGTAACGTGGTATTTACTCTTGCTCATTCGGCGATTATAGCCACGATAAGGAATTGGTGTTTAATTGGTTTATGAGCGAACACAAGTGGGGCTTTAAAACTAAGGCTCTGCACGCCGGCACGCAGCCTGATCCACAAACTGGTGCGCGCGCACTTCCGATCTATCAGTCTTCAGCATTTGTCTTTGAAAATACCGAAGATGCTGGCAATTTATTTGCGCTGCAGAAGTACGGCAATATCTATAGCCGAATTGGTAACCCAACCGTTTCGGCCTTTGAAGAGAAGATTGCCGCCCTTGAAGGTGGAATCGGAGCGGTTGCAACATCTAGCGGACAAGCAGCTCAGTTCTTAACTTTTGCAGCTCTTGTCGGTACCGGCGATCACGTAGTTGCATCATCTGCTTTATATGGCGGCACGTTGACTCAGTTAGATGTCACCTTGCGCCGCTTTGGTGTGGATACAACATTTGTTAAGTCGGATAAGGCTGAAGATTTTGCTGCGGCGATCACCGATAAGACCAAGTTTCTTTATGCCGAGATGGTTTCCAACCCAGCATCACAAGTTGGCGATATCGAAGCACTGGCAAAGGTGGCACACGATGCTGGCCTGCCATTAGTTATCGACTCAACTGTGGCAACACCATATTTAGTGCGCCCAATTGAATTTGGTGCCGACATTGTTCTGCACTCAGCAACTAAGTTCTTAGGTGGACATGGCACAACGCTGGGCGGTGTAATCGTTGAATCCGGCAAATTTAATTGGGGCAACGGCAAGTTCCCGATGATGACCGAACCAGTTCCTTCATATGGTGGAGTTTCATGGTGGGAGAACTTCGGTGAGTTTGGTTTCCTAACCAAGGTTCGCGTTGAACAGCTGCGCGATATCGGAGCATCGCTAAGTGCGATGTCAGCATTCTTATTGGTGCAAGGCGTTGAAACCTTGCCACAGCGCATGCGCGATCACGTGGTTAATGCCAAAGCTGTTTCGGAATGGTTGGAAAGTGATTCACGTATTGCTTGGGTTAAGTACTCAGGGCTTGCTAGCCATCCACATTATGCGCGCGCCAAGAAGTACATGCCAGAAGGTCCAGGATCAGTATTCTCATTTGGCGTTAAGGCATCAGGTGATTTATCAGGGCGCCAAACAGGTGAGAAGTTTATTAACTCAGTGCAGTTAGCTAGCCACTTAGCCAATATCGGCGATGTGCGCACGCTAGTGATTCACCCAGCAAGCACCACGCACCGCCAATTAACTGATGA
The DNA here is from genome assembly GCA_965268165.1 of Candidatus Nanopelagicaceae bacterium. Lineage (GTDB taxonomy): Bacteria > Actinomycetota > Actinomycetes > Nanopelagicales > Nanopelagicaceae > Planktophila. The sequence goes on from OZ254162.1 coordinate 510,389, forward strand.
CCAGTTGATTGAGGCCGGAGTTCCACAAGACTTGGTTCGCATAAGCGTAGGCTTGGAAGATATTGAAGATATCTTGTGGGATCTAGATCAGGCTTTAACTACTGCAACAGGTAAGGCTCGCTAATGGCATTTACTGAACCAAACGCGATGGAGCGTTTGAAGTACATGCAGGATGCCAAGACCGTTGCGATCGTTGGGGCATCAGATAACCCATCACGCGCTAGTTACTTTGTTGCAACGTATTTACTCTCGGCTGCGCACTTTAAATTGTTCTTTGTAAACCCCAAGCTCGATGAGATCTTAGGCCAGAAGGTTTATAAGTCACTTGCTGATATCCCAGAGCCAGTGGATATTGTTGATGTCTTTAGAAAAGCATCTGATATTCCAGGCGTGCTTGATGAGGCAATTGCAATTAAGGCAAAGACTTTCTGGATGCAGCTCGGAATTAGCGATGATGTATCTGCTGAACGTGGTGTGGCCGCAGGGTTAAATGTGGTTCAAGATAAATGCATAAAGATCGAGCATGCCCGCTTTGCTGGCGGACTTAACCTGGCGGGGTTTAATACCGGGGTTATCTCTTCCAAGCGCAATAAATCAATTTAATTCAAATTAGTTTAAATAGTTCCGTTATCTAAACCTTTTAGAACTTCTTTGGCGCGCACCTTTAAATCAGGCAAATCAGATAAGCGGTTAAGACCAAAGATCTGCTGGCTCATGCGGTGGTTCTTCTTAAAGGTTTCCGCGTGGCGATCTAGGAAATCCCAATACAGAGTTGTAAATGGACAAGCGGTTTCGCCAGTGCGGAGTTTGGGGTTGTAGGCACAACCTTTGCAGTAATTAGACATACGCGAGATGTAAGCACCGCCTGCCGCATATGGCTTAGTCATCATCGCACCGCCATCGGCGTGAACGCCCATACCGATCACGTTTGGAACCATTACCCATTCGGTGGCATCGATAAATACTTCGCGCATCCAATCGAGAAATTCTTGTGGGTTGGTGCCGGTGATGAGGGCTAAATTACTTAAGACCATAAGGCGCGGGATGTGGTGTACCCAAGCGCGATCTTGAATATCTGTGACGATAGTTTTCACGCAGTTCATCTGGGTCTTGGTGGGATCGCTAAAGAGTGGCAGAAGTTTCTTGGTGGAGTTAAGTTGATTGTTTTCACGGTATTCAGGGCCCAAGTACCAATACATACCATTTACATATTCGCGCCAACCAATTACCTGACGGATAAATCCTTCAGCAGATTCGATAGGAATATCACCGGTGTTGAACTTCTTTACCGCGGCATCAATGACTTCGCTGGCATGTAGTAATCCGTTATTCAAGTAAGGGCTAAGCAGTGAATGGTGGAGCGCCCAGTTATCAAGTGCCATCGCATCTTCGTATGGTCCAAATTTTGCAAAGTGGTTTTCGATGAAGTTATTTAACTGAGCAAGTGCGCCTTTGCGAGTAGTCGCCCATGTTGTGGTGGGAATGAAGCCCAGTTCTTTACCGACCTCAAGATCAATCGCATCTGGTTTATGTTCTAAGTACTTGGGCCAGGTGTAGCTTTTTGGGGGAGGCAGCCGGTTCTCTTTATCGAAGTTCCAAGCACCCCCTGTTGGTTTGCCGTTTTCGATCAAGATATTTAAGCGAGCACGTTGTGCGCGATAGAAAGTCTCCATCAGATAACTCTTCTGCGAATCTGCCCAGATAAAGAAGTGTTTGCGGGTGGTTAGGAAGAAGTCGTTTTCGACAAATTCTGCGCCAAACTCTTTGAGCTGTTCCATCTGGCGATGTGATGACGGTTCAGCGCAGATCAGCTTGTGGGATTTATATTTCTTTTGAACTTTGGTTAAGCCATCGGTTGTGGTTGGAGCTTTCTCATATTCCACGGTGAAGCCTTCATCGCGCAGTGATTGTGCAAAGTGGCGAGCGGAGGAGATAAGAAAGTGCAGGCGTTGTGGGTGCCAGTTGCGACCGGTGGTCATGCGCGCGCTTTCGACCATAACGATTACATCTTGTTTCGGGTCAGCGTTCTTTAGCGAGCCGAATTTGCGGTGCAGGTGATCAAAAGGAATATAGATCAGCTGCGACATGCGTAAAGAGTAATTGGATCAGCGTTTTTACGCGCCTTTTAATTACTTCTTTTTAAAGCCAGTTGGGCACTTAGGTGGCGCGCCGGTTACCTTCTTTGAGGTCTTGCCTTTTACGCAAGTGATCGTGGATTTCTTTGGCGCAACTGTTTTAGTAGCCTCCGCTGGCTTCTTAAAGCTAACTGCCAATCGCGGTGATGAGTAAGAGAACCCGTAGGCACGCAGATTGATCCAATCGTTCTTTGCGTCATAGGTCGCAGTCACTGTTGCAACCTTCTTGGTGCCATCGTCATAGGAAACTTCAACTTTGGCATATCCGGCAGCGATTGCTGGGTCGATACCCCACCAATCACGTGCGCGATTTCCTTTAACTTTCAACTCCAGCCAGCCTTCGATCTCTTTGCCGTTTTCATCAAAGTGAACGTTGCCAACCTTTACAACGATCTGCTGGCTATCGCGATCAAAGCGGAAATCACTTAGACACCACCAGCCGTTGGTTCCGAGGATCACATCATCGGCGCGAGTATCTGAAGTTTTATTTCCTGCATCCCAATAGACCATGTTGACTGCCATATTGCGTTGAGTTGATGCGGCTTTCAAAAGATTAGATTCGCAGACCGGATCGTTCGGGCGGGCTGCCGGGCTATTTTCAGGGAGTCCCTTAACGGTAATTAAATCTCCAGTGACGCTAACTTGTGGATCGCGAACATTGGAGAGCACCCATTTGATTCGCTTGGAAAAGCCTGGGCTCTTTAAAATAAATTGAAAGTAGTAGCCCGCTGGAAGAGAAGCCTTATTCATATCATTTGAAGTTAAATAGATCTGCAGGCTGCTATTCATCAAGTGAACGCTGGCGCTGACTTCACTTGATCCATCAGTTGTTGTTATGCCGGCGGGCAGAGTCCAGATATGCGCTAAACCGCCAAAGCCTTTAACCGAGGAATAATTCTCAACTTGTTCTCCCTGTTGAGATGAAACCATTTGCCATTCTTGAACGGCGGTAGTTGGGTCGAAGTTTGGTTGTTTCTTGTATTTCATTTCGCCAACTTCGGTGCCATCTTCTTTAATGACTTTTATGCTCTGCGTGCAATCTGTTGTGATCTTCCATTGCTCATCGCAGGGAAGCCAGACTCCATAACGCACATCGGTGATGCCGGTCTGCTTCCACCACTTTGGTTCAGGTGGCATCGGAAAAGGATCGGCGGCGCTGGCTGGGGTAAGGGTGGTTGCAGCCAGGAGTAAGGCGATTGCGATGCGAAGCGCTGAACGTGTTTTCATAAGTACATCACCGTTCCGTTTGGTGCTTTTTATGCGCCCAGTGCAGTTGTCGGCGCGCTGGATTAGAGTCTAAATCTAGGTAGTCCTATGCCCATCGGCAATAGCAGGTGGCGAACTTGTACTCACAAGGAGGCAGAAATGTTCGAACTATTGGCGCTTACGGCGGTTATCTATCTCTTTATCAATCGCAAGAAGAAGGTACGCAAGCCGCGGGGGATCGATGCCGAACTCCGCGAGTTAGTCGAAAGCACTTATTACTCAGATGCGATGGCCGCTGAGATCAAGGGATATCTGCTTTCAGTAGTTGGTGATGATCGCGACGGAGCTGAGAAATTTTCCGATGCGCGAATTGCGCAGGCGCAATCTATTTTGGATAAAGCCGGGCCTTCTGCCTTTTATTGGATGACCGAGATCGCAACTCAGTTAGCGGTGTTATCCGCGGCCAAGATCAATGGCATCGGAACGAATGTAGAAAGTGAGATTGGTGCTGGCCCGGTAACGCCAGAAAGCGTTGTTCGCATCGTCGTTCAAGGTTAAGAAAATTACAGAAAGTAGTTTTAATTATTTGATTAAATTATTTGATTGCTCTTGCAGAGAAAGAATTTTGATATATATTTAGTGGACCGCGCCGGTTCGCCAGAACCGACACGGCCGCCAGATGCGAATTAAAGATTGCTGAGATCCGGCCCGTCGTTATTTCGACGGGCGCTTCGCATTTCCACGTATCTAAATACGAGGTCGGCTAAGGCAACGACAAGCGTCACCCAATCGGTAGCTCTCATTTCATTTGCACTCCTTTCTCCATTCTCAGCCTTTGCTGAGTGAACAAATGGGTCGCTGGCGGCGCGCATCTGCGTGGAGTTAAGGATTAAGGCGTGCGAAAGGTATTGGTAACAAGCCGCCAAGATTCAGATTTCTCCTTGGCTGTGGATATATCTCAATCAGCCGCTCGGATTAGTTAATTAATTGGCCGCTGATTAGAATGTGCAGATGAAGCCAGAATCGGCCGGTAGTAAGTTTAAGAAGGCGCTGCGAGAAGAGAAGCCGCTGCAGATTGTTGGCGCAATAAATGCAAATCATGCGCTGCTGGCAAATCGGGCTGGATACCGCGCAATTTACTTATCTGGTGGCGGAGTCGCAGCCGGTTCACTGGGCGTTCCTGATCTTGGAATAACAACTTTAGAAGATGTCTTAACTGATGTTCGTCGCATCACCGGAGTTTGCGATCTGCCCCTGTTGGTTGATGCAGATACAGGTTTTGGACCATCGGCTTTTAATATCGGGCGCACGGTAAAGGATTTAATCAAAGCAGGAGCAGCTGCCATGCACATTGAAGATCAGGTGCAGGCAAAGCGTTGTGGCCATCGCCCGAATAAAGAGATTGTTAGCAAAGGCGAAATGGTTGATCGCATTAAGGCTGCCGTTGATGGGCGTACTGATGCAGATTTTGGAATTATGGCGCGCACAGATTCGATAGCAATCGAAGGTATTGATGCCGCGATCGAAAGATCACTTGCCTACATTGAAGCCGGTGCAGATTTTGTTTTCCCAGAGGCGATCCGTGACTTGGAAAGTTATAAGAAGTTTGCTGCAGCTGTCGGCAAGCCGATCTTGGCCAATATCACCGAATTTGGTTTGACCCCTTTATTTACCCGCGATGAACTTGGCGCCAATGGGGTTGGAATGATCTTGTATCCGCTGTCAGCATTCCGCGCGATGAACAAGGCGGCCGAGAACGTTTATGAGGCGATTCGCCGCGACGGCACGCAATCTGGCGTCATTGATTCGATGCAGACCCGTGAAGAGTTATACGAGCGAATTAATTATTACGAATTTGAAAAGGCGTTAGATCAATTCCAGAGCGAAAAGGGTAAGTAATTGTCATCTCATATAGCCCGCGTAAATCAGGAGTTTGATAAAGAGATCGTAGATATCGTCGATTACGTCTTTGATTACGAGATTACCTCTGATCTAGCTTATGAAACCGCATGGTCATGTTTGATGGATACCTTGGGTTGCGGCCTGGAATCACTCGAATACGAAGCTTGCACCAAGTTGCTGGGACCACTTGTTCCAGAACTTCAGGTTAAAGATGGTGTGCGCGTTCCGGGCACCGCTTATCGCTTAGATCCAGTGCAGGGCGCATTTAATATCGGCGCGCTTATCCGTTGGTTAGATTTCAATGACACCTGGCTTGCCGCTGAATGGGGACACCCATCAGATAACTTAAGTGCAATCTTGTCTGTCGCTGACTGGATTTCGCAGTATCCGCAATATGGCACCGGTAAGAAGCTCACAATGCGCGATGTCATGACCGCGATGATCAAAGCCCATGAAATTCAGGGCTGTATCGCACTTGAAAATTCATTTAACAAAGTTGGTCTTGATCACGTGATCTTGGTAAAGATCGCATCCACTGCTGTGGTTTCGCAGATGCTTGGTTTAACTCGCGAGCAAGCGCTTAACGCGGTTTCACTTGCTTGGATTGATGGACATTCACTTCGCACATATCGCCATTACCCAAATGCGGGATCGCGTAAATCTTGGGCGGCCGGCGATGCCACATCGCGCGCAGTGCGTCTTGCACTTATGGCAAAGTTGGGCGAGATGGGTTATCCATCTGCGCTAACTGCCAAGACCTGGGGTTTCTACGACACCTTATTTCGCGGCAATCACTTTAAATTCCAACGCCCATACGGTTCTTATGTAATGGAGAACGTGCTCTTTAAGATTTCATATCCTGCAGAGTTCCACTCACAAACAGCGGTAGAAGCCGCCTTTACTCTGCATAAGCAGATGGTTACTGCAGGAAAGACCAGCGATGACATCGCCAAGATCAGCATCCGCACACACGAAGCTTGTATCCGCATCATCGACAAAAAGGGGCCGCTCAATAACCCAGCAGATCGCGATCACTGTATCCAGTACATGGTTGCAGTGCCGTTGATCTTTGGTCGCCTCACCGCCCGTGATTATGAAGATGTAATCGCAGATGATCCACGAGTTGATGCGCTGCGCGCAAAGATGCACCTGCGCGAAGATGAAAGTTTCACGGCAGATTACTTTGACCCCGCAAAGCGTTCGATCGCTAACGCGATGACCATTGAATTTAACGATGGCACCGTGCTTGGTGAAGAAGTTGTCGAATATCCAGTCGGCCATGCGCGACGTCGCGCCGAAGGAATTCCGTTGCTCGTTGAGAAGTTCAAGATCAACTTAAACCGCATCTTCGACGCCAATCAACAGAAGAAGATCTTGGACCTTTGCTTAGATCGCAAAGCCCTGGAGGCCACAGAAGTTAAGGACTTCATGGCGATGTTGGTCAAGGGGTAAAGTTTTGAAGAAATTGCGCGGCCTGCTTAAAGCCTCACACTTTGGGCCGACGCTAATTGTCACGAGCATTTCTTGGTTCTTTGCCGCGCATTACTGGTGGGAAGGACCCGCCTATGTAATCGCTTTTGGTGTATTTACCGGTCAATTGGTTGTCGGCTGGAGCAATGATCTATATGACTATAAAGATGATTTGATGCATAACCGGCAGAACAAACCACTTGTATCTGAACTTATCTCGCAAAGCTATTTAAAGCGCTGGCTTACCTTCATGGTGCCGTTCTCATTTGTGGCAAATTTGCTTGGCCCGCTTGGCTTTAAGGGCGGGTTGGTTTATATGTTTGGAATATCAATGGGAGTTGCCTATAACTTCTATTTTAAATTTAACGTCTTCTCGTGGTTCCCATTTGCGTTGGCCTTTGCAGCGCTGCCTTCATGTATTGCGATTTCAAAGGAGATCACGCCACCGGTGTGGATGTGGCTTGGGGGAGCGTTGCTGGGATCTGCTGCACACTTTATAAATGTAATTAAAGATATGGATCAGGATCGCGCAAGTGGCATTGGTGGTGCGCCACAGCGAATCGGTAAGCGCAACTCAATAGTTGTTGCAGCGCTGTTGATCGCCCTAGGGCTGTTGACGCTAGTTCTGTTTAACTAGTTTTGAATTAGCGAACGCTGCGCATAACGGCGGTGACTTTGCCCAAGATCTCGCAATTATCGCCATTGATTGGCTCGAATGCGGGGTTGGCAGGAAGTAACCAGATGTGGCCGTTCTTGCGCTGGAAAGTCTTAACAGTTGCTTCGCCATCGATCATCGCAGCAACGATTTCGCCATTGTTGCAATCCTTTTGCTCGCGAATAACAACGTAATCGCCATCGCAGATTGCGGCATCGATCATTGATTCACCGACAACTTGCAACATATATAAGTTGCCCTTGCCGACCAAAGTTTCAGGTAGTGCGAAAGTTGATTCAATATTTTGCTCAGCGGTGATTGGGCCACCGGCTGCGATACGACCAACGAGTGGAACCTGCTTGGTGGCTTCGACTTCGAGTTCGGATTTCTCGCCAGGCATCAAGACTTCAAGGACTCCGCCGCGAGTTGGGTGGGCGGTGATGAAGCCCTTTTCCTGCAATATCTCGAGCTGGTATTTGACGGAGGCAGGGGATGAAAGGCCGGCGGCCTTAGCGATCACACGCATTGACGGTGGGTAACCCTCGTCGTCCATGCTCGCCTTGATGACCTGGAGGATCTTGAGCTGGCGGGCGGTCAATTTCTCCTCCTCGGAGGTGAAGTCAGGGAGCTCGGTTACTTTGCTGGATGCGGGTTTCTTAGCCATGGGTAAATCGTCGCACACCTAGGAAAAAAAATCAAACATATGTTCGAAAATAACTTGCCGATGTCGGTGGCATGGGGTTTAATTGGCTTTGTTCGAACAACTGTTCGAATACCTTCCCCAAGGTAGTACCAGCAGGAGAAAACCATGAGCACAGTTTCTTTAAACGCAACAAGCGCGCAAACCCTTATAAATCAAGGGTTTCAAGGCTTTTCAACCAATCCGTCCGGCTTTCGTTTAAATCGCCGTGGTCGCCTAGCCCGTACGTTCGTGGTTCTCTCACTCGCTGTCGTCCTAGCCAGCGTCTTTGGCTTCCAGGCTGGGGCCGGCACAACCGACACCGTTGGCGCCCCAACATCTTTTATTGAGATCACCGCAGCCCCTGGGGATACCCTCTGGTCGCTGGCTACCCGTATGGCAGATGGCGGAGATGTTCGCGCGCTCGTAGATGAGATCGCTTCCGTTAACTCGCTGGCAACGGCTGAGCTCCAGGCAGGCCAGAAGGTACGCATCCCGCTCGATTAGTTTTAAATTAGTTTTAAATTAGTTTTAAGAGATAGCCCCGACACGCCCTAGCGATGGTTAATGCGTACTCATCAGGAAAACTCTCAAGATTTGCTTTATAGTTCCCACTATATGTAGGGGTCGAAACGAAGAAAACTTCCATAAGTAGTGTTTTTAGGGTAGTTTCAGCGGTTCACCAATACATCTAAATTTGGGAATATCTAGTATTTCGAAGGGAGACACGCCGAGATGATTTGCCCGTTCTGCAGCCACGATGATTCTCGCGTTGTTGACTCTCGTCCGGTCGAAGATGGCACACAGATCCGCCGTCGCCGCGAATGCCCACAATGTGGCGAGCGCTTCTCAACTCAAGAGGTCGCACTCCTCAACATCATTAAGCGATCTGGTGCAACCGAGCCGTTTGCTCGCGAAAAAGTTTTGGTCGGCGTACGTAAAGCCTGCCAAGGTCGCCCAGTGGGCGAAGATGATCTAGTCCTGTTGGCCCAGCGCGTTGAAGAAACTCTTCGCCGCACTGGAAAAGCAGAAATCGAAGCTCAAGAAGTGGGCTTGGCAATCCTTGCGCCACTTCGCGAACTCGATGAGGTGGCTTACCTGCGATATGCCTCGGTATACCGTAACTTTGCCTCCCTTGAAGATTTCGAAGGCGAGATCGCGTTACTGCGAGCAGTGCCTTCGAGCGCTAATTCCCACGGCGCAAACGAAGTAAATGAAAAAAGCGATGCCCCATCGTTAAAAGAAAATCAAACAACAACGAGCAATCGTTAAAAGAGAAGACGGGAAAATAAAATGTCAGATACGGTCATCAACCGACCAATCAAGATCAAAGCTCATAACACCATAAAGGGTAAGGGCTTAACGATCGAACGTATTTACACAACTGAGGGAATTCATCCATACGATGAAGTTAAGTGGGAACGTCGCGATGTTGTCCAGGCTAACTGGAAGACAGGCGAGACAGTATTCGAACAACTCGGTGTTGAATATCCAGATTTCTGGTCAGTAAACGCTTCAACAATCGTTACTACCAAATACTTCCGCGGGGCAGTGGGAGCAGAAAATCGCGAGTGGTCTCTTAAGCAGGTCATCGATCGCGTAGTTCTTACATATACAAAAGCCGGAAAAGAATTTGGTTACTTTGCAACAGATAAAGATGCGACGATCTTCGAGCACGAGCTAACACATATGCTCTTGCACCAGATCTTCTCCTTTAACTCACCAGTTTGGTTTAACGTCGGAACAGCAGCACCTCAGCAAGTAAGCGCATGCTTCATCTTGTCGGTTGATGACACGATGGATAGCATCCTTAACTGGTACCGCGAAGAAGGAATGATCTTCAAAGGTGGATCAGGTGCAGGACTTAACTTGTCACGTATCCGTTCATCAAAGGAACTTCTAAAGTCCGGTGGAACAGCCTCTGGCCCAGTTTCATTTATGCGTGGTGCAGATGCATCTGCAGGAACAATCAAATCTGGTGGCGCAACCCGTCGCGCAGCCAAGATGGTTGTTCTAGATGTTGATCACCCAGATATCGAAGAATTCATCGAAACCAAGGTCAATGAAGAAGACAAGATTCGTGCACTACGCGATGCCGGTTTCGACATGGATTTAGGGGGCCGCGACATTATTTCGGTCCAGTATCAGAACGCAAACAACTCAGTCCGCCTTTCAGATAAGTTCATGCAAGCGGTTGAAAACGGAGAGCAGTTTGGTCTAACAGCTCGCTCAACTGGCGAAGTTATCGACACAGTTGATGCGCGCGAACTCTTCACAAAGATTGCACAAGCTGCATGGGCATGTGCTGATCCTGGCGTTCAATTTGATGACACCATCAATGATTGGCACACAACCCCAGAGTCAGGTCGCATCAACGCCTCAAACCCTTGCTCCGAGTACATGTCACTCGACAACTCATCATGTAACTTGGCTTCACTTAACTTAATGAAGTTCCTAAAGGATGATGGATCATTTGATGCAAAGACATTTGCTCGCGCATCTGACTTGATCATCACTGCAATGGATATCTCAATCTGTTTCGCAGATTTCCCAACAGAGGCGATCGGCGACACAACTCGCGCCTTCCGTCAGCTCGGAATCGGATACGCAAACCTTGGTGCCCTTCTTATGGCTTCAGGTCTTGCCTACGATTCAGAAGGTGGACGCGCTCTAGCGGGTTCAATTACTTCACTTCTAACCGGAACAACATATAAGCGCTCAGCAGAACTTGCTGGCATCGTTGGTCCATATGCAGGCTTTGCACAAAATGCTAAGCCTCATGCGCGCGTAATGCGCAAGCATGCAGCAGCATCATCTGCAGCTAAGCAGCTTTCAACTCTAGATATCGATGTCTGGACTGAAGCAAATAAGGCATGGGATGCATGTCTATCAACTGGCGATAAAAACGGCTGGCGTAACGCACAGATCTCTGTTCTTGCACCAACCGGAACAATCGGTTTGATGATGGATTGCGATACAACTGGTATCGAACCTGACTTCTCATTGGTTAAGTTCAAGAAGCTCGTCGGTGGCGGCTCAATGCAGATCGTTAACCAGACAGTTCCAGCAGCGCTACGTAAGCTCGGTTACAACGAAGAGACAATCGAAGCGATTGTTGAATTCATTGCAGCAAATGGCCACGTAATCGATGCTCCAGGGCTAAAGACAGAGCACTACGAAGTGTTTGACTGTGCACTAGGTGCGCGCTCAATTGCTCCAATGGGCCACGTACGCATGATGGCTGCTTGCCAGCCGTTCCTTTCAGGTGCGATTTCAAAGACAGTTAACCTCCCAGAGGATGCAACTGTTGAAGAAGTTGAAGAAGTTCACCTTGAAGCATGGCGCATGGGTATTAAGGCACTTGCTGTCTACCGCGATAACTGCAAGGTCGGTCAGCCACTTTCAGATGGCAAGGCTAAGAAGAAAGATGCACCTGTTGAAGCAGAAGCACTTGCTACTCCAGTTCGCAAGCGTCTTCCAAAGTCACGTCCATCAACTACAACATCATTCTCTGTTGGCGGCGCTGAGGGTTACATGACCTCAGGTGCATACGCTGACGGTGCACTTGGTGAGGTATTCCTAAAGCTTGGCAAGCAGGGTTCAACTCTTGCCGGAGTAATGGATGCATTCTCAATCGCAGTTTCAATCGGACTCCAGTACGGCGTTCCACTAGAAACTTTCGTTGAGAAGTTCACAAACTTGCGCTTCGAGCCAGCAGGTATGACAGATGATTCAGATATCCGCATGGCGCAATCCATGATGGATTACATCTTCCGTCGCCTTGCACTTGATTACTTGCCATTCGATCAGCGTTCAGCGATGGGTCTTTTCACAGCCTCAGAGCGTGCACGCGCACTTGAAACAGGCGAGTACACACAAGATGCAACACCTGCGAGTGTTGATACCCCAAAAGCAGTAGCTGCTCCTGTGGCGGCTCCTGCGGCTGTAAAAGCAGTTGAGGTAAAGATCGAACCAGCACCACTTGATCGTGCAATCGGTTCATCATCTGATCTCCTTGAATCAATGGGAATCAAATCAGATGCACCGCTCTGTATGACATGTGGCGTAAAGATGCGTATGTCAGGTGCATGTTTCGTATGCGAAGGTTGCGGAAATACATCTGGTTGCAGCTAAGCAATAACTCTTAACCAACCCCGTTAAAAAGCCCCGCTGATTAATTTCAGCGGGGCTTTTTTATTAAACAGTTCAATTCGCTAGATTTCTTCAAATGCAAGGGCTTGGCAAAGATAAGATAGTGACTTCGCAAGTTAAGGAGTAAAAGTTGCCACAAGCACTGCCGAGCAAGATGGTGCATCGCTTGGTGACCCTAAATGCAATGAGCTCTTTTTTAATGGGCTCTCTCGGGTTTTCAATACAACTAATTAAACGCGACTTCGAGCTAACGCGAGTAGTAGCCAGTTGGCACAACATCGGCTGGGCGGCAGCCTTGGTATTTATCTCATTTATATTGCTCGGTCATGGCCATCGCCGGCCTGCCCACCAAACTATTCGCTTTGGTTGGGCGCTATTAATTCTTGGTTCACTTATCTATTGCCTTAGCCCAAATATCTATTTCTCAGTTCCTGCCGTAATCCTTACTGCAACTGGTTCGGTTATCGCAGGAAATACAACGACGGCAATCTTGGGCGCGCATTCAAAGACGGCGATGAAGAATATGTTCCGGTCTACCGGCGTCGGCTTATTTATGGCCTCGGTTTCACCTACTGTAATCGGAATAACGACTCAAGCGGACATTCCATGGCGCGCAACTGTTGCAACTACTGCCGTACTTATCGGGTTGGTTGCGCTAAAGATCGTTCCTGAATTAGAGGCTCGCCCAGAGCCAGACCATGCAGATAGCAAGATCATCTGGAATAACACGATGATCGCAATTTTATTCTTTGCCTTCATGACTATCACCATGGAAGTTTCACTATCTGCTTGGGCGTTAGATCTATTAACTGAACGTGGATCCGAGGTTAAATCTGCCGTTCTATTTGCCACCGTTGCACCTTACTTTGTTGCTCTAACTCGCATCTATCTTTCAACTAAGAATGAGCATAATCTGTATCGCATCTGGCGTTTCTCATTTGTGGCAATTGGTTCAGGTGTATTGCTCGTTATTTTTGCCTCATCGCCAACTCTTACCTTGGCAGGTTTGATTATCGCCGCTGCAGGTATTGGGCCATGTGCATCTATTGCTATCGCAAACGCTTCATCAACCGCGCAAGGTTCTGATCGCGGCATCGCCGCCTTTGTGATCGGTATGGGAATTTCAAATGGGACATCACCATGGATCATGGGCTTTGTCAGCGAGAACTTCGGATTCGCAGCAGCCTATGGAGTTATCTTGCTCGCGCTAATTGCCGCAACTTATCTCTTTGCAACTATCAATAAGAAAAATTAGCGAGGAAGGCGAAGTCCTTGCATTCCGCCATCTACTCCAAGTGCAGTTCCTGTAGTTGATGCTTGTGCAGGATTTGCCAGGAAAACAATCGCGCTAGCAACTTCAACAGGTGAAACTAGACGCCCGATTGGTTGGCGCGCTTGCAAGGCGGCATATTCCTGATCAGGGTTATCTGCCTTAGAAAGTAAGTTTTTAATCCATGGGGTATCTGATGTTCCAGGGTTAACGCAGTTAACGCGAACTCCGTGAGCAATTCCATCGGTAGCCATAGCAAGAGTAAGTGCGTAGATCGCACCCTTGCTGGCACCGTAAACCGCGCGATTTGGAACGCCAGCTGTTGCAACTAGAGAACAAGTGTTAACAATTGCGGCATGTTTACTAGCCTTTAGGTATGGCATCGCAGCAGCGCTCATACGACCTGTGCCAAAGACGTTTACATTGAATACTCGTAGCCATTCTTCTTCAGTTGCTTGTTCAACAGTGCCGATAGCGCCAATTCCAGCGTTGTTGATCAGAATGTCTAAGGTCTTGCTTTGGCTAGCGAATTCAGCAAATGCTTTCTTAACGCTATCGGGGTTGGCGATATCGCATTCAATAAAAGTTGCTAGTGCGCCCATTTCACCAGCGCGAAGATCAAAGCCGAATACCTTCGCACCTTGCTCAGTTAACTTGCGGGCAACTTCTAAACCAATGCCAGAACCAGCGCCTGTAACAATTGCGGTTAAGCCTTCGAAATCTTTACTTATTGATTGGCTCATTACTTGACCTCTGCTTTATAGGCTTTAACGTGGTTGGTGATCTCACCAATGCCTTCAATACCCGTCTTAAGAACATCGCCAGCCTTTAGATAAATAGGTGGCTTAAAGCCCATACCTACGCCGAAAGGTGTGCCGGTATTGATGATGTCACCAGGGCAGAGCTCCATAAATTGGCTGATGTACCAAACGATGTGGTTGATTCCGTATAACAAGTCATCGGTATTGGAATCTTGCTTCATCTCATCGTTTACCGAACACCATAAGCGCAAGTTGTGAGCGTTTATTGAATCTGCTGAAACGATAACTGGGCCTACTGGATTAAAGGTTGGGAATGACTTGCCCTTTACCCATTGTCCGGAGCGCTCCATCTGCCAGTGGCGCTCTGAAACATCCTGCGAGATTGAGTAACCCAAGATGTGTTCGGGCGAATCTTCAGGAGACTTTAGGTAAAGCGCGGACTTGCCAATAACAATGGCGAGTTCAACTTCATAATCTGTGGCCGCGCTATTTGGTGGAATAACGACATCATCGTTTGGACCAGTGATCGAATCTGGAGCCTTCATAAAGATAACTGGCTCAGGTGGAGTATCGAAGCCCGCCTCTTTAATATGCGCTAAATAATTAAGACCCACGCAAATAATCTTGGTTGGCTTATTGATAACTGCGCCGTAGCGAAGACCGGCAAGTGGTGTGCGGGGAAGTGAATTCAGATCAGCGTTGGCAACGCGTAGATAACCACCGGCTTCTAAATTTTCGCGATCCCAGTCGCTGACAAGTGAATCAACATAGATTGCGTTATCACCATCGATAACTGCTGGGCGTTCGGATCCGCGTTCACCAATTCGTGCGATTTTCATTATTCCTCCAGGTCTTACACAACCTTATATGAGCAAGTAAGGCTTGGTCACGGGCGGTGTCACTGATTTTCGCTACTGTGGCCCCATGGGGATTGAAATACAAATATGAGTGATCTATCGGCGAAAGTGCGTTCGGCCCTGGATGCCGCAGTCGCCGCCATTGGGGGATCACCACGTGAAGGCCAGATCGAAATGGCTGAAGCGGTGGCAAATGCGCTCACCGATCGCCATCACTTAATGGTGCAGGCCGGTACTGGTACCGGAAAATCACTGGCTTATTTAGTTCCAGCGCTCGTACATGGTCGCAAAGTTTTGATTGCAACTGCAACCCTTGCTCTGCAACGGCAGTTAGTAGAACGAGATTTACCTGCGGTTGTTCCGGCACTTGAAAAAGAGTTAGGTCGCGAGATCACTTATGGAATTTACAAAGGCGTAGGCAACTACATCTGCTTGCAGAAGATGAATACCGATGAACCAGATCCTGATGGCCAAGTTTTATTGGAAGTTAGTTACCTAGAAAAAGATGCCAAGCGCTTACATGCTTGGGCAAAGACGCCCGGTGTTTCAGGTGATCGTGATGATGCACCAGATGTCGACCGCCGAGTCTGGGCGGCGAATTCTTTATCTGGGCGCGAATGTGTAGGCGCCGATGTCTGTAATTACGGGCCACAATGTTTTGCTGCCCTTGCCAAAGCAAAGGCACAGACGTCAGATGTTGTAGTTACCAACCACACCTTGCTTGCGATCGAGATCGTTGATTCGCATCCGATCTTGCCCGAACGCGATGCGGTGATCTTGGATGAAGCCCACGAGTTTATGGATCGCACTACGCAGGCAGTGACCGAAGAGCTCACATCTGCGCGCGTGATTCGCGCAGCTGCGATGGCGCGCAAACATATGCCGGGCAAGTTAGCTGATGCGCTCACTAAAGCCGCCGATAATTTCCACGATGCGATGGCAGATTACGGAGATCAGATCCGCGGTGACTTTGCCGCGCAAGGTCGGCTTGAAGAAATTCCATCTTCACTTGAAGCACCTATCCGTAAAGTTAAAGATGCGGCAGCTGCGATCGTGCAGATCATCAACGCCGATGACGACATTATCGATTCTGATGCGATTGCAGAGCGCGCCCGTGTAAAAGGTGCGGTCTCTGAGATCAATACAACCTGTGGCAAGTTGTTAAAGATGGGCAACACACATGTGCTCTGGTACGAACCAACGTTTTCAACGCTGCATTTAGCACCGCTTTCTGTCTCTGAAGTTCTCCGTTCAAACCTATTAACCAAGACTCCAGTGATTGCGACATCTGCAACGCTCACAGTTGGAAATGGCTTTGATGCGATGGCGCGCAGTATTGGTTTCGTCGTTGGTTCAGATGCAGACACTGAAAGTGAAGATGGCGATATTGATCCGGCAAATGTGCAGATGCTCGATGTTGGCTCACCATTTGATTTCGCCAATCAAGGCGTTCTATATATGCCAAAGCATCTACCTGAACCAGGTCGCGATGGCCCAAGTGCTGAGGTCTTAACAGAACTCGGTGAGCTAATCGATGCGGCAGGCGGACGCACATTGGCGCTATTTAGTTCATGGCGCGGAGTCGAAGCAGCCGATGCCCATCTGCGCAGCGTTTTGAAAGAGTTGCCAATCACCATAATTACTCAAAAACGTGGAGATGCAGTTGGCCCACTCGTCGAACGTTTTGCGAAAGATGAAACATCTATTTTGCTTGGCACGATGTCGCTCTGGCAGGGCGTTGATGTTCCAGGTTCATCTTGCATCTTGGTTGCAATTGATCGAATTCCATTTCCGCGTCCTGACGAACCAGTTATGTCGGCTCGTGCATCGCTGGCCGATGCCGCAGGTGGCAGTGGGTTTATGCAGGTATCGCTACCGCGCGCAGCCTTGCTACTGGCGCAAGGCACAGGCCGGTTAATCCGTAGCGTTGATGATCGCGGGGTCGTGGCCATTTTGGATTCGCGAATTGTGACTAAACGCTACGGAAGTGTCCTACTTAACTCAATGCCACCGCTCTGGCGCACCAGCGATCGGGCTGTAGTGATCGATTCACTGCGCAGGCTTTCGCAAACCATGAAATAATTTTTTTATGCCCAAGATTTCTACGCAAGATCTAGCCTCGCATCGCGATTGGCGCCGTAATCAATTGATTTCAGCGGCCACCCAGATCGCACTTGAGGAAAGTTCTGCCAGCATCTCAATCGCCGCAGTTGCAGCGCGCGCCGGGCTCTCGCGAACTTCGGTCTATGAATACTTTTCGAGCAGCCAAGATCTCGTTGCCGATCTGTTAATTGAAGAGTTAAAGAATTTCGGCGAGCTATTGCGCAGCGCTATCGAAGATGAAAGCGATCCAATTGCCGCGCTAACTATCTGGATCGAAACATCACTTAACTATGTAGGCGATGGACGACACCTACTTGCCAAATCACTTCACGCCACAACTTTGCCGAGCGAGCGAAACGCTGAAATAGGTGCGGCCCACCGTCAGATGTTGGCGCCACTTAGCAAAACTTTTGCTTCCCTTGGCATCACAGATACCTCACGGGCCTTGGCACAGTTGCAAGCGATAACAGATGTAGCAACCCGCCGCATCGAATCAGGTGCCGCAACTGCACAAGATGAGATCGCAGTTACAACCGATTTCTATATCGCGGGAATTAAGGCTTTAGCTAACTCTAATTCTTAACTCTTGCTTAAGCGCTAACCACATACCTTCTTTGGCTGGCGCGGTTGCGACGATGGTGCAGACCCCGCGCTTTTGAGCCTCAATTAGATTTAACTCAACGCGACAGTTCTTACTCAAACTCTTGTAAGAAATAGTCTCGCCAAAGTTACTTTCGGCAGGCATCGCCTTTGGCTTCCCTTTTTTAAGTTCCTTGGTAGCGCGCTCAACCTTTTGAACTCCAGGTTCGAGAATAAATGGGTAGTTTGCAGAACTTGCTGCGAACTTATCGTTGCCGGCAGTTCGGTGGGCAAGTGCGCACTGTCCAACGCCCTTTAGTGCAGTCAGCGTTCCATTGGCGTATGAACATTCTGGAGTCAGAGAAGTTAGCGTTACTGGCAGACCAGATTGCGCGGTTGCAACGATCTTTGCGTTTTGGCGATAGGCAAGTGCCATCGGAACGTTTCGGGTTAGTGGCTTGGTATTTAAAGTAACGGTTACTACATCAGCCGGTAGCAAAGGCGCTGATGCACCTTCGCGGAAGGTAATTGGAAGGAACAAATCTTCGCTGGTATCTGCAGTCGCGCTGCGATCCAAGCGGAAGAAGATTCCACAAGAAGTCTTGGTGCAGTCAACTGCTACACCGCGACCAGTGATCTGGGCTGCGACCTTAAATGCGATTGGTCCGGTTGCACTTATTGAGCCAACTTCACCTTTAGTGCTGATCCAGAGCTGTAGTTCATCGCTGCATGTTGCTGGACGAGCACCAGCGACTGGAGCAATGCATTGCTGCATATACATCCCGCCCTTGGTCGTAAATTTTGTAAAGCCACCATTGATAGTGGCACCTGCTGGATCAAGGTTAGTTAGCGGGCCGCTCTGGAAGACAAATGTTTCCGCGCTGGCACTTGGCGCTGTAAAGACAGGTATAGCAATCGCTAAAACTGAGATTAATGTGATGACTTTCTTCATTTCTATTTCCTTTTCTTAAATGTGACTGGAATAAAAAGATCGCGCGATCTATCCCCTTCACGTAGATGATCTGATCTAACTGTTAAAGCGCATTTTCTTTTGCGGCAATCGATCTTGCCGATTTTTTCCGAGACTCCGACGCTCTTGGTAAATCTGCCACCGGCGCGGAAAGGCTCTGCCAAATTGGCGGCATAGGGTGGTGCATTTGATGAGATCCAGTAAGAAGCATCGCCGATGCCAGATTTGTTAACGCCGCCACCACACGGAGTCGGAGCAGCACCTGCTTTCGGCATAACGCAGTACGCAAGATAGATTCCAACAGTTTCATCAAAACCTTTACCGGTGATGAGAATCTGTGCCTGACCGTTTTTATCAACGGTTATCTCTCGCGCTTGTGCGCTAATTGATTCACCGAACTGGCCTTTAGCGACTTGTGGTTTCTGCGCAGCGCTACTCGGCGCATCGTTAAGCGAGATAAGAAGCAGCGCAGATAGGGCTGTTGGAAGAAATGCCTTAGCGCGCATGTGAATACCTTACTTTTATCTGATCAAAGGCTTATCCGACAACCCGCCTACATATGTCAGGTAAAAGGCTGAGATGATTTAAGGGTGCTAAAGAATGGTCGATACCGGCATCTGACAGTGGCTCTCGCCACAGCGCTTTCTTTAACCGCATGTAGTTCCGGTGAAGTTGCTGTGCAAGAGATTAAAACTGCTGCCGCGATAAGTATCGAAGATGGCGGCACTTCTTCAGCAGAGCGCGTAATCGCACTGGCAAACGGATCTGCAGAAATTTTGGTTTCTTTAGGCTTGAAGCAAATACTTATTGGACGAGATATCGCCAGTACGGAAGAAGTTCTTCTAGATATTCCAATCGTTACCTCTGGCCATCAAGTCGTTGCGGAAAATATTTTAAAGTTAAACCCAGATCTAGTTCTGATAGATGGCGCCACCGGTCCGTTAGCTGCAATTAAGACCCTGCGGGAAAGCGGAATCAAGATTGTCCAGGTGCGCCAGGCATGGACGCTCTCGGATATAAATCTAAAGATTGCCGATATTGCAGGCGCCGTTGGAGCAATTCCATTAGGCGTTGCCTTGAGCGACAAGATCAATCAATCGCTATCTGAAGTTATGAACGCAGATCGAAAAGCGCGTATTGCCTTTCTCTATCTCCGCGGCGGAAACTCGATCTATCTACTTGGTGGAAAAGGTTCCGGGGCGGATTCGCTAATCACGGCGATAAATTCCGTTGATGCCGGTGCAGAGTTTTCGAAAGATCCCTTTACGCCAGTTAGCGCCGAAGTTCTGGCCGAGTTAAATCCAGATGTAATTTTAGTTATGAGTAAAGGCTTGGCCTCAGTTGGGGGAGTTGTAGGTTTGAAGGCGCTTCCTGGAGTCGCCCAGACAACTGCTGGAAAGAAGGGGCGCATCCTTGCCGTTGATGATTCTCTTCTGCTCTCCTTTGGCCCCCGCACACCAGATCTGATCCTTCAGATGGCAGCTTCTGTAGATGAGTTAATGAAATGAAGTTACGTTTCTCGCTGATTGTTATCGCGCTAAATATTGCGGTGGTTGCATCTCTATTGCTCGGTGCAACGCAGGTGGAAAACATCTGGCGCTATCTATTTAACCCGGGCTTTGACAGCGCAAGTACCAACCATTTGATTCTCTGGCAGATTCGAATCCCGCGAATTCTGGTTGCGCTCTTAATTGGTGCAGCACTGGGCTTAGCCGGTGCGATCGCACAATCTGCGTCAAATAACCCACTGGCAGATCCTGCAATCTTAGGAACATCAGCTGGTGCAAGCCTGGGCGTTGTAATTGGCGTTCTCTTAAATCTTGCTGAAGTTGGTTCAGTATTGGCCGTTCTCATTGCAACGATCGGAGCTTTAATTGCAACGGCGCTCACCTTTACTTGGGCACGTTCCGTAGGCGCCTTAATCATTATCGGAATCGGTACCTCAGCGCTCTTTTCCGCAGTTGTTGGGCTACTAATTACCGCCACAAATAATCCAGAGATCCGTTCGATCTCTTTCTGGTCGCTTGGTTCATTAGCGTTAGCTACTTCAGAGAGCCTTTTGATTATCACGCCAGTATTTCTACTCTGCTTCCTCTTCGCCTTTAAAATCGCTCCACAGTTAGATCTACTCTCACTCGGTGATATCTCAGTCCGTCATTTAGGGTTTTCTGCAAAAGCGATTCGTTTGAAAGCGTTCCTGATAATTGGTTTATTGGTTGCAGTCAGCGTTAGCACCGTGGGCTCGATTTCCTTCTTGGCGCTGGCCGCCCCACATATCGCACGCATTCTCTTTGGTGGAAAGAACCGAGTATTGACGATCGCATCTTCACTAATTGGCGCACTGATCCTGTTAGTCGGTGACACGATCGCACGCAGCGTTCTTCCGCCATACGAGCTACCTATCGGCCTAATTACATCTTTATTGGGCGCACCAATTCTTATCCTGCTAGTGCGAAAGGCGGCGCTGACATGGAAATAATCGAGATCAAAGATCTAACGCTGCAGCGCAATAACCGTGAACTCTTCGCGGGGCTAAACGCCACCATTACTAAAGGTTCAATTAGCGCAATCGTGGGTCCAAATGGTTGCGGCAAGAGTTCGCTGCTACTGGCGATAACCGGCGACTTAAAGCCAAGTAGCGGTTCTATCTTTATCACTGAAAAGAATCTGCAAGATCTAAGCGATCTCGAACAATCGCACCTGCGCAGTATGGCGCTACAAGAGCGCACCTTCTGGCTACCGATGACAGTCCGCGAAGTACTTGTTCTTGGACAGAGCGATGAGGCTAAGAATCAAATTGAGAATATAGCGGCCGACTTAGGGATTACCGAATTGTTGGGCAACTTAGTGACCACGCTTTCGGTAGGACAGGTGCAGCGCATTGAAATCGCGCGCACCTTATTGCGCGACTGCCCGATATACCTTTTTGACGAACCATTTGCAGCGCAGGATCTGGCAAGTAAAGAGAAGTTAATTGAGATCTTTAAGCAGTTGCGCAGCGCAGGAAAGACCATCATTTTCGTCGCACATAGCGAAGTTGAAAAATTATCTTGGTGTGATCAGATAATCCAACTTGGCTCTTAAGTCGCGCCAAGATTTTGCAAAGCTGGGGTGTAGCGGCAAGCGAGTTACATCATCAAATAAAACCCAACGCACTTCATGTGATTCATCATTTAACTCGTGCGCCACAAGTTCGCTCGTTGCCTCAGCGATAACGGTGTCATAAGACCAGTTACCGTGGTCATCGTTATGGGTTTGGCGCGGGGTTAACTGCTGTGGATCAATACCGGTCTCTTCTACCGCTTCGCGAATTGCGCCATCAATAACGCTCTCGTGTGAATCACGCGCACCGCCTGGGATTCCCCAAGTGTCTCCGTTATGAACCCAGGGTGCGCGGTGCTGTAACAAGATTGCGCCATCGCGATAGATAAGTAAACCTGCTGCGCCATGCAAGCCCCAATGTTTAGAGCCGCAACGGCACTCGACCCAACCATCTCCATCGCGCGCAGCCATGTTCCTACCTTTCCATATGAGCCGTTAACTATCCACATGGAATAGGCGCGGGGCGTTTTTTATCAGTTGCAAGATCTATCTTCCCGCAAATGAAGATCCGATTAATTCTGATTACAGCGTTGGTAATTTCTCTACAAACTCTCACTTCGCACGCAGCAGATTGCGTAAAAGCCTGCGTTGACGTCTATACCCAAGACGGTCAATTAGTTATTGAAGCTCGAAAGGGGAGTGGGCCAAGTTCAAGCAAGGTTACGAAACCTAAGGTTGTAAAGCCAAAGGTTGTTGCTAAACCTAAAGTTGTAGCCAAACCTAAGCCGGTTGTAAAGCCGAAAGTTGTTGCTCCTATTAAGAAGGCACCGGCGAAACCTGCGAAGAAGCCAGTTAAAAAGGCGGCACCGAAAGTAGTTGCGGCAACTTCACTTAGTGATCGCTTAAGTAAATCACTTCCAACCGGCGGCATTTCCTATCAGCCAAATTTCAAACCGTTAATTCATACCCCGGTCTATTTCTGGAACGACTTGCCATCGGTCTTTCGCACACAGGTTAATTTGATAGGCGAGACCATCGATGTGGTTCTGCGCCCTTCATATGTGTGGTCATTTGGTGACGGCTCTTTTCTTGCGACAACCGATCCAGGTGGGCCATTTCCCGAAGGCAAGATCACACACATTTATTCGCAGCCCGGCATTTATCCAGTGCTGCTCACAACAACTTGGAACGGCAGTTTTTCGCACAACGCCGTGGAACGCGCCATTACCGGCCAGATTAAAAAAGTTTCAGCGCTGACTATCACCGTGGTGGCAGCTCCAACCCGCTTTATGAATTGAGAGAGATGACCACACTTACATCACCACATGACCTACTTGCCGCAATTCCTTTTCTAATTGGTTACCACCCTGAAGATTCGTTGGTTGTAGTTTCAATTAAAAATAGCGCTGTCGGAATGGCGATGCGGATTGATTATCCGGTTGATATTCCCGAAGGCGCTTACGATTTACTGGCTTCACATCTGCAGCGAGATTCGGCAACTGGGGCGCTATTAGTTGCTTATGTTCCAAGCGATCGCAGCGATGGGGAAGTTGTTCTTGCCGATGCAAGTGCGGCGTTAACCCGAATTGGTATTGCAACCGATGAATCGCTACTTATCCAAGGAGGACGTTATCGCTCTGTTCTATGTCAGGATCAAAGTTGTTGCCCTGCAGGTGGAAACTCGATTCCTGAGATCGATGGCTCGCGCATCGCTGTTGAACATGTAGTGGCAGGACGTGCGATGCCCTTTGCCAATCTGCAAGCACTCACTGATTCAATTTCATCTCTGCCAGTAGCAACGGAGGCTAAATGGTGCGAAATGGTGGACAGCTTTGCGATCCCTAAAGTTCTAGATAACTTGCCGAAGTTACAACGCGATGGCGCAACTGCGGTAATTGATTTAGCAGGTGAATTTGCCAGTGGACGCATTGGCCAAGATCTCGAACTGACGGCAAGAGTTATCGGTCGGTTAAGGGATATTCAGGTGCGCGACTTTGCACTGGGCAGCCATGATGAAGAGAACGTTGATACCTACTTTCAGATGTGGCGACACCTAATGCGGATCGCACCAAAGGGCTACGTGGCACCGATCGCATCGCTGTGTGCTGCGCTGGCATATGAAAGCGGTGATGGCGCACTTGCCCATCGCGCGCTAGATCGCGCCCTCGAAGATGCAAATGGTTATTCTCTGGCGCTCTTATTGCGCCGGGTCTTTACAGCAGGGTGGCCACCCGCATCCTTTGCGGCGATGCGTAGAGAACTACATCCCAAAGTCTGCGCCGGAATTTTTGGGTTAGACTTACCCCCAGGTCACGAGCTCTAATCGATAGCCCCGGCTGATTAGACGGCAACCCTCCACCGCGGTGGGGTGCTCCGGGTGACGACCAGGTTTGCATCACACGATGTGAGCAAGTGCGTGAAGGAATTAAATGTCGAACTCGATTACTACAGCAGTTACAGGGGCATGGCTGGAAAGCCATGATCCCGGCGATCGCAAATTTGTAAAGATAGGTTTTCTCTTACTTGAAAGCGGCGAGACGCTGCCCGATATCACGATCGCTTATCAAACTTGGGGCGCGTTAAATGCTGCAAAAGATAATGCGATTTTAATTAACCATGCAATGACCGGTTGGTCTGATGTAACTAGCTGGTGGCCAAATATGGTCGGCCCAGGTCTGCCCTTTGATACAGATAAATATTTCATCGTCTGCCCCAATGTAATTGGTGGGTGTCAGGGAAGTACTGGGCCATCGAGTATTGCTCCTGATGGAAAGCGTTACGGCTCACGTTTTCCAGTTGTCACTGTGCGCGATATGGCCGCTGCCGAAATCTTATTTAGCGATGCAATTGGCATTAAGA
The DNA here is from genome assembly GCA_965268165.1 of Candidatus Nanopelagicaceae bacterium. GTDB lineage: Bacteria > Actinomycetota > Actinomycetes > Nanopelagicales > Nanopelagicaceae > Planktophila. Next base: position 535,029 of record OZ254162.1, read on the forward strand.
AATATCGATTAGCGGTTGGCCCATCCCTTGGTGGAATGCGCTCGCTGGAATGGGCGATTCAATACCCCGACCGCGTCGGCGCAATTTGCACGATCGGCTCCTCTGCTGTTGCAACCGGTGATCAGATCGGTGGATTCTCAGTGCAAATCCGCGCGATCAAGAGCGATCCAAATTTCAATGGTGGCGATTATTACGAGCAAGCAAGTGGCCCGATCGAAGGTCTAGGAATAGCCCGACGTATCGCACATCTGACTTACCGCACCGAATCTGAGATGGATCTGCGCTTTGGCCGCCAGATGCAGGGCGATGACACCGGGCGCTATGCCGTTGAGTCTTATTTAGATCACCAGGCGGTTAAATTGGCTAAACGCTTCGATGCCAATACCTATATTTCGCTGACTTCAGCGATGGCATCCCATGATGTCGGCCGAGATCGCGGGGGAGTCGTAGCGGCGCTGGAATCGATCAAGATTCCGGCGGTTGTGGTCTCAATCGATACCGATCGCCTCTTCCCACCTCGACTTCAGGTTGAGGTTGCCGAGCTGGTTCCTAAGGCGCAACCGCTAATTACTATCTCTTCAGACTTCGGACACGATGGCTTTTTGGTCGAATCCGAGTCAGTTGGCGCGGCAATCAGCCAAGCGCTGAGTATAATATAGACATCGCTTCGAGCAGTTCGAAACAAAAGTTTCGAAGATAGTTCGAAAAACCAAAGGATAATTGTGGCTGTATTTAGTGCGCTCAAAAACAAGGCAAAGTCAGCAAAGGCGGCGAAAAAAGCTCCTGCCAAGAAAGCTGTTGCTAAGAAAGCACCTGCAAAAAAGGTAGCCGCCAAGAAGGCACCTGTTAAGAAAGCCCCAGCGAAGAAGGTTGCAGCAAAGCCTGTAAAGAAGGCCGTTGCTAAGCCTGTTAAGCCGGTAAAGGTTGCGCTGAAGAAAGATTTATCTGCCAAAGAAGTTCAACAACTTGTAAATTTGAAGAACGACGTCGCTCGCCACAAAGAGATCGTCGAAACACTTGCTGCCAGCGGTATCGATAACTATCGCAAGGCAGTTAAGAAAGAATTCCTGGCGCTCGCCCAAGAAGCGCGCCACCTTGATGAAGTAATTGCAACTGACTCTGAGAAAGCACGCAAGGCAGGACTCGGAACATCTGCGCGAATTCTCTCTAAAGCCCAACTCGCACTAATTGCACCACCTCCAGCACCTGTTGCTCCAAAGAGCGAAGCTAAGGCTGCTAAGGCAGCAATTGTTCTAGATGATGAAGGCAATGAGATCGTTGTCGAAGAAGTTGAACTTGAAGATGTTGAAACACTTATCGCTGAGGTCGCTGAGATCATCGACACAGAAGCAGAAGATAAATCCAATCAGCCACGCGTTGTAAACCTGGCTGAAGAAGCATCTGGCAATGAAGAAAACGCCTTCACGCTAAAGGCCTCTGAAGAAGATGATGCTCCTGCTCAGACAGTTATGACTGCTGGAGCAACAGCTGACCCAGTAAAGGATTACCTAAAGCAGATCGGCCGCGTAGCACTTCTAAATGCTGAGCTCGAAGTAGAGCTAGCAACACGTATTGAAGCTGGCCTTTTTGCGGAAGAGAAGATTAAAGAAGATAAGAAGATGGAGAAGAAGTTCAAGCGCGAACTTGAATGGATCGTTGAAGATGGCAAGCGCGCTAAGAACCACTTGTTAGAGGCAAACCTTCGTCTCGTTGTATCTCTTGCAAAGCGTTACACCGGTCGCGGCATGTTGTTCCTTGATCTAATTCAAGAAGGAAACCTCGGCCTAATTCGTGCGGTTGAAAAGTTCGACTACACAAAGGGTTACAAGTTCTCTACCTATGCAACTTGGTGGATCCGTCAGGCGATCACTCGCGCGATGGCAGACCAGGCTCGCACAATTCGTATTCCAGTTCACATGGTTGAAGTCATCAACAAGTTGGCTCGCGTTCAGCGCCAGATGTTGCAAGACCTCGGTCGCGAACCGACTCCAGAAGAACTCGCTAAAGAACTTGATATGACGCCTGAAAAGGTTGTTGAAGTTCAGAAGTATGGTCGCGAACCTATCTCACTTCACACACCACTTGGTGAAGAAGGAGATTCTGAGTTCGGAGATCTCATTGAAGACTCTGAAGCTGTTAAGCCTGAAGAATCTGTAACTTTCACAATCTTGCAAGAACAGTTGATGCAGGTCCTTGGCGGCCTCACCAACCGTGAAGCAGATGTAATCAAGGCTCGTTACGGACTTACAGATGGTCAGCCAAAGACCCTTGATGAGATCGGAAAGGTTCACGGGGTTACTCGCGAACGTATCCGCCAGATCGAATCTAAGACGATGTCGAAGTTGCGCCACCCATCACGTTCGCAATCACTTCGCGATTATCTAGATTAAAAAGTAATCGGTTTCTAACGTGGATAAGCCAAAGGTTTTCATAAACCCCAAAAGTGGTTCTATCCGCATAACCGGTGAAGTTGAAATGGTTGATGCTGATGGCAATATTTTGGAGACTTTAGAAAATCCAAAGTTCTGCGGTTGCGGCCAATCAAAAGAAAAACCCTTCTGCGACGGATCGCACAAGGGTCTTCTTAAAAAAGATTAACTAGCCAGACATTTAATTATTTTGTAGATTCAACCAAGCGCTCTGACTCGTCTTGGATTGCAACTGCCACAGCCTTCAGCTTTTCAGCGTATTCCTTGCCGTGGTGTGCACAGAACATTAGTTCGCCACCTGTTGCGAGGGTTGCTCGCACATATGCCTGAGCGCCGCAACGATCGCAACGATCAAGTGCATTAAGAGGTGTGGATTCGAGGATTACTTGCTCGGTCATCGCGCTCTCCGTTCATTTAGGTGGGAAGTGGTACTTCTTATGGAACATCAAACCATGTCTCTTTATTCCCCGCAGGAAATAAATGAAGAAATATTGTTACTTTTGCGTTGCAATTCACCGTATTTCCCTAGATATGGGGGATTTACCAATATTTGAGACTATTACGGCGCGTTAACGCAAGATCCTTGCAACTACGCCGATAACCTTTGCCACCGTGGCCGCCAAGAATTCTAAAGATGCTGGAGATCAACTCGATCTCACCGCTGTAGGCGACGCCGAAGATTCCTATACCGCCAAAGACTTGGCAGTCCTTGAAGGACTTGATGCGGTTCGTAAACGCCCAGGTATGTATATCGGTTCAACCGATTCACGCGGGCTCATGCACTGTCTCTGGGAAATTATCGATAACTCTGTTGATGAATCACTTGCTGGTCATTGCAAGAAGATTGAAATTAATTTAGAGGCTGATGGATCTATTGAAGTACACGATGATGGTCGCGGTATTCCTGTTGATAAAGAACCAAAGACTGGTTTAACTGGCGTTGAAGTTGTTCTTACAAAGCTGCACGCAGGTGGAAAATTTGGTGGCGGTTCATACGCTGCATCTGGCGGCTTGCATGGCGTTGGCGCATCAGTTGTAAACGCACTTGCCGAACGTCTTGATGCGGAAGTAGATCGCAACGGAAAAATTTACTGGATGTCATTTAAGCGCGGCGTTGCCGGCATCTTCGATGGCGAAGGCCCAAAGGCCGAGTTCACGCCGCAATCGGGCTTGCGCACAATTGGAAAAGTTTCGGCAAAAGTTACAGGTACCCGTATCAAGTGGTGGGCAGATCGTCAGATCTTCCTTAAGGAAGCATCCCTTGATATTGAAGAAGTTTACGCTCGCGCACGCCAGACCTCATTCTTAGTTCCAGGCTTAACGCTGATCGTCAATGACAATCGCACCAAAGCTGTCACAACTCAAACTTTCTATCACAAGGGCGGAATCTCCGAGTTCTGCGAATTCTTACAACCTGATCAACCAGTAGGCGAAGTAATCCGCATCTACGGAACCGGCCATTACCAAGAGACTGTTCCGGTCCTTGACGATAAGGGCCATATGGTTTCAACAGAAGTAGAACGCGATATGGAAGTAGATATTGCGATGAAGTGGGGTGATGGCTTTGATGCCACCGTTCACTCCTTCGTAAATATCATCTCTACCCCAAAGGGTGGAACCCACGTTCTAGGTTTCGAGCGCGCGATCACCAAAGCATTTAACGAATCACTTCGTAGCACCGGAACTCTGAAGAAGAACGAAGCCGATGTAATCAAAGATGACATCATGGAAGGCCTCACCGCTGTCATCACAGTGCGTATGTCTGAACCACAGTTTGAAGGACAGACCAAGGAAGTTCTCGGCACAGCGGCTGCAACACGTATCGTCTCGGCAGTAGTTGCCGACAAGATGAAAGAATTCTTCAACACAACTCGTCGTATCGATAAGGCCAATGGCCGCTTGATCCTTGAAAAAGTTGCTGCCGCATCACGCACACGTATTTCTGCACGAACTCATAAAGATCTACAACGCCGTAAGAATGCCCTCGAATCATCTGCGCTTCCAACCAAGCTCTCTGATTGCCGCTCTGAAGATGTAACTCGTACCGAACTTTTGATCGTAGAAGGTGACTCCGCACTTGGTACCACCAAGGCAGCGCGTAACTCTGAATTCCAAGCGATCCTGCCAATTCGCGGCAAGATCCTTAACGTACAAAAGGCCTCACTTTCACAGATGCTAGATAACTCCGAATGCGCATCGATCATTCAGGTAATCGGCGCTGGTTCCGGTAAATCATTCGAACTAGCCGATGCTCGCTACGGCCGCATCATCTTGATGTCAGATGCGGACGTTGACGGTGCACATATCCGCTGCTTGCTCTTAACTCTTCTCTATCGCTATATGAAGCCGATGATCGATGATGGTCGCGTCTTTGCTGCGATTCCACCACTTCACCGCATCGAGTTAATGGGTAGCGGTGGCAAAAAGGGCGAGTACATCTACACATACTCGGATGATGAGATGAAGAAGTTAACCGCTGAATTTAAAAAGGCTGGCAAGAAGTGGAAAGAACCTATTCAGCGCTATAAAGGCTTGGGTGAAATGGATGCTGATCAGCTCCGTGAGACCACGATGGACCCAGCAGCGCGCACCCTACGCCGCATAACTATTAAAGATGCCGCAGCAGCAGAGGCAATGTTCGAGCTTCTAATGGGTAACGATGTAGCCCCACGTAAAGAATTTATCTCAACGGCTGAAATCGATCGCGATCGGATCGACGCTTAACTTTTAATCCCCAAGTCTGGCTCACCCTCGTCTACCAAACTATCACCCTAAGTTATACAAAAATATAACTGAATCCGTTGAAATAAAGTAGGAATTCCCCTAGGTTGCAAGTAATTACTTGCTCTGAAGGGGGCTGGCATGATGAAAAAACGATTAGGAATTCTTGTAGCAGTTACTACGCTATTAATTACCGGGTGCTCTAGTCCGGGATCGGATAGTGGCAGCAAAGCCAATACAGCGGATGCCATTAATAGTCCGGTTACTGTTGAAGAAGTTGCAGAACTCGGAGATATCACGCTTGATGTTTGGGCGGATGCTGGCGAAGAAAAAACAATGAAGATACTTGTTCCGCAGTATGAAGCAATGTATCCAAACGTAAAAGTTAATTTAACCCTAAAGGGTTTTGACGACCTCATGAAAACCGTTGTCCCTGCATTAGCAGGCGATCCAGCACCAGATGTTGTTCAGGGAAACCAAGGTTATGGAGTTGATGGCGCGCTAGTTAAAGGTGGGTTGATTAGAAAATTAACCGATGTCTCTAAGGCTTACAGCTGGGACGCTTCCTATAATCCTGATGATTTTGGGCAATTTAGTTGGAGCGAAGATGGTTCACAATATGGAACTGGTGAGCTGTATGGAATGAGTCCAGTTGGAGAATTCGTTGGTGTTTTCTACAACAAGGCGAAGTTAGCTAAATTAGGAATCGCTGTTCCTAGTACTTTTGACGAATTCACAGCTGCACTTGAAAAAGCGAAAAAGGCTGGGGAAACCCCGATCGTCTTAGGCAACTCTGACAAGTGGCCAGCGACTCACGTCTTTGGACTGATTCAAGGTGCATTCACACCTGCATCAGAAACCAAAGATTTTATTACCGGGGCAACTGGTTCATCTTTTGCATCCGGCACTAATGAAACAGCTCTCAACACTATGAGAGATTGGATTAAGAAGGGTTACTTCACCAAAGGATTCGATGGAGTAAGCGCTGATGATGCAACTGCAAAATTCGCATCTGGCACTGGAGTGTTCTATATGGGTGGAACGTGGTTTGGTGGAACAGTCGGAACTGGACTTGGCAAAGATGCTGGGTTCATGGCTAATCCTCCAGGCGCATCTGGAAAGCATGCAGGTACAGGTTCTTACGGACTCGGTTGGCATATCAGTAGCAAAACTGATGCCCTTTCCGCGTCTGTAGCTTTCATAGCGATGCTCATGGATCCAGCTTTCGCTCCATCACTTGCATCACTTGATCGAATTCCTTCCGCTAATGCAACTTTAGAAGCAAGTAGTCCTTTGCTTAAAGATATGCAGGATGCAGGAAAGAAAATGTTCGCAGATGCTGGTTTAACATTTTACTTAGATTGGTCTACTGACACTATGTACGATGTTTATACTGCAAAGCTGCAGGAATTTATGGCAGGCAGAATTAAAGCTGCAGACATGATGAAGGCCGTCCAAGGTGACTGGGATACCTTCCAAAAAAATAGAAGCAAGTAAATAGACTAGAAAAAGCGAAGCGCCACATCGATGAGTACACATCTATAATTGATGTCTATGAATAAATCGATGTGGCGCTTTCGCCATCTAGATTGGTCTTCCTTATTGCTAGTCACACCGGCAATGACATTTTTCTCGGTTTTCGTTATCTATCCGATCATTCAAACAGTATGGCTCTCGCTTTGGAAGTGGGATCGGATTTCCCCGGGAGTCTGGGTTGGATTAGATAACTATAAAAAAGTTCTTACGAATCCCGAAATCTACTCAGCATTCTCGCACTCCCTGGTTTTTGTCCTGTTTTATAGCGTTATTCCAATCACCATAGGCCTATTTATCACTCTTCTACTTCTTCGAGTGAAAGTTAAAGGTGAAACCTTCTTTAGGGCAGTTTTATTCGTACCACAAATAATTTCCACAGTTGTGGTGGCGATTTCGTGGAGATGGATCTATGCGGCTGACGGTCCAATAAATACAACGCTAACTAGATTAGGTGGGGAGAGCCTCACTACTGCTTGGCTTGGCAATTTTGATACATCTCTAATCGCGGTAGGAATCATCGGAACATGGATAAACTATGGACTCGCGATGATTCTTTTTCTATCCGGCGCGCAACGTATCTCTCAAGATCTATTGGATGCGGATCGCATTGATGGTGCCAATATGCGACAAGAATTTCGATATATTCTAATTCCGAGTATAAAAGGCGAGATATCCATTGTTTTGATAATTACTTTCACTTTTGCTCTGCGCAATTTCGATATAGTTTGGAATGCTACGCAAGGCGGACCAGGCAATTCGACGAATGTTCCTAGTTTATTCATCTATAAATCAGCTTTTGTGACCCGGTATGTGGGTGAAGCGGCCGCCACTTCGTTTCTATTAGCAGTCTTGATCCTAATGGTCACTGGAGTTTTGTTATACACGCGAAGAGAATCCAATGATTAACATAAGAGAGAAAACCATTGCCTATTGCGTCCTTACTCTTGGAGCAATAATTGCTATATATCCACTTATCTCAATTGTAAACCTGTCGCTAACAAGTAGATCCAGTAATCCGCAAATGGATCATGAGTTCCTCGGCATCTACTTGGGAAATTATGTGGAAGCTTGGCAACGAGGTGCATTTAATCGCGCGATGATTTCCAGCATATTTGTATCAAGTTGCGTAGTCCTTTTGACGCTATTTTGTGCAATTTTGGCTGGCTATGCTTTCGCACTAATGCGGGTTCCTTTTGCCAAAACCATCTTGGCTCTATTGCTTTTTGGTTTGGTCATGCCATATGAAGGGATAGTAATCTCACTTTACGAAATGATGGACTCGTTGCATCTACTAAACACTTACTGGGCGCTAATACTTCCACAAGTCGCCTTATCAATGCCATTTGCAGTCCTTTGGCTACGAACATTTTTTAGCACCGTCCCAAAGTCAATAATTGAATCAGCGAATCTAGATGGTGCCAGCCGAATGCAATCTTTAAGATTCATACTTGTACCGCTTGCTAAATCTGCTATTGGAACACTTGCAACCCTTCTCTTTTTATTCACATGGAACGAATTTTTGCTAGCGTTAGTTTTGGTACCAAGTAATTCTGGAATTCAGACGGTGCCTCTTTCACTCTCTTTCTTTGCAGGCAATAGAAGGAATAGCGAGCCACCGGTAACTGCAGCTGCGGCTGTGTTGGTTGCTTTACCCGTAGTTTTTGCCTACCTATTTTTGCAGCGTAGATTAATCAGAGGCATTATTTCAGGGGCAGTAAAAGAGTAGAAGCAGATTCACTTCTTTATATTTTAGATTTAGTCGATTGAGACGAGATCGAAGTACTCGTCTTTCCAAATATCTTCATCGCCATCAGGTAGCAAGATCACGCGCTCTGGCTTAAGGGCCTGAACGGCGCCTTCGTCGTGAGAGACCATTATTACCGCGCCTTGATATTCACCAAGAGCGCCCAAGATCTCTTCACGTGAAGCGGGATCTAAGTTGTTTGTTGGCTCATCCAGCAACAAAACGTTTGCGGCAGAGACAACCAAAGTAGCGAGTGCTAAACGAGTTCTTTCGCCACCAGATAAGACCTTAACTGGCTTATGAACATCATCGCCAACGAATAAGAATGAGCCAAGAACGTTACGGGCTTCTGGTTCGCGCAGGTCATCTTTGGAAGACATCATGTTTTCTAGAATTGTGCGATCAAAATCAAGCATTTCATGTTCCTGGGCGTAGTAACCAAGTTTTAAGCCGTGGCCATGTTCAACTTTGCCAGTATCGGATTCGAGTTGGTTGGCCAGGATTTTTAGAAGAGTAGTTTTTCCAGCACCGTTAAGTCCCAAGATAACAACGCGTGAGCCCTTATCGATAACGCAGGAAACGTCGGTGAAGATTTCGAGAGAGCCGTAGTTCTTGGAGAGTTCTTCGCCAGATAGAGGAGTCTTTCCGCAAGGCGCTGGGGTTGGGAAGCGAAGCTTGGCGACCTTATCTTTAACGCGAACATCATCGAGTGAGGAACGAAGTTTCTCAGCGCGACGTAACATGCCTTGGGCGGCAGTTGCCTTAGAAGCTTTAGCGCGCATCTTCTCGCCCTGCTTCTGCAAGATCTCAGCTTTCTTCTCTGCGTTGGCGCGCTCTTTCTTACGGCGATGTTCATCCTGTTCGCGCTGGAGGAGATATTGACGCCAGCCCAAGTTATAAACATCGATCACGTTACGGTTGCCATCGATATAGAAGACCTTATTTACAACTTGTTCGATCAAGTTAACATCGTGAGAGATGATGACAAGTCCGCCTGAATAAGTACTTAAGTAGTTACGAAGCCAGATGATTGAGTCAGCATCTAAGTGGTTTGTTGGCTCATCCAGAAGCAGAGTTTCTGCGCCCGAGAACAAGATACGTGCAAGTTCGATACGACGGCGCTGACCACCAGAAAGAGTGTCTAGCTGATTGCCAAAGACTGCTTCAGATACGCCAAGTGAAGTTGCGATCGCTTCTGCTTCAGATGTTGCGGCATATCCACCAGCTGCTTGGAACTCAGCATCGACGCGTGAGTAACGCTCCATCGCCTTTTCTAGTGCTTCACCTTCAGTGGTTGCCATCTCTTCTTCAACTTGGGTCATGCGCGCAGCAATTTGATCTAATCCACGCGCCGATAAAATTCTTTCAATAACTGTTCCTTGATCTTCGCCAGTGCGGGGATCTTGTGGCAGATAACCGATCTTGCCGGTGCGTTGTACTGCGCCGCCTGCGGGGAGTGTTTCACCAGCAAGTACCTTGGCAAGCGTAGATTTTCCAGCGCCATTGCGGCCAACGAATCCGATGCGATCTCCGTGGTTGATGCGAACATTTACTCCTGAGACCAGAAGTCGCGCACCTGCGCGTAGTTCAAGAGCACTTGTAGAGATCATTTGACGAAGTCTCCCACAGGGGAGAAGTTAAACGAAATTAAGCAGCGCCAATTCGTGTGCGACGCGGGGTAGCGAATGATTTTCCGACTGCAGTTAGCTCGGTTGCAACCTGCGCCTTGATATTTTCTTCAGATTTTAGAAGAGCGCTAAGCGCGGCGATAGTTGTTTTGAGTTCTTTCTGTTCAGTCTCAAGTTCGAGTTTGCTCATCTTGGTCAAACGACGAAGTGGCATATCGAGGATATAAGTTGCCTGCTCATCATTTAACTTAAAGTCCTTGATCAACTTTTCCTTTGCAGCGGCTGCATCATCGCTACCGCGAATAATCTTGATTACCTTATCGATATCGATGATCGCCTTAAGCAGACCATCGACCATTGATAGGCGACCTTCGGCTTTGGCTTTGCGATATTCAGAGCGACGACGTACAACTTCGATGCGGTGATCGATAAAGACTTGTAGTAATTCCTTAAGGCCAAGTGTTTGTGGGCGTCCCTTAACCAAGGCAACTGCGTTAATAGCGAAGGCATCTTCCATCGGAGTTAACTTATAGAGCTGTTCAAGGACTGCTTCTGGTTCAAAGCCGTTCTTTAGCTCGATAACAACGTTGGTGCCGGTCTGGCCATCGGTTAGATCGATGATGTCTGAAATACCTTGGATCTTCTTCGCCTTTGCCAGATCTGCAATGCGCTCAACAACTTTTTCTGGGCCGATGTTAAATGGCAGTTCTTTAATGGTGATACCCATCTTGCGAGAGGTAACTTTGCTGATCTCAACAGATGCGCGAACCTTAAATGAACCCTTACCGGTGGCATATGCCTCGCGTACGCCTTCAGCGCCAACGAGTTCTCCGCCAGTTGGAAAGTCTGGTCCAGGGATGTGCTTCATCAACTGATTAAGTGTCGCCTTAGGGTTATCAATTAAGAACTTAGTTGCGGCGATTACTTCACCTAGGTTATGTGGCGCCATATTTGTCGCCATACCAACTGCGATACCTGACCCACCATTTACCAAAAGGTTTGGATATGCGGCAGGAAGAACTAGAGGTTCTAGAAGTTGGCCGTCGTAATTTGGACCAAAATCAACGGTGTCTTCATCGGCTTCAGCAACCATCGCCATTGCAGCGTTGGCTAGACGAGCTTCGGTGTAACGCATCGCTGCAGGGCCCGAGTCGAGTGAACCAAAGTTTCCGTGGCCATCGATTAGTGGAACCTGCATTGAAAATGATTGCGCCATACGAACAAGTGCGTCGTAAATTGCTGAGTCACCGTGCGGGTGCAACTTACCCATTACTTCACCGACAACACGTGCGCTCTTTACATGGCCGCGCTCTGGACGAAGACCCATATCTGCCATCTGGTGCAAGATGCGGCGGTGAACTGGCTTTAAACCATCGCGCGCATCAGGAAGAGCGCGTGAGTAAATAACTGAGTATGCGTATTCGAGAAATGATTCTGACATTTCAGATGAAACATCGATATCTACAATCTTGCCGGGATATTCACCGGGCTTTGGACCAACGACCTTCTTCGCCTTGGTCGATGCTGCGGCCTTCTTCGCTGTTGCCATGCGCGCATTCTGCCAAGATAACTAGCTAAATCGCGGTACCTACACGCGGTCTGCCGCCGACGATTGCAACACAACCTGCAGCCAACTCTCCACCTGCCTGTAAAGCAGCGGTTAAATCGTGGTTCTTTGAATATGAGGCGATAAATCCGGCAGCAAAACTATCTCCCGCCCCTGTTGTATCAATAACGGTAGCTGCAACTGCAGGAAGGCTAATGGAATCGAAACCGCTTGCTTTGGCGATAGCGCCAGCAGAGCCGCGTTTGATTACAACAACCTTTGAGAAATCAAGAAGGTAATCAAGAGCGCGTTCAATATCAACTGAACCAGTTATGTAAATAGATTCCTCCTCATTTAATAAGAGAACATCCATCATAGAAAACCAAGTGTGAAGTTCTTTATCTGCAACGTCTTTCATCGCGCCAACAGATGCGGGATCAAAGTAAATCGGTAGCCCTTCGGCTTTTATTTTCTCAATCATCGCCAAAACACCATCACGGGCTAGGGGATTGAGAAGCGCGTAACCAGAGATGTAAACAGCTTGAAATGTGCCCAGATCAGGTAGGTCAGTCACAGTTAGTCGTGAATTCGCACCTTTATCCGGAAACATCGTGCGCTCACCCGATGAGTCGACGAGAACTACAACAACACCAGATGTTTCACCTGGAATTACTAGATCTCCGTGGCTTACGCCAAGGGCATCGAATTCTGCAACGATCGCAGCGCCTGCCGGATCATCTCCAACGTGGCTAACGATGGTGCTGCGTGCATCGGTGCGAGTAAGCCAAGCGGCGACATTTCCAGCGGCTCCACCACTGCTGGTGCTGATCTGGCTTGCAGTATCGCTACCGAAATTAATCTTTTGGGGAGAGACGTTTATGCGGGCGATGACATCGAGCATCACATCGCCGATACATAGAACGTTAATTGTCATCTAAATACCTACGAGTTAGTGGTGCTGCTTAGCAACGGCGATATCAGCTGCTAGCGCTGAGTTTGATTTAATGATTTCGATATTTACTGAAAGCGATTCGCCTTCGCTGGCGGTATGGAAATGCTCAAGGAGGAAGGGAGTTACCGCTTTTCCGATGATGCCTGCTTTACGTGCACCGGCTAACCCGCTCTTTAAAATCGCATCATGGCGCTTGCGATCCATTTCGTGCTTAACCGGATTTGCTACAACTAGCGCGCTCTTATTGGTCTTTAACGCCTCACGTGAGTGAATGATTTGTGCGATTTCGGCAGCGCTGTCAACGCGATGTTCGATCGTAAAACCAGAATCAGTTAGATAAAAACCTGGAAAGGCCGTTGTCTTATATCCAACGACGCCAATGGCTAGTGTTTCCAAACGCTCTAAGGTTGCTGCCACATCGAGAATTGATTTAACGCCGGCGCATACAACGGTGATATCTAATTGTGAAAGCGCCGTAAGGTCTGCGGATTCATCGAAAGTTTCATTGGCATCGCGGTGAACTCCACCGAGGCCACCGGTTGCAAATACACGAATTCCAGCAAGTGCGGCTAAGTGCGCTGTTGCGGCAACTGTTGTCGCTGCGCTCTTCTTGCTCGCCGAGATAATGGCCAGATCGCGACTAGATGCCTTAGCGATGTCATCGCGATTAGCAATTGCCTTTAATTGGTCATCGGTTAAACCAATATGAACAACCCCATCAATTAACGCAATAGTTGCTGGAACTGCGCCGTGATCGCGGACGATATCTTCAACTTCACGGGCAACTTCTAAATTCTGTGGGCGTGGAAGTCCGTGGCTGATGATCGTTGATTCAAGTGCAACTAAAGGTTTTCCTTCAGCCAGTGCTGCAGCAACTTCTGGCGATGGAGTAAAAGGCATACGCTGGCTCATAAGCCCAACCTTACCCGTGAGAAGATACCTCCGTGCATCTCTCGCAAATCACTCCTTCGCTCTTTGCCAGCCTAGGTTTAGCCGATGCCAGTGATCAAATAAATTGTGGTGCTAGCCCCAACGGCCGCGAACTTCTCTTTCTTGTAGATGGCTTAGGAGCAGATGCAGTTGAAAAGTTTTCTAGCTATATCCCAACACTTTCCGCGCTGATTCGCCACGGCGCTGTGCGCACTTCTTTTCCTTCCACGACCGCGACAAGCCTGGCAACGCTAACTACAGGTGTTAATCCCGGAACCCACGGAATGTTGGGTTACACCGTGCAAGTTCCACGCAGTGGTGGTCGCATTCTTAACTCACTTAAATGGGATGAACGCGTTGATCCAACAATTTGGCAACCTGTCCCGACTTTATTCGAGCGCGCAACGGCTGCAGATATCAGCGTTACTCATGTTGCGGCAAAGCGTTATGAAGATACTGGTTTCACGCGCGCAGTCTTTCGCGGTGCAAAATACCGCGGTGCCAATATCCACGAAGATTTAGTCACTGAAACAGTGGAGGCGTTAAAGAAGACGCCATCATTTGTTTATCTCTATGTAAATGAACTAGATGTTGCAGGGCACAGCGATGGCGTAGGTTCAGAGAAATGGCTGGCCGCTCTTGTTGCCATCGATCAGCTAGTTGCGAACTTGTTAAAGAAACTGCCACGCAAAACCAGGCTTTGGTTAACCGCCGATCACGGGATGATTAATGTCGGTGAAAAGATTGTTATCGGCCAAGATAATGACTTAGCCACTGAAATTGCAACAATCGCTGGCGAGCCTCGCGCCCGCCATCTTTACCTGGAAGATGGTGCTCCGCTTAGTGCACATAAAGAAGTGGCATCGCGCTGGGAAGAGTATTTGGGGGAGAAGGCCACTATTTATCTACGCGATCAAGCGATTGCAGCAGGTTTATTTGGTAGCGATGTATCTCTGGATGCAGCAGATCGCATGGGAGATGTCATTGCTATCGCACACGGCGAAATGATTTTGATTGAGGCCGAGCGCGAAAAACAAGAAGGCGCGATGGTGGGTCATCATGGTGGAGCAACAGATATTGAAAGCTTTGTACCGCTGCTAACTCATGTTACGAGTTAGTTTTCGGGGGTTGGTTCCTCGGTAGTTTTGCGACCGAACATAATTTCATCCCATGAAGGAACTTTGGCACGCGAAGTAATTCCATCTTGGCTATCGCCTGGAGCTGGTGTCTCGCGAATTGAAACTAAACGAGGAGTCTCACGGCTAACTTCGGCTTCAAATTCTTCATCTGTCGGATCGTTATCTGGAAGATCATCGAGAATTGAAGAAATGCTGCGCACTGGTGCGCTATCGATACGAATTGGTTCGCGTGGTTCTGTGCGTTCTTCTATACGAGAAGGATGTGATGGCTCGGCATAAACCAAACCAGGTTCGATGCGGCGCACAGGCGCTGCTTCACCGGTCATCCACGCCGCGTTGTCATCGAGCGGAGTAATTGAACGGCGATGGGTATCAAATGAGAACTGTGCAGATCCAACGCCATCGCGGTTTGGATAGTGGAGTTCGATTGTCCAACTGCCATCTTCTAAACGCCAGGTGTTCCAATCGATCGCATCGATATCTACGCCGCGTGGTGCAAGTTTTGAAATAACGATGTCGAGAAATGTTGGCGCATCTTTAGCGGTCTCTTTACCATCGCGACGTGGAGTCAGACCATGTACTTGATCGATAATAAATAAACGCTCTTGCAGAATTGGACCAGAAAAACGTTCGACTTTATCTACTGAAATATTTCCATCGCGTGCAATGACTTCCATAGTTTCGCCTGCGCGCAGACGACGCTGAATCTCTTTAACGCTCATCACTTCGTTCTCATCACCAACCGGGACTGAAGTTAAACGTGGTTGATTGACCGTGGCGCGCAAAGTGTCGCTGATTCGCAAAGTGTGTTCATTTCCGTCGTTATCGGTGAGCGCTAGGTGCACCCCATCTGGGGTCTTGCCGGTGAGGCGTAGCTCAGTCATGTGGGCGAGAATACCCGCAGCGGGTGTGAAAGTCGGGCAGGGTGAGCCCCTGGCTGAACGGGAGGGAAGGGCCGATTTACGCTCGGCGCCCCTTCTGTGGCAAGATACGCAGTCTGCGCGACACTTTTAGTTGCGCTTGTAAACGCTTAAAAATAGATGAGGACCTTACGATGAATATTCTCGATGCCGTTGATGCGAAGTCACTTCGCCATGACGTCCCACAATTTCGCGCTGGAGACGAGTTAAAGATCCACGTCCGCGTTATCGAAGGTAGCAAGAGCCGTATCCAGGTCTTCCAAGGAATCGTTATCCGTCGCCAAGGCGATGGCGTTCGCGAAACTTTCACAATTCGTAAGGTCTCTTACGGCGTTGGAGTAGAACGTACCTTCCCAGTACACACACCAGTTATTGAAAAGATTGAACTCGTAAAGAAGGGCGATGTACGTCGCGCCAAGCTTTACTACCTACGCGATCTTCGCGGTAAGGCTGCCAAGATTCGCGAAAAGCGCGATGGCATCGAAGGTTACGGCGATGGAATCCTTTCAACTCCTGAGAAGGAAGTTGTGATCGAGGCTCCAGCTGCCATAGTTGAAGAAGTAGTTGTTGAGGCTCCAGTAGTGTCCGAGCCAACTGCGACCGAAGTTGTGGCAGAGGTTCCAGCTCAAGAAGCGACTTCAGACGTTGTGGTTGAAGCTGCAGCTGAAGACAAGCCTGCTAACTAAGTAACTCTTCTCTAATGCCACGCAAGGGCTCGCTATTACGCGAGTTACCTATTCTGGTTGTTGTCGCGCTCGCAGTTTCGCTCGTCATCAAATCATTTCTAGTTCAGTTCTTCTATATCCCTTCTGGGTCGATGGAGAACACCCTTCAGATAAATGATCGCGTTGCGGTCAATAAAGTCCCTTTCATTAGCAAGTCAATTAATCGCGGAGATGTGGTTGTCTTTCGCGATCCAGATAACTGGCTACCTGAGCCATACACCGCAGATGGAAATAAATACATTGCCAAGATTAAAGAAGGCTTTGTTGCCGTTGGCGTTCTACCAAATCCAGCAAAGCAATATCTGGTTAAGCGAGTAATTGGTGTTGCCGGTGATAAAGTCGAATGCTGTGCCAAGAATAAGAAGTTAATGATCAATGGCGTTGAAATTGATGAGCCATATATCTTCGCAGGAAATACACCCAGCGATACTAAATTTAATGTCACCGTACCCGAAGGCAAAATCTGGGTTATGGGAGATCACCGTGGCGCAAGCGCTGATTCTCGTTTTCATCAAGACGATATAAATCAAGGAATGGTGCCAACTTCTAAGGTAACTGGACGCGTTATCGGAATTATCTGGCCAATTAAGAATTTTGGATTAGTTGGCTCTTACTCTTCACTGAAGTAGTTAGTTGCTTTAAATGGTGAAGGTAATTGAATCGCTGCTAATTGAAGCGGGTATCACGCCACTTGCCGGAGTAGATGAAGCAGGACGCGGTGCATGTGCCGGACCCCTTGTAATTGCATCAGTTGTTTTAGCCGATCCTTTTGCGCCAGAGTTAGCAAAAGTTCGTGACTCTAAAGATGTATCTGAAGCAGAACGAGAAAAGTTATTTGATCTCGTAACATCTGCAGCGCTTTCGATTAGCGTGATAACAGTGCCTGCGGCAGAGGTTGATTCTCGTGGTGTGCACGCGGCAAACCTCGATGGCATGCGACGTGCGGTGCAGGGCTTATCGGTCATACCTAGCTATGTGCTTACAGATGGTTATGCCATTGAAGGGCTAGCGATTCCCAATGTGGCAGTTTGGAAAGGTGACCAAGTCGTAACTTGTATTAGCGCTGCATCGATTATCGCCAAAGTTACTCGTGATCGCGCAATGCGCGAACTAGACATAACTTTTCCAGGCTATGGCTTTGCCAAACACAAGGGCTATATCACCAAAGTCCACACCGAAGCGCTGCAAGAACACGGCCCGTGTATAGAACACCGCCGCTCCTTTGCAAATATCGCAGCGCTCCTCTAATAATTACACACAAGCGCTTCTGACTTTGGATTAACTGTCTGGGCCTATCTCTAACCTGCGCGCCATGGGCAAAGTAGGCGAGAAGAAGAACAATCAAAAGACTGGTGCATTTGGCGAACAAGTAACCGCTGATTACTTAACTGCGCGCGGTGATGAAATTCTCGACCGCAACTGGCGGGTGCGCGAAGGCGAGATAGATCTAGTTTCGCTAAGCAGCGATGGCATATTTCACTTTATCGAAGTTAAGACTCGTTCTTCACTTGCCTTTGGCCACCCCTTTGAGGCAATCAATCGCGATAAAGCCCATCGCATGCAACGTTTAGCACTTGCTTGGCTTGCCACCCACGGATGTCTAGGTTGCGAATATGCGATCGATGTTGTGGCTGTTCTTATCGCAGTAGATGGAACATATACCTTGGAATATCGAGGGGCGATCCTATGAGCCTTGGACAAACTACTTGTGTTGCACTTCATGGACTCGATGGTGCGATTGTCACCGTTGAAGTAGATATCGCAGATGGTCTGCCGATGTATTCGTTACTTGGATTACCGGATGCCGCGCTCAATGAATCTCGCGATCGAGTACGAGCGGCGTTGATTAATTCAAATGAAGTCTGGCCAAATAAGAAAGTTACTGTTTCGCTATCACCAGCATGGCTACCTAAGAGCGGTTCGGGTTTTGATTTATCTATTGCGCTAGCGATTTTGATCGCTCATGGTGCGCTACCGCAAGAACCACTCGAAGACGTTGTCATCTTGGGCGAGCTGGCACTTGATGGCCGTATCCGTTCTGTGCGCGGAGTACTGCCAGCGCTGATTGCAGCATATAAATCAGGCATCACGCGCGCACTTGTTTCACCAGAAAACTATGGCGAAGCATCGCTCATGACGCAGATGCAGATTTTTACTTTTCCAAATCTGGCACAGGTTCTACGTTTCTTGCGAACCGGAGAAATTACATCTGCGCCGCAACTTGATCTAGAACTTTCAGTAGAAGAAGTTCAACCAGATTTCTCCGATGTTGCAGGTCAAACACGTGCTCGATTTGCAGCAGAGGTAGCAGCAAGTGGGGGACACCATTTGCTCTTGATCGGTCCACCAGGTGCGGGTAAGACGATGATTGCAGCGCGGTTGCCAACTATCTTGCCCTCACTTGGTATTGATCAAGCGCTCGAAGTAACAGCAGTTCATTCAATTGCGGGCTCACTTGGAACTCGTTCGCCAATGTCGTTAGTTGCCCCAATAGTTTCGCCACATCACAGCGCATCACGCGTTGCCATGGTTGGTGGTGGATCGCATGCGATAAAGCCAGGTGCATGTTCGTTGGCGCATCACGGAGTTCTCTTTATCGATGAAGCCCCCGAATGCGCAGTTGGAGTTTTAGATTCACTGCGCCAGCCGTTGGAATCGGGCACGATCACGATTGCGCGTAGCGTTGGCAGCATTACCTTTCCTGCGCAATTTCTATTGGTACTTGCCGCGAATCCTTGTCCGTGTGGAAAGTTCACCGGTAAAGGTCGGGCATGTATCTGTTCCTCACTTGCGGTACGGCGTTATCTCGGAAAGTTATCTGGACCTTTGATGGATCGTATTGATATGCGTGTACAAGTCGAACCTGTTAGCCGCTCGGAAATGGCGCAGACCGAACTCGGAGAAAGCAGCGCAGTTATTCGCGATCGGGTAGTTGCTGCAAGAACTACTGCAGAAGAGCGATTTGCGAACGAGAGTTGGAAGTTGAATTCGCAGATCCCATCTCGGGCACTGCGCACAACTTATAAACCAGAACGCGCTGCCATGAATTTTCTCCACGACCAATTAGAGAAAGAGCTGCTTACTGCGCGCGGATTGCACAAGATCATCCGCCTTTCGTGGACCCTTGCAGATCTTGCCGGCCACGCAATTCCCAACCTGGCTGATGTGCAACGCGCTCACCAACTACGAGAGGGATCAGAGTTATGAAAGAAATCCAGGCCCGGCTCGCACTATTTGCCGCCATTGAAGGTGGACATGTTTTCTGGAGCCAAGAGATTGCAACTTATGGTTCTGATCATGTCTATAAGAAGCTAATCGCAGACGGTTATGACGGAGTTAAATTCGGAAAGACGATAGACCGATTGCGCGCTCTTAAGGTAGACGAAATTGCCAAAAGCATTGAAAGCGCAGGTGCGATCTTCTTAACGCCAGAAATGGCGCAATGGCCCGAGCAATTAAATGAACTCGCTGCGCCACCAATCGGTTTAATTGTGAAAGGTGATATTGATGTATTGCAAGAACGAGGTCTCGCAATTGTCGGAACGCGCAATCCCACGCCTTATGGAATCCGTAATGCTGGAGATTTCGCTGCTGGCTTTGTAGATCGCGAATGGACGATTATCAGCGGTGGTGCATATGGGATTGATTCAGCAGCACATAAAGGTGCGCTTATTGCCGAAGGATCAACAGTTGCGGTGCTTGCTGCTGGAATAGATGTTGCATACCCAGCAGGCAACGCTCGTCTATTTGCAGAAATCTGCGAGAACGGTGTGCTGGTCTCAGAAGTTATTCCTGGCGCCCATGCAATTCCGTCACGTTTTCTAACTCGCAATCGAATAATTGCTGCACTTTCCCAAGCAACCTTGGTAGTTGAAGCCGCCTTTCGTTCCGGCTCACTTCGAACCGCACGTGATGCTGCGGAGCTAATGCGCCCTGTTATGGCGATACCTGGGCCGATAAGTGCGCCAACATCAGAAGGTTGCCATCGCTTAATCGGTGAACGCGCTGCTGAGTTGGTTACATCTGTTGGAGATGCGATCGAGTTGATTTCTACCCTTTAAAAATTTGGTTTAGGCAATGCACGCGCTTAATGAGAGAATAACGGCATGAGTGAATTCCGTTCGGGCTTTGTCGCAATTGTCGGCCGCCCTAACACCGGAAAATCAACTCTCATTAACGCACTTGTCGGTAGCAAGATCGCAATAACTTCACCACATCCCAACACCACGCGCCATGCGATTCGCGGGATCGTAAATCAACCAACTTTTCAAGCGGTGCTCGTTGATACCCCAGGTATCCATAAACCAAAGACTCTGCTCGGCCATCGCCTAAATGCAGTTGTCGGTGAGAGCATGGATTCAGTAGATATCGTTTTGATGTGTCTGCCAGCAGATGAAACTTCTGGCGGGGGAGATGTATTTCTTGCCCAAGAGATTGCTAAACACCCGCGCGCAAAGAAGTTCGCACTAGTTACTAAGACTGATTTAATCTCTAAGGAGAAATTGGCCCTGCGCTTAGCCGGAATCAATGATTTGGCTAAGGGATTTACATGGGATGAGATCGTTCCAATCTCTGCAGCGATACATTCGCAGATTGATTTATTGGCTGAGTTAATTGGCAAAAGCCTGCCGGTTGGTCCAGCCTTCTATCCCGAAGGAATAAAGAGCGATCAAGATCAGCAACAGTTAATCTGCGAGTTAATTCGCGAAGCTGCCATGCGCGATGCCCGTGAAGAACTTCCGCACTCGATTATGGTGACAATTGATGAGATGTCAGAGCGCGATGAAAAAGGCTCACGACCATTCTTTGATATTCATGCAACTATCCACGTGGAGCGCGATTCGCAGACCGGAATCATCTTGGGCCATAAAGGCGAAAGATTGAAAGATATTGGGATGCGCGCACGTGCCGATATCGAACGCGAACTTAACGCCCGAATTTTCTTAGGACTACATGTAAAAGTATCCAAAGAATGGCAGCGCGATCCTAAGTTGTTACAGCGTTTAGGATTTGGCGAAAACTAAGCGCTAGTTCTGCGGCTTGCTAAATATGAGCCGATCAATACCAATGGCAGTCCAACAATAATTCCAAGGGTCAGTGGTTCATTTAAAATAATCACACCAAGGACAACGGCAAATGCGGTATTCATATAAGTAACCAGCGATGCGCGGGTTGGCCCGATCTCTGCCATAACTGCAAAGAAGATGGCAAATGCGATACCGGTTGAAAAGACACCTAGTGCGATTAGCGAATAAATTGCCTCGTGGCTTACAGCGCGATCTGGCCAGAAGATAAAGAGCGCTGGTGTGTAAAAGACTGCAGTCATCGCCATCGCAATACCGTTGATCGCAACGCCTGAACCTTCTGGCATCTTGCGCGTAATGTAGATTACGGCGAAGGCGTAACCGATAGATGCAGCGATTACCATCAAGATTGATAGCGGATCAGATGAACCGGTCAAACTTTCGATTCCTACGAGTAAGAAGACGCCAAGAAATCCGATAGCGATTCCAAATAACCGCTTTAGCTGCCAGACAGATTTATCGCCATACCTTGATGCAATTAGCGTTGAAAAAATCGGGACTGAAGAAACCAATAAACCAGCAAGCCCTGATGAGATCTTCTGCTCAGCAGTCCCTATCAGAATCCAAGGACCAACCATTTCAAAGAGGGCATATACCGCTATGTAGCGCCAATTTTTTAGCGCCGCAAAGAAAGTTTTATCGTAAATCGCAATTGGAATAAGAATTAGCGCACCGATGACAACTCTTCCCAAGACCACAATCGCTGGATGAAATCCATCCTGTGGATCAACGGCAACGCGAATAAATAGATAAGGAATGCCCCATAAAAAGCCGGAAAGTAGAAAGAGGATCAAATTACGGCGCGACATGAGTCGGGGTGCTCCAGTGCTAGAAAGTGTTTTGAATTAACGCAGCACGCTGCGATAGAGCGCAATAGTAGCCTGTGCAACAGCATCCCAGCCAAAGTGCGTTGTGGCGCGTTCGCGACCTGCTTTTCCATAACGCTTAAGTAGTTCTGGATCCGCCAATAAACGAGTAATTGCTTGTGATAAATCACCCTCAAATTTGGCGTGATCTTCGGTGTATTCAACTAATTCACCAGTTTTTAAGTGATCGACAACTTCTGGAATACCGCCTACGCGCGATGCCAGAACTGCGGTTTGACACCCCATCGCCTCTAAATTAACAATTCCGAGAGGTTCGTAAATTGATGGACATAAGAAGAGTTCGGCTTGGGTTAACACAGCGGTTAACTCATCATGTGGCAACATATCTTTGATCCACCAGATGTTTTTGCGAGTTTTCTGTAGTTCAGCAATTAGTTCAGCAACTTCTGCGCCAATACCGGGTTCATCAGGGCTTCCGGCGCAGAGTACTAATCCAAATTCGGCAGGAACAGATTTCCAGGCTCGCAATAAATGGGCTAAACCTTTTTGTCTTGTTATGCGGCCAACAAAAGTGGCGTAAGGACCAGAGATTCCATACTTTGCCAAAATAGATGGATCAGGATTTGGTGCAAACTTTGCAACGTCTACTCCATTGCGAATAGTGTGAACTTTGCTTGGATCAACGTTGGGATAGGCGCTTAAGACATCGGCGCGCATTCCATCGCTAACAGAAATTATTGCCGCCGCACTTTCGTATGCAGTCTTTTCGGCCCAAGAGGAAATTTGATAACCGCCACCGAGTTGTTCGGCTTTCCATGGGCGCAGCGGTTCAAGTGAATGCGCGCTAACAATGTGGGGGATTCCGTAAAGCAGTGATGCGGTATGTCCTGCCATATTTGCATACCAAGTATGTGAATGTACAAGCTGTACGTTCTCAAGATTTGTTGCTATTGCCAGATCTGTTGCGATCGCTTGAAGCGCAGGATTTGCAGATGTGAAGCCGCTGGGAACGTCATATCCAAAAGCGCCATCGCTGCGTTCTCCACCAAAGCAATGGACATCTACCTGAACTCCACTGATGGAACGAAGAGCCTGCGTCAATTGGAAGACATGGACGCCGGCTCCGCCATAGACCTGAGGTGGCCATTCTTTGGTGACTATGCCGACTTTGAGATCGCTGCTCATAGATCAGAGCCTAAACCAACTTGTCGCAATTTCTACTGTCGCGTTGGAAGTAACGCGAGTAGATTTAATCCATGAAGCGGAGAGAGCGACCACTAGGAATTGTCCTGGCTGGTGGTGAAGGCAAGCGTTTAATGCCGTTGACCGCAGATCGCGCTAAACCTGCAGTGCCATTCGGTGGCTCCTACCGATTAGTGGATTTTGTACTATCCAATTTAGTAAATGCCGAGATGCGCAAGATCGCTGTTCTGACTCAATACAAATCTCACTCTCTCGACCGCCACATCACAACGACTTGGCGCATGAGCACTTTGACTGGCAATTACATAACGCCAGTTCCTGCACAACAACGCCTTGGACCTCGTTGGTACACCGGCAGCGCAGATGCAATCTTGCAGAACTTCAATTTAATTCACGATGAAAATCCAAACCATGTTCTTGTCTTTGGTGCGGACCACGTCTATCGCATGGATCCAGACCAGATGTTTGAGGCGCATATCGAATCAGGTGCTGGCGTAACAATCGCTGCTATTCGTATGCCGCGCGCCGAAGCTCATGAATTTGGAGTTATTGAATTAGCTGATGATGGAATAACAATTAAGGCATTCCATGAAAAACCATCGGACCCACCTGCCATGCCAGGTCACCCTGATCTATGTTTAGTTTCAATGGGAAATTACATCTTCCGCCGCGATGTTATGGAAGAAGCGTTAATTCTGGATTCTGAAGATCTAGAAAGTCGCCATGACCTGGGCGGAAACATAATTCCGATGCTCACCGCCAATGGCAGTGCAAAGGTTTATGACTTTGCAAATAACGTTGTGCCGGGTGAAACTGAACGCGATAAAGGCTACTGGCGCGATGTGGGTTCAATCGATGCTTACTACGATGCTCATATGGATCTAGTCTCGATCCATCCAATTTTTAATCTCTACAACCGCGAATGGCCGTTGCTTACAAATCCGCCATCACTTCCACCTGCAAAATTTAGCGAAGGTGGTATCGCTCAGGATTCAATCGTTGGCGCAGGTTCCATCATCGCCGGCGGCCATGTAAACCGAACTGTTATTTCTCATGATGTTCATGTCGGAGCCGGCGCATTTGTAGATGGTTCTGTGCTTATGCCATCGGTAAAGATTGGCGATAAGGCGGTTATCCGAAGTGCGATCTTAGATAAGAACGTAGTTGTTGAACCAGGTGCGCAGATCGGCGTTGATTTAGAGCGTGATCGTGCTCGATTTACTATCTCTGATGGTGGAATTGTCGTAGTCGGTAAGGGCGTTCGCGTTACCGCTTAGTTTTTACAACAATTTCTTTTGCTGCAAAATCAAGTGCCAGATGTGACGAAGGCGTAGCGGCAACGTTGGCAAAAAAGCCATGGATCATTCCTGGAAATTCTTTATATATAAATTCGGCGCCATCTTTTTCTAGCTTGGCGCAGTAATTCTCAGAGTCACTTACCAACGGATCGTATTGAGCAGTGATCACGATTAATGGGGCAACTCCTGCAAGAGACTTTGCGCGCATGGGGGCAGCATATGGATTGTCATCGTGCTGGCTACCTTGCAGATATTGATCCCAGAACCATTGCATCGCTTGCGTTGTTAACCCGTACTCTGTTGCCGCATCGACATACGACTTAGTTGTGAAGTCACGATCCAGGCAGGGATAAACAAGTAATTGATAAGTTAGCGCCACGTTTTCATCACGCGCCTTTAAGGCAACAGCGGCAGCGAGATTTCCACCAGCGCTATCTCCACCAACGCCAATACGGTCTGGATCGACACCAATCTCCTGGGCGTGTGCTTTAACCCAGAGAAGTCCTGCATAACAATCATCAAAGGGCGCCGGAAATGGATGCTCTGGCGCTTTCTGATAATTAACGCTGATGATTACCGATCCACTTTGATTTGCTAATCGGTGCAGCGCTGCATCATAGATATCTAGAAAATTTAATACCCAGCCGCCACCGTGGAAAAAGACCATGGCAGGGGCGTTCTGATCTTGGTTTGGGCGATAGATCCGAATCGGCAGATCTGCAGTTGGTCCTGGAATAAAGCGATTTGTTACAGAGAGAATTGGTTCTGGAACGCCTGCAAATGCAACGCGACCTTGCGTCAGCTCACGAATAACAGCAACGGGTGCTTCCCAAACTTGCGGAAGCCCTGCCGCTTTCTGATCTGCAAGTTGCTGAATTATTTCAGGGGCTAAGGTCATTTAATTAACTCCAATTTTCGGTGCGATCGCGCAGCGTGCGATATCGCTCAACTACATCTGGTGTTGCAGTTGCAGATACTTTTTCAATCTTTCCAAGATCCCAGATAGGTGCGCTATCTCCACCAAGTAAGGCCCAAGCTGCTTGGCGGGCTGCGCCATTTGCTACATATTCTCCTGCTGGCGGAACGAGTACTTCCCGACCAAAGAGCGCTGCAGCAATTTGCGAAACTGCAGGGTTCTTAGCGGCGCCACCAATCAAGATGATCCGTTTTACATTTACACCTAACTTCTCAAGCGCATCCACGGCATCTACTAAACCGCAGAGCATTCCTTCGACCATCGCGCGTGCGATATCTGCAGCATTTGAGTTATTTAAATTCATTCCGCCGAATACACCAGTTGCATGTGGTCGGTTGGGGGTTCGCTCACCTTCGAAGTAAGGCAGCAGCGAAAGTCCATTGGCACCTGGCTTGGCCGATAAGGCAAGTGCTCCAACTTCATCATGTGTTTTTCCGAGGATGCGAGTTGCTGCATCCAAGATACGCGCTGCATTTAAAGTGCAGACAAGTGGCAAGAAGCGACCAGTTGCATCAGCAAAACCGGCGACTTGACCAGATGCATCATGGGTTGGTGTCTCAGAGACTGCAAAGGCAGTTCCGCTTGTGCCCAGTGAGACAACAACATCTCCGGCTTGTGCCTGAATACCAAGTGCCGCGGCTGCGTTATCGCCTGCGCCCGGAGCAATTGGAATTCCAGATGGAGTTGTTCCGCCAAATTGCGCTGGCGAAATAATATTTGGCAGATATATTTCGCGATCGGTGCGCAGAACCTTTGCCAAAATATCGCGGCGATATTGCGAAGTTGTTGGATCGAAGTAACCAGTGCCCGATGCTTCGCTGCGATCAGAGAAAAGTTTTCCGAAATCTAGAGCCTCACCTTTAGCGTGCTGTATTTGCCAAGATAACCAGTCGTGGGGGAGAGCAACGCCCGCAACCTTTGCCGCGTTATCTTTCTCAGAATCTGCCAGCCAACGTAATTTTGTGGCGGTAAATGATGCAACCATTACCGAACCAATTTGTTTGGCGGTTTCTGCATTGCCGCCGAGTTCTTTATTTAGCGCAGTTGCGGCATCTGCAGAGCGAGTGTCATTCCAAAGAAGTGCATCACGAATTACTTTGCCTTGCGCATCTAGTGCAACCATTCCATGTTGCTGTCCACCGATTGAGATTGCTTCCACGCCATCTAGGCCACCAGCTGCAGCAATAGCGGTATCTAGGGCGCTCACCCAGTGTTCAGGATTTACTTCAGTGCCATCAGGGTGAGTAGCGCGGCCTTCGCGGACTAACTCGCCGGTAACGCCATCGCGGATGACGACCTTGCAAGATTGAGTAGATGAATCCACGCCCGCGATGAGTTTTTGGTTAGCCATGGGTAGAGGTTAGACTGTACCTGTCAACGTTGACCACTTATTCTCAAGTCTAAAATTCATTTTGGCTTAGATTTATAATTTTTTTGAACTGGAGTTTTCATGCGTATTGGCGTCCTTACAGGTGGCGGAGATTGCCCTGGTCTTAATGCGGTTATCCGCGCAGTAGTTCGTAAAGGTGTGAAGGAATACGGCCACGAGTTTGTTGGCTTCCGCGATGGCTGGAAAGGCCCACTCGAGAACTACACAATGGAGCTCAACCTTGAGACAACCCGCGGCATCTTGCCTCGCGGCGGAACGATCCTCGGATCATCTCGCACCAACCCATTTAAAATTGAAAATGGCGTAGAACGCATCAAGCAGAACCTTGCTGATCAAGGCATCGATGCACTTATCGCAATCGGTGGCGAAGATACTCTCGGCGTTGCCACAAAGTTAGATGCACTTGGCGTAAAGGTAATCGGCGTTCCAAAGACGATCGATAACGACCTTAACAACACCGATTACACATTTGGTTTCGACACATCTGTAAACATTGCAGTTGAAGCGATCGATCGCCTTCACACGACTGCTGAATCACATCACCGCGCACTTATCGTTGAAGTTATGGGCCGCCATGCTGGTTGGATCGCACTTCACTCAGGTATCGCAGGCGGAGCAGCTTGTATCTTGATCCCAGAAGTTAAATTCTCTGTAGATAAGGTCTGCGAATGGGTCGAGTCACGCTTTAAGAGCAGCTATGCACCAATCATCGTTATCGCTGAAGGTGCGATTCCTCAAGATGGCGACATGATCACTAAGGATTCAGAGCTCGATGCTTTCGGTCACGTAAAGCTTTCTGGAATTGGCGAATGGCTTGCTAAGCAGATCGAAACCAAGACCGGCAAAGAGGCACGTACATCTGTACTCGGACATATCCAACGTGGTGGAACGCCAACTGCCTTTGACCGCGTTCTTGCTACACGTTTTGGTTTGCAGGCGATCACCGCTGCATCTGAAGGCGACTGGGGCAAGATGGTTGCACTTCACGGAACAGATATCGTCCGCGTTCCGCTTGCAACAGCGACTGAGAAGCTCAAAACTGTTCCAATCGAGCGTTACAAGGAGTCAGAGATCTTCTTCGGATAATTCTCACCCGAGAAAGTATCTGAACAAACTACTCTTTATCCCATGATGAATTCACTAGATTCCCTCTTCACGCCTGGACTCGTTGCGGCGCAACAACCGCAATGGCCGGGTGGTGTTGATGGTGCTCCTGTGAAATCCGCAGTTGCTCAACTGAAATCTTTTCCACCACTTGTCTTTGCTGGTGAGTGCGATGATCTAAAGGCGAAGATTGCTGAAGCAGCTGCAGGGCGCGCATTCTGGTTACAAGGTGGAGATTGTGCCGAAACATTTGCCGCAGCAACAGCAGATTCAATTCGTAATCGCATCAAGACCATCCTGCAGATGGCCGCGGTCTTGCAGTACTACTCAAGCCTGCCAGTTGTAAAAGTTGGTCGTATGGCGGGGCAGTTTGCAAAGCCGCGTTCAAATGATTTTGAAACCCGCGGTGATGTAACGCTTCCTGCCTACCGCGGAGATGCTGTTAACGATCTCGAGTTTAATGAAGCATCACGTACGCCAGATCCAGATCGCATGGTCCGTGTTTACAACACATCGGCTGCAACTCTTAACTTAGTTCGCGCCTTTACCCAAGGTGGCTTTGCTGATCTGCGCCAAGTTCACGAATGGAACAAGGGCTTTATCCGCGATTCATCTGTTGGCGATCGCTACGAACAAATGGCGCGCGAGATCGGTCGCGCACTCGACTTTATGAAATCAGCAGGCGTCGACCCTGATTCATTTAAATCTGTTGATTTCTACTCCAGCCACGAAGCGTTGATCATGGAGTACGAGAAGGCGTTGACGCGCATCGATTCACGCACTCAACTTCCTTACGATGTTTCAGCACACTTCTTATGGATCGGCGAACGCACACGTCAACTCGATGGCGCTCATATTGATTTTGCTGCCAAGGTACGCAACCCAATCGGTGTAAAACTCGGACCTAAGTCAACAGTTGATGATGCACTTGCCTTGATCGACCGCCTTGATCCAAATCGCGAGCCAGGTCGACTCACATTCATTACTCGCATGGGCGCAGGAAAGATCCGCGAAGCACTCCCTGCGTTAGTTGATGGCGTTACGAAATCTGGCGCACAAGTACTTTGGGTCTGCGATCCAATGCACGGTAATACCTTTGAGGCAGCAACTGGTTACAAGACTCGTCGCTTTGATGATGTTATGGATGAAGTAAAGGGATTCTTTGAAGTTCATAAGAGCCTCGGAACACATCCGGGCGGAATCCATATCGAGCTAACCGGTGATGATGTCACTGAGTGCCTCGGTGGTGGAGAGCAGATCTCAGAAACTGATTTAGCTACCCGCTACGAAAGCGCCTGCGATCCACGCCTTAACCACTCGCAGTCCCTGGAACTTGCCTTTTTAGTTGCTGAAATGTTGCGCGATCGCTAATTTAGCGGACGTGGCACTTCAGATTTCGCAATACAAATCTCCTATCGGGGTTCTAAATCTAATTGCTGACGATCAAATTCTTCTTGGGCTAAACCTTTCTAATGTGAAGACCCTTAAAGATGGCCTTTCTCAAGGCGATTATGAAAAGGGATTTAAAGAAGTTTCCAAGATTCCCGTAATTACTGATTTGTTAAATGATTACTTTGCCGGAGATATCGCAGCCATCAATGGAATTTCTGTCCGCCAACCTGGTGCGCCATTTTCACAGGCAGCGTGGAAAGCGATGCGCAAAGTTAAGGGCGGCAAAGTACTTTCTTATGCAGATTTAGCAGATAACGCTGGATCGCCAGCTGCGGTGCGTGCAGCGGGCTCTGCATGTGCCAAGAATGCAATTGCACTCGTTGTGCCATGTCATCGCATAGTAAAAACTGGGGGAGCCCTCGGAAATTACGCGTATGGGCTAAGTAAGAAAGAGTGGCTATTACGCCACGAGAACGCGCTTTAATATTTCAATTGCAGCAGCGCATTGCTCGTCGTCAAAATCTAAATGAGTAACCAAGCGCGCATACTTTGGACCTAGCGCGCTAATCCATAAGCCTGCTTCACGGCAACGCGTTGCGAGTTCTGCCGCTGTATATGGAGCGTTTGCTAAATCAAGTCCAACGATATTTGTCTCAACTAAAGCCGGATCAACAAAGGATTTATCTATGGCAGCGATGGCAACTGCCAACTCTTTAGCGCGGCGATGATCTTCTGATAAGCGAGCAATATTGTTATCGAGTGCGTAATGCGCAGCACCTGCGAGCAAGCCAACCTGGCGCATCCCGGCCCCGTAACGCTTGCGCCAGATACGCGCCTTGGTCACACGCTCTTTGGTGCTGAGCATTACTGAACCAATTGGCGCACCTAAACCTTTAGATAGGCAGACGCTGATCGTGTCGAAGTATTTTCCATATTCGTTGAAGGCAACGCCACTTGCAACGTGAGCGTTCCAGATACGTGCACCATCTAAGTGAAGGGCAACGCCTATTTCATCGGCGCCTTTACGAAGCGCTTTGATTTGATCAAGTGGTTGGACAGTTCCGCCGCCAAAGTTATGGGTATTTTCAACTGCGATTGCAGTTGTTGAAACTAAGTAAGGACCCGCATTTGGGCGGGCGATTTCTAGCGCATCTTCGGCAACTAAGAGCCCATTTTTAGCGGGCCAAGTACGCGTTGTAATTCCACTAAATACTGCAGCAGCGCCTAATTCGGCGCGAACGATATGTGAATTAGTTTCAGCGATTAACTCTTCACCAGGTGCAACCAGCATACGTATCGCTAATTGATTGGCCAGCGATCCAGTTGGTGTAAATACACCTGCTTCTTTTCCAAAGAGCGCAGCAACTCGTTCTTCTAGTGAGTTAACTGTTGGGTCATCGCTATAAACATCATCGCCAACTTCAGCACTTGCCATCGCTTGGCGCATCGCCGGTGATGGGCGAGTTACGGTATCTGAGCGAAGATCAATTGGGTTGGCCATGGCCTAAGCCTCTCACGCCTCTTTCATAACGATCAAATACATCGCGATCACAACCAAGATTCCGCCAATTGATACTTGAAGTGAGAGAGATTCTCCACCAAATACAACAGCGAAGAGCGCAGCAAAGACAACTTCCATCGTCAAGATAACTGCCACCTTGGTAGAAGTCATATGGGCTTGCGACCAAGTTTGTACGATGAAGGCAACTGCGGTGCAAACAACCGCGGTGAAAATTACTACGCCCCAAACTCCGGCATCTGGCGGGGTTTCATAACCTTGTCCTAAAGAAATTGCGCCAGTTAGGATCGCGCAAATCGTGAGTTGAACAACGGTAAGTGCATAGGCATCTAAACCTAAACTCCATTTACTCAAAGTAACGATATGCGCGGCAAAAGCGATAGCGCTAATGAAGACGAGCGCCTCACCAACCCCGACTGACCAGCCTTGTAGTGAAAGCAACGCAAGGCCAATTGTCGCCAGCACAACACAGAACCAAGTAAAAGCTCTAATTCTCTCCTTTAAAAACACCGCTGCAATTAGCGGTGTTAGAACAACATAGAGTCCAGTAACAAAACCTGTGATCGCAGCACCTGTACGAGCCAACCCAAGAGTTTGAAAGATATAACCAAAACCCAAGAAGAGACCGGCAAGTGAGCCCTTAAGGACTAATTCACGATTTAACTTCTGCAGAACACTTGGGCGCAGAATTACCATCGCAAGAACCGCCACCACAAAACGTGTTGCAAGAAAGCTATTGACTGCTTGGCGCTCGATCGCAGGTTTCATCAAAACGAAGGCACCGCCCCAAGATGCGGAGACCGCTAATAGCGCCCAAGGCGCAAGCTTTAACTGGAGTTGATGGCGCGCGCTCATCCACGTAAACCTTTTAGAAGTTCAACCTCTTTACCGTGCTCTGGTTCCATGCCAGGCGTCTCCAAAATTAGGGGAGCGTTCTTAACTGCCGGGTGCTTTAGTAACTCTTTAAAGGGATCTACGCCGATAAAACCATCGCCGATATTTTGGTGGCGATCTTTAAGCGCACCGCAGACATCCATCGAATCATTGGCGTGGATTAATTGGATTCGTTCGGCGCCAGCGACTTCAACAAGCAAATCCAAAGTCTCTTTCATGCCACCTTTTTTAGCGATGTCATGGCCTGCGGCAAAGACATGGCAGGTATCAAGACAGATGCCAACTTTAGGATGGTATTCCAGCGCCTTTAAGTAATATTCCAGATCTTCTAACCGCTTAACAAGTGATTGTCCTTGGCCGGCAGTTGGTTCTAGTAGCAACATTGGAGCATCATCAGTTAGCGCGTTAAGGATCGGCATCATCCCTTTATGGATCTGCTTCCACGCTTTATCAACAAAATCTTCATTAACGGCTGAGCCGGTATGAACTACAACGCCATGTGCGCCAATTTCTTTGCCGCGCTTAAGCGAGAACTCGGTAGAAGCCAGTGAATTTTTATAAGTGCCTTCAGTTGGAGAACCCAAGTTGATTAGAAATGGTGCGTGGACATAAACCTCAAGATCTAACGCTGCTGCCTTTTCACGAAAGAGTGCATCTGCTTCATGGTTAGTCTCTGGCATTGCCCAGCCGCGGGGATTAGAGGTAAATACCTGGATCGCTTCGGCGCCGATAGTTTCGGCATATGCGATAGAGCGCTTGGCCATTCCACCGGTGGTCGGAGTATGTGCACCGATACGCGGTGAGGTTTTTGGCATTTGCCTACCCTACTGTGATCGTAACCGTGCTGCCACGTTTAACCTTCGTGCCGACTTTTGGAGCGATATTTGTTACCGTCTTGACCTTCTTGGCACCGATCTTCTTTACAACAACTTTAAGTTCGAGATCTGTAAGCGCCGCGCGCGCCTTTGCTTCAGTAAGTGAGAAGACATTAGGGATAAATACAAATTGTGATCCCTTAGAAATCGTTAAGGCGATTTTCTCGCCCTTTGGTAGCGGTGCTCCGCCTGATGGAACCTGGCTTATAACGGCACCTGCTAAAACGTTTTCGCTAAATTGATCGATTGTTTCGACATCAAACCCAGCTTCAGTTAATTCATTTAGCGCTTGGTCGGCAGACTTTCCAACATAGGAAACGACATCAAGTGTTTCTACGCCCTTACTTACCAAGATATCTACCGTTGCATCGCGCTTTACTTTCTCACCTTGCGCAGGGCTTGATGAGATTACAAATCCCCTAGGCGTTCTATCGTTAAAGACTTCCTTTAACTCGCCAACTTTTATTGGTGACTTTGCAAGAAGATTTACCGCTGCCTCTGGCGTAAGCCCAACTAACATCGGAATTACATAACGCTCTGGGCCTTTGGAGATAATTGCAGTTACTTGTCCGCCAGCATCAACTTTGCCGCCACCTGCAGGATCAGATTCGATAATCTGGCCATCGCCGACTTCTTCATCAAAGCGTTTTTCAGAGATCACCAGCGTTAGCCCGAGAGGAGATAGCGCGCTTAACGCTTGGTTCTCTGTCGCACCGACAATTGATGGCACAACAACACGTGAACCTGGACCGACGAGCGCATACCAACCGAAGATTCCTAGTGAAATTGCCAGACCGGCTGCGATAAAGCGATTACGACGCACGCGCTTACTTATCTTCTTACGCTTTTTAATTTGCGCCGTTGTTTCGCGTTTTGTCGGATCCTTCTTTTCAGGTAATTCATTTGAGTCTTCACGATTTTTCTTTAGCGACACGGTCTTTTCCTTTTCGGCGCGCGCACGTTCACGGCGACTTGGTTTCTTCGATGCCGGGCGCATCGGAGCAATAGGGATATCTAGCTCCAAACTCATCTGCTTCTGATTTGGGTCAAGCGATTGTGCGATGGCGCTGAGTGCGGCATGGAACTCGCCGGCATCTTTGGGGCGCCCATCTGGGTCTGAATTTGTAGCACGCTGGATCAATTGATCGAGTTCGGCAGGAATACCGTTCTTCTTTGTGCTCATTAGCGGCACGCGTTCATTAACGTGCATATATGCAATCTGTATTGGTTCATCACCTGCAAATGGTTTCTCGCCAGTAAAGATCTCAAATGCGGTAATTCCCGCGGAGTAAACATCGCTACGTGCATCGGCAATCCCGCGTTGAACTTGCTCGGGGGATAGGTATGAAACGCTACCGAGTATGACGCTGGATTCAGCGGTCATCGTTGTGCCAAGTAGCGGCCCCTTCGCCAAACCAAAGTCGGCGATCTTAATGCGTCCTTCTTTAGAGATCAGAATATTTTCAGGTTTGATATCGCGATGAACGATTCCAACTTTATGCGCTGCGGCTAGTGCGCTTAAGACAGGTAAGAGAAATTGAATTCCGTTAGCAACCGAAAGCGAGCCTTGCTCATTTAAATATTCACGAAGGGTGTGGCCCTCGACCATCTCCATTACAAGAAAGACTGCAGGCGTACCGTTCTGATTCCACCCTTGATCTTGTACCGAAACAATGTTGGGATGAGATAACGCAGCTGATGCTTTGGCTTCGCGGATGAAGCGTTCTACAAATTGTTCATCCTGAGCAAGATGGGGATGCATTATCTTTACCGCCACCTTGCGATCTAAGCGGGTATCAACTGCCTCATAAATTGTCGCCATGCCACCTGCCGCCATCTGGCGAAGGAGCTGATAGCGCCCATCAATTAGCTCGCCAGTTAGATCGGACATATCTGCAATTTTAGGTAGTGAGAATGAAATCTGCCTTTTCGCGCGTTGAGTGTTGTAAGAAATATTCGGCTTGTGTTCCAAGCCACTTTTGCATCTGCTCATGCATCTGCGCGCCA
Organism: Candidatus Nanopelagicaceae bacterium; assembly: GCA_965268165.1. Taxonomy (GTDB): domain Bacteria; phylum Actinomycetota; class Actinomycetes; order Nanopelagicales; family Nanopelagicaceae; genus Planktophila. The sequence goes on from OZ254162.1 coordinate 569,868, forward strand.
TCGCGATCTATTACACGTTTTAAGCCATCTGTGGGGTCAATCTCCATCCAGATTAGAGCTGCAAATCGATCCTGCAACTCTTTATCTCCGCAACCAACTCCCTCGAGAATTAGGAGATCGCTAACCGGCAGTTCTTCACTTTCGCAGAAGGAAGAACTCTCCCAGTTATACCTTTGAATATTGGCGGGAGATTTTGCTTCATGTTGGCTAACTAGGTATTGCAGAATCTTGGAAAGGTCTTTCGATAGAGCGTTATCCCAGCCGTCGTACAAGTCATCCATATGAATAACTTGTATAGACATCTTGTTACTTAGGGCTAAGAAAATTTCATGAGCCAAGGTTGTTTTCCCCGCCCCAGCTGGCCCATCAATTGCAATGACCGGCCGCGACTTCTCCTTACAGAGATCGGCTAGCGCTGCGATGAGCTCCATACCACTTGCTCCATCCCATAGCCGCTAGAACTGTGAAAGTTATATAAAGCACTGAAGTAAAGAGTAAATCCTGTGATGCATAAAGTGCTACATATCCAGCATCTACGACCAACCAGATAATCCAACTTTCAAACTTTTCATAGACCATCAAAATCTGTGCTGAAAGTGAACCGAAGAATAGAATCGCATCAGCATAGGTTGACGCCGCGCCCCAATACTTAAGTAGCGGTGCTAGAGCCAGGGTTGCCAAGATAATTGCAATTAAAACATATGCGCGATGGCTGTTCTTCAATCCGCCAGGCTTTGCGCCGCTTGGCTCCCAGCCAAACCAACCGATGATTGCAGCGATGATAAAGACGATTTGAAGCGCAGCGCTGGCATAGAGCTCCCATTGAAAAAATAGAATTCCATAGAGCACAGAACTTAGCGCCCACCATGGCCAAGTAATTCGCTTACCTGTTATGCCAAGTGCAACTCCGACAAAAGAGGCCATTACCGCGATTAGTTCGAGATAAGACAGTTCGTATCCCCAAATAGTTAAAAATGTAGATGACATAGTTTTACCCTTTCCGCATCCGCATTACCGGACGGGTCAAGCGGTCGATCTGAATTTCAGATCCTCTCAGCCGTTTGAGCGGCTCCCGCGAGATTTACTTTAGCGCAAACGCGCTGCAACGGCGCTTATATAAGCCGCGAAAGCCACTCGCGCTCTGCGAGCTGTCGAAGTCTTGGCGCGCTTATTAAAGATGTCGTAACCAATTTTTTCTACTTCATCAACGATTCCACAGTACAACTCACTGGCTGCGCGGATACATGGCTGACTTGTCTTATCTAACAGCGCAATACCTGGTTCGGCAGCCTTCTGTAGTTGGCGAACGCGAGTGATCTGAAACTTGAGTGCGCTAACAATCTCAGGAGTTAACTTGCGCGCCTCCAACATTTGGCGAGTTACTCCATGTTCGGCAAGTTCTTGTAGCGGCAGGTAAACGCGGCCGCGGTCTAAATCTTCGCCAACATCGCGAATAAAGTTAGCGAGCTGGAAGGCAACGCCCAGATTCTTTGCAGCCTCTAACGAGTTAACAGTATCCCCGCCCAAAATTGGAACCATCTGCAAACCGATTACCGCCGCTGATCCATAGACATATTCATATAGATCTTCAAAAGTTTGATATTCGGTAACGGTTAGATCCATCTCCATGGAATGCAAGAAATCTACGAAATGTTGGTGGGGGATATCAAAGCGTTGCACCGTATCGATTAACGCCCGGCCAACCAGATCCGAACTCTCACCGGTTTTTAAACCGCGCAATACATCAGAACTCCATGCGCGGAGTACTTCTGCTTTCTCTTGAGCAGTTAACGTTGAGGCTAAATCATCGACGATCTCATCGGCATAACGTGCAAAACCATAAAGCGCGTGAACAAATGGTCGCTTGCTCGCTGGTAACAAAAGAGTTGCTAGGTAATAAGTCTTGCCGTGCAGAGAGTTGAGACGTTTGCACTCGGAATAAGACTCCCGTAGTTGCGGGTCGGTAATCCCTGCAGCGCTTAACTCACTCACTTACTTAACCGGACCTACGATTCGCTCTGCCGCTAAGCGACCAGAAATCAAAACCATCGGAACGCCAACGCCTGGTTGTGTGCCAGAGCCAGCAAAGACAACATTTTCAAAACCAGCTGCGATATTGCGTGGTCGGAAAGGTCCGGTTTGGAAGAAGGTATGTGCGCTGGCAAATGGTGCGCCACGTTCCATGCCTTGTGCTTGCCAATCAAGTGGCGTGGTCATTACTTCGGTTTCAATTGAATCGCCAAAGCCGGTGTAACCGCGATCTTCAAGAGTCTTGATCATGTGATCACGATATGGACGCGCTTGAGTCTTCCAATCAATATCGGCATCCAAGTTTGGAGTCGGATAGAGAATGTAATAACTCTCTTTTCCAGCAGGTGCCAACGCGGCATCATCCTTAGTCGGAATAGTCACGAGTACCGAAGGATCTGACATCAAGGTCTTCTTCTTGATTAGCTCATCAAAGACGCCATCCCAAGATTTTCCGAAGTGAATATTGTGGTGAGCCACGTGGTCATACTTCTTAGAAGAACCAACTAGCAAAGTCGCACAAGATGGTGAGTACTTAAGGCGCTTAATATTTAGCGGAGTTTTGCCAAGTAGATCGCGCCAAACAACGGGTAGATCTGGGTTCATGACAACCACATCGCATTCGATGCGTTCGCCCTTATCGGTGATAACCGCTTTTGCGCGCCCGTTCTCAACTTCTAGGCGAGTGACCGTGGTGCTGTATTTGAAAGTTACACCGTGCTTCTCTGCAGCAGCAGCAAGTGCGCGAGGTACAGCATGCATTCCACCCTTAGGGAAGAAGACGCCATTTACTGAATCCATATAAGCAATAACTGCATAGATTGCTAGCGCCTGTTGTGGGCTAACGCCTGCATACATCGCCTGGAATGAGTAAACCTTTTGCAGGCGAGGATCTTTAAGAAATTGATTTACTTTTGGAGAAAGTTTTCTAAATCCACCGAGTGCGATCAAGCGTGCCAAGTTGGGGGTCAACAAATTAAATGGAGAATCGATATTGCGATCGATGAAATCGTTCATCTCGTACTTGTACAACTTGGTTACAAAATCTACGTAACGGCGGTAGCCCAGGGCTTCTTCGGCGCTAACTGTGCGACGGATCTCTTCTTCCATCTCAGCGGTATTGGCATGGACATCGATCTGCGAACCATCGTGATAAAAAGCGCGATAAAGCGGCTTAAGCGGTGAAAGCTCTAGCCAATCCTTCATATCTTCACCGACGCAGCTAAAGGCATCTTGAATTAGCGAAGGCATAGTTAAAACAGATGGACCGGTATCAAATGAGTAGCCATCTTTTTCTAGCAAACCGTTGCGACCGCCCGGAACCGATTCGCGTTCTACGACCGTTACTTTGCGACCTGCGCCCGCTAAGCGAAGTGCAGCGCTTAACCCAGCAAGTCCTGCACCAACTACGACTACGTGATCAGTTGGTCCCTTTACCTTTGCCGGCATTTAATGGCTCCTACGAGTTGCGCTAGTTGCGAGTTCGATTAATAACTCGCGGGCTGAAGGGTCAATTTCATCAGAGTTTGCCGCAGTTAGCGCGTTGGAAAGAAGCCCCTCGATGAGATCTTCGACAACTTTAACTGCGCCGGTTGCGGTTATGAGCGCACGAATTTCTTCGATTTGATCGGCGGTTAGATCCTCGCGGCCTATAGCGGCGGTGATCTTGGCGCCGCTTGCTTGGTCTGCGCGCTCTAGCGTCATCGCCATCAAAACAGTGCGCTTGCCTTCACGAATATCATCGCCGGCTGGTTTACCGGTTACAGATGGATCGCCAAAGATTCCGAGCATGTCATCGCGTAATTGGAATGCCTCACCGAGTGGCAGACCGTATGCGCTCAAGATATTTGTTAGATCTTTTCGTTCTGCCTCATCTGTAATCGCAAGCGATGCGCCTAAATGCAGTGGTCGTTCAATTGTGTACTTTCCAGATTTATATCGTGCGATGCGAAGTGAGCGATCAACGCTAGGAGAACGTTCACCGGCTTCACGAACATCTAAATATTGTCCGGCCATAAGCTCGATGCGCATCTCATCGTGCACCTTGAGCGCCGATAAGAGCGCGCTATTTTCAACACCTGATGTATGGAGCAAATGATCTGACCAAACAAGTGCCAAGTCGCCGAGAAGTACTGCTGCTGCTTCACCAAATTGATCTGCCAAACCGCTCATCGCTTCTTGTTGATGCAAGTTCTCAAAGTGGCGATGTATTGCAGGTTTTCCGCGGCGAGTATCTGAGCGATCCATTAAGTCATCATGGATAAGCGCACATGCTTGCAAGAGTTCGAGGCTGGTAAATGCGCGAATATCGGCAGCGGTTGCAACCTTGCCAGTTGCCGCAAAGCCGGCAAATGCAAATAGCGGGCGAAGGCGCTTTCCACCTTCAAGTAAGAATGATTCGAGGGCGTCGCATACTGGGATTAACTCAGAGCCGATGCCACTTAAATATTCGCGCTGCAAGGTCAGATAAGAAGTTAGTTCGCTTTGAACCGTCTCGCGTACCGCTAAAAGCGTGCCACGTGCATCGTTAACCACGGCGCAACGGTACCCTGACCGCGTGGAGATGCGCATGAAGGAGATCGGCGAAGGCGTTACTTACTCCTTCGAGTTCTTTCCTCCGAAAGACCCAGAAGGAGAAGAACGCCTCTGGAGCGCTATGCGCGCCCTTGAGCCAATTGCTCCTGATTTCATCTCAGTTACTTATGGCGCAGGTGGCACAACCCGCGATCGCACAATTCGGATCACTTCCGAGATAACGCAGCGCACCCATATTCCAACAGTTGCACACTTAACTTGCGTTGGTTCAACGCGAGACGAACTAATCGAAATTTTGGCGCGCTATAAGCAAGCTGGAATCCATAACATTCTCGCGCTACGTGGAGATCCAACTGGGGGACCGCGCGCACCTTGGACACCAACACCTGGCGGTTTAAATCACGCCGACGAATTAGTAACGCTCGCTGCTGAAGTTGGTGGATTCACAATTGGCGTCGCCGCATTTCCCGACGGACATCCCGCATCAGGGTTAAATTTCGATGAAGATATTGAAGTTCTGCTCCGTAAAGAAAAAGCCGGTGCATCATTTGCAACGACACAGTTCTTCTTTGAAGTTGATAAATGGAAAGCGCTTGTTGATCGCTTATCAGCACGCGGTTCAATGCTGCCGATCATCGCTGGCATCTTGCCGGTTACAAATGTTGCGCAGTTAAATCGCATGGCCGAGTTAAGCGGCACACCGATTCCACCGGCTATCGCTGCGCGTTTTGAAGCGCTGAAAGATTCACCAGATGATGTCCGCAAACTTGGCGTAGAAATTGCTACCGGTCTCTGTGAAGATTTACTCGATGCCGGCGTTCCAGGTCTTCACTTCTACACAATGAATACTTCTTCGGCAACGCGCGAAATATTTGAGCAGATCAAAGATAAGAAACGCGGATGAACCAGAGCGAATTCTTTGCTAAGTGGAGCGCGCTCCACGGTAACGCTGAGATAAAGGGAATTGTTAAGGACTGGCTCAAGATCTCATTTGCATCGGCTAAATTCGTTTCAGCACTGCGCTTAACTCCGAACTTACTCACGCTGCTAGGAATTGTTTTTGCGGTTGCGATGGCGGTTAATCCACTTTCGCTCTGGGCGATTCCGCTTCTGGTTCTCTCACTCTATGCCGATGGAATCGATGGCAGCGTTGCTATTTATCAGAACCGCGAGAGCCAATTCGGTGCGATTCTGGATTCAGTTGCCGATCGCATCAGCGAAGCGCTCTGGTTCTACGTCGCTTACCGCATTGGCGCTCCAGCATGGATTGTTCTTCTAACTTATGTAACCGCATCAACTCAAGAATATGCGCGTGCACGGTTAGGTGGTTTAGGTATCAGCGAAGTCGGAGTTGTTACGCCAGCAGAACGACCTGTGCGCGCAAGTTTTATCTTTATCGCCCTAGTTGCCTACGCAATCGGCTTTAACTTAGTAACTCCAGTAATGGCAGTTCTCGCCGGACTTCAACTATTTAGCTTTTACTTAGTGGGTCGTTGGGCCTACAACTGCTTGCGCAACAATTTCGGCGCTTAGTCCAACTAACGGTAAGCCTCCACCGGGATGCGCAGATCCACCAACGCAGTACAAACCCTTTAGCGGAGAACGATTCTTAGCGCGCAAAAATGCCGAACGCGCTCCGTTGCTAGATGTGCCGTAGATCGATCCACCTGGCGCCATCACTGTGCGCTCGAGATCTGCAGGCGTGCGAATTTCCAAAACCTCTAAGCGGTCTCTAACTGATATTCCGCGCGCTTCAATTGCATCAATTATCTTCATTGCATAGCGGTGGTTGGCATCTTTATCGTTCCAGTTAAAGCCATTGCTATCGCCATGGCGCGGTGCATTAACCAGCACGAACCAAGCTTCGTGCCCGGGGTGTTTAACCATCGCATCGTCATTCGGCGCACATATATAAATTGTTGGATCTGCAACTGGCACTTTACGACTGAAGATATCTTCAAACTCTTCATCGTAATCTTTAGGGAATAAAACATTGTGATGCGATAAACCAGTTGGCTGATCGGTGGGACGAAGTCCGAGCAGTAGTGAGAATCCAGCAAGTGAAGGCTCTGCTTTCGCTAAGTTTTTGCGAGTGCGCTTTAACCTGGAGGCTTTGCCGGAAATCAATTTGCCATAAACCAACGATGCATCAGCGTTTGCTACGACAACTTCGTAGTCAATTGATCGCCCATCGCCAAGTGAAAGGCCAGTTACAGATTTACCATTGTGGTTAATCGCAGTAATGGGGGAGTTGAATTCAAATTTAACGCCGCGATCTAGGCAACGTTGATAAACGGCATCGGCTAACTTTCCAACCCCGCCTTTAATGTGCCAAGCCCCGAAGGCTTCTTCAACGAAGGCGATAGATGCCAACACCGCAGGTGCAACGCGGGGATCGGATCCGCTATAGGTTGCATAGCGATCCATAATGTTTCGTAGATGAATATCTTTAATTTTTAGACCGCGAAGAGATTTCCAGGGCGCTATGATTCGTAAGTCGCGCAGCAGAGTTGGACGTTTCAGTAATGACGCAATAGAACGAAGTTCAGATTCGATAAATGGTTCGCGCGAGACATCCCACATCGCCTCCGCCGTGCGCATTACACGATCCCACTCTTGTCCTGCTTCGGCTCCCAGGGATTCAGTAATTGCTGCCAGAGTCTCTTTACGCGATAAGTTGGCAAACTTAACTGACTTACCATCGGCAAAACGGTAATCAAATGATGGATTAACGGGAACTAGTTCTAGAACTCGACCCATGACTTCACCAGTGCGCTGAAAGAAATCACGATAGACGGCAGGAAGAGTTAAAAGTGAAGGGCCGGTATCGAATGCGTAATTGCCGATCCATTCAGTGCGGCACTTACCGCCATGACGATCGTATGCTTCATAGACAGTTACTTGGTGGCCAGCCTTCGCTAAACGCGCTGCAGTTGCCATTCCGCCCATGCCGGCACCGATTACAGCAACGGCAGGTTTACTGGAATTACTTTTGCTCACAGCGTGCGACCTTTCCACGTTACTGCGCCACGGGCGCGCCAACTGTAGATAATTAAATAGATCAAGATCGCAGAAGAGATTGGATGCAGAATTGAATCTAGGATTCGCCCGCGCGAACGCGCTGCGCTAAGTGCTCGAGTTATAACTACAAATTGATAGGCGAAGAAGCCCAGGGGATGGCCACCAAACCAAGCAATTACTGGTGCGATGCCGGTAATAATTAGAAATGCGATCGCACCCGCGCTACCGCTCTGACTGCCGAATGCTTTCCAGAGAGATTTTCCATACCCAGCTTTGATTTCAGAGAAGTTTTTATACATGCGGGTCTGCGCCAGCGATGAACCATCAGCCACTCCACCAAATGCGCCAGATTTAATCAGCGTGCGGGCAAGTTCCATATCGTCGAGAACTTCTGCGGCTATCGCAGTAAATCCATCGATTTGATCCAAAGAGTTTTTGCGCACCAGAAAGAATTGACCGTTGGCAACTGCTAAAGAAGTGCGCGTAGATTTTTCGGCAATACGCAGTGGCACGGTACTCATCCATGACCATTGCAGTAGCGGTTGAATCAATCGTTCTGAAAAAGTCTTAGCGATCTGACGCGGATACGGCGAGATAAATGAGCGATCGCCCAGCATGCCAAGTGCTTGTGCAATAGCGGTGGAAGTTAAACGAACATCTGCATCCAGAGTTACAACGATTTCACCCTTTGCCTGCAAATATCCTTGCTGCAGCGCCCAAGGTTTACCCAGCCAACCATCTGGAAGTTCAGGGGCGTTGATAACTTTAATTTGAGCGCCACCATCTTTGGCTTCCTGCAACTTGTCTGCTGTGTCATCGGTTGATGAGTCGTTGATGAAGATGATCTCTGGTTTATTCAAGAACTGTTGAGCCTGCAGGCTAAGGACTAGATCTGCAATGTTTTCCGCTTCATTTCGCACCGGAATCAAAATAGTTACAGATTCACTGCGTTCTGCAGCAGGTGCGGGGCGGCGGATGGTAAAGAAGTTTGCGACGGCTAGCCAGAGTAGAGCAACGGATGCAAAGAAAATCAAGTTAGTTAGCACGATTTATTCAATACAAGTTAAATTGTTAAGGGCGCCCGAGCCAGCGTGAGAAGAGATACGGTGCAAGGAAGGCGCCATAAACCGTTCCGAATAAGAATGCGATACCTGGGCGATCAAAGAAGAATAGATTTGAAACGATGCCGCCAAACCAAGTCCAGATTAAGAAGAAATCAACTGCGGTGTAACTCGCGCTCTGCTTGCGGCGATCGCGCGGTAGAACTAAGTGCAGAACTGCAATTAAAGCCATGCCAGATAACAACCATCCAAATGCATTTGAAAGTGGAATTTCAGGAGTGAAGGGAACATGTGAGCCAGTTACCTCCCAAGTCCAGCGACCACCGCTAACCATCTGCGGATCAAGGAATAAGTCATAGGCCATCATTCCGAAGCCACCGTAGAGAAATACCCAGTTCTTAGTCACTCGGCGTGCAACACATAAGACTGGATGCGCGATCATCGCCCAAGCAAATGGCACAACAAGTGGAACGCTAATTAATTGCGGACCAAGCGATGGATCATATGAATAGACGCCAAATGGCCAACCAGTGGATACACCAATTAATTCAATAAAGAAACCGAAAGTTAGCGCAATAACTAAATAAGTAAATGCATAACGCGCACCGTATGACAACAGCGCATGTAGCGCCATGGCGCCGGCGCCCCAATAAACAGTTGCAATAGTTACAACACGGAGAGATTCACCTTCGAGAAGCGGATAAGAAACTTGTAAGAGCAGAGCAACGCCAAGCACCAGATAGAGAAAGAGGCGGGAGCGATCCGAGATACCGCGGCGGTGACGCCTGCGGGGGTTGTAATGACGGATCGACATGGGCTAAGTCTGCCCTAGTAATCGCTTGAGTAGAAACCGCTATTTACTTAGCGAACCACGAATTTCACGCACTGCAAAGCGTGCAAAGAGTTCTTCGGCATACCAAGCATGGCGTTCAGTGGCTGCAATCGCTTCTTGGTGGGCGGCGCCCTTGTAAGCAAAGTTTCTTAAATCTGCGCCAGAGCGCCAATGTGAAAAAGTTCCTTGCAGACCTATCGGAGCTTCACCAATTCCGATGGTCTGCAATAAACCAGGAGATGAATGCAGACTAGAAGTTACTGGTGGAACGGCTCTCCAGAAACGCACATTTTGCGTCCACTTGATTCGAGCACGGGTGATTGCAACAACTTCACCATCACCTGCGCTCTTTGCGTAGTCAAAGGGATTTACCTTGGCCCATAAACCATGAGATGAAATTGGATCAACTAGATATCGAACCTCATCAACGCTATTTTTACGCCAGCGCTTGATCAACTTTGAGTTATCTAGCATCGCTAATTGAGATTGCTCAATAACTACAAGCGCACCCCATCGAGTTGCATCTGCATCGCGCGGTGTGAATGTTTCACCTTTTCCAGTTCCTAGCATCTTGGCAAAGCGCACGCCTTTAAGTCTGCGAAGGCCGCCCCGATCAAGAGCCATTCGCAACAACGCGAAGCCAACCTTGCTCTGCTTGATCTTCCAAAAGAAGATAACGGTTGTTAAATCGCTATTCATTTATTGATACCGGCGACGGCGAAAATCTCTGCCGCAACTTCCTGCGGCTGATCCCACATCGGTGCGTGGCCACATTCTTCAAATATCTTCCATTGCGCATGCGCAGGTGCCATCGTTCGCTCTTGGCAGGTTGTCTCTGGCAACGTGTTATCAGCATCGCCAAAGATAATCGTTACTGGAATTGAAGAATCAATCTTGGAATCAAAGCGCTTCTTTAACATTCCATCCCAGGCCGGAAAATAGCCAGGTGAGTTAGCCATAGCTACAGTGGCATCTAAGCAAAGCTCGGTAGAAAATTCGCGCCATCGCGGACTTACCGATTCAAAACCTAATTTCCGTGACCACTCAAACTTCAAAAACGTTGGTGCGAGAGGTGCTGAATTCTTTGCTAAGAATCTTAAAGCGGAAGTTCCAGGATAACGCTGCACAAATGTTGCTAACCAAAACCCTGCCGGCGCAAGCGCTACTACGCTCTTAATTGTTTGGGGATGGGCTGCAGCCATTTCAAGTGCGATCCAACCACCCCAAGAATTTCCCACTACGTCAAAGGTATTTAGATCAAACGCTCGCTTAACTTCCTTTACAACCAAATTTGCCATCGAATTTGGATCCATCAGTTGGGTTTTATCAAAAGGGGAGTCTCCGTGGCCGGGCAGATCAACGGTGATCACGTTGTACTTGGATTGCAGTAATGGAGTAAGTGGCTTCCAGGCAGTTGCTGCCGAGCCCATTCCATGGACAAGCACAATATGAGGCGCTGATTCGGCCTCAGATGGGAAGAGTTTTAATGAAAGGTTCATCTTAAATTCAGATATTACTCCGTGGCGCTGGTTATTACCCGTTCATCTATAGCCGAAGATAGGGATGTGAATCTGAGAAGAACGATCGCGGAACTCTTTGGCACCGCCACCCTTTTGCTCGTAGTAATCGGTTCAGGGGTAATGGCGACCAATCTTTCAAAAGATGTTGGCGTGCAGTTAACAATTAACTCAGCGGCAACCGGATTGATTCTCTACATCTTAATAACCTTGCTTGGCCCAATTAGCGGCGCCCATTTCAACCCAGTTGTGACTGCAATTCAGTTGTTCAAGAAGAACATCACAGCATCTCTTGCTGCCGCCTACCTGGCGGCCCAGTTGGTCGGTGCGGTAATTGGCGTTGCTATCGCAAACTTCATCTTCAATTTACCAATTATCGAAATTTCCCAGAAAGACCGAACTGGCGCTGAACTCTTCGTGAGCGAAATTCTGGCAACCGCTGGTCTAGTCTTCATTATCTTTACTGCAATCGCGCAAAGGAGCGAAGCCAAGATCCCAGTACTTGTCGGCGCTTATATTTCAGCCGCATATTTCTTTACTTCATCAACGAGTTTTGCAAACCCTGCAGTGACCGTGGCTAGAACCCTCTCAGATACTTTCGCTGGTATCGCACCAAGTTCAGTCGCACCCTTTATCGCGGCGCAGATTTTGGGCGCTGTCCTAGGTCTAGCTCTAACCAAATTTATAAATTCCCCGAATAAAACAGGAAACGAGAAGTAAATGAGCAAGCCAACAGTTCTCTTTGTCTGCGTACACAACGCAGGTCGATCACAAATGGCGGCGGGCTTTATGCGCGAACTCGGGCAAGGGCGCGTAGAAGTACTCTCTGCCGGTTCCGCTCCAAAAGATTCGATTAACCCAGTTGCCGTCGCAGCGATGGCCGAAGTCGGAATCGATATTGCAAATAACACTCCAAAAGTTTTAACACCTGAGGCAGTACAAGAATCAGATGCGGTTATCACCATGGGTTGCGGTGATGTCTGCCCGTTCTATCCTGGTAAGCGATATGAAGATTGGGTACTCGAAGATCCAGCAGGACAGGGGATTGAACCAGTGCGTGTAATTCGTGATGAGATCAAAGCTCGAGTAGAAAAGTTACTTGCGGAGTTACTTAGCTAGTCGCCAACAACCATTGGGGTGGCGCCTGTGCAAGCAATTAATTCGGCGTAACTCGTTGGGTAGACAGCATGCGGATGTCCAGATGCTGCCCAGACAATCTCGTAGTCATTTAGCGCTTGATCAATCAGAATCTTCTCAGGTTGGCTAATCCAACCAAGTGGTGCAACTCCGCCGACTGAATAACCAGAAACTTCTTTTACATAGTTGGCATCGGCGCGACCAAGTTCGGCGATACCTAAATTCTTCGCAACTAAATCAGTATCAACGCGGTGGCGACCACTGGTGATAATCAATAGGGGATTTCCCGATGGCAATTTAAAGATAAGCGAAGAAGCGATCTGACCAACTTCAATTCCTAAACCATTGGCTGCATCAACTGCGGTACGGGCGGTTTCAGCAAGAACAGTTACTTGGCCTTTAACCCCAAAGTCACTTGATGCTTGAATAAAGCGTTTTACCGCTGCCTTTTCGAGGATGCCTTCCATGGTTGCAGGATACCCTTGGCAAATGTTTATCGGAGCACTTGATCAAAACCACCGTGCGGAATTAGCAAGAAATTCTCTTCGCGTCTGTTTCCTCTTGCTTGGAATAGTTTCTATGGGTTGGGTTCCGCGCATTCCCGAGATTAAAGATCTAATCGGGCTTTCAAATGGAGCTTTTGGCTTTGTTCTTTTGGGAAGCACCTTCGGATCAATTACTGGAGCACAGCTTGCCGGAAGGTTGATGCATACCTTTGGCTCACAGAAAGTGATTTTCGTTGGAGTATTCATCATGCCTGCTGGGTTAGCGGGTATGGGCCTAGCAACTAATGCAGTCACCTTGTTCTTGACTTTGTACACCATGGGCCTTGGCTATGCCCTGATTGATATGTGTTACAACTTTCAAGCAACCGTGGTTGAAAATATTTTGGGCCGCCGTTACATGTCCTCATTTCACGCAATGTGGAGCATGGGCGCGTTTGTGACAACTGTTCTTGGTGGCGCAATTACTCGCCATGTTTCACCGCGCACAAATTTGGTTGCCATTGCGATCGTCTCTCTGATCGCCTATCTCATCGCTGCTTACTATTTGCTTCCTTCATCGATTGATGGGCATAAGGGCGATGAAGAACATGAAGCAAAGATTCCGCTTTTCGGTAAATCTGTTATGCCGCTCTGGTTCTTGGGCGTCGGACTTCTCGCCAGCTTGGTCGGTGAAGGCGCGGCAAGTGACTGGGGCGCAATTTTATTGCGCGATGAGATGGGCTATGGCAAAGGCGTATACGCATCTGCCTTTGCATCCTTTGCACTCGCCATGATCGTTAGCCGTTTCTTAGGCGATCGCGCACTTGATTATTTCGGACCAGCGCGTTTAGTAAAACTTGGTGGATATTTCGGAGGAAGCATCTGGGGGATTGCGATGCTAATTTCGATTCCAATGTCGGATTCTTATCCAATTCCTGCGCTGATAATTGTGAATATCGGCTTCATCGCAGCAGGCCTTGGCATTGGTCCGATGTTTCCTGCATTTATCTTGGCGGCAAGTAAGACTCCGGGAATCGCACCTGCGGTTGCAATTTCGCGCGTTGGAGTAATTGGAATTGCTGGTTTCTTCTTCGGACCAACAATTACAGGTTTGATCGCCGAGTACACAAATCTTTCTATTGGAATGGCTTATCCCGTTTTGATGTTGATTCTGGCCGGCTTCTTATCGAAGTCGATAAAGACAGGTAAGTCTTAAGCCCAAGTCTGCAGCATCGTAAAGGCAGCGACAAGAACAAGTAGACCAGCGAAAGCCTTTTTCGTTGTTTCATTACTCTTTGATTGGCGATGCGATGCCAGCAAAGCAATTGCCGTAGCACTTAGCGCCATAACAACTGGAATCTTCCATTCGACTTCATCCCAATGTGATTGGTGACCGATAAAGGCGGTAATTGAGTTCAGCGCAATTACAACTAGCGATGTTCCTGATGCAACTCTTGCTGGAGTTCCAAAGGCGTGCATCAAGACCGGAATAACAATGAATCCGCCACCGATTCCAAAGAGACCAGTTATCACGCCGATACCAAGTGAAATCGCTACCAAAACTCCGGGCGACATTCTGCGCTGTTCTTGTTCAGCAGATTTCTTTACCATCGAAAGTGCTGCAAAAAGTATTGTGATGCTAAATCCAGTAGTGATTATCTGATCACTTAACCTATGAGCCAGAATTGAGGCGGCAAGATTGGTGACTAGTCCAAGGCCCCAAATAACAAAGGCTTCTCGGTAGAGGATCTCCTTGGCACGTGCTTTAGGAATAGCACCTGCGATTGCAGCACATAGAACAATTGCTAAGGCTCCGGTTGTTGCAGGAATTGCGGTGAAGTCAAATATGTAGAGCAGGATCGGTACTGAAAGCATCGCGCCACCTGCGCCTACAAAGCCCAGTATTGCGCCGATAAATCCACCAGCGATAACCGCTAGCAAGGTATCCATTTCTTAATACTCTCACCCAAAGAGCGAATCAAAAGCAAAATGGCCCCCCAATCGGGAGGCCATTTTGTGAACTTCTTGTTACTTGTTCAATTACTTGTTAAAGAAAGAGAGATTTCCGATATGTGGACCGAAGGCATCTCCTGAAATCGCACCACTGTAGATAAGTGCGAAGATGATTAGTGAAGCGCCAGCAAGAGCGAGATCCTTGTTAAATGCGATCATCTCGTTCTGCTTTGCAGTTGCATCAGTCTCTTTCCAGTAATTGTGGAAGATAACTGCTGCGAGCAACAAGGTGATTGCGAGCATGAGAGCGCCTAGGTCTACCCAGAAGCCGAGTGCGATGTAGATTCCGCCGAGAAGGAAGAAAAGTCCGCTAGCGATTACGCCGAGCTTTGCAGCAGGCAACTTCTTGTACTTTGCATAGCCGGTCATCATTTCAAGCTTTGCAAAGTGGCCAATTCCTGATGCGATGAAGATGAAGGCGAAAAGAATTCGGCCAATTACGAGTACTGCGTCCATGGTTCTCCTTATTTAGAAACTGATTAATAGCTGTTCTGACTCTGGCAAGTGTAGGGGAGATAGTTGAACTTTCAACTATCTTAAGCGTGGCGACACACCCTTCTTGCCAATGTCAGGGCCTTGGGCTAGTTTTCGAACACATGTTCGAATTGTCCACAGGAGAGGTTTAGGCGTCCCAAAATGTCAGTCCCAGAGATATCACCAGCCCACGAAGTAGTTTCCGATGGAGCAGCTACCCCCATCGAATTCACTTTTCGTGGCAAACGTTTTCGCATCCATGCAGTTCTATCGCGTTGGTGTGAAGCAGGTGGTTGGTGGAACCGGGTTAGCGATGGCATCTATCGCCCTGATGATGGCGCTCGCGCTTTATGGAGAGTTGAGGCTGCACCTATTGGATCGCTTAATACCTTCGAATTAGAACGCGATGAGATAACAGGTTCGTGGATCGTTAAACAAGTATGAGTTCAGGTATGAGTCAGGTATGAGTTTTATCCATCTACGTACATCAAGTGCCTTCTCGCTTAAGTACGGAACAACGCAGCCGCAAGATCTGGTGCAACGCGCTGCCGAATTTGAATCACCGGCGCTCGCACTCACCGATCGCGATGGTTTATCTGGCTCGATTCGCTTTGCCCGCGCCTGTCTGCAGTACGGAATTGCACCGATTATCGGAGTTAATTTAGCCGTTGATCTTTCAAAGAATGATTTATTAAACGATCCCAATAGTAAAAATACAAGCGCGAAAGATCTGCCGCGCGTAACGGTTCTGGCACATGGCGATGGGGGATGGCGCTCACTTGTTCGTTTCATGACTGGGTTATCCATGAACGCAGTTGATCGCAAGCCAGTTATTACCCTCGAACTGCTGCAACGCTTTAGCGAATACTCAGCACAGTTACATTTGCTGCACGGCCCCGAATCGCCTTTAAGTCAGGCGCTGGTCTTACATCGCAGCGATATCGCCTACGAGCTATTTAACAAGACCCGCCCTTTCTTTGGCGATCAAGCAATTGACTGTGTTTCACATCTAGTCGCTGGCAAAGGCCCGCTCTCAACAACACATGCCGCGCGCTCTTTAATCTTTGCCCGCGACCACGATATCGATGCGGTTATCACCAATGCGGTGCGGATGCGCGATGCCGCCGATGGGCCAGTAGCCGACATCCTCGATTGTGCGCGCCAATTAGTTCCGTTGCATCAACGCCACCTCGAAAGACGTAACGCTGAAGGTTATTTAAAATCTAACGAGCAAATGGTTTCACTCGCTGCCGAAATTGCGCGAGCTGCAGGAGAACGAACACCGCGCGCACTTTTAAATACCACGCGACAATGGGCCGAACGCGCGTTGTTATCGCCACAACGCGATCTTGGTTTAGGGGCGATCCATCTACCTGAACCCCATGTAGTCGGGGCAGATTCAGCAAATCAAATGCGCACTTTGCTGCGCAGCCGTTGCGAATCCGGAATCAATTGGCGCTACAACGATTCAACTCTTATCGCTAAAGCGCGCACTCGTTTAGATGATGAACTCGCAACAGTTGCAACCCTTGGTTACGAGTCATATTTCTTAACCGTTGCCGATATCACCGATATGGCGCGCCAAAACAATATCCGCGTTGCAGCTCGCGGCAGCGGCGCGGGCTCTTTGATCTGTCACTTACTTGGCATCTCTGGCGTAGACCCAATGCGCCATGGCCTTTTGATGGAACGTTTCTGTTCACCGCTGCGTCGCGCGCTGCCCGATATAGATATCGATGTTGAATCCGCGCGACGCCTAGAAATTTACGACATGGTCTTTAAACGCTATGGCGACACTGATTGGCGCGCACCAGGTGCGCTCTCGCGCTGTGCAACTGTTGCGATGGTCGATACCTACCGCGCCCGAAATGCGATCCGCGATACCGGCGCCGCACTTGGTATCTCACCGATGGAGATCGATCTCATTGCAAAATCTATGCCGCATATCCGCGCTCGAAATATCGAGGCAACTCTTAAATCACTTCCCGAGCTTCGCTCACTTAATTTATCGGCGCCCCTTACCGCGATGGCGATCTCACTTGCCCAGCGCCTTGATGGCTTACCGCGCCATTTAGCGATGCACCCATGCGCCGTTGTTCTCTCTGATGCAGGTCTGCTCGATCGCGCGCCAGTTCAATTTAACGCCGGCGGTTATCCGATGGTCGAATTTGATAAAGATGACGTTGAAGAAATTGGTTTACTAAAACTCGACATCCTGGGTGTGCGGATGCAATCAACGATTGCTCATGCAGTTGCTGAGATAAAGCGAGTCGATGAAACCGAAGTTGATATTGATGCTGTGCCACTAGATGACAAACCAACTTACGAGTTAATCCAATCAACGCGCACCTTAGGTATCTTTCAAGTCGAAAGCCCGGGACAGCGTGAGCTAGTTGGAAAGTTAACTCCGAAAACTTTTAACGATCTCGTAATCGATATCTCGCTCTTTCGCCCTGGCCCAGTTAAGAGCGACATGATCCGCCCCTTCTTAAGCGCGCGCCACGGCTTTACTTCAGCGCAGATAATCCACCCTGATCTCTACGAGATCTTGGCTGAAACCGAAGGCGTCGTTGTATTTCACGAGCAAGTGATCTCAATTATCGCCACTATGACCGGCATATCTCTGGCTGCCGCCGACGAAAAACGGCGCGCTTTAGGCAGTAAAGAAGGCCAACAAGAAGTCTGCGATTGGTTCTTTCCTGCCGCAACCGCGCGCGGTTACGAGTTAACAACTATTGCCGAGATCTGGGATGTCTTACGCGCCTTTGCATCCTTTGGTTTCTGTAAAGCACATGCTGCAGCTTTCGCACTTCCCACTTATCAATCTGCATATTTAAAGACCCACTACCCAGCAGCATTTATCGCCGGCGTTCTTACCCACGACCCCGGAATGTACCCAAAGCGTTTGATGGTTGATGAAGCGCGCCAGCTAGGTGTTGGGCTGGCACCGCTTGATATCAATTTTTCAAATGAAAACTACACAGTTGAGAAAAATAACGAAGGCGCTTACAGCGTACGTATCGCACTTTCTACAGTTGGCGGCATTAGCGCAGGGGAGATCACTTCGATAATCGCAGGTCGCCCTTATATTGATTTAGCAGATTTCTATCGCAGATCAGGTGCATCACATCCAATTATCGAAACCTTAATCATGACCGGCGCTTTCGATCGAGTGCACTCGCTTAGCGATGGCGCCCTAAATCATCGCGATCTACTTCTGCATTTATCTGATCTAACTCGTTCACCGGCTTCAAATATTTCTGGTTCGCAGATGGTCTTTGGCTTTGCCCCACCTGCACTTGCCACCAGTGGATTACCTGCGATGGGCGCTTCCGAAAAAGTACGTAACGAAGTTGAGCGCTTAGGAATGGATATCACCCACCATATGCTCGAGTTCTATGCGCCATTTCTAAATGCGATCGGCGCAGTTAAATCATCAGATCTACTAACACTTCGATCACAGAGCGATATCTTGGTTGCAGGAGTAAAGGTGGCGATGCAGACCCCGCCAGTGCGCTCTGGGCGGCGCGTTATCTTCTTAACTCTCGATGATGGTTATGGCTGCACTGATTCAACATTCTTCTCTGATGCACAAGAGGGTTTTGCTTCCACTCTCTACTCAACATCCTTATTGTTAGTCCGTGGCAAAACTAGACGCACCGGCGAACGCGGTATCTCGATCAACGCTAGCGGTGCCTGGGACCTACGCCAGGCTTATGAAAAGTGGTCGCGCAAATTAATCGAGAGAGCTATATGAGCCAAGAAAAGCCACAAGAGGCCACGATCTTGCATGTAGATATGGATGCCTTCTACGCATCGGTCGCCGAACTCGATCACCCAGAACTTCGCGGCAAGGCAGTTGTTGTTGGCGCAGGTGCGCGTGGCGTTGTTCTATCTGCAAACTACGCCGCACGTAAATTTGGAATCCGCGCGGCAATGCCGGTAGGCCGAGCGCAACGCATGGCACCTAACGCAATCTTTATCGCACCAGATCACCATCGTTACTCTGAAATCTCCGACCGCGTAATGAAAATCTTCGAATCATTTACTCCGCTGGTAGAACCAATCTCACTCGATGAAGCTTTCTTAGATGTCACAGGTGCGCGCAAATTACTGGGCACCGGTCGCGAAATCGCAACAGAGATTCGCGCCAGAGTCGAGCGAGAAGAAGGCATCACCTGTTCAGTCGGTATCGCTCCTTCAAAATTTATTGCAAAGCTCGCATCACAACATTGCAAACCAAATGGCATGCTCGAAATAACAACTGATCGCATCTTGACTTTCCTACATCCGCTGCCCGTCGGTGCAATCTGGGGGGTTGGGCCAAAGACTGCTGAACAGTTAGAAAGACTTGGACTTCATACGGTTGCTGATATCGCCAATACTCCGCGCAGTACTTTGATTCGCGCACTTGGTGATGCAGCAGGTGCTTCACTTTATGAACTTGCGTGGGGGCGTGACTATCGCGATGTCACACCCGAAGAACCAGATAAATCCATTTCGGCGGCCGAAACTTTTTCGACCGACCTAGATAACCCAATTGAGATCTTGCAAGAGTTTCTCCGAATGACCGAGAAAGCAACGGCGCGACTTCGCGAAAAAGGTTTATTTGCAAAGACAATTTCGATCAAGGTGCGTTTTGCAGATTTCTCAACGATCAATCGCTCAAAGACTCTGCCACTTGCAATCGATAGCACCCACGAGGTTTACGAAGTCGTTAAGGCGCTTTACTTGGCGTTAAAGATCGATCGGGCACGGCTTCGCTTAGTTGGCGTCTCATTGGAAAACTTGCAGGATGATTCACCAGAACAGTTGGTCTTGGGTGCGCGTGAAAAGGGTTGGCGCGATGCTGAAGGAGCCATCGATCGTGCAAAGGCGCGCTTTGGGCGGGGCAGCGTGCGTCCGGGGCGCCTGATTAAGGCTGAATCCGATGAGGAAGGGACCGACTAGCACCGCTAGGTCTTCTGGACTAGTTGGTGAACCAACTAGCACCTAGATAAAAGTTGTTCTATTGTGTCTATATGGCACTTTCCGATCGAGAATTACGCTTGCTAGCCGAGATGGAGCAGGCGCTATCAGCTGATGACCCAGCTCTCGTCTCAACGCTCTCAGGTACTCGCCGTCGCGGCCCAGGCGCTGCAATTGGTGTGGTCGCCCTAATCGTAGGAATCGCCACTCTCTTTGCCGGTCTAATCGCACAGGTCACCGCCGTAGGCGTCGTCGGCTTTATCTTCGCCCTCGTAGGCGTAATCGTCTTGGCCAATGCGATCTCGGCTGCGGCTAACGGCGCTCGCCAGGGTTCATTTGCCAAGCGCCCACGTGGCAAAGGCTTTGGAAAGGGCTTCACCCAAGGCTTTGAAGATCGTTGGGATCAGCGCAATAACGGCTAACCGCCGCTAAATCAGACCTACCAAGCCCTCGCTCATGCGGGGGCTTTTTTGCTGCCCCAAATAGGGGCCACCGGAGTGGGGAGGCGTGGGGAGGAGGTGGGGGAAAGGTGGCGGAGGGTGGTTGAAAAAGGAGGAAAGTGGAGTAAAGTGGGGGATTAAGCGGGAATTGCCGCTTACAAGAGTCCTCGGGGAAGGGGGTTCGCGAAGATGTTTCTCGGTACCCACGAGCCACGCCTTGATGAAAAGGGCCGCTTAATCCTTCCCGCAAAATTCCGCGAAGAACTCTCTGCAGGTTTAGTAATTACAAAAGGACAAGAACGTTGTCTCTACGTTTTTCCATCTGCTGAATTTGCAACGATCACCGAAACACTGCGCCAGGCACCAGTTACATCAAAGAATGCGCGCGATTACATGCGTGTGATGTTTGCCGGCGCACACGATGAAATTCCTGATCGCCAAGGTCGCGTAACTATTCCTGCAGGACTTCGCACATATGCAGGTCTTGAAAAAGATTGCGTTGTTATTGGTGCAAATACTCGCGTTGAAATTTGGGATAACGCAGCTTGGAACTCTTATTTAACAGATCGTGAAAAGGGCTTTGCCGAGGTTTCAGAGGAGATTTTTCCGGGTCTCTTCTGAGAAAAATTAATACAACTTAATAAAACAACTAAATAGCAAGTAAAAAATTAAATAGCGCTCTCATCTGTGGCCACCGCCGACCTAAAGCCGGCAGCGACACCCCTTCCCCGGTGTCGCTTTCGTTAGATCCGTCGGCCGGCGGTGACCAGAGATGAGAGATGAAGTTAAAGAAGTAAATGCAAGATAACTAGTTAAGAAAAGGGGGAGTGTATGAACGATGCAAGTACGCAACATATTTCAGTAATGCTTGATCGTTGCATTGAATTACTCTCTCCAACAACTCTGCTAAACCAATCACCAGTTATCGTAGATTGCACACTTGGCTTGGGCGGTCACACCGAAGCCCTCCTTGAAAAGTTTCCTACTCTTACCGTTATCGGAATCGATCGCGATCCGATCGCACTGGAACGCGCTTCTGCTCGCCTGGCTCGTTTTGGTGATCGCTTCAAAGCCAACCATGCAATCTTTGATCGAATCGGCGAAGTAGTCGCCAGCCACGGTTATGAAAAAGTGAATGGAATTCTCTTTGATCTTGGAGTTTCATCCATTCAACTTGATGAAGTAGATCGTGGATTTTCATACTCACAAGATGCGCCACTTGATATGCGCATGGACCGTTCGTGCGGAATTACAGCTTCAGAGATTGTAAATACCTACGCACCAGGTGCTCTAGTAAAGATTCTGCGCACTTTTGGTGAAGAAAAGTTTGCAACTCGTATTGTTGAAAATATCGTCAAAGCGCGCGCTAAGGCTCCGCTAAATTCGACACAAGAACTAGCAACGCTAATCAAAGAGAGCATTCCAGCAGCAACACGTCGTACAGGAGGCAATCCAGCAAAGCGCACTTTCCAAGCCCTTCGCATCGAAGCAAATGACGAACTAGGTGCGATTACACGCGCACTTCCAGTTGCACTTGATCTCTTGATGGTGGGCGGCCGAGTTGTTGTTCTCTCCTTCCAATCTTTAGAGGACCGCATTGTTAAAGAGATATTTGTTGAGCGTTCGACTTCAAAGACGCCACGCGATCTTCCAGTTGATCTCCCTGAATTTGCTGCGAAGTTTGCACTTGTTTCCAAATCAGGTGAAACACCTTCTGATCAAGAGTTGGCTAACAATCCGCGTT
Organism: Candidatus Nanopelagicaceae bacterium; assembly: GCA_965268165.1. Taxonomy (GTDB): domain Bacteria; phylum Actinomycetota; class Actinomycetes; order Nanopelagicales; family Nanopelagicaceae; genus Planktophila. Next base: position 592,123 of record OZ254162.1, read on the forward strand.
CGGCATCGGTTCGTTTACGTGCGATCGAAAGGTTGGCTGCTTAAATGGCACTTACCCAGACGATTGCAACTCGCACCCCACGCGCTCCACGCCAGAAGCTCTCTGAGAAGTCAGCGGAAGTCTTCTTAAAGTTAGTACCAAATGTTTCTGATGGCGCTCAAGCCACTCATCGCTTCTTTGCAACCTTCTTATCAGCAGTTGCGGGTATCGGTTTGCTGATGTTGCTCGTTGTAAATATCTTGCTGGCACAAGATGCCTTCACGCTCTCAGAGTTAAAGGCTGAAGCCAAGATCGTTGCAGATCAACGTGAAGCGATTAACCGCCAGATTGATCTCGCATCATCGCCAGAGGCGCTAGCTAAGAAAGCTGCAGAACTCGGAATGCGCCCATCTGAATCTCCCGTCTTTCTAAACCTGGCACCTGTTGCAGGCGCTGCAACTTCTGAAATAACTAATGGAGATGTCGCCCGTGGGTAATTTAAATTTGGCAGCATCTCGCATCCGCATACTCATCGTCTTTATCTTGATCTTCTTCCTACTCTTTGCGGCGCGCTTGACTCAAATCCAGGCGATCCAAGCCAGCGACTATCGCGCTAAAGCTGCCAATGAGATGGAGTCAACGCGTGCCATCCCAGCTGCGCGCGGTGAGATAACCGATATAAATGGCGTTGCCTTTGCGCGCAGCGTTTCTGCGATAAATATCGTCGTTGACCAAACTTTGATTACCGATGCACCTGCCAGTGCGAACTTTGCTGCGCCAATCCTTGGAATGACAGTTGCGCAAGTACAGAGCGCTATATCTGGAACAAAGCGTTATTCGATGGTTGCTCGAAATGCGAAGCCTGCGATTTGGCGCACCTTAAGCGATTCCATCGATGCTCATAATGCAGCGCTCTCGAAAGAGAATTTCGATAAGCGAATTCTAGGTTTCTTCGCCGAGCGCAATTACATCCGCGAGTATCCATCTGGCTCTCTTGTCTCTTCTCTTGTCGGCTTCGTTCGCCAAGATGGAATCGGTGCTACTGGACTTGAATCAAGTATGAACTCACTGATTTCCGGAACAGATGGACGTTATTCATATGCGCGTGGCTTAGGTGCCGAAATTCCTGGTTCGCAGAATGAAATAGTTGCGGCGAAGAAGGGCACAACGGTTCGTTTAACTATTGATCGTGATGTGCAGTGGGTTGCAGCACAAGCTATTCAAGAAGCGGTTTCCAAGTCACGCGCAACTAGCGGAACAGTAATTGTCATGGATCCAAAGACTGGCCATATTTTGGCGCATGCGACTGCTCCAACATTTGATCCAAATAACACTAAGACGGTTTCTCAATCGTTGATGCGAAATCCATCGGTACAAGATGTTTATGAGCCTGGTTCAACTGGAAAGATTATGACTCTGGCTGCTGCGCTTGAAGAAGGGAAGATAACTCCAGAGACGGTTCTATCTGTTCCGTACTCAATCAAGCGCGGGGGAGATACCTTCCACGACCACGAACGCCATCCCGTTCAGCATCTAACAACCTCTGGAATCTTGGCAGTTTCCTCAAATACCGGAACTATAAAAATTGGCGAAATGCTTTCAAACGAAAAGTTGCACAACTATTTAACTAAATTTGGAATCGGCGTATCAACGGGATCTGGTCTACCTGGCGAATCTAAGGGGTTATTCCGCCCTGTTAGCGATTGGTCTGGAACTACAGCACCAACTGTTGCTTTTGGTCAGGGATACTCAGTTACCGCAATGCAGGCAACTAGCATCTTTGCAACTATCGCAAATGATGGTGTTCGCGTTTCTCCAACTGTTATTGCAGGCACTAGCGACACAACTGGGAAATTTACCGTTGCTGCAGATCGCACCAGTGAGAGAGTAGTTAGCGCAAAGACAGCACAACAGGTTCGCTTGATGATGGAATCAGTTGTTTCAGGACTCGGAACCGCGCCAAGTGCGGCGATTCCCGGATATCGAGTGGCTGGTAAAACTGGAACTGCCGAACGTTACAACGTTGATTGTGGTTGCTACAGCGGATACACCGCATCATTTATTGGCTTTGCCCCTGCTGATGCTCCAAAGTATGTTGTTAGCGTGACTATTCAAGATCCAAAGGGCTCGTACTACGGTGGCTCACTCGGTGGTCCAGTGTTTAAAAAGGTTATGACATTTGTATTGCAGGCAGAGCATGTTGCACCAACTGGAACAAAAGTTCTTCCAGTAGCGCTAACCCAAGCAGAGCTTCGCCAGAAAGAGCGTCGCGAAACTGCGGCAACCGCACAGGCGAGTTTAAAGAGCAGATAATGCGCCCATTTAGCCAGAGCACTTTAAAGTTAACGAAAGTCGCCGGCGCTGTCTCTGCAACCTGTGAATTAAGCGAAGCGGAACTTTCTAAGATAGTAATTTCCGGCCTCACTCATAACGATTCTCAAGTAGAACCCGGAGATCTCTTTATTGCGATACCGGGTGCTAATCGCCATGGTGCAGAGTTTGCGATGAGCGCAGTAAGTAAAGGCGCGGTAGCGATTTTGACCGATAGCGCAGGAGCTGCTTACGTTAAGGGAACCCCAGTTCTAGTTGTGGCAGATCCTCGCCGCGTTGCGGGCAATATCGCTGCTCTGCTCTACAACGAACCAATGCGCGATCTATCAAGTATCGGAATTACCGGAACAAACGGCAAGACGACGGTTTCTACTTTGATTTATCAAATATTCGAAGCAGCTGGTCGCGATTGCGGGCTAATCGGAACTATCGAAACCCGTATCGGAAAAGATGCCATCGAAAGTTCGCGAACAACACCTGAAGCCACGGATTTGCAAGCACTCTCGGCGGTAATGCGCGAGCGACATATGCGCCATCTAGTTATGGAAGTTTCTAGCCATGCCATGGTCTTACATCGCATGCAAGGCGCACATTTTGCCTTTGTCGGTTTCACAAACCTGACCCAAGATCATCTGGATTTTCACGGAGATATCGAGAGTTACTTTGCAGCCAAGGCCAGGTTGTTTACCCACGAATTTGCAGATCAAGCCGTTATCAATATAGATAGCAAGTATGGCGCGCAGTTGGCGTCAACAACTGAACTTCCGGTTATCTCACTATCTCGACTAAATCCGCAAGCTACTTGGCACTTTACAGATATTGATACATCTGGAAAGCATGTTCACTTTAAAATCCGTGGCTCTGGCGGAATTCTTATTGAATCCTCAACGAAACTTCGTGGTGGCTATAACTTGGATAACCTTTTAATGGCAATCGCTATCGCAGTTGAATCAGGTGTCGACCCAGTCGATATTGCAGCCGCTGTTCCGGCGCTATCAGGTGCAGCAGGTCGGTTAGAAGAGGTGAGCGTTGGTCAGAGTTATTCGGCCTTTGTTGACTATGCGCACACTCCTGATGCGGTCTCTAACGTGCTCGAATCAATTCGCGAATTTACATCTGGAAAAGTTATCGCCGTGCTCGGTTGCGGTGGGGATCGTGATTCCTCAAAGCGTCCCTTGATGGGGCAGGCACTTCTCAAGGGTTGCGATATTGCAGTGTTTACCAGTGATAACCCGCGATCTGAAGATCCAAGCCAGATTCTCAAAGAGATGGTTGGTAAATTAAAAGTTTCTGAGCCAACGAGAGTAATTGAAGATCGCAAGAGCGCGATTGAGTACGCCATATCTTTGGCATCGCAAGGAGACACAATTGCGATCTTGGGTAAGGGCCACGAACTCGGGCAAGAGATTGCTGGAAAGAAATTAGATTTTGATGATCGTAAAGTTTTGGCACAGGCGATTGCAGGTTTGAAATGATTGAATTAAAGGCTTCAGAGATCGCCAAGATCGTCGGCGGAGATTTAATCGGCGGTGATATCACCGTCACTGCAGCACCGGTCTTTAACTCCAATCAAGCTACTCAAGGATCAATCTTTCTCGCTCTCGTAGGTGAAAGAACTGATGGCCATAACTTCGTTTCAGATGCCTTTGCACACGGCTGCGTTCTCGCCTTTGTAACGAAAGAAGTTCCCGAACGCTGCATAGTCGTCAAAGATGTTCTTGCAGCGCTTAACTCACTTGCATCTTATGTTCGCCAGGCGCTACCTGAATTAAAGGTAATTGCGCTAACTGGTTCTCAAGGAAAGACAACAAGTAAAGATCTGCTCCGCCACATCCTGGAAACCGTCGCACCTACTGTTGCCCCGGCCGGAAACTTCAATAATGATCTAGGTGCACCGATCACTTTGTTGCAATGCGATGAGAAAACCAGATTCTGCATCTTAGAAATGGGAGCGCGTCACGTTGGCGATATCGCAAAGTTATGCCAGATGGCCACACCAGATATTGGAGTGGTTCTTAGAGTCGGAACTGCACACGTTGGTGAATTTGGATCCGAGGAGTTAGTCGCCAAAGCTAAGTCTGAAATGATTTCATCGCTAAAGAGCACTGCGATAGCGGTACTAGGTCAATACGATCAGTACACGCCAGCGATGGCTTCCTTGCACAGCGGCGTTACTGTGACATTTGGCGAGACAACAAGCGCAGATGTTCGAGCCACAGATGTTGAAATTCGCGAAGGTCGTCCGCATTTTGATCTAGTAACTCCGGCAGGCCGAGCATCAGTTGGCTTAAGAATTGTCGGAATTCATCAAGTATCGAACGCACTTGCTGCGGCAGCGATCGCAACCAACTTAAATATCTCGATTGATCTCATTGCCGGTGCGCTTTCCACCGCCGAACTTCATAGCAAGTGGCGAATGGATATCGCAGAGCTAAATGGTCTAGTGCTGATTAATGATTCTTATAACGCAAGCCCTGAGTCGACCGAGGCAGCGCTACGCACTTTGGTGCTCTTTGCTCAAGAACGGGGCGGTCAATCCTGGGCTTTCTTGGGAAAGATGCATGAACTCGGCGCGTCATCACTTCAACACCATGCACGACTTGGCACCCTTGCTTCAGAGTTAGGAATTGACCATCTCGTCTGCGTGGGTTCTCCAGAGTATGCCGTGCAGATTACTGGTTCTAGCGCAATGACAGTTCACCTCCTTGACTCTAAAGAGTTAGCAACGGAGTTAGTTAGCCAGATGAGCCAGGGAGATGTTGTTCTGGTTAAAGCATCGCGCGCAGAGAAGTTTGAGGAAGTTGCAGAGTCAATCACTGAAAAGTGGAATAGCCGTGAAGTTGGGGGAGAGAATTAAATGAGAGAAATTCTGATCGCTGGTGCGATCGCCTTGTTCTTATCTCTCTTCGGAACGCCAGGTTTAATTCGCATACTTGCCCGCCGCGGTTATGGACAGATTATTCGAGATGATGGACCTTCTTCGCATCACACCAAGCGCGGAACGCCAACCATGGGCGGCATCATTATTATTTTCGCAACTGCAGTTGGTTATTTCATCGCCCACGCAATTTCGCGAAACACGGTTAGCACCTCAGCGCTCTTAGTTCTTGGTTTAATGGCAGGTCTGGGATTTGTTGGATTCTTAGATGATTGGCTAAAAGTTTCTCGCCAGAAATCACTTGGCTTAAATGCCAAGCAGAAAATATTCGGGCAGATAGTGGTTGCTGCAACTTTTGCTTACTTAGGTATCAACTTTCCAGATCGTGATGGGCTAACGCCAATCTCACAGAATTTATCAACCGTTCGCGATACCTCAATTACTTTAGGAACTACCTTGGTGATCATCTGGATCGTCATAATGGTGACCGCTACCAGCAACGGTGTAAACCTCACCGACGGTTTAGATGGCTTAGCAACCGGCGCTGCTGTGATGACATTTATCGCATTCATTTTGATTGGCGTTTGGGAATTTGGTCAAAGTTGCGCGGTATCACCTGGCGCTAACTGCTATCTAGTTCGAGACCCGTTAGATATTGCTGTTCTATCTGCAGCGCTAGCTGGGGCATGTGCCGGATTTCTCTGGTGGAACGCCTCGCCAGCAAAGATCTTCATGGGCGATACCGGTTCGCTAGCACTGGGCGGCGCCCTTGCGGGAATTGCGACAACTTTACGAATTGAGTTACTACTAATTCCGCTAGGTGGCTTATTTGTAATCATTAGCGCTTCAGTGATTCTGCAAGTTGCCTACTTTAAAATCTCAGGTGGAAAGCGAATCTTCAAGATGGCGCCACTGCAACATCACTTCGAATTAATGGGCTGGGGTGAAGTAACAATTGTTCTTCGCTTCTGGATCATCGCTGGCCTTTGCGTCGCAGCTGGCTTAGGGCTCTTCTACGCGCAATGGGTCACGGCATAAGGCCGACAAGAAATGGCTATTAACTTATCGGGCGAGAGTGTTTTGATTCTTGGCGCTGGAGTAACTGGAATAGCAGTCGCCAGATCACTCAGCGCTAAAGGCGCATCAATTCTCTTCGCCGATGACCAGGTTGAAACTGTAGAAGGATTTAAAGTTTCTAAATCAGATCAGGTAAAAGTTGACGGCTTTTCTTTTGTTGTTATCTCACCAGGCTGGAAAGAGAGCCATCCGCTCATCGTTAAGGCGCAAGCCGCCGGCATACGTTTGGTAAATGAGATTGATCTGGCTTGGTCTTTTCGCGCAGAACTTGTTCCTGGTCAAAAGTGGATAGCTTTAACTGGAACCAATGGAAAGACAACAACTGTTGAAATGGCGGCTGCAATGCTGCGCGCAGGTGGGGTTTCAGCCATTGCTTGCGGAAATGTTGGTACGACGGTAATTGAAAGCGTAGAAAGCCCCGAGAAGTATGAAGTCCTCGTGCTTGAACTCTCATCTTTTCAACTGCACTGGTTAAGAGAAGCAAGTTTTGTGGCGGCAGCGATTTTAAATATTGCAGAAGATCATCTTGATTGGCATGGCACTTTCACCGAGTACGCGCGCGTTAAGGGCTCGATTCTAGATCGCGCATCGACGGGAGTCTTTAACTCGTCAGATTTGGAAGTCGTAAATCAAGCAGCGCACTGGCAAGGACGCAAAGTCTTTTTCTCACTCGACACGCCTGCACCTGGTGAAATCGGAGTAGTTGAAGAGTTATTGGTAGATCGTGCATTTGTTAGCGATCCCCAGGAAGCGGCGATGCTTGCAGAGATAGTTGATGTAAAACCTACCGTTCCACACAACATGGCAAATGCCCTTGCCGCAGCAGGGCTGGTTCGAGCCCTTGGCGTATCTCCGGAAGCAGTTCGCAGCGCTCTACAAAATTTCTCATTGGGCAGACACCGCATCGAAGAAGTTGCAAATACAAATGGGATTTCTTGGGTAAATGATTCAAAGGCTACAAATCCCCATGCCACAGTTGCATCTTTAAACTCAGCGCTATCGTCTATCTGGATAGCAGGTGGTTTGGCTAAGGGCGCTGAGATGCAAGAGCTAATCGCTAAGTGCAAATCAAGAATTAAAGTTGCAATTCTTATCGGTACCGACCGCGAGCTAATCGCCGATGAATTGCGTTCGCAAGCACCAGAAATTGAAATCGTTTACGTCGATGCGCCCAGCACATATCAGCGTGGCGGACCAGATAATTCGCTGATGGAGGCGGTCGTAAAAGCTGCCGCTGAACGCGCTAAAACGGGGGATCGAGTCTTACTCGCCCCAGCGTGCGCATCAATGGATCAATTCATCTCCTACTCCGATCGTGGAGATAGGTTTGCAGCAGCGGTAAAGAAAGTAGTCCAATGAGCGCCCCGGCCAAGTTCTTCGCAAAACCAGTTAACAATTTCTACATCTTGGCAGTCAGCTCACTCGCACTCTCGGTTATCGGTTTAGTAATGGTCTTTTCTGCATCTTCGATCCACTCACTGGATACAAGAGGCAACGCAGTTGCAATCGTTCTGCGCCAAGGCTTCTTCTTCGCGCTATCTATCCCGTTAGCAATCTATCTATCGCAAAGATCGCTAACCCAGTGGCGTTGGTTGGCAAGATTTGGCTTACTAATTTCAGTTGCAATTCTCGCTATCCTGCAAATCCCTGGCGTTGGAAAGACAGTTAATGGAAATACCAACTGGATCGCTCTTCCATTTGTAGATGTGCAGCCAAGTGAAATCTCCAAATTCCTCTTAATTCTCTGGGCGAGCTACTTATTGGCAAATCAGGAGAAGAACGGAAAGACGCGGATCAATGTCTTTGCTCTGATTACTCCCGGATTTATGGTTGTTATCTTCTTGATCTTGTTAGGTCGCGATCTTGGTACGGCATGCGTTGTTGCAGCAATACTCGGCGGATTACTTTTTGTTTCAGGTGTTGAACTTCGCTTACTAGGTTCATTAGTTGCAGCCGGAGCAGTTGTTCTGGCAGCGCTTATTGCAACCGCTGGCTATCGCGCCGCAAGATTTCTTGTTGTACTTGATCCATTTGCGGCAGATCAGTATAAAAACGCGGGTTGGCAACCAGCACATAGTTTGCTCGGGCTAGCATCTGGTGGAATTTTTGGAGTTGGCTTAGGGGGTAGTCGTCAAAAGTGGGGCAACCTTGCCGAAGCACATACCGACTTTATCTTTGCAGTAATCGGCGAAGAGCTCGGGCTACTCGGCACTCTCGCAGTTCTAGCCTTACTTGCAGCGCTGATCTTTTCAATCTTTAAAATCGCGCTTCGTTGCAAAGATCCAATGTCTCGTTATGTTGGCTCTGGAATCGGCTGTTGGATCGCAGTACAGACGGTTCTTAACATTGGTTCAGCAACTAGTGTGTTACCAGTTGTCGGTGTAACTCTTCCCTTTGTTTCCTATGGAGGCTCAGCGCTAATTTCTCTCTATATCGGACTCGGTTACATATTTGGCAGCGCGCTACGCGATCCTGAAGTTTCCAATGAACTCCAGAAAGCGATAGAACGGCGTAGATTACGCACATCATGAAGATCGTTCTTGCAGGCGGTGGAACTGCTGGCCATATCGAACCAGCCCTTGCCGTCGCCCGCACCTGGCGCGCAAATCACGCAGGCGATCAGATTGAATTCCTCGGAACTAAATCAGGGCTCGAAAATCAACTAGTCCCTGCAGCAGGATTTAACCTCTCACATATCACGAAGGTAGTTATTCCCCGCAAAATCTCACTCTCACTCTTTGTCGCACCTACGACATTAACTCAGGCCTTTCTTGAAGCCCGCGCAGTGCTTAAAGGCGCCGATCTTTTAATCGGTTTCGGGGGATATGTTTCTGCACCTGCATATTTAGCCGCTCGCTCCTTAAAGATTCCGATAGTCATACACGAGGCAAACGCGAAGCCAGGTTTAGCAAATCGCTTAGGCGCACTTTTCACAAACCATCTAGCTGTCGCTCAACCAGTTAAATCCGGAAAGTTGAGCAGGGCGCTAATTACTGGTTTGCCACTGCGTTCGGATGTATCGAAAGCTCTTCAAGCTAGCGGAAACGATTGGGCGGCAGCGCGCAGTAAGGCAAAGGCCGCGCTAGGAATGAGCGCCAGCGAACCAGTTATTGCAATCTTCTTTGGCTCCCAAGGCTCGGTAGCGCTCAATAAGGTAATCGCCGATTCTCTTCCGATCTTTGAAAAGAATGGTGCACAACTGCTCCACGCAGTTGGCAAATCAAATCAACTTCCCAAAGCCGCACCTAATTACAAACCTGTCTCATATATCGAGGATATGGCCAGCACTTATCTAGCTGCAGATTTGATTATCGCTCGTAGCGGCGCCGTAACCTGCTCAGAAGTAAATGCGCTCGGAAAATATGCGCTCTTTATTCCACTGCCGATTGGAAATGGCGAACAGAAAGTAAATGCCCGTTTGGTGACAGAACAATCTCGTGGAGAAATCATCGATCAAAGTGAATTCACTCCGCAATGGATTGAAAAGCACCTAGATCGCTTACTTAAGAATTGCGAGATGGCTAGCCCGTCAGGTAACTCTTCTGATTTACACGCCAGCGAAAAAATCGTGGCTCTTATGGAAGAAGCCTTGAAAGTGAAGGCGAAGTAATGGCCAACGATATTTCGCAATGGTCGGGCAAGCGCCTGCACTTCATCGGTATTGGCGGAGCGGGAATGAGTGGTTTAGCGCGCATTGCTCTCTCGCATGGAATAACGGTGACAGGATCTGACGCTAAAGATTCAACGGTATTAAGCGCGCTGCAGGCACTTGGAGCGCAGGTTTCGCCAGAACATAAAGCCAGCCAAGTAGATGGCGCCGATTACATTATTTTTTCAACAGCCATCAGTGCTGCAAATGTTGAGTTAATTCGCGCCCAAGAGTTACAGATTCCCGTGCTGACCCGTGCGCAGGCGCTAGCAACTTTAATGTCGCAAGATCGCAGCATCGCTGTCGCCGGAACTCATGGCAAGACAACTACTTCATCTATGTTGACCGTTGCGCTGCAATCATGTGGATTGGATCCTTCATTTGCGATCGGTGGCACGTTGACTTCATCAGGATCTAATGCTCATAAAGGAACGGGCGATCTCTTTGTCGCCGAAGCCGATGAATCTGATGGATCATTTATTGAATACCATCCCAATGCAGCGATCGTTACAAATATTGAGCACGATCACGTTGACTTTTTCGCAAAGCCTGAGGATGTAACCAACGCATTTAACTCTTTTGCTGCAACCATTAGTCAAGATGGAGTCCTGGTTTATTGCGCCGATGATGCGGGTTCTGCCGCTTTGGGCAGAGACCCCAAATTGCGCAGCGATCTAAAAGTTGTTTCCTATGGAAGTACCGCAGGTAGCGACCTATATATCGATTCAATCAATCTATTGGCGATGGGATCAACGGCGAGAGCGCTTTGGAACGGCCGCTTAGTCGGGACTCTCTCGTTGCAAGTTCCTGGTTTACACAATGTTTTAAATGCAGGCGCAGCTTTAGCGATGGGCCTAGCCCTTGGCGCACCAGCTGCCGAACTACTTGCCGGACTAGCCAGTTTCCATGGCGCTGGGCGCCGCTTTGAGTTAAAGGGAACGGTTCATGGAATTCGCGTAATCGATGATTACGGACACCACCCCACTGAAATTACCGTGACCTTAGAAGCGGCAAAGCGCTATGCCGGTGATGGAAGAGTTCTTGCGATATTTCAACCGCACCGTTATTCGCGAACGCAAGCATTTATGAAGGAGTTCTCAACGGCGTTAGATATAGCCGATGAAGTAATTCTCCTTGAAATATACGCGGCATCTGAAAAACCAATACCAGGCGTGAGCGCTGCGCAGATCGCATCCGCAATGGAAAACGGCCAATTTATTCCAAACTTTATCGAAGCATCTGACTGGGTTATCGAAAATGCAAAACCAGGAGATGTAATCCTTACCCTTGGTGCGGGAGATGTGAACTCACTGGCGCCAATTATCTGCGATGGGCTAGCGCGCCGATTTAACTCACTGGTCTAAAGATCTGAAAAAAATGAAGATAAGCCCCAAAACCGCGCGCATCGCAATCGTCGTCATTCTAATCTTTGGCGCAGGCTCTTACCTTCTAGGTTGGTCTCCACTACTTTCAGTCAGAAGTATTGAAATAATTGGGGCGCCGACTAAAGAGAGTCAACTTGCAATCTCGCGCTCTTTAAATATCGCAGAAGGCGAAAAGTTAGCCAGAGTCGACCCCAGGTCACTTTCGAATCGTTTACGTTCATTTGATTGGATTGAAAGTTCGCAGGTCTCAAGAAATTGGATTAATGGAAGAGTTTCGATTTCGATTACAACACGAACTCCAATCGCTCTATATAGCCAACCAGGAAAACCTCAAGTAGTACTTGACTCTTCAGGAAATACCTTTGCCACTCCGGCTGATATTGAAGAAGGACTTCCGAAGGTAAGCGCCAAATCAGTTGATGGGGGGCTGGCGGCGATTAAAGTCTTTACATCGCTACCTGAAAGCTTCAGCAAAAATATCGATCGCATGAGCGCTGCCCGCAGCGATAACTTCTTAATTTACGGCAGATTTGAAGGACAGGATCTACGAATTATTTGGGGAGATGGCGAAGATACAGATCTGAAGGTTGAGGTAATCGAGGCGCTGTTAAAGCGAGAAGAGAATAAGAATTTACGGATGATTGATGTAAGTGCTCCACATGCGCCGATTGTTAAGTGACGAGAAATTAATTTTGTTTTCAAATATTTGCTCGATTTCTCTTCTCCAAATTCGTTGAAAAATTCGTTGAAAATTCTTTGAGTCGGTCTTTGCTTTCGCTTGCCTAACGCCTTACGTTGCCCTTATTACAGAGAGTAGAAATGTAATTCTCAAGTAGAGGTTTACAGTTCTAAAGGGGGATATTGTGGCTGCACCACAGAATTATTTAGCTGTCATCAAAGTAGTTGGAATTGGTGGCGGTGGAGTCAATGCAATCAATCGCATGATTGATGTTGGATTAAAAGGCGTTGAGTTCATTGCAATTAATACCGATGCACAACATCTATTGATGAGCGATGCTGATGTGAAACTAGATATTGGTCGCGCATCAACTAAAGGTCTTGGTGCAGGCGCTGCTCCTGAAAAAGGACGCCAAGCAGCTATTGATCACACAGAAGATATTGAAGAAATTTTACGTGGCGCAGATATGGTCTTCGTTACCGCAGGAGAAGGTGGCGGTACCGGTACAGGTGGTGCACCGATCGTTGCAAAGATCGCACGCGATCTTGGTGCTCTAACAATCGGTGTTGTAACTCGCCCGTTCTCATTTGAAGGAAAGATTCGCTCTGCGCAAGCAGATGAAGGAATCGAACTACTACGTGCAGAAGTAGATACCTTGATTGTTATTCCAAATGATCGCTTACTTGCAATTTCAGATCGCAACATAACTGCAGTCGATGCATTTAAGAGCGCTGATCAAGTTCTACTTTCAGGTGTTCAAGGAATTACGGAAATCATTACACAACCAGGTCTTATCAACCTTGACTTCGCAGATGTAAAAACAGTTATGACAGATGCTGGTTCTGCTCTGATGGGAATCGGATCTGCGCGCGGAGAAAATCGCGCAACACGTGCTGCAGAACTGGCGATCTCAAGCCCGCTACTTGAAGCATCTATTGATGGCGCGATGGGGGTTCTGCTCTCTGTTGCTGGTGGATCAGACCTTGGTCTCTTTGAGATCAATGAAGCTTGCGAACTAGTTCAAGCAGCAGCGCATCCCAACGCCCGCATAATCTTCGGTACAACCATTGATGATGCTCTAGGTGATGAAGTTCGAATCACAGTTATCGCAGCGGGCTTTGATGGCGGAGAGCCAAAGAAGGTTTCAGTTCCGGTAATTGATAAAGCGAGCCTTTCAGGTATCGCAGATCCAATTCCAAGTAACGATCCAATTTCTGTCGCCCTTGATCTTGATGGCAGCGCGCCTCGTAAGCGCGTTACCTTTGAAGATCTCGTTGCTGAAGATGAGATCGACGTTCCCGACTTTATGAAGTAATTAGCTCCACTCCAAAGGCGAGTGAGCTAACTATGGGAACTTTCTTTACCGATCGCCTTGGTGGCAATAGTTCTGGTGAATATGCATCCCTTAATTTGGGGGACCATGTCGGGGACATACCGGAAGTTGTTGTCAGCAATCGCGCTTTAATTTCTGCAAAGTTTGGACCAACTCAATATATGAGCCAAGTCCATGGCAATCGTGTTGCGATCATCGAAGAAGTTACCGACGAATATCCGACTGCGGATGCTTTAGTTACCGGCATTCCAGGAATAACTCTTGCGGTCATGGTTGCAGATTGCATTCCGCTCTTACTCAAATCTAAGGACGCCGTTGCCGCAGTTCACGTTGGTCGTAAAGGTTTGCTAAACCGAGTAGCGGAAAAAGCTATAGATGTAATGCGCGAGATTTCCGATGCCCAGGTTACAGCGATTATCGGGCCCGCTATTTGTGGCAAATGCTATGAAGTCTCAAAAGAAATTTTTAGCGAGGTAACTGCTAGCCATCCAGAGAGCGCTAGCCAAACTGCATCCGGAACTCCTTCTCTGGATCTAATCTCTGCCCTTATCTCCGATCTTCAAAAATTGGGGATCACAGATATAGATAACCAAAGCCGCTGCACCTTAGAACACGATGATCTCTACTCTTATAGGCGGGATGGTGCCACCGGGCGCCAAGCGGGGTTGGTCTGGCTATGACAGAGCGCCGTGAATTTATAAGCAACTCACTGCAAGATGTGAAGTCACGAATTGCTAGCGCCGCCCTTTTGGCTGGTCGCGATCTTGCCGAGATAACTTTGATCGCTGTTACAAAAACCTATCCGGTATCTGATGTTCAAATTCTTCGCGATCTTGGCGAAGAAAATTTCGGCGAGAATAGAACTGAGGAAGGTTCAGTTAAATCCTTAGAAGTGCCTGGGATTTGGCATTATCAAGGACAAGTGCAGAGTCGAAAATTACGTGAGATAGCGTCTTGGGCCGATGTCATTCACTCTTTAGATCAACTCAGTCATATCGAAAAGTTAAACCGCATCTGCGAAGATCTAGATAAGAAAATTAGCGTCTTTATCCAACTCTCTCTAGATGGCGCACCCGATAGAGGGGGAGTGGTTGAGCAAGAATTGGCAGGACTTGCCGATGTGGTTGCTACAAGTTCGGCGCTAGAACTCAAAGGGTTGATGTGCGTTCCCCCAGTTGAGTATGAGCATCAACTCGCCTTCGCTGAAATCGCGCAAATTCACCAACGTTTTATCAGCCGATTCCCAAGCGCAAAATCACTATCTGCTGGCATGAGTTCTGACTTTGAAATTGCCATCGCCCATGGCGCGACACATATTCGGATAGGTAGCCAAATCCTCGGTTCGCGGACCTATCACCCCTAACCTTTACCTATGTCTGCACTCAATAAAATGATGGGCTACCTCGGTTTGGTAGATACCGATGAAGAAGCTCAACAACAAGAAGCAACTCCAGTTCGCAACACCGAACGTCCAGCACGCGAGATAGCACGTCCATCTCGTGATCGCGCCGGCGTAACCGTCGTTGGTTCAACTGTGGCAGCTGCTCCAGTTCAAGAGTCGAATTACCACATCATCACTTTGCAACCACGTTCATACTCTGAAGCGCGCAAAATGGGCGAGCACTACCGTGAAGGTAATCCAGTAATCATCAATCTCGATGACATGGAAGAGAGCGAACGTAAACGCCTAGTCGACTTCGCAAGCGGACTTGTATTTGGTCTACACGGACGTATCGAACGCGTAAGCCATAAAGTCTTCCTTCTCTCACCAGCAAATGTAAATGTGAGTAGCGAAGATAAGACCGCTGCTGCTCAAGCAAGTTTCTTTAACCAGAGCTGATAAAAGATCCTTCCCTCTCAGTTAATGATTACTTCACTCCTGCTCACGCTACTTGATCTCTTCAAGTATGCACTTTTCATTCGCTTAATTGTTGACTACGCCAGAATTTTTGCACCTAATTGGCGCCCTAAATCTTTCTTGATCGCTTTCTTCGAATTGATTTATTCAATTACCGATCCACCAATGAAATTTGTTGGTCGATTCGTGCCGCCGCTGCGTTTGGGTGGAGTAGCAATTGATCTTTCATTTATCGTTCTCTTGATCGGCATTAGCCTGGCCAAGAGCATCATCATCGTCGTACTTTAAATATAACTTCCTAAGCTTTTTTAAGTACTACTTCGATCCCAAGTTCATTATCGCTTGTTGCAATCGTTTCATCGCGCTCGAACTCGAGGGCAAGTACTTCATCGCTGATATGCGCCTTTGCACTTGTAATTGCAGATAGAACTGATTGTTCTGCGTTCCAGCGAACATTGATCCGGTCGGAGATCTCAAAGCCATCACTCTTACGACGTTCTTGGATAAAGCGAATTACTTCACGAACGTTTCCGGCCTCAATTAATTCAGGTGTTAGCGCTAGATCAAGGGCGACTGATTCGCCATCGTGGCTAGCAACCATCCAGCCAGATTTTGGAACTTCGGTAACGACGAGATCAGCTAAATCAATCTCCCATGTGCCCACTTGGGCGCTGCCAGATTTGCGAAGTCCTTTAACTAACTCTGTTGGATCGGTAGCAGCAATCGCCTTAGCAATATCTTGCACCTCTTTGCCAAACTTCGCGCCAAGTGATTTGAAGTTGGCCTTTACAGAGATATCAACTAAATCTCCATCGGCATCAGCGATATCGGCTAGATCGATAACATTTAACTCATCTGCGATCTGTTCCTTCATATCTGTTGGCAGAGTCGACCAGCCATTTGCAGAAATAAGAGCGCGTTGCAGGGGTTGACGAATTTTGATCGCCGATTCAGCGCGAGCAGAGCGGCCCAATTCAACAACGCGTCGAGTCATCGCAACTTGCGCATTTAGTTCCAGATTAATTCGGGACTGATCGGCGATAGGGAAATCTGTTAAGTGAACTGAGGCGGCAGCAGATGGATCTGCAACCTTTACCAATTCTTGCCAAACATGCTCGGTAATAAATGGAACCATTGGTGAAAGTAACTGAGTCAAAGAGACGAGACATTCATGAAGTGTTGCCAAGGCAGCGGTGTCGCCATCCCAGAAACGACGACGCGAGCGTCGCACATACCAATTTGAGAGATCATCGATAAATCTGGCTAGCGCCTTACCGGCGTTCTGTGAATCAAATTCTGAATATGATTTATCAACTTCTTGAATAAGTGCGTTTAGCTCGCTGATGATCCACTTATCCATCATCGAGCGATCCTTGAGCGCTGGTGATTGGCTTAGCTCAAATCCCGATGCTTCGGCATAGAGAGTATGGAATGAGATTGTGTTCCAGTAAGTAAGTAAGGTCTTTCTTACAACATCGCTAATCGCATCGTGGCCAACGCGGCGCGCAGACCAAGGAGAACCGGCGGCCAGCATGTACCAACGCACCGCATCCGCGCCATGTTGATCCATTAGCGAAATCGGTTCGAGCACATTGCCCAGGTGCTTACTCATCTTGCGACCGTCTTTATCTAGGATGTGGCCTAAGCAGAGCACGCTCTTGTATGAACTTTGATCAAAGACCAAGGTTCCAATTGTCATCAGCGTGTAGAACCAGCCGCGCGTTTGATCGATCGCTTCGCAGATAAAGTCGGCAGGATAAGCAGCTTTAAACTTTTCAACTGAACCAGGCTTATGTGGGTAGCCCCACTGTGCAAATGGCATAGCGCCTGAGTCATACCAACAGTCGATTACTTCAGGTACGCGATTCATAACTTTGGAACATTGCGCACATGAGAAGGTAATGTCGTCAACAAATGGGCGATGCGGATCCAGGTTGGAAAGTTCTTGCCCGGCAAGCGCGCCGAGTTCAGCGAGTGAATCAACGCAGATTTCATGCTTATCTTCACAACGCCAGATCGGTAGTGGCGTTCCCCAGAAACGATTTCGCGAGAGCGCCCAGTCAATGTTGTTATTGAGCCAATCACCGTAACGACCAGTCTTAATGGTTTCGGGGTGCCAATTAGTTTTGTTATTTTCGCGGATCAACTCATCTTTAATTGAGGTAGTGCGGATATACCAAGATGGTTGTGCGTAATAAATAAGCGCGGTGTGACAGCGCCAGCAATGTGGGTAAGGGTGCTCAAATGGCTGGTGCTTATATAAAACACCGCGTGATTTAAGTTCCTTAACCAAAGTCTTATCGGCTTCCTTAAAGAAGACCCCGCCAACTAGTGGAACTTCTGGCAAAAACTTTCCATCTGGTGCGATTGGATTTACAACAGGAAGTCCATAGCCACGGCAAACCGCTAAATCGTCTGCGCCAAAGGCAGGGGATTGGTGAACTAAGCCAGTTCCATCTTCAGTTGTTACATATGTTGCAAGAACGATGAAGTGTGAATCCGGGATCTCGATTAAATCAAGGGGGCGCTTGTAAGTAACGCGCTCTAGATCTCTACCCTTAATGACTTTAAGAACTTTTACCTCACCTGTGAGCGCACCGAGAAGGGCTTCTGCAACAACTAGGACTTCCCGGTTTTCTTCAACCACAACTTCAGCGACCGCGTAATCAACATCTGGATGAACTGCAACAGCGGTATTTGAAACTAAGGTCCAAGGGGTAGTTGTCCAGACAAGAAGCGCGGCACCAAGATCTGCTAACTCACCAGATGTAACTGGGAAGCGAACATAGACCGAAGGATCGGTAACTGTTTCGTATCCCTGTGCTAATTCATGATCGGAGAGGCCGGTTCCACAACGCGGGCAATATGGTGCAACGCGGTGATCTTGAACGAGGAGACCTTTCTTCCAGATCTCTTTTAAGCTCCACCAAACGCTTTCGACATATTCTGGAGCCATCGTCCAATAAGCCTGATCAAAATCAACCCAGAAACCCATCCGGTTGGTCATCGTTGTAAATGCATCAACGTGGCGAGTTACAGATTCGCGACACCTATCGTTAAAAGCTGCAATTCCATATTTCTCAATATCGCCTTTTCCAGAAAAACCTAACTCTTTTTCGACCGCGATTTCTACAGGTAGGCCATGGCAATCCCAACCTGCTTTGCGAGTTACATACTTACCTTTCATCGTTTGATAACGCGGGAAGACATCTTTAAATACACGCGCTTCGATGTGATGCGTTCCGGGCATTCCATTGGCTGTTGGAGGGCCTTCATAGAAAGTCCAAGGTTGTGCGCCTTCTCTTGCCTGTGTGCTCGCCTCAAAAATCGAATTCGTGCGCCAGAAATCTAGGATCGAACGCTCCATACCTGGGAGGTCGATCGCAGCGGGAATTGGGCGCATCTTTGGAGAATTCATAAGGAGGCGAGTCTAACGCCCGCCTTGCGCAGAACTGTTCAAGAATTTGTGCGGGCTATGAGTGGCAGAGTTGGTGGCGCGTGGAAAAGGGCATAAGGTGCGCGGCGTGCCAGGAAAAAAGAAGACCGTGAAGAAGCCGGTTAAGAAGGTAGCCAAGGCAAAGAAGGCGCCTGCTAAGAAAGCTCCGGCCAAAAAAACTCCTGCCAAGAAAACAGCAGCCAAGAAAGTTGCTAAGAAAGCTCCGGCTAAGAAAGTTGCTAAGAAAGCGCCTGCTAAAAAAGCCGCAGTAAAGAAATCCACCCTAAAGAAAGCGCCAGTTCGACCTTTCCCATCTAAGGCTGGAAAGACAACTCTTACCGTTGATGAAAAATCTCAAACAGTTAGCGTTGCAACAGTTGTTGCGCCAGTTGCTGCTCCAGTAATTGAAGAGCGCCGTCTAGTAATGCCCCCACCTCCGCGCCCAGTAAAGAGTGGAAAGAAAGTTGCGCCACTTAAACCAATCAAAGCAGCGCCTACTCCGGTAACTGCCAGCGATGGTGAAGCGCCATGGTCGGCTGCAGAGTTAAAGGCAGTTAGAACTGAAATCTCTGCTGATCTTGAACGCCTGCGCCGTGAACTTGCACTAGTAGAAGCAGAGATGGATGAGTTGATTTCTGATTCTGGTGAAGGCGCTGGAGATGATCAGGCAGATTCAGGTACGAAAACCTTTGAACGTGAGCATGAGATGTCTCTGGTAATTAACGCGCGCGATATGGTTTTGCAAACAGAGCGCGCTCTTGAACGAATCGACAATAAAAATTATGGAAATTGCGAAGAGTGCGGCAGCCCAATCGGTAAAGCCCGCCTTCAAGTATTTCCGCGTGCGACGCTCTGCATGATCTGTAAGCAGAAGGAAGAGCGGCGCTAACGTGCGCCTTTCTCCACTTAGCAAACGTCTCTACTCAATCGCCTGGGCTATTTGGCTATTTGATTTCGCTACCAAGACTTGGGCGATCGCTAATTTAGATTCCCGAGATCCCATTAAATTGATCGGCTCATTTCTCCAGTTAACGTTAGTTAAAAACTCAGGAGCAGCATTTAGCTTTGCGACAGGTGCAACTCTTATGCTCTCAATATTTGCTTGTTGCGTCGTCGCCGCAATTGCTTATTACGCACCAAAGATCACCTCAAAGGGATGGGCCATTGTGATCGGTCTAGCCCTTGGTGGAATCGTAGGTAACTTAACTGATCGAATCTTCCGTGCACCGGGCTTCTTTACCGGCCATGTGATCGACTGGATTGAGTTACCAAATTGGCCGGTATTTAACATCGCAGATAGCGCTATTGTGGTTGCAACAGCGATCGCAGTGGTCCTGTCAATAAAAAATATTTCTCCGATAGAGCCAGCAAATGTCGAGAAAAAAGATCGTTCCGAGGAGGCGTAAATGTCACGCGAAGCGCGCACATTAAGCGTTCCTGAAGGGGTTGCGGGTGAGCGAATCGATAGCGCCCTGACTCGGGTTCTCGGGCTCTCTCGAACTGCAATCGTAAAACTTCTAGAAGATGGCGACATCACAACTTCTGGTCGTGCGATGGCTAAATCAGAGCGCGTAACCAGCGGACAAGTTATCGATGTCTTAATGCCAGAACCGCTGAATCAAGATCCAATTCCGCTAACTCCACTTGATGGGTTACGAGTTGTTTACGATGACGAACACATCGTTGTAGTTGATAAGCCGGTTGGTTGTGCAGCGCACCCAAGCCCAGGATGGATGGGGCCAACAGTTGTCGGCGCACTTATGGCTGCTGGTTACTCAATATCTACTTCAGGTCCTGCCGAACGCGCGGGAATCGTTCATCGCTTAGATGTTGGCACGAGCGGTTTAATGATCGTTGCAAAAACTGATGTTGCCTACACACGATTGAAGGAAGCCTTCCGAAACCACGAAGTGGAAAAGACTTATCACGCACTCGTGCAAGGACATATGGATCCTGTTTCTGGAACCATCGATGCGCCTATCGATCGCCATCCCAAAGAAGATCATCGCTTCGCAGTAATTGCCGAAGGAAAAGAGAGCATCACTCACTACGAAGTAATCGAGTTCTATCGCTCCGTCTCACTCGTAAAAGTCGAACTCGAAACTGGTCGCACACATCAAATTCGCGTGCATTTTTCTGCGTTAAATCATCCACTCGTGGGGGATACAACTTATGGCGCAGATCCAGTCCTTGGTAAATCGTTAGCCATGTCACGTCCGTGGTTGCACGCCCTTGAACTTCGCTTTAAACATCCCGTCTCATCAGAAGAGCTCATTCTCAACGCTCCCTATGCACCTGACCTTCAGGCTTGCTTGGCGTTGCTATCCGAGGCTGTTCTGCCGTAACGACTAATCTTGTGCAACTGTGACAACCGAAAACCCAACCCAGCCAAAAGCGAGTAAAGATTCTTTTGTGCACCTTCATGTGCACACTGAATACTCAATGCTCGATGGTGCCGCACGTATTGGCGATCTCGTAGAAGAAGTAGCGCGCCAAGAGATGCCGGCGATCGCAATGACTGATCACGGAAATGTGTTCGGCGCTTTTGATTTTTATAAGCAAGCGGTCAAGGCGGGCGTTAAACCAATCATCGGTATCGAAGCTTACGTTGCTCCAGAATCGCGCTTTGATAAGAAGAAGGTTCAATGGGCCGATGGTGGAGATGACGATGTTTCAGGCGGCGGTGCATACACGCATATGACCATCTTGGCCGAGAACAATCATGGTCTGGCTAATTTATTTAGACTCTCTTCTCTTGCTTCCCTTGAAGGTTATTACTACAAGCCGCGTATGGATCGTGAACTACTCTCTAAATATGCAGATGGCTTAATTGCAACTACTGGTTGCCCAGGCGGAGAAATCCAGACTCGCCTGCGTATGGGAAATTACAAAGAAGCGATGCGCGCGGCAAGTGATTACAGAGATATTTTTGGGGCACATAACTTCTTCCTTGAGTTAATGGATCACGGTATTGATGTTGAAACCCGCGTTAAAGAAGATCTCATCAAACTTGGCCGCGAACTTAAACTTCCGCTGCTTGCGACAAATGACCTGCACTACACCCGACACGAAGATGCGCCTGCACATGAAGCCCTGCTCTGCGTGCAATCTGGTTCCACTCTGGCAGATCCAAAGCGCTTTAAATTCGATAACGATGAGTTCTACCTAAAGTCACCTGCGCAAATGCGCGAGCTCTTTAAAGATTTCCCTGAAGCGTGCGATAACACCCTACTCATCGCCGAGCGCTGCAATGTAAAACTTCGCGAAGGCGAAAACCTCATGCCCGCCTTTGCGGTTCCGCAAGGTGAAACGGAAGATTCTTGGTTACGTAAAGAGGCAGAACGCGGGTTGGTTACACGTTTTGGAGATAAGGCAACAGATGCTCATCGTGCTCGTTTAAATTACGAACTAGATGTAATGGCCAATATGGGATTTCCGGGATACTTCTTAGTTGTTGCGGACTTAGTTGCACATGCCAAAAAAGTTGGAATCCGTGTTGGCCCTGGTCGCGGCTCTGCTGCTGGCTCATTAGTTGCTTACTCACTCGGAATCACCGGCCTTGATCCAATCGAACACGGTTTACTCTTCGAGCGATTCTTAAATCCAGAACGTATCTCAATGCCTGATATCGATCTGGACTTCGATGAACGTCGGCGCAGCGAAATGATCCGTTATGCAACTGAGAAATACGGCGAAGATCGTGTAGCCCAGATCATCACCTACGGCACAATTAAATCTAAGCAATCCATTAAAGATGCCACTCGCGTTTTAGGGTACCCATATGTAATCGGTGAGAAGTTGACTAAAGCGCTTCCACCTTCAGTGATGGGAAAAGATATTTCACTCGCTGGCGTATTCGATTCACAAGACTCGCGCCATGGCGAAGCCGGCGAATTTCGCGAGCTTTACAACACCGACCCTGATTCAAAGAAGGTTGTTGATTTAGCGCGCGGACTCGAGGGACTCAAGCGCCAATGGGGCGTGCATGCCGCTGGCGTCATCCTTTCGCGTGAACCACTTCTTGATGTAATCCCAATCCATCGACGCGAAGCCGATGGGGCAATCATCACCCAGTTCGATATGGGCGCTTGCGAATCAACAGGCTTGTTAAAGATGGACTTCCTGGGTCTTCGCAACTTATCCGTACTAGATGACGCACTACTAAATATCAAAGAGAATCAAGGAATAGATGTAGTCCTCGAAGATCTACCACTGTCAGATCAAAAGACATTCGAACTCTTATCGCGCGGTGACACACTTGGTGTATTTCAACTCGATGGTGGACCAATGCGCGCACTCCTTCGCAGCATGGCGCCAGATTCATTTGCCGACATATCTGCGGTTATCGCGCTCTACCGCCCTGGTCCAATGGGCGAAAATGCACACAATAACTATGCCGATCGCAAGAACGGACGCAAACCAGTTGAACCAATTCACCCAGAGCTCTCTGAAGTTCTCCAAGAAATTTTGGGGGATACCTACGGTCTTATTGTTTATCAAGAACAAGTAATGGCGATCGCCCAGAAAGTTGCCGGGTTCTCACTTGGTCGTGCAGATCTTTTACGTAAGGCCATGGGTAAGAAGAACAAGGAAATTCTGGATAAGGAGTACATACCTTTCGAAGCTGGCATGAAAGAGAATGGATTCTCAACTGCAGCGATTAAGCGTCTTTGGGATGTTCTTATTCCCTTCTCTGACTACGCATTTAACCGAGCACATAGCGCAGGTTACGGTGTTGTTTCATTCTGGACCGGTTATTTAAAGGCAAATTATCCAACCGAATATATGGCAGCCCTGCTTACCAGTGTGCGTGATGATAAAGATAAGTCAGCGCTCTACTTATCTGAATGTCGTCGCATGGGTATCAAGGTTCTGCCACCCGATGTCAATGAATCAAATGCTGAATACACACCGCGCGGCAAAGATATTCGCTTTGGACTTGCTGCAATCCGTAACGTTGGTGAAGGCGTAGTCGCTTCCATAAAGTCTGCGCGTACAACCAAGGGTGCCTTCACTTCATTTGGTGATTTCCTTGCCAAGGTAGATGCGCAAGTTTGTAATAAGAAAACAATTGAATCTTTGATTAAGGGTGGAGCATTTGATTCGCTAAACCATCCACGCAAGGCGCTGATGTCGGTTCACCTAGAAGCTACTGATTCGGTAATCGAAACCAAGCGAGCAGAGGCGATCGGTCAATTTGATCTCTTTGGAGGCGAGTCGATGACGCAAGTTTCAGGTCTGGAAATTGAGATTCCAAACTTCGAATGGGATAAGTCAACGCTGCTTAGTTTTGAACGCGAAATGCTGGGCCTCTATGTTTCAGATCATCCGCTACTTGGTGTTGAACATATCTTGCGTTCCAATACCGATATGTCTATTAGCGCGCTACAAAGTGATGAAAGTACGCCAGATGGCACGGTCACTTTGGGCGGCTTGATTACAGGCGTTCAACGCAAGGTTTCCCGCACAGGTTCATCGTGGGCGATTGTTAGTCTGGAAGATCTGGAAGGCGCTATCGAAGTTCTCTTCTTCTCAAATACTTACAACCAATATGCACTTACCTTGATTGAAGATCGCGTTGTAACTGTTCGCGGTCGATTCGAACGGCGCGATGATGTACTGCGATTTACGGCTCTTGAAATGAAATCGCTCGATGTTTCTACTGGCCCCATTGGACCGTTACTAATCTCTTTGCCAATCGCGCAGTGCACACCACCAGTAGTAGATCGCATGAAGGAAATTCTGCGTTCGCATCCCGGCAAACGCGAAGTACATATGCAGATTGATGACCAAGGCGTACTAACAACGATGAAGATCGATGCACTCGTAACAGCATCGCCGAGTTTGAGCGCAGATCTGAAATCTATCTTGGGGCCCGACTGCTTAGTTCGAATGTGATTTATTGGCAACGCCCCGAAGAGGTGGCAGCCGTTAGACTTGCCCCATGATTCGCTCGCTTGATCTACGCGGTAAAGCTCTTACTAAAGCGGGCTACCAGAAAGCTATTCCGCGAGCGAAGTTAGATATCGCAGCAGCCCTAGTTGCGATTGAGCCAATTCTGCAGAGAGTTAAATCAGGTAACGAGGCAGACTTACTGCAACTTGCCGAGGAATTTGATGGCGTTCGGCCACCTTCAATCCGCGTTCCACAATCTGCTTGCGATAAAGCACTTGCCGATCTAGATCCAAAGATTCGCGCTGCACTAGAACTATCAGCCGAGCGAATCCGTAAAGTTCACAACGATCAAACCCGCGGCGTAACTACTACGAAAGTTGTCGATGGGGGAATCGTAACTGAACGTTGGATCCCAGTTGATCGCGTCGGGTTATATGTTCCAGGTGGTCGCGCCGTTTACCCAAGTAGCGTCTTAATGAATGTCATCCCAGCACAGATCGCCAAAGTTTCTAGCATCGCTGTTGCATCACCACCTCAGAAAGAGTTTGGCGGTCTTCCGCACCCAACGATTCTTGCTGCTTGTGCACTCCTTGGTATCACTGAGGTTTACGCAGTCGGTGGAGCACAAGCAATCGCGCTCTTTGCCTATGGCATGGATGGCCTCTGCGAGAAATGTGATTTGGTCACTGGTCCAGGCAATATCTATGTCGCTGCTGCTAAGCGCGCTCTCCGCGGTGTTATCGGAATTGATTCCGAGGCAGGCCCAACTGAGATTGCAATATTGGCTGATGAAAGTGCGCGCGCAGGCGATGTTGCCGCAGATCTAATTAGCCAGGCCGAGCACGATGTTATTGCCGCCGCAGTTCTAGTAACAACTTCTGAAAAATTAGCAGGCGATGTTGTTAAAGAGTTGGAAGTCAGAGTCGCCAAGACGAAGCACTCCGACAGAATCCGTGAAGCACTTTCCGGTATTCAATCTGCAATCGTTTTGGTTGATTCAATTGAACAAGGTTTAGATGTCGTAAATGCCTATGCAGCAGAACACTTAGAGATCCAAACCCAGAACGCTGCGCAAGATGCGTTGAAAATTCGTAACGCTGGCGCAGTCTTCATCGGACGCTTCTCACCAGTCTCACTTGGCGATTATTCAGCAGGTTCAAATCACGTACTTCCAACAGGTGGATGCGCCTGCCACAGCAGTGGGCTATCTGTACAAACCTTCTTACGCGGGTTGCACTACATCGAATATTCGAAGGATGCATTTATTGATATTTCACAGACCGTGATTACTCTTGCAAATTCAGAAGATTTGCCAGCACATGGTGAAGCGATGACCGCGCGTTTGGAAGATTTATGAGTGAGAAGAAATGGCCACTTTGGCTGCCACTACGCGATGATTTAACTTCTCTTTCCCCATATGGAGCGCCACAGGTTCCAGCTGAGGCGACGTTAAATACCAACGAGAATCCTTATGCTCCATCTCCTGAACTCGCACAAGCGATCGCCGACCGCGTGCATAGGGTTGCTACAACTTTAAATCGCTATCCAGATCGTGATGCCACAGTTCTGCGCGCGGCTCTTGGTAAATTTATAAATACTCTATCTGGAACAAATTTCACAGCAGATTCAATCTGGGCAGCCAATGGCAGTAACGAGATTATCCAATCTCTTTTCATGGCATTCGGTGATCGAGGCGCACTTGGATTTACACCTTCATATTCAATGCACCCGCTAATCGCCAAGGTAGTTGGCGTTACTTGGCAAGATGGAGGACGTCGCGCAGATTTCACGTTAGATACCGCCAAGGCGATAACGGAGATTTCGGGAAAGAAACCAGCCCTAACTTTCGTGACAACTCCAAATAATCCAACTGGCACCCTTTTAAAAATCGGCGAGATTGAGGAGCTAGCAAAGGCGACAGCACAAGTTAACGGTTTGCTAGTCGTTGATGAGGCTTATGCAGAATTTTCTAGCGAAATATCTGCCGTCACGCTAATTGAAAAGTATCCAAATGTGGTGGTGATTCGAACCATGAGTAAAGCATTCGCTTTCGCCGGAGCGCGCGTGGGGTATTTAGTTGCCAACCCAGATGTCGTGGATGCGATGTTTCTGGTGAGATTGCCTTACCACTTAAGCGCAATTACTCAGGCAGCTGCTGAAGTTGCACTTGAGTATCAAGGCGAACTTTTAGGAACTGTTGCGACGCTGATTGATTCGCGTGGGAAAGTTATTGCTGAGCTGGAATCCATGGGTCTAACCGTTGCTCCAAGCAGCGCAAACTTCATCATCTTCTCAGGATTTAACTCAGAGCCAGCGCAGATCTGGCGCCAACTTCTCGATCGCGGTGTTCTGATTAGAGATGTGGGATTATTAGGGCACTTGCGTATGACCATTGGCAATGAGGCCGAGAATCAAAAGTTTATTGGCGCCTTAAAAGAGATTTTGCAGAAGTAATTGAATATGAAGCTAATGGAGATAAATAGATGAGAACAGCCCGAGTAGAACGTAAAACTAAAGAGTCCCACGTAATTGTTGAGTTAAACCTCGATGGTGTCGGTGAGATATCAGTTGATACTGGCGTGCCATTCTTTGATCACATGCTTTCACAACTTGGAAAGCACTCCGGTTTCAACCTCACTGTAAAGACAACAGGTGATATAGATGTCGATTCTCATCACACGGTTGAAGATACTTCACTGGCATTTGGACAAGCGCTACGCGAAGCACTCGGGGACAAAATTGGTATCCGTCGCTTTGGTGATGCCATGGTTCCACTTGATGAGGTTCTAGTTCAGGCAGCAGTTGATCTTTCTGGTCGTCCATATCTAGTTCACCGTCAACCAGAAATCGTTGAGTTAATCGGAACTTTCGATACCACTCTTGGTAAGCACATCTGGGAATCAATCGTTGCCGAAGCTCACATCGCACTGCATATTCGCGTTTTAGAAGGACGCAATGCCCACCACGTATTTGAAGCACAATTTAAAGCGGTTGCTCGCGCACTTCGCGATGCAGTTTCCCTTGATGGCGGAATCGCAGGAGTTCCTTCAACAAAAGGTTCGCTTTAATAGTGATCGCAATCCTTGATTACGGTTCTGGAAATTTAAGGTCGGCACAACGCGCTTTCGAGCGCAGCGGTAAAGAAGTTGTCGTTACATATGATCGCGAGATCGCACTCAATGCGCAAGGGTTAGTGGTTCCGGGCGTCGGTGCTTTTGCGGCATGCATGCGCGGTTTAGTTGCAGTTGGGGGAGATGCGATTGTTCGCGAACGCCTTGCTAAGCAACGTCCAACTTTAGGAATCTGTGTTGGAATGCAAATTCTCTTTAGAGATGGTGATGAACACACTGATGGAGTCTTAAATCAAGGTGTGGGAATCTGGCAAGAGAGCATCACCAAGTTAGATGCACCGATATTGCCGCATATGGGTTGGAATACGGTAGAAGTCTCATCAAACTCGAACTTGTTCAAAGGGATAGAAGATCAATCGTTCTACTTCGTGCACTCATATGCTGCAAAAAAGCCTGTTGGAATCGCGCAAGCCTGGAGCACTCACAACGAGAAGTTTTTGGCGGCAGTAGAAGATGGTGCGATTGCAGCAACGCAATTTCATCCTGAAAAATCTGGCGATGCCGGTCTTGCGTTAATTAAGAATTGGGTTGGGATGCTATGACGACAAACAATCACCAAGTAAATTATCTGGAGCTCTTGCCAGCAGTGGATGTTAAAGATGGCAAAGCAGTTCGCTTAGTCCAAGGTGAACTTGCTCAAGAAAGTATCTATGGCGCACCTCTTGAAGTCGCGCTCGAGTTTCAAGCAGCGGGAGCTGAATGGCTTCACCTAGTTGATCTAGATGCAGCATTTGGTCGTGGCGAAAATACATCTTTGTTAGCCGAGGTCGTGGGTCGCCTGGATATAAAAGTTGAACTCTCCGGTGGCATTCGTGACGATGAATCTTTAAAGGGTGCTTTGGCCACAGGGTGTACTCGCGTAAACCTTGGCACTGCCGCTTTAGAAAACCCCGAATGGACAGCGCGCGTGATTGCCGAACACGGAGATCGCATCGCAGTCGGTTTAGATGTCCGTGGTCATGTCTTAGCGGCACGCGGTTGGACTAAAGAAGGCGGCGATCTCTTTGAAACAATTGAGCGTCTGGAGCGCGATGGCTGCTCTCGTTACGTTGTCACCGATGTTACAAAAGATGGAACGCTCCAAGGTCCAAACCTAGAACTTCTTAAAGAGGTATGTGCGGCAACTAAGAAGCCTGTTATTGCCAGCGGTGGAATCTCATCTCTTGCCGATATCACTGCACTTTCATCACTTCATTCAATTGGAGTTGAAGGCGCAATAGTTGGTAAGGCTCTTTATGCAGGTGCCTTCACCCTTGAAGAAGCTTTGGCGATCACTAAGGGCGCGAAGTAAATGGCGCTATCTATTCGGATCATTCCCTGCCTTGATGTAACCGAAGGACGCGTAGTAAAGGGAGTTAACTTCACCGATCTGGTTGATGCGGGTGATCCAGTTGAGATGGCATCTCTTTACAATCTAGAAGGCGCCGACGAGCTAACTTTTCTAGATATCTCTGCCAGCAGCAGTAACCGCGAAACAACTTTGGATGTAGTGCGCAAAACGGCTGAACAAGTCTTTATCCCGTTAACAGTTGGCGGCGGCATTCGCTCGGTTGATGATGTGGACCGTTTACTGCGCGCCGGTGCAGATAAAGTTTCAATCAATACATCTGCCATTGCGCGCCCTGAATTAATCGCAGAAATCGCCGATCGCTTCGGCTCTCAAGTTTTAACCATCTCTATTGATGCGCGCCGCGCAAGAACCGAATCAGGATTTGAAGTTACAACGCATGGCGGTCGACAGAGCGCCGGGCTTGATGCTCTTTCATGGGTTGAAAAAGCTTGTGCACTTGGAGCAGGAGAGATCCTGCTCAACTCAATGGATGCCGATGGAACTCGCGCGGGCTATGACATCGGGATGATTACCGCGGTTCGCGCCATCTCTAAAGTTCCACTAATCGCCAGCGGTGGTGCAGGTGCGCTAGAAGATTTTGCCGCTGCCCTTGATGCTGGCGCAGATGCGCTACTTGCAGCAAGCGTCTTTCACTTTGGAATTCACCGCATAGGTGATGTGAAGCGCTATCTAAGCGCGCAGGGTTATTCCATTCGCAACAACGCAACTGCGTAAGGCAGAATAAGCACATGAGCGCTGCGATCCCACTAGATATAGCAACGCGCCTAAAAGAGGGTATCGATTTAATTCCAGCGATCGCCCAAGATGCGCAAACCGGTGAAGTCTTAATGCTGGCGTATATGAACCGTGAATCTCTTGCACTAACTCTGGCAACAGGTAAGGCAACTTACTGGAGCCGCAGCCGCAGCGAACTCTGGGTAAAGGGTGCAACATCAGGACACACCCAAGAGGTAGTTTCAATTTCACTTGATTGCGATGGCGATGCGTTGCTACTGAAAGTTAACCAAGTTGGCGCGGCTTGTCATACGGGGGATAAGACTTGTTTCCACAATCCGCTGCAGATAAGTGCGGGAAAGTAATGCAACTATCTGAATTTCGCGAATACGCGAAGAGTTACAACGTTATTCCGGTCTATCGCAAACTCCTTGCCGACGGTGAAACACCGCTAGGTGTTTATCGCAAGATTGCAAAGAACGAAGCATCAACTTTTCTCTTGGAATCTGCCGAACACGGGGGAGCCTGGTCGCGTTATTCATTTATCGGCGCCCATTCGCAAGCAACTTTAAGTGAGATGGATGGCAGTTCAATTTGGGTTGGAACAACGCCTGCTGGCGCACCTGTCGGAATAGATCCACTTGAAGCGCTTCGTCTATCGGCTGCGCATCTGAAATCTCCAAAAATTGCCGGACTCCCACCGCTTACTGGTGGGCTAGTTGGCTACATGGGTTATGACGCAGTTCGCCGCTTAGAGAAATTGCCGAACCAAAGCGCGAAAGATATTCCACTTCCAGAAATCGCCTTTATGTTAACTAGCGATCTCGCTGTGATGGATCACGCTGAAGGAACAATTACCTTGATCGCAAATGCCATCAACTGGGATGGCAGCAATGAGCGAATTGATGAAGCATTTCACGACGCTCAACTTCGTTTAGATCGTATGCAATCTGATCTGCAAAGTTCGCTGCCTGGTTACATCGATCAGATTCCAGAACGCCAAACTCCAAAATTCACCCAGAACATTTCCAGTGATGAATTCAAAACTAAGGTTCTACAGGCCAAGGAAGAGATTGTTGCGGGTGAGGCTTTTCAAATAGTCCTATCACAGCGTTTTGCTATGGAATGTAGCGCAGATGCGTTAGACGTTTACCGTGCGCTGCGTCTTCATAATCCGAGCCCTTATATGTATCTCTTCCGCTTTACAGATGGGATTGAAGTAGTTGGATCAAGCCCAGAAGCTTTGGTTAAGGTGACCGGTAAAGAGGTAATGGTTCATCCAATCGCTGGAACTAGAAAACGTTCATCTTCTGCTGAGGAAGATCATCGCCTAGGCGAAGAGTTATTGGCAGATCCTAAAGAGCGCGCCGAACATTTGATGTTAGTTGATCTAGGTAGAAATGATTTAGGGCGTATCTCAAAGCCAGGCACCGTTGAAGTTATCGACTTCATGCATATCGAACGCTATTCACATGTGATGCATATTGTTTCAACAGTTATCGGCGAACTGGCAGAAACCTCTACGCCAGTTGACGCACTTTTTGCCGTATTTCCTGCTGGCACTTTATCTGGCGCTCCAAAGCCAAGGGCGATGGAGATTATTGAAGAACTCGAACCTACTCGACGCGGGCTCTATGGTGGCGCAATTGGATATATTGATTTCACAGGCAATATCGATACTTGTATCGCAATTCGTACCGCACTGATTTATAACAAGATGGCATACGTTCAGGCAGGCGCCGGAGTCGTAGCGGATTCGGATCCTGCATCTGAAGATCAAGAATGTGCAAATAAAGCAGCGGCGGTTCTAGGTGCCATTAGCGCTGCAAATAAAATGAGGTCATCCAGTGTCTGAGTTTGTTCAAATTGCCATCTCAATTTTAATTGTTGCAGCGCTCACGATCTATATCTCTAAACGTTTTAGAATTTCCAAACGTTACGAACGCCAATCGCGGAGTACGCCACCCATGAATTCCTGGAGCGCGCTCGATCATGGAATAGATCCCAGCGAAGTTAAATCCGAGACCGAGAAGCCATGACTGTTCTAGATTCAATTATTGAGGGCGTGCGTGAAGATTTAGCCAAACGTCGGAAATCGCTCAACCAAATTCATGAAGAGATGACACAGGCTGCTCCGGTTCGCGATGCTCACCTTGCCTTAACGGGGGATGAGATGAAAGTTATTGCGGAGGTAAAACGATCTTCGCCTAGCAAAGGTGCGCTATCTGCCATCGCTGATCCCGCAGCGTTGGCTGAGCGCTATCAAAGCGCAGGTGCAAGTGTGATTAGTGTTTTAACAGAAGAGCGCCGCTTTAAAGGATCGCTTGCTGATTTAGATGCAGTACGTACTCGCGTTGATATTCCAGTTTTGAGAAAAGATTTCATGGTTGATGAGTATCAATTCTTCGAAGCGCGCGCACATGGCGCAGACCTAGTTTTACTTATAGTTGCCGCGCTATCCAAGAGCCAACTTAAAGACTTTTTTGATATCGCAACTGAATTAAAGATGGCATCTCTCATTGAAGTTCACACAGCAGATGAGTTAGAGAGAGCGCTAGAAATCTCTCCTCGAATAGTCGGAGTGAATTCCCGAAATCTAAAGACCTTGGAAGTAGATCCCACAGCATTCTCTGATTTGATTCCGAGAATTCCTGAAGAGTTAATCCGCGTTGCCGAATCCGGCATATCAACTCGAAGCGATGTTGAGTTTGCGCAAAACTCAGGTGCAAAGGCGATTCTGGTAGGTGAAGCCCTGGTTACATCGGGGGATCCGGATTTGGCGATGCAGACCTTATTAGGTCTAGGGTAGGCTTAATCCCATGTCGACTACGCCGCAGGAAGATCTTGGATCCATATTGGGACACTTCGGTTCTTATGGCGGTCGCTTTGTCCCTGAAGCGCTGATCGGCGCTCTCGAAGAGCTAGAAGCAGCGCATCTCACTGCACAACAAGATCCTTCATTTGTTGCAGAGCTCGCAGAACTTCATCGCACGTACACAGGTCGTCCTAGCATCCTCACTGAAGCAAAACGTTTTGCCGAACATGCAGGTGGCGCGCGCATAATTTTGAAGCGTGAAGATTTAAACCACACTGGCAGCCATAAGATTAATAACGTTTTAGGACAAGCGTTACTTACAAAGCGCATGGGTAAGAAGCGCATTATCGCTGAAACCGGTGCAGGTCAGCACGGTGTTGCATCAGCGACAGCGGCCGCGTTGATGGGACTGGAATGCGTTGTTTACATGGGCGAAGAAGATACAAAACGCCAAGCCTTAAATGTGGCGCGCATGAAGTTACTTGGCGCCGAAGTTATTCCAGTTACGACTGGTTCACGCACTTTAAAAGATGCCATTAATGAAGCGATGCGCGATTGGGTAACTAACGTTGAAACTACTCACTACATGCTGGGAACAGTTGCAGGTCCGCACCCTTTCCCAACCATGGTTAGAGATTTTCATAAGATCATCGGCGAAGAGACTCGCGAACAAGTCTTAGCGCTTACTGGTCGCCTGCCTGATGCGGTACTTGCCTGCGTTGGTGGTGGATCAAATGCCATTGGAATTTTCCACCGCTTTATCTCCGATCCATCAGTACGTTTGATTGGGCTAGAAGCAGGTGGAGCTGGCGTGGAAACCGGCCGTCATGCAGCAACAATTACTGGCGGAACTCCAGGAGTTCTGCACGGAACTCGATCTTATGTCTTGCAAGATGCCAACGGACAAACAGTTGAGTCACATTCAATTTCTGCTGGACTTGATTACCCAGGCGTAGGTCCAGAGCACGCCTACCTACATGACATCGGTCGTGCCGAATATCGCGCAATCACAGATGAACAAGCGATGCATGCTTTTGCACTTCTCTCAAAGACAGAGGGAATTATTCCGGCGATTGAAACTGCACACGCTTTAGCTGGTGCGTTGCAAGTTGGAAATGAACTAGGCAAAGATGCGATTATCGTTATCAACCTTTCTGGTCGCGGCGATAAAGATGTACAGACCGCAGCGCAATACTTTGGGATTCCACTCGATTAATGACTGCTTTAGATCAGCTATTTGTAAAGGTTCGCGCTGAAAATCGCGCGGCGTTAATCGCATATATTCCCGCTGGTTTTCCATCTCAAGCTGGCTGTGCAAAAGTTATTGAGACTTTTATCGAAGTTGGCGTTGATGCGATTGAGATTGGTTTCCCATATAGCGATCCGGTAATGGATGGCCCAACTATTCAGGCCGCAGCAGTAACTGCCCTAGAAAACGGCACCGGCGCTGCTGAGGTTATGTCAGCGCTAAAAGTTGCAACAGATGGCGGAGTTGCTGCAGTAGTAATGACTTATTGGAACCCCATTGAGCGTTATGGCGTAAGTGAATTCGCTGAAGCGATCGCAGCCAATGGCGGATCAGGTGTAATCACTCCCGATCTAACAATTGAAGAGTCGGTTGCCTGGTTAGGTGCCGCTAAGGAAAATTCAATCAACCCGATATATGTAATCGCGCCAAGTACATCTGATGCACGCATGCCAAAGGTGACGGCAGCCTGCGGTGGCTTTGTTTATGCTGCGAGCCTGATGGGTGTAACCGGAGCACGAAATTCAGTTTCATCAGGTGCTGCAGATCTAGTCGAGCGGATTCGCACAACAACCGGCCTACCAGTAGCAGTTGGTTTGGGTGTTTCAACCCGTGAACAAGCTAAGGGCGTTGCTGCATACGCGGATGGAGTAATCGTGGGATCAGCATTCATCAAGGCTTTACAAGATGCGCCAAATGAAGAAGCCGGTTTAGCCGCGGTTAAAGAGTTAGCAACAGAGTTAGCGAAAGGTGTACGTGAGGGACGATGAGTAAATTTGAAAAGCTTCAACCTTGGATTGGTCTAGTTTGTCGACTAACTCTTGGAGGAGTTCTCTTTGTCGCAGGTTATTTAAAGGTCGACAAACTCGAGGTCTCCCAAATGGCGGTTCGCTCATACGAACTTCTTCCAATTCCAATTGCTAATTTTCTTGGCCAAACCCTGCCATTCTTTGAAGTTGTAATCGGCTTATTGCTAATCGTAGGAGCAGCAACTCGTGCTGTTGCAGCCCTTGGTGGATTCACCATGTTTATCTTTATCATCGCGATTGCACAGGCCTGGGCGCGCGGCTTAAATATTGATTGTGGTTGCTTCGGTGGCGGAGGCACAGTAGATCCTGGTCAGACACGCTACCTTCAGGAGATTCTCAGAGATGCTGGGCTAGTAGCGCTTGCCCTATTCTTAGTGCGATATCCTATAACCAAGTTTTCTATTGATAAAACACCTAAACAATCTAACGCAGGAGATACGGAATAAAGATGGCACAAGCGAAAAAATCAAACGGCGGAAAAGATAACTTCACACGTAACCTCGTAGTGGCAGTTGTGGTTGGAGTAGCTCTAATCATGCTGGTGCCAACAGTTCTCTCTAAGCAAGGCGATTCCACTGCTGCAATTCCTGCTACCGCCTCAGTAAATGATGGTTATGGGTTGGTCTTTAACAGCGAGCTAACCGACGTCCCATTTATCGAAATTTATGAGGATTTCCAATGTCCTGCTTGCGCCCGCTTTGAAGCGATCAACGGCCCTTACATTGAAGAGTTGATTGCTACCAAGAAAGCAAAAGTTGCCTACCATACGCTCTCCTTCTTAGGCGGAGAATCACAACTTGCTGCAAATGCAGCCGCCTGTTCTGCTGACCAAGGCAAGTTCCTTGAATTCCATAGAACTCTCTACGCAAACCAACCTGCTGAAAACGCGGGCAATTGGACGACGCAATACTTTGCAACTCTCGGCATAGGTTTAGGAATTTCTAGCTCAGATTACGACAAGTGCGTAAATGGCCAGGATTACATGGGTTGGGTTAAGAACGTCGCTGAAGAGGGTTCTAAGCGAAATATCAACGCAACTCCAACTGTATTGATCAACGGTAAGGAAATCGATCGCAACACCGCATATGGAAGTCTTGCTGACTTCATGCTTGCGGTTGAAAGAGCCTAACTACCTTTCGCATGAATCGTTCGATACCAACCCCATCTATTTCGGAAGTTTCTATCGGACCATTTACCGTACATTTCTACGCGCTCTGTATCATCTCCGGAATTGCGATAGCAATTTGGTTGGGCAATAAGCGCCTTGCTGCTCGTGACGAATCCTTAAGAGGCGTTGTTTCTGAGGTCGCTGTAATTGCAGTTCCATCTGGAATTATTGGTGGCCGCCTCTATCACGTCATTACAACCCCCGAAGATTTCTTCGGCAAAGATGGCGAACTCTTGGCTATTTTTAAAATTTGGGAAGGTGGTCTGGGGATTTGGGGTGCGATAGCGCTAGGTGCGCTTGGCGCTTTCTATTCTTATAGAAAACTCGCTCGCTCTATGAATCTGCCAAGTTTTGGAGTTTTCCTTGATGCAATTGCGCCTGGCATTCTCTTCGCCCAAGCCATTGGTCGATTCGGAAATTGGTTTAATGCCGAACTCTTTGGACGCCCGCTAGATACTTGGTGGGGCCTATCGATTCCATATAAATATCGACCAAGTGGATATGGTCTCGTTGAAACTTTTCATCCCACTTTTCTTTATGAAGCGATCTGGTGCACGCTGATCGCCTTTGTATTGATGGGCGCTTCAAAAAATTGGTCTGCGGGTTGCACCTTTGCCGCATATGTTTCGAGTTATTCATTCGGGCGCTTCTTCGTCGAATCTATCCGCATCGATCCAGCGCATGAAATCGCAGGTCTGCGAGTAAATCAATGGGTAAGTCTTACTCTAACTTTGATCGCAGCGATGGTATTTATTCGACTACGCGCCCGCGATAAGGCTTAAACCTTCGCGATTAACCTGCACGAATATTTAGCGTCGATCCGATAGGCTTTAAATATGGCACTTGAAGATGTTTATCGTAGAAATCTCCATCACCGCACGCATCGCGCAGGTTGGTTACGTGCTGCAGTTCTTGGTGCAAATGATGGTTTAGTTTCTACCGCATCGCTAATGATTGGTGTATCCGCAGCCAAAGCTGGCGGAGTAGATGCACAAGCATTCTTAATTACTGCAGGCGCCGCCGGAATTGCTGCAGGAGCGATGTCGATGGCTGTTGGTGAATATGTTTCAGTACGTTCACAAAATGATATTGAAGAATCTGATCGTGTCTTGGAGATGCAACATCTAGCAATTGATCCCGAATCAGAACTTATCGAACTTCAACATATCTATATTGATCGCGGGTTAACTCCTGAACTCGCAATGCAAGTTGCAAAGGCGATGCACGATCGCGATCCTTTAGAAGCTCATCTGCGCGATGAGCTCGGGCAGTTTCCTCACACTAAAGCCCGACCTGTCCAAGCAGCGATGGCATCTGCTGCAGCATTCACCGCTGGAGGATTAATCCCATTCGTTGGTGCATTTGCTCCAACTCCAGGAAAGGCGGCAGCGACAATTGTCGCCTTCACCATTATTGGTTTAACTCTGACCGGAATCCTCAGCGCAAAGACGGCAGGCTCAAAGATCCTCGCCCCGACTCTTCGCGTGATCGTTGGCGGGTGTATCGGCATGGCGATCACTGCTGGAATCGGCCAGGCGCTCCACTTGAGCGGTATCTAAACTCACTCTCGCGCAGGCTAATTCGGGAGTGCCGAATACCGCCAACAGTTGCTACCCTTTTGCATCTACCACCGCTTACGGTGGCTCTTTCGGGCCAAAGTTGTCCCACTCTTTCAACAATTAAGTGTGAGCAACAGGAGCGTGTAACTGATGGCTCTTCCATCTAATTACCCAGCACAACAGGGTCTCTACGATCCCGCAAACGAGCATGATGCATGCGGCGTTGCAATGGTTGCTACTCTAAATAAAGTTGCTACACATGAGATTGTTGAAAAGGCGCTCACCGCTCTGCGTAACTTAGAACACCGCGGCGCATCAGGTGCTGAACCAGATAGCGGTGATGGTGCAGGAATTCTCATTCGCGTTCCAGATGCTTTCTATCGCGCAGTTACAGATTTTAAACTTCCCGCGGAAGGCCACTACGCAACAGGTATTGCATTTGTCGCACAAGGTGCCGAAGTTCGATTAGAAATTGCGAAGATCGCAGCCGAGGAAGGGCTAACTGTTCTCGGTTGGCGAGATCTTCCAATCAATGCGAAATCACTTGGCAAAACTGCAGTTTCAGTTATGCCAAAGTTTGAACAAGTCTTTCTTGCCGGTAATAAAGATGAATCAGGTATTGCGTTAGATCGTCTCGCCTTCTGCCTTAGAAAACGCGCTGAACATTCACTCGATCTTTACTTCCCATCACTTTCTTCACAGACAATTGTTTACAAAGGAATGCTTACAACAGGACAACTCGAAGAGTTCTTCCCTGATCTAAGCGATAAACGAGTTGTATCTCCACTTGCACTTGTCCACTCACGATTTTCTACAAATACATTTCCATCTTGGCCACTTGCCCACCCATACCGATTTATTGCACACAACGGAGAAATCAATACCGTTAAGGGAAACCGCAACTGGATGCGCGCCCGCGAGTCACTGCTTGCTAGCGAGTTAATTCCTGGAGACCTCAGCCGCCTCTTTCCTATCGTGGAAATGTCCGGAAGTGACTCTGCTTCCTTTGATGAAGTTCTAGAACTTCTCTACCTAGGTGGACGATCCCTGCCACATTCTGTTCTGATGATGATTCCTGAAGCGTGGGAAAATCACACAACGATGTCGCAGAAACGTCGCGACTTCTACGCCTTCCATGCATCTCTTATGGAGCCATGGGATGGACCAGCGTGTGTAACTTTCACAGATGGACATCAAGTTGGTGCAGTTCTAGATCGCAACGGACTACGTCCTTCACGCTTCTGGGTTACCGATGATGGCTTAGTTGTTCTGGCATCTGAAGTTGGTGTTCTTGATTTTCCTGCTGAAAAGATTGTTCGCAAGGGTCGTTTACAACCAGGAAAGATGTTCTTAGTTGATATTGAAGCTGGGCGCATCATTGAAGATGACGAGATTAAAGATTCTTTGGCTGATGCTGCGCCATATGGCGAATGGCTCCATGCCGGAATCATGAAGTTATCTGAACTTCCTTCGCGTGAACATATTGTTTATCCCCACTCATCGGTGGTTCGTCGCCAACGTGCCTTCGGTTACACCGAAGAAGAACTTCGTATCTTGGTTACTCCAATGGCGAAGAACGGCATGGAAGCGCTCGGCTCAATGGGAACCGATACTCCAATCGCAGCGCTCTCTGAAAAACCACGTCTGCTCTTTGATTACTTCTCACAGCTCTTTGCACAAGTTACAAATCCACCACTTGATGCAATCCGTGAAGAACTTGTCACAAGTTTGGGCGGTTCAATAGGACCAGAGCACAACCTGCTTGATCCAGGCCCTTCTTCTTGCCGTCAGATCTCGCTCGCCTTCCCAGTTATAGATAACGATGAACTTGCAAAGATCATTCACGTAAATGCAGACGGCGACCATCCAGGTTTATCTGCATATGTTGTTCGCGGACTCTTCCCAGTATCTGGCGATGGAAATACTTTGCACACTCGTCTAGAAGAGATTAAGCGCGAAGTATCTGATGCAATTTCTGCAGGTGCGCGCATCATTGTTCTATCCGACCGCGATGGCGATGCTGAAGATGCGCCGATTCCTTCACTTCTCTTAACTGCGGCAGTTCACCACCATCTGATTCGCGAAAAGACTCGTACCAAGGTTGGTTTAGTTGTTGAAGCAGGCGATGTTCGCGAAGTTCACCACGTAGCTCTTCTTATTGGTTACGGCGCAGCTGCAGTTAACCCATACCTTGCTATGGAATCTGCCGAAGATTTAGTCCTACAAGGCGTGATAACTGGCATTACTCCCGAAAAGGCCGTACGTAACATTATTAAGAGTTTAGGAAAAGGTGTTCTCAAGGTTATGTCGAAGATGGGTATTTCGACGATCGCCTCTTACACCGGAGCACAGGTATTCGAAGCGATCGGACTTTCTCAAGAAGTTATCGACGAATACTTTGTTGGTACTACTTCACGTCTTGGTGGAATCAGCCTCGACACAATTGCTGAAGAAACTTTGGCGCGCCACCACATTGCATATCCACCAGGTGGAGCGATACCTGGTTCTAAGCGTCTGCCTATTGGCGGCGAGTACCAATGGCGTCGCGATGGCGAACCACATCTATTTAATCCAGAGACTGTCTTTGCGTTGCAGCACTCAACTCGTTCAAAGCGCTACGACATCTTCAAGCGTTACACCAGCAAGGTCGATGGCCAGAGTAAAGAGCTAATGACTCTGCGCGGACTCTTTGCATTTAATGAGGGTGTTCGTCCAGCAATTTCTATCGATGAAGTTGAACCAATTTCTGAGATCGTTAAGCGCTTCTCAACAGGTGCGATGTCATGGGGCTCGGTCTCACAAGAAGTTCATGAAACTTTAGCAATCGCCATGAACCGACTCGGCGCCAAATCAAATACTGGCGAAGGCGGAGAAGATCCATCGCGCTTTACCCCAATGGAGAATGGCGATTCCAAGCGCAGTGCGATTAAGCAGGTTGCTAGCGGACGTTTCGGAGTAACAAGTAACTACCTTGTTAACGCCGATGATATTCAAATCAAAATTGCGCAAGGTGCAAAGCCCGGTGAAGGCGGACAGTTGCCCGGCAACAAGGTTTATCCATGGATTGCAAAGGTGCGCTACTCAACTCCAGGTGTTGGCTTGATTTCACCACCACCACATCACGATATTTACTCAATCGAAGATCTGGCACAACTGATCCACGATTTGAAGAATGCCAATAAGAATGCACGTATTCACGTCAAACTGGTTGCTGAAGTCGGTGTCGGCACCGTTGCTGCAGGAGTTAGCAAGGCGCATGCTGATGTTGTTCTGATCTCTGGTCACGACGGCGGAACTGGCGCATCTCCACTTACTTCACTTAAACATGCTGGTGCTCCTTGGGAGTTAGGTCTTGCCGAAACGCAGCAGACGCTTCTCCTAAATGGTCTGCGCGATCGCATCGTTGTACAAGCAGATGGTCAGCTAAAGACGGGTCGCGATGTTGTTATCGCAGCGTTACTTGGCGCCGAAGAATACGGTTTTGCTACAGCGCCGCTAGTGGTTTCTGGTTGCGTAATGATGCGCGTCTGTCACTTGGATACTTGCCCAGTTGGTGTGGCAACACAAAATCCAGAGCTACGTAAGAAATTTACCGGCAAGCCAGAGTTTGTCGAAACTTTCTTCGAGTACATCGCGGAAGAAGTACGTGAAATTTTGGCCACCCTTGGTTTCCGCACATTGCAAGAGGCGATCGGTCACGTTGAATATCTCGACACTCGCGATGCGGTAAATCACTGGAAGGCGAGCGGTCTGGATCTTGCACCGCTACTAGTACGCCCAGATGTGGATTCACCTCTGCACCGCACAACAGTGCAAGATCATGGATTAGCGGCCGCGCTAGATAATAAGTTGATTGAACTTTCCGCTGCCGCTCTTGATAAGGGTGAAAGCGTTCGCATCGATCTACCAGTACGAAATGTCAATCGAACAGTTGGCACGATGTTGGGCGCAGAAGTCACAAGACGTTACGGCGCTGACGGATTACCAATCGGCACTATCGATGTAACTCTGCATGGCTCTGCAGGACAATCACTTGGAGCATTCTTGCCTCAAGGAGTTGTTATTCGCATGTATGGCGATAGCAATGATTACGTAGGTAAAGGAATTTCTGGCGGTCGCGTAATCGTTCGCCCAGATGAAAGAGCCACCTTTGCATCACATGAAAATGTAATTGCTGGAAATGTTATCGGCTATGGATCTACATCTGGCCAGATCTATATTCGTGGTTTGGTCGGCGAAAGATTCTGTGTCCGCAACTCAGGCGCAACTGCAGTAGTCGAAGGAATCGGAGATCATGGTTGCGAATACATGACGGGTGGCACTGTTGTTGTACTGGGCCGCACCGGTCGTAACTTTGCAGCAGGTATGTCTGGTGGCCGTGCTTTTGTTTTGGATTTAAATCCTGCACAAGTTAACGGCGAACTCGTCGACATCTTGGCAGTTCCAGAAGATCAAAAGGAGTCGCTAAAGGCTCTGGTCTCTGATTTCTTCACAGAAACCGGCTCTGAAGTTGCTTCATCGCTACTGGCTGATTGGAACGCAGCGCTAAATCGCATCTCGTTGGTAATGCCACGCGACTACGCGCGCGTCTTAGCGGCCATTGAACGCGCTACAAAAGATGGCTTACCTGTTGATCAATACGTAATGGAGGTTGCAGCAAATGGCTGATCCAAAGGGATTTCTAACTACGCCGCGCGAGACTCCAAAGCGCCGTCCAGTTGATGTACGTATCAAAGATTGGCATGAGGTTTACGAACCACAGAGCATGGAGCACTTGCAGAAGCAGGCAGGTCGTTGCATGGATTGCGGTATTCCTTTTTGTCATCAAGGTTGTCCACTCGGAAATTTAATTCCCGAATGGAATGACTTGATCTGGCGCGGAGATAAAGAAGAAGCTATCGATCGCCTTCACGCAACAAATAACTTCCCAGAATTCACAGGTCGCCTCTGCCCAGCACCTTGCGAGACTGCCTGCGTCGTTGGAATTAACGCTGATGCGGTAACAATTAAGCAGGTAGAACTGCGCACAA
This sequence comes from Candidatus Nanopelagicaceae bacterium, assembly GCA_965268165.1. GTDB lineage: Bacteria > Actinomycetota > Actinomycetes > Nanopelagicales > Nanopelagicaceae > Planktophila. Next base: position 634,446 of record OZ254162.1, read on the forward strand.
TTGAAGAAGCCTTCGGTGCCGGAAATGTAAAACCGCTTGCCCCAGAAAGATTGACCGGCAAGACAGTTGCAGTCATCGGATCAGGCCCTGCTGGCCTAGCCGCCGCACAACAACTGACTCGGGCAGGACACACTGTCGCTGTTTACGAGCGCGCCGATAAAATTGGTGGACTTCTTCGCTACGGAATTCCTGAATTTAAGATGGAGAAGAACATTCTGGATCGCCGTTTAACTCAGATGGAGAAGGAAGGAACTCGCTTCCGTCCTGGAGTAAACGTCGGAGTTGAGCTAACTGGAAGTGATCTACGTAAGAAGTACGATGCAATAGTTCTTGCCGTTGGTGCAACCCAATGGCGCGATCTTCCGATTAAAGGTCGTGAAAATAAGGGCATCTATCAGGCGATGGAGTTCTTGCCTTGGGGCAATAAGCAAGCACTTGGTGAAGTCGTAAACCCTGATATCAACGTTGCAGGTAAGCATGTAGTAATTCTTGGTGGGGGAGATACGGGCGCAGATTGCTTGGGAACTTCAATCCGCCAAGGCGCAGCAAGCGTTACTCAACTTGAGATCATGCCTCGCCCAACTGAAGAACGCCCATCATCACAACCTTGGCCAACGTACCCAATGATTTACCGAGTTTCTTCTGCTCATGAAGAGTTGGATAACCGACTCTTTGCAGTTAGTACTGAAGAATTTATCGGTGATGGAAACGGCAACGTTAAGGCGATAAAACTCGTTGAGACAAAGTTTGAAAATGGAAAGTTTGAGCCAGTTCCAGGAACAGAGAAAGAAATTCCTGCTGATTTTGTATTTCTTGCAATGGGCTTTACTGGTCCAGAAAAGTCAGCGCTACTAACTCAACTCAACGTTGAATTAGATGAGCGCGGAAACATTAAACGCGATGCCAACTTCCAGACCAGCGAAGAAGGAATTTTCGTTGCTGGAGATGCCGGTCGTGGTCAATCTCTAATTGTTTGGGCAATCGCTGAAGGGCGAAGCGCAGCAGCGGGTGTCGATACTTATTTAGAAGGTGAGAGCCAATTACCTTCACCAATCGAACCAACAGATCGCTCCCTAATGGTTTAAGGCCACGGTGGTTTAAGGCCACGGTGGTTTAAGGCCACGGTGGTTTAAATCTCGTTCTCCAAACTGTCCAGTAGTAAAACGATTAGATAAGGTAGCCACATGCGTCGCGCGAAGATTGTCTGCACAATGGGTCCAGCAGTTGAATCACCCGAAAAAGTTCGTGAGTTGATTGCAGCCGGTATGAATATGGCTCGCCTCAATCTCTCTCATGGTGGCTATGAAGAGCACCAGAGCCGACTTAATGAAGTTCGCGCAGCTGCGAAAGAGGCAGGAAAACCTGTTGCAATTCTCGTAGATCTACAAGGACCAAAGATTCGCCTGGCTCGCTTTAAGGCTGGACCACATGATCTTTCCCGTGGAGATATCTTCACAATTACTACTGATGAAGTAGAAGGCACTAAAGAGCGCGTCGGTACTACTTACAAAGGCCTACCTGGAGATTGCAAGCCAGGAGATCGCATTCTTATCGACGACGGAAAAGTTACCGTTGAAGTTACTGAGGTAAAAGGCAACGATGTCGTAACCAAAGTTATCGAGCCGGGCGCCGTTAGCAACAATAAAGGTATTAACTTGCCAGGCGTTGCCGTTTCAGTTCCAGCGCTCTCTGAAAAAGATAAAGAGGACCTTCGTTGGGGGCTAAATGCCGGCGCTGACTTCATCGCGCTCTCATTTGTGCGCAGCGCAGAAGATATCGTCGACGTACATAAAATTATGGATGAAGTTGGTATCCGCGTTCCAGTTATCGCAAAGATTGAGAAGCCTCAGGCAGTTGCAAACTTGCAAGAGATTGTTAACGCCTTTGACGGCATAATGGTGGCACGTGGTGATCTCGGTGTGGAACTTCCAATTGAAGAAGTTCCACTTGTACAAAAGCATTGCATCGAATTAGCTCGTGAAGCGGCAAAGCCGGTAATCGTGGCAACCCAGATGCTTGATTCGATGATTACAAATTCTCGTCCAACTCGCGCCGAAGCAACAGACTGTGCAAATGCAGTTCTAGATGGCGCAGATGCCTTGATGCTCTCGGGCGAAACATCGGTTGGCGAATTTGCCATAGAAGCCGTACAAACAATGGCTCGCATCATCAGCCATACCGAAGAAGGCGGCATGGATTTGATCCGCCCGATGAAATCTGCGCCTAAGACAAAGGGCGGTGCGATCACAAAGGCGGCAACCGAAGTTGGTGCAATCGTTGGCGCTAAATATTTAGTTACCTTCACGCAATCAGGAGATTCTGCGCGCCGCACTGCGCGACTTCGTTCTCCAATTCCGATCTTGGCATTTACCCCTGAAGTTGGCACATATAACCGAATGGCGCTGGACTGGGGAGTAGAACCAGAGTTAACACCAATGGTTAAGCACACCGATGAAATGGTTATGCAGGCCGATACCCTCTTGATCAAATCTAAGCGCTGCGTTGAAGGTGAACTAGTCGTGATCGTCGCTGGTTCGCCTCCTGGAATTCCAGGATCAACGAACGCTATGCGCGTTCACCGCGTGGGCGATGCCGTGAGTGGCGCTGCTCCTGCATACCGTTAAGATTTGGCTTGTAACTTTCCTGTAAGGGAATTGCAAAGAGCCTCGGTACTCCAACGGTAGAGAGGGCAGTCTCAAACACTGCATAGTGTCGGTTCGAATCCGACTCGAGGCACATGAATACGACCAGTAGCGCAGATAAATCTCCAGTCAGACCTAAATCGCCAATCAGAATTCTCGTTGCCGAGGATGAAGCGCTTATCCGTATGGACTTAGTCGAAATGTTGCGCGAAGCAGGTTATGAAGTTGTAGCAGAAGCTGCAGATGGCGCCCAAGCAATTGAACTCGCACAATTACATAAACCAGATTTAGCAATTCTTGATGTGAAGATGCCGGTGCTGGATGGAATATCAGCGGCAGAGAAGATAATTGATATCGCACCAGTTCTTATGTTGACCGCATTTTCGCAACGCGAACTGGTGGAACGCGCACGAGATGCTGGCGTTATGGCCTACGTTGTAAAACCATTTTCGATAGGTGACCTTGTGCCTGCAATCGAAATTGCAATTAGTAGACATATGCAGATGCGATCACTTGCCGATGAAGTTGCAGATCTTCACGAGCGACTTGAAACTCGTAAATTGATTGATCGCGCAAAGGGAATTTTGATGCAGGCCTTGAACCTCTCTGAACCTGAGGCCTTTTCTTGGATCCAGCGCGCTGCAATGGATCGCCGGTTGACCATGAAAGAGGTCGCCGCAGCCGTTATTTCCCCAGATGCTGTGCCTGGCCACTGAACTCTCAGAAAAGGCTCAAAAGTAACCAAACCTTTACATTGGCAGGCTTAACCCTGGGTTGATAGATCTTCCTCACCCCCTTTACACTTTCAGCCTCCCTGTCCCGGGACACATGCAAGAAAAAACAGGAAGGCAATACATGAACAAGAAGATCAAAGCTTCTGCCGCTCTCGTTGCCGCAGCTGCGCTTTCACTAGGCGTATTTGCATCAACATCAGCATCAGCAGCAACAAAGACTTACACAATCGCATACCAGGGTCCACTTTCAGGTGGAGAAGCATCAACTGGTATCGATGAGCAGAACGCCGTTAAGTACGCTGCAAAGCTATTCATGGCAAAGAACAAGAACATCAAGATCAAGGTTCTTTCAGTTGATGACCAAGGAGATCCAGCTGTTGCATCAACAGTTGCTCCAGGCGTTGGCAATAACAAGAGCGTTCTTGGCGTTGTAGGACCTGCTTACTCAGGTGCAACAATTGCTTCACTTCCTTACTACAAGGCTGGATCACTAGTAATGATCTCTCCTTCAGCAACACGCGTATCAATTACAGATCCAGCATCACCTGACTTCGGCGGACCAGTTTTCCACCGCGTAGTTGGTAAGGATGACTTGCAGGGTCCAGCGTTGGCTAAGTACGCAACAAAGGGTGTAGCAAATGCAAAGGTATTCGTGTTCGATGACCAGTCTGCATACGGCGTGCCATTGGCAGGCTATGTAACTGGTGGTCTGAAGAAGGTTGCTGGAGCATCTGTTGTAGGAACTGACTCAGTTCCAAACACAACTACAGATTTCAGCCCAACAATTGCAAAGATCAAGACATCTGCAGCAAATGTTGTTATCTACACCGGCTACTACAGCCAAGCTGCTATTTTCGTAAAGCAGCTTCGTGACTCAGGTTCAACAGCGATCTTCGCTGGTGGCGATGGAGTCTTCAACCAGGAGTTCCCAAAGCTTGCGGGAGCATCTGCTGAAGGTTCACGCGTTACAGGTGTAGGCGGACTTGCAGGAATCAGCACAAAGCTTGAGGCTGATTTCAAGAAGCAAATGGGCGTTTCATCTGGTGTTTACTCAGTTGAATCATTCGATGCTGCAAATATCCTTCTTGAAGGAATCAAGGCTGGAAAGACAACTCGTGCAGCAATGCTCAAGTTCGTTAAGGCCTACAACGGTAAGAGCGTTTCAGGAAACACCATCAAGTTCGATAAGAACGGTGACGTTTCATACGGTCTCTTTGCTGGATTCACATCAAAGGATGGCGTTCTAGTTAACACAGGTATTATCAAGTAATTAGATAGACCTGATGCATTAAAGGTTGGTGGGTGCTTTTAATCTCTCGAAAGAGAGAGGCGAGGCACCCACCAATTGCATAATTTGAGAGCATAGAATGACCGAATTGAAGTTACTGAAGGAGATTCATGTTTGCGGTACTGATTGATCAGTTCTGGGCCCTAACGATTGCAGGGCTGGCGTTAGGTTTTATCTACGTTTTGATCTCGCTCGGATACACCATGGTTTACGGTGTATTGCGCATGATCAACTTCGCTAACTCAGAAATTTTTATGTGGGGAACTTTCGGCACAGTCATCACCTCGCGCGATATCTTTAAGTACACACAGGTCTCCGAACCTGCAACAGGGTTCAAACTCGCCCTTGTCCTATTGTCGAGTTTGCTCATGTCGATGCTCGTAGCAGGACTCACTGCAGTATTTGTTGAGTACGTGGCCTACCGTCGCTTGCGCATGAGAGGCACCAACCGTTTAGCGACTCTGATTTCAGCGATCGGAATTTCCATCGTCTTATCAGAGATCATGCGCCTACTTACCGACTCTCGTCCGGTTGGATCTCCACGAGTACTAGAGAAGACAATTCTCACTGAAGTTTGGGGCGCCAACATTCGCCTCGATACCGTTATCACAATCATCGCTGCAGCGATTATCTATATCATTCTTGAACGCTTCGTAAAGCTCTCTCGTATGGGTAAAGCGATTCGCGCAGTATCAATGAATGAAGACGCTGCAAAGCTAATGGGTGTAAATCTAAACCGCGTTATCACCGCCACCTTCTTGGTCGGTGGACTTGCAACAGGTGCGGCCAGCTTCTTCTACATAACAGTATTTGAATACACCAAGTTCAACATTGGTTTCACTATGGGCCTCGCCGCCTTTACCGCCGCAGTAATCGGTGGAATCGGAAATATCCGTGGCGCTTTCTACGGTGGCCTCGCGCTTGGACTTCTTGAAGTTTATGCCTCTGCAGTTCTTGGAACACAGTGGAAAGCGGTTACCGTCTTTATCGTTCTAGTTCTAGTCCTTCTCTTTAAGCCGAATGGTTTATTCGGTGAAGCCGTTCAGACAACGAGGGCATAACTCATGAAAATTAGAAACTATTGGAACCTCCGCGATTGGGGCGCAGGAATCTGGGAGCGCTCAGGCCGACCAGCCCGAGTACTAATCGCAGTTACAACAATTTTCTTAGTTGGGCTACTGCCATTTGCTGGAGCATCATTTCTAGCAACACCTATCGCAGCTTATGACGCAGTTCTTGTCTATCCAGTTGCAGTCTTCGTTCTTATGGCGCTGGGCTTAAATATTGTTGTTGGTAAGTCCGGAATGCTCGATCTTGGCTACGTTGCCTTCTTCGCAATCGGTGCTTACACGATGGCGATTATGGGAACGACTACAAGTTTAAATACTTGGGAGATCATGCCTTTCGGTATCGCCTTTGCGATGCTCGCAGGCGTCATCCTTGGTCTACCAACACTTCGCTTACGTGGTGATTACCTGGCCATCGTTACCTTGGGCTTTGGTGAGATCGTTCGCCTTGTTCTGCTCAACTCTTCTTGGAGTAAGGGTCCAAATGGAATTGCAAACGTTCCGATGCCACCTGATATCGGACCGCTTAAATTTAAGTTAGATGATCAGAAGGTCTTCTTCTGGGTTGTTCTAATTATGATTCTGCTTACGATCTGGATGATCCGCCGTCTATCAGTTCGACGTCCAGGCCGCGCTTGGGAAGCGATTCGCCAAGATGAAGATGCTGCAGAGTTAATGGGTGTAGCAACTCTTAAGTACAAGATCTGGTCATTTACTCTCGGCGCTGCAATTGGTGGCGCTGCCGGCGTTCTCTACGCTTCAAAGAACCTCTTTATCGCACCTGAAATGTTTACCTTAAACGTTTCAATTCTTATCCTTGCCTGCGTGGTATTCGGCGGAATTGGAAATATCTGGGGCGTAATTATCGGTGCAACAATCCTTGGTTACCTCCCAGATCGCATCCGCTTTATCTCAGATGCTCGCCTCTTAGTCTTCGGCCTAGTTCTTGTTGTTGTTATGAACTTCCGCCCAGATGGCCTACTACCGCGAAAGAAACGCGAAAAAGCAATTGTTAAGAAAGGGGCGAATTAAAGATGGCTAAAGTTCTCTTGAGTTTGGAAAACCTCACCATGAAGTTCGGTGGAGTCACAGCGCTTAATGAAGTAAATCTTGAGGTTCGCGAAGGCGAAATTCTCGCCCTGATCGGCCCTAACGGTGCGGGAAAGACAACAGTCTTTAACGTGATCACCGGCGTCTATCAAGCAACTTCTGGTTCAGTTAATTTCGATGGTCAGAAGATCGGTGGCAAGAAGCGCTATCAGATCACTGGTCTCGGTATCGCACGTACCTTCCAGAACATTCGCTTATTCGGAGATATGACAACGCTTGAAAATGTCATTACCGCAACCGATGTTCATAAGAAGAGCGGTCTAGTTTCTTCTCTCTTTGGAACACCTCGCGCCCGTCGCGAAGAACGCGAGCACCGCGCTAAGGCGCACGAAATTCTCGAGTTCATCGGAATCGATGAGTACTCAGATCGCTTAGCTCGTAACTTGCCTTATGGTGTGCAGCGTCGCCTTGAGATCGCTCGCGCTATGGGAACCTCACCTAAGTTGCTTCTCCTTGATGAGCCAGCAGCAGGTTTTAACCCACAAGAAAAGGTTGAACTTGCAGCGACGATCAAGAAAGTTCGCGATGCCGGTTACACAGTTCTCTTGATCGAACACGATATGTCGCTGATCATGGGAATCTCTGATCGCGTGGTTGTGCTTGATTTCGGTACAAAGATCGCCGATGGCTCACCAGCTGATGTACAAAACGACCCTCGCGTTATTGAGGCTTACCTAGGAGTACCTGCAGATGCGTCTTGAAATTAAAGATCTACACGTTCACTACGGCAAGATTGAAGCGATCAAGGGCGTATCAATCGTTGTTAATGAAGGCGAGATTGTTACTCTCATCGGCGCTAACGGTGCCGGCAAGACAACAATGCTTAAGACAATTTCAGGTCTTCGCCCAGTCACAACTGGTCAGATCATTTTTGATGGTCAAGATATCTCTAACGTTCCTGCGCACAAGCGCGTAGATCTCGGTCTATCGCAAGCACCAGAAGGCCGCGGAATTTTCCCAGGTATGACAGTTTTGGAAAACCTAGAAATGGGTAAGTTCCATCGCCATAACCGTAAGAGCGAGATGGCCGAAGATCTAGATAAGGTCTACACGCTCTTTCCTCGTTTGAAAGAACGCGTCTCACAAGCCGGCGGAACTTTATCTGGTGGAGAACAGCAGATGCTTGCAATCGGCCGTGCGCTAATGGCTCGTCCAAAGGTTCTTCTTCTCGATGAGCCTTCAATGGGTCTTGCTCCTCAGATGATTGCAAATATCTTCCGCATCATCACCGAGATCAATAAGACCGGCGTAACAATTCTTCTCGTTGAACAGAATGCACAGCAAGCGCTACAACGCGCACACCGTGCCTATATTCTTGAGACCGGAAATATTGTTAAGGAAGCTAAGGCTTCTGATCTACTTAACGATCCTGCAGTACGCGAGGCATACCTCGGTACTGGCGCTCACTAATTATTTAGTAACGCTAAGCTCTTTCAGCCATTCTTATCGCTGAAGACGCTACGCTCTTTCAGCGAGGATCATGCAGGTAATACGTGCACTACAAGTACGTTGACCCTGCTCGTTGGTAATCACAACTTCGTATACACACAAGGTTTTTCCTATTGATACCGCTGTGGCAACGCCAGTCACATACCCTGACATAGCAGATTTGTGATGTGTGGCATTGATATCAACGCCAACAATTCTGCGGTTCGGTCCAGCGTTTAATTGGGTACCAATTGAACCAAGTGATTCTGCCAAGACAACATTTGCGCCACCGTGAAGTAAACCGATTGGTTGGGTATTTCCCTCAACTGGCATACGTCCAACTAATCGCTCAGGGGATGCCTCAAGGATCTCAATCCCCATCTTCTCATCGAGGGCGCCGCTTCCGCGTTCCCGGATTAGCTCTAAATAATTTGGCGTTTTTTCTGGCTGCGTCATAGTTCGAAATAGTAACTTGTTAACGGGTACTTCTCTAGGATGACGCCATGGCCCAGAAGCGTTTATTACTTATCGATGGCCATTCAATGGCATATCGCGCCTTCTTCGCACTTCCTGCCGAGAATTTCACAACCGCGCAGGGCCAACACACAAATGCTATTTATGGCTTTGCGACGATGCTTATTTCACTTTTAAAGGATGAGAAGCCAACGCATGTGGCAGTTGCATTTGATGTTTCGCGTAAGACTTTCCGCACAGATATCTTTCCTGATTACAAAGCCAATCGCGCTAAGACTCCGGATGAATTCCGTTCGCAGATGTCTTATCTAAATGATTTGGTTTCAGGATTCGGAATAACCCAGTTTGCACTCGAAGGTTACGAAGCTGATGACATCATCGCCACTATTACTAAGCAGGCAGAACGTGAGGGTGCTGAAGTACTTATCTGTACCGGCGATCGGGACAGCTTTCAGCTAGTTACCGAGAAGACGACTGTTCTCTATCCGAAGCGCGGAGTCTCCGAAATGGCGCGCATGACTCCGGATGCGGTGCAAGAAAAATACGGCATGAGCCCTGACCAATATCCTGATTTTGCGGCGCTGCGCGGCGACCCGAGCGATAACTTGCCATCGATTCCAGGTGTTGGCGAAAAGACTGCCGCAAAGTGGATCGTTGAATATGGATCGCTTAAAGATTTGATTTCCAACGTGGACAAAGTCGGCGGAAAAGTCGGCCAATCACTGCGTGACAATATCGACGATGTAATCCGCAACCGCGAGTTGACTCAACTCGTACATGATGCACCGATCGAATACCAAGTTGATGCACTTGCTTGGGCTGGTGTTGTCGAAAGTGATCTCACGAAGTTATTTGAACAACTTGAGTTTCGAACCCTCAAAGATCGATTAAAGCCAATTCTTAATCCCGACTCAGTAGTCAAAGAGGTAAAGGGTCAGAGCAACAACGTTGAGTTCACACTCTTTGCCCCAATGATCGAAGGTGGAACCCTGTCACCGGAAGAGTTAAGTGAAAAGATTGCTCAGCACTCGGGAGATATCGCTCTATCTTTTGAGCTACTTGATGAGAAGTTGCATCGTTATGCAGTTGCCTTTGATTCGAGCGATGTTTACTTAATTCATTCCGCACAGATGGGGGAGTGGGCGCAGGATCCAAAAGTTTCGAAGATTGCACATGATGCCAAGTCGCTGGCTCGTGAAAACCTACTCGATGGAGTTGTTTTCGATACTGCACTCGCTGCATATCTTGTAAACCCAGGTGTGCGTGCACAAGAGTTATCCGATCTATTAGAGCGCTGGGGAGATGGCGCTCAAATTGATACATCTTCTCCAGAGCAATCACTGCTTACGGGTGCAGCCGCCCTCTTTAAATTACGTGGCTCACTTCTAACCGAGATGAAAGATCGCGGCGTACTTGCGCTCTTTACAGATCTAGAGCTTCCTATCGCTCACCTGCTCGCAGTTATGGAGAACCGCGGCATCGCCGTTGATCGCAAAGAACTTGAAAAGTTAGCGACATTCTTTGAGGGAGAAGTCACACGCGAGACAAAGGCGGCGCACCTAGCCGCCGGCCATGAATTCAATGTGGCATCTCCAAAACAGCTACAAGTTGTTCTCTTCGATGAGCTAAACCTGCCAAAGACGAAGAAGATCAAGACTGGATTTACAACCGATGCCGAGGCGCTTAACTGGTTATTTGAAAAGACTAAACATCCACTCCTTGAATCACTTCTTCGAATTCGGGAAACCAAGAAGTTAGGCACTACCGTCGAAGGTTTGATTGCGGAGATAGGAAGTGACGGACGTATTCGCACTCATTTTGCGCAGACCGTTGCAGCAACGGGTCGTCTTTCATCTGTAGGACCAAACCTGCAGAACATCCCGGTTCGAACCGAAGAAGGTCGCAGTATCCGTAACGCATTTATCGCAGATAAAGGATTTAGCGGACTCTTAACTGCAGATTACAGCCAGATCGAAATGCGGATCATGGCTCATCTCTCAAATGATGCTGGATTACTTGCAGCATTTGAAACCGGTGAAGATCTACATGCCACCGTTGCTGGTCTTGTCTTCGGTGTGAAAGCAAATGAAGTTGATTCAGAGATGCGCCGTCAGATCAAAGCGATGTCTTACGGACTTGCCTATGGCTTGAGCTCTTATGGTCTTGCCGCGCAGTTAGATCTCTCACCACCTGCTGCACAGGATTTAATGGATCGATACTTCCAGCGTTTTGGTGGAATCCGCGATTACTTAAGTAGCGTTGTAGTACAAGCACGCAAAGTTGGATACACCGAAACCGTTATGGGGCGCAGACGCTACCTGCCAGATCTAATGCACGATAACCGCCAGCGTCGTGAGATCGCAGAACGAATGGCTCTTAACGCACCAATTCAGGGCTCTGCTGCCGACATCATCAAACAGGCGATGTTAAATGTGGAGCGAGCGTTGCTAAGTGAGAACCTTAAGTCTCGTCTTTTGCTACAGGTTCATGATGAGTTAATTCTTGAAGTTGTTTCAGGCGAAGAGGAGTCACTAACTAATTTGGTCCGTCGGGAGATGGGTTCTGCCTTCCCGCTTCGCGCACCGCTAGATGTCAGCGTCGGTATCGGCAAAAGTTGGAACGAAGCGGCGCATTAACGCACGTTAAGTTGTGGTGTTGCTGAGATCTTCGAGCGCGGCAAGATCTTCATCATCTGTAGGCAGATCATTTGCCGCAGAAAGTCGACCTCTACCAATTGTAAGAATTACAAAACCGATAAGAATCATGATCGGCAACATCGCTAAGCCATAACGAGGCGATAAATGCTCTGAAACAATTCCACCGACGGCCGCACCGACTGCCATAAATGATCCTTCAACGCTCCAGATCCATCCCAGTGAAGATGTCTGCGAACCTTTAGGGCGTACCGCTTCCAGGACTTCGAAGTAAAAGACTTGTACCGCTCCACCTAGAAAACCAATCGATGCGCCAACCAGCGCCATAGTCCAGTCTGGGTAGGTAAAAGCGATTGGAATGCAAGCAACTCCCCACAAGAAGTAAGCACGGCGAAGGGCAGAAAGAGGTGCTAGCTTCTTCGAAACTAATCCACCGAGAAGCCCACCCACAACATTTGCAATTCCGAAGGCCGCAAAGATCCAGGCCACGCGATGAGGTACGTTCTCTTGCGTCGCAAAGGCAGGAACGGCGACATCAAATACACCCCAACCAAATCCAATAAAACAACCCTCAAACATCAACAACTGAATTGCGCGACTTTGCAGCAATCGCTCCTGACCTTTAACTTTCTTCTCAGGAATCCAGTTGCGTGAAACCGGCGTTAGGGAAAGGGCAACTCCACCAGCCATCATCAGAGCGGCTGTTACATCAAGTGCCAAATATGGGCGCGAAGAAAGTGCTAACGCTGTAACAACTACAGGTCCTACCACTGTTGTTGAACTCATCATCGCCGAGTCAAAGGCGTATGCAGTTCGTAAATAAGTAACCGGAACAATATCTTTCCAAAGTGGTCGCACGGAGAGATTAATTGGGGGAGCGCTAATGCCCAGAATAAAAGCGGTAATAAGAATTGATCGCGCTGTATCCATTTGATTGAGCGCCAGAATCAAAGCGGTGTAACCCGGAACAAGAATTCGTAGCGGCCACTTCTGGCCCCAACGATCCATCACCGATCCTCTTATTCCGGCAGTTACAGATCCGGCCAAAGAATTCAAACCGATGGCAAAACCGGCGATCGCAAATGAATCAGTACTTTGTTCAGCTTTGAAGAAAATTCCCAGGCCGATCATTCCGTAGGCTAAACGCGCCGGGAATGCAGCAATACCCAGTGAGATAACTTGGGGAAATGCGAATAACTCCTTATAGCGCTTCATAGATCTTTCATTCTACGCACGGATTTGCCCTATTAATAGGTAAAACCGTACGCTTACGCCCGTTCACCAGAAGAGTTCTGGAGTCCTATTACTTTCTATCCCTACGGAGCAACTTGAGCACATCATCACCAGTCGTAGCAGTCAACGACATTGGATCGGCAGCAGATTTTCTTGCAGCAATCGAAGGCACAATCAGAAATTTCAATGACGGCGATTTGGTCGTCGGAACAGTGGTCCAAGTAGATCGCGAAGAAGTTCTTCTTGATATTGGTTACAAGACAGAAGGCGTAATTCCTTCACGCGAACTCTCAATCCGCCACGATGCAGATCCAAATGACATTGTTAAGGTCGGCGATCGCATTGAAGCGCTCGTTCTCCAAAAGGAAGATAAAGAAGGACGCACGATTCTCTCTAAGAAGCGCGCACAGTACGAGCGCGCCTGGGGCGAAATCGAAGGCAAGAAAGAGCGCGACGAAGTTGTCGTCGGAACAGTTATTGAAGTTGTTAAGGGTGGCTTGATCGTTGATATCGGTCTTCGCGGCTTCTTGCCAGCATCACTTGTTGAAATGCGTCGTGTACGCGATCTAACTCCTTACATCGGTAAGGAAGTTGAGGCTCGCATCATCGAACTCGATAAGAACCGTAACAACGTTGTTCTTTCACGTCGCGCATTCCTAGAGCAGACCCAATCAGAGTCACGCACGACATTCTTGAACCAGCTACAAAAGGGTCAAGTACGTACCGGCGTTATCTCATCAATCGTTAACTTCGGTGCATTCGTTGACCTTGGTGGCGTAGATGGTCTAGTTCACGTTTCAGAGCTTTCATGGAAGCACATCGATCACCCAGGTGAAGTTGTTGAAGTTGGCGATGAAGTAACCGTAGAAGTACTCGAAGTGGATTTCGAGCGCGAGCGTGTTTCACTTTCTCTTAAGGCGACACAAGAAGATCCTTGGCAAGCATTTGCTCGTACCCACACAATCAATCAGGTTGTTCCTGGCGTCGTGACGAAGCTTGTTCCGTTCGGTGCATTCATTCGTGTTCACGAAGGCATTGAAGGACTTGTTCACATCTCAGAGTTGGCAGAACGCCACGTTGAGATCCCAGAGCAGGTTGTTGCTGTAGATGACGAACTATTTGTAAAGATCATCGATATCGATCTTGAGCGTCGTCGTATCTCACTATCTCTTAAGCAGGCTAATGAAGGTCATGAAGTTGAGATCGAAGCATTCGATCCAACCCAATACGGAATGGCAGCTCGCTATGACGCAGAAGGTAACTTCATCTACCCAGAAGGTTTCGATCCTGATACTCAGGAGTGGAAGCCTGGCCATGACGCGCAACGCGAAGAGTGGGAACGTCAATACCAGGAAGCACAAACTCGCTTCCTTGCTCACAAGAAGCAGAAGGCAGAAGCAAAGGCAGCCGATGCTGCAGCCCCTGTTGCTGAAGAAGCAGCTGCTGAATAATTACTAGATAATGAAAAAAGGCTCACCGTCGGGTGGGCCTTTTTTCATATCCCAATCTGGATGCGAAAGGTAGAGTCTGAACCATGTTGGTCGTCGCACTTACCGGTGGAATAGGCGCAGGTAAATCTCTTGTTGCCCAATACTTCTCAGAACTCGGTGCACGCGTTGTAGATGCAGATCAACTTTCCCGCATGGCTATTGAACGCGGTTCTGAGGGCTTTGATGAAGTCATCACACGATTTGGCGAAAGCATCCTGCGTAACGGCGATATCGATCGCAAGGCGCTTGGTGAAATAATCTTTAAAGATAAGAGCGCGAAAGCAGATCTCGAATCGATTATCCATCCGCGCGTTCGCGAACTTTTCTTTGAAGTAGTTAATGATCTCGCTGCAGATGAGATCCTGATTTACGAGATCCCGCTGCTGGTTGAAACGGGAGCGGCCAGCAACTTCGACCAGATCATTACCGTTGAAGCAGATCTCGAGATTCGTAAATCCAGACTTTTAAAGCGCGGCATGTTCTCTTCCGAGATTGAATCTCGCCTAGCTGCGCAGGCTTCACCATCTGAGCGTGAAGCCGTTGCTACCCACGTGATCGAAAATAGCGGCGATGAAGATCAATTGCTGCGCAAGGTGGAAAACCTCTGGGAGGAACTCCAGCGCCTTTCAAAGTAGGCTAGGAAAATGCGCCCGATCTCTGATCTTCAAAGAAAGGTTCACCCTTTCCAGGTAATCAGCGACTACGTACCTGCAGGAGATCAACCTCAGGCAATCGAAGAGATAGTTACCCGAATAAACGCGGGTGAAAAAGATGTTGTTCTACTAGGAGCAACAGGTACCGGCAAATCTGCAACTACAGCTTGGTTGATTGAGCGTTTACAACGCCCAACTTTAGTTCTTGCTCCTAACAAGACCCTCGCCGCTCAGCTGGCAAATGAATTTAAAGAGTTACTGCCCAACAACGCAGTTGAGTACTTTGTCTCTTACTACGACTATTACCAACCTGAAGCCTATGTTCCGCAGACCGATACCTTTATCGAGAAAGACTCCAGCGTTAACGATGAAGTCGAGCGCCTGCGACATTCGGCAACGAACTCGCTCCTAACTCGTCGCGATGTAATTGTTGTCGCAACTGTCTCTTGTATCTACGGTCTCGGAACCCCACAGGAATACATCGACCGCATGATTCGCCTCAAAGTTGGCGATGAGATCGAGCGCAACCAACTACTACGCAGATTCGTAGATGTGCAGTACTCACGTAACGATATGGCCTTTGAACGCGGCACCTTCCGCGTCCGTGGCGACACCATCGAAATCATTCCGATGTACGAAGAGTTAGCCATCCGCATTGAGATGTTCGGCGATGAAATTGAAAAGATCATGACCCTGCATCCGCTGACCGGCGAGATCATTCGCGATGAGACCGAGATCTACATCTTCCCGGCAACGCACTATGCCGCAGGTCCAGAAACGATGAAGCGTGCCATGGGTGAGATCGAAGATGAACTTCAGATCCAACTCAATCTCTTTGAAAAGCAGGGAAAGCTTCTTGAGGCGCAACGCCTGCGCATGCGCACAACTTTTGATCTCGAGATGATGCAGCAACTTGGATTCTGTTCAGGTATCGAAAACTACTCACGTCATCTCGATGGTCGCGATCCGGGAACGGCTCCTAACTGTCTCCTTGATTATTTCCCAGAAGATTTCTTAGTTGTGATTGATGAAAGCCACGTTACGGTGCCACAAATTGGCGCAATGTACGAAGGCGATGCTTCACGAAAGCGCACACTCGTCGAACATGGTTTCCGTCTTCCGAGCGCACTAGATAACCGTCCACTTCGATGGCCAGAGTTTCTAGAACGCGTAGGTCAAACCGTCTACCTCTCTGCGACTCCCGGTAAGTATGAGATGGAGAAAGTTGGGGGAGATGTAGTCGAACAAGTAATTCGCCCAACCGGTTTGGTAGATCCGGCGATCATTATCAAACCGATTAAGGGTCAGATTGATGATCTCTTAAGTGAGATTAATATCCGCGCTGCAAAGAATGAGCGCGTTCTTGTAACAACGCTAACCAAGAAGATGTCTGAAGATTTAACTGATTACCTGCAAGAACGCGGTGTTCGAGTTCGTTATCTTCACTCCGAAGTCGATACCTTGCGCCGCGTTGAGCTGCTTCGCGAACTTCGCTCTGGCGAATACGATGTTTTGATCGGTATCAACTTGCTCCGTGAAGGTCTTGATCTACCTGAGGTTTCATTAGTTGCAATCTTGGATGCCGATAAAGAAGGCTTCTTGCGTTCGGCGACATCTCTAATTCAGACGATTGGTCGCGCGGCACGTAACGTGTCAGGTGAAGTTCATATGTATGCCGATAACATTACAAAGTCGATGGCTCAGGCAATTGATGAAACAAATCGTCGTCGCGCAAAGCAAGTGGCCTACAACCTTGAACGCGGAGTCGATCCACAGCCGCTACGTAAGAAGATCGCTGATATAACCGACACTATCGCCCGCGAGAGCGATGACACTGATGAACTTATGGCGGCTCGGAAATCATCGGGCAAATCAAAAGGTTCATCTTCTGTTCTCGATATCGGTTTTAACGCCCGCACCGTTATCTCGCTACCGCGCCAAGAATTACTTGCCTTGATAGGCTCGCTCACCGAACAGATGCGCAGCTCAGCTGCTGATCTACAGTTCGAACTCGCAGCTCGCCTGCGTGATGAGATCAGAGAGCTCAAGAAGGAGCTCCGCGGAATGGATGAGGCGGGAATTTAAGTGAGCATCGATAAGTTAATCGTGCGCGGTGCCCGCGAGCACAACTTAAAGAATGTCTCTATCGAACTACCGCGTGAATCTTTAATCGTCTTCACTGGTCTATCTGGTTCTGGAAAATCAAGCTTGGCCTTCGACACGATCTTCGCTGAAGGCCAGCGTCGTTACGTTGAATCACTTTCGGCGTACGCGCGACAGTTCTTGGGTCAGATGGATAAACCTGATGTCGACTTCATTGAAGGTTTATCTCCTGCCGTTTCGATCGATCAGAAATCCACCAACCGAAATCCTCGTTCGACAGTTGGAACAATCACCGAGGTCTATGACTATCTTCGCCTACTCTTTGCGCGCGCCGGTCGCCCACACTGTCCTAAGTGCAGCAAAGCAGTTTCGCGCCAGAGTCCACAGCAGATTGTTGATCAAATTCTCACCATGCCCGTCACAACCAAATTTCAGGTTTTGGCGCCGGTTATTCGTGAACGTAAAGGTGAATTTGTAGATCTCTTTGCCGAACTTGTCACTCAAGGTTATTCACGTGCACGCGTCGATGGCGAAACCATCTCACTCTCTGAACCACCAAAGCTGAAGAAGCAAGAGAAACATACGATTGAAGTTGTCGTTGATCGCTTGACCGCAAAGGCAGAATCTAAATCACGCCTTACCGATTCAATCGAAACTGCGCTGCGTCTAGCTTCTGGAATAGTTCTGCTGGATTTTGTTGATGCTAAAGGCGCTGAGAAAGAGCGCACCTTTAGCGAACATCTAGCCTGTCACGATTGCAATCTCTCATTCGAAGAACTTGAGCCACGTTCCTTCTCATTTAACTCACCATTCGGAGCTTGCCCAGAGTGCTCTGGAATCGGCACAAAGCTTGAAGTAGATGAAGAGTTAGTTATCCCTGATGACAACCTTTCAATCAACGATGGCGCAATCGCGCCTTGGTCCAGCGGTCACACATCCGAATACTTTCTACGTTTGCTGGAAGCGCTTTCAGATGAAGTTAAATTCTCCCTTGATAACCCTTGGAAAAAGTTATCCGTTAAGGCTAAAGAAGCGATCCTCAATGGTTTTGAATATGAAGTTCATGTCAAGTACAAGAATCGCTATGGTCGAGTCCGCAATTACTCATCTGGCTTTGAAGGTGTAATTCCCTTTATCCATCGCAAGCACGATGAAACCGATAGCGATTATTCTCGTGAAAAGTACGAGTCATATATGCGACAAATCCCGTGCAATGTCTGTAAGGGGGCGCGTTTAAAGCCAGAGGTTTTATCTGTGACAGTGGGGGATAAGAACATCTCTGAAATCTGCGAACTCTCCATCGCTGATTGCGCGGCCTTCTTAAAGAGTATTTCACTCAACGCTCGCGAAGCGCAGATCGCAGAGCGCGTGATGAAGGAAGTCCATGCACGTCTGGGGTTCTTACTCGATGTTGGACTTGATTACCTATCTCTGGCACGACCTGCTGCAACACTTTCTGGAGGCGAAGCGCAACGTATTCGTCTGGCAACTCAGATCGGATCTGGCCTAGTTGGCGTGCTTTATGTTTTAGATGAACCCAGTATCGGATTACACCAACGCGATAACCGTCGCCTAATCGAAACTCTCACACGTCTGCGCGATCTCGGAAATACCTTGATCGTTGTAGAGCATGATGAAGAGACTATTCGCACCGCTGACTGGATCGTCGACATAGGTCCTGGCGCGGGTGAGCATGGTGGAAAAGTTGTCGTCTCCGGTTCTTATGAAGAGCTAATTGCATCTAAAGAGTCGATTACTGGTGCCTATCTATCGGGTCGTAAATCAATTGCTATTCCAGCCAAACGTCGACCAATAGATCCAAAACGTAAATTGGTCATTAAGGGTGCCAAGGAAAATAACCTCAAAGATGTTGAAGTAGAGATCCCGCTTGGTCTCTTTGTCTCTGTGACAGGCGTCAGCGGCTCCGGTAAATCAACTTTGGTAAATGACATTCTCTACACAACCCTTGCCAACAAGTTAAATGGAGCGCGCTTGGTTCCTGGTCGCCACCGTACGGTCACGGGTGTAGATCAACTCGACAAGGTAGTTCACGTTGATCAATCACCAATCGGTCGCACACCGCGTTCCAACCCTGCAACTTATACCGGTGTCTTTGACAAAGTGCGCGCCCTCTTTGCAGAAACGACTGAAGCCAAGGTGCGTGGTTACCAACAGGGTCGCTTCTCATTTAACGTAAAAGGTGGGCGCTGCGAGAACTGTTCGGGCGATGGAACCATCACTATCGAGATGAACTTCTTGCCAGATGTTTATGTGCCATGCGAGGTCTGTCATGGCGCGCGGTATAACCGCGAGACTTTGGAAGTTCATTACAAGGGCAAGACGATCGCTGAAGTTCTCGATATGCCAATTGAAATCGCGCACACTTTCTTTGAATCAGTTCCAACTATCGCTCGCTATTTGAAGACGCTCTGCGATGTTGGCCTTGGTTATGTTCGCTTAGGCCAGTCGGCGCCAACTCTTTCAGGTGGCGAAGCCCAACGCGTAAAGTTGGCTACCGAGCTGCAACGACGCTCTACCGGTCGGACAATTTATGTCTTAGATGAACCAACAACTGGTCTGCACTTTGAAGATGTCAGTAAGTTACTTGGGGTGCTTAGTCGTTTAGTTGATTCCGGAAATACAGTCGTTGTAATTGAACATAATCTTGATGTGATCAAGTGTTCTGACTGGGTTATCGATATGGGTCCGGAGGGTGGTTTCCGGGGAGGCATGGTTGTTGCTGAAGGAACACCCGAAGATGTTGCGAAAGTTAAAGCAAGTTACACAGGTAACTTCCTAGCCGAAATGCTTGCCACCAATCGCGCACCGGCTAAGAAAAAGACTGCCGTTAAGTAAATGGCTGATCCAGCTAGTTATCGCCCCAAGGAGATTCCAGAGGATCCCGGGGTTTATCGCTTCTATAACGGAAAAGATAAAGTCATCTATGTTGGTAAGGCAAAGAATTTAAAGAATCGCTTAACGAATTACTTTGGTTCAAATCTTGCGCGTAAGACACACCGCATGGTTAACGAAGCGGTCCGTGTCGATTGGACCATCGTTGCTACCGAACTCGAAGCGCAGGCTCTGGAATTTTCTTGGATCAAGCAATATCAACCAACTTATAACGTGCAGTTTAAAGACGATAAGTCTTATCCATACCTTGCAATTTCAATGCAGGATGAATTCCCACGGATCTTTATCACTCGCAAAGAGAAACGCCCCGGACTTAAATACTTCGGCCCTTACACAAATGCGTGGGCGCTCCGAAATACCTATGAAGTACTCCTCAAAGTCTTTCCAGTTCGATCTTGCTCGGAAGGAAACTTCGCGAGGGCTAAGCGGAGCAAACGGCAGTGCTTACTGGGGGATATCGGTAAATGCGCCGCACCTTGCGTCGGCTGGGTAACGCCTGACGAACATCGCGAGATCGCAGTAAAGCTCGATGCCTTTATGGAGAAAGGCATGGAAGATATCTTGCCTAAGTTGCGCAGTGAGATGGATCTAGCATCTGAACGTGAAGAGTTTGAACGCGCTGCACGTATCCGTGATCAGATCGAATCCTTTGAGAAAGCGCAACGTTCGACCCAAGGCAATCTCTCAGATGATTTAGATGGAGATTTCATCTCAATCCATGAAGAAGGCCTACATGCCGCAGGTTCAATCTTTATGGTGCGACGTGGATCAATCAAAGGCTCGCGTTCCTGGATCGTCGATCAAGAGCGCGCCCTGGAAGGCGATGACCAAGTAGCTTCACTCTTCTTCTCTATCTACAGCCAGAGCGCACCAACTGATATTCCAAGCGAGATCTATCTAAACCGCGAGCCGATTGACCAAGAAGCATTAGAAGCCTGGCTTACCAATCTTCGAGGAGCAAAAGTTTCGATAAAAGTTCCACAACGTGGCGAGAAAGTGGAGCTACTGCAGACCGTCGCGCGAAATGCCCACTATGCCTTGATCCAATTCTTAAGTAAGCGTGCAACCGATGCCGCCGTTAGCGGCAAGGCGCTGCTAGAAATCGAAGAGCAGTTAGAACTAAAGCGCACACCACTTCGTATCGAGTGTTATGACATCTCAAATATCTCTGGGACGTCAGTTGTGGCATCTATGGTCGTCTTCGAAGATGGAATGGCTAAGAAGAGCGAATACCGCCGCTTCATAATCGATACCAAGGAAGCAACCGATGACACTCGGGCCATGCACCAAGTCATTACCCGGCGCATGAAGCGTTTACTAAATGACCGAGCTGTAGACGAGAGCGATGTCGCCGCTATTGGCGGCAAGCTAAGTAAGTTTTCATATCCACCACAGTTAATAGTTGTAGATGGTGGAGCGCCGCAAGTTGCCTCTGCGCAACGCGCGCTCGACGAGCTCGGTGTCACCGATGTTGCACTATGTGGGTTAGCTAAGCGCTTAGAAGAAGTCTGGCGTCCCGGCGAAAGCGATCCGTTGATTTTGCCGCGCACTAGTGAGGGAATGTATTTGCTACAACGCATCCGCGATGAAGCTCACCGCTTTGCTATAACCTTCCACCGTTCGCGGAGATCAAAGGTGATGTTGGAATCCATTTTGGATGAGATTCCACAGATGGGCCAGGCTCGTCGCGCTGCCCTGCTTGAACAATTTGGATCAGTTGCCGCACTGCGTAAAGCAACTCTGGCAGAAATCGCGATGACACCTGGTATCGGAGAAAAGATCGCTGAAATCATCTTTGAGTATCTCCAGAAATCAGCGCACGGCTCGGTTGCGGAGATTGTTAATACTCAAACCGGCGAGATCACAACCGCTACGAAGTAGCCAAAGAGAGCGCCGCAAGGGAGAATAAAGCCATGTCAACGAAGGAACTCCTTGTTGTAACGGGAATGTCAGGTGCAGGTCGTTCAACCGTTGCCCACGCCTTAGAAGATCTCGGTTGGTATGTAGTTGATAACTTGCCACCTGCCTTGCTGCCTGAATTAGCTGTACAAACAAAGAGTTCAGATATCGCATCCCTAGCAGTTGTTGTAGATGTGCGTGGAGGTAAGTTCTTTGACGCGCTTAGCAACTCACTCCAAAAGTTAAAAGACTCGGGTATCTCTTATCGTTTACTCTTTCTAGACGCTACAGATCAATCTCTGGTGCAGCGCTTTGAATCAACACGTAGACCCCACCCTTTGCAAGCAAAAGACCGGATTGTTGATGGAATCGAACGCGAACGCACCAAGTTAGAGGAACTTCGTTCTGGTGCCGACGTCGTCATAGATACTTCCAATTTGAATGTTCACCAGTTAGAAAAACGGATCGGTGAAATCTTTTCAGCAGGAATGTTGGATGCGATCCGCATCAATGTGCTCTCCTTCGGATACAAATATGGAATTCCGGTCGACTCAGATTTAGTTTTAGATTGCCGCTTTATTCCAAATCCCCATTGGATCCCGGAGCTTCGCCCTTTAACGGGTCTGACCAAGGAAGTTTCAAATAAGGTTTTGACCAGCGAAGGTGTATCGGAGTTTGTAAAAAGTTATGTTGGTGTAATTCGCCAGATGATGCCGGGTTACCTTCGCGAAGGTAAGAAGTATGTGACGATTGCAATTGGCTGCACGGGCGGCAAACATCGCAGCGTGGCGATCTCTGAGGAAATCGCCAAGCAACTCTCTTCAGAAAAATCAGAGATTGAAATTTCTGCACATGCAACACATCGTGATGTAGGTCGTGAATGAGTGGCAGCAAACCGCGAGTAGTTGCACTTGGGGGAGGCCATGGTCTGGCGGCAACTCTTTCCGCACTTCGCCAAATAACTACGAATTTAACTGCGATTGTTACCGTTGCAGATAACGGTGGCTCAAGTGGTCGCCTGCGCGAAGAGTTTTCAATCTATCCACCTGGGGATTTACGGATGGCACTTTCTGCGCTCTGCGCAGATGATGAATGGGGCCGTAGTTGGGCTGAAATCATGCAATATCGTTTTGAAAGCGATGGCGCACTTGATGGCCACGCCGTTGGAAATTTACTACTTGCAGCGCTTTGGAATAAGGGTGAAGATCCTGTCGCTGGGCTAGATCGAGTTGGATCGTTGTTAAAAGTTATTGGTCGAGTATTACCGATGTCTGTCGAACCCCTTGATATTGAAGCAACTTTCACCAACTCAACTGGTCGTTTTATTGTTAAGGGGCAAGTGCAAGTTGCTACCGCTAAAGGTCGCTTAGAAAGCCTCCGCCTGCTTCCTGAAAATCCAACAGCCCGATCCGAATCTCTTGCTGCAATTGACGCCGCCGATTGGATTGTTATGGGCCCAGGATCTTGGTTCTCCAGTGTTCTGCCACATCTGATGGTCCCCCAACAACGCGATGCGCTAGTTGCAGCGAAGGCGAAGAAGATTCTGATTCTTAACTTGGATTCAGCAACTGAAAATGGACCAGTCATAAATTCGGGGGAGTACGCCGGATATACCGCTAGAGAACATATAGAGATATTGCACACCTATGCTCCCGATCTGCGCTTTGATTTAATCGTGGCAGATCAAAGCGTTGTCGCTGGATCGGATCAGCTACAGCGCCATCTTTCAAGTACAGGTGGAGAGTTGTTGATAGCCGACCTGCGTGACCAACGCTCCTTGGTCCATCATGATCCAAAGAAATTAACTTCACTTTTCGCACACATAGCGGGCTAATCCCTGCTTGGATATGCCCATGGCAATGACCGCAGCAGTTAAAGACGAACTAAGCCGTCTTTCAGTAACCAAACCTTGCTGCCGCAAAGCCGAAGTTTCTTCACTTCTGCGTTTTGCTGGTGGCCTTCATATTGCAGCAGGAAAAGTTGTAATCGAAGTAGAACTCGATACTTCGCAGAGCGCTCGTCGCCTCAAGAAAGATATCGCTGATATCTACGGCCACGATAGCGATTTAGCGGTGCTCTCCTCAAGTGGACTTCGCAAAGGTTCGCGTTATGTGGTTCGCGTTATCGAAGCGGGCGACGCTCTTGCGCGCCAAACAGGTTTGATTGATAGCAATGGTCGCCCAGTTCGTGGTCTGCCACCACAAGTTGTCGCTGCCAATATCTGCGATGCCGAAGCTGCTTGGCGCGGTGCATTTATTGCACATGGTTCACTAACTGAACCCGGTCGTTCATCTTCACTTGAAATTACATGTCCTGGACCCGAAGCAGCGCTTGCTCTAGTTGGTGCAGCGCGTCGTTTAGGAATTACCGCAAAGGCGCGCGAAGTTCGCGGCGTCGATCGCGTTGTTATTCGCGATGGTGATGCTATTGGAGTTCTACTTACCCGTCTTGGTGCACATGAAAGCGTTCTTGCTTGGGAAGAACGTCGCATGCGTCGCGAAGTTCGCGCTACTGCAAATCGTTTAGCAAACTTTGATGATGCCAACCTGCGTCGTTCTGCTCGCGCCGCAGTTGCTGCCGCAGCTCGTGTACAACGAGCTATGGAAATTCTCGGCCCACAAATCCCTGATCATCTAAAAGAGGCCGGCGAACTTCGCATCAGCCACGGACAGGCAAGTCTTGAAGAACTCGGATCACTGGCTTCTCCACCAATGACCAAGGATGCGATCGCAGGACGTATCCGACGACTCCTCGCAATGGCCGATAAACGCGCCTCTGAACTCGGTATTCCAGATACTGAAGCGGGATTATCGCCTGACTTGCTCAACTAGTCCTACGCAGAAGTAACTCCACGCGGCTGGTAAGGTTAGCCGCGACCCCAATGATGTGGCAGTTTTATTGCCGTACACCCAATTGGCGTAACTTTTAATGAGTACCCAGCGGGTCCTGACACTTTCTAGAGCGAGGTTTTCACGTGATTAATGTTGGAATTAATGGATTTGGACGTATCGGTCGTAACTTCTTCCGTGCAGCGCTAACCAACCCAAATATCAATATCGTAGGTATCAACGACCTAACCGATAACGCTACTTTGGCTCACCTCCTAAAGTACGACTCAATCTTGGGTCGCCTAGGACTTGAAGTAAGCCACACCGAAGACACGATCACTGTTGGTGGCAAGACAATCAAAGTTTTCGCAGACCGCGATCCAGCAAATCTTCCATGGGCATCAGTTAAGGCAGATATCGTCATCGAATCTACCGGCCACTTCACAAAGGCAGCCGACGCGAAGAAGCACATCACTGCAGGCGCAAAGAAGGTAATCATCTCTGCACCAGCGACAGATGAAGACATCACAATCGTTATGGGCGTAAACCACGACAAGTACGACCCAGCAAACCACAACGTTATTTCAAATGCTTCATGTACAACTAACTGCCTTGCTCCAATGGCCAAGGTTTTGCAGGATAACTGGGGCATCGTTAAAGGCTTGATGACAACAATTCACGCCTACACAAACGATCAGGTAATCCTTGATTTCCCACATAAGGATCTTCGCCGTTCACGTGCAGCAGCGACAAATATGATCCCAACCTCAACGGGTGCAGCAAAGGCGATCTCTTTGGTCATGCCAGAGCTAAAGGGCAAGCTTGATGGTTACGCAATGCGCGTTCCAGTCCCAACAGGTTCAGCAACAGATCTAACAGTTGAACTTGCTAAGGAAGCAACTGCGGCAGAGATCAACGCTGCAATGAAGGCTGCTTCAAATGGGGCACTTAAGGGATTCCTTACCTACACCGAAGATCCGATCGTCTCTTCAGATATCGTCACCGATCCTTCATCTTGTATCTTCGATTCTGGCCTAACCAAGGTAATCGGAAACCAAGTTAAGGTCGTCGGTTGGTATGACAACGAATGGGGTTACTCAAACCGCCTAGTTGATCTTGTCGGCCTCGTCGGCAAATCTCTCTAGTTCGCATTGCAACTAACTAAAGAGGGCTAATTAATGTCGCTTCAAAACTTTGATGTAGCCGGCAAGCGAGTATTTCTTCGCTGCGATCTCAATGTTCCGTTGAAAAACGGCGAGATCACAGATGATGGACGCATCCGCGCCTCGCTGCCGACTATCAAAACTCTTCTAGCAAACGGTGCCAGCATTGTTATCGCAGCGCACCTTGGTCGACCAAAAGGCGAGGCCAAACCAGAGCTCTCACTAGCTCCTGTTGCTAAGCGCTTATCTGAACTACTTGGCGCACCAGTGCAATTTGCTGGCGCAGTTACCGGTAGCGATGTAAATTCTAAGGCAGCTGCACTCAAATCTGGCGAGATCTTGTTGCTAGAAAATATTCGTTTCTCAGCTGCTGAAACTTCAAAAGATGAGGCAGAGCGTCAAGTTCTTGCCAAAGAGTTGGCAACACTTGCCGATGCTTATGTTGGAGATGGTTTCGGTGCAGTCCACCGCAAACACGCTTCGGTTTTCGATCTTCCTAAGTTGTTGCCACACGTTGCTGGCACGCTTGTGGCTGCAGAAGTTGAAGTTCTCAAGAAGTTAACCCAAAACCCAGAACGCCCTTACGGTGTTGTACTTGGGGGAGCGAAAGTTTCAGACAAGATCGGTGTTATTTCTAACTTGCTCGGCAAGGTAGATGTCATGGCGATCGGCGGCGGAATGGTCTTTACATTCTTGGCTGCACAAGGAAAAGAGATCGGCACATCTCTAGTTGAAACCGATCTCATTGAAACTGTTAAGGGTTTGATCAAGCAGGCTGCAGATTCTGGTGTGAAGTTAGTTCTTCCAACAGATATCTTGGTAGCGCCAGCCTTTGCATCTGAGGCACCAGCAACTTTGGTCAGCGCAGATGCAATTCCTGCTGATCAAATGGGACTCGATATTGGTCCAGACTCGGCGGCCGCCTTTGCGACAGCGATTCGTTCATGCAAGACTGTTTTCTGGAACGGACCAATGGGCGTCTTTGAATTCCCAGCATTTGCTAGTGGTACTAAGGTTGTGGCACAGGCGCTTACTGAGGTTGCCGGCATCTCTGTAGTCGGTGGTGGAGACTCTGCCGCTGCGGTACGCGCACTTGGTTTCGCAGATTCTGCCTTCGGTTATATCTCAACTGGTGGTGGCGCATCGCTTGAATATCTAGAAGGTAAAGAGCTTCCTGGCTTAACCGCCTTGGGTCTCTAAGTTATTGGTCTTTAATTTTAAATAACAATCTAAGCTAGAAGGAGTAAATAATGCGTAAGCCGCTAATGGCAGGTAACTGGAAGATGAACCTCAATCACCTTGAGGCGATTGCAGTTGCACAGAAGCTTGTCTACTCACTCACTGATAAAGATTACGACGAGGTTGACGTTGCGATCATCCCGCCATTTACCGATATTCGCTCAATCCAAACTATGGTCGATGGTGATCGACTTCGCCTTCAGTACGGTGCACAAGATCTTTCACCTGAAGCCAGCGGCGCATTTACCGGCGATATCTCAGGCTCAATGCTCACCAAGCTTGGTTGCACATTTGTCGTAATCGGGCACTCGGAACGTCGCGCAATCCACAACGAAGATGACGCGCTTATCAATCGCAAGATCAAAGCAGCACTCGCTAACGAGCTAACTCCCATTTTCTGCGTAGGTGAAGAACTTTCCATCCGCGAATCCGGCGCACATGTATCTCACGTAATTCGCCAAGTCCGTGCCGGTCTTGAAGGATTTACTAAGCCAGAACTTAAGAAGATTGTTATCGCCTACGAACCAGTTTGGGCGATCGGTACTGGAAAGACTGCAACTCCTGAAGATGCGCAAGAAGTATGCGCTTCAATCCGTGAAGAGATCCAAAGCATCGGTTCCCCTGAGATCGCCGCAAATATGCGTATCCTCTACGGCGGATCAGTTAAATCATCTAACGTTGTCGAAATCATGAAGCAGGTCGATGTTGATGGCGCCCTAATCGGGGGAGCGAGCCTAGATCCTGAGGAATTGGCCAAGATCGCCAAGTTCTACGCGGCCCCAGAAGCCTAATCTCGCACTTCGATCTAGTATCCTTACGCTCTATCTCCATCCACAACTTGAGGAGTTTTACACCGTGGCTCTAGCTCTATCTATCTTGCTTGTGATCACAAGCATCTTGATGATCCTGCTTGTTCTCCTGCACAAAGGAAAAGGTTCAGGCCTCTCCGATCTATTCGGCGGCGGAATGTCATCAAACTACGGCGGTTCATCTGTTGTAGAACGTAACCTCGATCGCATCACAATCGTTGTTGGCGGTATCTGGTTCGGCGGCGTTGTCGCACTCAGTCTTGTTTTGAAGGGTTAATCCATGGCAAGTGCAATTCGCGGAAGCCGTGTCGGCGCCGGCCCAATGGGCGAGGCCGAACGCGGAGATCAGATCGAGCGCGCCACAGTTTCATACTGGTGTGGCAATGGCCATGAAGTTCGTCCATCTTTCGCAGTTGAAGAGACTGTTGTAATTCCAGCCGAATGGGATTGCCCTAAGTGCGGTCTTCCTGCAGGTCGCGATCGCAACAATCCACCAAAGGCAGTTGTGAATATTCCTTACAAAACACATTTAGCTTATGTAAAAGAGCGTCGCACAGATGTTGAAGGAGCAAAAATTCTTGAAGAAGCGCTCCGTAAACTCCGTGGAGATGACGATTAATTAAAAGTAGTAAAAGTTTTTAGAGAGCTTTAGCGGCTCTCAAGATCTGTTCGATACCCGCGCTACGTTCTGTGCAATGCAGACGAAGCAGCGGGTATTTTCTTGTCGCAAGAGCGCGGTTATCACCCAGGGCCTGCGCCATGAGCAAAGTACGGAAATCAAAGGCGCGTCCTGGAACCGGATAGTTATTTACTGTCTCGCCAGTTATCTGTAAGAACGAACCATTCTGTTGTCCGCCCTTATGGAATTGTCCGGTCGAGTGCAAGAAACGCGGACCCCAACCAAAGCTAACTGGACGTCCAGATTTCTCGGAGAGAACCGCACGAAGTTCAGTCAGTTTGCTATCTCCTGCGCGATCTAAATAAGCGGTGATCGCTATGTAACCGTCAGCGTCGGTATTCGCAATTAGATTCTTTAACGCTGCAACTAAGGTATTTCCATCGCCGAAGATCTCAACATCGCCTTCGCTGTTGGCGGTGGTAATCACTGGAAGTGAGTTATTCCATTCCGCAAGTACCGCAGAAGTTGCTTCCTTTGCCTCGGTAACATTGGGTTGATTGAAGGGATCGATTTCTAGCGCTGCACCCAGCAACGCAGTTACCCATTCCCAGAATAAGAAATGTTCGCCCAGTTCTGCTTCAACTGTTAGATCTGCACCAGGTGCAAAGGCAACAGCGAAGGCACCGCCCATAGCCGCTTCCTTGAAACCTTCTGTCGCAATTGGCAGACGCCCTTGTTCCTCTTTACCAGTTGATTCAGCGATAAGTTGTTCGATCCAATCAGAAAGTCCAGGAAACTTTGAACCGCTATCTGTGAAACCTAAAAATTGTTCGGCTTGAGTTAAAAGTAAGTAAGCGACATCTAGAACTACCTCTGGATTGGTTTTCATGAGTTCGCGGCAGTCACTTGCTTGATCAAGTAGTACGGATGCATCAACGCCCATCAACGTGGCGGGGGTTAGCCCAAATGCAGTCAGCGCGCTAAAACGTCCGCCTACATTTGGGTCAGCGTTGATAACTGTAAATCCAGACTTACGTACATCCTGATCTAGCGGTGAACCAGGATCGGTTACAAAGACCATATGTTCAGTGGGATTTAACCCTGCATCGCCTAAATACTTTTCAAAGAAGGCGCGCTGTGAAGAAGTTTCAATGGTGGATCCTGACTTTGAAGCAACCAGAACAAGCATCTTGCTGGCATCACCTTGCAGTGCGCGATGCAGATAATCTGGATCAGTCGAATCTAAGATAAAAACTTTCTTCTTATAGGTCTGTGCGATTACTTCAGGGGCAAGGGAAGAGCCACCCATTCCGCAGAGAACTAAATTTGTTTGATCGCGAAATTTAGCAGCGAAAGCATCGAGTAAGGGGAGTAGTTCGCGTGAACTTTGATCTAGGTCGACCCAATTTAGACGGATCGCGGCTTCTGCACTTGCTGCTGGGCCCCAGGTATTTGCATCTTTAGCAGCGATACGAGGATGTACTTTTGCCAACGCCAAGTATTTAGGATCCTTACGATCAATCTTGGATAGGGATGGTCCGCTTAATTTGATCATCGTTTTTTACTTCAGTGCGTTCTGGATTTTTGCGGCAATTACATCTGGACCGAATCCAAATTCAGAAAAGAGCTTTCCAGCAGATGCTGAAGCCCCAAAGTGTTCTAGCGATATAGCGATGCCTGAATCACCGATGTAATCGCGCCATCCTTGGGCGATTCCAGCTTCGATGCTTACGCGCAACTTGGCGTTTTTAGGAATCACTTGTCCTTGGTATGCGGCATCGGTCTCTTTAAACCATTCCAGACAAGGAGCACTTACTACGCGCGTGGAGACCCCGTGGCCTTCAAGAATTTCTTGTGTTGCAAGTGCCACACCGACTTCAGAACCAGTTGCGATTAGGACAACATCCGGCGAAGCAGATGCCTCCTTCAAAATGTAGGCGCCCTTTGCAACAAGTGCGACATCGCCGTGGGTTGCGCGGTCGACTACAGGCAAATTCTGGCGAGAAAGCAGTAAACCTGCAGGCTTGCGGCGTTGCAGAATCACCTTCCACGCTTCGCGAACTTCGTTGGCATCTCCTGGGCGCACCACATCAAAGTTAGGAATCGCACGTAGCGCTGCCAAATGTTCAACCGGTTGATGCGTTGGACCATCTTCGCCCAGACCGATTGAGTCATGGCTCCAGATAAAGATAGATGCGATATCCATAATCGCCGCCAAACGAACTGCTGGTCGCATGTAATCACTAAAGACGGCAAATGTTCCACCGAAACAACGCGATAAACCATGTAATGCAACGCCGTTTAGAATCGATCCCATCGCATGTTCGCGAATGCCAAAGTGGATCATGCGTCCGTAAGGGTTTGCATTTGCCATTGCACTGGATGCGGGGAGGAAAGAACCCGCGCTATTGATAACGGTGTTATTACTTCCTGCCAGATCTGCAGAACCGCCCCAAAATTCGGGAAGCACCTTTGCAATAGCGGCGATTACATCACCGGATGCTTTACGAGTTGCGACATCTTTTCCTGGTGCAAAGACTGGTAAATCTTTATCCCAGCCAGCAGGAAGATCTTTAGATACCAAACGTTCCAGCAGCGTTGCGCGATCAGGGTTAGCCGCTTTCCAGGTTGCAAAGTTCTTATCCCAATCAGCGCGTAGCGCAGCGCCGCGTTCTTTAACTTTGCGAACATGTGCGATCACATCTGCCGGTGCAGCAAAACTTTCTTCAGGATTAAGGCCGAGAAGTACTTTTGTCGCGGCGATTTCTTCTGCCCCTAACGCTGAACCATGTGACTCGGCAGTATTTCTTGCCTTAGGTGCGGGCCAAGCAATGACAGAGTTCATGCGGATTAAAGTCGGCTTTTGCGACTCTTTCTCTGCCTCAATCATCGCTGCATCCAACGCAGCAAGATCAACATCTCCATCAGATTTAGTCGCGACTTCAATTACGCTCCAACCATAAGCGCGATAACGAGCAGAGACATCTTCGGTAAAGGCAACATGGGTATCGCCTTCAATCGAGATGCGATTGTCGTCATAGATCATCTTTAAGTTGCCAAGTTGTTGCGTGCCGGCAAGTGATGATGCTTCACCGCTTACACCTTCTTGTAAATCACCATCGGAACAGATAACCCAAATATTGTGATCGAAGATCGACTTTCCTACAGGCGCATCTGGATCTAGTAAACCGCGCTCATAACGCGCAGCCATCGCCATTCCGACTGCAGTTGCAACACCTGCACCTAACGGTCCGGTCGTCATTTCAACACCAGCGGTGTGACCGTATTCAGGGTGGCCCGGTGTAAGTGAGTTCCAAGTTCTAAATGATTTCAGATCATCTAACTCAACGCCGTAGCCGCTGAAGTAAAGTTGAATGTAAAGGGTTAGTGAAGAATGGCCGCAAGAAAGAACAAAGCGATCGCGCCCCAACCAATTTGGGTCAGCAGGATCATGGGTTAAATGGTTTTGAAATAGATTGTAGGCAACTGGGGCAAGTGACATCGCGGTACCGGGATGTCCATGGCCAGCCTTTTGAACTGAATCCATAGCGAGTGCACGGGCAATGACCACAGCGCGATCATCTAATTCAGTCCAGTTCTTCATAGCCATCCTTTATTTGTATTTTTCATCTACTGATTGAACTATTGCATTACCAAAGTCTTTGTAACGGTAATGCGGATTCGCCACGCTGCGATCCAAACTAGGGTTGCTCCGAGAAGATGAGCAGCCACAAGTATTTCAGGTATCCCAGTGAAGTATTGGATATATCCAATCGCGCCTTGGGCGAGGGCGATCGTTGTGAAAACTGCGATTCTCCGAACTAGCTCTTTATCGCTTCGAACCAGAATGAAGAAAGCCGCGGTTAAACCAAGGAGGGCAATGACGGCATCAGCATGTAGCCACGCAACGACGCGAATATCGAATCCAAAACGTTGCGCTTTCTCATCTCCAGCATGTGGGCCAGAGCCAGTCACGATGGTGCCGAGAATAATGACCACGAAAGTCAATCCGATATGTAAGAGTGAGATTCGCTTTGTTAACTTATCTAGATCTGTGCGCGGACGGGCTGAATACTCGCGTCTCGAGTAAAGCGATGCCGCGCCAGCAATCAAAACTATCGATAGCAAGAGATGGCCAGCAACTGGCAGTGGATGCAAATCTGTGAGAACTGTTATTCCACCTAGTACGCCTTGGCCAAGAATTCCAAGGAGTTGGCCGATAGCCAGCGAGCGCAGATCACGACGACGTTTATAGAGAACATGAATCAGTACCGCCAAAGAAACAGCCACGAGTGCAAAAGTTAATAACCGATTTCCAAACTCGATCCATGCATGCAACTGACCCTCTGCTTGATGAGGAACGGGAGTGTAAGAACCAGGTGTGCACTCTGGCCAAGTTGGACATCCCAGACCCGAACCAGTGATTCGAACTGCGCCACCGGTAAGGACCAAACCAGCCTGCAAGGTGAGCAACGCCCCGTAGAGAAATCTGCGCAGCTTCATGCCCTAAGCCTATGACCGCACAAGGAAAGTGGGGCTCAAAGTCGCTGCCCACAACTGGCGATATGGCATGAATTAAGACACAATACTGTTGTGAAAATCAAGGAACGTCCGAGCGCAGTACTGGGCGATGATCCGCGTACCCGCGACGCCGTCGCCCGCTCAATCCTTGAAAATGGACCGTCTACCGCCGTCGCCTTGGGTGAGCGTTTAGGTCTTACCCCAGCTGGCATTCGCCGCCACCTCGACCTACTTGTCGCTGATGGAATCCTCGAAGCGCGCGATCCACGAGTTGCACCATCGCGCGGTCGCGGCCGACCTTCCAAAGTTTTTGTGATGACAGATAACGGACGCGAGAAGTTCGAACATTCTTACGATGATTTAGCGGTAGCCGCCTTGAAATTTATGTCTGCACAATCTGGCGAGCATCTGGTTAGCGCTTTTGCACAATCACGTGCCGACGACATGGTTCGCAAAGCTACCGGAACTATGGCAAAGAGCGAAGATAAAGTTACGGCGCTCGCTGAGTTCTTAACCGAACAAGGTTATGCCGCAAGTGTTGGTCCGCGTGGAACAGGTGAGGAACTTTGTCAGCATCATTGCCCGATTGCACACGTCGCCGCAGAGTTTCCCCAACTATGTGAAGCCGAGACAGAGGCGCTTTCAAATCTGCTCGGAACTCACGTACAACGTTTAGCCACGATCGCCCATGGCGATGGTGTTTGCACTACTTACATCCCTCAACTTGGCAAGCAAGTTATAAAGCAAGTTATAAAGCAAAACCCAAAACGAAGCACTCAAGCAACAGCCGGAAAGGCGCAAAAATGACAACAGCACATCCAGAGCTCGAAGGTCTTGGAAACTACGAATACGGTTGGTCAGATGGCAACGATGCTGGCGCAAACTCAAAACGTGGCATTAACGAAGATGTTGTTCGCGATATCTCTTCCAAGAAGGACGAACCACAATGGATGCTGGATCTACGCCTTAAGGGCTTGTCACTCTTTGAAAAGAAGCCAATGCCTTCATGGGGTTCAGACCTTTCCGGAATCTTCTTCGACACCATCAAATACTTCGTCCGCTCAACCGAGAAGCAGGCGGCAACTTGGGATGATCTACCTGAAGAAATCAAGAACACTTACGATCGCTTGGGTATCCCAGAGGCAGAAAAGCAACGCTTGGTCTCTGGCGTGGCAGCGCAGTACGAATCAGAAGTTGTTTATCACTCAATCCGTGAAGATCTAGAAGCACAAGGCGTGATCTTCCTTGATACCGATAGTGGGCTAAAGCAGCACCCAGAACTCTTCAAAGAGTATTTCGGTTCAGTAATTCCAGTTGGCGACAATAAGTTTGCAGCACTGAACACTTCTGTATGGTCTGGTGGTTCATTCATCTATGTACCAAAGGGAGTTCACGTAGACATTCCTTTGCAGGCATATTTCCGCATCAACACCGAAAACATGGGTCAGTTTGAGCGAACCTTGATCATTGCCGATGAAGATTCATACATCCACTATGTAGAAGGATGCACAGCGCCAATCTATAAATCAGATTCTCTACACTCAGCTGTAGTTGAGATCATCGTAAAGAAGGGTGCACGCGTTCGTTACACCACGATTCAAAACTGGTCTAACAACGTTTACAACCTCGTAACTAAGCGCGCTACCTGCGCCGAAGGTGCAACGATGGAATGGGTCGATGGAAATATCGGCTCTAAGGTAACCATGAAGTACCCAGCAGTTATGTTGATGGGTCCTCATGCCAAGGGTGAAACACTCTCTCTCGCATTTGCGGGCGCCGGACAACATCAAGATTCTGGTGCAAAGATGGTGCACGCAGCTCCTTACACATCTTCATCGGTAATCTCTAAATCTGTTGCACGTGGCGGCGGTCGTACTTCCTACCGTGGTCTCGTACAGGTTCAAGAAGGCGCACATCACTCAAAGAGCACCGTAAAGTGCGATGCGCTCTTGGTTGACACAATTTCACGTTCTGACACCTACCCATATGTCGATATCCGCGAAGACGATGTTTCAATGGGACACGAAGCAACAGTTTCTAAGATCAGCGATGATCAACTCTTCTACCTAATGTCACGTGGTCTTACAGAAGATGAGGCTATGGCGATGATCGTTCGTGGCTTTATCGAACCAATCGCTCGCGAACTTCCTATGGAGTATGCACTTGAGTTAAACCGCCTCATCGAACTTCAGATGGAAGGTGCTGTCGGTTAATGTCAACGCTAACCACTAACTACTTAACACCGACCGGGCGTGAAGAAGCCTGGCGCTTTACTCCGCTCAAACGTTTGGGTGGGCTCCATGATGGCACTGCAGTAATTGCAGACCGCAAGTCACTTTCGCTTAAAGGTGCTGCAGCAGATGGCGTGAGCTTCGAAAGAATCTCGCGCGAACTGGCGGCACCCCTAACGGAAAGCGATGATGCCGTCGTTGGTCGTATCCGCGAGAGCGCATTAGATGTTGCGGTTCTAACCATTAAGGCAAACACCGAAGTTGTTGCTCCTATCTTCTTGAATCGAAGTGCTGGCGGAACAGATTCAGCTGAACTTTCACGAGTTCAGATCCGCATCGAAAACCACGCCAAGGCAACAGTGATTATCGAGAACTCAGGCGACACTCATCTGGCAGAAGATCTAGAAATCTCAGTTGCACCTGGTGCCAACCTGACTCTAGTTTCACTTCAAGAGTGGGATGGAAAGACTATTCATGCTGGACGCCACCATGCAATTGTCGATCGTGATGCAACTTTTAAATCAATCGTTGTAACGGTAGGTGGATCACTTGTTCGCTTACTTCCAACAGTTGATTTCATAGCACCAGGAGCATCATGTGAGCTCTTAGGGGTTTACTTTGCAACTTCTGGACAGTTCTTCGAACACCGTATGTTTGTCGATCACAAAGTTCCTAATGCGAAATCACGCGTTAACTACAAGGGCGCACTTGCAGGAGATGGGGCGCACACTGTCTGGATCGGTGATGTCTTTATCCGCGCAGCAGCCGAGGGCACTGATACTTATGAGCTAAACCGCAATCTCTTGCTCTCGGATGGAGCGCGTGCGGATTCAGTTCCAAACTTAGAGATCGAAACTGGCGAGATCGTTGGCGCAGGACATGCCAGCACAACTGGTCGCTTTGATGACGAACAACTCTTCTACTTGATGTCTCGCGGCATTAACGCTGCAGATGCACGTCGCTTAGTGGTTCGCGGTTTCTTTAATGAGATCGTCTCTGAGATCGGCGTTGAAGAGATTCAAGAGCGCCTTATGGATCGAATCGATGGCGAACTCGCGAAGGCTGGTTCATAAATGAGCGATCTAAAACTTAGCGAGTTAACGGCAGGAAAGCCCATCAAGATTGAGAAAGATGGACGCGCTATCTGCGTTGCTCGTGTTGGCGATGAAGTCTTCGCCGTTGATGACACTTGCTCGCACTCAGATGCCTCTCTATCCGAAGGCGATGTCACAGATTTCAAGATCGAATGCTGGTTGCACGGCGCAGAGTTTGATCTACGTACCGGCGAAGCGTTAACTCCGCCAGCAGTTGCACCACTAAAGACTTATTCAGTAAGCGTTGACGGAGACTCCGTCACGGTAGATGCGTAGCGAGGAAAGTTGATGAGCACTCTAGAAATCCGCGGACTTAAAGTCTCTGTTGAAACCGAAAGCGGTTCAGTAGAAATTCTCAAAGGCGTAGACCTCACTATTAAATCAGGTGAAACCCACGCGATCATGGGACCAAATGGTTCAGGTAAATCAACTCTTGCCTACTCAATTGCGGGGCATCCTAAGTACACAATCACCAGTGGCACAGTCACGTTAGATGGTGCAGATGTTCTTGAGATGACCGTCGATGAGCGCGCTAAGGCCGGTCTTTTCTTGGCGATGCAATATCCAGTAGAAGTTCCTGGCGTATCTGTCTCTAACTTCCTGCGCACTGCAGCAACTGCACTACGTGGTGAAGCGCCTAAATTACGCACTTGGGTCGGCGAAGTTAAAGGCGCGATGGAAGCGTTAAGCATGGATCCATCATTTGCACAACGCAATGTCAACGAAGGTTTCTCTGGCGGAGAGAAGAAGCGCCACGAAATTATGCAGCTTGAACTACTCAAGCCAAAGATGGCGATTCTCGATGAGACAGATTCAGGTCTAGATGTTGATGCACTTCGCATCGTCTCTGAGGGCGTTAACCGTGCGAAGGCTGCCAATGATCTCGGCGTTCTCTTAATTACGCACTACACCCGAATCCTGCGCTACATCAAGCCAGATTTTGTTCACGTATTCGCCAACGGCAAAATCGTTGAACAAGGTGGGCCAGAACTTGCAGATAAACTCGAAGCAAATGGATACGCGGAGTACGTAACTGCGTAACCTCGCAATTACTAAATTTAATGCCATTTGATGCAGTCGCAATCCGCGCAGATTTTCCGATCTTTGATCGCAAGATCCGCGACGGAAAGCGCCTGGTCTATCTAGATAGCGGTGCGACAAGCCAGAAGCCGAATATCGTTATCGATGCGGAAAGCGATTTCTATCGTTTACATAACGCTGCAGCTCATCGTGGCGCCCATCAATTGGCAGAGGAAGCAACTGAAGGAATTGAATTTGCGCGCAAAGTTGTCGCTGATTTCTTGGGCGGCAAAGAAGATGAGATTGTCTTCACTAAAAGTTCTACAGAGGCGCTTAATCTCTTGGCCTATGCGATCGGTTCTGCGCCAACCGGAAATAAGTTTCACCTAAAGGCTGGCGATGAGATCGTGGTTTCCGAGATGGAACATCACGCCAATTTGATTCCTTGGCAACAACTAGCAGCGCGCACAGGTGCGGTTCTGAAATGGTTTGAGGTAACTCCTGAGGGGCGCTTAGATCTCTCAAATATCGATTCTATTATTACGGCGAAGACCAAGATTGTTGCGCTAACTCACCAATCAAATGTTCTCGGAACTATTGTTCCATTGGAAGATTTGGTAAAGCGCACACACGATGTAGGCGCCGTTTTCATCCTTGATGCTTGCCAATCTGTGCCGCATATGCCAGTTAACGTGGCAGATCTAGATATCGATTTCTTAGCCTTCTCTGGCCATAAAGCAGTTGGACCAACTGGAGTTGGAGTTCTCTGGGGAAGAGCGAAGTTGCTAGAAGAACTTCCTCCCTTTTTATTTGGTGGTTCGATGATCGAATCAGTGACTATGAGTGAAGCAACTTGGGCACCAGCACCTCGTAAATTTGAACCAGGCGTTCCAAATATGGCGCAAATAGTTGGATTGGGCCAAGCGCTTGAATATCTCTCCAAAATTGGTATGTCTGCAATTCACCAACATGAAATTCATTTAACAAAATATGCGCTTGATAAGTTGAGCGCCGTAGATTCACTTCGCATTATCGGTCCTCTAAATACAGAGATGCGTGGGGGAGCGGTCTCGTTCACACTTGGAGAAATCCATCCCCATGATTTGGGTCAATTCTTAGATGATGCGGGAATCGCAGTTCGCACCGGACATCACTGCGCTTGGCCGCTAACTCGCAAGATGGGCGTTGCAGCTACAACCCGCGCAAGTTTCTATCTCTACAACACCACCGAAGATATCGATCAACTTTGTGAATCGATCCTTGCTGCGCAGAAATACTTCGGCTAATGCAACTCGACAACCTTTATCAAGAAGTGATCCTTGATCACTATAAGAACCCGCAGAACAAGAATCTATCAGCGACTTACGACGCACAGGTACACCATGTAAACCCTTCATGTGGCGATGAAATTGATTTAAATGTAACGATCAAGAACGGTGAAGTATCCGCAATCACTTGGGATGGCGTTGGTTGTTCGATCTCTCAAGCCAGCGTCTCGGTTCTCACAGACCTGTTAATCGGTAAGAGCATTTCAGATGCTTACCGAATATTTGATGAGTTTGTCGCCCTAATGCAGAGTAAAGGTGCGGTGACTGGAGATGAAGATCTCCTGGAAGATGCAGTCGCCTTTGCTGGCGTTTCTAAATATCCCGCACGAATCAAATGTGCCCTGTTGGGCTGGATGGCATTTAAAGATGCCAGCGTTCAAGCCCAATCCAAGGGCTAGTAAGATCTAACCAGAGCAATCTACAAAACGGAGAAAATAATGGCTGCAACAGTTGATGATGTAACAGAGGCGATGAAGGATGTTGTCGATCCCGAGCTCGGAATCAATGTTGTTGATCTTGGCCTTATCTACGATGTAATGGTCGACGATAACAATATCGCCGTACTAAATATGACTCTGACATCTGCGGCTTGTCCATTGCAGGATGTAATCGAAGATCAAACTCGTCAAGCACTTGCACCGCACACTTCTGATGTAAAGATCAACTGGGTATGGATGCCACCTTGGGGTCCAGATAAGATTTCAGATGATGGTCGCGAACAACTTCGCGCGCTTGGTTTTACCGTCTAACCTAAATTAGCGTTAGCGATCTAGCAATTTATTTGATCGGAAGCTCTTTATGTCAATGCATGCTGGCTGGATGGCGCTTCGCACTTTAAGTTCTGATCAATCTGTAAAAAACGCCAAGTTAAAGCCCGGCACGTTAAAGCGAATATTTGCCTATGCGATCCCATATAAATCGGTCTTTGCGCTCTTTCTAATCTGTTTAATTGCCGACGCAGTTCTAACCGTGGCCACCCCGCTTCTGCTTCGCGAACTTATCGATAACGGAGTAATTCCCAAAGATCGCTCAGTCGTCACAACTATGGCGGTAGCGGTTGCGCTCCTTGCTATCGCTAGCGCTCTGGTAAATATCGTCGTACGTTGGATTTCAGCGAAGATCGGCGAAGGTCTTATCTATGATCTTCGCTCTCAAGTCTTTCGCCATGTTCAAGAGCAGTCGATCGCATTCTTTACGCGCACTCAGACTGGTGCGTTAATTTCCCGAATTAACTCCGATGTTATTGGAGCCCAACGCGCATTTACATCCACATTCTCCGGAATCATCAGCAATGTTTTGACCCTGGTCTTGGTAGTTGGAACTATGTTGGCGCTTAGTTGGCAGATCACCGTAGCCTCGCTTCTCCTGCTGCCAATTTTCTTAGCTCCAACAAAGTGGATCGGTTCACGCCTGCAGGGTTACACCCGAGATTCATTTGAAGTAAATGCCCAAATGTCATCGACGATGACCGAACGTTTCAACGTATCTGGGGCGCTCTTGGTAAAGCTTTATGGTGATCTAAATCAGGAATCAAAAGAGTTTAAGACCAAAGCACGTAAAGTCGCCGATATCGGTATCTCAATGGCGATGCTCAACACCTTCTTCTTCATTGCGTTGATAAGTATTGCTGCTCTTGCCACTGCAATTGCTTATGGCATCGGCGGACATCTAGCGATTGATGGTTCGATAACCGTTGGAAGTTTGATTGCAATAACTACTTTGCTCGCTCGGCTTTACGGTCCACTGGTTGCTCTGGCCACAGTGCGCGTGGATGTTATGGGCGCACTGGTCTCTTTTGAACGAGTCTTTGAAGTCCTTGATCTAGAACCTATGGTCAAAGAGATATCAGCACCGAAGAAGTTGGAAAGTAAGACTCCCGCAATTACTTTTAGCGAAGTGCGCTTTACCTATCCGAAAGCACAAGAGATCTCTCTTGCCTCCCTTGAAGCCGCTTCTCTACCTGAGGTAAAGGACTCTGAAGAGATTCTCAAAGGAATCTCATTTGAAGTAAAACCTGGAACGGTAACAGCGCTAGTTGGTCCGTCGGGTGCAGGTAAGACAACTATCAGCGCGCTACTTCCGAGACTTTACGATGTTACAGGTGGCTCTATTTCGATTGATGGTGAAAATATCCGTAACTTCACCCTTAATTCACTTCGTGGATCTATTGGTGTTGTTATGCAAGATTCACATCTTTTCCACGCAACAATTACCGAAAATCTAAGATATGCAAAGAGCGATGCCACACTCGATGAGATGAAGGTCGCTTGTGAAGCAGCGCAGATTTGGGATCTAGTCTCATCTCTTCCAAACGGATTAGAAACTATGGTTGGAGAGCGCGGCCACCGTTTATCAGGCGGCGAAAAACAACGTTTGGCAATTGCGCGGTTACTGTTGAAATCTCCAAGCATCGTAATTCTCGATGAAGCAACCGCTCACCTTGATTCTGAAAATGAAGAGTTAGTTCAAAAAGCGCTGGCGCAAGCGTTATATGGACGCACCAGTATTGTGATTGCGCATCGCTTGAGCACCGTCATGGGCGCAGATCAGATAATCGTTCTTGAAAATGGATCCATCGCCGAACGCGGAAAACATGAGGAGCTAGTGCTAACTGGTGGGCTCTATGCCGAGCTCTTTGCTCGTCAAGATTTGACCACGCCTAATTAAGATTCTGCCGTAGATAATTAGCCCGGCGAAGAAGATCCATTGCAGCGAGTAAGCAATATGTGGCCCGTCGCTTAACTCAGGTACTTGTGCAGGCACCACGGGTGTCAGAGTTGGTTGCGAACCACTAAGTAAATCTAAGTAGAAACCTTCGGATGTCGAATCTGATTGGGCATTTAACCTCGAGATCATTCCTGCGCCACTTGCAGGAAGTGCGAAGAAAGCGCCT
The DNA here is from genome assembly GCA_965268165.1 of Candidatus Nanopelagicaceae bacterium. Taxonomy (GTDB): domain Bacteria; phylum Actinomycetota; class Actinomycetes; order Nanopelagicales; family Nanopelagicaceae; genus Planktophila. Next base: position 675,879 of record OZ254162.1, read on the forward strand.
TGTGGAAGTGATCTATCTAAGCGAAGTCGTGCAGTAAGAGAAACTGCACCGGTCGGCGCAGTAGAGACAACTGGTGCGGTAGCTGCATCCTTGCCAGCTTTTACCCATCCACGATCAACCCAGAAAGATCGGCCATCGCTTGCGGTAAATCTAGTTAGTACCTCATAGCCATAGACGCCTTCAAAGTATCGATTCTTAAGCAGAATTTGATTGGTTGAATCGAAAGAACCTTCTACTGTAACCGTGCGCCATTCGTACTTCACAAAATTATCTTTTATATCATTCAATTCGACTGGATTAAGAGTTAACTGCGCCTCAATACCTTGGTTACGATCTTGGCGATCTATACCGCGCTGAAACTGCCACTGACTAGCCCAGAGACATCCCAAGATTAGTAATAGCGCGAGAAGATGCTTTAAAAAAGTATTAGATTCCTTCTCTGAAGAGCGCTCACTAGACATGTGTTGAGTCTAGCCAATCGATAATTCTAGAAAGATTATTTACTCTAGGGATTTCGCTTTATCTGAAACCAAGCCAGAGCCCGGCGCAAAAGACTCACGACCAGCATTTGCGATGACTACTGCAAAATATGGAAGCGTTACTGCGCCTAGGAGTGCAAACCAGCGATAAGGGCTTGGAAGTACGACCGTCAGAATGAAGCAGAAGGTACGGATCATCATCGAGTAGAAGTAGCGACGTTGGCGTCCTGCTTGATCACGGGTAAGTGATGCAGGAGCGGCGGTGATGTCATAAACGGCAGGAGCCTTACTTGCTGACTTGCGTCGGATCGCCATGACCTAAGAGTAAGGCGCCTAACCGTGGCGCGCCCGCCGAAAACGGCAAGTTACGCGTAAGTAGCAGGGTAAGTTTTGTCATATGTCCGAGGAATCAAAAGCAATCGCTCTGGTCACCGGCGGAAATCGCGGTATTGGATTAGCGATCGCGCAATCACTTCAAGCAGATGGCCATCACGTAGTAGTCACCTATCGCAGCGGCAGCGCACCAGCAGGATTTAGCGCAGTGCAGATGGATGTGACTTCCTCCGAAAGCGTTGATGCCGCCTTTGCTGAAATTGAATCGCAATGGGGGTTTCCTGAAATTATCGTTGCCAACGCTGGCATAACTAAAGATGGTTTGGTTATGCGAATGTCAGATGAAGATTTTGAGAGCGTTATCAACGCCAATTTAACTGGCGCCTTCCGCGTAGCAAGACGAGCGACCAAGGGTCTGCTTAAGTTAAAGCGCGGACGAGTTATCTTTATTGGCTCAGTAGTCGGGGGAGTCGGAGCCGCTGGCCAGGTTAACTATTCGGCAAGTAAATCCGGTCTGCTTGGCATGGCTCGTTCTTTTGCACGCGAACTTGGTTCCCGCGGTATTACCGCAAATGTGATCGCTCCAGGATTTGTCGAAACAGATATGACTGCAGCCCTTGATGAGAAACGCAGATCCGAAATCGCTGCTTCTGTGCCGCTCGGTCGTTTCTGCTCTGCAGATGAGATCGCAAAAGTAGTTAGCTTTGTGGCATCACCTGCAAGTGGTTACATCACGGGTGCTTTGATTCCAGTAGATGGCGGATTAGGAATGGGACATTAAATGGGAATTCTTCAAGGTAAAAATATTCTTGTAACTGGCGTCTTAACAGATGGTTCGATTGCTTTCCATATCGCCAAGATTGCGCAAGAACAAGGCGCCAACGTTCTACTCTCTTCTTACGGTCGCGTCATGAGTTTGACTACTCGTATTTCAGGTCGCTTGCCACAACCAGCTCCAGTCATCGAACTCGATGTTACAAATCAAGAACATCTCGATGCTCTTTCCGGTCGAGTTAAAGAACATCTCCCACACCTTGATGGCGTTGTTCACTCAATTGGTTTTGCCCCCGAAGCAGCGCTCGGTGGAAATTTCCTAAACACTGCTTGGGAAGATGTAGCAACCGCAGTTCATGTTTCTGCCTATTCACTAAAATCTCTAACAATGGCTGCTCGCCCACTTTTTAACGGTGGGGGATCTGTTGTTGGCCTTGATTTCGATGCCACTGTTGCTTGGCCAAAGTACGACTGGATGGGCGTTGCCAAGGCAGCGCTGGAATCAACATCTCGTTACTTGGCCCGTGATTTAGGCGCAGAAAATATTCGCGTTAATTTGGTTGCGGCCGGTCCGATTCGCACCATGGCGGCAAAATCAATTCCGGGCTTTGATGAATTTGAAAAGGTTTGGAATGAACGCTCGCCACTTGAATGGGATGTAACCGATCCAGTGCCTGCCGCCCAGGCTGTTGTGGCCCTGTTATCTGACTGGTTCCCGAAGACAACGGGCGAAATCGTGCATGTAGACGGCGGTTTGCACGCGATGGGCGCTTAAAGGTAAACTACGCCTCAGACCAGTGGCTTTGGCTACTGCAAGAGGAGCTCACCGCTCCCACCTTCTTGGCCTAGATTCTAGAGCTGGCTGGTTTGTCGAAAGTAAGCCGCCTTCCAGGCGCGTTTTTCTTTCCTTAGCGGTGCGCGATTTCTGCGGTAAACCCCGGCTACTAAAGTCAAAATCGACAGAACGAAGTTCAAAAGAGAACTGCGTTCAAGAAGTAGCAAACCAACTAAGGAGCACAAATCACAACTGAACCGCGCATCAATGACCGTATCCGCACACCTCAAATTCGTCTCATCGGCCACACCGGTGATCAAGTTGGAGTTGTAGATATTGAAGTAGCGCTACAGATGGCAGATGAAATTGGTTTAGATCTCGTAGAGATCGCGCCAGAGGCAAATCCACCTGTATGCAAAATCATGGACTTCGGCAAGTACAAGTATGAAATTGCCCAGAAGGCTCGTGAAGCTCGTCAGAACCAGACCCACATTGTGGTGAAGGAAGTGCGATTGACACCAAAGATTGAAAATCACGATTACGAAACTAAACGTAACGCAATTGTGAAATTCCTAAAGGGTGGCGACAAGGTAAAGATCACGATGAAGTTCCGCGGACGCGAACAAACTCGCCCCGAGCTTGGTTTCAAATTGCTACAACGTCTTGCAGAAGATGTTGCAGAAGTTGCTTTTGTTGAGTTCGCCCCTAAGCAAGAGGGTCGAAATATGACGATGGTGCTGGGACCGACGAAGAAGAAGACTGAAGCGGTTGCAGAGCAGAAGGCAGCGCGCGCAGCCAAGGAAAAGGCAGCGCTCGAGGCGGCAGAAGAGAAGTAAAGAGTTTTTCTAGTTTCAATAGTTTTTCAAGTTTTATAAGACGACGATGTACAGGAGAAGATAAATGCCAAAGATGAAGACCCACAGTGGCGCGAAGAAGACTTTTCGCGTAACCGGTTCAGGAAAGATCATGCACGAGCGTGCAGGCAAGCGCCACCTTTTGGAGCGTAAGTCATCTCGCGTTACTCGTCGTTTGAGTACCGAACAAGCAGCAAAGCCAACCGTCGCAATGACAGCCAAGCGCATGCTTGGCCTTAAGTAAGGAGTGTGAATTAAATGAGAGTAAAACGTGGAGTTCACGCTGCTAAGAAGCGTCGCACAACCCTGGAACGCGCTAGCGGATACCGCGGTCAGCGTTCCCGTCTTTTCACAAAGGCGAAAGAGCAAGTCACTCACTCAATGGTTTACGCGTTTAACGACCGTAAAGATAAGAAGGGTGATTTCCGTCAGCTATGGATTCAGCGCATTAACGCTGCAGCCCGCGAAAACGGAATGACTTACAACCGTTTCATCCAAGGCCTAAAGGCTGCTGGTGTTGAAGTTGATCGTCGCGTTCTATCTGACATCGCAACAAATGATCCAGCAACATTTAAGACCCTTGTTGATCTAGCTCGCAAGAACCTAGTCAGCGCCTAACCGTTTAAATGATTGAGAGCCTTCACTCGCCGCATATCGCGCGGGTGAAGGCTCTTATTTCATCCCGCGGCAATAAAGAGCGCGGAGAGCATGGAGAATTTATCGCCGAAGGCCTGCAATGCGCCCGCGAAGCGTTAGCTGCAACTTCCGGCCCAAAGATCAAAACACTTTTTCTTACAGAGAGCGGTCAATCGCGTGTCGATTCCGCTGGTTTAGATACTTCTGGCGTCGAGACAATATTGGTTAGCGAGCCGGTAATGGCTGCAATGTCCTCAACGATTACACCGCAAGGAATCCTCAGCGTCTGTGAAATCGGGCGTAATGAATTTTCTGATCTAAAGTTGAGCGGTAGTTCAAAATTTATTTATCTACATGAAATTCAAGATCCAGGAAATGCTGGAACAATTCTTCGCAGTGCCGACGCTATGGGTATTGATGCGGTGATCACATCCCCCGGAAGCGTCGATATGTATTCGCCAAAGGTAGTTCGCGCAACTGCGGGATCGCTCTGGCATATCCCGCTTTACTCTGGAATCACTCTGGCTACGCTCTCCGAAAAATTCCCAACGATGACTAAATTAGCTCTCTCGGCTCAAGGCAGCACTTCACTACTAGAACTCAAAAACGTTGGCGATTGCGTTGCTATTTTTGGCAATGAGGCACGTGGTATTGATACGTTGATTAGCGGTGATGTAGTTGCGGTAAATATCCCGATGAAAGGTAATGCCGAAAGCCTCAATCTTTCCGCGGCAGCCTCAATTGTTATCTTCCATCTCGCTGCTCTCTAATCGGATCTTCGTTCAAATCTCCCGCATCTTGGAAAGGTCACAGGTTAAGATTTCGCTATGAGCCCCGCAGAAATCGAAAAATGGGTTAGCGATGCCGCCAAGGCTTTCGCCGCTGCGGGCGACCTCGATTCTTTAAAAAGTGCACGCCTTGCCCATCTCGGCGATAAGGCTCCGATATCACTCGCTAGTCGCGGATTGGGATCACTTGCACCAGAAGAAAAAGCTAGCGCCGGCAAGTTAATCGGTGAGGCAAAGGCAGCGATCGCGGCCTCACTTGAAAAAGCAACTGAAAAGTTAGAGGCAGAACGTGATGCGAAAGTTCTACTCGAAGAAGTTGTAGATATAACGCTTCCGGTAAATCGCGCACATCGTGGTGGATTGCATCCAATTACGATTATCAAGAACGAGATCAGCGATTTCTTTATCGAACAAGGTTATGCGGTTGAAGAAGGACCGGAACTTGAATCTGGATGGTTGAACTTTGATGCTTTAAATATTCCTGCAGATCATCCTGCTCGAACAATGCAAGATACTTTCTACATTGAACCTGTTGAATCGGGAATGGTTCTTCGCACTCAAACCTCACCAGTGCAGATCCGTTCTATGCTTGAACATCAACCTCCTATCTACATGATCTGTCCTGGTCGTACCTTTCGAGCCGACGAACTAGATGCCACACACAGTCCGGTATTCCACCAAGTCGAAGGTTTGGTAGTTGATAAGGGCATCACCATGGCGCACCTTAAGGGAACTCTCGATAACTTTGCCCAAGCGATGTTTGGACCGGATGTCACAACGCGTTTACGTCCATCCTTCTTTCCATTTACTGAGCCAAGTGCAGAAGTAGATATCTTCTTCAACGGTCGCTGGATCGAATGGGGCGGTTGCGGAATGGTAAATCCAAAAGTTCTAGCAACTTGTGGCATCGATACAGATGTATACAGCGGCTTTGCATTCGGCATGGGGCTTGAACGCACACTTATGGTTCGTCACAACGTCACCGATATGCATGACATAGTCGAGGGCGATCTTCGTTTCACGCGCCAGTTCGGAGTTGGTCTCTAATATGCGCGCACCTTTATCTTGGATCCGTGAATTTGTAGATATTCCAGCAAAGATTTCTGCCGAAGAGATCTCTAACGGCCTGATCCGCGTTGGCTTTGAAGTTGAAGAGATCATCGAAGCGGGCGCTGATTTAACTGGACCGCTTACCTTTGCCAAAGTCTTAACAATCGAAGAGATCACGGAATTTAAGAAGCCAATTCGTTATGTGGGCCTTGATTGTGGTGAGAAAGAGACCCGTTACGTTATTTGTGGCGCCACTAACTTCGCGGTTGGCGACATAGTCGTTGCGGCGCTCCCTGGCGCAGTCTTGCCGGGAGATTTTAAAATTGGCGCGCGCGAAACTTACGGTAAAACTTCTAACGGCATGATCTGTTCTTCACGCGAGCTCGGCTTAGGTGATGATCACTCAGGAATCATGGTCTTTGCCGAAGGCGAAGTTGAGATCGGCGCAGATGCAATCGCAGTTCTCGAAATTAACGACACAATTTTTGATGTTGCCGTTAATCCGGATCGTGGTTACGCGCTAAGTATTCGCGGTATAGCTCGCGAGGTAGCTGGCTCGCTAGGTCTGACTTTCAAAGACCCGGTAGATGCACTTCGTGCTTTGAAGTTTGAAGAGACTGGCAAAGGCGTTGCTGCGAAGATTGAAGATCCTGCAACAGCATCGGTCTTCTACCTCCGCACGCTTTCAAATTTCGATCCATCTGCAACCACTCCGATTTGGATGCGACGTCGCATCGAGAAGATGGGAATGCGCTCAATCTCACTCGTTGTTGATGTAACTAACTATGTAATGCTTGAACTAGGTCAACCGCTACATGCATTTGATAAGGCGAAGATCTCAGGTGGCCTAACCATCAAGCGCGCTGGTAAGGCACAACCATTTACAACTCTTGATGGTCAAGTTCGTCACCTCGATCCTGAAGATTTGATGGTATGTGACGATAAGCAACCGTTGGCACTTGCAGGCACGATGGGCGGACAATCTTCTGAGATATCCGAGACCACAACTGAAATTGCACTTGAAGCAGTTCGCTTTGATCCGGTATTAATTGCTAAGAACTCTCGTCGCCATAAACTTTCCTCTGAAGCATCGCGTCGACTTGAGCGCAGCGTGGATCCATCGCTTGCTGAGTTCGCGTCAGCGCGCTTTGTTCAGCTCTTAACTGCTCATAGTTCTGCCAAGCATGTTGCAACAGTTGTTGCTGGCGAACCAAAGTATGCGCCTGTTGTGAAACTCGATCCGACCTATATTTCAAAGATTCTGGGGCTAGAAGTTGCACCTGCTGAGATCGCGCGCGTTCTACGAGTAATTGGTTGCGATGTAGATGAAAAGGCATTCACCGTTGATCCCCCATCTTGGCGCGCAGACTTGTTAACACCTGCAGATTTGGCTGAAGAAGTAGCCCGCATGATTGGTTACGACAAGATTCCATTAATCCTTCCACCACGACCAAATCACGCCAGCCTTACGCCAACACAGAAGCGTCGCCGAGCTATCTCTGCAATGCTCGCTGCACGCGGTTTGGCAGAAGTTCAAACCTTCCCCTTTACCAATCAAGAGACCATCGATCAGATGGGATTCGTTGGAGAACGCGCTTCCACTTATCGCATTGCAAATCCAATGTCTGAAGAGTTCCCTCTCATGCGTGTTCACTTAGTCCCAGGACTCATCGAAGTTGCGGCGCGAAACATCAGCCGCGGTGCAAAAGATTTCGCGATCTTTGAAATGGGTTCTATATTCCGTAGCGCGCAGAAACTGGTTCCAGCCGTTTCTCCAGTTATCGGAAGCCGTCCTGATGCCAAAACAATCGAATCGATCTATGCCAGCGTGCCACCACAGGCGTTTCATGTGGCAGGTTTATTAGTCGGAAAAGTTGAGAACGAAGATTGGCAAGGCAAAGCCCGCCCCTATAACTGGCAAGATGCAATCGCTTATGCCCAAGATATCTTGCAACTCTGCAACCTCGAATGGTCGATCAAACGTTCCGACTTTGCTCCATGGCATCCTGGTCGCTGCGCCGAATTAATCGTTGATGGCAAGGCAGTTGCACATGCCGGCGAGATTCACCCACGCATTATTGCCAAGTACGGTTTGCCAGAACGCAGCGTTGCCTTTGCAGTTGGACTAAGTGCTCTTCCAGAATCTGAAATTGTTCGTCCAACCAGAGTTGGCACTATGCCCGCGGCCGTTCAAGATGTCGCACTAATCGTCGATCAATCTGTCACGGCACTTGATGTGGAAAAGGCGCTACGCAGTGGTGCAGGGGATCTACTCGAGTCAATCGCACTCTTTGATCGCTACGACAAGATAGGCGATGGCAAAATCTCACTGGCCTTCACGTTAACTTTCCGCGCACCTGATCGCACTCTTACAGGGGCTGAGGTTTCAGAAATGCGCGAGGCAGCGGTGGTTGCCGCAGAAAGGGCCACTGGCGCCGTTCTTCGTACTGCATAAATATGCGCTAAATTGCATATTTATGCTATTCTCATTTCATGAAAATCGGAGTTATTGGAGCTAGTGGCTACGCCGGGGGAGAACTCCTGCGCTTGCTGTCTGGGCACCCTGAGTTTGAAGTTTGCTGCGTTACCGCCCATAGCAATGCGGGCGAGCAAATCACTTCGGTCCATCCGCAGTTAACTTCTTATGCAGGTCAATCTTTTTCATCCTTTAAGTCCAGCGATTTCGAACAATGCGAGCTGATTTTCCTTGCGCTGCCACATGGCGAGAGCGCCGCAGTTATCGCATCCCTTAGCCCAAAAGCAAAGATTGTTGATCTTGGAGCTGACTATCGTTTAGAAGACGGTGCTAAGTGGGAAAAGTATTACGGTGGTGCTCACGCTGGTACTTGGACATACGGTGCACCTGAACTCCCTGGAGCTCGGTCTGCAATCGCTAAGGCGACAAGAGTGGCTAATCCTGGTTGTTATGCAACAGCGATTGCCTTGGGTACCGCACCTGCAGCCAAGATCGCAGATCTGAGCGATGTTGTTGTTGTCGCAGCATCCGGAACGACAGGTGCAGGTCGTAGCGCGAAGATTAATTTGATTGCAAGTGAAGTTATGGGAAGCCTAACCTCTTATAAATTCGGGGGAGTCCACCAGCACACTCCTGAAATCGAAGAATCTATAACCCGCGCTACGGGAACGGCGACGAAGATCTCCTTCACGCCAATTCTTGCGCCAATGCCGCGGGGAATTCTGGCAACCATCACCATGAAAGTGAACTCTGCGGTGACGACTGAGGCAGCTCACAAGATTTATACCGAAGCATATAAAGGTGAAGAATTTGTAAAGGTGTTGCCGCTTGGGCAAATGCCCCAAACTTCTTCAGTTTTAGGAAGTAACTTTGTTGCGATGCAAGTTGCAGTTGATGAACACACGAATCGTTTAGTTGTTAGCGTGGCAATAGATAATTTGGTTAAGGGTGCTGCCGGGCAAGCAATCCAGAACGCCAACATCATCTGCGGACTTCCAGAAAACTTAGGGCTAACTGGCATGGGTCTTGGGGTATGAAACTGCCTAACGGCTTTACCGCCGCTTCTTGTGCTGCAGGGCTAAAGAGTTCTGGCGCTTTGGATCTAACGCTGATTGTAAATAACGGTCCTAAATTTGATGGGGCAGCGGTTTACACATCAAACCAAGTTGTGGCTGCTCCAGTTATTTGGAGCAAGCAAGTCACCAAGGAAAAGTTTGTTCGTGCAGCAATTCTAAACTCAGGTGGTGCTAACGCATGCACAGGGCCACAAGGCTTTGCTGACACCCATAGAACCGCTGAGCATGTTGGCGAAGTACTCGGCATTTCATCTGGTGAAGTAGTTGTCTGCTCAACGGGTTTAATCGGTGAACTACTCCCGATGGAGCAGATTATTTCTGGCATTGATCAGATTTCCAAAGATCTCTCAACCGATTCGTTGCAAGATGTAGCTAGTGCAATTATGACAACCGATAGCGTTTCCAAGATTGCCAACTTTAAGAACGACCACTTCGAAATATCCGGAGTCGCCAAGGGAGCCGGAATGCTGGCGCCCGCTCTGGCGACCATGCTTTCGGTTGTGATGACAGATGCTCTTTTGCCAGATAACGCGCAAGAGATATTCCAAAGAGTCTGCGATCGCACCTACAATCGAATCGATTCTGACGGTTGTACATCAACTAACGACACTGTGTTGCTGATGGGTTCTGGCGCGAGCGGATATGGTCCGAGCGAGCCTGAACTAGAGAGCGCGCTGATGGAGATCTGTGGTTCTTTGTCACAACAACTAATTGCAGATGCTGAGGGATCAACAAAGACTGTGGCGATCGAGATCAAGAACGCGGCTTCTGAAAGTGATGCTGTAGAAGTTGCTCGAGCCTGTGCCCGAAATAATTTATTGAAATGTGCGATCTTCGGTGGAGATCCAAACTGGGGTCGAGTCCTGGCCGCTGTCGGAACTGCCCGAGCTCACTTAAATCCGCTGGATATAGATGTCACTCTTAACGGGGTGCAAGTCGCAAGATCTAGCGCACCGTTCGAGGATCGCAACAAGGTTTCATTCGAAAATCGTTTAGTTACGATTGAAGTTGATCTCAAGGTTGGTAACTTCAGCGCAACTGTCTTTACCAATGATCTCTCCCATGACTATGTTCACGAGAACTCGGCCTACGCCACATGATCGTCGTAAAGTTTGGTGGCCATGCCATGAAGGATGAAAATGGTGGATTCGCTAAAGCAATCGCAGCTGCGCAAGATAGCGGTGTAAAGCTTGTTGTGGTCCACGGTGGTGGCCCACAGATTGATGCGGCGCTTAAAGAGGAAGAGATAGTTTCCGAGTTCATGGGTGGATTTCGTATTACTACGCCAGAAATCTTTGAAGTTGTAGAAAGAGTTTTGGTAAACGAAGTTGGTCCAGAAGTTGTCAATTCACTTCGCCGAGCCGGAGTTAACGCAGTCGCGCTATCTGGCCGCACCAGTGAATGCTTGATCGCCGAACCGCTTCGCAAATTAGTTGACGGCTCACCAGTTGATTTGGGTTTGGTTGGAGTAATCACTGCAGTAAATCCACAGGCGATCAACAGCGCTCTAAAGGGCGGGCAAGTTCCAGTGATCTCACCGATTGCTACCGATGAAAACTTCAAGGGAGGTCTTAACGTAAATGCGGACCTTGCAGCAGCTGCGATCGCAGGCGCGCTCAGTGCTGAAAGTTTGATCATCATGACCGATGTTGCCGGCATCTATCGCTCATGGCCTGATACTTCATCTCTGATTTCATCTATCTCTTACGCTGAATTGGATGCGCTGAAATCGACATTTGCTGAAGGTATGGCGCCAAAAGTTAAAGCATGCCTTGATGCGATAGATGGCGGAGCAAGTGCAGTAAGGATTATCGATGGAACCGATCCATCGGCCTTCGCAATGGCGTTAGGTAACTCTGGCGGAACGTTGGTGACTAAATGAGCCCAGTTAAGAAATCGACAGTGACTACTTGGAACGATGTAATGCAGTTGAATTACGGCGTTCCAGAAGTCAATTTAGTCTCAGGAAAAGGCCTAGTAGTAACTGATTCAGAGAAGAAGAAGTATCTAGATTTCCTCGGCGGCATCGCCACAAATATTCTCGGTCACGCCCATCCTGCAATAGTTAAAGCAGTCTCCACACAAGTTGCAAAGCTTGGCCATGTCAGCAATTTCTATAGCCATCCATCAGGCATAGCGCTAGCCAAGAAGTTGCAAGAGATGACCGGAGATAACACAGCAAGAGTCTTCTTCTGTAATTCAGGTGCAGAGGCGAATGAAGCTGCACTCAAACTTTCACGGAAAACTGGAAAGACGCGAATTGTTGCAACAACTGGCGCATTCCACGGTCGCACCATGGGAGCCCTTTCATTAACTGGCCAAGAGAGCAAACGTGCACCGTTTCGGCCTTTACTCAAAGATATTAAGCACGTGCCATTCGGTGATATTTCAGCGATGTACAAGGCGGTCTCAAAGAAAACGGCGATGGTCATCGTTGAACCAATTCTTGGCGAAGCCGGAGTTGTAACTCCACCAGAAGGATATTTAAAGCAGTTGCGCGCTCTTTGTGATCAGCACGGTGTACTTCTAGTTTTCGATTGCGTACAGACTGGTATGGGACGAACCGGTAATTGGTTTGGATATGAGCACGAGAATGTTCGCCCTGATGTCATAACCCTTGCAAAGGGAATTGGTGGCGGTCTTCCTCTCGGCGCGATGATCACACTCGGCAGCAGGACTCCACAATTTGCTCCAGGTGAACATGGAACAACCTTCGGCGGAAACCCAATTGCAGCAGCCGCTGGCTTAGCTGCCATCTCTGTAATCGAGAAGAACCGTTTAATGCTGCAAGCCAAAAGTTTTGAAAAGCGGTTGAAGATAAAGATTTCAGCGATACGTGGCGTGCGCGAGGTTCGGGGTAGAGGTTTACTTATTGGAATCGCTCTAGATGGGGAGTATGCAAAAGAGTTAGCCGCCGAATTAGCAAAAAACGGGTTCCTAGTAAATGCGCCAAATCTAGAAACAATACGGATTGCTCCGGCGTTAATTGTCACCAAGGCTCAGATCGATAAATTTATTGTGGCTTTCGCAAAGGCGATGAAAGAGGTAACTAATGGCTAAGGTGTTGAATTCAAGCTCGGTTTCTGCGCGCCGCGCGAAGGCGATTGCACTAATCAAGGCAGGTGTTGTTCATTCGCAATCTGATTTGGTTAAGTTGCTGAAGAAGGCCGGTTTTGATGTCACACAGGCAACTGCTAGTCGTGACCTAGAAGAGCTCGGCGCCGTTCGTTCGCGAAGCGAGTCTGGCGAATTGATCTATCAACTTGGAACAACCGCTGATGGCTCGATCGCACGTTCTATGCCGCTGCCTTCCGATCTGATTCTTTCGGTCGAATCATCTGGCAACCTCGCCGTAGTTCGCACGCCACCTGGTGGAGCACAATTTTTAGCCAGTTCACTTGATAACTCAGGCCTTGAGAACATCATTGGCACGATCGCAGGAGACGACACGGTCTTAGTTGTATCGAAGAAGGCCACCGGTGGAGCCGATCTTGCGAAAGAATTGCTCAGCTTCGGCGCAGGCGCAAAACGCGGATCTGCAAAACGAAAGGCGAAGAAATAATGGCTCTCTGGGGTGGACGTTTCTCTGATGCACCAGCTGATGCGGTCTTTGCGCTTTCACGTAGCGTTGACTTCGATTGGCGGCTAGCACCTTACGATCTTCGTTCATCGCTAGCGCATCTGCGAGTGCTTAAATCTTCAGGGCTCCTGAAAGAGGATGTTGCGAGCCAGATTGAAAGCGCTATTCGTGAATTAATCGATGAAGTTGCTATCGGTAAATTCGTAGCCATCGAAGACGATGAAGATGTTCACAGCGCGCTAGAACGTGGCTTAACCGAGAAGATCGGTGAAGTTGGGGGAGCTCTTCGCGCAGGTAGGTCACGCAATGATCAGGTCGCGACAGATCTAAAACTTTTCGCAATCGATCATATGATGGAAATTTCTCAAATGATCTTGGAACTTCAAAAGTCGCTTGCAGCAAAGGCCGCAGAGTATGGCGATGCGCCAGCGCCTGGCTTTACTCATATGCAGCATGCGCAACCAATTCTCTTTGGTCATGAGTTAGCAAAACATATCCACGCTTTTGCCCGCGACTTCGATCGAATTCAAGATTGGTTAAAGCGCACATCGGTAAGCCCACTTGGTTCGGGAGCTCTCGCTGGATCAGGGCTTGGCTTAAAGCCAGAAGTAACGGCGAAGGATCTAGGTTTTGCTTCATCTTCTGCTAATAGCATCGATGGTGTATCCGATCGCGATTTTGTTGCAGAAGCGCTCTTTATTATTTCAATGGTTGGAGTTCATTTATCTCGTATCGGAGAAGAGTGGTGCATCTGGGCAACATCTGAATTTGGATGGGCGAAGGTCGCCGATTCTTACTCAACTGGTTCATCGATCATGCCGCAGAAGAAGAATCCCGATATGGCAGAACTGGCACGTGGCAAAGCCGGTCGTTTAATTGGGAACTTAACTGGAGTCCTAGCGATGCTTAAGGGACTTCCATTTGCTTACAACCGCGATCTTCAAGAAGATAAAGAACCACTATTTGATTCGATTGATACTTTGATCCTCGTTCTTCCTGCAGTTACAGGCATGGTTGCGACAACAACTTTTGATCGAACAAAGATGTTGGCTGCTGCACCACAAGGTTTCTCACTTGCAACTGAGATTGCTGATTTCTTAGTACGTGCAAATGTTCCATTCGCATCAGCCCATGAAGCAGCGGGCAAATGCGTTGCACTTTGTGAGGCGAAGAAAGTTGAACTCCACGAGTTAAGCGATCAGGATTTTGTGGGGGTCCATCCGCAACTAACTCCTGAGATCCGCAAGGTACTTACCGTCGAAGGCGCGATCGCATCCCGCACAACCGTTGGTGCGACAGGCGGCACTGCTTTGGCGGCGCAATTAGCATCAGCGAATTCCGACATAAAGGCTGCAGAAAAGAAATTATCCGACCAAATGAGTTCATTCTCAGCGATGATGGGGGAGTGAACCCGAAAATGGCAACGCAATCAAAGGCGTTAATCGAAGATCTAAAGTGGCGCGGACTCTTCTCGCAATCAACAGATGAAGCAGCCCTTATCCAGGCGCTATCAAAACCGACCACTCTCTACATCGGTTTCGATCCGACCGCCCCTAGTTTGCACGTGGGAAACCTCGTTGTTCTCCTTGCGCTTCGCCGCTTTCAACTAGCGGGCCATATTCCAATCGCACTTGTCGGGGGAGCGACCGGTCTAATCGGTGATCCCAGCGGAAAGAACGAAGAACGCAGTCTCAACACAACTGATGTTGTTGCAGCTTGGGTAGAACGTATTCGCGTACAGGTTTCAAAGTATCTTGATTTCAACGCCAAAGATAACGCCGCAATTGTCGCCAATAACCTTGATTGGACATCTCCACTTTCTGCTATCGAATTCCTGCGCGATGTAGGAAAGCACTTCAGCGTCAACCAAATGCTTGCTAAGGATTCAGTTTCATCACGTCTTGAAGCAGGTGGCATTTCATACACTGAATTTTCCTATCAAGTTCTTCAATCATTTGATTTCCTTGAACTTTTTCGCCGCCACAACTGCACGCTCCAATTAGGCGGCTCTGATCAATGGGGAAATATCACTGCAGGTCTAGATCTAATCCGCCGCGTTGAATCAGGTAGCGCCCATGCGTTGACGATTCCGTTGCTTGCTAAGGCTGATGGTTCTAAGTTTGGTAAAACTGCAGGAGGTGCAATCTGGCTAGATCCAGAGATGACTTCACCATATGCATTCTTCCAATACTGGCTAAACACTGACGATAAAGATGTCATCAACTTCTTAAAGGTTTTCTCATTTAAATCTCGCGAGGAAATAGAAGCGCTTGAAAAATCTCACTCTGAAAACCCTGGCGTACGTGAAGCACATCGCGCACTTGCTCGCGAACTAACTTCACTTGTTCATAGCGCCGAAATTTGCGATCGCGTAGAAGCAGCAGCGCGTGCGCTCTTCGGACAAGGCGAACTTTCTGAGTTAGATGAAGCAACTCTGACGGCCGCACTTGCAGAACTTCCTCGCACAACAGTTAAGAGCGGCGAACCGATTCCAACATGGGTAGATCTACTTGCGGCAACAGGCGTGGTCGATTCAAAGTCTGCCGCCCGCCGAATCGTTAAAGAGGGTGGGGCTTATTTGAATAACGCCAAGATCTCTGGCGAAGACTTTGCCCCCTCAAAAAGCGACTTTTTATGCGGTAAATATGCAGTTTTACGTAAAGGAAAGCGCGATCTTGCAGCGGTAGAGCTGCTCTAAAAGCCACGCGGGCTACCGTTTTTACACGTTTTTACGCATAAATATGCAAATTTTTGCTATTTAGAGGCTATGACCAATCCCACTGGTAATCGGCCTAGGCCGATTTGACCCTCACGCTGCGCACGCCTATAGTTACCCTCCTTGCTGTGTGAACGGACGATTAGGCCGTACAGCATCTTCCTTATTTAGCGCCATTTAGGCCGGTTTGACCGTGCCTGCGTGGATGGACTAGATTTGGCAGTCTGCCCTGAAAATCGGCCAAAAGCCGAAAAGCAGTGCGCATCCGTACCTTGAGAACTCAACAGCGTGCCATAAGTCAATGCCAGAGAATGGTGTTACTAGTCATTTAATTTTGACTGGGCCATTCTCTAAATAAATACTTCAATGAAGTATGTGTAAAACACTGTTAATTCAGTGCTTTGCAATACTCGTTGATTTCCTTTGGTAAAGACAAAATAAACGACAGTTTGTTTGTCTCGTAAGCCATGAACAAAACTTTCTATGGAGAGTTTGATCCTGGCTCAGGACGAACGCTGGCGGCGTGCTTAACACATGCAAGTCGAGCGATGAGATCACTTCGGTGAAGGATTAGCGGCGAACGGGTGAGGAACACGTGAAGAATCTGCCTTCAACTCTGGGATAACTCCGGGAAACCGGGGCTAATACCGGATATGAGCCTTGATCGCATGATCGGGGCTGGAAAGTTTTTCGGTTGAAGATGACTTCGCGGCCTATCAGCTTGTTGGTGAGGTAATGGCTCACCAAGGCGACGACGGGTAGCCGGCCTGAGAGGGCGACCGGCCACACTGGGACTGAGACACGGCCCAGACTCCTACGGGAGGCAGCAGTGGGGAATATTGGGCAATGGACGAAAGTCTGACCCAGCGACGCCGCGTGCGGGATGAAGGCCTTCGGGTTGTAAACCGCTTTCAGCAGGGAATAAGCGCAAGTGAAGGTACCTGCAGAAGAAGCACCGGCTAACTATGTGCCAGCAGCCGCGGTAATACATAGGGTGCAAGCGTTGTCCGGAATTATTGGGCGTAAAGAGCTCGTAGGTGGTTTGTTACGTCGGTTGTGAAATTCAGGGGCTCAACCCCTGACTTGCAGCCGATACGGGCAAGCTAGAGTTTGGTAGGGGAGACTGGAATTCCTGGTGTAGCGGTGGAATGCGCAGATATCAGGAGGAACACCGATGGCGAAGGCAGGTCTCTGGGCCAATACTGACACTGAGGAGCGAAAGCGTGGGGAGCGAACAGGATTAGATACCCTGGTAGTCCACGCCGTAAACGGTGGGCGCTAGTTGTGCGAACCTTCCACGGTTTGTGCGACGCAGCTAACGCATTAAGCGCCCCGCCTGGGGAGTACGATCGCAAGATTAAAACTCAAAGGAATTGACGGGGCCCCGCACAAGCAGCGGAGCATGCGGCTTAATTCGACGCAACGCGAAGAACCTTACCAAGGCTTGACATATACAGGAATATGGCAGAGATGTCATAGCCGCAAGGTCTGTATACAGGTGGTGCATGGTTGTCGTCAGCTCGTGTCGTGAGATGTTGGGTTAAGTCCCGCAACGAGCGCAACCCTCGTTCTGTGTTGCCAGCATTTAGTTGGGGACTCACAGGAGACTGCCGGGGTTAACTCGGAGGAAGGTGGGGATGACGTCAAATCATCATGCCCCTTATGTCTTGGGCTGCACGCATGCTACAATGGCTGGTACAAACGGCTGCGATACCGCAAGGTGGAGCGAATCCGATAAAGCCAGTCTCAGTTCGGATTGGGGTCTGCAACTCGACCCCATGAAGTCGGAGTTGCTAGTAATCGTAGATCAGCAACGCTACGGTGAATACGTTCCCGGGGCTTGTACACACCGCCCGTCACATCACGAAAGTCGGTAACACCCAAAGTCAGTGGCCCAACCGCAAGGAGGGAGCTGCCAAAGGTGGGATCGGTGATTGGGATGAAGTCGTAACAAGGTAGCCGTACCGGAAGGTGCGGCTGGATCACCTCCTTTCTAAGGAGCATCTGAACTCAAAAATATTGAGAAATCAGGCTCATATGTGGAGCATTGACTTAGGTTTATCTAAGAATTCATACCAGTACAGCCCGATTTATCGGGAGTGGAAAATCCCTGAATATCGAATATCAACTAGGCACGTTGTTGGGTCCTGAGGGGACGGCTAGCGCCAAACCTCTGGACTTAATAAGAAGAGATACTGGATCTCAAGCGTAAAAGTTTGATTATCCAAGTCTCAACTCTTATTGAGTACCGCCCGTATTTTGAGAACTACACAGTGGACGCGAGCATCTTTGTGGAAAAATTATTAAGCGCACATGGTGGATGCCTTGGCATCAGAAGCCGATGAAGGACGTAGTAGGCTGCGATAAGCCTCGGGGAGCTGTCAAACGAGCTTTGATCCGAGGATTTCCGAATGGGGAAACCCAGCCAGAGTAATGTCTGGTTATTTCTGCCTGAATATATAGGGCAGATAAAGGGAACGTGGGGAAGTGAAACATCTCAGTACCCACAGGAAGAGAAAACAACCGTGATTCCGTTAGTAGTGGCGAGCGAAAACGGAAGAGGCTAAACCGATACTGTGCCAAGCCGGCAGGCGTTGCAGTATCGGGGTCGTGGGACCAGTTAGGTTGGACTGCCGTTCAACCAAAGAGTCAGAAACTAGTTAAGTAGATGAATGGCGTGGGAAAGCCAGTCATAGAGGGTGAGAACCCCGTAGTCGAAACTTAATTAACTCTTTATTGTCATCCCAAGTAATACCGAACTCGAGGAATTCGGTATGAATCTGGCGGGACCACCCGCTAAGCCTAAATACTCTCTGATGACCGATAGCGGACTAGTACCGTGAGGGAAAGGTGAAAAGAACCCCGTAAGGGGAGTGAAATAGAATCTGAAACCGTGTGCGTACAAGCCGTTGGAGCGACGTAAGTTGTGACAGCGTGCCTTTTGAAGAATGAGTCTACGAGTTAGTGTCGTGTTGCAAGGTTAACCCGTCGAGGGGAAGCCGTAGCGAAAGCGAGTCTGAATAGGGCGATTAAGTAGCACGATCTAGACCCGAAGCGAGGTGATCTACGCATGGCCAGGTTGAAGCGCGGGTAAGACCGCGTGGAGGACCGAACCCACTAATGTTGAAAAATTAGGGGATGAGCTGTGTGTAGGGGTGAAAGGCCAATCAAACTTCGTGATAGCTGGTTCTCTCCGAAATGCATTTAGGTGCAGCGTTGCGTGTTTCTTACCGGAGGTAGAGCTACTGGATGGTCGAGGGGTCCTACAAGATTACCAACATCAGCCAAACTCCGAATGCCGGTAAGTGAGAGCGCAGCAGTGAGACTGTGGGGGATAAGCTTCATGGTCGAGAGGGAAACAACCCAGAATAGCAACTAAGGTCCCAAAGCCTGTGCTAAGTGGAAAAGGATGTGAAGTCGCATAGACAACCAGGAGGTTGGCTTAGAAGCAGCCACCCTTAAAAGAGTGCGTAATAGCTCACTGGTCAAGTGATTTCGCGCCGACAATGTAACGGGGCTCAAGCACAGCACCGAAGTTCTATCATTCAAGCATTATCCCGGTCGTAAGATCCAGGAGCTTGGATGGGTAGGAGAGCGTTGTGTGACTGGTGAAGCGGCAGAGGAATCTAGCCGTGGAAGTCACACAAGTGAGAATGTAGACATGAGTAGCGAGAGAGGGGTGAGAAACCCCTCCGCCGAAAGACCAAGGGTTCCTGGGCCAGGCTAATCCGCCCAGGGTAAGTCGGGACCTAAGGCGAGGCCGTCAGGCGTAGTCGATGGACAACTGGTTGATATTCCAGTACCCGCTTTAAATCGCCCATAGCGAATGTACTAATGCTAAGACCCATAATCAGGCTGGCTTCGGTCAGACCTGAGGTTGCGTCGAACCGGTGTACTAGTAGCTAAGCAATGGTGTGACGCAGGAAGGTAGTTCATCCCGGGCGATGGTTGTCCCGGGGTAAGGTCGTAGGGCGTTACGTAGGCAAATCCGCGTAACACATGCCTGAGAGCTGATGCCGAGCCGTAAGGCGAAGTGAATGATCCTATGCTGCCAAGAAAAGCATCTAGCAAGATTTAAAGTAGCCCGTACCCGAAACCGACACAGGTGGTCAGGTAGAGAATACCAAGGCGATCGAGATAATTATGGATAAGGAACTCGGCAAAATGCCCCCGTAACTTCGGGAGAAGGGGGGCCCTTTGACGTGTAGGAGTTTTCCTCCGAAGCGTTGGAAGGCCGCAGAGACCAGGCTCAAGCGACTGTTTACCAAAAACACAGGTCCGTGCGAAGTAGCAATACGATGTATACGGACTGACGCCTGCCCGGTGCTGGAAGGTTAAGGGGACTGGTTAGCCGCAAGGCGAAGCTGAGAACTTAAGCCCCAGTAAACGGCGGTGGTAACTATAACCATCCTAAGGTAGCGAAATTCCTTGTCGGGTAAGTTCCGACCTGCACGAATGGCGTAACGACTTGAGCGCTGTCTCATCCGTAAACTCGGCGAAATTGCATTACGAGTAAAGATGCTCGTTACGCGCAGAAAGACGGAAAGACCCCGGGACCTTTACTATATCTTGATATTGGTGTTCGGAACGGTTTGTGTAGCATAGGTGGGAGACTTTGAAGCGGGCACGCCAGTGTTTGTGGAGTCATCGTTGAAATACCACTCTGATCGTTTTGAACTTCTAACCTCGGTCCGTAATCCGGATCAGGGACAGTGTCTGGTGGGTAGTTTGACTGGGGCGGTCGCCTCCTAAAAAGTAACGGAGGCGCTCAAAGGTTCCCTCAACCTGGTTGGCAATCAGGTGTCGAGTGTAAGTGCACAAGGGAGCTTAACTGTGAGACAGACATGTCGAGCAGGTGCGAAAGCAGGAACTAGTGATCCGGCGGTGGCTTGTGGAAGCGCCGTCGCTCAACGGATAAAAGGTACCCCGGGGATAACAGGCTGATCTTGCCCAAGAGTCCATATCGACGGCAAGGTTTGGCACCTCGATGTCGGCTCGTCTCATCCTGGGGCTGGAGTAGGTCCCAAGGGTTGGGCTGTTCGCCCATTAAAGAGGCACGCGAGCTGGGTTCAGAACGTCGTGAGACAGTTCGGTCCCTATCTTCTGTGCGCGTAAGAAACTTGAGAAGGGCTAACCCTAGTACGAGAGGACCGGGTTGGACGAACCTCTGGTGTGTCGGTTGTTCCGCCAGGAGCACCGCCGATTAGCTACGTTCGGAAGGGATAACCGCTGAAAGCATCTAAGCGGGAAGCTCGCTTCAAGATTAGGTTTCTCATTGGTTTACCAAGTAAGGCCCCCAGCTAGACTACTGGGTTGATAGGGTGGAAGTGGAAGAGCCGTAAGGCTTGGAGCTGACCACTACTAATAGGCCGAGGATTTAACTACAAAGTTGCTACGCGTCCACTGTGTGGTTCTCGAGATACGGTCGAGAACCACGAAATAGAGAGAGTTCTGACATCTATAAACGATGGCTTCAGAATTCGATCTAATTCAAAGGTTTTGTCGAAATCTCAATAGCGTTTCGGCGACCATAGCGAGAGGGAAACACCCGGTCCCATTCCGAACCCGGAAGTTAAGCCTCTCAGCGTCGATGGTACTGCAAGGGTGACCTTGTGGGAGAGTAGAACGTCGCCGGACTTCTTTTATAAAAAGGGGCACTTTCACGAGTGCCCCTTTTTTATTTGTCGACTGGTTTATTTCCCTAACGGTTTCATCGCTAGAATTATCTAAAATCTAAATAGAGGAGAACGAAATGGATGAGAGAAAACCACGCGCCAATTCTGGCCGCCCATCCAGCCGTCCCTCTTCCTCTGATCGTCCTTCCTCAACTGGACGCCCATCGAGCCGACCAAGTTCAGATCGTCAAAGTTCTGCCCGTCCATCTAGTCGTCCTTCATCTTCATCATCAAGACCAACTGGTCCAAATCGCGAACGTCGCCGTGAAGATCTTCCGGCTCGTGGTGGCTCATCTGATCGCGGTGGGGCAACTCGTCAGGTATCGCAGGGGCGTGAAGCCATTGATCCACGCGGGTTTCGTCCCAAGCCGTTAGAACGAGATCAATCAAGACTTCGTCCAAGAATTTTCGAACCAGATATTCCTGAAGAGATTACTGGTGAAGAGTTAGAGAAGAGCGTTCGCGCAGAGTTGTTAAGTTTGTCTCCGGAGAATGCAAAAGTTGTCGCGCGCCATTTAGTTTCGATAAATATTCACATGGATTCAGATCCAGAACTCGCACATAAACATGGAATCGCGGCAGCTCATCATGCTGGTCGTTTAGCTGTTGTCCGCGAAAGCGCTGGTTATGCTGCATATCGCGCAGGTTATTACGAGATTGCTCTAAAGGAACTTCGCGCAGCTCATCGAATTTCCGGTGATGTTTCAATGTGGCCAGTAATGGCAGATTGCGAGAGGGGCTTGGGAAGACCGCTAAAAGCCTTGAATTTGGCTGGTTCTGACGAGGTCAAGCGCCTTGCCAAGCCAGAAGAAATCGAGATGCGCATCGTTGCATCAGGTGCGCGTCGTGATCTTGGCGAATTAGATGCCGCAGTTATCACGCTGACATGTAAAGAATTGAAGACCGAGAACGAGGAGTGGGCAGTTCGCCTTCGCTATGCATATGCCGATGCCCTTGAGGTTGCCGGTCGTAAAGCAGAAGCTCGCGAGTGGTTTAAGAAGTGCGCAGATATTGATCATGATGAATTCACTGACGCCTTGATGCGCGCCCAGTAATTCACTTATCCACACCTAACCTCAAGTAAATCCTTTCCTGTCACAGCCTTAGTTCACTATCTGCCCCTTACGCAATCGCGTACTTTTTAGGCTAGGGAGCAAGAGATGGTTAAGAAAGTTGTTGAAGAAGAAGTTATCGATCATTCGCTAAATGATTTACTGCTTCGCGGAAGAGTTTCTGCAGAGGCGACAACGAAGGAACTACCCAGCGGAGATAAAGTTGTTGAGTTTCGTTTGATTGTTACTCGCGCAGAACGCGAGGGCGTCGACACCTTGGATATCGCAGCCTGGAGCGCTAAGTCACGTAAAACAGCGTTAGCTCTTAAGGCGGATCAGTGGGTAGAGATTTCCGGCAGTATCCATCGCCGCTTCTGGCAGTCCCCAGGTGGTCTGGCATCTCGTTGGCAGGTTGAAGCGATCGAGATTTCTCGACTTTAAGGCGTAAAAGGCCTACTTCTGGCTTATTGGATAGGCTAAGGACATGGCTAAATCCTCGAACGATCTCTTTGCAACTCTTCGTACATACGTCACCAAGGTAACTGAAGGAGAGAAATCTCCTGCAGAAGTTGCTGCTGCTCTGAATGGTTGGGCGCGCGAGAGCGCAGATGCCCTTAAGTCAAAGATCCATGAAGAAGTCGAAGCTAGCGTTGCCAAGATGGGTTTTGTAAAGCGTGAAGAGTTCGATCGCTTAGCGGCTCAGGTTGCTGCAATGAATGGTGGAACTCCGGCTAAGAAGGCTTCTGCAAAGAAGTCTGCGCCCAAGAAGTCGGCGACGAAGAAATCTGCTGTTAAGAAGAGCGCTGCAAAGAAGAAGGCGGTTAAGAAGTAATGTCAAATGAATTTAATAGTTCAGAAGAGTCCGCTCCTTCACTAGTAGAAGAGGTGAAGATCGAGCTCAGCGAGATCGATACTGCCGATCTAACAGAACACGCTGCTCGTTTTGATGCGCTCCATGGCAAGTTGCAAGAAGCGCTTAACTCAATCGATGGCCTCTAAAGGCTAAATCGAATTAGATTAAGAAAGTAAATGAGATGAAGACTCGCTTAGATGCTGAACTAGTTCGTCGCGAACTAGCGCGCTCACGCGAGCATGCGGCCGATCTAATCGAATCTCGCTCTGTCTTAGTCGGCGGGATCCCAGCAACAAAGCCAGCAACACAAGTAGATGCCGAAACTTCGATAACAATTCAAGGCGACCGAGATGATTTTGTTTCTCGTGGCGGACATAAATTAGCGGGGGCTTTAGAAGTTTTTAAGGACGTTGTTGTTGAAGGAAAGAATTGTCTCGATGCGGGTGCATCCACTGGTGGTTTCACCGATGTACTTCTACGCCAAGGCGCAAAGCTGGTCGTTGCAGTAGATGTTGGCTACGGGCAATTAGCTTGGGAGCTTCGCCAAGATCCACGTGTGAAGATCCTGGATCGCACAAATATTCGCCATTTAACGGGAGATATGGTCGGTGAGGAAATCGATCTAGTTGTTGCAGATCTCTCATTTATCTCACTTTCCTTAGTTCTTCCTGCACTCGCTGCAGTTTCGAAACCGAACGCTGATTTCGTTTTAATGGTTAAGCCACAATTTGAAGTTGGCCGCGAAAAGTTAGGTGCGGGCGGCGTTGTACGCGACCCTGAACTTCGTAAGGCTGCCGTGCTAGATGTCGCTGAGTCCGCTTATGACGTTGGCCTTGGCACGATGGGAATTGCCGCCTCGCCACTTCCAGGCCCTGCCGGAAATGTCGAGTACTTCTTATGGCTAAGACGTGGTGCTCCAGCAATCGATGAGGCATCTGTTTCACAAGCGATAGCGATGGGGCCTGCCTAATGTCACGCCACGCAATATTTGTTGTCAACGCATCGCGCGCAGAAGCAGTTGCTGCAACGAAAGAGATCTCACAAATCCTTCTTAAAGATGGCTTCACACTTTCAACTCCATCAGAAATTTCGATCCTTGGAATTTCTCAACGTCCAGCTGAAGATCTTCCAAAGGCTGAAGTTGTTCTAGTTCTCGGGGGAGATGGCACCATCCTTCGCGGCTCTGAAATCGCGCGCCGCCAAGATATTCCAATTCTTGGCATCAACCTTGGCCATGTTGGATTTATGGCAGAGGTAGAAAAACCTGCGCTCTCTGAGATTGCGGCAAGCGTTATTGCAAAAGATTATGTAACTGAAAACCGTATGGTTTTAAAGTATTCGGTAGAACGAGCCGGAAAAGTTGTAGATACTGGCTGGGCGCTCAACGAAGTGACCGTAGAACGTAATGGAACAACGATGGTTGAACTCTTTGTGCAGATCGATGGACGCCCGCTCTCTCGCTGGGGATGCGATGGACTCATCTGCTCAACGCCAACTGGTTCAACTGCATATGCATTTAGCGCAGGCGGTCCGGTTCTCTGGCCCGAAATTGATGCGCTCGTACTTCTACCAATTTCAGCACATGCCTTATTTTCACGTCCCATGGTCGTCTCACCAAAATCTGAAATCATCGTAGACATTGAATCCAGCGATGCGCTTTTATCTTCTGATTCGCTCCGCAAGTTTCCCTTGCAATTAAGTGATCGAATATTGATAACGAGAGATTCTTCGGTAATCAAGCTTTCTCATATAAAGCCAACGCTCTTCACTGATCGATTGGTGGCTAAATTCAAACTTCCCGTTGAAGGTTGGCGCGGTGAGTGATCGTTCTCATCTAGAGGAAATCTCAATTTGTTCGATCGGCGTTATCGATCAATCATCTCTTGAATTAAGCCCCGGTTTAAATGTATTAACGGGCGAAACTGGCGCTGGCAAGACAATGATTCTTACTGCTCTTCAACTAGTTCTAGGTGGCAAGAGCGATAGTTCTTTAGTTCGCCATGGCAGCGAAAGATTGTTGGCGTCGGCACGTTTCTCGGTAAATAAAACTATCGCCGAGATCGCAAATGAATCTGGCGCAGATGTTGAAGACGGAACTTTGATTTTAACTCGGACTGTAAACGCAGATGGGAAAAGTAAAGCGGTTGCTGGCGGTGCAAACGTTCCCGCAGCAACTTTGGCGTTACTTGCCGATCATCTAGTTGAGATTCATGGACAAGCTGCAAATCATCAAATTGTTAAGCCAGCAAGACAGCGTGAACTACTTGATCGATTTATCGGCAACGATCTTTCCAAAGCACTTCAGCGCTATCAGTTAACTTTCAACGAATATAACGATCTGAAGGTGCGCATTAAAGCGATGCGCGAAAGTGTTAGTAAGCGTGATTCTCAGATTGCAGAGTTGCAAGAGTTCTCATCTGCTTGGATAAAACTCAAAGCGGTACGTGGCGAAGTGGCATCTACCAATGATCAGATTTCTCGTCTTTCTAGCGTTGAGGATCTGAGAGTTGCAGCAGATGGCGCAACCCAAGCCATAACAAACGAGGAAGAAGGCTCGCTAACTTCTCTGGGTGCAGCACGTCGTTTCCTAGATGCGGCGAAAGGTAAAGATGGAAAGTTGGATGAGATTTCAACTCGTATCGCAGAAGGCTTCTTCCTAATTGATGATGCAGCACGTGACCTATCTTCTTATCTCGCATCTCTTGAAGCAGACCCTGGACAACTCGACACATTGCAGGCTCGCAAATCCGAACTCGCTGCATTTTTAAAGAAGTGGGGTTCTTCAGCCGAACCCGATGAAGATTTAGTTCAATTAGCCGCAAAGGCAAAGAGCGCCAAAACAGAGATCGAGGATCTAACTGGCGGTGATGAACGTATTGCAGAGTTAGAGAAAGAACTTAGCGATATCAAGAAGAAACTTTTATCTGCTGCACAAGAATTAACCCAAGCACGCGTAACGGGGGCTGCGAAACTTTCACTCGCAGTCTCGGAAGAAATTCATCAACTTTCGATGCCGCACACTCAATATTCGGTTTCTATCAACTCACCAGATTACAAAGGCGCACTAAAAGAATCTGATTTCACTTTACTTGGTTGCGATGAAGTATCGATGCAGATTCAAGGCCATAAAGATGGGCCGCTAATTGCACTTGGCAAAGGCGCAAGCGGTGGTGAAATGTCTCGAATTATGTTGGCGCTAGAAGTGGTTCTTGCTGCAACACATCCAGTTGGTACATATATATTCGATGAAGTCGATGCGGGTGTTGGCGGAAAAGCGGCAATCGAAGTTGGTCGCAGACTTGCAGCACTTGCAAAGCACAGCCAAGTTATCGTGGTTACACATCTGCCACAGGTAGCAGCGTGGGCCGATAGCCATTTTGTTGTTAAGAAGAGCAGCGACGGAACAGTTACTGCATCAGATGTTCAGGCGTTGGATGCCGCATCCCGCGTGGAAGAGATCGCGAGAATGCTGGCCGGTCTTGAAGAATCGACAAGTGCGCGCGAACACGCCGCCGAGCTACTGGCGATGCGAGGCTAAGTCGGAAAGTAGTGATAAGTTTGTCTTCCATGGGCCAAGCGCATGTGACTAAACATATTTTTGTAACCGGTGGAGTAGCTTCAAGTCTCGGTAAAGGGCTCACCGCCTCTAGTCTTGGCAGGCTCTTAGTTGCCCGCGGTATCCGCGTAACCATGCAGAAGCTCGATCCATATCTAAACGTCGATCCGGGCACCATGAACCCTTTCCAGCACGGTGAAGTATTTGTAACCGATGACGGAGCCGAAACAGATCTCGATATTGGCCACTACGAACGTTTCCTTGATCGCAACCTGCAAGGTTCTGCGAATGTAACTACCGGTCAGATTTACTCCCGCGTTATTGCGCGCGAGCGACGTGGTGAATACCTAGGTGAGACGGTTCAAGTAATTCCCCATATCACCAATGAGATTAAAGAACGTATGCACGCCATGGCATCTGCCGATGTAGATGTTGTTATTACTGAAATCGGTGGCACTGTAGGAGATATCGAGTCGCAACCGTTCCTAGAAGCTGCGCGCCAAATGCGTCAAGAAGTTGGCCGCGATAACGTTTTCTACTTACATATCTCACTTGTTCCTTATATCGGTCCATCAGGTGAGTTAAAGACCAAACCAACTCAACACTCAGTTGCCGCGCTGCGCAGTATCGGTATCGCACCAGATGCAGTGGTGCTGCGCTCTGATCGTGAAATTCCAATCGGCATAAAGAAGAAGATTTCACTTATGTGTGACGTTGATGTAGAAGCGGTCGTCGCAGCTGTAGATGCACCATCCATCTATGACATTCCAAAGGTGCTCTTCTCTGAAGGGCTGGATGCTTACGTTGTACGTCGTTTATCTCTAGGTGGACATGAAGTTCAATGGGGCGAATGGGATGAATTGCTTGAAAAAGTTCATCATCCAAAGCATCAAGTAAAAGTTGCTCTCGTTGGAAAGTACATTGACCTACCTGATGCTTATCTTTCTGTTTCCGAAGCGCTTCGTGCTGGTGGTTTTGCCAACAACGCAAAGGTTTCAATCGTTTGGATTCCGAGCGATGATTGTGAAACAGCAGAAGGTGCGAAGAAGGCGTTAGGTGAAGTTGATGCGATCTGTGTACCTGGTGGTTTTGGTGTGCGCGGAATCGAAGGCAAGTTAGGCGCGCTTAAATTTGCTCGCGAAAACAAGATTCCAACTCTCGGACTCTGCTTAGGTTTGCAGTGCATGGTTATTGAAGCAGCACGCAATTTAGCTGGAATTAAAGATGCTAACTCTGCAGAATTTTCTCCAGAATCTGGCACACATGTCATAGCAACTATGGATGACCAGAAAGAGATAGTTTCTGGTCAAGCAGATATGGGTGGCACGATGCGCCTTGGTCTCTACACCGCAACGTTAAAGCCAGGTTCGATCGTGGCTAAGACTTATGGCACAGAAGAGATCTCCGAACGCCATCGCCATCGTTATGAAGTAAATAATCAATACCGAGATCAGATTTCAAGTGCTGGCCTTACTTTCTCAGGAATGTATAAGGAACGCGACCTAGTGGAGTTTGTAGAACTTCCTTCTGAGGTACATCCTTACTACGTGGGAACTCAAGCCCACCCTGAGTTGCGTTCTAGACCAACGCGTCCTCATCCGCTATTTATTGGTCTAATTGCGGCAGCGATTAAATCGAGAGGCTAAAGATGTTAGTTGGCGTTCCTAAAGAGATTAAGGTCCACGAATCTAGGGTCGCTCTAACTCCCGAAGGCGTTTTTGAATTCACTCGCGGTGGCCACGAAGTAGTTGTTGAAAAAGGCGCCGGAGTTGGATCTTCAATTAGCGATGCGGATTTCGTTGCAGCGGGTGCGCGCATCGAGGCAGATGTTGAAAAAATCTGGAGCGAATCAGATTTAATTCTGAAGGTAAAAGAGCCGATAGAGGTTGAATATCCAAGACTTCGTTCAGGTCAGATCCTCTTTACCTACCTGCACTTAGCAGCGAGCAAGCCTTGCACCGACGCGTTGTTGAAGAGTGGCACTACCGCTATCGCTTATGAAACTGTGGAAGTTAATGGAACGTTGCCGTTGCTTGCTCCGATGAGCGAAGTTGCTGGACGTCTATCTGTTCAAGTTGGGGCGTATGCCTTGCAGAAACCGAACGGTGGACGTGGCGTTCTATTAGGCGGTGTTCCCGGAGTTGCCCCCGGAAAAGTTGTTGTTATCGGCGGGGGAGTAGCAGGGTTAAATGCTGCAGTTATTGCGATGGGCATGGGAGCAGATGTAACTGTTCTAGACCGCTCGCTTCCGCGGCTTGCCTATATCGATTCGCTCTACAACGGACGAATTAAGACTCTTGCTTCAACTCTTCATGCAATTGATCGTGAGATCAAAAATGCGGATCTTGTTGTTGGTGCGGTCCTTGTTCATGGTGCGAAAGCGCCGAAGATAGTGACTAATGCCCAGGTGGCACAGATGAAACCTGGTTCGGTCTTGGTTGATATCGCTATCGATCAAGGTGGTTGCTTCGAAGATTCCAAACCAACGACTCATGCTGAACCAACTTTTAACGTTCACGGGTCAGTCTTTTACTGCGTGGCAAATATGCCAGGTGCTGTTCCAGTTGCTTCAACATATGCGCTAACAAATGCGACGCTGCCTTACGCGCTAGCGATTGCAAATAAGGGTTGGGAGCGAGCAATTGAGGAAGATCCAGCACTCGATCGTGGGCTAAACGTTCATGCCGGAAAGATTCGCTATAACGCAGTAGCCCTGGCTCACGGTTATGAAGTTTGATAACGCGCTCCAATCCTTTCTCGATCACTTAACTATTGAACGTGGTTTATCGAGTAACTCAATCTCGGCATACAGAAGAGATCTCGCTAAATTCTCCGATTTTCTTGACAAAGAAAAGTTGGATTTTGAACGCTTAACCGAGAATGAAATTATAAGTTTCGAAGTTTGGCTAAAGGGTTTAGGAATGGCAGTTACTAGCATCAATCGCAATATCTCGGCTTTGAAGAGTTTCTACAAATACCTAGCGCAGGAGTTTGCAACAAATAATCCCGTAAGCGCAGTTACGAGTTCGAAAGTGCCACGCCGTCTACCAAAGGCGCTGACGATTAAAGAGATTACTTCGCTGATTGATTCAACCAAACGTGAGGGTGATCCAATCTCACTTCGTGACCACGCCATAATCGAATTGCTTTACGGTACGGGAGCGCGAGTGAGTGAGATTGTTGGCATCGATATAAATGATTTTGCACAGAGTGATATAGAAGGCAATCCCATAACTACTCTGAAGTTGAGAGGCAAAGGATCAAAAGAGCGGATTGTGCCCCTTGGAAGTTTTGCAAAGAACGCTCTTGATGAGTACTTGGTTCGTATTAGACCGAACCTATTAAGAAAAAGTAAATCAGCAAGGGTTGAGACGGCACTTTTCTTAAATCAACGGGGGAGTCGCCTATCCAGGCAGAGCGCCTGGCAGATGATCTCGGATGCTGCAGATTCAACTGGGCTCTCCGGAAAAGTTTCACCACACGTCTTTAGACATTCCTACGCCACACATTTGTTAGATGGTGGCGCTGATATTCGCGTGGTGCAAGAGCTACTGGGACATGCATCCGTAACTACGACACAGATTTATACCCTGATCACGATAGATAAAGTGCGCGAAGCTTATGCAACCGCGCACCCGCGCGCTAATTAAATTCCGCGGAGTCTACGAGCAAGAATTGATTGATCGCCTTTAGCTTCAAGATCGGCAACGATTACTGCTATTGATTCGCGAACAATGCGACCACGATCTACAGCAAGTCCTAGATCACCACGCAGAGTAAGGCGTGCTTGATCGAGATCAAACAACTCATCTGGAGAGAGATAAACAGTAATTTTCTCATCATGCTTTTCACGACCAGATGGTGAACGATCAACAGTTGTAACGCGACGACGTGGCGTTGAACGAACGCCCTTCTTTGTCTTCGGATTTGTTGGGGCAACGCCAATAGCCTTGCTGACTTCTTGTGCTTCTTCAACAACTTGGCGTACTGCGCTAAGTGCTGGTGTATTCGCGCGGAAGAGTTCATCTGCTCCAGGCAAGCTTGCTCTACGTGTCATCGTGCGCCTCCTCTGGCAATTAGTTCACGGGCTAATCTGCGATAAGAAGCAGCGCCCCCTGATGATGATGCATAACTGGTAATTGGTTCACCGGCAACAGTTGTCTCAGAGAAGCGAATAGTTTTCGCGATAATTGTTTCAAAGACATCATCTGGATATTTTTCCAAGATCGCAGTCAGTACTTCGCGGTTATGGAGCGTCTTCTTCTCGTACATTGTTGCAAGGATGCCAATTAGGTTTAGATCAGGGTTTAGGAAGCTCTTAACCTTTTCGATATTGCCCTTTAACTCGATAAATCCATGTAGAGCAAAATACTCGCACTGCAGTGGAACGATAACTTCATCTGATGCAACAAGTGCGTTGATCGTTAACTGGCCCATCGTAGGTTGGCAGTCGATCAAGATTACGTCGTAACGATCCTTTAGGCGACCAAGTGCGCGCTTTAAATACTGTTGCCCACCGATCTCAGCACCGAGCGTTGTTTCAGCAGTACCCAAATCGCGGTTAGCAGGAAGGAAATCTAGATTTGCAACAGATGATTTAAGAACGATCTCATCGATATTTGCATCTGGTGTCATCAACGCGTAATAAACAGTGTTCTCTAGTGGAAGTGCGTGTGCATTTACTCCAAGGCCAAGCGATAATCCGCCTTGTGGGTCGAAGTCAACGAGAAGAACTCGGCGACCAAGTTCTGCAATGGCTGCACCGAGATTGATTGTCGTAGTTGTCTTACCTACGCCGCCCTTTTGATTAAAGATCGAGATGATCTTGGCTGGCTGGCCCTCAACTGGTGCTGGTGGAAGACGGAAATTCTGGGGTTCGCGCCCGAGAAGAGTGGCGGTAGTTGCCACATCATCATCAAATGTCGATTTAGCGTTCAAGCGAGAAACCTCTTTCTGTTGGCGCGACTCTACGCTCCATGCGCAGATTTGAGCAAGTAAAGAAGTAAGGTTCGCAGGTGGATATCGAGATAAGCCCTGCAGATACAAAAGCAGCGGATATGAGCGCGGGCTCTGACGTATCGATCGAGAGTTCCCCCTTTAACGTCCACCTAGATAACTTTGATGGCCCGTTTGATCTACTGCTCCAGCTGATCTCGCGCCACAAGATGGATATCACCGAGGTCTCGCTGAGCATCGTTACCGATGAATTTATATCCTTTATTCGGGCCCTTGAGGCCTCCGGAGAAGGCTGGCGCTTGGACCAGGCCACTGAGTTCTTGGTAATCGCTGCCACCCTGCTTGATCTAAAGGCGGCTCGCCTCTTGCCTAGCGGTGAGATCGAGGATGAAGAAGACCTAGCCCTGCTCGAAGCCCGCGACATCCTGTTCGCTCGCCTGCTCCAATACCGCGCCTTTAAGGAGATCGCAGCGACCTTCGCCGCTCGCATCGAAGCCGCTGATAAGTCATTTGCCCGCGTCGTAGCACTTGATCCCGCCCTTTCGGCGCTTCTGCCTGAGGTCTTGATCGGCGTAGGCGCACCGCGCTTTGCCGCGATCGCTGAGCGTGTACTCACGCCTAAAACCCCACCAGTT
This sequence comes from Candidatus Nanopelagicaceae bacterium, assembly GCA_965268165.1. Classification (GTDB taxonomy): domain Bacteria; phylum Actinomycetota; class Actinomycetes; order Nanopelagicales; family Nanopelagicaceae; genus Planktophila. The sequence continues at coordinate 708,143 of OZ254162.1, forward strand.
GTAGCTGTAGAACACCTCCACACCAGTCTGGTGAGCGTGGCTGAGGAGTCCAAGTTGGTTGTTGAGGCCCTTCGCAAGTCCCGCACACTAAGTTTCCGAAACCTCTGCTTTGATGCTGACTCGACCCTAGTCATCGTCGCCAGGTTCCTAGCCCTGCTCGATCTTTATCGCCAGGGTGCGCTCCGTTTTGAGCAGGTGATTGCCCTCGGTGAGCTCCAGATCAGCTGGACCGGTTCGGATGAGGGCGAAGTCGCTGCTTCAGATGAGTTCGATATCCCAGTCACCCTGCTTGATGACGGAGCCAGCGATGAACCAGAGGACGAAACCCCAGATTTAAGCGTAGTAAATGAGACAGAAGGTGGAGAAAATGTCTAATCCCGAACTCGAGCGTTCCATCGAGGCGATCCTGATGGTCGTAGATGAGCCGGTTACCGAGCTAACCCTAGCCTCAGTTCTAGAACGCACCGTCGATGAGGTAGTTGAAGCGCTCGGACACCTAACAGGCTCATACGAGGGTCGAGGCTTCTCTTTGAAGGCGATCAACGGGGGATGGCGCTTCTATAGCCACCCAGAATGTTCTGCCGTGGTGGAGAAGTTCGTTCTAGATGGCCAGCAGAACCGCCTTACTCAGGCAGCGCTGGAGACCCTAGCTGTCATCGCCTACCGCCAGCCCGTCTCTCGCGCCCGCGTCTCAGCCATTCGCGGTGTAAATGTTGAAGCGGTAATGAAGACCTTGGTGACCCGGGGGCTGGTCGAGGAGGCAGGGCTAGAGCCTGAGACTGGGGCGATCTTGTATAAGACCACTAGCTACTTCTTGGAAAGACTCGGACTTAACTCACTCGGTGATCTACCTGCACTGGCTCCTTATCTGCCGGATCTCGATCGCCTTGATGAGATCTTGGAATCACTCACCGACTAAGCTGCTTCTACGCTCAGGCTGGCCTTTGCTTTGACCCCTGCACCTGCTTTGACGTAGACTCACGTCTCAACTTCCCCTTGATGGTTTAGCAATTGAAGGCCATCTTTCAGGGGGAGCGCCCCTAATGACTGTCGAGAATGGATAGCCAAATGGCCGAAATGCGCCTGAATAAAATAATCGCCGACGCTGGAATTACGAGCCGTCGCGGAGCCGATGAGTTAATCATGGATGGTCGAGTAAGCGTGGATGGATTCATCTGTCGTGAGCTTGGAGCCAAGTTCGACCCGCAAATGGTGAAAGTCATGGTTGATGGTGAGACAATAAAGCGATCTTTGACTAAGTCTTATCTTGTACTTCATAAACCAAAAGGTGTTCTGTCAACGATGTTTGACCCGGAAGGTCGCCCCTCATTAGCCGACTTTATTGACCTTAGAAAGGAGCGCCTTTTCCACGTTGGGCGCCTTGATAAGGACTCCGAAGGGTTAATCCTGCTTACCAATGATGGGGATTTAACTTTTAGAGCTACCCACCCATCTTTTGGGCTGGAAAAGACCTACATTATCGAATTTGATGGAAAGCTCCCGGTTGGGGCTGAGAAGACCCTTTTGAAAGGAATCGAGCTTGAGGATGGAATTGGTCGGGTTCTCTCATTTAAACAGTTGAGCCCCCAGTGGCTAGAAGTCACAATCCACGAAGGCAGGTACCACATCATCCGCCGGCTAATGGAGGCAGTCGATGTCACCGTCCTGCGATTGATCCGAACCAACTTCGGACCTATCTCCTTGGGAGATACCCCTGAAGGAAGATGGCGAGATCTAAATGCGGGCGAATTAGCAAACCTACAAAAGGCTTTAGATCTTTAAGGTTTTATCTATATTGTGCCTATAAACATATAAAACAATTTATCTATATTCTTGTCCGATTGTTCTTTTTTACCTATTTATCGATATTTAGTTACCAACTCAAGCGTGGTTCTATCTATTAATAACTATTTATCGATATTAGTGAGATCTGGTGCTGCATCCGGTGTGAGGATCTTCTTGAAAAGAGTGAGAACGAATATCGTAAAAGCGGTTACTAGATATATCGATAAAACGCGATATATATAACGACCTGTTGAACTTTCTGCGGGTACTATTGGCCAATGTCTACGGTTAGAGCGATACGCGGAGCGGTTCAGGCGGAGGCCAATACCGCCGAGGCGATAGACGCTGCCACCAAAGAACTCTTGGCAGAGATGCTCAGCGCCAACACCCTTACCGCCGAAGACTTCATCTCGGTGATCTTCACGGTTAGCCCTGACCTAAATGCAGCTTTTCCAGCAAGCTCAGCTCGTGAGCTTGGATTTACCGATGTCCCGCTCATCTGTGCGGTCGAAATTGGGGTTCCAGGCTCGCTCGAGCGCACCATCCGCATCATGGCTCACGTTGAAAGTGGGCTAAAAAAGTCAGAAATCAACCATATCTACCTAGGCGGAGCAAAGGTTTTACGCCGAGATATAGCTCAGTAGGGCGCTCCTCTGATGGCAACTAACGAAGGTAAAGCCTTTTCTTCAATCCGGATTATCGGGTCTGGTCTGATCGGAACTTCTATCGGCTTGGCTCTAGCTGCCCGCGGAGTTCAAGTAGAGATGCTCGACCTGGATCAAAAGGCCCAGAAATTAGCCCAAGATCTGATCGCCTCAGAGATATCAGGAGCGCCAGAGGTAATCCTCTTCGCAATCCCTGCCAGCGCACTCGCTGACACCTTTGAACGAGAATTTGCACTCAACCCAGGATCTAAATTTATAGATATTGCTAGCGTTAAAACTAAACCTCAAGTGGAGGTATCAAGAATTAACGGCGCAGCAACGCGCTTCCTCGCCACACACCCAATGGCTGGTCGTGAAGTCGGGGGAGCAGCCAGTGCTCGCGCCGATTTATTCGAAGGTCGCACCTGGATCTACTGCCCAACCTTTGCAGATGGAGCGCAGGTTGACCCAGATGTCCTGGAGACCGGTCTCTGGTTGATCAACTCTTTAGGAGCTACGCCACTATCTATGTCTGCCTCCCGCCATGATTCTGCGGTGGCACTTGTTTCGCATCTGCCACAGATCGTTGCCTCTCTTCTGGCCGCGCAACTCAAGGGGGCTAAGAGCGAAGATTTAGATCTTGCAGGCGCTGGTCTTCGCGATACAACGCGGATCGCTGCCTCAGATTCAAAACTATGGCAAGAAATCATCTCCACCAACGCGCAAGAGATTTTGCCGCTATTAATAAATCTACAAAACGATCTTGGATCCCTCATTCAATCGCTCGATGATCCTGCGAAAGTTGGTTCATTTATCGCAGCCGGTAACGAAGGTCGCTCAAAGATCCCAGGCAAACATGGTGGAAAGGCTCGCGAATACACACAGTTGCCAGTGGTTATCGAAGATAAGCCGGGACAACTTGCAGCGTTATTTGATGAGTGCGCAAAAGCTTCGGTAAACGTTGAAGATTTAACAATTGAGCACTCACCTGGTCAGTTCACGGGCTTAATAACTCTTGCTCTATCGGCTAGTGATGCTGCCATCTTGCAGAAACATCTCGAAGAGTCGGGATGGAACGTTCACGCTCCAAGATAGACTAGTGGTTAGTAATTCTCACTATTAATTTTCAATGCAGTTCACCGCGCAGGGCAATGATGGGATGTAAGTAGAAATGATCGTTGTAGCCATCGATGGACCAAGCGGTGCAGGAAAGTCCAGCACATCAAAACTTGTTGCACAACGAGCAGGTTGGAATTATTTAGATACTGGCGCTTTGTACCGTGCGGTCGCATGGTTAGCCCTCAGAGAAAAGATCAGTACGGCTGATGAAATTCTTGCCGCTCTCGCCGACAATACAATTCACTTCATCGCAGATCCTAAAGATCCCAAAGTTTTTGTTGGTGATGTAGATGTGTCAATAGATATTAGAAGTGAGAAAGTTACTGAGAGCGTTAGTGCAATTAGCGCCCTCCCAGAAATTCGCGCCGCACTTCTATCTTTACAACGCAGATTGATAAATAGCGCAGAGCGCGGAATCGTTGTTGAAGGCCGCGATATCGGAACCGTTGTCGCACCAGATGCACCGTTGAAGATTTATCTACAAGCAGATATCGCCGCTCGCGCCGCAAGAAGGTCTAGCGAAATAGCCGCACCGGTTGCCAGCGTCTCGGAATCACTAAACCAACGCGATGAAATTGATTCGAATCGCGCGGTATCTCCTTTAGCTAAAGCTTCTGACGCGGTTTTAATCGACTCTACAGAGTTGGATTTAGAAGAGACGGTAGAACGCGTCTGGGAGTTATTGAAAGAACGTTCGCTGCTTGGTCTTCCAATCGTTGCGATCCTAGGACGGCCTAACGTTGGTAAATCAACTTTGATCAACCGTTTCATCGGACGTCGCGAAGCGATTGTTGAAGATACCCCTGGTGTCACACGCGATCGCGTTCAATACGAATGCGAATGGGGCGGACGCCGTTTCATAATTATGGATACTGGCGGTTGGGAATCAAAGCCCGATGGAATTTCTGTACAAGTAAGCGCATCTGCAGAACTTGCTATGCAAGAAGCAGACGTTCTTGCATTCGTAGTTGATGCACATGTGGGCGCACTCGATGAAGATGACATCTTGGTTCAAGAGCTTCGCAAAGTTAAAAAACCAATGGTTCTTATCGCAAATAAAGTTGATAGCGATGTAGATGAGGCTGATGCGCACGCTCTCTGGAACCTTGGTCTTGGAGAACCTCGATTTGTATCTGCACTTCATGGTCGCGGCAGTGGAGATTTACTTGATTACATCGTGCGCGAGATGCCCGAAGTTGGTGGCGCGCAAACCCAAGATGGTTACCGCAAGATTGCACTGATTGGTCGGCCAAATGTTGGTAAATCAAGTTTATTGAATGCGCTTGCAGGTGAAAATCGTTCCATCGTTGATGATGTCGCCGGAACAACTCGTGATCCAGTAGATGAGTTAATTGAATTCGGGGGATCGATCTGGCGCTTTATCGATACTGCAGGTTTGCGCAAGCGCGCTAACCAAGCCAGCGGCACTGACTATTACGCAACGCTTCGCACCCAGAGCGCTCTGGAACGTTGTGAATGTGCGGTAGTTGTTCTAGATGCTTCCCTGCCGATTTCTGAGCAGGATCTACGCGTCATCACCATGGTTGAAGAGGCGGGCAAGGCGATGGTCATCGTGATGAATAAATGGGATCTCGTCGATGAAGACCGCCGCGATCAGTTAGATAAAGAGATCGATCGCCACCTGGATCAAGTCGAATGGGCGCAGCGAGTAAATGTTGCCGCCAAGACCGGTTGGCACCGTGATCGTTTAGCACCAGCGCTTCGCACCGCGATCGATAGTTGGGAACGTCGCGTTCCAACCGCAAAACTCAACTCGTTCTTGGGCGCCCTTATCGGTGCGACTCCGCCGCCAGTTCGCGGTGGAAAGCAACCAAAGATTTACTACGCAACCCAAGCGGGTATCGCGCCACCGAAGTTCGTTATCTTCTCCAGCGGATGGATCGAGCCTTCTTATCGCCGCTTTATCGAGCGTCGCCTGCGTGAAGAGTTCGGCTTCCCAGGCACGCCAGTGATGGTCGCGATTCGAGTAAAAGAGCGCGATTAATGACGATTTTGAAGAAGCTTTCCCTAGTCACCGTTCCGAATGCGCTCACCTTTCTGCGCGCCCTCGGGATTCCGCTCTTTATCTACCTAGCTATCTCACTTGAGGCAGATGGTTGGGCGATTCTGACCCTGGCTATCGGGGGAGCAACCGACTACTTCGACGGCAAGATCGCCCGTGCTTGGGGCCAGGAATCCCGTTTCGGAGAATTAGCAGATCCCGCAATTGATCGTTTATATATCGTTGCAACTCTCATTGTTCTCTACCTGCGCGATGCGATTCCGTTGTGGGTGATCGTTGTTCTAGTTGTACGTGACTTGGTCCTGGCGGTTGCAACTTTGGCGCTGACTGCAAAGTCTCTACCTCCGCTTAAGGTTACTTACCTCGGAAAAGCGGCAACCTTTAACCTGCTCTATGCATTTCCATTTCTCTTACTCGCGCTAAATTCAAATTGGTATGGAACTCTCGCCTACATCTTCGGTTGGAGCTTTGCGATCTGGGGGATTGTTCTCTACCTCTTTACGGGCGTTACTTATCTCGGCTCTGCGGTTACATCTCTTCGTAAATCGCGATAGTTTTCGCTCATTAATTAACATTAATTAAGAGGAGTTCTAGTGTCATCTATTCCAGATAACTTGCAATACACAAAAGAGCACGAATGGGTTTTGGCTACCGGCAATACATTCCGTATGGGAATTACTGATTACGCTCAAGGTGCGCTCGGTGACATCGTCTATGTGCAATTGCCGAAGGTTGGCGAGAGCGTTGTTGCAGATAAAGTTTGCGGTGAAGTTGAATCTACTAAGAGCGTCTCTGAAATCTTCGCCCCAGTTTCAGGAAAGATTGTTGCGATCAACGAAGCGCTCAATAGCGCGCCAGAGACGATCAACTCAGATCCTTACGGTGCTGGTTGGTTGGCCGAGATTGAAGTAGCGGCCCTTCCGGCCGGCTTACTCTCTGCCGATGATTATCGTCAAATCACCGCATAGAAATCGGGAATTTTTCGTACTTTTTACCGCTTGATTTCTTTCTTTTCTCACCCTAAGGTCAGCCTCAGGTTGAAGTTGAACCTCAAGGAAAGCCAAGTGAAGGGGGAGCGATATGAATAAACCAGATAGCAACGGCGAACTCACCAGCACCCTCCATCTCGGACTCCGCTCGGTCGTAGATGGTTCCCCGGAGAGCGCTCTTAACGCCCTTCTCTCATCTGCCAGCGATGCAGACCGCTTAGCAATCACAGCAATCATCGAAGGTCCAGCAGACCGGGCGATGGTCGTCATCCATCGCGGTCCGTCAAAGGGCGCGAGATTTCTAATCGATAGCGGTGAAGTTGCAATTGGTCGATCAGTTGATTCACCGATCTTCTTAGACGATGTAACGGTCTCAAGAAAGCATGCGGTTATTGTTAAAGATGAGCAGAAATTCAGCATCAAAGATCAAGGAAGCCTCAACGGAACATATCTAAACAATCAGTCGGTTCTTAACTCACCCTTAACTACAGGTGATGAGATCCAGATAGGTAAATTTCATATGCTCTTCGTAGCGCCAAATAAAAGTAAGTAGTTAGTAAAAAAAAAGATTTAAGAATTTATCAACCGCTTAACTAGCAGTAGGGGAGATTAACGTGAGCGTTCCAGCACGCGCGTATTTGAGTATCGGGGAAGTTCTAACAAAGCTCCGTGGAGATTTTCCGGATATAACGATCTCTAAGATCCGCTTCCTTGAATCTGAAGGCTTGATCGAACCCCAGAGAACGCCTTCGGGATACCGCAAATTCACCGCCGCTGATCTTGATCGCTTGCGTTACGTACTCCTGTTACAGCGCGATCAGTACCTACCGCTACGCGTTATAAAAGAGAATTTAGAAGCCCTTGACCGTGGACTTGATCCTGCTCCTGCTGGAGGAGTCGCTTCCCCTCGTCCAACTCTTACAACCGTTGATAACTCAGCATCACCTGAATCATTCGGCGCATCTTCTGACCTACGTCTTTCTCGTGAAGAGTTGCTTAAGGCAAGCGGTCTAGTCGATGATCAACTGGTAGAACTCGAGTCATACGGATTCATCGCGCTACGCGGCCGTCATTACGATGCCGATGCGCTAGCTGTTGCCAAGGCAGTGGCTGAGATGGCTGGATTTGGAATCGAAGCGCGCCACCTGCGTTCATTCAAATCTGCCGCAGATCGCGAGATCGGCTTGATCGAACAAGTGATCACTCCGATTAACCGCCAGAAGTCTTCGGACTCAAAGGCGCGCGCTGAAGAAGTTCAGAAGCAGATCGCATCGCTCTCAATTCGTTTACATGCCGGGCTAGTTCGCGCCGGTCTTAATCGCCCTCGCCAGTAATTGTTCGGGGTAGGTAAGGCGATCTGATGTTGGTAAATATGGAGGTTGTTGGCGTTCGCATTGAGATGCCCTCTAATCAACCGATCGTTTTATTGAAAGAGATCGAAGGTTCACGTTTCCTGCCGATCTGGGTCGGAGCTGTTGAAGCAACTGCGATCGCTTTTGCTCAACAAGGAATGGTGGCACAACGCCCGCTGACCCACGATCTGATCGCCAACCTTCTAGAAGTCGCTGATCTAACAATGACCGCAGTTCACATCACCGAGTTAAAGGATGGGATCTTCTACGCCGAGATTCAGATCCGCGATAGCCAGTCCGCACTTCTCAAGGTTTCAGCTAGACCATCGGATGCGATCGCGATCGCACTTCGTACCAAGAGCAATATCTTGGCCGACTCTGACCTTCTGGATCTGGTCGGAATTGATATCCCAGAACGCCTCCTGGAAGTCGAGGGCGTGGAAGATATAACCGGAGCCAAGGAAGGCGCGGCGACCGACCTAGACTTAGAGCGTTTCCGTGAATTCCTCGACCAGATCAACCCGGAGGACTTTGCAGGGTAGGGGCCAGAAGTCTCACCCTCTACTTGAGGTTTGCCTCGTGTCGGTCGTTGTTTACAGCTCTCTTCGCTCGTAGCCTTAGCCCAGAAGAGAAACCCATCCAAGCTTCCCCGAGCAGAATCGAGAACGACGTGACCTCCCCAGTTACGCACGATGGCCAGAATGAAATCGGATACCGCGGTGCAACAGCATGTTCAGCCGCTGGAATTTCTTATCGCCAATTAGATTACTGGGCACGTACCGGTTTGCTTGAACCAAGTGTTCGCACTGCAAGTGGTTCTGGAACAGCGCGACTTTATGGTTTCCGCGACATTCTCGTTTTAAAGATCGTTAAGCGTTTATTGGATGCAGGAGTTTCTTTACAAAATATTCGCACCGCCGTAAATCACTTACGCAGCCGAGGAGTTACAGAGTTAGAAAGTATTACCTTGATGAGCGATGGCGCATCAATCTACGAATGCGCAAGCCCAGATGAAATCATCGACTTGCTGCAAGGCGGTCAAGGCGTTTTCGGTATCGCAGTGGGTAAGGTTTGGCATGAGGTTGAGGGTTCATTGGCAACGCTGCAAGGTGAGTTCAATGGCGAGATCGTTACAGCAGGTGGTGAAAGTAACGACGAGCTTTCATTACGTCGAAAGGCGAAAGGCGCTTAAAGGACATATTCTTCCCCAATATGTTCCCAGCTAGTTAGTTAGGAACTTAATCGGGGGAGTTGCTTTGACTTTAGAACATGGCGCATTTGTTGATCGCCACATAGGTCCAACGCACGCAAATGAAGTTGCGATGCTTGAGCAGCTCGGTTTCAAATCACTCGATACATTCATCTCCGCTGTAGTCCCATCTGCGATTGCGATGAAAGAACCGCTGGAAAAGCATCTTCCACCAGCGGTTACCGAAGTTGAAGCGATCAAATTACTTCGCGAGATGGCTTCAGAGAATGAAGTATTCACATCACTTATCGGAACTGGATATTACGGAACAGTTACACCAGCGGTTATTAAAAGAAACGTTTTAGAAAATCCCGCCTGGTACACCGCTTACACACCGTACCAACCAGAAATTTCACAAGGACGCTTAGAAGCGCTCTTTGCCTTTCAAACTGTTGTCTGCGATCTCACCGGTTTAACAATCGCTAACGCATCAATGCTTGATGAAGGCACAGCGGCGGCTGAGGCTATGACGCTGACCCGCCGCAATTTCAAAGGTTCGGACGATGCTGTATTCGTAATTGATACAGCGCTGCATCCGCAGAGTAAAGCCGTTGTTATTACCCGTGCTAAGCCACTGGGTATTAAAGTTGTTGAAGTAGATATCAAGTCAAGTGCCGATCTATCTGGCCTTGAATACTTTGGTGTACTTGTTCAATACCCAAACACCTTTGGCGAGATAAAAGATTATTCAGATTTAGCGGAAACGATTCATAGCAAGAACGCTTACTTGATCGCAGCAACCGATCTCTTAGCTCTTTCCTTGTTAAAGGCGCCAGGGGAGTGGGGCGCAGATGTCGCAATCGGTAGCGCACAACGCTTCGGTGTTCCGATGGGATTCGGCGGACCACATGCTGGTTTCATGTCAGTGCGGACCGGTTTAGAGCGTTCGCTTCCTGGTCGCCTAATCGGTCAGAGCGTTGATGTTCATGGCAATCCAGCATTTCGTTTAGCGTTGCAGACTCGCGAACAACATATCCGTCGCGACAAGGCCACTAGCAATATTTGCACCGCCCAAGTTCTTCTTGCGAATATGAGCGCCTTCTACGCGATGTGGCACGGCCCAGTGGGTCTAAAGAAAATCGCTAACCGCGTTCACGAACTCGCACATATCTTCGCGAGCGCTTTGAAAGTTAAAGGCTACAAAATCGCAAACGAGAGTTATTTTGACACCTTAACGATCAACCTTGATTCAGCAGATAAGTTAATTAAGAGTGCCGAGGAATTAAAGATTAATTTGCGCAAGATTTCACAGACCCGAGTTGGTATCTCTTTCGATGAAACAACCACAGTTGATCTCTTAAACCAATTAGCAAAGATTTTTGGTATCTCAATTGATCTTGCGGCGCAGGGGAGTGGTCTTCCAAAGTTCGCGGTAAGAGAAAGTTCTTACCTTGCACACCCTGTCTTTAATACCTATCACTCAGAAACTTCGATGATGCGTTACTTGCGCACGCTTTCTGATCGCGACCTTGCGCTAGATCGCACGATGATTCCGCTGGGTTCTTGCACCATGAAGTTAAATGCGGCAACCGAAATGGAAGCGGTTACTTGGCCAGAGTTCTCAGCGCTGCACCCATTCTCACCTGCCAACCAGAGCGCAGGATCGCGCCGAATGATTAAAGAGCTCTCTGATTGGTTAGTTGCAATTACTGGTTATGACGCAGTTTCATTGCAGCCTAATGCTGGCAGCCAGGGAGAATTCGCTGGGTTGCTAGCGATCCGCAATTACCATGATTCACGCGGCGATAGCCATCGCACTATCTGCTTGATTCCATCGAGTGCTCACGGCACCAATGCCGCAAGTGCGGTAATGGCTGGAATGCATGTTGTTGTTGTTTCTTGCGATGAACTCGGAAACGTTTCAGTTGCAGATATCAAAGAGAAGATTGCAGAACACGGTTCAAATCTGGCAGCATTGATGGTTACTTACCCATCAACACATGGCGTATTTGAGTCTGCGATCGGTGAAATCTGCGAGTTAGTACACGCAGCGGGCGGTCAGGTCTACGTTGATGGCGCGAATTTGAACGCACTTGTTGGTCTTGCACAACCTGGAAAATTTGGGGCAGATGTTTCGCATCTAAATCTCCATAAAACTTTCTGCATCCCACATGGTGGTGGGGGACCAGGAGTAGGTCCAGTTATCGCTCGTGCGCACTTAGCCCCATTCTTACCAAATCATCCACTCGATGAAACTGCAGGACCAGCAACAGGTCCCGGTCCAATTTCAGCTGCGCCATTTGGTTCAGCAAGTATCTTGCCGATCTCTTGGAGTTACATCCGAATGATGGGGGGAGCAGGGCTAACGCATGCGACTCAAGTCGCGATCTTGTCCGCGAATTACATGGCGAAGAAGTTAGCGCCGTACTATCCAATTTTGTATACAGGTGAAGGTGGGCTAATCGCTCACGAGTGCATCTTGGATCTACGCGAGATCACCAAGGTAAGCGGTGTAACTGTTGATGACATCGCAAAGCGTTTAATGGATTTCGGTTTCCATGCACCTACGATGAGCTTCCCAGTTCCTGGCACATTGATGATCGAACCAACCGAGTCCGAAGATGTTCGAGAGATGGATCGCTTTATCAACGCCATGATTGAGATCCACCGTGAGATTTCTGAGATAACTGTTGGGGCTATCGCTGTTGAAGATTCAGCGCTTCGCCATGCGCCTCATACAGCTGGCGCAGTCGTAGATAGCCACTGGGATCGTCGCTATTCACGCGAAATGGGAGCCTTTCCAGCGCCCGCTAGCGGCCTTATAAGCGGTGAACTGATCGGAACTGCCGGTAAGTATTGGCCAAGCGTTGGTCGCATTGATGGCGCTTACGGTGATCGCAACCTTGTCTGCTCATGCGCACCGATCGAGTCTTACGCCTAGCTGACGCCTAGGCCTTGCGGGGCAGGGTTGATTAAGTATTACTTAACATAATGTAACTTATCGGCGTTAGGTCGAAGTATGCGTGAGATACCCCAGCGGGTTGTCTGCAGCAACGCCTCAATAACTATCGCCTGCGACATCTTTGAAACGCCATTGATTCGCTCTACAAAGGTAATTGGAACTTCTATCTCTTTTGCACCAGCAAGATGCGCCGCAAGTGCCATCTCAATTTGGTAGCAATAACCAGTTGCTTGCATCTCGCTAAGTTTTAAAGCTTTAAGTAGTTCGACGCTATAAACCCGGAAGCCACCGGTTAAGTCATTTAGCGGGATTCCCAGAGCCAATTTGGCATATGCAGTGCCTGCTCTCGATAGATATTGACGTCGCTTAGGCCAATTAACGACCGATCCGCCAGGTATCCATCTAGTTCCCAGAACAATCAATTTTCCAGGTTGGATCGCTGCAATCATCTTCTCTAAATCGACAACTCGGTGTGATCCATCGGCATCCATAGTTAGGACATGGGTGTAACTCGAATCAGCGAGAACTTGGACGAATCCAGCTCGATAAGCAGCACCTAATCCGCCTTTACCAGGCCTACGAAGTATCGATACCCAAGGTAGATGCAAATTATCGACAATGTTGGCAGTTCCATCTGGCGAATTATCATCGATCACGATCACATCAAAATTACTATTTTTATTTACACGGAATTCGGTTAACTTATCAAGTAGTTCTACGATAGAAACTGCTTCGTTATAAGTTGGAATAAGTAGCGCAATCTTAATTGTCATCGCAGTACCTTTCTGCGAATTCCACTAGCGAAGATGAGCGAAGCAAGTAGTACGAGAAGTGGGGCCACTCCCCCTAGACGATCAGCCAAAGTTTGATAGTTTGAAATTTTCAGATCTCCAGAGATGGAAGTTGAGATGTTTTCCGGTGTCTGAGATATCACAGCGCCATTATTGCCGATAAAGGCAGAGATACCAACGGTAGAAACGCTGAGAATCTCGCGAGAATGCTCAACTGCGCGAATTCTTGTAATCGCTAATTGCTGGGCGCTTTCGGCGGTATTAGCAAAAGTTGCACTATTTGTTTGAACAATAATTGCACCTGTTCGATTCGCACTTTCTCGAACTAAACCATCATTAATGATTTCGTAGCAAATAATTGGGGCGACTTGATACCCACCAATTTCATGCGATACAAATATCTGACCAGGTTTAAAATCATTAACCGACTTGGCATATGGTGATACAAACTCAGCAATTTCGCGTAGCGGCATATACTCGCCAAAAGGCGTTAAGTAGCGCTTGATATAAGTCGATTTTACTGCTCCCGTGTTGTTATACATTACTGAGGCATTAGCTGGTGACCCTTGCTCTGTAAGAACTACGCCTGCAATCAGCGGGGTATCTATCTCTTCAACCAAAGTTTTAATATCTGCGAGAACTTCGGGATAGTTTCGTGGATCAATATCAATGGCATTTTCTGGCCAGACAACTGCATCGTACTTCTGCTTCACAAGTTGGCGCGTAGTGTCGCGATGAAGGTAAAAGACCGCCTTGGCTCGCGAGTTGAACTCAAGACCAACTGAAGGTGTATTTCCCTGAATCGCTATTAATGAAATCTTTTCTGAAGAGGTTGGATTGTTCGGTAAGAAGGTAACGATTAGGAAACCGACTGCGACTAGCGCAAGGGCCCGAACTTTAAGGCGGGTTAAGGCCAACGCAGAAAGTAAGGTCGCAAAGCTAAGTAGCAGTACTCCCCCAATCGAAACTAATGGAAGGAGCGGTGATTCAACTTGGCTAAAGGCAATTCTGGTCCAGGCAAATCCGCCAAATGGAAAGCGCGCCCGCAACTCTTCACAGATCAAAAAGGTAAAGAGAACCCATCGAAGCGAATTTGTTTTGCGGTAGATCCATCCGACTGGAAGATAGAAAGCGGCTTGCAGCAAAGTGAGCAAGAGCCAAGGTAGTGCTCCGACGTACTTACTACTCCAATGCAGAACTATGCCGTTAAGAATTGCTCCGAAGATAAATGAGGCTAGGACTGGTCTTCTACTCTTCGACAGCCCTCTAAAGAAAAGCGCGTAACCAACGAGCGCGAGATACCAAATACCTATCGGTTCAAATGCTGCACTTACAACAAGCGCGGAAAATAAGAAGATCACCATTTGAGTGCAGTGATCAACCGATCAACGCTTGCGCCAAGTCCGTAGCGTTCCTTGATCTCATAAATCTTTGAAAGATCAGCTGGTTTCTGCGGCATCGAGATATCAAGTTTCGGAAGGGCAACATCTCTTGCGCAGTTAACCAAAGTAGGTGCGATCTTTAAATAATCTGCGCCGTCAATTATCTTCTTAGCAAGCGCGGGCTTTAGCGATGGATGGGCATCACGAGCTCCTTGCTGGGCTTCGTCGACGTCTGCAAAGTTGTTTGCTATCAACGCTGCGCCTTTTTCGCCTATGCCTTTGACGCCAGGCAATCCATCTGATGGATCGCCTCTAAACATTGCAAATAAGGCGTAGCGATCACCGGGAATCGCATACTTACGCGCAATCCACGCTTTATCGACTAGGTCGTGCTGAGATAAACCCTTCGCTAAGTAAACAACTTTCACATCGCGTTTATCATCGACTAACTGAAAGAGATCTCGATCTCCAGTAACAATTCGAGTTGGCCCAGGTTCTTTAACTGCAAATGTCGCCATAACATCATCCGCCTCATAGTCATCTACACCGACCATCGGTATTCCAAATGCATCAAGCAGATCTAGCAAGATTGGAATCTGTGGTGTCAATAAGTCTGGTTCTTCTTCGCCTTCACCATCTTCTTCTAGGCGGTTGGCTTTGTAATCAGGAAAAATATCTACTCGCCATGACGGTCGCCAATCTCCTTCGATGCAGGCGACGATGCGATTTGGTGAGTACATGCCAATTAGGCGTGCTGTCATGTCAAGGTAACCGCGTATCGCATTCACTGGGGTGCCATCGGGTGCCAACAAGGTATCGGGCATTCCGTAGTAAGCGCGATACCAAAGTGAAGCGCTATCAAGGAGCATCAAAGTCATAGGTCATCCACCATATATGAAACTACGCCGCGATCTAAACGCTTGATCGCCTCACGACAAACTGGACGTAACTTCTCGCTGGCACCAGCGATCTGCATTAATAAATCCATCAACTGCTTGGCCGAGCGAACGAAATCTCCGACCGACATATCCGAGCCTTTCAGAACGTTTGTAAGAGAGTTACCCTGCGCCCAACGATAAGAGATATAGGCAAAACCGAAATCGGGTTCTTTCTGGGTCTTTACATCGAACTCGTTCTCGATATCTTCAAGTTTGGCCCATAGTTTGGTGATCTCAACTAGTGCGTTAGAGACGTTTTGGTGAGGCATCTTTGGCGCATACTCATCGCGCGATCTTGATTGAAAGATCATGCACGAGACAACAGATAAAAGTTCCGGAGCAGATAACTCATCGAGAATTCCATTACGAATAGTTTCGGTTAGCAGAAGATCTGATTCGGCGTAAATCTTGGCGAGAATCTTGCCTTGAGGAAGTGGCTTCTCCCCCTCGATATATCCAAGATGGGTCAATACATCACAAATGCGATCAAAGGTCTTAGCGATGACATGGGTACGGTTTTCAACTCTTCCACGCAAGCCTTCGGATTCGCGGTGCAGGCGCTCTGCACGCTCAGCAAAGCGGGCATGTGTTTCACGATCGTTACATGAATGGCAGGGATGAGATCGCGTGCTGCGGCGAAGGCCATCTATCTCATTCTCCATATGTTGGCGCTGGCGATTATCAAAAGTCTTTCGGCCATCGCGTTTAGATAACAACTTCTCTAACTCTTTTATCTCACTTCGTAATCTGGCATAGCTTCCAAAGTCACCTAAGTGGCACTCGGCACTAGCCATTAACTCAAGTCGCGCACTCTCATTCTTCTTAATTTGCTTGACCAACCCAACTACAGCACGGTCTGCCTGGAATTGTGCGAATGAAGATTCCAAACTTCCGTGGGCTCTCTCGCGACCGAATCGTGCGATCAGATTTATAGCCATGTTGTAGGTCGGAGTAAATGAAGAACGCAGTGGATAAGTTCTAGTTGAAGCCAAGCTTGCCGCCATCGCTGAATCCACCGTTGGTGACCATTGCACAACAGCATTTCCCTCAATATCGATACCGCGTCTGCCGGCACGTCCGGTTAACTGGGTGTACTCCCCCGGTGTAATCGGAACGTGGGCTTCACCATTCCATTTCGTTAATTTATCTAGGACTACTGTTCGCGCCGGCATGTTGATACCTAGCGCAAGAGTTTCGGTAGCAAAGACTGCTTTAACTAAGCCGCGTTGAAATAGATCTTCGATCGCGTTTTTAAATGAAGGAAGTAAACCGGCATGGTGCGCGGCTATGCCACGTTCCAGAGCGGTAATCCACTCGCGATAACCAAGTACTTCTAGATCTTCTTCCGGCAAATTAGCGGTATAGCGCTCAGCAGTTTTGAGAATCTCAGCACGTTCTTCAGTATTTGTTAACTTAATTCCGGCCGCTAGACACTGCTTTACTGCAGCATCGCATCCCATACGAGAGAAGATAAAGGTGATGGCTGGAAGCAAATTCTCGCGTTGGAGCTTCTCAATAATCTCTGGTCGAGATAAACGCGATTCCGATGCTCCCCATTGTTCGCGACGATGGCGTGGAATCTTTACCTTTCGCATCGCCTCGCGTTCGGCAGCCAAGATCTCAGGATTTACTTTGCCAGGGCTTGAGAACAAGTCGATTAGAGATGAGTTGATCAAGATATGTTGGTAGAGCGGAATCGGGCGATGCTCGCTCAAGATCACATGGGTTTCACCACGTACTTCCCCGAGCCACTCACCAAATTCTTCAGCGTTGGAAACCGTTGCAGATAGCGAAATAACTTGAACGGATTCCATCAAGTGAATCAGAACCTCTTCCCAGACCGCACCGCGGAACTTATCTGCCAGGTAATGAACCTCATCCATAACAACTGAACCTAAATTAGTGAGCGTTGAAGATCCGGCATAGAGCATGTTGCGTAAGACTTCGGTGGTCATGACCAAGATATCGGCTTCAGAATTTATATTGGTATCACCGGTTAGTAATCCAACCCGATCCTCACCGAATCGATCCACGAACTCTTGAAACTTCTGATTTGATAACGCTTTGATCGGTGTTGTGTAGAAACACTTCTTGCCATTGCGTAGTGCCAAAAATGCAGCGAATTCTCCGACTACCGTCTTGCCGGCACCAGTTGGAGCAGCAACTAAAACTCCATGTCCACTTTCTACCGCGTGACAAGCCTGGATCTGGAAGTCATCAAATGGGAACTTGGATTCGGCTAGAAATTCTTCGGTTACAGCATGCTTACTTCGACTCTTTGCAGCGGCGAATTTTTCAGCAGGCGTACTCACGGGGTCCACGATAGTCCAGCACCTGCCATACATTCAGCACGAACTGGCAAACCTCCGATTCGCTCACCATCGGCATATGCAACCGCAGTAGATGAGATAGAGACACGAGCGCTGCGATAAATGCGCACTTGAGGGTGTCCGATATGCGCACCCTTAAATACCTTTGGAAAGACCTTGATAAATTCAAATTTGCTAACGGGATGCAGAATCATCACATCAAAGAGTCCATCGGTCATTGATGCATCGGGGCACACTTGCATTCCTCCCCCATAACTCTTGCCATTTGCAACGGCGATTAACATCGCCTCAACTTGAAGTGATTGGGTATCCAATTCAATTGTGTAAGAAATCGGTGCAAATCTTGGCAACTCCATCGCAATAGCCAAGTTGTACTTCATTGGTCCTTTCGGCCATCTCATGGCGTTGGCTCGCTCGTTTACCACCGAATCAAAACCGGTTGAGAGAATTGCGCCAAACCATTCCGAATCAACCATTCCGAGATCAATTGCCGTCGGTTGCGTTGTTGTCACAAAATCTAATTGCGTAGTGATCGAGTCTAATTTCCAACCCATGGCTCGAACCAGATCATTGCCCGTTCCTGCCGGAATCACTGAAAATGGGATCTTTCTTGGGGCAACAAATTGGATGACGAGATGCGCCAGGCCATCACCGCCAACTGCAATCACGCCCTGACATGGCTGGCCTTCGGTTAGATCAAGAAAGTTAGCTAAGTTCTCTTTTAATTTGTTCGCTGATGCAGCGGTGATTATCGTGTATTCAAGTCCGTGCTTTGCGAAGTAACCGGCAACTTCTCTACCGAGAATGGCGCCTTTGCCTCCCCCAGATACAGGGTTGATAACGATCGCCCACACGATTTAATCCAGTGGAATTTCTTTTTTAGCTCGCCGCTTGTCATTCCAAAGCGCGAATACGCCCGAAAGCAGGTACAGAATAATTAGTGGAATAGCTAGAAGAATCATCGATAGTGGGTCGGCACTTGGTGAGAACCCCGCAACAAAGAGAACAATGCAGAAGACCCAAATGCGCCAAGGTCTGAGAATTGTCACGCCGCTTAAGAAGCCAATCAAGTTAAAGGTAACTAGAAAAACCGGAAGCTCAAAGGCCAAACCGAAGACCAGAATCGTTCGCATAACAAAATCTAGATAATCATCGAATTTCACCAAGTTGTTAAGTGCATCTGGGGTGAAGCCGAATAGAACCTTGATCGCCAAAGGAAGAATTGCGTAGCCAAGGAAAGTTCCGGCAGCGAAGAATGGAGTAGCGGCGACGAAGAAGAAGACTGAGTTGCGCTTTTCTTTTCGGTGAAGTGCCGGTGCTATGAAGGCCCATAGTTGATAGAGCCAATATGGCGCAGCCATGATCAGCCCGGTAAGTAGCGCGACTTTAATTTGAAGGTTCAATGGACCCAGAACGCCACTGATGTAGAGCGAACCGCAGGTGTCAGATCCAGTTCTTTGGGCAAGGGATAAATCGCAAACTGGTTCTGCTAACTTCGCGATAATCTCGTTATAGAAGAACCAGCCAATTAACGCGGCGAGCAAGATTGCTGAAACCGAACGAACGATTCTCTTTCTAAATTCGCGTAGATGATCTAACAAGGGCATGCGAGCCGCTTTTGCTCCAGCCATCATAAGAGTAGGACGCGGGCCTAATTACTTACTGAATTACTTAGTTGATGAATCGTCGTCGTTCTTCTTTTCATCCCCATCGTTCTTCATCTCGCTCTTAAAGATGCGAAGTGATTGACCAAGGGAGCGCGCTGAATCAGGTAGGCGCTTTGCACCGAAGAGAACGATAAAGACCAATAGGACAAGAAGGAGATGACTTGGTTGCGCTAAATTCATAGGTACAAGATATCCCATTAGCGCCAGTATGCGCAGGTGCGCCTAGGACGAGAAGCGCTCGTTCTTATAAAGTTCCAAGGTCGCTTGCGACTTTTGGCCCACAGCCTTGGCTAGCTCTGCTGGCTCTGTAATCTCTGTATTGGCCAACGTGCTCATGAAATTTCTCACCAACCAATCTCGGCTAAATGAGGTTACCTCAACAGCCACTGCCTTATCTGAATCAACGCTCGGAGCGGTCGCAAGCGCTGTCTCTAACCGGAATCTCTCAAAGGTGGTTCGCAATCGAGAGTTAACTTTGCATTTGGCTCGGAATAACTCTTCGCTATCGCTCTTAGCATCTGAAATCATCTGGCTTGAATCCAAGAGCCTTGCTTGCTTCACATTATCTAGGCGGAATGTACGAAATCCTAAAGCCTTACTGCAGTAAGCCAGAAGAACTTCGATCCCTTTATCCTCACCCAACTCCAGAGGCGTTACCGCCCTGGTGGAAACTTCATCACGAATTAGGGAGTGATATTCAATCTCGAGATCTTTACGCTCTTTTATCGCTCTTAGAATTACCGCGCGATGTGCGCTATCTACCGTTGGTGATGCTTGCGCGATATCACCTATCAGTGATTTGATTTTCACTTGCAGCGAAGCAATCGCAGCGATTAGATCTACCCGATCTTTTGAAATCGACTCTCTTAGAAAATCTAACCCGATTGCAACCACAACTAACTCATCTTTGGTGAGTAAGCGAACCTTCTGGAGAATTTCAGCGTTACGAATTGATACGTACCCGGATTCAAAGGAGAGGTCTATCAGCTCAAGTGGTGTGTATCCAGGAAGCCCGCACATCCAAAGGGTGTTCAAATCATCAAGCAACTCTTCTGTTGAAATGGAGAACTCTTTCGCTAGATCCTTAACTGATATTCCCTGATGTGTAGTTATATAAGGAACTAAATCCAATAGACGAGCGGTTTTAGCGATCGGTGAGGATGGTTGCTTAGCCATAGCGCTTCACTCCAAGTTCCAATCTCTTGATGATTTCAGCCCTAACATCGCCGGGTTCGAGGACGATTGCATCATCTGCGTACCAGAGGACTTCTTCAATAAATCTCTCTTGATCTCGATAGCTCAATTCGACTAAATCCCAGCCAGCAATTGAACTCTTGGTGGATGCGGTCTTGGATCTCGAACGTAGCGCTAACGCTCTACCGGTTCGCAAAAAGATCGTCGCTGTACGAATCTCATCTGCGTTACTGCCTTGGCTGGATAGATCAAAACTCTTTTCCACCTCGAAAGATCCTGACTTACCTTCAGGTGCGACATCTCCTGAAATGCGATCGAGTCGGAAGCTTCTAACTCCTAACTTCTCCAGATCTAGGCCATATAGATACCAGTGGCCATATCGAGAAGTCACCGCATAAGGAGCGATCTTCCGTTCCTGTTCGGCTAGCTCTTCGCTTAGGTATTTAAAAGAGATCTTCTGCCGAGATGTAATAGCACTGATCGCCACTTGTAAATTCTTATCTCGAATATTTGCATGAGGTGCGAGATCAGGAATTGATTCGATATCCGACTCGATGCCGATAGCGTGCAATTTTCTTAGCGCAGTAAGCGCAGATCCATCTAGCGCCGCTCCTCGCCATGCTTCTGCGGCTAGAGAAAGAAGTGAGATCTCCTGGCTAGTAACTTCACCTAATTGGAATTGGTAACTATCTGGCTTGATTCGATAGCCAGCCTCATCTTCAAATAGTGGATCGAACGAGCCAACTTCAATTTCAATTCCGAGATTTCGAAGATCATCTTTATCGCGCTCAAACATCCGCTCTTTGCTTTCTGCAGTGCCTTCATATCCATCAACCGTACGAAAGATTTCAGATTTCGTTATATATCTCTTTGTTGCCAGGAGCGCGATTGTTAAATTTACTAAACGCTCAGTCTTCCGCGACACCGTAAGACCCCTTCGCAGGACGACGACGTCGAGCCAGGACCTCAACGCCTGGAGCCATGCGGCGAGAGAAGATCAAGAATCCGGTGTGACCGATCATTCTCTGCTGCGGACGAACTGCTAAACCTTCATGGTGCCAACCACGTACCATGCTTTCAAAACTTTCTGGCTCAGTGAAGTGGCCATCTTCTTTTAGCGCCTCCGCTGTAGCCGAGAGCTGTGTGGTTGTTGCGACATAAGCCATAAAGACTCCCCCGGGGCGCAAAACTTTCGCTGCCATATCGACGCACTCCCAAGGAGCAAGCATGTCTAGAATCACGCGATCAAACTCGTGGTCGAACTCTTGTTCTTGGACTGAACCGATTGCAAGTGACCAGTTTGCAGGTCGACCGCCAAAGTAATTTTCAATATTGGATGTTGCGTTAGCGGCAAACTCTTCGCGACGTTCGACAGAGTGCACAGTTCCCGATGGACCTACTGCGCGTAGCAGCGAGAGCGTCAGCGCACCACTTCCCACACCTGCTTCAAGTACCCGCGCTCCTGGAAAAATATCTGCGAATCCAACAATTAGCGCAGCATCTTTTGGATAAACAATTGTCGCTCCGCGAGGCATAGATAGAACGTAATCAGTGAGCAATGGAATAAAAGCAGTGAACTTTAACCCCGCACTAGTGCTAACAACTGAACCTTCGGGAAGACCAATTAAATCGTCATGAACGATCCACCCTTTGTGGGTGTGCCACTCTTTACCGGGAGTGATCGTGATGCTGTAAATCTTTCCCTTTTGATCGGTGAGTTGCACTCGATCGCCAGCGACAAAACGTCCGCGATTAGCGCCTAGATCGGCGTTATTCTCATTAAGGCTAGACACGGGAGCATCTTAGGCGCAAAGCGCGTGCGAACGGGTATCTTCCTTCATTATGAGCCAATTGAGACTTTCGCCTAGCCGCATCAGCGACTTTAATAATTGTCCACAGCTCTATAAATATCGCACGATCGACCTATTGCCTGAACCGCCGAGTATCGATGCCGAACGTGGAACGCTGATTCATACCGTTCTGGAAGATCTCTTTGAAATCCCGGCATCAGATCGAACCGTCTCTAACGCAGCACAAATGTTGCCCGAGAAGTGGCAAGCACAGATTGAAGAAAAGCCTGCGATAAAAGAGTTAGTTCTAGATTCGGGCGCTTGGTTTAAGCGAGCCGAAGAGTTGCTAGGAAATTACTTCACTTTAGAAAACCCTACGCTCTTTGAGCCAACTTATCGCGAACTCCATCTAGAGATGGATCTCTCACCAGAACTTTATCTACATGGATACGTCGATCGTTTAGATGTTGCTCCAACCGGTGAAGTGCGCATCGTTGACTACAAAACCGGAAAATCGCCGAAACCTGGCTGGGAAGACAAAGCCTTCTTCCAACTACGCGTCTATGCCCTTTTGTATTGGAAGAATCACGGCGTAATCCCAAAGTTGTTGCAGTTGATTTATATGGGCGATACTCGATTGATAAAGAGCACACCCACTGAAAAGGATTTAATCAAGACCGAACAAATACTCTTCGATGTTGCTGCAGATATCTTGCGCGCTATTGAACGAAATGAATTCAGGCCGCGCCCCACAAAGCTATGTGATTGGTGCTTCTTTAAGGCTATCTGCCCAGCTCACGTTGGTTAACTTCTGACCATTTCTCTAGATCTAGAATCGTTATATCTTCAAAAGAAGAAATCACCCTCAGGCGAGGCTGTTCTTTGACTTCTACATAGTGAGGTACTGCAACTACAAAAGCGCCGCTTGCGACCGCTGCGGTTATGCCAGTTGGCGAATCTTCAAAGATGAGTGATTGTTCGATGTCGACACCTAGAAGTTTGGCCGCATGTAGATAAGGATCAGGAAAAGGTTTGGTTCGCTCGATATCGCCAGCACCTACCGTTACATCAAAATACTTCTCATTCAGGCCGCGGAGTACACCGTCCACGATGGGGCGTGGGCTAGCGGAAACTAACCCTTGCTTCGTGCCCGAAACGTGAATCGCTTTTGATATTGCTAGCGCGCCCGGCATTAGCGGAACTTTTCTCGAGAGACGATCGGTCATCTCTGCGATGATCATGCCTTCTAATTCGGTTGGTGATCTACGCCCCTCTAGACAATTAGACATGTACTCAGCGACGCGACGTAGTGGTCCGCCGAGACAGTGCAATTGATCTTCCGGCTTCCAGTCATAACCGTTCTCACGCATCATCTGCGTTTCGGCTTCATGCCACTGTGGCTCGGAATCTAGAAAGAGTCCGTCCATATCAAAGAAGATTGCTTGGAAACTCAATTTGCGTTGAAGTATTTCGCCTCAGGATGATGCACGATAATTGCAGATGTACTTTGTTCTGGATGCAACTGGAACTCTTCAGATAGCTCGACACCAATACGTCCTGGCACTAACAGCTCACACAGCTCGACTTGTTGTTCAATGTTTGGACAGGCTGGATAGCCAAATGAGTATCTCGATCCGCGATAGCCCTGATCGAGAATCCCTTGTAGATCAGGAGCATCGTCGCCGCGAACATGGAACTCTTCACGAACTCGGGCATGCCAATGCTCAGCAAGCGCCTCTGTTAACTGAACTGATAAACCATGAAGCTCTAGATATTCGCGGTAATTATTCGCGGCAAATAACTCATTCGCCGCTTTACTAATCTCACTTCCCATCGTTACAACGTGGAAAGCGACGACATCGGTTTTACCTGAATCTTTAGCGGCGAAGAAATCGCTCAAGCAGAGTCTGCGATCGCGTGATTGACGTGGGAATGAGAAACGAGTGCGCTCTTTACCCTTATCGGGGCCTTCGTGATGCAAGATAACTAGATCATTACCATCGCTGACGCATGGGAAGTAACCGTAAACAACTGCAGCATTAAGCCAACCCTTAGATTGAACTTGGTTAAGTAGCGCGCGAAGCCGTGGTCGGCCTTCATTCTCAACCATCGTTTCATACTCACCGCGTGCGCCCTTCAAGCCCCACTGACCAACAAATAGAGCTCGCTCATCAAGCATTTCTACATAATCCGCTAGTGGAACACCTTTGATGATTCGAGAACCGAAGAATGGCGCCGCCGGGATGTCGATATCGATTGCAACATCGCTTCGTTTGGTATCAATGACAAGATCTTCATCTTTCTTCGGGCGAAGCGGAACCTTGCGCTCTCTAAGTGCAGGCAACGCAGCACCTGGAACTCCGCGCTTAACCGCCATAATCGAATCCATCAAACGAAGTCCTTCAAATGCATCTCGTGCATAACGAACTTCTCCAGGAAACATTCCAGCCAAGTCTTGTTCAACGAAAGCGCGAGTCAACGCTGCTCCCCCAAGTACAACTGGCCATTTTTCCGCAAGCCCGCGATTAGTTAACTCTTCGAGGTTTTCTTTCATGATTACCGTTGATTTAACCAGCAACCCGCTCATACCGATGGCATCGACGTTAGATTCTTGCGCAGCATCAATAATCTGATTAATTGTCTGCTTAATTCCAATATTTACCACGGTATATCCGTTGTTGCTCAGAATAATATCTACCAGGTTCTTGCCGATATCGTGAACATCGCCCTTGACGGTAGCCAGCAGCATTGTGCCGCGACCTTCGTCATCGGTCTTCTCCATATGCGGCTCGAGATAAGCAACTGCCGTCTTCATAACTTCAGCGCTCTGAAGTACGAAAGGAAGCTGCATCTCGCCTTTACCGAAGAGTTCGCCTACTACCTTCATTCCTTCGAGGAGATAATCGTTAATGATGGTGAGTGGCTTAATTCCTTCAGTCATCGCAGTATCGAGATCATCGCTTAAGCCAACTTTTTCACCATCGATAATGCGACGCTGCAAACGTTCAGTAAGTGGCAAAGCGGCTAATTCCGAGGCTCGAACATTTCGAGAAGCTGCTAGTTCAACGCCTTCAAAGAGTTGTAGAAATTCAGTAAGCGGGTCATATATACATGTCTCACCGTCGTACTTGCGGCGGTCATAAACTAAATCGAGGGCTACTTCCTTTTGCCGCTCTTCAATACGGGCAAGAGGCGTGATCTTTGAGGGATGGACGATCGCCGAATCAAGGCCTGCCGCTACACACTCATGTAAAAATACCGAGTTAAGAACAACGCGCGCTGCGGGGTTTAGACCAAAGGAAACATTTGATACGCCCAGAGTTGTTTGAACATCTGGATACTCAGCCTTGAGCTGACGAATCGCCTCTAGCGTTTCGATACCGTCGCGGCGAGTTTCCTCTTGGCCGGTTGCGATTGGAAATGTCAGGGCATCGATCAAGATATCGCCGGTCTTCATCTGCCAATTGGTATTTAGATCTTCAATTAGTCGACGCGCAACGCGCAGCTTCCATTCTGCGGTACGCGCTTGACCTTCTTCATCGATAGTCAGTGCAACAACTGATGCGCCATGTTCTTTAACCAAGGGCATTATTCGCGCGAAGCGAGATGTAGGACCGTCACCATCTTCGTAGTTAACTGAGTTGATAACGCAGCGACCACCGAGCGCTTCTAGCCCTGCTTTGATCACATTAGGTTCGGTCGAATCAAGAACAATCGGCAAAGTAGACGCAGTAGCAAAACGTGATGCGATTTCGTACATATCTTTAGCGCCATCGCGACCGACGTAATCCACTGAAAGATCGAGCATATGCGCTCCATCGCGGATCTGATCGCGGGCGATTTCTACGCACTTCTCCCAATCTTCGGCGACAAGTGCATCACGGAAAGCGCGAGAACCATTGGCGTTGGTCTTCTCACCGATCGCTAGATAAGTATTGTCTTGGCGAAATGGAACGTATTGGTAAAGCGATGAAGCGCCCGGATCGAGCGCTGCTCCGCGATCTTTAAATGGCTTGCTCGACATTTTCTCGACAACTGCTGCAAGGTGTTCCGGAGTAGTTCCACAGCAACCACCAATTAGGCCGATGCCATAATCGCCCACAAACGTTTCAAGCGCATCGGCTAACTCTTTAGGCCCAAGTGGATATTCAGCGCCCTTTGCACCGAGTATTGGCAAGCCAGCATTTGGCATTACTGAAATGGCACAGTTTGCAAACTTTGAAAGGTAACGCAGGTGCTCAGACATTTCTGCAGGACCCGTCGCACAATTCAGCCCAATTAGATCAATCTCTAGCGGCTCTAGCGCATTTAGCGCTGCGCCTATCTCGGAGCCCAACAACATCGTGCCAGTTGTTTCAACAGTTACCTGTGCAATCAGTACTACATCGAAATCGACTTCCTCTATCGCTTGGCGACAACCATTTACGGCGGCTTTGGCCTGCAACAAATCTTGAGTCGTTTCAACTAAGAGCGCATCTGATTTTGCATCAAGAAGACCTTTTGCGGCTGTGTAATAAGCTTCTTTAAGATTTTGATATGTCGTGTGTCCGAGCGAAGGCAACTTCGTTCCGGGTCCAAGTGAGCCAAGCACGAAACGTGGCTTCTCTTTCGTGCTCGCGGCATCTGCTGCCTCGCGAGCGATCTTGCCACCGGCAAAAGCCAGTTCGTAAATTCGATCTTCAATTCCGTACTCGGCTAAATTCGCCCAGTTCGCACCGAAAGTGTTGGTTTCAATTGCATCAACGCCCACGGCTAAATATTTGTCGTGAACTCCGCGAACAACATCTGGCCGCGAGACGTTAAGAATCTCGTTGCAACCTTCATGGCCTTGGAAATCCTCCAGCGTTGGATCGGCCTCTTGCAACATCGTGCCCATCGCCCCATCGGCGATTACCGTGCGCGATGCCAGGGCTTGGCGGAGTAATCCCGCGGGTCTCTGGCGATTAGGGCTCGTCACTTGGCAGAGGTTACCGTAAGGTGATCAATGTGGAGATTCATAAGATACCTGAGCTGCGCTCACCAATCATGGTTATCGCATTCTCTGGTTGGAACGATGCCGCAGAAGCGGCAACCGGCGCCGTCTCTCATCTCTTAGGTATCTGGAGTGAAATCGCTGATGTAGATAATCCAAAGGCGACCGATTTGATTCCAGAGCTAATCGCGGATGTAGATTCTGAAGATTATTACGATTTCCAAGTAAATCGACCAATGATCGAAATAGATGGTTCCCTTGTTCGATCTCTAATCTGGCCCGGAACCCAAGTCTTTGGTCTTTCTACACCGCAGTTTGCCAATGACTTTGTAATTGTTCGCGGCGTTGAACCTTCGATGAAATGGCGCACATTTACGCATCAACTATTAGATCTCGCCGATGATTTAGAAGTATCAACGATTATTACCTTGGGATCGATGCTCGCTGATGCGCCACATAGTCGCCCAATTACTGTTACGGGATCAGGTGCACATCCTGAGATTGCCAAGCGTTTAGGAATAGAAGTAAGCCGTTATGAGGGACCAACCGGAATTCTCGGTGTCATCCAAGATGCATGTCTGCGCCGTGGAATCGATGCAATTTCACTCTGGGCTGCGGTTCCTCACTATGCGAGTAGCTCACCATCTCCGAAGGCAACTCTCGCATTGATAAACGCTTTAGAGAATTTTTTAGAGATCGAATTCCCATTGGGTGAGTTAAATGATCACGCCCAAGAATGGGAGAAGGAAGTTGATGAGTTAACGCAGGAAGATAGTGAGATCGGAGATTACGTTAAAGCGTTGGAAGAGAGTAAAGATAGCGCCGCCTTCTCCGATGTATCTGGCGATGAGATTGCCCGTGAACTAGAGAAATTCTTAAGACGACAAGAAGGCAGTTAGAAAGCGATACCGAGCAAGGTATCAATCGCGCGTGATAGTTCTCCCGGGCTTCCGCCAATTTTTCCAGCGTTAGTAGCTGCCAGCCAGTTTCGTAGAGCATTGATAGCCCGTGGAGTATCGAGATCGTTTGAGAGCGCAGCAATAATTTCATCGATAGTGGCATCTGTTGGTGCAACTTCCATACGCGAGAGCGCAATACGTAGTTGCTCCATAAACTCCTCGGCGTTAACTAGATCTGTATCCGTCCACATATGGTCGCTGCGATAGTGATGGCTTAACAAAGCCAAGCGAATCGCCATCGCATCGCGACCTTCTTTGAGCAAATTAGAGACCAGAACAAGGTTTCCCTTGGATTTACTCATCTTTTCGCCATCGAGTCCGATCATTCCTGCGTGAACATAATGCGTTGCAAACTCGCGTCCGTTGATCATCTTCGACTGCGCAGCAGACATTTCATGATGTGGAAAAATCAAATCGCTTCCGCCACCTTGGATATCTATCGATGTGGCATCGTCTTCTGCAATATCTAAATAATTGAGCGCAATTGCACAGCATTCGATATGCCATCCTGGACGTCCACTGCCGAATTCGCTTTCCCAACCTGGTTCATTGGGACGTTGTGCAAGCCAGAGAAGAGCATCAAGTGGATCTTTCTTGCCCGGCTTCAACGGATCTCCCCCGCGTTGCGCGAATATTTCGAGCATCTCTGGCTCAGATAAATTCGAACGTCGGCCAAAGTCGGCATCACTTCTAACTTCGAAGTAGAGGTCTTGGTTTACGTTATAGACCGTACCCTTTTCTCGGAGCGTCTTAATTGCGCTTATTACTTCTGGAATCGCTTCAACCGCCCCGATGTAACGAGCTGGTGGAATCACATGAAGTGCGACCATATCCGACTTAAAGAGCTCAATCTGTGAATGAGCCAGATCTTTCCAGTCGATGCCATCGCGGGCGGCTCGCTCTAAAAGCGGATCATCGATATCAGTGATGTTCTCAACGAAGTTTACTTGTGCACCGGTTGCTCGGAGATAACGGTTCACTAGATCAAAGGATAAGTAAGTATTGGCATGGCCTAGATGCGTTGCATCGTACGGAGTTATCCCACAGACATAGATTCGATAGATGCTCTTTCGCGCAAGTGGCTTGACCGAACTCGTTGCAGTGTCGTGAAGTGCGAGATCTGCTAAAGGAAAGCGCGCATCAAGTGGCGGGATATAGAGATCTGACCAGGCCTTCATTTGCTCATCCTAGAACGGTGGCCAAGGAACTGCTGGCCAATCTGGGTTGGGTTCCGGAAAACACTTCTCAGCAAGGGCTCTATCGATCCGATCAACAGTTGCATCTAACTCTTCTTCTTCAATCAAACCCAGAACAACATCTCGCTTCTCAGTTGCAATCAACATCCTTGCTAATTGTAAAAGTTCTAGCTCGGCCGGAGAGAAAGGCTGCTTTGCCCACTGCCACAAAACGGTCCGCAATTTATCTTCAGTGTGAAAGGTAACGCCGTGATCGCAGCCATAAACTGCACCTTCGGATGTGGGAATCAGATGGCCGATTTTTCGATCTGTATTGTTAGTTATCAGATCGAGTAGCGCAATCCTGCGAAGCTCTGCATTATCTTCCTTGAAGAACTCCATGAGATCAACGCTCTCGTCGATATCGATCCAGAGTTGGACCATCCCAGTTCCGTAAGGACCATCACGAAGTACCGTTGGTGGAACTAGATGTAACCCTAACCAGTGGCTAACTAAGAATGTAAGGTATTCGCGATTAGCTAACGTGCCATCGGGAAAATCCCACAGCGGACGTTCGCCAGCGATTGGTTTGTAGATACAAATTAAAGTTCTTTCCTTAACTTCGCACGAGGCATACAAAGTTGCATTGGATGCATCAACCAATCTGCCGGTCACGGAGATTTCACCGTGGCTAAGATCTCGCAGATATTCTTCAATTTCCTGAGCGCCGAGAAAACTCATCTTCGGTATCCATTCGCACGGGGACAGAGATGGCCACTCGGATCAATTGGGCCACCACAGAATGGACAAGGTGCGCGACCAGCGCCAACCACTGCGATGGCGCGTTTTGCAAAACTTTCGGCATAACCCAGCGGAATCAAAACCCGCAATATGTCCTGGCTATCTGATAACTCCATCAACAACTCTTCATCTTCAGGAGATTGGCTATCTGCGATCGCTTGAAGATCTATCTCAATCATCTTGCGATCTGACAGGTAAGCCAGACCGATAACTCCAACGCGAAACTCTTCATCGATAGGTGTCTCGAGCGGTTCATCATCCCGACCTACGCGCTCAAAGACCGTTAACGGCTCTGATGATCTAACTTCTCGAAGAATCTGTTGAGTTCTCTCAGCAAGTGCAGCCACTTGCGCCTTCTCTAGCGAAACCGAAATCAATCGCGATCCTGCTCGCGCTTGAAGAAAGAAAGTGCGCTCCCCCGGTACGCCTACCGTTCCAGCGACAAAACGTTCTGCCGGATCAAAGAGGAATATCTGACCGCTCATCCCTTACCTTTGCGCCCGGATCCTCCACCAAGCAGCGCTGACACACCCTTCTTCTTGGAGCTCTCTTCTTTTAAGAAGGCGGTGATTGGAGATGTAGTGCTATTTAAAGTCAGAACTCGATAATCAGCGCCATTGAAGTCAAGAACGGTTATCGATGCAGGATCAATCACAATCTTTTGAAAATGGTCCAAATGGGTACCTAGTACGCTGGCAATAATCGATTTAATTACATCACCATGACTCACTAGAAGCTTCGCACCTCTACCTGGAGTATTTGCCGCTCCATTTAACGCGCGCATCGCTCGGGCTTGGACATCTAAAAGTCCTTCACCGCCCGGAAAGTACATCGCGCTTGGAGTATTTTGCACAACTTTCCAAGCCTTATCTCTGGAAAGAACAGATAACTTTCTACCAGTCCACTTTCCATAATCCACTTCCACGAGATCGCTCTCAACTTCAATTAACGATTTAACCCCACTGCTCTTCGATAGTTGCGTCAATAGTGGCTCAATCGTTTGCGCACAGCGCTCCATAGGGCTAACTCTGATTAAGGAAAAATCAACGCCTTTTAATCTCTTCGCAACATCCAACGATTCTTTTCTCCCGCGATCAGATAGATCTACACCAGGTGCTCTTCCGGCAAGGATTGCTTTGGCATTGGCTGTGGAATGTGCATGCCTCAATAAAACTATCCGTGTCATGTTAGAAGGTTATCCGCAAAATTCATTTGCGTCTTGCTAGGGTGGCCGCCATGGAACTTCGTCGCGCTGGCAGATCAGGTCTTTCGCTATCGCGCCTTGCCTTAGGGACGATGACCTGGGGGCGAGATACCGATACCCATGAAGCAGCCGACCAAGCCCGTGCCTTTATAGATGCTGGCGGAAATTACTTTGACTCAGCTAGTCACTACGGCGATGGAGATGCTGAGCGGGTAATTGGTGGATTAATCGGAACGCTCTTCAAACGAGAAGATGTCGTTATCTCAACCAAGGCAGGGTCTTCATACATAGACGGTTCTTTAGTAACCGACAATTCGCGCACCTCTTTAATGAGTTCACTCGATAAATCACTCACTCGACTAGGTACAAGTTATGTAGATATCTGGATGATTCAAAGTTGGGGTGATGCTGCGCAATTAGAAGATGCGCTATCGGCTCTTGACTGGGCATATACCTCTGGTCGCGCCAGATATGTGGGCATTTCAAACTTCAACGGTTGGCAGAGCGCACGGGCTATCTCGTTACAGGAAGCCAATAGCAGCAAGGCACCTATCGCCGTTATGCAGAATGAATTTTCACTTCTGAATCGAAGAGTGGAAGAAGATTCGTTGCAATGCTCCCGCAATCTGGAAACCGGATTTATCGCATGGTCTCCACTAGGTCGCGGTGTTTTAACCGGTAAATATCGCAACGGAATTCCTGCCGATTCTCGCGCTGCTACACCGCACTTTGCGCCCTTTATTGAACCTTACTTAAATGATCGTTCACGTCGCATAGTTGAAGCTGTCTCTGTTGCTGCTCAAGGTCTCGGCTATTCACCACTAGAGGTCGCCTTGGCTTGGGTACGTGATTTTCCCGGTGTTACTAGTTCAGTCGTAGGTGCTCGTACCGCGGCTCAATTGCAGGGAATACTGGCTAGCGAAGAGATTGAACTTCCTGAAGTTGTACGTAACGCGTTAAACGAAGTATCAGCAACTCTCTAAAAAGTCGTTAAGTACTCGTACTCCAAAGCGCAGGCCATCAATTGGAACTCTCTCATCTACTCCATGGAATAGAGACATAAAGTCGAGATCTGCTGGAAGGCGCAGTGGAGAAAAACCGTAACCAACAATTCCAATTTCAGAGAGAGCTTTATTGTCCGTGCCACCGCTCATCAGATAAGGAACGGGAATTCCTTCTGGATCATGGGCGAGAATTGCAGCCTTCATCGCATCGACAAGCGGTGCATCAAAGTCAACTTCTAAAGCAATATCGTGAGAGATGGTTTCGATTAAAATATCAGGACCAACAATCGCTCTAACAGTCTCATTTAGCTCAGCTTCATAACCTGGTAGGAAACGTCCATCAATAACCGCACTTGCCGTTCCTGGAATTACATTTGCCTTGTAGCCTGCTTCCAACATCGTTGGATTTGCAGTGTTCTGCAACGTTGCTCCAATCATTCGCGCAGTTGAACCAATCTCCTTCAAAAGCGGCCGTAGATCCTTCTCGTCATATGCTTTTCCAGTAACGCGCGCAACTTCTTTAAACAAATCTTTTACCGTCTTGGTGTAACGCTGTGGCCATTCGTAGCGACCAATTTTGGCGACTGCTTCAGTTAGCGCCGTTAACGCATTTTCATCGTTCATCATCGAGCCATGGCCTGCGCGACCTTGCGCGGTTAATTTCATCCAATGAATACCCTTTTGTGCTGCTTCAATAAAGTAGAGACGCTTGCCATCGGCAACGGTTACGGAGAAACCACCGACTTCTGAAATCGCTTCTGAACAACCAGCGAATACTTCAGGGTGATTTGCCGTCATCCAACGAGAACCAAAGGTCATTCCTGCTTCTTCATCTGCGAAGAAGGCGAGAACAATGTCGCGTTCTGGAACATAACCGCGCTGCGCCCAATCTCGCACGATGGCCAAGATCATTGCATCCACATTCTTCATATCAACTGCGCCACGACCCCAGATACATCCATCTTTAATCTCGCCGGCGAAAGGATCGACTGACCATTCAGCAGCGTTAGCGGGCACGACATCGATATGTCCGTGGACAACGAGACCTGGTTTATCTGGGTTGCTCCCTTTAATTCGTGCAATTACGTTGCATCGCTTGGGCGCGGATTCATAAATTTTCGCTTCGATTCCAACTTCCGCGAGTGAGGAAACAATGTATTTAGCAACCGCTTCTTCGTCGCCGCGTCCTTCACCAAAGTTCACAATAGGAATTCGGATTAAATCTTGGCAGATACGAATTGCTTCATCTTCAAAATTTCTTATCTCGCTCATGCCGTCATTCTCCCCCACAATCGCTCGAAAAAGGACCTGCTTTTGCGTGGTTGCTTCAGCGTTGCTATCGTTTGCAGCGCACTGGTCCGGGTGGCGGAATTGGCAGACGCGCTAGCTTGAGGTGTTAGTGCCCGCAAGGGCTTGAGGGTTCAACTCCCTTCCCGGACACGTTTAATGTGGTGGAATTGGATCGTTATGAAGTTAGCAGACGCCCTCTCCCTGATCAGAGATATTCCAGATTACCCAAAACCTGGCATCCTCTTTAAAGATATAACGCCGCTACTGGCCGATCCAACTGCTTACTCAACTGTAATCAAAGCCTTCGCGTCTCAGATCGACGAGGTAGATGTAATTGCTGGCATTGAAGCTCGTGGATTTATCTTTGCTGCAGCGATTGCCTTAGAGAAGAACGCTGGTTTCGTGCCCTTTAGAAAGAGTGGAAAACTCCCTTTCGAAACTATCGGCGCGAAATACGGTCTGGAATATGGCGAAGATGAGATAGAAGTTCATATCGATGCATTTGCCAATGGAAAAACGGTAGTGATCGTTGACGACGTCCTCGCAACAGGCGGAACGATCGCTGCCGCGCTCGAACTCGCTGAACGCACTGGGGCGCTCGTCAAATCCGTTCAGGTTCTCTTTGAAATTTCTGGACTCGGTGGCCGGGAGTTAATCGCCAAGCGTTTTCCGAAGATCGAGATTAAATCGTTGGTAACTTCTTGAGTTCTAAAGTTCGCATCCACCAGATCCAAGCGCTGCGTGCCGTCGCTGCGACGCTGGTTGTTCTCTTCCATGCAAAGTTAGCTCCTGGTGGGTTCATTGGCGTAGATATCTTCTATGTGATCTCCGGATATCTAATAACTGGCATCATCGTTAAAGAGATAACGCTAAGTGGCGCCTTTAACTACCGAAACTTCTTTTTGCGGCGAGCCAAGCGGTTACTACCTGCCTCTATAAGCGTTCTGATACTTACCGCATTCGGCGCTTGGCTATTTCTGCCACCGACGATTCGATCATCTCTGGGTCAGGATATCTTCGCCGCTTCGATCTATATTTCCAATTACCTTTTCGCTTGGTGGCAGAACGATTATCAGAATCTAAACGCGACGCCATCTCCGGTAATTCACTACTGGTCCCTCGCCGTAGAGGAGCAGTTTTATCTTCTCTGGCCACTGATAATTTTCACACTCTGGAAGATTGGTCGCCAACGTTTAGTCTTTCGCGGCGTTCTCGGTATCACCATCCTCTCTTTTCTATTCTCGCTCTTCCTAACCAACGCGGCACCGATCTGGGCTTTCTACAGTCTCCCAACTCGCGCTTGGGAACTCGGCGTGGGTGCGCTACTACTCTTCATACCTAAAGGGCTTCTTGAAAAGAAATCGGTTGCTCGAACGCTGATTGTTTGGTTATCTGCGCTAACACTTCTCTACGGCGTAATTCGATTCAGTGACAACACGCCGTTCCCAGGTACTGCAGCTCTGTATCCGGTTTTGGCTACTGCGCTACTGATTGCATTCATACATTCGTGGCCACCAATACTCAATGATTTTTCACGCCTGCGCTTTGTTCAATGGTTAGGTGAAATCTCCTATCCTTTCTATCTCTGGCACTGGCCTCTACTAGTAATTCCTAGTACTCGCTTCGGTCGCCCCTTAACTTTGCTTGAAAGATTTCTCTTAATTGCCCTAACCGCTCTGGCCGCCGATTTAACTCATAGATTTATTGAAAAACCGTTCTCCCGAAGGAAGTTATCAAATCGCCAGACTACGAAGTTCGCCTTAGCGGCAACTCTCTCCGGCGTTATGGTGGCAAGTGCAATATTGCTCACCACAAAAGATGACATCTCTCTACCGAATGGTCGCTCTGTATCAATAGCGGCAGTGATGCAGAAGCCTAAGATCTATGACGATGGATGTCATGCAAATTATGGCAACAAAAACTCTCCAGAATGTCTCTACGGAGACGTTAATTCGAAGCGGAAGATAGTTCTCTACGGGGATTCACATGCAGCGCAATGGTTTCCGGCCCTAGAAAAAATCGCAATCGATGAGGGATTTGCGCTAATCAGTCTTACCAAATCCGCCTGTCCTGCCGTTGAAGTAGATCGCGTTAATTCAGGTGCTTTTAAAAACTCCGACTGCAACGCTTGGCGCGAGAACTCTATAAAGCGAATAAAGGATTTAAAGCCCGAAGCGGTGATCATGAGCGGATTCCAGCATTTCGCGTTCCCAAAGCGTTACTCATCGCGTGATGCCTGGTGGTTTGAAGGACAGCGTTCTCTCTATGCCAAGGTTTTAAATAGCTCTCCAAATTTGATTTATATCTCCGATACGCCGAAGCCACAGCGAGATATCCCTAGTTGCTTGGCAACAGCGAAGGACGATGAATGTGATGCCAATGAGAAATCTGATCCACGAGTAGCAGGTGGGTTTATCGCGCTAGATCCAACTCCATGGCTCTGTACAGATTCCTGCCCAGCAATTGTCGATGGGATCGTGGCCTATCGTGACGCCTCACACATAAGCGTTGATATGAGCGCGGCGCTTTCCGATAATCTTCGTGAATTCTTGAGAAGCAATGGCGTCATATGAAGTCACTCTCGCCAATTTCCTTGATTAGATGCAAAGATGCACCCCGTGGCTGAACTCATCTATTACTGCGGAACGATGGATAGTGGTAAATCCACGCTTGCACTGCAGACCGCCCACAACCATAAGAGCCGCGGACGTTCGGGTTTAATTTTCACAAGTAAAGATCGCGCCGGTTCTGGAGTCATCTCATCCCGTCTTGGCTTACAGAGCGCTGCGATTGAAGTAGATCCAGATCTAGATATTCACAAGTTAGTTGTGGAACGTCTCTCTCTCGGAGATCGCATTGATTACATAATCTGCGATGAGGCCCAGTTCTATCAGGCAGAACAGATCGAACAACTTGCAAAGATCGTAGATGGTTTAGGGATTGATGTCTTCGCCTTCGGAATCTTGGCAGACTTTCGCACCAAACTTTTCCCAGGTTCTGCACGATTGGTAGAACTTGCTGATCGAGTAAATACACTTCAAGTTGAAGCTCTTTGCTGGTGTGGTTCAAGAGCAACTCATAATGCTCGAACTCTTGGTGGCGTCATGGTCACCGAGGGTGAACAGGTAGTTGTAGGAGATGTTGCACCAGGAGACGAAGTTGCCTACGAAGTCTTGTGTCGACGCCACCACATGCGTCGCGTTACTGCGCGGGCATCTCGAGCAGGACATACTTCACCGCTACCTTTACCATTTACAGAGAACGAATAAAGAGCGCTAACTAGTCAATCAATCAGGGAGAGAAAAATGAAAGTACGTGGATACGCTGCAATGACCGCTAAGGCCCCGCTTGCTCCTTGGGAGTTTGAGCGTCGCGATCTTGGCGCACACGATGTCGCCTTAGATATTAAGTACTCAGGCATCTGTCATTCAGATATTCATCAAGCTCGCGAAGAATGGGGTCCTGCCATATTTCCTATGGTTCCCGGCCATGAGATCGCGGGTGTCGTGACAAGTATTGGCTCTGCAGTATCCAAGTTTAAGGTTGGAGATCTAATCGGTGTTGGCGTTTTCGTTGACTCATGTCGCGTATGCGAGCCTTGCAAAAATGGAACGCAGCAATACTGCATCGAAGGAATGACCGGAACTTATAACCAACTAGAACGCGATGGTAAGACTCCTGCAATGGGAGGCTATGCAAATGTCATGGTTATTAATGAAGATTACGCAGTAACTATTCCCGCAAATCTTTCACTAGATGGCGTCGCCCCCCTGCTTTGTGCTGGAATTACTTTGTATTCACCAATTAAGCATTGGAAAGCCGGCCCTGGTAAGAAAGTTGCGGTCATGGGTCTGGGCGGTCTTGGCCACATGGGGGTGAAGTTTGCAGCGGCGTTGGGCGCAGAAGTTACCGTCTTCTCTCATTCCCCATCTAAGGAAGCAGACGCAAAGGCGATGGGAGCAGATCACTTTGTTTCAACAAAGTCCGAAGGTTTCCACACTAAGTACAGCAAGCACTTTGACTTAATCTTGAACACAGTCAGCGCTGAGTTAGATATCAATATCTACCTCTCAATGCTCGGTGTCGACGGAACGCTCGTGGTTATTGGACTTCCAGGAAAACCGTATTCGGTTGAAGCTGGGTCATTACTGCCTGCACGCCGTTCGCTCTCTGGATCAATGATTGGTGGCATCCCAGAGATGCAAGAGATGCTTGATTTCTGCGGGAAACATAACATTGTCAGCGACGTTGAAGTCATTAAGGCTGATTACATCAATGAAGCCTACGAACGTACAGTCGCGAGCGATGTTAAATATCGTTTCGTCATTGATGCAACTACTTTCTAAATATCCTTAGAACTAATTTCTATAGGAAGTTATTTAGCACAAGAACAAAGATGGGTGCGATAAAAAGCGCCGGTAACAAATTGCCAACGGCGATATCTTTAATCTTTAGTAGTCGTAGACCGATGCATACCAACATCACTCCGCCTGTAATTGTCATGGCATCAACCTGATACCCCTCAAGAATGCTGCCTAGCCCGAGTCCGATTACCGTCCAAATACCTTGGTAGATCGCTACTGGAATCGCGGCAGCGGCTACGCCCCAGCCCAAACTTGCTGCAAAAGCCATTGCCGCAAAAAAGTCGAGACTTGATTTGAGAAGTAGCTGATCAATACCCGTAGACATTCCATCGCTTATCGATCCAAGAATTGCCAGTGGTCCTATTGCAAATAGCAACGCTGCTGAAACGAAGCCTTCTATAAATGTGCTCTCTTTATGGGCACCAAATTTAACTCGTAGAGTCTCACCTAAACCCTCGAGCCGAGATTCGAGTGAAAGCGCGGAACCTATAGCGCCACCGATAAGAAGAGAACCCAGAATCGCTAATAGAGTCCAACCTTTAGGAATTGAATTGATATAGCGATCGCTCCACATTGGAGCCAGTGCACTGACAGCGCCAAGAATCGTTACTAAGCCAAGTACTTCCGTGATCAATATTCTTGTTCGCGCCAACATGCGGGTGCCAACTAGAACACCAATAGCTGCTCCCCCGATGATTGTCGAGATATTAATTAAAGTGCCGAGGCCAACGAACATTTGATTAGGATACGGCCTTTAAAGCCAATAAATTGCGTTAGAATCACAAAATGAGTTTCATGAGTAGGTTCTCTGCTTTCCTCAAGCCGCATAAGACCGTACCAATCACTCCTTGGCGCGCTAACTCTCGTTGGGATCTCTCATTTTCTCGCGTAGCAATTCTCTTCTTTGGCCTGGCCATCTTTGGTTTAGGAGATGCGCTAGTTGTTCAATCGAATCTAGGAAATGCACCGTGGACTGTATTTGCACAAGGCCTTAGCCTAAAAACTGGTCTTTCACTTGGTTGGGCAACATTTGTGACCGGTTGCTTCGTTCTACTTATCTGGATTCCACTTCGCGAACGACCAGGTTTTGGAACTCTATCTAATATCGTGATCATCTCCGCTGCGATCGAGTTCGGTGTTTCAGTATTTCCATTACAAGAAACGTTAATTGGTGGGCTTGCCTCTGCACTGATTGGTATCGCACTAGTTGGCCTCGGATCAGCGCTCTATATAACTTGCGGGCTTGGTCCTGGCCCGCGCGATGGCGCTATGACGGGAATTCATCAACGTACCGGCGTTCGCGTGGGACGTGTGCGTATGGGAATTGAAGTAACTGTTTTGATCGTGGGTGCGCTGCTAGGCGGCAAAATTGGCCTCGGCACCGCGCTCTTTGCCCTCTTAATCGGCCAATCTGTCGCTATTTCCTTCGGCATAGTCGCGCGTCTAACCTCAAAGTAACCGCACTTTTAGGTTTAGATCCTCTTATCCCTCGGTCTGTGAGCCGTCATTTCACACGGGGTCGCAAACACCCCCGTTAACAAAATTAGAAAGGTTCGTCATGCTCGATAGCTATTTCAAAATATCGGAACGTGGCTCAACTGTAGCTCGGGAAGTGCGTGGCGGCATCGTCACCTTCTTCACCATGGCATACATAGTCGCTCTAAATCCACTCATCATTGGTCTTGCAAAAGATGCTGATGGCAAATACATCGGTGGTGGAGATGCTCCTAATCTCGCTCTAGTTGCCGCAATGACTGCGCTAATGGCCGGTGTATTAACAATCCTGATGGGTGTAGTTGGGAACTATCCACTTGCACTCGCCACAGGTCTTGGCCTTAACACCTTCGTTGCAGTTGGTATCGCATCGAAAATGACATGGGCAGATGCTATGGGCCTTGTTGTAATCGAAGGCATAATCATCACCATCTTGGTTCTTACCGGCTTCAGAACAGCGGTCTTTAGAGCAGTTCCTGCACAGCTAAAGATTGCAATCTCCGTGGGTATTGGTTTATTTATCGCACTTATCGGTCTTGTTGACGCTGGATTCGTTCGACGCACTGGCGCCGGTCCGGTTCCAGTAACTCTTGGTGATGGCGGAACTCTTGTTGGTTGGCCAGTAATCATCTTCGCACTTGGACTCTTCCTAACTATCGTTCTGATGGTCAAGAAGGTAAAGGGTGCGATTCTCATCGGAATCATCGTTGCAACTATCGCAGCGGTTATCGTCGAGACAACTCTAAAAATTGGTCCGCTATTTAACGGCGCAACCGGTGAAGTAAATCCAAAGGGATGGAACCTAAACGTTCCTGCGGTTCCTGAAAAGATCGCCGCTACCCCAGATTTCAGCCTCTTTGGAGATTTCAATCTTCTCGGCTCATTTGACCGTCTTCCTTTGGTCACAGTTATCCTCTTGATCTTCACCTTGCTGCTCTCAGACTTCTTCGACACTGTCGGAACAGTTACAGCAATCGGACACGAGTCAGGCTTGATCGATAAAGATGGAAACGTTCCAAATAACGATCGCATCCTTCTCGTCGACTCATTGGCTGCAGTTGCAGGTGGCGCTGGAAGCATCTCTTCCAATACCAGTTACATCGAATCTGCATCAGGAGTTGGCGAAGGCGCACGAACTGGTCTGGCATCTGTTGTAACCGGAGCTTGCTTCTTGCTTACAACATTCCTTGCTCCGTTAGTTGCGATCATTCCTTACGAGGCTGCAACTCCTGCCCTCATCATCGTTGGTTTCTTGATGATGACTCAGATCAAAGCCATTGATTGGGATGATTACGGAATCGCAATTCCAGCGTTCCTCACAATCATCTTGATGCCATTTACCTACAACATCTCAGTTGGTATCGGCGCTGGGTTCGTTACTCACGTAGTAATCCGCTACATCCAAGGCCGTCGCAAGGAAGTACATCCACTACTTCTCTTGGTCTCTGGCCTCTTTATGATCTACTTCTTATCTTCACCAATCAATACCTGGGTTGGATAAGTAAGTAATTAGTAAGTAGAAAGCCCCCGGTTGTTGTTAACCTGGGGCTTTCTACTTTAAATAGACCAGTCGATGGGTTGGCGCCCCTTGCTAACCAATACTTGATTAGCTCGGCTAAAAGGTTTGGAACCGAAAAATCCACGGTAGGCAGATAGCGGACTGGGATGAACGGATGATATGCAATCCGATTTAGGAAAGTGGTGTTCCACCTCTTGCGCGTTGGCGCCCCAAAGAATTGCAACAACTCCTTGTTGGGCGAGAACAGAAACAACTTGATCCGTAAATTCTCTCCAACCTATATCTCTATGTGAATTGCTCTCGCCTTCTGCACATGTAAGGGTTCGATTTAAAAGAACAACACCCTGTTTGCACCAAGGAGAAAGATCTCCTGAAGTTGGGTGAGGAATATCTAAGTCATCAACTAATTCACGAAATATATTCTTTAGTGAAGCGGGCAGTTTTCCGTCTCTTCGCGCTGTTGAGAAGGCGAGGCCCATCGCATCATCTGAGTTTGGATAAGGATCTTGCCCAAGGATTAAAACCTTAGCCTCGGAAGGATTAAAGGATAAGCACTTCATCACATCTTGATGTTGAGGCAGAAAGGAAGATTCTTTAAGTTCAAGCTCAATCTGATCTAGTAGATCAAGTGATCCCTTTAGTAGATCCCGCCATCCAGGGTGTAACTGATCTCTAAAACTAGTCATCTACTTCTAGCGAAAAAGCGCGAACCATCTGTTGTTACATCGATTGAGATGCCAAAGACAGCGCTCATATGTTCTGAGGTGATTACTTCAGCGATCGGTCCAGATATAGCAATAACACCATCTTTGATAATCAGTGCATGAGTCGTGCCTGCTGGAATTTCTTCAATGTGATGAGTAACGATGATGCTAGATGGCGCTAACGGATCTAATGAAAATTCTGAAAATCGGCGCAATAGATCTTCACGACCACCCAGATCAAGACCAGCGGTAGGTTCATCTAAAAGGAGTAGTTCAGGGTCAGCCATTAATGCGCGGGCAATCTGCACTCTCTTCTTCTCGCCATCACTTAACGTGTAGTAACGGCGATCGGCGAACTCGCGAACCCCAAAGGTGGTTAACAGCGCTACAGCACGTGACTCATCCCAGAGATCATAAACTTCATTCCATCTACCAATCACGGCATATGCTGCGGTTAAGACAACATCTCGAACAAATTCATCATCGGGAATATCTTCAGCAAGTAACGACGCGCAAATTCCGATACGAGTTCGCAGTTCAGAGAGATCTACCTTTCCCATTTGTTTATCGAGTATCGAAACAGTTCCAGAAGTCGGAAAGATGCGCGTGGCTAAGATATTGAGAAGTGTGGATTTTCCTGCACCGTTAGGTCCAAGAATTACCCAGCGCTCTCCGCTTTGAATTCGGAAATCTATCGGTCCGAGAATACGTTTAACGCCGCGGGTAACGCTCACCCCTTGCATTGCAAGGACAACTTGGCTCGGTGCGGCGTTCATAGATGAAAAAGATAGCGGTAAAGGGGATGAATCACTTGCAATTGCGCCATGCGCTGATGTGATTCACGATAATCTTCTCCATTATGGAGTCAAAAAACGGTGTTTCAGAGCAACAATTCACCGGCCTTATCTTGGTCTCCGGAGTTGATAGTCCAGGCATTACAGAGGCTCTCTTCGAAACGCTCTCCCCTTTTGCTGTAACAATTCTCGATATCCAGCAAGTCGTAATACGTGGTCGATTGATTTTGACAGTTTTAATCTCTCTTTCACCAGCACACGCTAAATCGATTGAGGCCGATCTAGAAGAATGCGCCGCAAAATTAGGCGTAGATATCGCGACCTCTTTTGAAAGCAGCGACCAGAGCTCGATTGCTGCAAAGAAATCTCTTCTGCACGTCGTTGTGCTTTCACAATCTCTAAAGCCGCAAGCCATAAATGCCATCGCTGCAGTGATTGCCCAAGATGGCGGAAATATTGAACACATAAACCGAACCGCTAGTTATCCAGTAACCGCTGTCGAATTAACCGTCTCTGGCGCTGATTTGGCAACGCTGCGCAGCGCGCTAGCTACGACCGGAAGTGAACTCGGTGTTGATATCGCAGTCTCCCCTGGCGGGCTTATGCGATTTGCAACGAAGTTGGTAGTAATGGATGTGGATTCAACGCTGATTAAACAAGAAGTGATTGAGCTTCTCGGTGCAAAAGCAGGCGTTCAGAGTGAGATTGCAAAGATCACTGAGGCAGCGATGAGAGGCGAACTCGACTTTGAAGCAAGCCTGCGAGCACGAGTTGCACTTCTCAAAGGTCTACCTGAATCCGTTCTAGTTGATGTG
The DNA here is from genome assembly GCA_965268165.1 of Candidatus Nanopelagicaceae bacterium. Lineage (GTDB taxonomy): Bacteria > Actinomycetota > Actinomycetes > Nanopelagicales > Nanopelagicaceae > Planktophila. Next base: position 751,393 of record OZ254162.1, read on the forward strand.
CAATCTGAGATCACTTTGACACCTGGTGCTCGCACACTAGTTCGCACCTTAAAGAAACTCGGACACCATATCGCTCTAGTTTCTGGCGGCTTTGAACCTGTTATTGCACCGCTGGCTTCCGAATTAGGTATCGACCATATACGCGCCAATAATCTAGAAATTGCAGATGGAAAGCTAACTGGTGCACTTGTCGGTCCAGTTATTGATCGCGCAGGAAAAGCAACTGCCCTGCGTGATTTTGCCGCCGAACATAACATTGATTTAGAGCAGACTATTGCTATCGGTGATGGCGCAAATGATTTAGATATGATCGCCATAGCGGGAATGGGAATAGCATTTAATGCTAAACCCGCCGTTAAAGCAGCGGCAGACAGCTCTGTTTCTGCGCCATATCTAGATTCCGTTCTCTACCTAATGGGAATTTCTCGTGAAGAGGTTGAAGAGGCTTAATCTAAAGCCGGCACGCGTGGATATCTGTAACCAAGATTCCACGTGCACCTAAAGACCACAACTCATCCATTAAACGATTTGTATCTTTACGAAGCACCATCGCGCGAACTGCGACCCAATCCTCTTTCTGCAGAGGTGAGATAGTTGGTGATTCAAGTCCTGGTGTGATTGCGCAAGCTTTATCAACGCTAACCTTCGGAATGTCATAATCTAGAAGCACATACTCGCGAGCAGTTACGACTCCTTGTAGGCGTCGTTGTAGAACTTCTAAACCAGCTGGTACAGCAGCACCGCTACGTGTAATAAGAACGGCCTCGCTGACCAAGATTGGATCACCAAAAATGGCAAGTCCCGCCTGGCGAAGAGTGTTTCCGGTACTCACAACATCTGCGATTACATCAGCAACGCCAAGACGAACGCTACTTTCAACCGCTCCATCTAAGCGAACAACCTCGGCAGAGATTGACTTCTGAGCAAGGTAATTTTGAACTAGCCCTGGGTATGCGGTTGCGACCCGCTTTCCATTTAAATCAGAGATCGAAAGTTTCTCAGACGCAGGTCCTGCAAATCTAAAAGTTGAACCACCAAAACCAAGTGATAAAACCTCAGTTGCGGCGGCTCCAGAATCTATAAGCAAATCTCGTCCCGTTACGCCCGCTTCTAGTTCGCCAGAGCCAACATACAGAGCAATATCTCGCGGACGAAGATAATAGAACTCAACGTTATTTTCGGGATCGATTAAGACTAGATCTCTAGAGTCACTTCTCTGTCGGTAACCAGCTTCTTTGAAAATTTCTATTGAGGCGTCAGCAAGAGAGCCCTTATTTGGAATTGCGATCTTTAACATTTACTACCCATCTCTAGAGAAACTTGTATATATCTGAAGGTTGTAACCCGCGCGCTAACATCAAAGTTTGGAGATGGTAGATAAGTTGGCTGATCTCCTCGGCCAGTGCTTGATCGCTCTCATGTTCTGCAGCCAGCCAGACTTCGCCGGCTTCTTCAAGAACCTTCTTTCCGATCGAATGAACTCCGGCATCTATCGCGGCCACAGTGCCCGAACCCGATTCACGGGTAGCCACCTTTGCAGCAAGCTCTTCAAAGAGTTGATCGAAAGTCTTCATGCTCAGAGTTTACTAGAGTGCGCTTGCGCGATGGCGGAGCATTTCAACCATAGCCGCAGGTTCTGGAGAGTTGAAAACAGCAGATCCAGCAACAAAGGTATCTGCCCCTGCTTCACGGGCCATCGCGATGGTATCGATAGAGATTCCACCATCTACTTGCAACCATATTGGACGATCTCCTATCGATTTACGGGTCAGGCGCACCTTCTCCATCATCTCTGCCATAAATTTCTGGCCCCCGAATCCTGGTTCCACCGTCATGATGAGAAACATGTCGACGAGATCAGAAAATTCTAAGTAATTTTCTATTGGCGTTCCGGGTTTTACTGCAAGGCCAGCTCTTGCGCCATGTGATCTAATCCCCCGCAACGTCTTATTGATATCAATAGCCGCTTCTGCGTGGATCGTGACGCTGCCCGAACCGGCAATTGCATATTCAATCGCTAAGGTATCTACATCTTCAACCATTAAATGAGCATCGATGAGGGTTGGTGATGCGGCGATAATCGCCTGTGCCTCAGATAAGTTCCAAGTCTGGTTCGGAACAAAGCGATTATCCATAATATCTAGATGAATGAGATCTGAAACTTCGGCGATCTTGGCAATCTCACTGACAATATTCTCGCGATCGGCGCTAAGAATGCTTGGCGTGATTCGAATATGTTGATCGCTCATAGAAATACCTTATTCGCCTTTCTTGCGAAATACCGCCATGAACATGGAATCGCTCTGATGGCGATGGGTCCATAGCGAAAGGGATTTACCACGCATCGCGCTGTTAAGTCCTTCTGGAAGAAAGGGCGCCAAATCGATCTGCTCTAACTCTGGATGAGCCTTCAAAATATCAACGACCGCAACGGTGGTCTCGGCAAAGTGCGGCGAGCAAGTTGCATAAGCAAAGAGCCCACCACCTGCCAACACGGATACTGCGCTATCGGATAACTCGCGTTGCAGCGCTGTTAAAGCGCGTAGGTCGGTAACGGTTCTGCGCCAACGAACTTCGGGACGGCGACGTAGCACTCCAAGTCCAGTGCAAGGAACGTCGGCAAGAATGGCATCGAAGAGTTCACCGTGTGAAGCGATTTCGCGCCCATCTCCTACCCAAACTCTCGCACTTCCAATTACTTGTCTCACCAACTCTGCTCTTGGTTGGCTAACTTCATTTGCCGTAAATTCTTTCCCATTTTCTTGCGCGATTGAAGAAAGAAGCGCCGCTTTTCCGCCGGGCCCAGCACACAGATCTAGCCATCGTTGTGATTGCGCAGCAACGTTAGAAAAAATCTGCGCCACGAGCTGAGATCCTTCATCCTGTACGCCGGCTCTTCTACGTCGCACCGGCTCTAGCGAATTCGGAATACCATCAAACTTAATTCCATACTCTGAAAACTCAGTGGGTACTCCGCCCAACTCAACTAACTCTGCCTGCGAGGAACGCCCTGGCCACCAAACTAAAGTGGGAGATGCTGGAATATTGTTGGAAATTAACGCAGATTCAACTTCAGAGAAATCCTTTAGTAGGTCAAAGTAAGCAGAAACTATCCATTCTGGGTGCGAATGGATAATCGCCAAACGTTCAACGTCATCCTTAATTTGATTTACCGGCTCCATCCACTGATCTAGCGTTTGCGCGCTCATCTTGCGCAGCATCGCATTAACGAAGGAAGCCTTCGACTCCCCCAAAACTTTACGCGCGAGTTCTACTGTCTCAGAGACTGCTGCGTGAGTGGCGACTCGCATCTCAAAGAGTTGATGTGCGCCAAGACGGATTACATCAACGATGCCGCTGTCTACTTCGTTCCAAGGTCTATCTGAAATCTGCGCGGCGATGTAATCATGGCGACCTTGCATCCGCAGAGTTCCGTAGAGAAGCTCTGTCGCAAAGCCTTTATCTCGCTGCTCAAATTTAGAATCAGTTAGCGCACTTGGAAGCAATAAATTTGAATATCCTCCGCGCTGGTTAACTTCTTGCAAGATATCGAAGACTAATAAGCGAATTGGGTCCGGTTTAGGCGATTTAAAGGTGTTGCGGCGAGCCGGCGTCGCCTTATCGCTCATATAAATCGCTCGTGTTGCTCGATGCGGGCGCCGTTAATCCAAGAGATAGCATCCATGCTTGCCTTACCTGCCGGTTTTACTGAGAGGATCTTTAGCGAACCTTCAGCAGTAGATACAAATAACTCTTTTCCAACCAAGAGGATTTCACCGGGTTGACCCGTTTTCTCATCGCTAACATCAGCGGATTCAATTTTGATCGCTTCATCTCGAAAAGTTGTCCATGCTCCAGGTGCCGGATAGAAAGCACGAATTTTTCGCTCGATATTGAATGATGCATCTTGCCAATTGATTCGGGCTTCATCCTTCGATAACTTGTCGGCGCGTGATGCACCATCTACAGATTGGATAACAGGTAGCTCGTTAGCTTCAATAGCGCTGATCGCATCTAATACGACTGGCGCCCCGACTACCGCAAGATCCTGTAGAAGTGACTCAGTAGTTGCTTGGTGCGGCATCGCTACCTCTTTTTGGCGATAGATCGGACCGGTATCCATTCCCTTATCAAGTTTGAAGACTGTAACCCCCGTGACCTCATCGCCGGCTTCAATAGCGCGTTGCACCGGAGCTGCTCCCCGCCACCTTGGCAGAAGTGAGAAATGAAGATTTATAAATCCATGAGTTGGTAGATTGAGAATTTCCTCTTTAATGATCACGCCGAAACCAATAGTGATCACCAGATCTATATCTGACACTGCTAACTTGAGTTCTTCCTGGTCGACAGGTTTTCGAACGCTGATTCCACGATCTTTTGCCCATATCGCAACTGGTGATTCCTTAAGCGAAAGCCCACGACCTGCTGCCCTGTCAGGCTGTGTGATCACTGAGACAAGATCGTGTTCGCTCTTTAAGAGAGCTTCAAGGGTGGGTAGAGCGACTTCTGGTGTTGCGGCAACTGCGATCTGCACTAAATGCTCTTCCCAAACATGTTGTGCGGTGAAGTTTTAATGACTGGGTTATTCCCGACATCTAAAGCGGTGCCGAACCATTCTGATTCGCGGATCTCTTTCATCGCCAATTTACGATCTTGAGCAGATAGGCGATCGATAAAGACGATTCCATCTAAATGATCGGTCTCATGCTGCAGGGCGCGAGCCAATAACTCTGTTCCTTCAACGGTAATTGGCTCCCCATACATGTTAAATCCCTTAGCAACTGCGCGAAAAGCGCGCGGTGTCTCATAACTCAAAGCCGGGAAAGATAGGCAACCTTCTTCACCATCTTGCAGTTCCGCACTTAAATCAAGCGTCGGATTAATCAGATGACCGATCGTTTCATCTACATCCCAAACAAATACTCGTAGTGGGACACCTATTTGTGGCGCTGCTAGACCTGCACCCGGTGCTTCCAGCATGGTGTCCGTTAAATCTTCAACCAGAGTTCGGAGTTCTTTATCAAAGTCGATAACCGCGGCTGCCGGAGTGGTCAGCACTGGATCGCCAAAGAGGCGGATCGGTTGAATGGACATGTGCGAAGTCTATCTCAGCGTAGTAGTGAAAGAACTTATTAGCGCCTAGCAAGCATTGTTAAGAGAGTGAATATGGGTCGATTCGCACTTGTATCGCCTCTTTCTTGGCGATCGCGCGATGTTTTACAAACTCACCTACAAATTGTGTGAGATCAGAGAAGTCGCTCTCTGACGCAGTCAGAATAATTCTCGCTTTATCTCCGCCGCGTATTGATGGCCCTAAAACTTTCGTTGACGCAGGTATGCGCGAGTCAAGAAGAGCCTTCTTAAATCCTTCTGCGACCGTGCTTGCTTCAGAAGTAACCAAATCCACAGTCAAAGATCGCGTAAATGGTGGAAGATCTAAAGATTCAAGATCAGCAAGTTCACGTTTATACATATGCGCTGGATTCCAACTAGCCAGAGCAGCGTTTATTGGGTGGCTACTATCGATCGCAACTAAAACTGGTGCTCCTGGTTTTACCTGCCCCGCCGCCTCAAAGAAAGCTTCGCGAGATCGTTCCTGACCTCGCAGGTCAGAGTAAGAAAAGAAAGATCCTCCCTCAAGAAGCACCGCCGCCGAATAACCACCTTCACATCTTGGCGCCATTCCTTGCGTTGCGATCACTAGTGAACTCTTGCCGGTGACTTCTTTAACCGGTGTATCAGCATCCGAATTAATCACAGGATAACCCGGAAAGGCTCTTCCGATTTCTTCAGCATGACGGATCGCTCCCCTGCCAAGCAAAACCAACTTATCCTCGTTGCACCATTTGCATTTCCATGCAGAGAACGTCGTTGAACAATGTACGCAAGCAGGCGGAGCGCTCTGGTTCGAGCGCGAGAGTTTTCCACCACAAGAACAGATCGCTAAATTGCGACACTTCTTGCACATCAAAGCGCTGGCATAACCCTTCTTTGGAACTAAGAAAAGTACTGACCCCGACTTTAAAGCACTTCGGATGGGAGAAAATATTCTTTCTGGTAGTAGCTCTGAACCGGTCTGCGGGAATGTAGAAATTTGTAGACGGGCCTTCTTGCTTAAGAAATTAATTGCGCCGGATTCGATAGATCGCGCCATCTCCAGCGATGGTGAATAGCCAACAAAGTAAAGGCTTAACTTCTCTTCACTCTGACGCAGTAGCGCTATATCTCGCACATTCCAGCCTGGATGACGTGGTTCATAATGGCTCTGTGAATTTTCACGATAAATGATCAGCGTAGTTAAATCAGGCGGAGTCAAAAAGATCGCACTACGGGTACCGATAATAATCTGGCCCGATTTGTTAATCGCAGTGAGGTAATTTGAATAGCGCTGAGTACGAGAAAGCGACGATGAGAGAATAAGAGCTCCTGGGATTTCCAGTTTGAGAAGTTCCAACTCACGATCTTCTGGAACGATAATTAGAACGGAACCCTTTGCTTGAGCTTTCTGTGCGAATTCACTTAAGCGCATTAAGGGATCTTCATGAGGCGCCAAATGTAGATAGGTGACTTCCCCTTTTCCTTTGTTCGCCAACTCTTTCGCCGTTGAACTTCTCGTTTCGGCTGTGAAAGCTTTATCTACGCTAGCCACCCGCGCCGGTATGGCGCTTCTTATTACATCGAATGGATTGCAGATCCAACGCTTTGATATTGATGAGATCAGAGTTATTAAAGTTGGGCTCGCAACTACCTCCTCTGAAATTACAGATGATATGAACTTTAGATTGGTGATCTCGCTCTTATCTGTGCGCTCCAAAACCAGCGCTTCTACATCACGACCGGCGAATGGCACACCGATGCGGATTCCAGGCTTTACCGAATGCGAGAGTCTTTCGGGCACCAAGTAGTCGTAAGTACCATCTAAATGGCTTACTGAAGTATCAACCCAAACTCTTACAAAGGCATCGCGCAGCGCTTGTGCGCTATCGACTCGCTTTGCTTCTTCTCGCTTTAAGCGAAGTGGACGCGCCGTAGCCACGGCGTTACTTCTCTTTAGTTAACAGCAGCGCGTAGCGCATCGACTCGCGAAGTTGATTCCCATGTGAAGTTAGGGAGTTCGCGACCAAAGTGGCCGTACGCAGCAGTTTGTGAATAGATTGGACGAAGCAGATTTAGATCGCGAATAATCGCAGCAGGACGTAGATCAAAGACCGTTGTTACAGCATCTTGAATCTTCTGAACAGGAACAGTCTCAGTTCCAAAAGTTTCAACAAAGACGCCAACTGGTTGTGCTTTACCAATTGCATAGGCAACCTGTACTTCGCAGCGACGTGCCAGTCCTGCGGCAACGACGTTCTTTGCTACCCAACGCATTGCATATGCAGCAGAACGGTCAACCTTCGAAGGATCTTTACCTGAGAACGCACCTCCACCATGGCGAGCCATTCCACCATAAGTATCAACAATGATCTTGCGCCCAGTTAGTCCTGCATCTCCCATTGGACCGCCGATTACGAAACGTCCCGTTGGGTTGATCAGCGTGCGCATATCTTTCCGAGGTAGATCGATCTTGGAAAGTACTGGTTCAATAACGTGTTCGATAATTTCAGGGGTTAACTTCTTTGCAACATCTACCTCTTCAGCATGCTGACTTGAGATAACAACTGTGTCTAGGGCAACCGCTTTATCGCCATCGTATTCAATCGTTACTTGAGTCTTGCCATCAGGGCGCAGGTAGCCAAGTGCTCCTGATTTACGCACCTTAGATAGCTGCTGCGCAAGCTCGTGGGCCAACCAGATCGGAAGTGGCATCAACTCTTTAGTGTCATCGCACGCGTAACCAAACATCAAACCTTGATCTCCGGCACCTTGCAGATCCAGTGGATCAGCAGAAGACGCAACTCGATTTTCGTAAGCGTCATCTACTCCCTGGGCGATATCTTGCGATTGCTGACCAATGGAAATAGAGACACCACAACTGTTCCCATCAAAACCCTTAACTGAAGAATCGTATCCAATGCCAATGACGGTGTCGCGAACGATGCCCATTACATCTGCATACCCATTGGTTGTTACCTCACCAGCAACGTGTACTTGACCGGTGGTGATAAGAGTTTCAACTGCAACGCGGCTTGAAGGATCTTGCGAGAGAAGCGAATCTAGGATCGCATCAGAGATTTGATCTGCAATCTTATCTGGATGGCCTTCAGTGACAGATTCGGAGGTAAATAGACGCTTTGACATGGGATTAACCTAACTGAATAAGGGCTTGGTCGAGGAGAAGTTCGCCCAGCGAGTCCTTGCTTGATGTTGGTACTTCTATTTGAGCGCCATTGCTCGTGATAACAATTCCTTGTGTTTCTTTAGCGCCAAATATGGCGCCCTCTGAAACATCGTTTAGATAGAGAATATTAGCGCCTTTGGCCACTAACTTTGCTTTAGCGATCTCTATATCCAGTGATGTCTCTGCTGCAAAGGCGACAACTATCTGTTTATCCCTAAGACGGGCTATAGATTTAAGTAGATCTGGATTCTCAGATAGTTCAATCTGTTGTAGATCGCCCTTCTTTATCTTGCCTTCTGAATACTGCGAAGGTCTAGCATCTGCAACCGCCGCGCTCATGACCAATACATCGGCCTTCGGAAACTCTTCTTCCAAATACTGGTGCATCTGAATAGCGGTTTCAACAGGTATAACTCGCACGCCTTGCAACGCTCGAGACTCTTCTTCGGTTAACTGTGAATTAGCCATAATCAAAGTTACTTCCGCACCGCGATTTAGCGCAGCGCTAGCAACTGCCGCGCCTTGTCGGCCACTGGAACGGTTTCCGATATAGCGAACCGGATCGATCGACTCACGAGTTCCACCAGCGGTAACCAGAACTTTGCGACCTAAGTAATCCTTCTTTGCGCCGATTGCTTCTTCAAATTTTTCAATGATTGCTGCTGTTTCCGGAAATCTACCCGGACCGATGTCATCGCCAGTAAGTCGACCTACCTCAGGCTCCATAACTTTAAATCCGCGCGATCTAAGGGTTGCTACGTTCGCGACAGTGGCGGGATCTAGCCACATCTGCGGATGCATGGCGGGCACGACCAGAATTGGTACATCGATTGCGAGTATTAGATTTGTTAATAGATCGTCCGCTCGACCAGCTGCGATGCGCGCGATGAGGTCAGCGGTAGCTGGAGCGATGATTGCGCAATCCGCATCTTTGGCAAGTGAGATATGGCGAACTTCATCAACGCGTTCCCAAACTTGTGTAGTAACCGGTCTTCCAGAAAGCGCTTCCCAGGTAGCTGCACCAACGAAGTTAAGGCTTGATGGAGTTGGAACAACAGTTACGAGATACCCGCGATCCTGCAGACGACGAAGTAGATCGCAAGATTTATAGGCAGCGATACCTCCGCCAACTCCGAGAATTACTTCCCGAGCGCGCGCCATAACTCAAACCTAATTAAAGGTTAATTAAGCAGTTGGCTCGAGGTTTTCGATGGTCAATAGACCTTCGTTGATTTCGCGGAGCGCGATTGAGAGAGGCTTCTCATGAACGTGGGTCTCAACTAGCGGACCAACATATTCAAGTAAACCTTCTCCGAGTTGTGAATAATAAGCGTTGATCTGACGTGCGCGCTTTGCCGCATAGAGAACGAGGCTGTACTTAGAACCGCTCTTCTCGAGAAGTTCGTCGATTGGTGGATTAGTGATGCCGTCCATTTGAGCCTCCAGTAATTATTGCTAACTGCTTCTAAAAGTAATTTGCTCTGCAACTGTTAAAGAACAGCAGTCCTAGCGTTGAGTCACCAATGATATCAGGTGTGCGACGACCTCTTCTACTCGCTCATTTACCAAGGAAATATCGAAAAAACCAGCCTGGGCTAGCTCTTCTTGGGCCAACTCTAAACGCGCTGCCCTTCGCTCTGGTGAATCAGTACCACGACCTTCTAACCGTGAAACTAACTCTTCCCATGATGGTGGCTCTAGAAATACTAGTACCGCTTCAGGGGCGCGTTCTTTAACTTGCTTAGCGCCAGCAATTTCGATTTCAAGTAAAACGCTCTTGCCATCGCGGAGTGCATCTTCAACCGGCTTGCGAGGAGTTCCGTAACGAGCGCCCGCAAAGTTTGCCCATTCTAAAAAGAGCGCACTTTTAACTGCGTTATCAAATTCTTCATCGGTGTAGAAGAAGTAGTCCACGCCATCTACTTCGTTGTGGCGAGCAGTTCTTGTAGTTGCGGAGATGCTAACCCAGAACTCTCCGGACTCGCGTAAAACCTTTGCGACAGTGCTCTTTCCGACTCCCCCAGGCCCAGAGAGAACCAGAAGTTTGCCGCGTTGTGCAGCAGCTACACGATCAGGAAATTCTTTCAATAAGTTCTCGCGCTGTGAAACTCCTAAGCCTTGAATTCTGCGCGTTGGAGAGATATTTAACTTCTCTAGTATTGCTAGAGCGCGAACCTTGCCAACACCTGCGAAAGATTCGAGAAGTTCGGCTACACGCATCTTGGCGATCGCTTCATCATTTACTGCAAGGGTCAGAATTGCAGAAAGAGAAAGTTCGCCTGCCTTTACTCGCGCTTTGATCGCCGCTCTCACCTGACGAGCCGCAGTCGATTTGGCCAGCGCCGCTGATCTCTGTGCGGGAGTTAACTGTGGAGGCGTTGGCATATGTGAAAGTCTAGTTACTGAGAATTTCACTAGCAATTGCCGCGGCTTTATCGCGCAACGCCTGTGGACCTTGGCTCCAGGCTGAAGTTATTGGACGACCAATCACAACATAATTTGCACCTTGTGCAATTGCATCGGCCGGAGTCATCGTTCGCTTCTGATCGTCTGAGCCAACTTCCGTTGATGGTCGAACTCCAGGAGTAATGATTATTGGTTCCGTACCGACTGCGCTGCGGATCGCGGCTGTTTCAAGCGGTGAACAAACCAATGACTTAGCTCCAGCTGACACTGCCATCTTTGCTAAGGCGACCGCGCTTTCTAAGGCCGGACTTGCAAAACCTACTTCGAAAAGATCTTCTTCAGATAGAGAAGTCAAAATGGTTACTGCGGTAACGCTAACCTGCGGAACTGCAGCCGCTGCAGCTTTAACCATCTCGCGTCCACCGCTTGCATGGACCGTCAAAAACTTAGGCGATAAGTGAGCGATCGCCTTCGCTGCCCCTGCAACAGTGTGTGGAATATCGTGCAATTTGAGATCGAGAAAGATCTCGGCGCCAGTCTCTTCGATAATTCGCGCAACCCCAGAACTGCCGAAGTTTAGATAGAACTCGAGTCCGAGTTTGTAGACCGACACTGACCCCTTTGTATTCTCGATCCATGCAAGCGCTGTATCAAAATCTGAGGTATCAATCGCCAGAATTATGGGTGCTTTCATGGCGTATCCGTTCTGTGTGCATATCCAATTGCAGATTTCAAAGATGTGAAGCCCTTGGCTATCAATAACTGCTGCAATTGGTTTTGAATATCAATTAGAGCATGTGGATTTCCGAAACTTGCCGTTCCTACAGAAACACCTGATGCTCCGGCAAGAATAAGTTCGAAGGCATCGCGACCACTTGTTACCCCACCCATTCCAAGAATTGGAACGTTCGGCAGCGCTTGATGAACTTGATAAATAGCGCGGACTGCGACGGGGCGAATTGCAGGACCAGATAGGCCACCGGTCTTTCCACCAAGATGCGGACGCATTGAATCAACGTTGATCACCATGCCTAGAACGGTGTTGATTAAAGCAAGTGCATCGGCGCCGGATTCAACGACACCTGCAGCAATAGAAGGCAGATCGGTTACATCTGGAGATAACTTCGCGATGATTGGAAGGTCTCCCCCAATTATTCGACGAACTCCATCAATCACTCGGCGGGAAGCTTCGGGATCGCAGGCAAAGACAAGTCCACGATTTTCAACATTCGGACATGAGATATTTACTTCCAAAGCGCTGATGCCGGAAACCGAGCGAACCTTGCGCGCCAAGGTTGCATACTCTTCAATTGTCTCGCCGGCGATCGAAACAATTACTCTCGCTTTTTCTTCAACTAGCCACGGAACATCGTTGGCTAGAAAGGCATCAATTCCTGGACCTTGTAGACCAATTGAGTTGAGCATTCCCGACGGAGTCTCTGCCATGCGTGGTGTTGGGCGACCATGGCGCGGTTTATTCATAACCGATTTCGTTACGACAGCACCGATCTGACTTAATGGAAAGAACTGCGCCAACTCTTTGCCAGAACTGGCGCAACCACTTGCGGTGAAGATCGGTGAGGCAAAATAAGCATTTCCTAGAGTTGTCGAAAAATCGAAGTTCTCTGCGTTAGTAAAGCTCATTGCTGCACCTGCGGAGTCTGTCCAACTAAGTGCCATTGAACATCAGCGCCATCCATTACCGGACCGTCAATGCAAGAACGCAACATTGAAACTTGTCCATCGCTGCCCTTCACCGGCAAGACACAGGTCATGCAGATACCAATGCCACAAGCCATCGCTTCTTCAACCGCACACTGGTGAACTACATCGCTTCCTTCAGTGAGTTTAGATATGGCAGACAACATTCCCATCGGGCCACATGAATAAATTACGTCAACGCTGCCAGCCTTAATCAAGTCAACGATTGGTTCGGTAACTCTTCCAGTCTGACCCATGGTGCCATCTTCGGTGTAAATCTTAAGTGAATTAACTGAACGCTTACCCTCCATCGGTGCGTAAATCTTTGCTCCGGTAGATGCACCTAGCAACATATCTACTTTGCAGCCACGAGATTTCAAAACTTCTGCAAGACCGAAGAGCGGTGCCGACCCGTAACCGCCACCGACTAGGAGCGCGTTCACAGGAGATGTTGGAATACCGAAGGCGGTACCAAGCGGAGCGACAATATCGATCTCAGAACCTTCTGGTTGGGAACATAACCATTGTGAACCGCTACCGTGAGGAGCCGCGATTAACTCCATCGTTCCACCAAATGATGTGCTTTCTGCAACGCGTGAAATGGCAAATGCGCGACGAAGAATCATTCGAGAGCTGTCGCCCCCAACCTTGATCGCAACAAAGTTTCCAGGCTTACAAGCTTTAACTAGATCACCAACGCCTAAGAGAATCTGATGGTATTGACCTACGCGCTTATTAGATAGAACTGTTGTGAATGCATGTGTCGCACCACGATTTATAGTCGTCATTACTTCTTCAACCACTCTTGGATCGGCAACACTGATAATTCACCGCGTTGCAACGCCTTAATTCCTTCGACAGCGGCGCTAAATCCTGCCGTTGTTGTGATGCATGGAATAGATCTTTGAACTGCTGCCGTGCGTATCGCCCAACCGTCGGCTCTCGTTCCGCGACCAACTGGCGTATTGATAACAAGATCAATATCACCGCTATTGAGTAGTTCAACAATAGTTCTTTCACCAAGTGGACCTGTTCCTTCAGAATTCTTACGAACCTTCTGAGAGAGAATGTTATTGACTGCAAAGAAATCTGCCGTTCCGCCCGTTGCAATCAACTTGAAGCCAAGTTGCAGAAGTGCGCGCGCCGGAGCAAGACCTGCTTCCTTATCTTTATCCGCGAGTGAAACAAATACCGAACCCGTTTTTGGTAGCGGGCCAAATGCTGAGATCTGACTCTTGGCATAACTCTCACCAAATGTCTCGGCTATTCCCATAACTTCACCGGTTGAGCGCATCTCTGGCCCGAGAACTGCATCAACTCCCCGACCATCAGTGCGGCGGAAACGATTCCAAGGAAGTACCGCCTCTTTAACCGAAATTCCGTTGGCAACTCCATCTCCACTTGCTGGAAGCAGACCTTCGCTTCGCAGCTCTGAAATCTTTGTGCCCATCGCAATTCGCGCCGCCGCCTTTGCTAGAGGAACTCCGGTTGCTTTGCTAACAAAAGGTACTGTGCGCGAGGCGCGCGGATTGGCTTCAAGCACATAGAGGATCTCATCAGCCATAGCGAATTGAATATTGATTAAGCCGAGCACTCCAACGCCTTGTGCAATCTTGACGGTCGCTTCGCGAATCGCTTTCTGCTGCGCCGGATTAATTGTCATCGCAGGTAGAACGCACGCGCTATCACCTGAGTGGATCCCAGCTTCTTCAATGTGTTCCATGATGCCACCTAAGAACAGTTCTTCGCCATCAAAGAGGGCGTCAACATCTAATTCAATAGCGCTATCTAGGAAACGATCTACTAAAACTGGATGATCTGGAGTTATATCGGTAGCTCTTGAGATAAATCCAGCCAGGGCTGCATCGTCATAAACGATCTCCATGCCGCGCCCACCTAGAACAAAGGAAGGACGCACAAGTACCGGATAACCGATACGTGTAGCGATGGATTGCGCTTCTAATTGTGAAGCAGCCATTCCAAACTCTGGCGCGAGCAGTGATTGCTCGGCAAGGACTTGGCCAAATGCACCGCGCTCTTCCGCCAAGTTAATCGCCTCTGGTGATGTTCCAAGAATAGTTACACCCGCTGCCTTTAAACCTGCCGCTAGCCCAAGAGGTGTTTGCCCGCCTAATTGAGTAATCACGCCAAGGACAGGACCAGCCAGAGTCTCGGCGTGAACAACTTCTAAAACATCTTCCAAAGTAAGCGGTTCAAAGTAAAGACGATCTGAAGTGTCATAATCTGTCGAAACTGTCTCTGGATTACAGTTGATCATTACAGTTTCAAAGCCCGCCTCACGTAGAGTAAATGATGCGTGAACGCATGAATAATCGAATTCAATTCCTTGACCGATGCGATTTGGTCCACTACCTAAGATAATTACCGCTGGTTTGGTGCGCGGGCGAACTTCCGTCTCTTCTTCATAACTTGAATAGTGATACGGGGTAAAGGCTTCAAACTCAGCAGCACAAGTGTCGACAGTCTTATAGACCGGTCTAACGCCTAAGTGATAGCGAGCCTTACGAATATCTTCATCTGTGACTCCACGAAGCGCTGCTATTTGAAGATCGGAGAAACCCATCTCCTTGGCGCTGCGTAAGAACTCTTCGTTGATCTCACCAAGCTGTGCTATCTCGCGTGCCCGTTCATTTATTAGCTGTAACTGATGCAAGAACCAGCGGTCAATCTTGGTGGCTGCAAATACATCCTCCGTTTTAGCGCCCGCCCATAGTGCGAGCTGTACTTGCTGTAGACGGTATTCGGTTGGAATAACCATCGCCTTTAGCAGATGTGGCAGATCGATCTTAGAAATATCACTGGGGAATGTGAAGATCGCTTCCCTCCGCTCCAAAGATCGCAAAGCTTTCATCAACGCTTCTGGGAAAGAGCGACCGATCGCCATCGCTTCGCCAACGCTCTTCATCGTCGTCGTGAGTCGTGGATCGGCATCAGCAAATTTTTCAAAAGCAAAACGAGGAGCTTTAACGACTATGTAATCAAGGGTTGGCTCAAAAGAAGCCGGGGTAACTTGGGTTATGTCATTCTTAATTTCATCGAGGGTGTAACCAATCGCCAATTTAGTTGCGATCTTGGCGATAGGGAAACCAGTCGCCTTAGATGCCAGTGCGCTTGACCTCGATACACGTGGGTTCATCTCGATCACGATGATGCGACCATTATCTGGATTTACAGCGAATTGGATATTACATCCGCCGGTTGCGACGCCAACTTCGCGAATAATATCTATTGAAAGATTACGCAGCTTCTGAAATTCAACATCGGTAAGTGTTAGAGCTGGAGCTACAGTAATCGAATCTCCAGTGTGAACGCCCATCGGATCGATATTCTCGATACTGCAGACGATAACCACATTATCTGACTTATCGCGCATTACTTCGAGTTCATACTCTTTCCAGCCAAGGATCGATTCTTCAAGGAGAACTTCAGTGGTTGGGCTATGGCGAAGACCAGCGCCTGCGATCTGTCGCAGACTTTCTTCTTCGAATGCGATTCCAGATCCGAGTCCACCCATCGTAAAAGAAGGGCGTACGACGACTGGATATTTGAGAATTGCGGCGCCTGCAATTACCTCTTCCATTGTGTGACAGATAATCGACTTAGCCGATTCTCCGCCAATTTTCTCAACGATAGTGCGGAAGATTTCGCGATTTTCACCGCGTTCAATCGCATCGACATCGGCACCGATTAACTGTGCACCGTAACGTTGCAGCGTCCCGGCCTTATGAAGACCGATTGCTGCATTAAGCGCAGTTTGTCCGCCAAGCGTTGCAAGAACAGCGTCAGGGCGTTCTTTAGCAATAATGCGTTCGATAAATTCTGGGGTGATTGGTTCGATATATGTCGCATCGGCAAACTCTGGATCAGTCATGATCGTTGCTGGATTCGAGTTAACTAGAACAACGCGAATTCCTTCAGCGCGCAGAACGCGGCAGGCTTGCGTTCCTGAATAATCGAATTCGCAGGCTTGGCCAATAACAATTGGTCCAGAACCAATTACAAGAACGCTCTTGATTGAGGTATCGCGCGGCATTAGATCGCCACCTTTGCTCGTGGGTAACGCAGCATTAACTCAATGAAGCGATCAAATAAGTAAGCAGCATCATGCGGACCAGCTGCCGCTTCAGGGTGATACTGAACGCTAAATGCACCGCGTTCTAGCAATTGCAAACCTTCAACGACTCCATCATTTAGGCCAAGGTGAGTTACTTCGCCGGCGCCAAATACAGTATTGAAAGTTCCCTCAGTCGGAGCTTTAATTGCGAATCCATGGTTATGCGCAGTGATTTCGACCTTTCCAGTTCGCTTATCGATTACCGGTTGATTGATTCCACGGTGACCAAATTGCAACTTATACGTTTCGAAACCAAGTGCGCGTCCGAGAATTTGATGGCCAAAACAAATTCCAAAGATCGGTATCTGCTCGAGCAAAATATCTCTAACCAGATCAACGACATCGTTCATCGTTGAGGGATCGCCTGGACCATTCGATAAAAAAACACCGTCCGGTGAGATAGCCATGATCTGCTCAAGGGTTGAGTTGTAAGGCATGACATGGACTTTTACTCCACGTTGGGCAAGAGCGCGCGGCGTTGCCCCCTTAATTCCGAGATCAAGTGCTGCCACGGTAAATTTCTTTTCACCAATTGCAGGAACGATGTAGGTCTCTTTGGTGGAGACATCTTCGCTCAAGTAAGCACCACTCATCTGAGAGGTCTTACGAACTTCGACAACCATCTCTTCTTTACTCAACTCTTCACCCGAGAATATTCCAACTCGCATCGCACCGCGATCCCGTAAATGGCGGGTTAGAGCTCGCGTATCAATCCCTTGAATTCCAACAATCTTCTGATCTATTAACTCTGCTTCCAGATCTTTCTCACTGCGCCAATT
The DNA here is from genome assembly GCA_965268165.1 of Candidatus Nanopelagicaceae bacterium. Lineage (GTDB taxonomy): Bacteria > Actinomycetota > Actinomycetes > Nanopelagicales > Nanopelagicaceae > Planktophila. Next base: position 768,695 of record OZ254162.1, read on the forward strand.
GCTTGTTAATGTAGATGGATTTCTTACAACGAAACCAGCTACCCAAATCTTCTCTGATTCATTATCTGTTGAGTTAACGCCAGTATTTCCAATATGAGGTGATGTCATCACCACAACTTGTCGGTGATAGCTAGGATCGGTAAGAGTCTCTTGGTAACCGGTCATTCCAGTTTGAAAAACAGCTTCGCCGAAGGTTCTTCCTGTAGCGGCCCAAGATTTACCTTCAAAGATACGTCCATCATCTAAAACCAGGTAGGCCTTACTCATCTAGAGCTACCTCCCTGCGCTTCTGAATTTGAACCGTTGCTATGTATCGATGTTAGTTGTCCGGCCAAATAGGTCGGAATACCTCGGAAGAAAGTTCCCTGAATTACTCCAGAGAGTTCCATTCCATGGAAGGGAGTATTGCGACTTCGAGAGGCAACTAGGTCACGATCCACGCGGTAAGTCTGGGTCGGGTTAATCACAGTCAGATGTGCGAGTGCGCCAACCTCGATCTTTCCACCATGGTTTTCATAACCTGCGATGCGAGAAGGAGCGCGGCTCATACGCTCTGCCACGCCCTCCCAATTCAAAAGGCCAGTCTGAACCATTGTTTGGCTAACTATCGAGAGCGCGCTCTCCAAGCCCAACATTCCGAATGCAGCTTCTTGCCACTCGCACTCTTTCGCTTCCGCTGGATGTGGTGCGTGATCAGTTGCGACGATATCGATAGTGCCGTCTGCTAAACCTTCACGAAGCGCTTCTACATCTCGCTGGGTACGGAGCGGTGGGTTAACTTTGAAAATCGGATCATAACTATTTGCGTAGTCATCGGTCAGAAGTAAGTGATGAGGCGTAACTTCTGCAGTCACATTGATTCCGCGGGCCTTTGCCCATCGAATAATGTCGACGCCACCAGCAGTTGTTAAGTGGCAGATATGCAGTCTTGATTGGACATGATCTGCAAGTAAGACATCTCTAGCAATAATCGCTTCTTCGGCGACTGCTGGCCAACCCTTCAAACCTAAGCGAGAAGAGTTAACTCCTTCATTCATCTGCGAACCGCTTGTTAACGCTGGCTCTTGCGCATGTTGGGCGATCACGCCATTAAATTTCTTTACATACTCCAGCGCCCGACGCATGACTAATGGATCATGAACGCAATTACCATCATCGCTAAATACTCGAACTCGCGCATTTGAATCCGCCATTGCACCGATCTCAGAAAGCGTTTCTCCATTTAAGCCTTGCGTGACTGCGCCGATTGGAAAAACATCGACAAAGCCAGCGCTCTGGCCAAGTGCGTAAACCTGTTCCACGACTCCTGCAGTATCAGCAACTGGTGAGGTATTGGCCATCGCAGATATTGCAACGAAGCCACCTTTTGCCGCTGCCATTGAACCAGATAGAACTGTTTCAGCATCTTCCTTACCTGGTTCTCGCAAATGTGTATGGAGATCAACTAAACCAGGAAGTACTACCGAACCTTTGAAGTCGATAACTTGGTCAGCCGATTGCTTAGGAAGAGATTTCCCCACTGCGGTGATAACTCCATTTGCAATCTGAATATCACTAGATGTTCCATCTGGCAGAGTTAAGCCCGATAAGAGAAAGTTTGAATTTGATGCGCTCACTACAAAGCACCTACCTCTCTGTTAATTCCGATGGGTTCACCCTCTGGAGCACCAGCTAACAACATATATAAAATCGCCATTCTCACGCTGACACCGTTGGATACTTGCTCAACAATCACAGATCGAGCACCATCTGCCGCATCTGCGGTGATTTCTAAGCCACGATTCATTGGACCTGGGTGCATAACCAGAGTCGTTGGTTTAAGACTCTTAACGCGATCACCATTTAGACCAAAGTATCTTGAATATTCGCGGGCATTGGGAAAGAACATTTCAGACATGCGTTCGAGTTGAATGCGAAGCATCATCACCGCATCGGCGCCCACCAGCGCTGCATCAAAGTCATAGGAAATCTTGCATGGCCAACTTTCAACACCCACTGGAAGCAAAGTAGGTGGCGCTACCAACGTTACATCCGCACCAAGTTTGGCAAGTAGTAAAACATTAGAACGCGCAACTCGTGAATGCAGTACATCGCCAACGATCACCACTTTTATGCCGGTGAGATCCTCACCTGATTTTGCTAAATGCTTACGGATGGTGAAGGCATCAAGCAGAGCCTGACTTGGATGCTCGTGCGTTCCATCTCCTGCATTTATGACCGCGCCGGACATCCATTTTGAATCTGCTAAACGTTGCGCAGCACCCGATGCGCCATGACGGATGATGACAGCATCTGCGCCCATCGCCTGCAACGTCTGCGCGGTGTCCTTTAAGGATTCGCCCTTACTGATACTCGAACCCTTAGCCGAGAAGTTGATTACATCGGCAGATAGCCTCTTCGCTGCAGCTTCAAATGAGATTCGAGTTCTGGTGGAATCTTCGGCGAACAGATTTACGATTGTTCGGCCACGAAGAGTAGGAAGTTTCTTCATTGGTCCATCACTCACACGAGCAAGCTCTTGGGCCGTATCCAAAATTGCAATCGACTCAGCTTTACTCAAATCATTTATTGACAGTAGGTGCTTCACTTTGCGCCACCTTCAATCAAGACCTCATCAGCGCCATCGAGTTCGGTTAGATGAACTACAACGCTCTGATCTATAGATGTTGGAAGATTTTTGCCAACGAAATCTGCACGGATCGGAAGTTCGCGATGGCCACGATCAACTAAAACTGCCAACTGCACGCTCTTTGGGCGTCCGATCTCACCGAGAGCATCGAGTGCAGCTCGAATCGTTCTGCCAGAGAAGAGAACATCATCGATGAGAACAACGTTTCGTCCTTCGACGCCTAGCGGCGGAATCAAGGTTGGCATTAAGGCGCGCGGCGGTCTCATCCGAAGATCATCTCGATGCAAGGTGATATCTAAAGTCCCAACTTGAACCGGGACCTTCTCGATCGATTCAATTATTGCGGCGATCCTCTTTGCTAAATGTGCACCGCGCGTTGGAATTCCAAGAAGTGTGATTGATTCAGAACCTGAGTTGCGTTCTAGGATTTCATGGGAGATGCGGGTTAGCGCGCGCGTAATATCTGGCGCAGGCAGGGCAAGGCTCATCGTAAATCTCCTTCCCCGCCTCGCAGGACGGGTCGTTAAAGGATGTTGGCTGATGTTACACCGAAATTCAACAGCCCTGTGGACAGCCACGGTGGCGCAACTCATGGGTGATCTACCTTTGCGCGCATGAGCCAGATAACCCCCGCCACAGCATTTACTCAGCCTACGACCGCGACCATCAGCGCACGCATCCGCGCGCAGCGGAAAGCGCGATCCCTGACGCTGCAAGATATCGAAAGACTTTCAAATGGGAAGATCAAAGCGGTTGTGATGGGTTCTTACGAGAGAGGCTCTCGGGCAATCTCGTTGGCGCGAACAATTGAGATAGCGAACCTATTCGCTATCCCTCTCTCTGAATTGATTGAAGAATCGAAAATTCCCGAACGAGGAAGCGATGGCCAGTTGATCTTTGACCTTAGAAAATTGCGCGAGATCTCTTTAGCGGTAACGGGTAATGAGATCACCAAAATTAACGCTTTCGTTAGCGCTATCTGCGCCAGGCGTAGAGATTGGAACGGGGAGGTATTAACCCTGCGCAGCTCAGATTTGGATACGCTCACGCTGGTACTTTCGGCGCCGCGCGAAAATGTTCAAGAACTCTTACAGCGCTTCCGACTAGTTATTAAAGCGTCCGGAAGCTAAAGGGCGAGGCCATCTTTAAGCGAGGCGATACGACCCAATACTCCATGTATATATCCGGCAGATTCATCGGTGGAAAGCTCCTTTGCAAGCGAGAGCGCTTCATCGATTGCAATCGCATCATCTAAACCCGGTGACCAGAGAATCTCATAGAGCGCAAGGCGCATAATGTTGCGATCTACTGCTGGCAAGCGATCCATATCCCAGCCCTGCGCGTAGGTAGCAATTAATTCATCAATTTTTCGGCGGTGCTCAGCAACGCCAGTAATTATCTCGCGAGTGTATTCACGAATCGGGCGTGCGTCGGGTCCATCTTCAGTTACATCTCGAGATGCCAAAATATCTAGCGGCAGAGTTCCGCGGATATCTGCCTCAAAGAGAATATCCAGACTCTGTTTACGCGCTTTACTGCGGGCTGACACTAGTTAGCGCGACCTTGGTATGACCCATCGCGAGTATCTACCAATACCTTCTCATCCTGCTTAATGAAAAGTGGAACCTGAATCTCGATTCCAGTTTCAACAGTTGCAGGCTTTGTTCCACCTGAAGAGCGATCGCCCTGTAGACCTGGCTCAGTGTAGGTAACGGTAAGCACAACCGATGCTGGAAGTTCTATATAGAGGGGGTTGTTCTCATTGATAGCAACTATCGCTTCAGTATTCTCGAGCATGTAATTAGCAGCATCTCCGACGATTGCAGCTGAGATATTCATCTGATCAAATGTCTTGTTATCCATGAAAACGAAATCTTCGCCTTCCTTGTAAAGGAAGTTCATCTCGCGCTTTTCTAGAATAGCAACTTCAACTTTGACACCTGCGTTAAAGGTCTTATCGACAACCTTGCCAGTCAGAACTTGCTTTAACTTTGTACGAACGAAAGCTGGACCTTTGCCTGGCTTCACATGCTGAAACTCAACGACCGTCCATAGCTGGCCTTCAATATCTAAAGTCATACCATTTTTGAGATCATTCGTTGTTGCCACAAGAAACTCCAGTTCACGTCCGTTGACGTATAAATTTCAACCATCAGCGAACCAAAGAGCCTTTGATCTAGTGCGGTTGGCCTTCGATTGTCGAAGGCGAATGCTTAAGTTTACCTGAACTTTTAGGCTAGCAACGCCTTCAGCGCGATCAGCGCAAGAACGTAAGAGTTTGGACCAAATCCCCCAATGGTGCCGTTGGCTACTCCAGAAATTACCGATGTATGACGGAATTCCTCGCGCGCCAATGGATTTGAGAGGTGCACTTCAATTACTGGTGATTTCACCAATTCAACCGCGTCGCGAATTGCATATGAATAATGTGTAAAGGCTGCTGGATTGATTATCACCGGCAATTTCTTATCTGCAGCTTCGTGCAACCAACCGATGATTGTCGCTTCATCATCGCTCTGTCGAACATCCGCCTTAAAACCATGTGTCTCTGCCGCGTTTTCAATGTGGGCGACCAACTGAGGGTACGTCATATCGCCATAGATTGCAGAATCTCTGATATCTAAACGCGCAAGATTTGGGCCGTTGATTACCAATACGTTCATGAACTCACCTTTTCATATGCGGCGTAAAGCGTTTTAGGATCAGGGTTTTCTAGCCGGTCTGTTTTACCGATCTCGCTAATAGTAACGAATCGCAGGCTATTTCCGCGGGACTTTTTATCAACTGCCATATGAGCCAATAACTTCGGCCAGCTTTCGCGCTTGTATTTGATCGGCAAATCCAAATCTTGCAATATCTGCAGATGATCTGCTGCCAACTCTTTACTGATTAGCCCTAAATCTAATTGAAGACTTGCCATGAAGGCCATCCCGATCGCGACACATTCGCCATGGCGCATTGAATATCCGCAATCTAGTTCAACAGCGTGGCCTAAGGTGTGGCCATAATTTAACGCCTCACGCGCAAAGCTCTCTTTAAAGTCCTGCGATACAACCTCGCCCTTAACCTTTACCGAGCGTTCTACTAACTCCTTAACGAGGGTTTCATCTTTTCGGATCTCAGAGGTTTTCTTTCCTCGCAATAGATCCAAGATCTTTCCATCGGAGATAAATCCACATTTCACAACTTCAGCCAAACCGGCTGCGAAATCACGATCAGTGAGAGTGCTAAACCAATCAAGATCAATAATCACCTTGATCGGACTATGAAATGCACCAATTAAATTCTTACCGTAATCGCTATTGATCGCAGTTTTTCCACCAATTGCAGCATCAACTGCTCCAGCAACTGTCGTCGGAATTGCGATCCAATCAAGACCACGCAGCCAACTGGCCGCGGCAAAACCTGCGAAGTCAGTAACTGCTCCCCCACCAATTCCAACAATTAAATCACTTCGTGTAAATCCGGCCGCGCCGAGCCAATCCCAAATCTTGAGCAAGGTACCGGAAGATTTACCAGCTTCGCCATCGGGTATTGCAAGGGTAAAAATCTCGACGCTGCCCAGATCTAAGCCCTGAACTCTCGAAGTTAACGATTCTGAAACTATAAGTGCAACACGAGTCCGACCTTGCACGCTCTCGGACAACGAGCTTCTCCAAGATTGGGAAATTAGAACGCTGTAATCGCGTTCAGATCTCACCATTATCTCGCTCATTACTTAACTCCATCCGATGCCGTTTTAACGCTCTTCTTACCCGTGATGATCTCATCGACGATTTCTCTAGGAGTTAGGTTATCTACAAGGACAACTTGGGTAGCTAAAGAAAGATAAGTTGGACGGCGTTTCTCCATTAACTCTTGCCACGCCGCTCGTGGATTGCTGAGCAATAACGGACGATCACGATTAAATCCCACGCGAGGGGCAGCTGCTGATAACGAGATATCTAGATAAACAACGTTAGCACCAGATTCTTTGATCGCCTTCTGCGCAATCTCAGATAAAGGTGCACCACCGCCCAGAGAAAGCACTCCAGAGAGTTGAGCTATCTCGCGCGCCACAATTCGTGCTTCAACTTCACGGAACCAAGGCTCGCCTTTATCAATAAAGATCTGCGAAATGGAAGTGCCCACTTCAGATTCAATCAATGCATCAGTGTCAGATAACTTGGAACTAAGGGCCTTTGATAGCGCTCTACCAATTGTGCTCTTTCCTGAACCCGGCGGGCCGATGAGGATGTAGTTCTGCTTTCTAGAATCGCTCATATCGCCTACTTAAAACGTAGGTTGCTCATATAGTTTTCGAAGTTGCGACGGGTTTCACTTACATTATCGCCGCCAAATTTTTCGAGGACCGCCTCTGCCAGAACTAGCGCTGCCATCGCTTCTGCAACGACTCCCGCAGCAGGAACAGCACAAACATCTGATCGTTGATTAATAGCTTTTGCAGCCTCACCGGTCTTAACATCGATGGTGTCCAATGCCTTTGGCACAGTTGAAATCGGTTTCATTGCAACGCTGACGCGAAGGATCTCGCCATTAGACATACCGCCTTCGGTACCACCAGCGCGATCGGTGCGTCGCTTTATTAATCCATCTGAACCGCGCTCAATTTCATCATGGGCAACTGACCCTCGACGAGAAGCCGTTTGGAATCCATCACCGATTTCCACACCTTTGATTGCTTGAATTCCCATCATGGCTCCAGCCAAGCGTGCATCTAAGCGGCGATCCCAATGAACATGTGAACCAAGACCGGGCGGCAAGTTGTAAGCAAGAACTTCACAAACGCCACCAAGTGTGTCTCCATCCGAGTGTGCAGCTTCAATCTCCGCGATCATTTTGACGCTAGTTGCAGGATCTGCACATCTGACTTGATCTTGATCAATTCTCGCCATATCTGTTTTCTCTGGAAGTTTTGTACCGTCAGGAATTCTTACCGAACCGATAGATACAACATGGCTCAAAATAGTGACTCCGACGCTCTGTTCAAGAAATGCGCGAGCAACTGCGCCAAGTGCAACGCGCGCTGCAGTTTCACGTGCGCTGGCACGTTCGAGAATTGGTCGCGCGTCATCTAAGTCGTACTTCTGCATTCCAACTAAATCTGCATGTCCTGGACGCGGTCTCGTCAGCGGTGCGTTTCGAGCCAAATCTTTAATTTCTTCATCAGGAACTGGATCAGCCGACATAACCTTTTCCCACTTTGGCCATTCTGAGTTTCCAACTTGAATTGAAATTGGACCACCTTGTGTTAAGCCAAGACGGATTCCACCAAGGATCGAAATTTTATCGGCCTCGAAATTCTGTCTAGCACCGCGACCAAAACCTAAACGACGTCTAGCTAAATGAAAATCAATATCTTTCGATGAAATCTCAACACTTGCCGGAATGCCCTCAATAATCGCCGAGAGGGCCGGGCCATGAGATTCACCTGCTGTTAACCAACGCACTCGCATATTGTGTCAGATAAGCGCGTCATCTCGCGCACCATATAAAAGCGGCGCAGATTGCTGGCGCCAACGCTATTGGATCGGCGAACGATCTCCTCGAAATCAGATGACCAATCAGAATTAACACGCCTCCCAAGATAAAGCCCTGGATAAAATCACTCCATCTCGATATTTCCAGAGGCAGAAAGAATAGAGCGAGAAGAGCTGCCAACTTCACATCGCCAGCGCCCAAACCAAAGAACATCGCAATAAAACCAATTGAGAAAATGGCTAGTGAACTAGCGAGATGAATCTGCCCCTTATTTACGAAAGTGGTTGCAGCAAAAATCGCGGCCGTGAAAATTAGAGTTCGATTTCTAACCTTATGAGTTGAGATATCGACTATAGAGATATAGAGCGATGAGATGAGAAGGAGCGCGTACACAGCTCCACGCTAATGGCTAGTAAATCTGAAATTATATCTTTCGCAGAATCTGTGAATTACTTCGAAGCGTTCTTCAGCGCCAGTCTTAGCTCCCTATCGATAATCTTTTGGCCAAGTGGATAAACAGCGTTTATCTGGTCGATACCCTGATATAGAAGTAGTTCCAATCCACTGATCACCTTGCCGCCAGCATCAGACCAGCGACGCGCAAGAAGTGTTGGCCAAGGCTTATAGAGGACATCAAAGAGCAGACCTTCCACCTTAGAAGGAATATTCTCGGCAACTAAATCTGCCGCACCAGAAGGAGTTGTATTTACAACCAAATCAAAATTACGAAGATCAATTTGATCATCCCAAGCAATAAACTCCGGCGCTATTTTTCTAAAGCAAGCCGCTATTCCAACGTTTCGCCTAACGCTTCTTCCCATAATTGCGACGCTGTCTGCGATCTCGTCGAGCGCACCCGCAACCGCTCGAGCAGTCCCACCGGCTCCTAATATCAAAACCGAATTGAAATGATCGTATCCAGCGTTAGCCAAAGATTTAACAAATCCAGATCCATCTGTACTGGTCGCACTCCACCCCGAACCATTTCGAATGAGCGTGTTCACCGATTGAATTTGCAGCGCAAGTTCGTCAACTTCAATTCCCGAGCTTTCAGCGATAACCAACACTTCTTCTTTTAAAGGCATAGTCAGCGAGAGGTAGTCATAGTTTGCACCTTGGCTTTTTAGAAACTCAGCCAAGCCGCCACTTGCTACTTCAATGGCTTCATAGCTAGCTGCGATACCAAGCAAATCGAAGGCTTTGGCATGCAATACCGGAGAGAGAGAATGCGCAATTGGAAAGCCAAGTACGGCAGCTTTTAAACTCTTATCTGACATGTCCTAATCACTCCTTACTCTCAAATAGCCCAGCACGTAGATTCTTCTTATACTCAACTTTCCATACGCCAAATTCTTCAAATGATGAGGTAAATCTAGTGTCATTTGGTGCAACGGTGATGAAGTAAATCCAGTCCCCTGGTTCAGGATAAACCGCAGCCAACAAGGCTTGCTTACCTGGGTTTCCTATCGGTCCAGGAGGAAGGCCGTATTTTCTGTAGGTGTTATATGGCGAATTCAACAACGTCGATTTAGTGCTCAAAAAGATATTGCCCCGCAACTTCTGCACATAATGAATTGTTGAATCCATCTGCAGGGGCATGCCCTTCTCCAATCGATTTCGAATAACTCGCGATACCTTCGTGAAGTCGGCCAGACCGCCTTCAGCCTGAATAATCGAAGCGATTGTTAAAAGCTCTTGCGCGCTGAATTTTCCTGGAGTTTCTAGAATCCCGGCGCTTTTCATTTCAGTCTGAGCCCGCTCAACCATAGTTGCAATTGCAACGGATGCAGTCGTGCCCTTGGCAAATGAGTACTGCGCAGGAAAGAGAAGTCCTTCAAGTGATTTAAACCCCGCCGGCAACTTCAATTGAGCGAGGGCTTCTTTTATCTCAGAACGTAAGTATCCAGCTTTGACCATATCTTCAAAGACTTCAGAGTTCCATTCACCTTCAACGATATTTATTAGCCCCGCGATTCGCTTGCTATCTAGAAGTTGTTCGAGGGCATCCTTTGCGCAAAGTTCGGGCGAGATCATATGTAAACCTGGTGCAATCTTGGCGGCACGAACATCTCCAACTGCCACACCGAAGAAAGCTCTTGCTGATTTAACGACGCCTTTCTCAAAAAGTTGAGCGGCGATATCCGAACCAGTTGCTCCCGCGCCGATCTCTATCGCAATATCTGCCTCAGTTATTTTCTTAGGTGCTGCAGATTCATTGGAACAGGAAAAATCAGGTGCCGCTGATGTCTTGCGCAGCTCATGAACTCCCGCAGTAAAGATAAAGACAAAAGCTAGGGCTAAAGCAACGCGAATAAGCGCTTTTCTATCTCTTATCAAGCGCTAGCCCTTGTTCAAGAATCGCAACTGCGGCAGCACAATCAATAAGAGTTTTTGCGCTTTTGGCATCGATTCCGGCATCTCGTAACTGGCGACTTGCCGAAACAGTTGATAGCCGTTCATCAATCATCGAAATTTCAATATCGAATTTAGCGCTAAGTCTCTCTGCAAATTTCATAGCCTTTTCTGCAGCGACTGAATCAGCGCCACTAAGTTGCCTCGGCTCTCCCACATAAAACTTGACCGGCTCATATTCTTGTACAAGTTCGTTGATTTTGACTAACAAATTGGGGTCTTTACTCTGTAGAACTTCCAAAGGCGTAGCCAGCAAACCATCAGGATCACATATTGCTACGCCGATACGGACATCGCCATAATCAAATGCGATCCGCCGGCCTAGCCTTGCCATTACTTCCCGCTTATTGCGAGTTCAATCGCTTGTAACGCTTTATCAATCTCCGAAATTTCAGTTCCGCCACCTTGTGCGAAATCATCTTTACCTCCACCGCCACCGCCCAGAACGGTTGAACCGATCTTGACTAAGGCACCAGCTTTCACTCCGCGTGCCCGAGCAGCGTCACTTGCGGCAACGACTAGTACGGGTTTTCCATCAACGACACTTACCAACGCTACGACGCTATAGATATCACGGTTGCGCAGTTCAAGTGCAATCTTGCGAAGATCATCAACTGCTATGCCATCCGGAATACGATTAGCTATAAACGTTGCACCATCAATCTTCTTTGCACCCGAGGCGAACTTTGAAATATCAGCCATTGCCGCAGCGGATCTAACCTGCGCTAGCTCTTTCTCGATCTCTTTAAACTTGGTCAGAAGATCTGAGATTCGCTCCGGAAGCTCCTCTGCGCGTGAGCCTTTGATCAGCGATGTTAACGAATTCAGCAAGATATGTTCGCGCGCTAGGAAGCGATAAGCATCCACGCCAACTAGGGCTTCGACGCGACGCACGCCAGCGCCAATCGAGGATTCACTTAACAGCTTTACAACACCTAATTGCCCAGAGCGCTGGACATGTGTGCCACCGCAGAGTTCGCGCGCCCAATCTCCGACTGAAACGACGCGAACGCGATCTCCGTATTTTTCGCCGAAGAGCGCCATTGCGCCCAACTTCTTCGCTTCATCTTGCGACATTACTTCCGCGCTTACTTCAAGGTTATCTAATAGAAGCGTATTTACGCGCGCTTCAACGTCATTGAGTACTCCTTCAGAGACCGCCCCTGTTGAAGGGAAGTCGAAACGAAAACGTCCTGGTGAGTTCTCCGATCCTGCCTGAGTTGCAGTTTCGCCCAATATTTCGCGGAAAGCTTTATGAACCATATGGGTTGCAGTGTGTGCGCGAGAGATTCCATCTCGACGCTCTTGATCGATTGTCGCTAGACCCTTATCCCCGACCCCAACTTCACCCGAGATAACACGACCGCGATGAACAGATAATCCGGTAACAGGTGCTTGCACATCTTCAATTTCAATAACCGCGCCATTACTTAAGACAATACGTCCACCATCGGCTAACTGTCCGCCGCCTTCAGCGTAGAAAGGGGTGCGATCTAGAACTATTTCGACATCGCTTCCCGATTGCGCAGATTTTACGGATATACCGTCAACCAAAATTCCATTGACCTGAGATTCAGTCTCGGTCTTTGTATAACCGAGGAATTCGGATGCGCCCTTGCTGTCGGCGATCTTCTTGTACTCACTCAGATCAGTATGACCACTCTTCTTCGCCTTGGCATCGGCCTTAGCGCGATCACGTTGTTCTTTCATTAGGCGCGTGAAACCGGCCTCATCTACTTCTAAGCCTTCTTCGCGCGCCATCTCAAGAGTGAGATCAAAAGGAAATCCATAAGTGTCATGCAATTTGAAGACTTCTTCGCCAGGGAGCACCGATTTCTTAGATTTTTTAAGTTCGGTAGAAGCCATGTCAAAGATCTGGGTTCCGCTCTTTAGCGTCTGCAGAAATGACTCTTCCTCTGATACCGAAACCGCCAAGATTCGTTTCTCATCTGTAACTAACTCCGGATACTGCGGCCCCATGGCACCAATAGCAGCAACTGTGAGCTCAGACATGATCGGGTCATTGGTACCCAGCAGGCGCATATTTCTAATCGTGCGACGCATCATGCGACGCAGGACATAGCCACGACCTTCATTGCCAGGTGTTACGCCATCGCCAATCAACATCGCAGATGTTCGAGCATGGTCAGCGATAACACGAAGTGCAACATCAGATTTCTCAGATGAGCCGTATTTAACGCCGGTTAAATCCATCGCTTTATTCAAAATCTGCATAGTCGTGTCAATCTCGTAAATATTTTCTACGCCTTGCAACAGCGCGGCTGTGCGTTCTAGCCCAAGGCCAGTATCGATACTCTTTGCAGGAAGCTCGCCCAAAATTGGATAACTATCTTTACCGCCACCGGCTCCACGTTCGTTCTGCATGAAGACCAGGTTCCAAATTTCTAAATAGCGATTCTCATCCGCGATTGGGCCGCCATCTCTTCCGTAGGCAGGTCCACGATCGAAGTAAATCTCGGAACAAGGTCCGCAAGGTCCTGGTACGCCCATCGACCAGAAGTTATCTGCCATATCGCGGCGCTGAATTCGTTCTTTAGGAATGCCGATCTTCTTATGCCAGATATCGGCTGCTTCATCATCGGTTAGATAAACGGTTACCCATAACTTATCTTCAGGAAAACCGTAACCACCTTCCGAAATCGGCCGGGTTAAAAGATCCCAAGCAAGGGCGATCGCACCCTCTTTGAAATAATCACCAAATGAGAAGTTTCCACACATCTGGAAAAAAGATGCATGGCGAGTTGTCTTTCCAACTTCATCGATATCTAGAGTACGTACACATTTTTGGACCGAGGTTGCACGCTTAAAGGGAGGAGTTACCTCGCCGAGAAAATAGGGCTTAAATGGAACCATTCCTGCATTTACAAGTAAGAGATTTGGATCATCGGCAATTAAAGATGCTGATGGAACAACGGTGTGAGTTAAACCTTCGCGGTTACCGCTTTCAAAAAAGCGCAGCCAGCGTGAACGTATCTCGGCGGATTCCACGTTTGGAGATCACTCAGCCTTCTTCTTCTTTTTAGAGCGAGATTTACTCATTCCGGCCGCGCTAATTAGCGCGCCAGCGACTTTAACCGCAGGACCACTCTTATCCATGAATCCTGTCGTTGCATCAGCAACTTTTGTAGTTACATCTTCTACGTTCTTAGTTATGCGCGCAAAGCTTTCAAGGGGGCTATTTACTAGCTCTACAGTGCGAGTTGACTCGTGAATTAACGGTGCAGTCTCATCTGTAAGAACCTTAAGTGAGGATCTTGCCTCATCTACGAGGCGGCCGATGCGGATTACTGCGTAAGAAATTGCTATGGCGATAACAAGTAGTGAGCATGCCGCAATAATCGTTGCTACGCCGCCTGGACCGGTAACCATTTCCATCCTCACTTAATTTGGACTAATAATCGGCTTAATATCGTTAGCCTACCTGAGATAGCCCTTACTTCTGGCTATCTACCTTTGTAACTCCATCAATTCCACTCTCTTTACGCTGTGCTGGAGTAATTGGCGTTGGCGCCCCAGTAAGCGGATCTCCCCCGCTTGCTGTCTTTGGGAAGGCGATGACTTCTCGAATCGAGTCACTGCCTGTAAGAAGCGCACAAACGCGATCTAAGCCAAGTGCGATCCCGCCATGTGGTGGTGGACCGTAATTAAATGCTTCAAGTAAGAAACCAAATTTGCTCATCGCTTCTTCATCGCTTAACCCAATGACAGAGAAGACATCTTTTTGAATCTGGCGATCATGGATACGAATCGATCCGCCACCGAGTTCGGTTCCGTTAAGAACGATGTCATATGCATATGCCAAAGCGTTGGCAGGATCAGATGCGAATGTTTTTGCAAACTCTGGCTTTGGACCAGTGAATGGGTGGTGCACTGCAGTCCATCCACCATTTTCCGTTGGTTCGAACATTGGTGCATCGACAACCCATAGGAATTCCCATGCGCCTTCAGCGATCAAATTACAGCGCTTGCCGATTTCTAGACGAACTGCGCCGAGAAGTGAAAGGGATGCTGAACGCTCACCAGCGGCGAATAAGATTGCATCGCCTGACTTCGCGCCAGCAGCTGCAACAATTCCGGCAGTCTCTTTCTCAGAAATATTCTTTGAGACGGGGCCACCTAGAGTTCCATCTTCATTTACAAGGATGTATGCAAGGCCTTTTGCACCGCGCGCCTTTGCCCAATCCTGCCAAGCATCGAGTTCGCGACGTGGTGATGATGCGCCACCTGGCATCACGACGCTACCAACGTATGGCGCTTGGAAGACACGGAACTCGGTATCCTTAAAGAATTCAGTCTGCTCGACTAACTGCAGGCCAAAACGAAGGTCTGGTTTATCTGAACCATAGTTCTGCATTGCATCGGCATAAGTCATATGGCGAATCGGAGTTGGAATATCGTAACCAACCGCTTCTTTCCAGATCTTAACCAAGAGCTTTTCAGCAACTGCCAAGATATCTGCTTGATCAATGAAAGACATTTCAATATCTAGTTGAGTAAATTCTGGCTGGCGATCAGCACGGAAATCTTCATCGCGGAAACAGCGCGCAATTTGGTAATAACGTTCCATGCCGGCAACCATCAAGAGTTGCTTAAACAACTGTGGAGATTGAGGGAGTGCATACCAACTTCCGGGTTGCAGACGAACCGGAACTAAGAAGTCGCGTGCACCTTCTGGAGTGCTACGAGTCAAGTAAGGAGTTTCAATCTCTAGAAAATCGAGATCTTCCATAACACGACGAATTGTTGAAGTTACCTTTGAGCGTAGGCGCATATTTGCGGCCGGCTTTTCGCGACGCAGATCTAAGTAGCGGTACTTAAGGCGAACTTCTTCAGAAATTTCAGAATCATTTCCGCTATCAACTGGAAAGGGAAGCGCGGCGCTCTCACTAAGAACGACTATGTCATCGCCCATGACTTCAATTGCTCCGGTTGGGTTTGAAGTATTGGCATTGCCATCAGGGCGCAGAACAACTTCGCCCTTTATCTGCAGACACCATTCGGCGCGAAGAGATCCAGCTAGAGCTTCGTCGCGAATGACTACCTGAACTGAACCTGTGGCATCACGTAAGTCGATAAAGGCAACGCCACCGTGATCGCGGCGGCGCGCAACCCAACCTGCCAGGCTTACCGTCTGACCAGCATCGCTTGCGCGCAGAGCGCCAGCATCGTGAGTACGTAACATTTAAAAAGCCGCCTTTAATATTTGTAAAACGTTGGTCAGAGATCCCCGAGAAGAACGCTCTGTAATTGGTCAATCTTAACCGATCTCGTGCTGCCATCGCTCATGCGTTTGAGTTCAACGCTCCCTGAGGCTACTTCGCTATCACCAAGAACGATTACATAGCGAGATCCACTTTTATCGGCAGCCTTCATCGCACCCTTTAGGGCGCGATCACCAAAGGCGATCTCCGTGCGAATCCCCGCTTCACGCAATTTCGCTGCAATAGATAAGGATGCGCTCTTTTGATTATCGCCCAAAGGAATGATGAATAGATCTGATGAGAATTGATTTTCAACTAAAACGCCTTCTGCTTGTGCTGCAAGAAGTGCTCGATCCACGCCCAGACCAAAACCGATTCCAGAAAGTGCTTGACCGCCAAGAATCTCCATCAGGCCGTCGTAACGTCCACCGCCACCAATTCCTGATTGCGCCCCAAGTCCTTCATGAATGAACTCAAAAGTAGTGCCGGTGTAATAATCCAATCCGCGGACCATTCGGGGATTTACTACATATGAAATGCCAAGTGAATCTAGATAACTCTTTACCTGCTTAAAGTTCTCCGCAGAGTCAGCCGAGAGATAGTCAAGTAAGAGAGGTGCCTTTGCCATCGCCTCTTTCATCTCTGGTCGTTTATCGTCAAATAAACGAAGTGGATTTATTGCAGCGCGAGTCGCGGTTGCTTCATCCAGATCCAACTTCGATATAAATTGCAGTAAATCAACGCGATGAGCAGCGCGAGATTGGGCATCTCCAAGCGAAGTGATATCTAAGCGGTAATTCTTTAAACCTAAAGATTTAAATCCTTGATCTGCGATGGCAATCACTTCAGCATCTATCGCTGGATCATCTAGACCAATTGCTTCAATTCCAACTTGATAGAACTGGCGATAGCGCCCTGCTTGTGGGCGTTCGGCGCGGAAGAATGCTCCGGAGTACCAGACCTTTACGGGAAGTTGCCCGCGATCTAAACCCTTTTCGATTACTGCACGCATAACACCAGCAGTGCCTTCGGGGCGCAAAGTTATAGAACGCCCACCGCGATCTTCGAAGGTGTACATCTCCTTCGATACAACATCAGTTGACTCGCCTACTCCACGAGAAAATAGTGAAGTGTCTTCAAATACCGGGAGCTCCATTAGTTGATATCCAGCTAACTTGGCGGGAGCGATCAGAGATTCACGGACCCATTCAAAGGCAGCCGAAAGTGGGGGTGCGTATTCGCTTACCCCTTTTGGCGCTTGGATCTTTTCGTACTTCATACCCGTAATTCTTTCAGATATGGATTATTTTTTCGCTCGAATTTAATTGTTGTCTCTGGACCGTGTCCTGGCAACACTCGCAAGCCATCATTCAAGGGAAGAACTCTTGTTTTTAGGGTCTTTTGCATCGCTTCTTGCGATCCTGAAGGCAAATCAGTGCGTCCGATCGACCCTGCAAATAGAACATCTCCAGTAATTAACAACTCGTCATTGATTGTAAACATAGTGCTCCCCCGCGTATGGCCCGGAGCATGAATCGCGGTGATTTTCATATCTAATAGATCGATCTCATCGCCATGTCGTAAGTTTTTAACTTCATTTGGTTCTTCAAATTTCATGGCATCAAGCGTTTGAATAAATTCAGCGCCATGTGCACCTTGTGGTTTGAGAAGTAAATCTCGATCTTCGGTGTGAATATAAGAGGAAATTCCATAGCCATCGGCAAGTGGCTTTACCGAGAATGTGTGATCAAGATGGCCGTGGGTGATTAAAGCAGCAACTGGTTTCAATCCATGTTCAGAAATGAGAGCTTCGATCTCGTGTGAAATATCTGGCATACCTGGATCGACGATGATGCACTCTTGGCCAGGTCCTGCAGCGATCACCCAACAGTTTGTGGCAAACATAGGGGCCACGAAAGAGGTAACTAACATCGCCTCACCCCCTAATTTTCGCGCGCAAATAGGCGCAAACTTTCCCCAATAAGTAAGACAGGGTACCTTTTATCTCCGCAAGACCTCATCTGCACACTCAAACAACGAAGGCGAAATCGCCGACGCGCTGAAAGGGAACACTATGACCGAGCAAATCAATCCAGGATCAATCAACATCACGCCAGCCAATGCAAGTGCAGCATCTGCGCTAATTGGAGATCCATCAAAGTTCGGTCGAGTCGCAGAAGATGGCACGGTTTATGTACGTACACCAGAAGGCGAAAAGGCCGTTGGTTCATATCCCGGAAAAACCGCTGAAGAAGCGTTGCAGTATTTCGTAAGAAAATTTGAAGCTCTAGCATCCGAGGTTGCGCTGACCGCAGCCCGCATCACAAGCGGTGCCATGGTTCCAGATGATGCCTATGAAGCGGTCAAGAAATTACGCCAGCAAGTTCGCGAATTAAATGGTGTTGGTGACCTGGCCGCACTTGCTGTCTCAGTTGAACAAATTGAGCCACTCATTGAAGGCCATCGCGAAGCATATGAAGCGAAGAAGGTCGCAGAGGCTGCGGCAAAGGCTGCACGTCGCGAGCAAGTTTTAGTTGAGAAGGAGAAGATTGTTGCGGAGGCTGAATCGCTAGCGCTCTCTGAAAACTGGAAGGTGACCGGAGATCGCCTGAAGACACTGCTCGAAGAGTGGAAGTCAGCTCCTCGACTAGATAAGAAAGTAGATGGAGAACTTTGGAAGCGTTTTTCTGCATCACGCAATAAGTTTGATAAGCGTCGTAGAACTCATTTTGCAACGCTAGAAGAGACAACGGCCAAGGTATCTGCGGCTAAGAAAGCACTTGTTGAGCAGGCTTCTAAACTTGCGACTTCAACGGATTGGGTTGCCACCGCGCGCGCTTTCAAAACTCTGATGGATCAGTGGAAGGCTGCTGGTCGCGGCAAGCCAAGTGAAGATGCCAAGCTCTGGGCTAAGTTCAAAGCATCACAGGATCAATTCTTCACAGCAAAAAACGCTGATCTTGAAAAGCGCGAAGTATCAATGGTCGCAAACCTAGCCAAGCGCGAAGAGTTGATAGTTCAGATTGAGGCGCTAGTGCCATTTACTGATGTAAAAGCAGCAAAGAACTCATTCCGCGAACTTTCTCGCTCATGGGAAAAAATCGGCATTACTCATCGCGATAAGCGAGCAGCAATGGATGCGCGAGTAGCTAAGGTCGAAGAAGCGATTAAAAGCGCTGAGGCTGAGATATGGCGCAAGACCGATCCAGCAGCGAAGGCTCGCGCAGCTGATGTGGTTAAGCAGCTATCTGATTCAATCGCTAACTACGAGAAGATTGCTTCGAAATCAACCGCTGCCGGAAATGCGAAGAAGGCACAAGAAGCCCTTGATTCAGCTGCTGCTCGTAAGGTCTGGTTGGCCGAGGCTGAAAAGTCTCTCGCTGAATTTAACTAACCTCTATTTTCAGTTTTCTTCTAATTAGTTGCGATAGACATCGTAAACGCCTTCAACGGCGCGTACTGCAGCTAAGACTGAGTCGAGATGCGTGGCATCTGCCATTTCAAAGGTGAACTTGCTGATTGCGGTTCGATCCTTTGAGGTATTCACTGCAGCGCTTAAAATATTTACATGCTGTTCAGATAGCGCTCTCGTTACATCTGCCAACAAACGTGATCGATCTAGCGCCTCTACTTGGATATTTACTAGGAATACGCTTCCGGCTCCATCGAGCCAGCGCACCTTAGCGATTCGTTCTCCTTGATTTAACTGCAAGTCAGCAGCGTTGATGCAATCATCGCGATGGACTGAGATGCCACTTCCTTTAGTGATAAATCCGATAATTCCATCTCCAGGAACTGGCGTACAGCAGCGGGCTAGCTTTACTAGAACATCGCCCACGCCTTCAACTTCGATCGCGCTACTTGAACGTCTGATTGAGTGCGATCCGGTTGGAATAACATCGATAGTTGGTTCAGGGTGCGAATCTTCCACGCCTAGCGAAACAACTAACTTTTCAATAATGGAAGCTGCCGAAACATGTCCATCTCCTACAGCGCTATAGAGCGCAGAAATATCGGGATAACGCAGTTCGTGTGCCAGCTCCAGTAAAGAATGTCCAGCGAAGATTTTCTGAAGCGGTAGTCCTGCTTTACGCATTTGACGTGCAATTGATTCGCGTCCAGCATCAATCGCTTCTTCACGACGTTCTTTACTGAAATGCGCCTTGATCTTTGATCTAGCACGAGGAGATTTAACAAAGTTAAGCCAATCGCGTGATGGCCCTGCGTTTTCGCTCTTATTGGTAACTATCTCGATTACATCGCCGTTGACCAAGCGGGTATCAAGAGGAACTAAGCGACCATTTACTTTTGCTCCAGCACACTTGCTTCCAACATCTGTATGCACTGAGTATGCGAAGTCGACCGGTGTAGATCCACCAGGAAGAGCAATCACGCTCCCCTTTGGAGTAAATACGAAGACTTCGGGACTGCCTAGATCAAAACGAAGCGCTTCGAGGAATTCTGAAGGATCCTCAGTCTCTTTCTGCCACTCGTGCAACTGGCGTAGCCAAAGCATCTCTGGTGAGGAGTTCTTCGACTCATTGCCTTGCTTGTACTTCCAGTGCGCTGCGATACCGAATTCAGCGCGGGAATGCATTTCAAAAGTTCTAATCTGGATTTCTATCGCCTTGCCGTTTGGCCCAATCACAGTTGTATGCAGCGATTGGTAGAGATTGAATTTTGGCATTGCGATGTAATCTTTAAATCGTCCTGGCACAGGCGACCAGCGAGCGTGAATCGAACCAAGAACCGCGTAGCAATCCTTGACATCATTTACCAAGACGCGAATACCTACTAAGTCATAGATATCGTTGAAATCACGGCCGCGCACCACCATCTTTTGATAGACGCTGAAATAATGTTTTTTGCGCCCTGTAACTGTCGCTGTGATCGCATCTCGATCTAGATCACTTTGCACCGCATCAATTACCTCTTGTGACAGCGCATCGCGGGAAGGTGAACGCTCCGCAACTAACCGCGATATCTCTTCGAACTTCTTAGGTTCCAGAACCTCGAACGAGAGATCTTCAAGCTCCCATTTGATTGCATTCATGCCCAAGCGATGCGCTAGAGGAGCATAGATATCTAAAGTTTCACGTGCTTTTCGCTCAGCGCTCTCAGTGCTAACAAACTTCCATGTGCGCGCATTATGTAATCGATCTGCAAGTTTTATCACCAGAACTCGAATGTCGCGCGACATGGCAACGACCATCTTCCGAACCGTTTCGGCCTCGGCAGTCGGACCGTAAGTTAACTTATCTAACTTGGTTACGCCATCGACTAAGTTGGCGATCTCATCGCCGAAATCAGAACGCAATTGAGTGAGCGAGTAAGGCGTATCTTCAACGGTGTCGTGCAGAAGGGAGGCGATTATTGTTGTGTCATTTAAACCAAGTTCAGCCAGAATCTGCGAAACCGCAACGGGGTGAGTTATGTACTCTTCACCGGATTTACGCATTTGCCCTACATGGGCCTGCTTTGCGATTTCAAAAGCGCGCTCAACTTCAGAGAGCCGACTTGTTGGGTGGCTCTCTTTAAGTGTTGCTAATAGTGGTGCAACTAGAGCGTTCAAAGGCTGCGCCTTACTTGCGACCCTTGCGCTTTGGTTGATTGCGAGGTCCGCGACCAACGCTTGGGCGTATCGCCGCTCTCTCACTATTTGCACTCACTGATGCTGAGACTGGATCTGCTCCCCCGCGCGATGCAACTCGCTTTGCAAGTGCTTGCATCGCTGGTTCCTTCTCGCGAAGTGATGCCAGGAATGGTGGAGCGATAAAGATTGAAGAGTAAGTACCAACTGCAAGCCCGATAAACAAAGCAAGGGATAGATCCTTGAGAGTTCCGGCGCCAAGTAAGCCAGCACCTACAAAAAGGATCGCACCAACTGGAAGAAGTGCAATCAAAGAAGTGTTAGCAGAACGCACGATTGTCTGATTAACAGCCAAGTTTGCCGCTTGTGAATATGTAACTTTGCCCACCGCAGCAACAGATTTGGTGTTCTCGCGAACCTTATCGAATACAACAACGGTGTCATACAGCGAATAACCAAGGATCGTTAAGAATCCGATCACAGTTGCGGGGGTAACATCGAACCCGACGAGTGCATAGATTCCAACTGTAATAAAGACATCATGCACAACGGCCACGATCGCAGAAACTGCCATCTTGGGTTCAAAGATCATCGTCAAGAAGATCATAATTACGATTAAGAATGCGATAAGTCCGTAGAGCGCCTTCTTGGTAATTTCCTTACCCCATGAAGGTCCGATCAACTGAGTGTCGATTGATTCAAGCGGTACGTTAAAGGCGATAGTCAAAGCTTTTTCAACTGCCGCTGACTGTGCCGCAGAAAGCGCACCAGTCTGAACCTTTACTTTGTCATCACCGATCTTCTGAACAATGATTTCTCCTGGAATATCAACATCTGCAACAGCGGCGCGTGCTTGTTCAACTGTCGTGCCCGCCTTATTTACTGTGTAAGAAGAACCACCCTTAAATTCGATTCCAAGGTGAAGACCTTGAATCAAGAGGGCACCTATTGATAGCAAGATGAATATTGCTGAGATTGAGTACCAACGACGGCGATTACCAACGATGTTAAATGAAGTTTCGCCAGAGTAAAGACGACCACCAAGACCTGAGAGTTTTACCATGGCTTATGCCTCCAATGTTGAAACAGACTGGGTAGAAACAGAATTGGTTGAATCAGCTGTGATTGACGCAGTTCTATAATTCTTCATACCGATGCTCTTAGGCGATAGCCCCGAAAGCGGATGACCGGAAGAGAAGAATTTAACTCCGGCCAAGATGCTCACCATTGGCTTGGTGAAGAAGAAGACGATAATTAAATCGACAAGTGTTGTGAGACCTAGAGTGAAAGCAAAGCCACGTACGCCACCAACTGCGAAGAAGTAGAGCAAAGCAGCAGCAATCAGAGAAACAGCATCAGCAACCAAAATCGTGTGACGCGCCTTAGCCCAACCACTTTCAACCGCCGAGCGGATTGAACGGCCTTCACGCGCTTCATCGCGGATACGTTCGAAGAAGACGATAAATGAGTCTGCGGTAACACCGATCGCCACAATGGCACCAGCGATACCTGCCAAGGTGAGAGTAAATCCAATCGTTTCACCTAGTACCAGGAAGAGCAGGTAAACAATCAACGCAGCCAGTGCCAGCGAACCAACGACTACTAGACCAAGTCCGCGATAGTAAAGAAGTGAATAGATAAGAACTAAACCAAGACCCAAAGCGCCAGCCAAAAGGCCAGCGCTTAACTGGTCGGCTCCAAGAGTTGGAGAAACTTGCTGCACTTCACCGCGATCGAATGCTAAAGGAAGCGCTCCATACTTAAGAACGTTTGCGAGATCTTGCGCTTCAACTTGTGAGAAAGATCCAGTGATCTGGGCATTACCTGATGGAATCGCTTCATTAATTCTTGGTGCAGAAACAACTAAACCATCGAGAACAATCGCCACTTGATTAAGCGGTGATTGCAGCGAAGTTACTCGGTTAGTTAGCGCACCAAATGCCTTTGTGCCCTCGCCGTTGAAGGTTAGAGAAACAAACCAAGCAAGGCCTTGTGATGGGTCATAACCAGCCTCGGCGGAAGAGACTTGAGTTCCGAGAACTTCGGCTGGAGCGAGAATGTACTTTGCACCGCCATCGCGTGAACAAGAAACAATTGTGTCGGCCGGACTATCGGCGCCAGTACCTTCACGACTAGCAGGATCGGTACAGTCGAGTGCGGCGTACTTCGCATTGAGATCAGCGTTAACACCGGCTGCAGGTGTTGCAGCAGTTGAAGTGTCAGCAGGATTTGATACGCCAGAACCTTCTGCTAGTACCTGACGAAAACGTAGCTCTGCAGTTTGTCCAACCAGATCCACAACACGACGTCCGCTATCTCCTGGAACAGAGATTACGATCTGTCGATTCGTTCCGCTTCCTTGAGCAGTTACTTCACTTTCTGCTACGCCAATTGAGTCAACGCGTTGGCGAATAATTGAGACTGCTTGATCAATCGCCTCAGAAGTAACCTTGTTGGAGTCATTTGATGCTCGGGGTTGCAGCGTCACGCTGGTTCCGCCACGAAGATCGAGGCCTAGCTTCACCGATGAAACACCTTGGATAAAGGTGGTTGCAAGTAGACCGAAGATAATGAGCGCCAGAATCAAAAGAGCGCGGCCAGAGCGGGCAGGGCTCTTCAGAGTTTTATTTGGTGTGGACATAAGAGCAGAGTCTATGCGTTGGGCGCGGGCGTGTCGAAAAGGGTTGCGATCCCAGCAGGAGGGGTTCGCCCTAAATGGCGCCACCCGAGTTCGGTGGCGATACGACCCCGCGGAGTGCGGGCCATAAAACCATTTCTTACCAAGAATGGCTCAGCCACGGCTTCGACCGTTTCCGTCTCTTCACCCACTGCAATCGCCAGCGTTGAAAGACCAACCGGTCCCCCATTAAATCGCTCGATAAGTGCGGTCAGCACTGAACGATCTAGTCGATCCAAACCTTTCTCATCTACTTCATACATTTCAAGCGCGGCCATCGCATCTGAGTGAGTGAGGGCATTTGCAGCTTTAGCGCTGGCTCCACCACTTGTGCGAACTTGGGCATAGTCGCGGACGCGACGCAATAAACGATTAGCGATACGTGGTGTGCCGCGAGACCTGCCAGCAACTTCAAGTACCGCCTCTTCTTCAATTGTCAGTTGCAGTAAAGCAGCGCTGCGACGAATTACTTCAGCGAGTTCAGTGGACTCATAGAAATCGAGATGTGCAGTAAAGCCGAAGCGATCCCTTAGCGGACTAGGAAGTAATCCTGCACGTGTAGTTGCCCCAACTAATGTAAAGCGCGGCAGTTGTAATGGAATCGCAGTTGCTCCCGGTCCTTTACCTACGACAACATCAACGCGGAAATCCTCCATTGCAAGGTAGAGAAGTTCTTCAGCAGGTCTTGGCAAACGGTGAATCTCATCTAAGAAGAGAATCTCTCCTTCAACTAGTGAAGATAAAATCGCCGCTAAATCTCCAGCGTGAGTGATCGCAGGACCGCTGGTTATACGAATCGGTGTTTGCATTTCGCTAGCTAAAATCAAAGCAAGAGTTGTCTTTCCGAGTCCGGGTGGACCGCTAAGCAGGATGTGATCGGCGGCCGAGCCGCGTGAACGTGCCGCTGATAACAAGACATCAATCTGATCTCGAACGCGATGCTGTCCAATGAAATCATCGAGAGTCTTTGGACGTAGCGCGTGTTCGGCAGCTGAGTCATCCTGACTAAATTCTGGCGCTACTAAACGATCATCGCTCATATCGTTAGCCACTTTAACGCCCACCCTGCGAAAGTGCGCGCTTTAAGAGATCGGAGAGTTCGAGGGTTTGCGCATCGATTCCGTCTTCAGATAAACGCGCAACGACGCTAGATATCGCAGCATCTGAATCCTTGGCGTTAAAACCGAGCGAGACTAATGCGCTAGTTAACTGTTCGCGCCAGACAGGTTGATGGCGATCGCTCTTTGATGAAGTTCCAAAATCAGTTAACTTGCCCTTTAACTCAAGGATTAAACGCTGTGCACCCTTGCGGCCAATTCCAGGAACCTTTTCAATAGCAGAGATATCTTCTTGGGCTACAGCAACGGCTAACTGCGATGGTGATAGCGCCGAAACAATGGAGAGCGCAACCTTTGGACCAATTCCACTAACTGTCTGAACTAACTCGAAAAGCGCGCGATCTCCGTCTTCTAGAAAACCATAAAGCGTTAGCGCATCTTCGCGAACTACCAGCGTTGTAAACAACTGCACTTGCACGCCAATATTCAACTGGGCAGATGCCTTCTGCGTAACCGCAAGAGATAAACCAACTCCGCCAACTTCAACTATGACCTTATCTGGCGAAATAGAGCGAACAACGCCGTTAACAAGTGAAATCATTTGCGAACCAACTTGGCTAGCCGTGATTTTTCAGCAGCTAGTGCAGATGCAATTTTGCTGTTGCCACCACCACGCCAAATGTGGCAGATCGCCAACGCCAGAGCATCGGTGCTATCAACCGGTTTAGGTATCTCGGTTAAGGAAAGCAACCTTTTAACCATCTCGGCGACTTGTACCTTATTAGCTCGACCTGAACCAGTTACGGCAGCCTTGACTTCACTTGGTGTGTGCATAACAACTGGAATACCTGCTTTCGCTGCAACTAATAGCGCGATACCCGCTGCTTGTCCGGTGCCCATCACGGTACGAACATTGTGCTGCGAAAAAACTCTTTCAACTGCGATCCGATCTGGTTGATATTTGCTTACCCAATTAGTGATCTCTTCTTCGAGCTGCAAGAGACGCTGTTCTAGCGGGTTATCGCTGGGAGTCTTGATCACTCCCACGCTAATCAACTTAAGTGGTGATCCAGGTAGGCCTTCAATAACCCCTATGCCGCAGCGCGTAAGGCCTGGGTCGATACCCAAAACTCTCAGCGTTGCTTGGCTCATAACTTCAAAGCCTATGTCCGAGTCCGCAAAGAGCTAGGAAAGGCTCGCCATAACCTCGTCAGAGACATCGAAGTTGCTGTAAACATTCTGCACATCATCCAACTCTTCAATGGCATCAATTAGTTCGAAGACCTTGGTGGCGCCTTCTGCATCCAAGGGAATGGACATCGATGGCAAGAATGATGAATCGGCGGATTCGTAATCAAGGCCTGAGTTCTGCAACGCTGTGCGAACCGCAACAAGGTCACTAGCCTCACAGACAACCTCAAAAGATTCACCTAAATCGTTTACTTCTTCGGCTCCGGCTTCAAGCACAGATTCGAGAATTTTCTCTTCTGTTACCGACTCCGCCTTAGCAATGATGATTACACCTTTGCGATTGAAGAGATAGGAAACTGATCCAGGATCTGCCATTGAACCACCGTTGCGAGTTACGGCTACACGAACTTCTGAAGCTGCGCGATTTCGGTTATCTGATAAACATTCAATCATGATCGCAACGCCATTTGGTCCGTAACCTTCGTACATAATTGTCTGCCAGTCAGATCCGCCGGATTCGAGTCCAGCGCCACGCTTTACCGCTCTTTCGATGTTATCGGCGGGCATCGAGTTTTTCTTCGCTTTTGCGATCGCATCAAAGAGAGTTGGATTGCCATCAACATCTGGTCCACCATTACGCGATGCAACTTCTATAGCCTTAATGAGTTTTGCAAAGTTCTTTGCCCGGCGGCTATCGATCACAGCTTTCTTATGCTTTGTCGTTGCCCATTTGGAATGGCCTGACATGGCGTAACCTCAAACTTTCACTCTCGTTGAGCGGTATCTAAACCGCGTAATTCACTTCGCTTACTTTATCGCGCCAGTACAGACTTGATCAAAGAAGTAGCGATGTACGCGTAAATCTCCAGTTAACTCGGGATGGAATGAGGTTGCCAAGAGCCTTCCTTGTCGAACGGCTACCGCGTGCGATCCCTTCGCAGTTTTCACTGAAGATAGGACTTCAACTGTTGCGCCTACTTCTTCAACCCAAGGTGCGCGAATGAAGACCGCGTGAAGATTAACGCCTTGAAAATCAAGATCGCTTTCGAAGGAATCAACTTGGCGACCGAAGGCATTTCGTCGCACTGTCATATCAATGCCACCGAAAGTTTCTTGACCATCCGATCCATCGATAATTCGATCAGCTAAAAGAATCATTCCTGCGCATGATCCATAGACCGGCATACCTGATTTGATTCGATCTCTTATCGGTTGCATCAAGTTAAAGGTACTTGCAAGATGTGCAATCGTTGTTGATTCTCCCCCAGGAAGAATGAGCGCATCAACTTCTGCTAACTCTTCCGGGCGACGAACAGTAAGAGCCGCATGGCCTGCGTTCTTTGCTGCAACTAGGTGCTCGCGAAAATCACCTTGAAGAGCAAGAACGCCAATCTTCATTTTCTAATTAACTACCAGCCGCGTTCAGCTAAGCGGTGTGGTGCAGGAAGATCAGCAACATTGATTCCAACCATCGCTTCACCAAGACCACGTGAGGCATCAGCGATCACCTTGGCATCTTCGAAGAATGTTGTTGCTTTTACACAAGCCGCTGCACGAGTTGCAGGGTCGCCTGACTTGAAGATTCCTGAGCCAATGAATACGCCGTCAGCGCCCATCTGCATCATTAAAGCCGCATCGGCAGGAGTTGCGATACCACCAGCAGTAAATAGAACTACAGGAAGTTTTCCGGTCTCAGCTACTTCTTTAACAAGTGCGTGAGGAGCTTGTAACTCTTTTGCGGCAACATAGAGTTCATCTTCGCGCATGGAAGATAGGCGACGGATTTCTGCCCCGATCTTGCGCATATGCATCATGGCGTTGGAAACATCTCCAGTACCTGCCTCGCCCTTTGAGCGAATCATTGCCGCACCTTCATTAATCCGACGGAGCGCTTCACCTAAGTTTGTTGCACCGCACACGAAAGGAACTTTGAAATCCCACTTATCGATATGGTTTTCAAAATCTGCTGGAGTTAAAACTTCTGACTCATCGATGTAATCGACGCCCAGAGATTCCAGGATGCGCGCTTCGACGAAGTGACCGATGCGGGCCTTTGCCATTACAGGAATTGTCACTGCCGCTTTAATCTTTTCGATCATGTCGGGATCTGACATGCGTGCGACGCCACCTTGGGCGCGAATATCAGCAGGTACGCGTTCGAGAGCCATAACGGCACATGCACCTGCATCTTGAGCGATCTTGGCCTGCTCAACGTTGACGACATCCATGATGACGCCGCCCTTAAGCATTTCTGCCATACCGCGCTTAACGCGAGCTGTTCCGACTGCCTCTGACATCGCTAACTCCCTAAGAAATATCTAATTAAATAGTTAAGGGCTTAATACTACTTTGCTGCAGCAGATGGCGCATCTGCGGGGATTTTCGATGGAATAGGCGTAAATACTGGTTCCTTATCGGTTAACGCGATCCAAATTTGCCCCGGTGCGAAGGGGATCGTTTCTCCAGAAGTGGTTTTCCAAGCAGTTCCTGATTCAGGCGTTGGACGATCCCATAGCGCGGAAATGTATTTACCGTCGCGAAGAATGTAGCCACTACCTGACCCGACCGTTGCGGTGAATGGAGTAACGCCTCCGAACTTATCTCCATATTCAGATGGAGTAATTGAAACGACCTGAATTACGAAGGTACTTGCAGCTAAATGAACGCCACTGGCTGAAATGTTTGGAACACCTTTGTGTGAGAGCAGCCAGCGCTTCTCCACATTTGACCAGACCGCATCGTATGAAATTGCCGGCCAAGAAACTTTGGCTGAGGCGATTGCCGTTCCAGTATCGAAGGATTCTGCAAAATTCCATCCAACGTTCTTCGAAATTGCAACAGGAAGTTGCTGTTCCTTAACTTTTTGCATCAAAGTTTGCGCTTGCAGCATCATCGCCGTCGGTGCGTTGCGTAGCGGATCATTTGTATAGATTTCGCGTGACTGGCGCTGTGCTCCTAAGTTCTCCAGGTTTGCTGCACCAATTACTGGTAATAATTTTTTCTGTGCGCCACTGTAAGCAAATGCCACACGACCAAACTGCTCAAGTATTTCTATATCCGAGATACGCGCACTTCTTACAGGTCCGATAATTGCTGGGATCTTCGAAGAGAAAACAGCTGCGAGTCTGGTAAGTCCACCTTCAACTTGTTCAATGTAAACCAGATCGGCATCTTCCAAACCTGCCTGGGGGTGTGCCGCCCGAGTGTCATCGATCTTTACTACTAGGACAGGTCCATCACTTCCGATTCGGCCACTTAACGAGTTCACAGGCTCTGGATCTTTAAAGACGTTCTCAATCGAACCTAACTTAGAGAACTGATCTGGTGAGAAAAAGCTCAAGCCGACAACAAGTATTGATGTAACTCCGATTACCGAGATTACAAACTTTTTAAAGAACATCGGCTTCGAATTCATAGGTAACAGGAAGAGGTGCGCGACCAGCTAAGCGAAATATCCTAAAAACTGGCTTGCGTCGCACCATTTGTGTGCGATTGACAGCGTCAACATGTAGAGCAATTGCGACGCGAATCTTGTCGGTTAATTCGCTGAGTTCTCTTAACAAATCCTTTTCGATTGAGCCATTTACCAAATGCCCATCGTGCAACAAAAGACCCAGCGCACCAGATAGTCCGCTTTCAGCCTGCGAACGTGCGCGCATTTGCGCATCTCGCGCTTGGTGAGCGGCTGCAGTCAGTAGAAGCGATGACGCAGGATCAGCAATCTCGCTCTTAGCAATTTCCAGAGCAACTGCTGCTCGTCGCTGAAGAAGTCCATCCAAATTTGCCCAACTGGTTTCAACCCGATTATGGAGACGATCTAACCTTGTTGCAGAATACGACAGATACCAGATGGCAAAGATAACGATCAGCGCAACGAAGAAATACTTTTCCATTTAACTTCCTTCTCTTCCTAGGAAGCGATTCCAAGCACGATTTTCCGACGAGAGAGTCACGCCAGAACTTCCAACCAGAGCCATTTCGTAAATCGAATAAATATCTTCAGCCACAACATCCCAATCAAAGCGCTGCGCATACTCTTTGCCACGTTTAGATAATTGATGACGTTTTTCGGTATCGCGCAATAGATCAATAGCAACGCGGGCCAAATCATGTGGATCCTCTGAAGTAAAGAGCGCTCCGAATTCACCATTGCCAAGCAATGAATCAAAGGCGGGGATATCGCTTGCCAGTACCGCGGCTCCCCCAGCTAACGCCTCTGCCAGAATAATTCCAAACGATTCTCCGCCAGTATTAGGTGCAACATAAATTGCAACCGATGAGAGGAAATCAGCCTTCTCCTTCTCGGAAATTCTGCCAAGGAATTCGAAACGTCCACGAAGTTGCGGATCAATGCTTTCGATTACCTCTTTACGCTCCCCTGGGCCAGCAACTAATACCCTTACATCGGGTGCAAAGCGCGCAATTATCGGCAGCGCTTCAAGCAGAACGGGCAGGCCTTTACGTGGTTCTTCGTAGCGGCCAATAAATCCAATTGTATTACCGCTCCATTTCTCAAGAACTTCCCCGTCGCGATAACGATCCGCGTAAATACCATTTGGAATCACAACCGCATCTGTTTCCAAGTGTTCAGTCAGAGTGGATCGAGCGGCTTCACTCACCGCAATTCGCGCTGTTAACTTTTCGATCACCGGCTCAAGGATCGGTCCAATTGCAAAGATCGCCTTCTGTCGCTTGGCAGCAGCGTGGAAAGTTCCCACCATCGGGCCTTCTGCAGCCCAGCACGCTAACAACGAGATAGATGGAATGGCTGGCTCGTGCAGATGTAAGAGATCAAACTTGCCATTGGTAATCCATTGGCGCACTCTGGCAAAGGCAATAGGTCCAAAGAGGACGCGTGCCACGGCACCGTTGTATGGAATCGAAATTGGTTTTCCCGCACTTGTTACATAGTCAGGGATGTTCTCTTCATCAACAACGGGGGCAAGAACGGATACGTAATGACCTTTGGCAATTAGGTACTCCGCTAGATCGCGAACATGGCTCTGCACACCACCTGGTGTATCCCAACCGTAGGGACAAACTAGTCCGATCCTTAATTTTTTTAGGGTCATGCGCTGCGCTCCTGGAAATCTCCATCGGTCCAGATCCGCTGCAACATATGCCAATCCTGCGGTGACGATGCGATTCCTTCTGCAAATAGGTCAGCACATTTCTGAACTACTTGTGAAATCTTCTCTTCTTCGCTTCCGTTGGATGGAATCTCAACTGAATTAAAGACAATGTGAATGCCGGTAGTTTTGTAAGAAACATAAGCCGTGATTAATGGAATACCAGTTCTGATTGCAAGCAGTGCAGGGCCAGCAGGCATGCGCGCTGGATGGCTAAAGAAAGAAACATCCACACCGCTCTTTGAAAGATCGCGATCAGCAACCAGTGCAATCAACCGACCTTCGCGGGCTCGCTGCATAAGGGTGACGATTGATCTTGAATCAAGTGCAAGAACTTCCATCCCGATGTTTTGGCGATACTCCAAGAATTTATTGAAGAGCGCTTCCGGCTTTAAACGTTCTGCAACAGTAACAAGTGGGAATCCCATTCCGCAGAAGTAAGAGCCTGCATGATCCCAGTTTCCTGCGTGAGGAAGGGCAACAACGACACCTGTTCCGTTCCTCATGGGCGCAGTCAGTAAATCTTCACGTTCAACCGTGACTGTTGCAGCAATTCGCTCGCGTGACCAATCTGGAGATCTAAATGTGTCACACCAATAACGCATATACGAACTCATCGCTTTGCGCATCAGCTCGTCCATTTCGGATGAGGATTTAGTGGGGCAGACACGGGAGAGA
Source organism: Candidatus Nanopelagicaceae bacterium (assembly GCA_965268165.1). Taxonomy (GTDB): domain Bacteria; phylum Actinomycetota; class Actinomycetes; order Nanopelagicales; family Nanopelagicaceae; genus Planktophila. Next base: position 800,762 of record OZ254162.1, read on the forward strand.
TTAGAGCGCAGTCTCTTAACGCGCGCACCATTGCGAGCAAGTGCATACTTTCCGATTGCTTCGAAAGATCTGTAGGCAAACTCTTCTGGTAGCGCTCGAACTAGGCGCCAACCAGCGAAGTACCCACCTGCCACTGCGAAATCAAAATTCATTGCGTTACAGAGCTGCCTTCACAATCAATATTCTTTGGATAACTGTTACAACAGCCAAGATAAGTAGTAGCCAGATACCGATCGCTAGCGCGTAAGGAACTCCAAGTCCTTCCAGTCCTATCGCGGTTAAGGAAATGATCAAACGCTCAGTGCGCTCAGCAATCCCACCAGAACACGAGATTTGCATGCTTTCAGCCTTGGCTCTGATGTAAGGAACGAGTGATCCAAAAACTAGCGCACCAATTACAGCGGCAGTTAGTGAGTCATCTGCATCTACCAAAAAGAGTGTCAAACCAACCAGGATCGCAGAGTCAGTGATTCGATCGATTGTTGAATCTAAAAAACTGCCCCAAGCGCTGGCACCCTTATGAGAGATTCGCGCCATTGCGCCATCAAATAGATCGCTGAGTGCAAAGAAAGAGATAACAAGAGTTCCGATAAAGAGCTCGCCCTTGGGATAGAAATAGAGCGCGGAAGTGACCAGGCCAATTGCCCCAAAAAAGGTAACTGCATTTGGAGTTAAACCAATGGCAAGGGCACCGCGAGCGATCGGATTGATAGCGCGGGTGACTGCGGGTTTTAAAGAGGCGCTTAACATCAGGTCCATCGTAGGCTCCCCCGCGGATTTTCACCTATTCTGACGCCTGTGAGTTCAGAGAGAGATACCGCTAATCCGCGTATCCATATATATGGCCACGTCTCCTCTCAACCAAAAGCGCTAGCCGAACTCTTCGGAGCTATTCATTCCAATGAACCAATAGCCGAGAGCGAACTAGCAATCTTTGCAATTAATCCTGCAGCCGGCATTGATCAAGAAACGATAGATCTTTGGTCAGCGCTTACAGATTTTCAAATGCCACGATTAGTAGTGGTAAATGAATTAGAAGGAAGTGACTCTGATTTCGATGATGCAGTATTACTTGCTAATCGCGTCTTCGATCCACTTGTTACCCCGTACTTAGTTCTCCACGATGATGCCGGCAACCCCTCTGCATTAATTGATCTTGAGACTCTCGAAATTATTGATTACTCGCAAAGCCCTACTTCACGCAGAGATAGCGATCCGGAGCATAAAGAGTTAGTTGCAGATTTCAGAAGTGAGTATTTAGAGGCGGTTGAAGATGCAGGAGAAAGCGCATTCGAAGCCGGTTTACTCTTTCCGGCTATTCCAGTTGTGATTAGCAAGGGAATTGGTGTGGATATTGTGAACGCCTTTATAGAAAAAGCAGCGAGAAGCTAACTACCAAGCTTGCGCGAGTTCGGCGCGAGTTTGAGAGAGCAGTACTGGCAGCACCTTGGTCTGTCCGATAATCGGCATGAAATTAACATCGCCCGACCAGCGCGGAACAATATGTTGGTGGATATGTTCTGCGACTCCGGCACCTGAAATCGCACCTTGATTCATGCCAAGATTAAAGCCGGCTGGCGCTGAGACCTTACGTAGAGTTTTCATTGCGTGCGCGCTAAGTTCAAAGATTTCATCGCGCTCATCTTTATTTAGCTCCGTCAAATCTGCGACATGGCGATATGCGCAGATAAGTAAGTGGCCCGCGTTGTATGGATAGAGATTCATTACGACATATGCGTTTGTTCCACGAGCAACAATTAGGCCTTCTTCATCGCTCATCTTGGGAATTTCGCAGAAAGGGCAAGTAACTTGATTTCCCGCTAGCGGACGATTTTCGCCCTTTAAATACTCCATACGATGCGGCGCCCAAAGTCGTTCCCAGCGATCGGGCATTCCTGCCCCGCCTGGAATTACTTGGTCGCCTTCGCGCATTACTTAAACCTGTTTACGATCTGCGATGGCGCTACGAATCTCGGCGATTGCATCTGCAACAGCTATTGAGTTCTTCTGCTCACCGTTGCGATATCGAATCGAAACTTTGCCGGCTTGCTGATCTTCTTCGCCAGCGATCAACATATAGGGAACTTTCTGCATCTGCGCATTGCGAATCTTCTTCTGCATTCGGTCATCGGAAGCATCCAAATCGATACGGATACCCGCTGCTTTAAACTCTTTTACAACCGAAGCAAGATAATCAGCAAAAGCTTCAGCAACTGGAATGGCAGTTACTTGCACTGGCGCCAACCATGGAGGGAATGCTCCTGAGTAGTGCTCGGTAAGTACACCGAAGAAACGTTCGATAGAACCAAATAGCGCGCGGTGAATCATCACTGGTCGTTGACGAGTTCCGTCAGTTGCGGAATATTCGAGTTCAAAGCGCTGTGGCAACTGGAAATCAACTTGGATCGTCGACATCTGCCAAGTACGTCCAATTGCATCTTTTGCTTGAACAGAAATCTTTGGCCCATAGAACGCTGCGCCACCTTCGTCGAGAACGAGTTCAAGATTTTGGGCTACCGCTGCTTTACGTAGCGCTTCGGTCGCTTCGGCCCAGTCGCTATCTTCTCCGACTGATTTTTCAGGATTACGGGTTGATAGTTCGAGATAAAAATCTTCTAATCCGTAATCACGTAACAAATTAAGTACGAAGGTTAGGAGCGAATCTAGTTCTCCTACCATCTGTTCTTTTGTGCAGTAAATGTGGGCATCATCCTGGGTAAAGCCGCGCGCACGAGTGAGTCCGTGGATAACACCTGATTTTTCGTAGCGATACACAGTTCCGAACTCAAAGAGACGAATTGGGAGCTCGCGATAGGAACGTCCGCGCGAAGCAAAAATTAAATTGTGGAAAGGGCAGTTCATCGGCTTCATGTAATACTGCTGACCAGCACGTTTGATAGTTCCGTCAGCGTGTAACTCTTCATCCATCACCATCGGTGGATACATACCTTCTGAGTACCACTGCAAGTGGCCAGACTTTTCGAAGAGCGCGGCCTTAGTTAGATGTGGTGAGTAAACGAATTCGTAACCCTCATCTTCATGGCGCTTGCGTGAGTAATCTTCCATTGCGCGACGGACGATGCCGCCCTTGGGATGAAAGACCGCAAGACCTGATCCAATTTCCTCTGGAAATGAGAATAGATCGAGTTCGGTACCAAGGCGGCGATGATCGCGCTTTTCAGCCTCTGCCAAAAGTTCTAAGTAAGCAGTTAATTCTTCTGCCGAAGGCCAAGCAGTTCCGTAGATACGTTGCAGCATGGGATTCTTTTCAGAGCCACGCCAATAAGCAGCTGCGCTACGCATCAACTTAAATGCAGGAATATGTTTGGTTGAAGGCAGATGCGGACCCCGACAAAGATCTGACCAAACGGGTTGTCCGTCGCGACCTAAATTGTCATAGATGGTGAGCTCTGCTCCCCCAACTTCAACGCTGGCTTCTTCTCCGGCTCCAGATTTAATTCCAATAAGCTCGCATTTATATGGCTCGTGCGCCAACTCTTTCAGTGCATCTGATTCGTTGGTAACTCGGCGGCGAAAACGTTGGCCATCTTTTACGATCTTGCGCATTGCGCTTTCGATCTTCTCTAAATCTTCTGGATTAAAGGGACGCGCTGGATCGAAGTCGTAGTAAAAACCATCTGTGATCGGTGGACCGATTCCGAGGCGAGTCTGCGAAAAAACCTGCTGAACCGCTTGCGCCATGACGTGAGCAGTTGAGTGGCGCAGAACTGATAAACCTTCTGGAGAGGAGATTGAAACTCCTTCAACAACATCACCGTCTTTGAGGTCAGTCCAGAGATCTTTGAGCTCGCCATTTATCTTGCAGACGACAATCTCTTTGCTTTCGGCGAAGAGGTGGGTCGGGCGTTGGTCATCTGCAACGCTTACGGCGCGACCATCTACGGTGATCGAGAGTTGGGACATGTTCCTAGCCTACCGAATGAGAATGCGTCTGGGCGCGTATTTGATCTAGGAATGAACGGCATTGCCCATCAACGACGAGATCACGATTATCGATTGATGCAACGGCTAGACCAATTTTCAGACTTGAAATAACAATTGCTGACTTCACACGTTCCATGTCGTTGCGTGTCAACGAACGGACGGTAACCCCACATCTTTCGATCACTATGGCGCGCTGTACTCCTGGCAATACTCCGGCGCTAAGCGGTGTCGTAACCCATTGCCCATCGATAAGGAAGAGAAAATTTGAGACCGCACCTTCGGATACTTCACCGGATTCATTAACGCAGATGATCTCGTCAAAGCCATCCCGCTGCGCTAACTGCAGCAAACCTGTTCGATGGCTATAGGGAAAGGTTTTAAATGCGATTGAGTCAACCAATCTGCTTTCATCTATGACCGTTAGTTTTGCCGGATCGGCGATCTCAACATAACTTTGGTGTACAGCAACAAACCATTCCTTTGAGAAGAGCAGTCTCAGCCTGCCAAGATGGTGAGGTTCTGCAACAAGTAACGCTGCTATTGCATCTCTTATCAATTCTTCGCCAGGCAACTTGATATCGAACTTTCTCGCAGCGGTAGCCGCGCGGCGCATATGGCGCGCCAATTCGAACACTTCGCCATTTTCAGTTCTGATCGTTTCGAAAACGCCACTACCAACCGGCCAGCCATCGGCATCAATATCAATTTCTTGAGAATCGCAGATTTGATCGTTGAGCCAGATCTTCATTTGATAGATCCTCCTGCAATCGAAATCAGACGTTGCGCCTTCAACTCAGTCTCTTCCCATTCTGAAACCGGATCACTTCCGTAAGTTATTCCAGCACCGGTTCCAAACTTTAGAAGCCCATCGTTTTCTTGCCAGAAGATGCGAATCGCAACGGAAAGTTCCGCGCGATCGCCTTCTACCCAGCCCAGCACACCACAGTAAGGGCCACGTTTGATCTCTTCATTTTCTGCAATTACTGACAGAGCCGAACTCTTAGGCGCTCCGCTTATGGAACCGGCGGGGAGTAACGCCTCAAAAATTTCCGACCAAGAGATATCTTTCCGAAGTTCACCAACGATGTCGGAGACCAAGTGGCGCAGACCGGGGTGCTCTTCGCTACGAAGAAGCTGTGAGACATCTACTGAACCAGGCTCACAGATACGCCCGAAATCATTGCGCATCAAATCAACGATCATCACGTTTTCGGATTGATCCTTATTACCAAACCCCTGTTCGCCCAAAGTTTGCGTGCCTTTTATCGGTGAAGTCTTCACAGAAGAACCATTACGTGACAGAAAGAGTTCAGGTGATGCAGATGCAATTTTTAACTGTGGGATAGAGAGAAATGCGGCATGTGGTGCGGGGTTCTCGCTTAGTAGTTTGCCAAAGAGCGAAGCAAGTTCTTCTCGATCTGATGCAACCTGCAACTGTCGACAAGCGTTGACTTGATACACCCAACCATCGGATATCGAGCTTCGAATATTTTCTACATACTTGCCGTACTGATCTTTGCTTAGAGATGAGATCCAATCGCCTTCCAAGGGCTTCCAATGCGAACCGCTAAATGGGAAATCTGCTACAAAGTTAGATTGAAACCTTGCAAGAGTCACTTCTCCTTCAAAGGAGATCGCCACCGCCCAAAAGTTTCCATCATCTAAACGCGAAAGATCGTTCGTTACTTCTAGAAGCGATCTGGCATACCTTCGACCCATCCAGAACGAGTCATCGCGCAGATCCATAGCCCTAACGCTACGGTGAAAGCGCTCACTTTGGCGGATAGCCCCTTGCTGCGCTAGATTTGCCCCCGCACGAAATGCGGACGTAGCGCAGCTGGTAGCGCGGAACCTTGCCAAGGTTCAGGTCGCGGGTTCGAACCCCGTCGTCCGCTCGGATTCTCCGCCGCTTTGGAATTAATTTTTCAGGTGGCGGTTTTTCTATAGCAGTAAGTCAAAGTTAAGTTCGAAGCAATAAAGCGAAATAAAGAATGGTCGGATGGCCGAGAGGCGAGGCAAGGGACTGCAAATCCCTCTACACGGGTTCAAATCCCGTTCCGACCTCCAATAAGACAAAGAACCACTGGAGAAGAAGATGAGCGAAGATCAATCACAACGTCCGTGGGGACGTTATGAAATCTTGGCTGAAAGCGCCGCTCATAAAGTAAAAACCATCTGGGTGAATCCAGGAAAGCGTCTTTCATATCAACGCCATGAAAAACGCGCAGAACACTGGTTCATCGTTCAGGGTCAGGCGAAGATAACTTTGAATGGTGATTCATTTGAGATGACGGTTGGTGATTCAATAGATATCGAAATCGGCGATCTTCACAGAATTGAAAATATTGGATCAAACGATGTAATTTTTGTTGAGGTGCAGACTGGTACTTACTTTGGCGAAGATGATATTGAGCGTATTGAAGACGATTTCGGCCGCTAAATAGCCTCGGCTATACTTCCGACCACAACTTAATAGATACCGAAGTTTTAGACCCGGACGATTGGCTCAGCGGTAGAGCACCACATTGACATTGTGGGGGTCACTGGTTCGATCCCAGTATCGTCCACGCAACGCAGTGAAGTGGCGAGGAAATATCGTCCACGCAACGCAAAGAGAAAGATAAGAATAAATGGAGAAAGAGCCTCGCACCGGATTTATGGGTGAATGGGATCGTCTATCTTCGAATATGAAGATCGTCGCGGTGATTCTTCTTATCATTCCGATCTATCTTTACCCACCATCAGTATTTCTCTACATGGGCTATGCCGTGTATCTGAATGTGCGGGATAAGCGAAAGAAGTAAAAGTGGTGCCAAAAGACCCATCTAGAGAAGCACATTTTCCATCGATAGAGAAGAAGTACGGCGAACCAATGAAGTACTGGTTTGCGGTTATGAAGAAGCTAGACGGTAAAAAATACCCTGAGCAGATAGCGCACCTGCGCGAGAATTATGGTTTCTCTCAAGCACATGCAAATGCACTCGTAATGTTTTCAAGAGGTTCCGTGTCATCTAGAAGGCACGAAACACCTGCTGATTACTTCAAGAGCATTAAGCCTGAGCAGGCTAAGACGATGAAGAAGATTTTCAAGGCTATTCAGAGCAGATTTCCCAAGCTAGAACTGGTGATCGCTTGGAATCAACCGATGCTAAAGAACGGTGATGAGTACATTTTCGGCGTATCGGCTGCAACCAACCACATCAATATCGCGCCTTGGAACCAAGAAGTTCTTAAGGAGTTCACGCCGTACTTCGCTGAGTATCGAGTTACCAAGAAAACAATCGCGCTGCCTAACGATTGGCCAGTGGATGAGAAGGTGCTGCAGAAAATGATCAAGGCGAGCATTAAGAGATAACTTCTGTTTGCGCGGCTTCGCGTGAGAGGATCTGCGCATGACTAGAGCCAAACTTGAATCCTTTGCGAAGGAAAAACTGACCTTCGGAGCCTCTCCCCTGCAACGCCTTGATCGGTTAACCGAACACCTTGGCGGCAAAGTAGAAATCTGGGCAAAGCGCGAAGATGTGAATTCAGGGCTGGCTTATGGCGGAAATAAGACGCGCAAGCTTGAGTACTTGGCGGCAGAAGCGCTGGCAACAGGTTGTGACACTCTCGTTTCAATTGGTGGAGTTCAGTCAAACCACACTCGCCAGGTAGCCGCGGTTGCCGCTCACCTAGGATTGAAATGTGTTCTAGTTCAAGAGCATTGGGTTGATTGGGAAGAAGTTAACTACGAGAAGACTGGAAATATTTTATTGAGCCGCATTATGGGCGCAGAGGTTCGCTTAGATCCAGCTGGTTTTGATATTGGCTTCAGAAAATCTTGGGAAGAAGCGATCGCAGATGTAATTGCGCGAGGCGGAAAGCCCTACGCAATTCCAGCCGGCGCTTCTGATCATCCGCTTGGTGGACATGGTTTTGCAGGTTGGGCTTTTGAGGTTGAAGACCAAGAGAGGGAACTCGGATTCAAATTCGACAATGTAATTGTTTGCTCAGTTACCGGCTCAACACAGGGTGGAATGATCGCCGGGTTTGCACACTCAAATCGCGCCGAAAGCGTAATCGGTATCGATGCATCAGCGACCGTTGAGAAAACTTGGGATCAGATCAAACGAATTGCATCTCGCACTGCAGCGGCGATTGATTTAGGGCGCGAACTAGAGGATTCAGAGATCGTTTTGCTCGATCGTTGGCATGATGGAATTTATGGAGTCGCTGGCCCACGCACAATCGAAGCGATTCGTTTAGCCGGAAGTCTGGAAGGCATGATTACCGATCCCGTTTACGAAGGTAAATCGATGGCGGCGATGATTGATTTAGTTCGCGAAGGTTTCTTCAAGGAAGGTTCACGAGTTCTCTATGCGCACCTAGGTGGGCAGCCTGCGATAAATGGATATACCGGAGCCTTTTAAATTATTTAGTAAATGTAGGCTTCAAGATTCCGAGATCGAGAACTCTTTCAATTAGCGCCATTGCTTGCACCAGTCTCTCTTCTTGATTTGCTCTAGCAACAACGCCAACTGCCACCGGCAAGCCATCAACTAAGCCCATTGGAAGTGCGCCGATTGGAGTTCCTGCGATCGCTGGCGCCATTGAGATCCAAGATGCCGAACCGTAATCATCTCCCCCACCCAGATTGCTCTTCCAAGCAGGGGCGTAAGTTTCACCGATCAAAATATCGAACTTTTCAAATGCTGGCGTCAAGACTTTATTAACCGCCCAATCCAAATTTTCGTTTCGCAATTTCTGATAATCGCTATTTCGGCCACCCAATTTCAGTGCCAGATCAAAGTATTCCTGACCGAAGTGCTGCAGTTCAGAATCTTTATTTGCGAGATTGAAATCAACAACATCTTGCAAAGTCTTTACGCGCGCGCCCTCACGGGTTGCTAGATAGCTCGCTAAATCTTCATTTAGTTCGTGCATCAAAACCTTGAACTCTGACTCGCCCTCTTGATCACTTGGGGCTGGCAGGGATATCTCGACGACTTTTATTTCTTTACTCAACTTGCTAACAAGTTCTTGGAAGAGTTGATTTGTCCCAGGGTTCTCCGTTACCCATTCATTTACAACTCCGATACGAATCTCAGAACTACCGTTAACTGCCGATTGATATCCGGCTTTGCCCGTTAGAACTTCTAACAAGAGCGCCGCCTGTGCAACGCTCTGCGCCATCGGTCCTGGTGTGTCTTGGCTGGCGCTAATTGGAATCATCGCATCGCGTGGAATTGAACCAACGGTTGGCTTAATGCCAACGCAACCATTTAGCGATGCCGGACAAACAATTGATCCATCAGTTTCACTGCCAACAGCCATAGAAACAATTCCGGCACCAACTGCAGCACCTGAACCCGAAGATGAACCGCCGGCGCTGTGCGCATGCTTCCAAGGATTTGCGGTTAATCCACCAACTGCAGACCAGCCACTTGTTGATTTTCCAGAGCGAATATTTGCCCACTCGGAGAGATTCGTTGAACCGATAATCGTTGCACCAGCAGCACGCAAACGCTTGGCAATTGTTGAATCACGAACTACCGGAGTATCTGCAAGGGCTAATGAACCTGCAGTTGCTGGTAGCCCGAGCGCCTCTATGTTGTCCTTTATCAGAATAGGCACACCAGCCAATGGGCCATCGATCTCATTAAAGGTTAGATCTTCCGAGACGGCTAGAACGGAGTTGAGTTGGTAGCCAGATTTATCAAGATCAGCGATCTTGGTTAAAGACGCCTCGTAACTTTCTCGATTCGACATTTAGCTTTGGTCCCCTGCGTGAGTCTCGATGAAGATTCTGGAGTTTTCGAAGATTATCTCGGCATCGTAATCAAGGGTGGCAACGTGATAACTATTGGTTAGCTCAATCCTTTGCTTATGTCTCGAACCAACGCCTTTCATAATTATTTCGGTATTGGATACCGGGAGGGTGTGATCATCGACGCTATGGAATAACTGCATTGGAACGGTGACATCATGCAGGCGCTCTCTCGTGTATTTGAGCATGATTAAAAGTTGGTGGATACCTCGGGTGGGAAGGGCGTCATAACCCCACTCCGAAATGCCTGGACGCTTAATGTCATCGCCTACAGATTTGCGCATCTTTTGAAATCTCGAAAGCACAAAGGCTAGCTGCGGGCTAACCATTGCGACGTGAATCATTGGATTTACCAAGATGATCCCGCTGAGCCGATTTGAATGACGAGTGGCAACGTTAAGTGTCGTGCCACCACCCATAGAGAGTCCACAGATAAAGACCTTTGAACATGTCTTGAACAGTTCTGCTAGCTCTGCCTCAACTTTGGCAGGCCATTGCTCCCATTTAACTTCATTTAAATCTTCAGGTTTGGTTCCGTGGCCTGGCAGTAAAGGAACTCTGACTGTGAATCCTTTTTGATTTAAATACTCTGCCCAAGGTCGCATCGATGCCGGAGAACCGGTGTAACCATGCACCAATAAAACTCCGATACCTTTATTTTTTCCGCTGCCATCTGCCGCCCAATCTTCAAGCAGACCAGCGGGCGCTCCAATAACTCCCATTTCTAAAGCGTAGCGAGAACTCACTGTCAGGGCTATGGATTAGCCTTACATTCATGTCGGTACGTGCACTCTCTCTTGCAGAAACCACATTTGTTGTCCTCGATCTAGAAACCTCTGGGGCAGCCCCATCTACCGGCGCTGCAATTACCGAGATCGGCGCACTAAAAGTTCGAGGCGGCGAGATTATTGGTGAGTTCCAAAGCTTTGTTAATCCCGGCCACTCACTTCCTGATTTCATAACCGCGCTAACTGGCATCACAGATTCAATGCTCTTTGATGCGCCAACAATTTCAGAAATTCTTCCGACCTTCTTTAAATTCTTGGGTTCACATCACGAAACCGTTCTGGTGGCACACAACGCTCCATTTGATATCGGTTTTCTAAAAGCAGCAGCGATTAAAACTGAAAGTGCCTGGCCTGAATTTATCGTTGTAGATACGGTGCGAATTGCCAGGTCTGCTTTAGGTCGCGATGAGGTGCAAGATTGCAAACTATCCACCTTGGCCGAATTCTTCGGCGCTTCAATCGAACCTAACCATCGCGCCTTAGACGATGCCCGCGCGACCGTTGATGTTCTACACGGAATCTTCGAACGTCTCGGAACGTTTGGGGTATCCACTCTCGGAGATCTAACTACCTTCAAACGAAAGCGCGAACGTAAAGCCCTCGATTAATTAGCGGATAACTTATTGCTGAGCAAAACCCAGTGCTCCAACAAAGAGTTCGCCTTGCCAGCATCAATGCTTTCTGTCGCCTTCTTAAGCGACTTACTTAAACGCTCATGAAGTGAGAGTTCAAACTCGCCATCAAAGGCGGCAATTGCGGCTGCGGCGTTGAGTAAAACCGCATCTCTTGGCGCACCGCGTTCACCTGCAAAGATCGCTTTGGTAATCCGTGCATTCTCCTGCGCATCTCCCCCGACCAGAGCCGAAATCGGAGCGTTAGCCAATGAGAAATCTTTTGCATCAATGCGATCGCTAGAAATTTCACCGTTACCAATGGTCAGAACTGATGTTGTTGTGGCCAAGGTGATCTCATCCAAGCCATCGTCACCTCGGAAGACAAAGCCCTCTACCCCGCGCTCTGCAAGCACTTGGGCCATTACTAAATGCATTCGATCATTTGCTACACCGATAGCCGCAGCTTTGGGTTTTGCTGGATTTGCGAGTGGGCCGAGAATGTTAAACACCGTAGCGGTCGCTAACTCTTTACGAGCAGGGGCTGCAAAGCGCATCGCTGGATGAAAGATCGGGGCGAAGCAGAAACCTATTCCGAGTTCTGAGACAGTTTGTGCGACCTTTGCACCATCTAAATTAATCGCAACACCAAGGGCTTCGAGAAGATCGCCGGCGCCAGATTTTGAAGATGCGGCGCGATTGCCATGCTTAACAACGCGCGATCCAGCCGCTGCCGCGATAATCGCCGCAGTAGTTGAAATATTAATTGTGTGGGCGCCATCGCCACCCGTGCCCACGGTATCTACAGCGCGTTCGGTTATCGAGATTGGAGCGCAGAATTGATACATCTGCGCTACGAGCGCTCCAACTTCCTCGGGAGTCTCGCCTTTATTTTTAAGAGCGATCAGAAAGTTCTTTAAATTCTCTTTATCCGCGCGATCTTCTAATACCTCGCGCATCACAGATTGCGCCTCCGCTGGTTGGAGGTCAAGACCATTTTCTAATTTGGTGATTACACCTGCCCAGTCAAGTGAGCTCATTTGTAGGTTGCCTTTGTTATTGAACTAAGCGGTAGCAACAGCGCGAGTGCGCATTAAGTTTGCAACGGTGTTGGCCAAAGTAAATGGATCGATCGGATGGATCACGCTAGCTTCGGCGCGAGACCAAGCGGCCAACCAAGCATCTTCACGTCGTCCGGTGATCAGAAGTACCGGCGGGCAATTAAAAATTTCATCCTTCAACTGGCGGGCGATTCCCATGCCACCTTCAGGAACCGCTTCCCCATCCAAGATAAATAGATCAGCGCGGAGATTTCCAGAGACGCTCTTGCGATCTATATATGAACGAAGTGCAGGTCCGGTGGCGAACTCTTCAATCTGATGTTCTGGCAGATCGCTGGCTACTTTCTTTCCCAAAGCGGCAACGATTGACTGGCGCACCGCCGAATCATCGGAGTAAACAACGATGATCGGCTTTAGTGGAGAACTCATGGTGAGAAGTCTAATCAAAGCGGCGAGATTTCCCAGCCAGTTTTAGGGTGGAAATGCGTGACCCGTTTCACCAAAAAGTAGGCCATTTTGAGTGTCAGAACCAAGCCTAGAACTAGGTGGGTAAGCCCACTTTCAGGGATACTTACCCCATGACCAGCACATCAACTGCGACCCATCACAACATTAACCGCCCGAATATGGTGGCGGTCGGAACGATCGTATGGCTCTCAAGTGAGTTGATGTTCTTTGCCGCTTTCTTTGCAATGTACTTCACCACTCGCGCCGTGCAAGGTCCAGAGATATGGCTTGAGTCAACGAAGGTTTTGAATATTCCTTTCGCTGCATTTAACACAACAATTTTGGTTCTCTCTTCAGTGACCTGCCAGTTCGGTGTATTTGCTGCTGAACGTTTCCAAGCCAAGCGCACTGGTTCACTGCTAAACGTTAAATCTTGGGGAATGCGCGAATGGTTCTCTATGACATTCCTTATGGGTGCATTCTTTATCGCCGGTCAGGTTTACGAATATGCCCACCTCACACAAGAAGGTTTGGCTCTCTCAACTAACGCGTACACATCTGTCTTCTACCTAGCAACAGGTTTCCACGGTTTGCACGTGACCGGCGGGTTGATCGCATTTTTGATCGTCATGATTCGCGTCGCAAAGGCGCGCCGCTTTACGCATAACCAAGCAACAACCGCAATCGTCGCCTCTTACTACTGGCACTTTGTGGATGTTGTTTGGATCGCTCTCTTTGCTGCAATTTATTTGATTAAGTAGCCATGAAACTAATCGAAAGAAATGGAAGATAACTTGAAACGCCTCTCACGTTTTCGTAGACACCGCGCCGTAGCACCAGTTCTTCTAGTGCTCGCCCTCCTTTCGATTGGCACTACCTTCTCTGTAGCGGGAGCAGCGACGAGCGGCCCAGTCACCGCCGCCGAAAGAAGCGCTCTGATTGAAGAAGGAAAGCAGATCTTCCTAAAGGGTTGCTCTTCTTGCCACGGACTTAACGCAGAAGGCGCCGCTATTGCGCCTTCACTAATCGGCGTCGGTGCCGCTTCTGTTGATTTCCAAGTTGCTACAGGTCGTATGCCAATGGCGGATATGAGCCAGCAGGCAATGCGTAAAGCGCCTCTCTACAACGAACGTGAAGTAGAAGCGCTAGCTGCATACGTTGCATCTCTTGCCCCAGGACCAGAAATTCCTGGAGAAGAACTTTTGAATTACGAGCGCGATGGATCTGTTGCCGAAGGTGGCGAGCTCTTCCGCACAAACTGCGCGATGTGCCACAACTTCGCCGGACAAGGTGGAGCGTTAACTCGTGGAAAGTACGCACCATCAGTTATGGGCGTAACACCTCGTCACATCTATGAAGCGATGATCACCGGTCCACAATCAATGCCAGTCTTCTCTGACAAAACACTTACCGCTGAAGAAAAACTTTCAGTGATTAAATGGATTAAGGCTGCTGAAGCAGAACCACAACTTGGTGGCGCATCACTTGGACGCGTTGGTCCAGTAACTGAAGGGCTATTGGCTTGGACTCTTGGACTCGGACTGCTAATTGGTGTTGCAGTCTGGCTAGCGATGAAGGCGAGATAGGTAAATATGTCGAATGAAATCGAAGCGATAAAAGATCCAGGGCTACCAGCACACGTTCACCGTCGTGCCGACACCGATCCGAAGGCAGCTAAGAAGGCTGAGCGCCAAGTTGCGATTCTCTTTTTACTCTCCGCAGCCGGAACAGTTCTCTTAATCGCCTCTTACATCTTCATTCCCCAAGATGTCTTTATCTTCTTCCCAGTTCTCGGTAGCACTAACGCACACCAACTCTTTCTTGGTCTCGGAATGGCTGCATCTCTCTTCTTTATCGGAATGGGTGCGATCCACTGGGCAAAGACTTTAATGCCGGATGAAGAAGTAATTATTCAGCGCCATGAATTTCGTTCACCAGATGAAGATCGCGCAGAATTCGTAAAGGCTGCAAAGGCTGGCGCCGAAGCGGCAGGTCTTGGTCGCCGTTCACTTATTAAACGCACCCTCGGTCTTTCGTTAGGCCTAGTAGGACTCTCCCCGCTAATTCTCCTTCGTGACTTGGGCCCGCTTCCAGGTGATTCACTGACCAAGACATCTTGGAAAAAGGGAACTCGTCTGGTTACAGATCCAGGTGATCGACCAATTCGTCCAGAAGATCTCGAAGTTGGCGCAGTTGCACAAACTTTGCCAGCGATCGCAACTGGAGAACATCGCAAACTCTCAGATATTGCTAAAGATGCAGTCTTGTTAATTCGCCTTCGCCCTGAAGAGTTTAATTTAGATGCGGAAAGACTCTCTTGGACCCATGAAGGCATCATCGCCTTCTCAAAGATTTGTTCACATATGGGATGCGCAGTTGCCTTGTACGAACAGCAAACTAAGCACCTGCTCTGCCCTTGCCACCAGTCAACATTTGATGTGACCCGCGCTGCCAAAGTGATCTTCGGACCAGCTGCTCGCCCACTGCCTCAACTCGCGATAACAGTAGATTCCGAGGGATACTTGGTCGCACAGAATCCATTTAACGAACCGGTCGGACCTAGCTTCTGGGAGCGCTCATCATGACAGCACGTGAAAGAATCGCAGGCAGCGTAGCGAATTACGTTGACGAAAGAACTGGCGCTGCCAAATGGATGAAGAAGAATTTAACAAAGGTATTCCCTGATCACTGGTCATTCCTTCTCGGTGAAATTGCACTTTACTCATTTATCATCTTGCTCCTCTCTGGAACTTACCTAACTTTCTGGTTTGATCCATCGCAACGCGAAGTTATCTATGACGGTGCTTATGAACCTCTTCAAGGTATTGAGATGTCGGCTGCATACGCATCAACCCTTGATATCTCATTCGAGGTTCGTGGCGGACTTTTGATGCGCCAGATTCACCACTGGGCAGCCCTAATCTTTATGGCAGCGATTGTTGTTCACTTGATGCGCGTTTACTTCACTGGCGCATTTCGTAAGCCACGCGAGTTCAACTGGATTATCGGAGTCGGTCTATTAACTCTTGGAATCGTTGAAGGCTTCTTGGGCTACTCACTTCCAGATGACCTACTTTCTGGAACAGGTATACGTATTGCTGAAGCAATTATTCAAGCCTTACCAGTCGTTGGTTCTTATCTAGCGTTCTTCGCATTCGGGGGAGCATTCCCTGGAGAAGCATTTATCCCACGTATCTACACAGTTCACGTTCTGCTTCTACCAGGAGCGTTCTTAGCGCTGATCACAGTTCACTTAATGTTGGTCTGGTACCAGAAGCACACTCAATACCCTGGCCCTGGTCGCACTGAAAAGAATGTTGTCGGTTATCCACTTCTTCCTGTCTACATGGCTAAGGCCGGCGGCTTCTTCTTTATCGTCTTCGGAGTAACTGCATTTCTCGGCGCAGTCGCATCGATTAACCCAATCTGGTTATACGGTCCGTACACGCCTGCACAGGTTTCAGCTGGTTCCCAACCCGATTGGTATATGGGCTGGCTCGATGGGTTAGTTCGAATGGCTCCCCCACTTGAGAGCTACATATTTGGTTACACAATTTCTTGGAACATCTTGATTCCAGGATTGATTGTTCCGGGAATCTTATTTACCGGAATGGCGCTCTACCCATTTATCGAAAGTTGGATGACTGGCGATAAGCGTGAACACCATCTCCTTGATCGCCCACGCAATGCGCCAAACCGCACAGCGCTCGGCGTAATGTCAATTACCTTTATGTTGGTTGCACTTATCAATGGTGGTAACGACATCATTGCAACCACCTTTGATCTAACGATTAACCAGATCATGTGGTTCTCACGCATTGGAATCTTCGTACTTCCACCAATCGCTTTCGTAATCACCAAGCGCCTCTGCTTATCGCTACAGCGCGCTGATCGCGAACTCGTACTTCACGGCCGTGAGACCGGACGTTTGGTAATGATGCCTCATGGTGAGTTTGTTGAAGTTCATGAGCCAATCTCGGCAGAGAAGGCCTGGTTGCTGACTCAACACGAGCAGGTTCCGCCTCTAGCCCTTGAAGAACACGATGCCAGTGGCGTACGCCGTCCAAAGGCGCTGAAGAATAAGTTACGTGCACGTATGAGCAAAGCTCATGCCGTATCGATTCCGAAGGTAACCGCTGAAGATCTAAAGCAGATCGAGAACCACTAATTAAAGTAGTTTCTAGTTTAATTAGTTTCGCAGATCGCCTTTAATCGCACCAAGCTCTTAGCAATCCACTTTGGGTTGTGGGCCATCGCACCCGTTATCTTGAGCCATTGCTTCGCAAAGAACGGTATTTCTCGGGCATCAAAGGTTTCGGTTACGCGGGTATTGCCATTTGCTAGCTCCTCTAGCTGATAACTCCAGGTCCACTTCATCAAGTGACACCATGAGATCTTGCGACCTTCTTCAAAGGCGACAACGGTATTGGTGATGCGATATGGCAACCTAATCTTCATAGCCATTCCGAACTTCGCACCAAGATGAAGTCGAACTGGCCCCGAGATACTCCCCTGCACCGTCCCAGAACCATCGAAGAGTTGGTGGCAACGTGGGTCTGCAATCAAGTCAAAGATTTGTTGCGCCGGTGCGTTAATTTCAATTTGCGCAGAAGTAGCGAGATCAGAACCAGTATCTAGTATCTCTGCTCGTACCTTCTCCATAGCGATCTCTTTCAGGTGCTTACGTAGCGCTTACTTAGTGAGCAGCGTTATCAGGTAGCGGTTTCTCATACTCAGTTACGAAACCGATGATGCTAATCACCAGTGCACCAAGTGCGATAAGAGTTAGCCACCAACCAATAAGAAGAGAGAGACCTAAAGCCATTGCGCTTGCCGCAACTGGCAGGGGCCACCATGAATGAGGGCTATAAAAACCAAGTTCGCCTGCACCTTCTGCAATCTCTGCAGTAGGGCGATCTTCAGGCAGTATTCGCCCAATTCGTTTCTGGGTAAACCAAACATAGAAACCGACCATGCCCGCCAAACATGCAGCGAGAATCATTCCTGTAATGCCAACTGCCTCGCCACCTACGTAGTAGTAAACGACCGACATTAAGACATAGAAAACGCTTAGACCACCGAAGAGCTGCCAATTAGTTTTCATATTTAATTAGTGGCCTTCCGTTTTAACGTGTGGGTGGTGAAGATCAAATGCTGGGCGCTCAGAGCGAATGCGTGGCATCGTCAAGAAGTTATGGCGTGGTGGTGGGCAAGATGTCGCCCACTCAAGGGATGAGCCATAGCCCCAAGGATCATCGCAATTAACGAGCGGTGACTTACGGGTAATCCAGACGTTTACAAAGAACGGAATCATTGAGAGCGCAAGGAGCGCAGATCCGATCGTTGAAATCATATTCATCCCGGTGAAGCCATCAGTTGCTAAGTAATCAGAGTAGCGACGTGGGAAACCTTTGATTCCAAGCCAGTGTTGAATCAAGAATGTTGTGTGGAAGCCGAAGAAGAGCGTCCAGAAGTGAATCTTTCCAAGGCGTTCATTGAGCATGCGACCGGTCATCTTTGGCCACCAGAAGTAGAAACCGGCGAACATTGCAAAGACCACAGTTCCGAAGAGAACGTAATGGAAGTGAGCTACAACGAAGTAAGAGGCCGATACCGCAAAGTCCATTGGAGGCGAGGCCAAGATGATTCCGGTGATTCCGCCGAATAAGAAGGTAACGAGGAATCCCATAACCCAGAGCATTGGAGTCTCGAAGGTTACGTGGCCGCGCCACATGGTGCCGATCCAGTTAAAGAATTTAACGCCAGTTGGAACACCAATCAAAAAAGTCATGAATGAGAAGTACGGTAGAAGTACCTGGCCGCTGGCGAACATGTGATGGGCCCATACTGCAACCGAAAGCGCTGAGATTGCGATTGTTGCTGCGATCAAACCTTTATAACCAAAGATTGGCTTGCGGCTAAAGACCGGCAAAATTTCGGTAGCGATTCCGAAGAATGGCAGCGCCAAGATATAAACCTCGGGGTGTCCGAAGAACCAGAACAAGTGCTGCCATAACATCGCACCACCGTTGGCCGGATCAAAGATATGGGTGCCGAAGAGGCGATCAGACTCCAACGCTAATAACGCAGCTGCCAATGGAGGGAAGGCAAGCAATACCAAGATCGAAGTTAAGAGAACGTTCCAAGAGAAGATCGACATACGAAACATCGTCATACCTGGAGCGCGCATTGTGAAGATTGTTGTAATGAAGTTAACGCCGCCCAGGATTGTTCCGAGACCTGAAACAGCCAAACCGATTACCCAAAGGTCTCCGCCGATTCCTGGTGAATATGTTGAGTTAGCAAGTGGTGCGTATGCAGTCCAGCCAAATGATGCCGCGCCTCCTGGAGTTAAGAATCCAGCAACTGCCGTAACGCTTCCAAACATAAATAACCAGAAGGAGAGCATGTTGAGGCGAGGGAAAGCCACATCTGCGGCACCAATTTGCAATGGCATGATCACGTTGGCGAAACCAACGAACAATGGAGTTGCAAACATAAGCAACATAATCGTTCCGTGCATCGTAAAGATCTGGTTGTACTGCTCGTTGCTCAAGAACTGCATACCTGGGCGAGTTAGCTCGGCGCGCAGGAATAGGGCAAGAAGACCGCCTACTAAGAACCAACCAAAGGTGGCCATTAAATACATATAGCCGATCGTCTTGTGATCAGTCGACGTAATCCACTTTACAAAGTTTTTACCCTTGCTCGATGGTTGCGCACCTACTGGATTAATCGTTGGACGTTCTGCATAAGTTGTCATGCTGCGCTCGCCTTCAGAGTTTCGAGATAAGCCTTATATTCGGCAACAGTTACAACCTTTACCGTAAAGAGCATCTGTGAGTGATTACGTCCGCAGAGAATGTTGCATCGACCTGGATAGGTGCCCAATTTATTTGCGGTGAATTCAAGGCTATTTGTTACGCCCGGCAGATTTTGTCTCTGAATCATAAACGCAGGAATCCAGAAACCATGTACAACATCGTTGGATTCAATTGTGTAGCGAACCTTTTCGCCGATCGGAACTACCAAAGTTGGAGGCTGCGCTGGAGTTCCAGTAACAACCGCCTTTGGTCCTGCCTCTGGATAACTAAACTGCCATGACCATTGGAATCCATTAACAGTGATCTCATGGGCGTAGGTTGATGTCTTCTCAACAATTTTCTCTTGTTTCACTGCGGTGTAATAGAAGAGAACTGCAACGATGATAAATGGAATTATCGTGTAAGCAATTTCTACAGGAATGTTGTATTGGGTCTGCTTTGGGAATTCACCTTTACTGGCTTTAGCGCGATGGAAAATAGCTGGCCAAATAATCAGTACAAATGTAATTACACCGACTACGCCACCAGCAATCCATGCTCCCTGCCATAGTGAAAGTGAGATGTCATTAACGCTTGAGAGACCTTCTTCATATCCAAGGCCAGAGACTTTGGAGCACCCGCTAAGAAGAAGTGGCAGAAGTGTTAGCGGAGCAGCTAGACGAACCAGAGAACGCGAGCGTTTATGGGCAGACATGAGGTTAAGGATAGTCGACTAATTCGGAGTTAGTCGCATTGGCTAGTAGCGTTCGCTAGGTGGTACGAGTCACAGGAAACTTTCAATCAGAGACAGCACTCAATTCCCTTGCTGCCCAAGCCTTTCTCGCTGCCCTAGAAAGCGGATGGGCCGACCCAAAGAAGATTGGCCAATCTCCTAGTCGCGCGGCAAACCTGAGAGCCAACGCCCTTGAATCTCTCGCGACAAATTTAGGATTGAAAGCAGATCAAATTGAGATTTCAGGTGAAGTTGGACTTGGCTATTTTCTTTCTCTGGGAGGTTTCTTAACGCCACAACGAAAACTTTTCTATGGAGCTGGAGATAGATCAGGTGTGATCGCAACAGCCAGATCGCATCTAGGCGACTCTCAGATTATTCCACTCTCCCGCGAAGGAACCTTAGATTTCTCCGCCGTTGAGTTGACTACCAATTCGGTGCTTTCATTTCAATTAGCAAATGGTGAAACTGGCGCTATAAACAAAGTTCCAGAGCAACTGCCAAACGATCTCTTGATTGCAATCGATGCCACTACCTCTGGAGCTCGTGAACCGCTTCCCGAAAAGTGGAGTAGCGCGGTCTTTGATTCAAGAGCTTGGGAGGGGCCTGCTGGTCTTGCCGTCGTTGCAATCGCAGATTCCGCTAACTGGAAGAATCCGCTCCCCCATATATCTGCAGTTCGCAGGACCTACGGAACATTCTCGTTGCCGCTATTAATTGCCAGCGCGGTAGCGCTTGAAAATTTCAAACCTGATGATGAAAATATAAAGAGAATGAGCGCCAAAATTCGCGCTGAAATCTCACGAGAGATTCCAGGATTAAAAATTGCAGGAGATTTAGAAAATTCCATGGCGCACTTAACATCCTTGGTTATTCCGGGTTGCAATGGGGAAGAGATACTTCGTGGCTTAAGCGCCCGTGGCCTCTCCGTTGATTCAGGATCAGCTTGCACCGCTATGAATTTGCAGCCCAGCCATGTCTTAGCGGCTATGGGGCTACCAACTGATGGAAATATCCGAATTACCTTGCATGCAGAAACTACTGCAGAAGAGGTTGAATTACTGATTAACGCTTTGGTAGATGAGGTTCGATCTCAGCAGCAGCGCTAGCGCCGTATGCGTCTTTAAAGCGCGTTAAAAATTCAGCTGATGTAAAGCGATACTCCTGTGTACCGGTTGTTTCAATTACATAGGTAGCAATCATCGAACCTAGTTGTGCACATCTTTCGTGGCTTAAGCCCCAGGCCAATCCAGCAACAAATCCAGATCTAAATGAATCTCCAACACCGGTTGGGTCGGTCTTTGATTTCTCTTTCGGACAGGTAGCTTTAATTGTTTCACCAGTTAGAGATTCAACTCTTGCGCCTTCCGAGCCAAGAGTTACAACGCGATACTTTACTTGCTCGAGAATTTCGCGATCGCTCCAACCGGTTTTTTGAATTGCTAGCGCTAGCTCGTACTCATTTAAAAATAGGTAAGTAGCACCTGTTATGAGTTGCTTAATCTCTTCGCCACTCATGCGTGCCATTTGTTGTGAAGGATCAGCTGCTATAGCAATTCCCTCCTGGCGCGCTACCTCAGAATGGCGCAGCATCGCTTCTGGGTCATCAGGAGAAATAACTATTAGATCTAACTTTCCGGTCTTTTCCATGATTGGCGAAAGCTCTATATTTCGCGCTTCGGACATCGCGCCAGGAAAGAAAGATGCGATCTGGTTTAACTCGGTATCTGTCGTCACCATGAAGTGAGCGGTGTGAAGAGTTTTAGAGACTAAAACATGCGACGTATCGACGCCGTGACGCACCAACCAAGCGTCATAATCTGGCCAATCGATTCCAACTGCGGCGATCAAAATTGGATTAAGGCCGAGTGAACCCATACCGAATGCGATATTTGCTGCGCATCCCCCACGGCGAACTTCCAGGCCATCTACGAGAAATGAGAGGGAAACTTTTTCAAGTGATCCGGCAACGAGTGAGTCGGTGAACTTTCCAGAGAAAGTCATCAGGTGATCTAGACCAACCGAACCGGCAACGCCAATCTTCATGCAGCCACCATCGCGGTTAACAACAAGTTGAAAGTGTCTTTAGTTGAAAGAATCGCCGCAGGCGCAAGATCCGCCAGCGTTTGGATTATCGATTGTGAAGCCCTGCTTCTCAATCGTGTCAACGAAATCAATTGAGGCTCCCATTAAATATGGATCGCTCATCCTGTCTACAACAACTTTTACAGTTCCGAATTGATGAGAGATATCGCCTTCTTGATCGCGATCATCGAAGTAGAGCTGGTAGCGCAAGCCCGAACAACCACCCGGCTGTACTGCAACGCGGAGATAGAGATCATCGCGACCTTCTTGAGCAAGGAGCGCTGCAACCTTGGCTGCGGCAACTTCTGTCAGGACGATAGGGCCAGTCGATGCTGGCGCTTCTGTTGTTGAGTTCGATGTCTCTGTAGTCATGGGTAAAGACTACCTGCCACTTACTGTCGATGCGACAGCAAGGCTATAAATGCGCGAGAATGTGTCCATGTCCACACCTGCTCGTTCAACTTCGCTGACTGACCTGCTGCTTCTTGGGCAAGGTCGAGATCTGGCATCTGAGCGAGGCGTCTCCTGTACCGGCGAACTGCCAGAGGCGAGTGATCCTGATTTAATCTCCAGAGCAAGGGCTGCTCGCGCCGCACTTGGCGATCGCGCCCTTGTTTTGGGCCATCACTATCAGCGAGATGAAGTAATTGAATTTGCAGATGTAACTGGTGATTCATTTAAGTTGGCACAAGCTGCGGCAGCACAATCGAGCGCCGAGTACATAATCTTCTGCGGTGTTCACTTCATGGCCGAAAGCGCTGACATTCTCACTTCAAATAACCAGAAGGTAATTCTTCCTGATCTCGCTGCCGGTTGTTCGATGGCTGATATGGCGACAGCAAATCAAGTTACCCAATGCTGGAGAGATCTCGAAGAAGTTGGTGTAGCCGATAAAACAATTCCAGTTACATATATGAATTCATCTGCCGCTATTAAGAGTTTTACTGGCGAACATGGTGGAACTATCTGCACATCATCGAATGCTAAGAAGAGTATGGAATGGGCGCTTTCGAAAGGCGAGAAAATTCTCTTCCTTCCCGATCAGCACCTCGGTCGAAATACAGCACTTCTTTCACTTGGGCTAACGCTCGATGATTGCGTTCTCTGGAATCCTTGGAAGCCGATGGGTGGTTTAACTCCTGAAGAAATCCGCGGAGCCAAGGTAATTTTATGGCGCGGACATTGTTCTGTTCACGGGCGTTTCACTTTGGAATCTGTGAACGAAGTGAGAAAACAACTGCCAGGGGTGAAGGTTTTAGTTCATCCAGAGTGCCAACATGAAGTTGTTGCCGCCGCTGATGTCGTAGGCAGTACCGAGATGATCATCAAAACTGTCGAGCAATCCCCTGCAGGGAGCGCTTGGGCGATTGGCACCGAGCTCAATTTGGTTTCACGCCTTGCCAAAGCCCACCCCGATAAGAAAATCATCTTTCTAGATAAGACCGTTTGCTATTGCTCAACGATGAACCGAATTGATCTTCCTCATCTGGTTTGGGCGATGGAATCTTTAGTTGATGGCCATGTTGTAAACCAGATTAGCGTCGCTCCGGATGTAGCCAAGTACTCCAAACTCGCACTTGAACAGATGCTCGCCCTATAGTTTGCTCATGACTTCTACTCCAGAAAATAGCCAGAAAAAAGGTCGCCCAACTCCAAAGCGCAAAGAGGCGCAGGCCGCAACGAAAGTTTCATCGCTAGCGCCAGCATCAACCAAGGCAGAGAAAAAGCGCTCTAAAGATCAAGCACGCGCGGCTCGCCTTTTACAACGTCAGGCTTATTTACGAGGCGATGAGAATGCGCTCCCAATGCGTGATCGCGGACCGGAAAAGAAATTTGTTAGAAATTACATCGATGCCCGTCGTTCGATCGGTGAATATTTCCTTCCAATCATCGGCTTTGTGTTAATTCTTTCGCTCATCCCGCTAAGTGTTTTTGCTGTGGCTGGAATTGTGATTATGTATAGCGTTCTACTTTTCTCAATCATCGATGGATTCTTCCTATCTCGCAAAATTAAAGCTGAGATCACCAAGCGCTTCCCTGATAAGAGCACAAAGGGTCTCGGGCTTTATGGATGGCTACGTTCAACACAGATGCGACGTATGCGCGCACCTAAGCCACAAGTAAAAGCTGGAGAAAAGGTTTAACTCAAGCCCTAGGATTTGGGCTTTTAGTCTCTTTTGGATCAGTCGTCGGAATATTGCCGAGCGCCTTATCAATAGCGTGCATAACATCGGCAGATAACTTCACTCCTGATGCCTTTACATTCTCTTTAACCTGAGCTGGCTTGGTTGCTCCCATAATTGCACTAGAAACATTTGAGTTCTGCAGAACCCAAGCGATTGATAGTTGACCCATCGTTAAATCTAGATCACGGGCTATCGGCGCTAAATTTTGCACCGCGCTAAGGACATCATCGCGCATCCAGCGCGAAATCATATCCGCGCCGGATTTCTTATCAGTTGCGCGAGAACCCACTGGCGGTTTCTTACCTGGAAGATATTTTCCGGTTAGAACGCCTTGCGCCATAGGTGACCAAACAATCTGTCCGATTCCTTCACGCTTACTTAGTGGCACAACTTCGGTTTCGATAACTCGCCAAAGTGCAGAGTATTGCGGTTGGCTAGATACAAATCGGTTGTAACCCTTGGCATCTTGAATTCGCAGCGCATCTGCGATCTGCTTAGCGTTCCATTCTGAGAAACCAATGTAATGAACTTTTCCAGCACGAATCAGATCATCGAAAGCGCTCAGTGATTCTTCAAGCGGGGTTTCATAATCAAAACGGTGCATCTGGTAAAGATCAATGTGATCGGTATTGAGGCGCTTTAGCGAGGCGTTGCAGGATTCAATAATATGTTTACGAGATAAACCGCGATCGTTTTTGCCAGAACCAGTTGGCCAATACACCTTGGTAAATAGCTCGTAGGACTCGCGCTTGATTCCCTTGAGCGCGCGCCCTAATACTGATTCAGCTTTAGTTGCTGCATATACATCTGCAGTATCAAATGTTGTGATGCCCAGGTCGTAGGCAGTGCGCACGCACTTAACGGCCGCATCTGCTTCAACCTGAGATCCGTGGGTAATCCAATTTCCATAGGAAATCTCTGAGACGTACATTCCTGAACTGCCGAGGCGACGATATTCCATAGGCGAAACCATACCCCCACTCTTATATGGCTTGGCCCTAAGTAGCGTGGTGAATTGCTATCGCTTGGTTCCTATGGTTCCCTTCGCAGGTACCCATAACTAAATAGCAATACTTTCTCTTGAGGGGAAGTCGGTGAAAATCCGACGCTGACCCGCAACCGTAAGAGTTCATTGGAAATTATAAAAAACCATTAGAACTTAAGTCGGATTACCTCACTCGAAAGCGTTTTAGACCAACACCCGCCGAGGTTTGCGGGGCGTAGTCCCAAAAAAAGTACTTCTATACTTTTATTGCGCTACCCCTGTGAGACTCTTATATCTAGAGAGGCTCCAAAGTAAAAATGCTTAAATTAAAATCATCTCGCAAGTTCACCCCTACGTTATTCGTTCTAGCCCTTGTTGCTGCTCAACTCATTCCAGTTGCTTCAGCAAACGCTGCCGAAAAAGGCTGGCGCTATTGGGGTTATTACCAAGCAGCCCCCGGTGCCAATACATGGACTGCTGCAATGACTGGTCCAACTGTTGATATAGAAGATGGCGCCGTCGAAGGCTGGTCATTTGTCTTTAGCAGTGACGACATCCCATCGACTCCCCCATCAGTTAAACCAAACTTTGCATCGATCTGCGGAAAAACCAAGGCTGACAAAGATACAAAGCGGATCGCTTTGGTAATTGATTTCGGTTCCAAGGCCTACGCGCCCAAGGGCGAAAAAATAAAGAAAACAATCGCTACTTGCGTTCGCACAGCTAAAACTTCGCAAGGTATCGATGTTCTTGGAATGGCTGTGAAGGTGCGTGCTGCTAAGAGCGGACTCATCTGCGGTCTCAATGGTTATCCAGCAAAAGAGTGCGGTACTGAAATCGCAACACCTACTTCCCTTAAGAAGTAAGAAAAGCGCTCAACTGTTATGAAATCGCTGCACCCGCTTACTTGGTGGCTTTGGAGTATCGCCTTAATTGTCACGGTTATTCGTGCCAATAGCGCTCTCTATGCCGCTTTGGTTATCGCGGGTGCGGCGCTCATAGTTTGGCGCTGGGCTGGAAATTTTCCTTGGTCGAAGAGTTTCTGGTTCTCACTTCGACTAGGAATTTTCATCTTAATTGTCAGAGCAGTCACCGGTGTATTAATCGGTGTGCCAATCCCTGGAACGAAAATCATTGAGCTTCCGATTATTCCTTTACCCGATTGGATGGCCGGAATACGTATCGGTGGCGTCATCACTCAAGAGCGACTGACTTCATCTCTGCATGAGGGGTTGATAATTGTCTCTGTGATCGCGCTCTTTGGTGCAGCGGTGTCACTTACCAGTCCTCATAAAATGTTACGAGTACTTCCGGTAATGGTTTATGAATTTGGGGTTGCAATTGTTATTGCAACCTCATCACTTCCGCAACTTGTTGCCAGTTACTCGCGAATCAAACGCGCGCGAATACTAAGAGGCGATGAGAAACCAAAGTTTAAATCCATCGCTCTGCCACTCTTGGAAGAGGCTTTAGCCAAGTCGCTCGATCTTGCAGCGGCGATGGATTCGCGCGGATATGGCGTAAGTCGAGTTCGCTCTAGGTATCGCCCAATCAAGTGGCGCTCTGCGGATACTGCGATTTTTTCTAGTGGCCTCGTTCTTCTTGGTCTTGTTTGGTCAGTGACTTCATGATCAAATTTTCAAATGTCTCACTTGTCTACCCCACATCCACACAAACGATTTTAGAAGGACTGACATTTTCAATTGAAGAAGGAGAAATGGTTCTGGTTATTGGTTCGACCGGAACTGGAAAATCTTCGCTCTTGCGGTTAATTAATGGCTTGGTTCCACATCACACCGGCGGAATTTTGGCTGGAGATGTAACGGTTGATGGAATTTCTACTCAACTAGTACGACCAGGTGAATTGGCCCATCTCATCGGAATTGTGGGACAGAACCCAAGTAGCGGCTTTGTAACCGATACCGTTGAAGAAGAACTTGTCTTTAGTATGGAGTCGCTAAATGTGGCTCCCGATGTAATGCGCAAGCGCGTTGAAGAGATACTTGATTTATTAGCCTTAGCACCGCTTCGTAACCGGGCGATTTCAACGCTCAGCGGTGGCGAACAACAACGTTTAGCTATCGGCAGCGCGCTCGTCATGCACCCCAAGATTTTGGTTTTGGATGAACCAACTAGCGCGCTTGACCCGATCGCAGCCGAAGAAGTGTTATCAATCATCCATCGTTTAGTTCATGACCTCAGTCTGACAGTTGTGATTGCAGAACATCGCTTAGAACGAGTAATCGGCTTTGCTGATCGAATCATTCATATCGCAGGAGATGGCCAAGCCCAGATCGATCTTCCAGAGAACATCCTAAAAAATTCAGATATCGCTCCCCCAATCGTTCATTTATCGCGCGCACTTAAATTGGATCAGCTCGGGCTGAGCGTTCGCGATGTACGACGAATGACCGAAGATGTCAGACGCGATGGGAAAGAGAATCAGCAGGTAATAAAAGAAACGACTCCCACTGCGATTTCGGTTAAGGGAGCTTCGATCTCTTACGGTTCTCATCTGGCGCTGAAGAACGCTAATGCACTCGTAATGGAAGGCGAAATTGTTGCCTTGATGGGTAGAAATGGCGCCGGCAAGAGTTCACTTCTGCAATCAATCGTCGGAGTTAAAGAGTTGGATCGAGGAGAGATTTCTATCTTCGCTCATCCCCCGATGAGTTTAAAAGGTGCGGTGCGTCGCGCCACCGTCGGCTACATCCCGCAAGAACCAAGCGATCTCTTATATGCGCAAAGCATCGCACAAGAGTGTGCACAAGCCGATAAAGACAATGGAATTGCTAGCGGTGCAACCTATGCCTTACTTCAAGAACTCGTTCCTTCAGTCTCACCTGCGACCCATCCGCGCGATTTATCGGAAGGACAGCGCCTAGCGCTGGCCTTAGCCGTAGTTCTCTCTGCACAACCGCGCGCACTAATCCTGGATGAACCAACGCGCGGATTGGATTATCAATCCAAATCACTTCTTATTGAGATTCTCAAAGGCTTTGCGGCACAACCTGGAAGAGCTGTTGTTATCGCAACTCACGATGTAGAACTAGTGGCTGAGCTTGCCGATCGAGTTATCTTCTTATCCGAAGGCGAAATTGTCGCAGACGGACCAACGATCGATATTTTATTAGCATCACCGGCTTTCGCTCCTCAAGTAGCAAAAGTAATGGCTCCGCGCAGATGGTTAACAGTTAACGATGTAATGCGTGCGCTAGATCAAGAGGCTGATTCCCGATGAAGTATTTAACTAACGATATCTATCGCTTCAGTGGCAGATCGAGAATCGCTCTTGCTATCGTTTCGGCTACCGTATTTGCTGGTTTTACTTGGCCTTTCTATGTGCAAACACAGAGTTCAGCACATTTTGCACAATACTTTTTTTGGGCAGCTGTTCCTGCTTCGATCTTTCTACTAATCGCGCAACTGAGTGATTCTGGATTAGATGCCAAATCTGTTGCACTCCTTGGAACTCTCGCTGCACTTCTTGCTGCCCTTCGTCCATTAGGCGCTGGCGCAGTTGGACTTGAACCGATGTGGTTTCTCTTAATTCTTGCCGCCCGTGTCTTTGGTTCTGCATTTGGTTTCTTACTTGGAGTGCTCGGAATGTTGGCATCGGCTCTTCTTACTGGTGGTTTCGGTCCTTGGCTTGCTTACCAACTCTTCGCAGCCGGCCTAGTCGGTTTATTTGCAGGTTCTTTCCCCGCAAGAATCAAGGGTCGCGCTGAAATATTCTTGCTGATCTTTATCGCAATTTTCGCGTCACTAATCTTCGGCTTATTGATGGATCTGCAATTCTGGCCATGGGCCCTGGGTGGAGATACCCAACTCTCTTATCTACCAGGGGCACCGATCTTGGAGAACTTAAACAGATTTATAACCTTTCACTTTTTATCCTCAATGGCTTGGGATATTCCAAGAGCTGTTTTGACTTCAACGCTTATTGTTATTACCGCACCCGCTGTTCTATCGGCGCTGCGTAGAACAAAAACCAAGGCTGCTTTCCTAACGCCAGTCGAGTTCAGCGCACGTTTGAAGTGACCAGCGGCAACTTAGTAATTACCGAAACGCTATCTCTTCCACGAACATCGACGATTAACTCATCGCCCACTTTATATTCGGGGTTGATCAAAGCTAAGGCGATACCCTTTTTTAAGGTTGGCGAGAAAGTACCGCTCGTTATCTCGCCAACAACTTCGCCGCTTGAATTCTTAATCTGCATCCCTGCTCGCGGAATGCCGCGATCTTGACTGACGAGGGCGCGCAGTTTGGTATGTAATTTTGCTTCACGTTGCTCAGTAAGCGCTTTAGCGCCACTGAAAGTCGGCTTATCCCAACCAATGGCCCATGTCGCTGAGGCTTGAACCGGTGTTATTTGAAGAGTTAACTCGTGTCCATGAAGTGGATATCCCATTTCGGTGCGCAAGGTATCGCGCGCACCTAAGCCGCAGATTAAACCGTCGTATGGCTTAATTGCTTCGACCAGGGATTCCCAAACTGCGCCAGCATCGCTCCAGCTTGGAAGAATTTCATATCCATGTTCGCCGGTGTAACCAGTGCGACACAAAATGGCAGGGCGCCCTGAAATCTGGATGTGTTCAAAGGCCATGTAATCCATCGCAGGGTTTAAGCCAAGGGATTCAATGACCGATTTAGATTTTGGGCCTTGCACTGCGATGACCGCAAATTTCTCGTGGAGATTTGTAATCGTGATTCCAGTAGGCACAACAGCCATGATGGCAGCGACTACATCTGATGTGTTGGATGCGTTAGGGATTAGGAAGAAATCAGTCGGGCTATTTCGATAAACAATCAGATCATCGATAACTCCGCCAGCAGAGTTGCAGTGAAGGGTGTACTGGGCCTGTCCATCGGTAATTCGATTTAAATCATTGGTAAAGACAGAGTTGAGAAATTCCAGCGCTCCTTCGCCAATCACGCTGACTTTGCCGAGGTGAGATACATCAAATATCCCAACTCGCTCCCGAACAGCGGTGTGTTCGGCGATTACGCCCGATGCTGGGTACTCAATAGGCATCAACCAACCGCCGAAATCGGCCATCTTTGCGTTAAGTGCAAGATGTTTTTCGGCAAGTGGTGAATTTTTCATGTAGACAACTTACACTTACCCGAGCATCGCCACCAGATAAGAACCATCATTTAGTAGCGAGTCACCACGACGCAGGTTACTTCTTAAGGAGCTTTACATGACAACAATCCACCTCTCTGATGGAATCATCAAAGATGAGATTCTGGTAGTTGGGCTATCCCATAAGAAGACCAAATCATCGCTAACAATTGAAAGTGGCGATATCGCACTTGATACAAAGAAAATTTTGGCGACCTTGGCCGATATGGGGGCAACTGGCAAGGCCGATGAAGTAATTAAAATCCCTGGTACAAGTACACGTCTATTAATCTTCACTGGACTAGGCGAACATAAAGCCACGTTCGATGATGAAACCCTGCGCCGAGCAGCGGGTGCAGCCGCGCGCGCTCTGGCCGGAAATTCCAGCGCCACCTTTGCACTTCCAGCAAAGAGAGCAAATGCAGTCGGCGCTATTGCAGAGGGCGCGCTATTGGGCGCATATGTATTTAATAAATTTAGAGTTGATTCACTTAGTGATCGCCGCCCCAGTCTTAAGTCGGTAACGGTCCACTCAGCCCTCGCCCAAGATCCAAAGGCAAAGGCAGCGGTTAAACGCGCAGCGATTCTTGGTGATTACACCGCAATTGTTCGCGATCTCATCAACACTCCCCCAAGTCACTTAACTCCTGATTCGTTCTGCAAGACATTTACTGAAATCGTTAAGAAAGTCGGCGGTGCTGGTGCCGGCCTGAAAGTTTTGATCATGACGGATTCACAGTTAAAGGCAAAGGGATATGGCGGAATCACCGCAGTCGGACAAGGTTCTTCAAATCCACAACGACTGCTTCAAATTTCATATCGCCCAGTTAAGGCTAAGGCGCGCAAAACCTACGCCTACGTTGGTAAGGGAATCACCTTCGATACTGGTGGCTTAGCTCTCAAGCCTGCTGCCGGAATGGAAGCGATGAAATCGGATATGTCAGGGGCTGCCGCTGTCTGTGCAGCAACTATCGCAATCGCACTTCTTAAACTTCCTGTCGCAATTGATTGTTATGCACCTCTTGCTGAAAATATGGTCAGCGATAACGCAACTCGCCCAAGTGACATCATCACTATGTATGGAGGAAAAACAATTGAAGTATTAAACCCAGATGCAGAAGGACGTTTAGTTCTTGGTGATGCGCTGGTGAAGGCGCAAGAGAATAAAGATCTTGATGGCATCGTCGATGTTGCAACTCTTACCGGTGCTCAAGTTGTTGCACTCGGTACCCGCACAAGCGCAATCATGACCAACAACCAAGAATTTAGTGATCACTTCTTTGCAATAACAAAAGAGGTTGGCGAAGCTTTCTGGCCGATGCCACTTCCTGTCGAACTTCGCGCATCCCTTGATTCACCTGTTGCTGATATGGCAAATATCGGTGAACGTATGGGTGGAATGATGGTCGCCGGCCTCTTTCTAAAGGAGTTCATTGCACCTGAGTTACCTTGGTTACATCTCGATATTGCAGGTCCGGCCTACAACGAAGGCGATCCGTATGGCTATACGCCAGTTGGCGGCACTGGAGTTGCTCTGCGCTCATTGGTGGCCCTTGCTGAATCTGCCGCCATTTCGTAATCGGGCGCTAAAACTGGCAAGATAGGTCTTAATCCAGGCGCTTCGTGGCCCTGGGGTGATGAAGGAGTCAGCAGACGTGTCTAACTTTGATCTCGTAGTTTTAGGTGGCGGCAGTGGCGGTTACGCAGCTGCGCTACGCGGCGCTCAACTCGGACTATCCGTAGCGCTAATCGAGGCAGATAAATTAGGCGGCACTTGTCTTCACCGCGGATGTATCCCGACTAAGGCCCTGCTCCACGCCGGCGAGATCGCAGATGGCGCACGCGATGCGAGCCACTTCGGCGTAAATGCAACTTTTAATTCAATAGATATGACTGGTGTTAATGCCTACAAGGATGGCGTCGTTTCAAAGTTACATAAGGGTCTGCAAGGTCTAGTTAAATCACGAAACATCACCTTTATCGAAGGCCACGGCAAGCTTGTATCTAAGGACACCATCGAAGTTAATGGCGCTCGCTACACAGGAAAAAATATTCTTCTTGCAACAGGTTCATATGCACGCACCCTGCCTGGTTTAGATATTGATGGAAAGAAAGTCATCACATCTGATCAGGCGATGAAGATGGAGTACGTACCAAAGAGCGTCATAGTTCTGGGTGGCGGAGTCATCGGATGCGAGTTTGCATCAGTCTGGAAATCATTCGGAGCAGAAGTGACAATTATTGAAGGCTTGCCACATCTTGTGGCTCTGGAAGATGAGTCATCAAGTAAGCAGTTAGAGCGCGCCTACCGCAAGCGCGGAATCAACTTCGAACTCGGCGTTCGCTTCAAATCGCATACAGTCACAGCTGATGGCGTGACCGTAACTTTGGAAGATGGAAAGACTTTTACCGCTGAGGTCCTCTTGGTCGCTGTTGGCCGTGGACCAGTCTCAGCCAACCTCGGTTATGAAGAACAAGGCATCACCATGGACCGTGGATATGTTCTAGTTGATAACAAGTGCCGCACCAATGTGCCGGGCATCTGGGCAGTTGGAGATCTGATTCCAACTCTGCAGCTCGCCCATGTTGGTTTCGGAGAAGGTATTTTGGTTGCTGAAGAAATCGCAGGACTCAACCCACGCCCAATTAACTATGACGGTGTTCCACGCGTTACATACTCAGAACCAGAAGTTGCCTCTGTTGGTCTAACAACTGCGCAAGCAAAAGAGCGTGGTTACGATGTTGTAGAACTTAATTACGACCTAGCCGGAAACGGTAAGGCGCAGATTCTGCGCACAGCGGGTTCAATAAAGTTAGTCTCGCAAAAAGGTGGACCAGTTCTAGGAATTCACATGGTCGGTTCGCGAGTCGGTGAACTTCTTGCCGAAGCGCAATTAATCTTTAACTGGGAAGCATCAGCAGATGATGTTGCTCCACTAATTCACGCCCACCCAACGCTCTCTGAAGCAATGGGTGAAGCGCATATGGCACTTGCCGGCAAACCACTTCACGCTCACGGATAGAGAATAGGAAAACGCAATGACTTTCTCAGTAACTATGCCAGCACTTGGCGAAAGTGTCAGCGAAGGTACAGTCACACGTTGGCTTAAATCCGAAGGCGATCATGTCGCAATGGATGAACCACTCCTTGAAGTATCAACCGACAAAGTCGATACCGAAATTCCTTCACCAGTTGCCGGTATCTTGCAGAAAATAGTTGTTGCAATTGATCAGACTGTTCCAGTAGGAGCAGAACTTGCAATCATCGCCGATGGTGCAGCGCCTGCTTCAACTCCTGCACCTGCAGCGCCAGTTGCTGCTGCACCTGCTACTCCACCTCCGGCCGCACCAGTTGTTGCTGCACCCGTTACTCCCCCTCCAGCAGCTCCTGCAGCGCCAGTTGCTGCTGCACCATCTGCCGGAACAATTATTACGATGCCAGCACTTGGCGAGAGCGTTAGCGAAGGAACTGTTACGCGCTGGTTAAAAGGCGTTGGCGATTCAATTGCAGTTGATGAAGCTCTTCTCGAAGTTTCAACTGACAAAGTTGATACCGAAATTCCTTCACCCGTTGCCGGAACAATTATTTCTATCGATGTTCCTGTTGATTCAACTGTTCCAGTTGGCGCACGTCTAGCAGTGATTGGTGGTGCAGGCGCTTCCGCACCTGCCGCTCCTGTTGTAACTCCCCCAGCGGCACCAGTTGTTGCCGCGCCAGTTGCCGCGCCAGTTGTTTCTGCTCCAGCGCCAGTAGCACCACCAGCGCCAGCACCTGTTGCTGCAAGTGCACCAGTCTCACAACCTGCCGATGCTTATGTAACTCCAATCGTTCGTAAGTTGGCTAACGATCTCGGATTAAACCTAGCCAGCGTAAAAGGCACCGGTATTGGCGGACGAATTCGCAAGGAAGATGTTGAATCTGCCGCACCAAAGAGCCCAGCTCCTTCCGCAACATCAGCAGCAGCCGCACCTGCACAACGTTCTGCAGCCGCGCCTGTTATTGCAACTTCTCCACTTCGCGGAACTACCGTAACCATGTCACGTCTACGTAAAGTCATTGCAGCGCGCATGGTCGAATCACTTCAAGTAAGTGCGCAGTTAACAACGGTCATCGAAGTAGATGTCACCAAGATTGCCCGTCTGCGCGATCGCTCAAAGGCGACGTTCGAAGCGCGTGAAGGTGTGAAACTCTCATTCCTTCCATTCTTTGCCGTTGCAGTTTGTGAAGCGCTAAAACAGCACCCAGTACTTAACTCATCAGTTGAAGGCGACCAGATCATTTATCACGGCGCAGAACATCTCGGCGTTGCCGTCGATACTGAACGTGGATTGTTGGTTCCAGTTATTCATAACGCAGGCGACCTAAATATGGGTGGCATCGCACGTAAGATTTCTGATCTCGCAGCACGCACCCGCGACAACAAGGTCACACCTGATGAACTGGGTGGCGGAACATTTACGCTAACAAATACCGGAAGCCGCGGTGCGCTCTTTGATACGCCGATAATCAATCAGCCACAGGTTGCAATCCTTGGTCTCGGAGCAGTTGTTAAGCGTCCAATGGTTGTAAAGGGTGAAGATGGCGGCGAAACAATTGCAATTCGTTCCATGGTCTACCTTGGACTTTCCTACGATCATCGCGTTGTCGATGGCGCAGATGCTGCTCGTTTCCTAGTCACTCTCAAAGAGCGACTTGAAGGCGGCGCTTTCGAATCAGATCTAGGTCTCTAAACTTCTATGTCAGTTCCACAACGTATCGCCATAACTGGCGCATCCGGTCTTATCGGAAGCGCGCTAGTCGGGCATCTGAAATCTGAAGGCCACACTGTTCAGCGCCTGGTTCGTCGCGCAACTGTTGCACCAGATGAGATTCAGTGGGATCCCAAGACAGGTTATGTGGATATCGAAGCGCTACGTGGCGTTGATGCAGTTATTCACTTAGCTGGAGTTGGTGTTGGCGATAAGCGTTGGACCAAACGATATAAATCAGAGATTCTAAATTCACGATTACTCGGAACAACTGCAATCGCTAACGCAGTTGCCGAAGTGAAGCCACAGGTCTTTATCTCAGCAAGTGCAATCGGTTGGTATGGAGATTCTGGAAATCGCGCTGTTGTTGAAAGCGATTCTGTAGGTAACGACTTCTTAGCTGCAGTTTGCCGCGAATGGGAAGGCGCTGCCGACCTTGCCGGCGATGTTCGCACTGTAAAGCTGCGCACTGGTTTAGTTCTTGATCCAACTGGTGGCGCGCTAGGTCGCATGTTGCCACTCTTTAGATTTGGACTTGGCGGAAAACTCGGTTCAGGTAAGCAATGGTGGTCTTGGATAACTCTCCACGATGTAGTCCGTGCAATTATCTTTGCACTTGAACACCCAATTGCCGGTCCAGTAAACCTGACAACGCCTAACCCTGTTACCAACCAAGAATTTACCGCTGCCCTTGCCCGTGCGATGAATCGACCAGCGCTCTTTCCGGCGCCTGCAATTGCGCTAAAAATCGCACTCGGTGGTTTTGCTAGCGAAGTACTGGGTTCAAAGAAAGTTATGCCGAACGCTCTGAGCGATGCAGGATTTGTTTGGGATTACCCGCATATCACCAACGCCTTAACGGCGTTGATCGATCAATAACTGCTCTGCCGCTTTTCTACCAGAAAGCAAAGCACCGTTCTGCGATGGTGATTCTAAATAATCACCCGCACAATAAATATTCTTTTCAATCTTCACCGCATGGCGCTTTTTATATCCTGGCTCAAATAAAGGCAGCGCCGAGTTAATTTCATATTTAGCTAAGAATCTCCACTCTTCTGTCGATGTTCCCCACATCTGAGTTAGGTGGCGACGGACTTCAGATTCAGATGAATGTCTGATCGTTGTTGAAGAGATCAAATGTTGACCGCTCGGTGCATAAGCGCGTGAAAGGTTCGAGATAACAATTGAGTTAACAACCGGTCCGCGCGCTTGGCTATCAACGATTAACTCAGCGTTATCTGTTGGGGAAACTGAAGTTGAGTGGTACCAAGTTGTAGAGCTGGCTAAACGGCCAATTTCCTGAGCCCCTAACAGCTGTCCAGCAGTAGTTAGGTCGGTTGCAAGTATTACTCCAGTGGCATTGATTCTTCCTTTGTTGGTAAGAACGCCTTTGCTATCAATCTCTTCGACCTGGGTGTTGAAACGTAAATCTTTGATCTGCTTGGCCATGCGCGAGGCAAACTCCCCCACACCCTTTGACGGAATACCTGACCTTCCATTTATAAATGAGGCAATAACTTCTCGGCCGATAACTGCGCTAACTTGTGAAGGTTCGGCAAGGAAAACGCCCTGCAGAAAGGGTTTTAGAACTTTTCGGTAGAGAGCAGCTGTTCCTGTGCGAAGCAGGTGTTCTTCTACGCTCTCATTCTCATTGGGAGTAGAAGTTAAATACCGAAGAAAACTTGCCTTCGCAAAAATACTGCCCGTCTTGCTTGAGAATATTGAGAAAAGGGATGAGCGCGGATCTCCTAGCCTTGTGATTCCATCAGCGCTTGTTACCCCAACCGTGCGCGGTACAACTTTAAAATCTACGCCCTCAAGATAATTGCCGTTCTTTATCTCGGAGTAATTTGCATTTATCAACTGGAAGCCGCGATCTAAAATAAATCCATCGATCTGATCACTGGCAACCCGACCACCCGCGCTATCGGATGCCTCAACTACAACAACATCCGCACCGTTCTTCTGCAAGGCAATAGCTGCGCTCATTCCAGCTAAGCCCGCACCCACAACCAGATACATAACGGGGTTATCGCAGAATTATCAGGTGCACTAGTTATTTGTTCTGTAGCTTTGAAGGCCACCAGATTTTTGGTCCGATCTCGTGAACCAACGCTGGAACCAGAATTGAACGAACGATGATGGTATCTAGCAGAACACCAAATGCGACTGCGAATCCCAATTGGGCCAGTGGTACCAATGGCAATAGACCAAGGACAGCAAAGGTCGCAGCTAAGACAATTCCTGCAGATGTAATTACCGCTCCTGTGACCGTAACCCCCTTAGTCACGCCAGCGCGAGTGCCAATCTTGGCGCTCTCTTCTCGCACGCGAGTCATCAGGAAGATGTTGTAGTCAATACCAAGTGCAACTAAGAAGATAAATGCAAACAATGGGAATGAGTTATCTCCTCCTGCAAATCCAAAGACATGGTTAAAGACCAGCGCACAAACGCCCAGGGTTGCGAAGTAACTGAGTACAACCGTGCCAAGAAGAACTACTGCACTCACAATGCTTCGGAGTAAGACTCCAAGTATCAGAGTGATAACAAGCAAAATAATTGGAATAATTGTTCGGTTATCTCGATTATTCGCTGTACGTACATCGAAGTAGACAGCACTTGTTCCGCCTACGAGTGATGTTGAATCCGCAGCGTGTGCGAGTTCGCGAATCTTTGGAATGTCATTTCCGGCCTCCACGCTATCTGGAGCCTTATCCAAGGTCACATTCAATATGGCCCGCCCATTTACGATTTTGACCTCAGGGGTGGGTCCGCCTTCTAACGCCATTCCATCAAGCATCGGAACTACTTCAGTTACTCCCGGTGCGTTTTTAACGGCTGCAGTTACTGCGCCAATTTTATCGGCAGCGACAACTATCTGAGTTGGGTCTCCTTGCCCACCAGGGAAATGCTTCTCCAGTAAACGCTGACCAACAACAGATTCAGGTTTACCGGTAAATGTGTCAACTGTACCGATTCCGTCTGCTTTCAAAGTTGTCGATGCGCTAGCGAAAGCTAGTAATACAACGCCAGTAATAATCCATGCCTTACGAGGATTGCCCGCGATTGAATTAGAAATTTTTGACCAAGAGCCACTCATGACATGGTCATCGCCATCGTTCTTCGGAACTCGTGGCCAGAAGATCCAGCGACCAAAGATAAGAAGGAGCGCAGGAAGAAGAGTAAGAATCGTAAACATCGATACAACGATTCCGATTGCACCAATGGGTCCTAGGCCAGCTGTGTTGGTTAACTGGCTAAAGAGCAGAACTAAAAGTGAGATAGCGACGGTAGAACCAGAAGCCAAGATTGGCTCCCAAACACCTTTATAAGCCGCACGCATGGCCACAAATCGGTTATCAGTGAAATGTAGTTCTTCACGATAGCGAGCAATTAATAAGAGTGCGTAATCAGTGGCTGCGCCAATAACTAGTACCGAAAGGATTCCTTGGGATTGTCCGTCCACATCAATAATGTCGTTCTTAGCAAGGAGATAAACAATTCCACCCGCGGTAGAGAGTGCAAACAACGCCGAAAGTAAAGGAATTATCCAAAGAATTGGTGAGCGATATACAACGATCAAGATTATTGCAACTACGCCGAGCGTGGTTAGCAATAACTTAGAATCGATATCACCAAAGGCGCCAAAGAGATCGCCGAGCAGTCCAGCAGGACCTGTTACATAAGGCTCAAAACCATTTGCTTTAGCGATTGGTTCGAGATCCTCGCGCAAAGCCTCGACCACCGCTGGAAGAACCGGCTCATCATTTGGAAGAAGTTTCGAAATCGCGTTCCCATCAAGTGGAATGTTTGCAAGTAACGCTTCTCCATCTTGCGAAGGAAAGACCGAGATACCGGAGCCAGGAGCAAGGAATTCAGAGATCTTTGCGGAGGTTCCTGCCAAAGTTAGGTTTCCAACTTGTAGTACTCGCTCATTAATCGCTGCAAATGTTGCAGGTGTCGAGCTACCTTCAAAGAGAACTAGTGCTGGGAAGTTAAATGAATCCTGAGAGGAAAATAACTTTATCTGATCAGCAGCCAAAGTTGCTTCAGCGCCCTTAGGCAAGAATGAGGAGTTGTTGTTCTCCTGAACTGATGTCAACTTTCCAAATAGCGGTCCAAAGATGCCAGTTATGACAAACCAGAGGATTACCACCAACATCGCCCAAGCAAAGGGCTTACGGTTCTTTTGGACGTTCTGCATTTGGAAGTTTTGTGACACGTTGGGATGGCCTTTCGCTGCGTGGATCGAGCTAATTTCGCTAGGTGCATAGCCTACCTTTAGGCTGTGCATGTGGCTCTACAAGAAGCACCTAGCACGCCAGTGATCGAAATCTCGCGCGCTGGATTAGTAGAATATGAGCAAGCGCTTGCAATGCAGCGCCAGTTTCATCGAGAGGTTGTTGCTGGCACGCGTCCCAACTCGCTTATTTTGTTGGAGCATCCTTCTGTCTTTACTGCCGGAAAAAGAACTCAGGACTTTGAACGACCTACCGATGGCACACCAGTGATTGATGTGGATCGCGGCGGGCGAATAACTTGGCACGGACCAGGGCAACTCGTCGGTTACCCAATTGTTAAATTGCTTAAGCCAACCGAACTTGTCGGTTTTGTTAGAACGCTCGAATCCGCGCTAATCGAAATCTGTTCACATTTTGGGATCGAATCGCAAAGAGTTGAAGGTCGCTCAGGAGTATGGATCTGCGATGAAACAGGAGAGCGAAAAATTGCCGCGATTGGAATTCGCGTCGCCTCCGGGGTCACAATGCATGGTTTTGCGTTAAATGTGAGCCCTGACCTAACTGCCTTTGAACAGATCGTGCCCTGCGGAATAGATGATGCTGCTGTGACCTCTATGGCGCGCGAACTTGGGCGTGAAATTAGCATTCCTGAGGTGGATTCAATGGTTGAGAAAGCGATAACCGCTGCACTCGGTAGGGTAAGCGCATGAGCATCGCTCCAGATGGACGTAAGTTACTTCGCATTGAGGCTCGCAATACCGAGACCCCAATCGAAAGAAAACCAGAGTGGATCAAGACTCGTGCAAACATGGGTCCCGAATACACCAGACTTCGTTCGTTGGTTAAAAGTGAAGGTCTCCACACGGTCTGCCAAGAAGCGGCCTGTCCCAATATTTTTGAATGCTGGGAAGATAAAGAAGCAACATTCTTAATTGGTGGCGATCGCTGCACTCGTCGCTGCGATTTCTGCAATATCGATACCGGTAAGCCTCTTCCAATTGATCGCGAAGAGCCACGCAAGGTTGCCGAATCGGTTAAGAGCATGGGACTTAAATACGCAACTATTACTGGAGTAACTCGCGATGATCTTCCAGATGAAGGTGCTTGGTTATATGCCGAAACTATCCGTCAGGTACACGAGTTAAATCCTGGTTGCGGCGTTGAAATGTTGGCGCCAGATTTTCATGCCAAGCCAGAGCTGCTAAATCAGATTTTTGAAACGAAGCCAGAAGTATTTGCTCATAATTTGGAGACAGTCCCTCGCATTTTCAAGCGAATCCGTCCCGCATTTACCTACGAGAAATCACTACACGTGATCAATATGGCCCGCGAATATGGTTTGATCACCAAATCGAATCTAATTCTAGGACTCGGTGAAACCCGCGAAGAGATTTCTCAAGCTTTGGTTGATTTACAAGATGCGGGCTGTGACTTAATTACCATCACTCAATACCTTCGTCCTACAAATAAACATCATCCAGTCGAGCGTTGGGTCAAGCCTGAAGAATTCGTAGAACTTGCTGCTGAGGCGAAAGAAGTTGGCTTCCTTGGAGTTATGAGTGGCCCACTAGTTCGTTCTAGCTATCGCGCTGGCAAGTTGTATAAGCAGGCCCAAGAGGCTCGCGTGGCTCAAGGTTCAAACCTTGGCTGAAATCGTTTATCCACCTGTAATCGTTGCGCTAAAAACTTTTTGGAAGTATCTTGGTCTGCAATTTACCTTTACAGGTGAAGCGCACATCCCGCGCAAAGGTGGCGCAATTCTTGCAATGAACCACATTGGTTATTTGGATTTTGCACTGATTGGTACCGCCGCACTTCCCGCCAACCGACTAGTCCGCTTCATGGCGAAGAAGGAAATCTTCGATAACAAATTAGCCGGACCGCTAATGCGCGGCATGCACCATATAAATGTTGATCGCAACAATGGGTCGGCATCTTTTGTTGCAGCGCTCAGAGCGTTACGTAGCGGTGAGATCGTCGGCATATTTCCAGAAGGAACTATCTCTAAAAGTTTTGAGATCAAGGATTTGAAATCTGGAGCAGTCCGCTTAGCAATGGGATCTAATGTGCCGGTTATCCCAGCAGTTATT
Source organism: Candidatus Nanopelagicaceae bacterium (assembly GCA_965268165.1). Lineage (GTDB taxonomy): Bacteria > Actinomycetota > Actinomycetes > Nanopelagicales > Nanopelagicaceae > Planktophila. The sequence goes on from OZ254162.1 coordinate 842,420, forward strand.
TGGGGCTCGCAAAGAATTTGGACTAAGGGCGTGAAGCGAGATCTTCGTCGGAAGAACGTTCCAATCTATGTAACTTTCGGTGAGCCACTTCACTTTGAAAAAGGTAGCGATGTCGAAGCTGGCGAAAAGATTCTTCGTGAAAAGTTGATCGCCTTACTGCATGAAGTACAGGAAAGTTACCCAGATAGCCATATCGGCCAACGCTGGGCGCCGCTGCGTCTTGGTGGTACGGCACCTGCTCCCCTAAACTAACGATCATGTTTAAGAAGAAGGCGAAAGAGCCAAAAGTTAAAAAGGTCCGTTTCAAAACTTTCCGCGATGCATACTCCGTTACCAAGAGCGTTAAACCTTGGATCGGTGCTGGAATATTCGGTGTCTTTGCAATCACTTGGTCTATCGGTATCTCAACAGGGTTAGTTGTTGGTCATCCGATCTACCTTGGCTTTGTATCGCTGCCCGTCGCGGCTCTTGCGGCAATGTTCTTCTTCACGCGCATTGCAGCTTCTGCCGCATACGTTTCGATTGAGGGACAGATCGGTGCCGGAGCAAGCGTTTTGATGGCGATTCGTAAAGGTTGGGTTACCACGCCAGCCGTTGCAGTTACTAAGAATCAAGATATGGTCCATCGCAGTATTGGACGTGCCGGAATTGTTATTACTGGTGAAGGCACCCAAGCGGTTCGGATGATGTTGCAAGATGAGCGAAAGAGATCTGAGCGATTTGCGCCAGGCGTTCCTGTTACTGAAGTTTATGTCGGTGATGGCCCTGGCCAAGTTCCACTTCGTAAATTACAGAAGCACCTGACAAAGTTGCCTAAGAAGTTATCTGCTCACCAGATGCGTGAAGTTCGTGCGCGCTTTAAGGCCGTCGGCGGAATGTCGATACCAATTCCAAAGGGTCCGATGCCAAAGGGCGTTCGTATTCCTAAAAGGTAGGTTTTCCTAAATCTAGAAGTTTTGTACCGCTAAATCTTTCATGCAGCCCACGACCATTTTCATCGTAGGTAATTGCTGTTACTACTAAGCAGAGAAGTATGGTGCGGATAAAAGATTGACGCAGTGACGGATTGGTACCGCTCTGAAAATTGACTACCTTGACCCGAATCGCGCGATGGCCGGCGGTCGCTCCCCCAAGGGCGGTAAGTAAAAAGGTTTCGATGAAAAAGACGGCCAGAGTCCACGTTGTGTCACCGATAAGCCCGAAGGCGATTGCGTAACACATCAGCCAATCGATGGTCAGGCCCAAAAGGCGGCGGCCGAGGCTGATCTGATGTTTCATGGCGTGAGCCTACCGAGTGTGCGGCTAGCTTTCAGGAAGGTTTTACATGGCTGTAACACGCCAGTTATGTCAAAAGGTCCTTTAAGTCTTAGGGTTTACCCAGATCGGTCGCCCTCAAAGGTGAGGCCCCGAGTACACCTGGCAGATATCAAATTCGGCCTTAGACTCGAAAAATTCGATTACATGAGGAGTTCGATTAATGTTTAAAAATGCAGCAGAAGTTTTTGCTTACATCAAGAAAGAAGATGTAAAGCTCGTCGATGTTCGCTTTACCGATCTACCCGGTATTCAGCATCACTTCAACGTTCCAGTTGAATCATTCGATGAAGCAGTTTTCACTGATGGCCTAATGTTCGATGGTTCATCAATCCGCGGATTCCAGTCAATCCACGAATCAGATATGAAGTTGCTGCCAATTCCATCTTCAGCATTTATCGATCCATTCCGCTTGGAAAAGACACTAGTCATTCTCTTCTCTGTCCATAACCCATCTGATAACTCTCCTTACTCACGCGATCCTCGTGGAGTTGTTGCAAAGGCTGTTGATTATTTGAAGTCAACTGGAATTGCAGATCAGGCTTTCTTCGCGCCTGAAGCTGAGTTCTACGTTTTCGACGCAGTGCGCTTTAGCACTGGAATCAATGAGTCTTTCCACCACATCGATTCTTATGAAGGTGCTTGGAATACCGGCATCGTCGCAGACCCAGATGGAACTCCAAACCGTGGATACCGCACACGTGTTAAGGGTGGATATTTCCCAGTTTCACCAACTGATCAATTCGCAGATCTTCGCGATGAGATGGTTATGGAACTTGGTCGCGCTGGCTTGCTCGTTGAGCGCTCACACCACGAAGTTGGTACCGCAGGACAGATGGAAATTAACTACCGCTTTACCGACATCCTCAGCGCAGGCGATGAATTGATGAAGTTTAAGTACATCATTCGAAACGTTGCCTGGGAAGGTGGCAAGACTGCAACCTTTATGCCAAAGCCACTTTTCGGTGATAACGGTTCAGGTATGCACGTTCACCAATCACTTTGGAAAGATGGCAAGCCACTCTTCTTCGAAGCAGGAACATACGGAGATCTCTCCGATATGGCTCGTTGGTATATCGGCGGACTCTTGAAGCACGCTCCATCACTTCTTGCATTCACCAACCCAACTGTTAACTCATACCGTCGTTTGGTTCCAGGTTACGAAGCGCCAGTAAACCTCGTTTACTCAGCGCGTAACCGTTCTGCATGTATCCGTATTCCAATTACAGGTTCATCACCAAAGGCAAAGCGCATTGAGTTCCGTTGCCCAGATCCATCATCAAATCCATACCTAGCATTCGCTGCAATGTTGATGGCTGGAATCGATGGAATTGTTAATAAGATCGAGCCACCTGCCCCAGTTGATAAGGATCTCTACGAACTCGAAGGCGAAGAAGCTGCGGCTATTCCTCAGGTTCCAGGTTCCCTTGATGCTGTTCTAGATAGCCTCGAAAAGGATCACGAATTCCTTACAAAGGGTGGAGTCTTCTCAGAAGACTTGATCTCAACATGGATCGAATGGAAGCGTAAGAACGAAGTTGATTACGTTCGTTTGCGTCCACATCCAGCAGAGTTTGAACTCTACTTCGATATCTAAATCGAATTTAAGAGCGCCCCGTCGAGAAATCGGCGGGGCGTTTTTAATTGCAAAGTTAGCGTCTGGAAGAGAGTTTAAAGATTAACCAACTCAGGCAACCGCTTACTATCGAAGCGATAATCACCGCTATAACCGCCAAGTCTTGAAGTGCAGAGTCCTTAAAGGCTAATTGCGCGATAAATATCGCCACAGTAAAGCCGATTCCGGCAGCGCTGCCTGTTGCAACAAGTGATGAATTGGTGGAGCCCGTTGGGAAATCACACAGCTTTGCCTTGCTTGCCGCAACTACAGCGGCAAAAACACCAAGTGGCTTTCCGATTACCAACCCAAGGAAGATTCCCCAAGACACAGGTGAGCGCCAAACATCGCTGATCATCTCTGATGAGATCGCTACGCCAGTATTTGCAAATGCAAAGATTGGGACAATTACAAGAGTACTCCAAGGATGGATCTTGGCTTCTAACCACTCAATCATTGTCAGTGAACCATCTTCAATATCTTTGATTCGATCGCTCTTCTTTATGATATTTGGAGTCAATAAACCTAGAATCACTCCAGCCAAAGTCGGGTGTACACCGCTTCGATAAAGGGTGTACCAAAGCAGCGCACCGATGAAGATATAGATATAAGTTGAGTTTGCTCCAATAGTTTTAAATAAAACGATTGCCAAGGTCGCTAGCAACCCAGCTAATAGCCATGAGAAATTAACGCCGGTTGTGTACACAAGTGCGATAATTAAAATTGCACCGATATCGTCGATTACCGCCAGACCCAAAAGGAAAGTTCTTAGCGCAGGTGCAACCTGGCTTCCTAACATAGTGAGTACGCCCACAGCGAGAGCAATGTCGGTTGCAACTGGAACTCCCCAACCATTTGGTTCGACATCACCTGCGATCACTAGATAGATAACCGCCGGAACAGCCATACCACCAACAGCAGCTATGAACGGAGCCATAGCACTCTTAAAGGATGCTAAGTGTCCAGTTGTTAACTCTCGCTTTATCTCTAGTCCAACCACAAAGAAGAAAAAAGTCATCAGAACGTAGTTGATGAATTTAAGAACTGTTAACTTTAAGAAAAGCTCAGCCCACCAGATATCGAAGTCAAGATCAATTAGATATCTATCGAGTAAGTTGAAATAACCGTCCCCTAGTGGGCTGTTAGCGATCGCTAAGCCAAACGCCGCTGCTGCTAGGAGTAGGAAGCCGCTTGAAGTCTCGCGTTGCAGAAAATCCTGAAGCGGACGAATTGTCTTCGCTCTAATTCGATCACGCATGAATTGAAGGTATCACGAGGAGACTTCTTCTCGTTTGATTGAATTTCGCGCCAAGAGCAAATGCCCCAGCGCACCTATAGCAAGAGCAAGTAGCACGCCAACATTTGCATAAGCCCAGCTACCTTCCTTGCCCCCGATTAGAAAGAGCAGGTATCCCTGCCAAGACAACCAACTAGCAAAGGTATTAGTTACAAATCCCCAACCAATAAAGGTTCCTATTGCCATGATTGAAAGTGATCGCTTATTCCAAGAACCGTATCTGCCACTTTCCTTGTAAAGATCTTCCTCCGAATACGCGTGTTTACGAAGAAGTACATCGGTTACAAATATCGCTGACCAAGTTGCGATTGGAACGCCGAGTGTTATCAAGAAGCCTTGGAAAGGGTAGAAGAAGTTATCTGCAATCCAGACTAGATAGATACTTCCAATCAACATGATTGCGCCATCAATTAGTGCAGCAATATGGCGTTTAACTGGCACACCAATGGCTAAAAGCGTTAAACCCGATGAGTACAAATCAAGAATTGCTCCGCCCACTAGTCCGAGGATCGCAATGAGTGCGAAGAAGGCTAAATACCAAGTTGGAAGCAGGGCAGTGAGTGCGCCGATCGGATCCATCGCAATTGCTTGGCTTAACTTAGGATCGCTACCAGAGAGCGCAGCGCCGTAAATCACCAAAATAATTGGCACTATTGATGCTCCAAGAACTGTCCAGCCAACCACAGATTTGCTGGATGTTGTCCTTGGCAAATATCTTGAGTAATCCGCAGCGGTGTTAACCCAGCCAAGTCCGATGCCGGTAATGCCAAAGATTAGAGCGCCAATAAAGGCTTGAATATTTCCAGAAGGAATCTCTGAAACTTTATCCCAAGAGATTTCATTGAAGGTGAGCACGATGTAGATCACGGTTGCAAAACTTGTGATCAAAGTTAAATACTTTTGCAGGCGCATAATCACCTTATGTCCGAGGACTCCCCCATACATCGTCAGAGAGACTGCTACGACGAATCCGATCGCCATCGCCAAGTTGCGGTCAATATCGCCAATGCGCATAAAGATCGTGCCGGTAGCCAACGTTGCAAGCGAAACTAAAACGGTTTCCCAGCCAACAAAGACTAGATATGACATCAGCCCTGGAACGATATTTCCCTTAACGCCGAAGACCGCGCGTGACAGGACCATCGTTGGAGCGCTTGATTTCTTACCTGCGAGAGAGCTAAAGCCCACAAGTAGAAATGAGAGAGTCGTACCGATTATCGCCGCAAAAGTTGCTTGCCAGAATGAGATACCGAAACCCAGGAAGAACGAGCCATAGGAAAGGGCTAGTAACGAAACATTGGCTCCGCACCACGGCCAGAAGAGCGAAGATGCCTTGCCTGTACGTTCACTCTCGGCGATGACATTTGTTCCATTAAGTTCTAGTTGCATCTTTTCCTTAATCTATTTGGTGCAAGTCTAGGGCTTACTTCTCTTTACGTTGGTAAGAAGAGAATTCGCCTATTAGCGAAAATCCAACCTTTTCATATGCGCGCTTGGCGCTAACGTTTCCAGCGAAGACTCCTAAGCCAACATGTGCAATGCCTCTGCTATTTGCAGTTGAGAGCATTCGCGAGACAAGTGTCTGGGCCAAGCCTTTGGAACGATAATCCGCATGTGTTGCAATAGATGCGAACATCACTTCTCCAGTTCGCCATTTGACCAGGGCGCCAGTTGCTACCAATTGATCATCTTCGCGAATCGCTCCCCAAAGAAGAACCTCTTCATTTCCTGGCCAAACCGAAGAGTTTGGAGCATGCACTTCAAGTAGCGCCTTTACCTCTTCATTGTTCGTCGCTTCGTCGGCACCTTCAAAAGCCGCGAATGTATGAGTATCTATTGAATAGAAATCCCAATCTGCGCGATGGGCAAAGTTACCTAAATCAATTTCCAATCCGCGAGATGTTGCTACGCGATCGCATTCCAGAATTTTCGGATTTCTACCAAGCGCCATTGCGAAGATAGAACCATCTTCATCCTTTACGGAAAAACTTAGATTTTCAGGATCTACAATTGCCTCGATAAATTTGTGCTCTGGTGAATACGTAGTAAAGGTCTCAAAGAATTTAGGCCTACCCTCCAGAAGTTCAAGTACTTGACGATGGTCTTTAATCGAGGAAGAAGTCAAGAAGAAAGTCCGTTGTTCCAGGAACTACTGAATACTTTTCAAGATCGGTAATTCCAACAGATGCTAGAACTTCATCATCTACGAAGAAGTTTCCAGTGCAGTCCTTGGATTCGCGATTTAGAATTACATAAGCGGCATCAGCCAGTATCTCTGGCGTTCTGCAAGCAGCAGTATCAACGCCAGGAATCATCTGCAGCGCAGCTGTGTCGATCGCCGTGCGTGGCCAGAGAGCGTTAATGGCGATTCCAGTTTTGCGGAACTCCTCTGACATTCCAAGTACGCACATCGACATTCCGTACTTTGCCATTGTGTATGCCACGTGGTGCTGAAACCACTTTGCCTTCATGGAAAGCGGTGGAGAGAGCGTGAGAATGTGAGGATTGCGTCCGGCCTTTGCGGATTCACGAAGATGCGGAATTGCAGCCTGAGAAGTTAAAAACGTTCCACGCACATTTACATCAAACATCAAATCAAAACGCTTGGCTGGTGTGGCTTCAGTTGGCGTTAGATTGATGGCGCTTGCGTTATTTATCAAAATATCGATGCCGCCAAATTCCTGCGCCGCTTGATTAACCGCAGCAGCAATCTGCTCTTCATCTCTTAAATCGCATTGGATAGGCAGCGCTATTCCGCCAGCATCGCGAATCTCTTGCGCAGCTGAGTGAATAGTGCCGGGCAACTTTGGATTGGGTTCAGATGTCTTGGCTGCGATTGCAACGGATGCCCCATCGTGCGCCGCACGTAGGGCAATCGCTAGACCGATACCGCGAGATCCCCCGGTGACAAAGATGCGCTTTCCTGAAAGATCTCCAGTTATTGTCATTACTTACCCTTCTTAGACATAAAGTTCATAAACGCTTCCATCGCTTCTTCGGATTGAAGGGCGAGTGAGAAGAGTTCGAATTCTGCTTTCATAACTGCGGCAACGGCATCGTGTTTGCTCGCCTTCAAAAGCGCCTTGGTGTTGATCATCGCTTGTGGTGGTTGCTCTGAAATCTGAGTTGCGATTTCCAGTGCCGCACGTAAAGGATCAGTTGCAATTGATGCAACTAGCCCCATCTCTTTCGCGCTATCGGCGCCAAAACTTTCACCGGTCATAAAGATCTTGGCTGCACGTTGATATCCAACTAAAAGCGGAAAGAGATAACTTGAACCTGCTTCTGGAACTAATCCGAGTGATGCAAATGGCATGGAAAACTTGGCACTTGGTCCTGCCACTACAACATCGCAATGCAACAACATCGTTGTTCCAACTCCGACGGCATTTCCCTTTACTGCGGCGATTAGCGGTTTTGGAAACTCGAGTAGCGAACCAAGAAAACGAGCAACGTCACTGTCTTCATTAGTTGGTGGATTGGCCAAAAAATCTGCGATGTCATTGCCTGCAGTGAAATGATCACCCTCAGAGGTCAGGATTACTGCGCGAACTCCAAAGTCACCGGCCGCCTCATTTAGCCCATTTGCAAGGCCCGCATACATCTCACGTGTGAGCGCATTCATTTTTTCGGGGCGGTTAAAGGACAGGATCTGAATCGATCCCTCACGCCGGCTGGTGATTTGATCCATGCCCGAATACTACTCGCCAGTAAAACTAAGACTCACCACGGTTTAAGCCACCTGAACCTCATAAGTGAGTCGTACCCTTAAGCATTCCCTGACACTTCCCCAGCAAAGAAGGCCCACGCTCGGTGGACCTTCCTCAAGCGCCATTACTGGTATCGGTAATCGGAAAGGAAGACAATGTCGTTACTTTCATGGAAGCTCCACGGAAACGGAAAGAGCGTATCTGCTGGAGGAGTCGTATCAACAGATGAAAGACTTACTTGGCCTCGCACAATCGGAGTCGGTCTACAACATATCGCTGCAATGTTTGGTGCAACGTTTCTAGTCCCAATAATTACTGGCTTCTCCCCTACAACAACTCTCTTCTTTTCAGGAATTGGAACCATCCTCTTCCTAATAATCACCAAAAATAGAGTTCCAAGTTATCTAGGTTCATCCTTCGCATTCCTAGGGCCAATCGCAGCCGCAATGACAGCAGCTGGAACTGGTGGCGGAATGGCAGCAGCACTTGGCGGAATCGTCTTTACCGGCGTTGTTCTAGCCTTGGTTGGCCTTGCAGTTCGCGCAGCGGGAATCGGGTGGATTAACTGGCTACTTCCACCAGTTGTAACTGGAACAATTGTTATGTTGATCGGTTTCAACTTGGCAGGTGCTGCAAAAGGTAACTTCACCAAGGAACCACTGATTGCAATCATCACGCTTGCAAGCATCGGTGTTATCGGCGCATTCTCAAAGGGCTTTATGAGCCGCATCAGTATCTTCTTGGGACTTGTTGTTGGTTACCTTGTCGCGCTAGCCATGGGCGATGTTGATACAAAGGGAATCTCAGCAGCTGCTTGGTTTGATACACCAACATTTACTACGCCGACATTTAGCACAAATATCATGATCTTGTTCTTGCCTGTTGTTCTTGTATTGATCGCCGAAAACGTAGGACACGTTAAAGCGGTTGCAGCAATGACTGGTAAAGATCTAGATGATCAGATGGGTAACGCCCTCATGGCTGATGGCTTGGCAACAACTGTTGCTGGCTTCGGTGGTGGCTCTGGAACAACTACTTATGCAGAAAATATCGGAGTAATGGCGGCAACTCGCGTTTACTCAACTGCTGCATATTGGATCGCTGGCGTTGGAGCAATCTTGCTATCGCTATCACCAAAATTTGGCGCAGTTCTAAGCGCTACTCCAGCTGGCGCCCTTGGTGGCGTATCAACAGCGCTCTTCGGAATGATCGGCATCTTGGGTGCGAGAATCTGGATCGAGAGCAAAGTTGATTTCTCAAACTCAACCAACTTACTGATTGCAGCATCCGCTCTAATCATGGGTATTGCTGACTATTCATGGACCCAAGGCGATTACACCTTCACAGGTATCGTCAACGGAACGCTGGTTGCAGTAGTCGGTTATCGAGTGCTCCATGCAATTTCGAAAGCTAGGGGCAATTAGCTACTAAGCAAATAAGAACTAAATAGGCGGGCCAAGCAATTGGTCCGCCTATTTCTTTCCCACATCAATTGATATTTGGTTAGAATTCCGAAATGGTTATCCCATCGCGCTTGATTGAATACATCATCGCCGCGATGATAATTATTCTGGCGCCCGGTCCTAGCGTCTTGTTTGTAATTGCCCGCGCCATTGCCTGGGGAAGAAAAGTCGCAGTCTTTACAGTTGCCGGCAATGTAACCGGCGCATTCTTTTTATCTTCGCTTGTTGCTTTCGGTTTAGGTCCAATCCTTTCAAGGTCTGACCTTGCTTACTCCGCAGTGCAATGGGGTGGCGGTGGATATCTGGTCTTCCTAGGAATAACCGCAATTAGGGCGCGCAAGATTGCCGCTGCTGATATGAAGAGCCAAGGAAGCGTCGTTCCAACCTTCTGGCGTTCTGTGCGTGATGGTTTCTGGGTTGGTGCGCTAAATCCTAAAGGTTTAGTTTTCTATGCCGCAGTCCTGCCTCAGTTTGTAGATATCGATCGCGGAAATGTAACTGGACAATTACTTTTTCTCGGCGCGCTCTTTTCGATTTTAGCTTTTATCTCAGATGGAACATGGGGGCTCTTAGCCGGAACAGCTCGAGCATGGCTGGCCAGTGACGAGAAACGGTTAGAACTTTTAAGATTTATTGGTGGTTGTGTGATGATTATCTTGGGTCTATTGGTGATCGCGTCAGCCCTTCGTGATTTAATCAATACATGAGTTCATCAACTAATGCCAAGATAGTTAAACCCGAAAAACCCGCGCGCGACACTATTGCGCCATCGGATCTAACCTTTGGGCTTTCTACTTGCAAGCGTTGCCTTTGGATTAAGTATTGGTTTAAAGTCACGATGCCCGGGCAATTTCCTTTAGTTAAACCTCTCTCATCTGCGCAAGAAGAACATTTCCGCCGCGCATCGATGCCTGATCTTGATCCATCACTTGCGCCGGGCGTTGTTAAGCAATGGGGGCAATGGGTTAAGAGCGCACCTATTGAGATAAACGGTGAGGCAACCCGTTGGCGGATCCTTGGAATTTACGACCTGCTCGCACACTATGACGATGGCAGCGTGGGAATTATCGATTGCAAGGTCTCGGATTCAGATCGCGATAACGCGCAGTTCTATGCGCCGCAGCTTGAGGCTTACGCCTACGCGCTCGAAAATCCTGAAAAGGGTAAACCCTTCCCCGTTTCATCAATGGGTCTGCTGGTCTGGAAGTTAGCCGGAGTTGCACCGACGGCAGATGGTGCACATGGCTTTGGCGTAACTCAGCACTATCTCCATGTCACGCGCGATCAAGCGCAGTTTAAATCTCTGATCGCCGATTTGATTAACGTCATCGAAGGAGACTTACCTGAAGCCGGGATTGAATGCGATACCTGCAACTACTTAACCAAGAGATTGTCGTTAGAAAGTTAATTAACCCTCTTCATCTTCCGTACTTTTCTTCGCCTTTGTTGCATAGGTATCAACATACTCTTGTCCTGATAAGGCTTGGATAGTCTGCATGATTTGATCCGTGACATCACGCAGGTGCTGTAAATCCGTCGAATCGCCTTCAAAGTACATGGGTTCGCCAAAGATCATTTCAACGCGCATCACCTTTGGAACAACTGTTCCTGTTGGTTGAATCTTCTCGGTGTTAAACATCGCTACCGGAATAATTGGAGCACCTGATTCGATTGCCAGACGTGCAATACCTGTTCTACCTTTATAGAGCCTGCCATCTGGTGAGCGTGTACCTTCAGGGTAGATGCCCAGGCACTTACCTTCAGCTAAGACTTTTAAGCCGGTAATCAACGCTGCTTCACTGCGACGACCACCAGAGCGATCAACCGGAACTTGTCCGAGAGCGATAAAAGTTAACTTCTTTAGTAATCCCTTTGGGCCAGGTGATGTGAAGTATTCACTCTTTGCCAAAAAAGTTACCTTGCGCGGAACAACCAACGGCATGAATATGGAATCACTAAAAGATAGGTGGTTAGAGGCGATGATCACCGGGCCAGAACCTGGAACGTGGCGCAGACCCTTTACCTTTGGGCGAAAGAGCACCATTAAAAATGGCGTCAAGAATGCGCGCAGAATGCCGTAAGGCAGGTTGTTCATGGCGTTAATTTACCGCTTAACCAACCCATAACCAACCTAATGTGCGAATATGAACCATGGAGCGCAAGCGATGAGCGGAAAAGATCCAGGCCATGGTGAGCCAGATGACGCCCATGAACGTGAGTTGATCGATTTGGAATTTCAATCAATGGTTGAAGGTCTATCACTTGATGAATCTTCTCCAACAACGTACTTAGATGAACTTGATAACATTAAAGATCAAAATCGTTTTCAACCACCAACTCCACCAAAAGTTGGTTTAGGTGAAACATTTAAGCGCGCTATAAATTCAATTAAGAAATGGAAGAACGGCCCAACCTTTCGCGACGACGATGGTGTCGCGCTTTAAATTCTAGACAAATCAGCAACGCCAACTAATCCCGCGTTATTGCCCAGTTCTGCCGGAACGATTTCGGGGTAAGGATGCTTCCCAGAGAATGGAATAAGGCTAAGTGCAGCTTTGCGTGTTGGTGACAAGAAAAGCTCACCGGCATCGATAACTCCCCCACCTAAAACGATGCAAGATGGATCGATCACTGCGCAGAGCGATGCGATACCTGCTCCTAAGTAACTCGCCATCGTATTAAATGCCGCCAGAGCAACTGGATCTTCATCGCGCGCTGCTTCAGTAATGTGATGGCCTTTAAGCCCTTCAAGGGTTCCATCACCACGAGCCAGTAAATTTCTTGCAAGGTCAGGGCTGGCGTTGATCGCTTCTCGTGCATGTCGCATCAGTGCCGAACCTGATGCATATTGTTCAAGGCAGCCACGAATTCCGCATCCGCAGAGATGTCCATCAGGCACAACTCGAATATGTCCTAATTCAGCGCCTATTCCAAAAGCTCCTCTAAAGACAGCACCGTCAAGGATTAAGCCTCCACCGACTCCGGTACCCAAGGTGAGCATCATTAAATCTTTACGACCGCGTCCTGCTCCAAATTTAAATTCACCCCACGCGGCAGAGTTTGCATCATTTTCTAAGACAATTCGATTGCCAATAATCTGCTTTAGTTCCTGAACTAGATTTACGCCGTTCCAACCAGCGATATTTGGAGTAGCCAGAATCGTTTGACGATCAGATGAGATAAATCCAGCCGCTGAAACACCGATCGATTCAACTGGGTACTCCATTGATAATTCGATTGCGACGTCGGCGATAGTTTGGGTTAATGCCTTACCACCTTCGCGCGGAGTATCACGGCGCGCAGTTGCCAGAATTTCTCCTGTTTGAGAGACAACCCCACCAAGGACCTTTGTGCCACCGACATCTATGCCGATGGTATTTGAATTATCTTTACTCATTAAGGTTCTTAAGGGCCCTTGATCTCGGTGAAGAAATCAGCCTTCTATATGTTCTTTGAGTTGCTTAAGTGCTGACTCGATTGTTGACTTCTCTTGCTTTGTAATCATCATCGCTGGAATAGGCATCGATAAACCAACCGAAAGTTCATAAGTAACCGAGGTCGTATCGGAGTCGAGGCTCTTGAGTAAATATGCGCCATCCATCTTCGTTAAAATATTGGCATCTTCTAGTGAGAAGGTGACCTTACTTGGCGCTTCTGCCCATTCGAAGTTTAGAGTCACAACATCTTTTACCGCGCCGGCATCAACCGACAGGGTGGCCTTGGTAGCGCGCCCTTGGCCATCGCTCTCCAAAACATCTACCTTCTTAAAGGCACCTGACCATTGTGGGTAATCAGCAATTGCAAAAAGGGTGGCTGCTACCTGATCAAGTGGGGCATCGATGGAGATCGTTGAACTGCTCATATCGCTCATGGCTGTAGGTTACCTGAGAACGCTGTTAAAAAAGTACTTCGTAGCCTCTCCCCATTTTTCAAGGTGGGCGCTAGCGTTAGCGCCATGAACGAGATCACAATCCCAGCACTTGTCCCTGCGGCATCGACCGGAAACCTAACTAACTTAATTGCAGAACGCGCTTGGTTTGAACCCAACCGCACAATGCTTTCACGTCCCTTAGGAGATGGATGGCAGAAGGTTTCTGCAAAAGAGTTAGAAGAAGAAGTCCGCGCAACTGCGAAGGGTTTAATCGCCGCCGGAATTCAAATCGGTGATCGCGTCGCAATTATGGCGCGCACACGTTACGAATGGACGATTCTTGATTTTGCAATTTGGTTCGCAGGTGGATGCGTTGTTCCTATCTATGAAACATCTTCAGCCGAGCAAGTAGATTGGATTCTTTCCGATTCTGGCGCTGTTGGATTAATCGTAGAAACTCCAACTCACCGCGAGCTAGTTAACACAGTTCTTCCTTCTCACACCAAACATATTTGGACTATGACCGAGGATGTTCTATCAGTTCTTGCCGCAGCTGGCGCTCACATTGGTGATGATGAGATCGATCGCCGCCGCAACGCCTTGCTTCCAGATACTCTCGCAACTCTTATCTACACATCTGGAACAACTGGTAAGCCAAAGGGCGTACAACTAACGCACGGCAACTTCTTATCTGAGTGCGGAAATGTTGTTGAAGGCGCTAGCAATCTCTTCTTAAAGCCAGGTGGATCAACCCTTCTCTTCTTGCCGGTTGCCCACGTATTCGGTCGCATGGTTCAGATCGGTGCGATTCGTGCTGGTCTTCACTTAGCGCATTGCCGCGATCCAGTTGGCAGATTGCAACCAGATCTCGCATCATTTAAGCCAACCTTCGTTCTTGCTGTGCCTCGCATCTTCGAAAAGGTTTACAACGGAGCAGAAGCAAAGGCTGATGCAGCGGGTAAAGGAAAGATCTTCCGTAAAGCTGCAGATGTCGCAATTGCTTATAGCGAAGCGATGGATAAGCGTGGCTTCAATCCGCTCCTCACTCTCAAGCATGCACTTTTCGACAAGTTGGTATTTTCAAAGATTCGCGCCGCCCTTGGTGGAAATGTAGAAGCAGCGATTTCAGGAGGTGCACCACTTGGAAGTCGTCTCGGACACTTCTATCGCGGCGCTGGTGTAACAATCTACGAAGGTTATGGACTAACTGAGACAACTGCAGGCGCAACTTTGAATATGACTGGTGCAATTAAAGTTGGGTCTGTTGGAAAACCTATTCCAGGAACTTCCGTCAAGATCGCCGATGACGGAGAAGTTCTAATCAGAGGACCAATCGTTATGCGCGGCTATTGGCAGAACGATGCCGCTAATGCAGAAGTCTTCACCGAAGATCGCTGGTTTAAATCAGGTGACCTCGGAAAGATCGATGAAGATGGCTTCCTTTCAATTGTTGGACGTAAGAAAGAGCTAATTGTTACTGCGGGTGGAAAGAACGTTGCGCCAGCAGTGCTGGAAGATCGTCTGCGCGCCCATTCACTCGTAAGTCAATGCGTTGTAGTCGGTGATAACCAACCATTTATCGCAGCGCTAGTGACCATCGATCAGGAGGCGCTTAAAGGTTGGATTGCTGCCAATAAGAAAGATGGGGCAACTATCGCAACGCTGACCCAAGATCCTGATCTCATCGCAGTTATTCAGACAGCCGTCGATGAAGCAAATAAAGCGGTAAGTAAAGCCGAATCAATTCGCAAATTCACGATCCTTCCTACAGATTTCACAATCGCAGGCGGTCAATTGACGGCAAAGCTTTCAATTAAGCGACATGTGGTTGCACAGGAGTTTGCTAAGGAGATTTCTGAGCTCTTCGCTAAGTGAGCGATCCAGCACGACTTGAACTAGCGCGTGATCTTCACGATGGCATAGCGCAAGATCTGGTTGCTCTCGGCTACGAGTTAGATTTGCTCTTAGGGGCCACAGAATCAACCGTTGAATCGCGCCGAGAAATTCGCGGACTGCGCTTTAAAGTTGATGGTCTAATCTCGAAGGTTAGGCACGAAATGTACGCGCTACGCGATCCCAAAGTAGTTACTTTCCAGGATGCGCTCAGCCAGTTGATCCACGAAATTTGTGGTGATCTGCAGGTAACCGCTTCCATTAGCCACTTCTCTATTCCAAATTCCTACCAAACTGAACTAAAGGCGATCGCAACAGAGTTACTTCGCAATGCAAAGTTTCACTCTAGGGCTAGCCATATTGAAGTCCTTTTGAGAGGAGTTGAAAATCGCACCTACTTAGAGGTTAGCGATAATGGAGTTGGAGGTGCGCAGGTGAATACCTCAGGTTTAGGACGTTTAGGTTTAGTAGGAGTTAAAGAGCGCGTTGAACAACTTCACGGACAGTTAGAGATTATCTCTACTGAGAACGGAACCCGCATAAAAGTAGTTCTGTGAATGATGCAGTAGCACCACCACGAATATTGGTAGTTGATGATCATTCAGCTGTTCGTGCCGGCTTGGCCCGCGCCATTGAAGAAGCGCAGATGGTCTGTTGCGCTACGGCCGCAAGTAAATCTGAAGCGATGGCGCAGTTAGCGCATACCAATCCAGATGCGATAGTTGTCGATTTGAACCTACCCGATGGCAGCGGCTTGGATCTGATTCGTTGGGCTCGTAAGAATTCAAAGGAAATCGCAATCGTGATGCTCACTATGAGCGATAGCGAAAGTGATCTAATTGCCGCAATGAGCGCTGGCGCAAGCGGATTTGTTAAGAAAAGTGCTCCGCTGGCAGAGTTGATCTCCGTCCTAAAGAGAGCGCTACTTGCACCTAACTCATTTACCGCATCCAACATAGTTTCCGCGCTCAAGACAACATCTGCTGCAAAGTTGTTAACCCAACGAGAAGTCGAAGTTCTACGAGCAATTGCAGGTGTTGGAGATATTCGTGAACTGGCAAAGCGGCTGTATATATCTGAATCAACGTTTAAGACGCATCTAACTTCAATTTATCGAAAACTTGAGGTCTCAAATAGACTTGCTGCAATAAGAGTTGGAATTGAATCAGGAATTATTTAAATAAAGAGTTAAATTCCTTTGCCCAAATCTCCCAGCTCCACTTTTCGATAATCCAATTGCGACCGGCCACTCCCATCGCCTTCGCCCTAATTGGATCATCAAATAAATTGATTATCGCCTTAGAGACTTCCGTTGGTGAAGTTCCATCAACGCTAAATCCAGTAACACCTTCATCAACGGCATCAGGTGCTCCCCCAGAACGTCCTGCGATCACTGGCAAGGCGCAGGAACTCGCCTCTAAATAAACAATTCCAAGACCCTCTACTTCAAGGCCCGCTAACCGTGATCTGGAAGGCATTGCAAAGATATCTCCCGCACAGATATAGCGAGGAAGATCTTTATATTGAATGCGTCCGATAAATGTCACCGCATCCGATAATTTTAGTTTCAAAACCATCTTTGTTAGGTCTTCTCGGTAAGGGCCTTCACCAACCATCAAGATATGCGCTGTCGGATGTTTTTCTAAGATAGCGGGCAGTGATTGAATCAAAATATCCTGGCCTTTACGGTGCACAAGTCGGCCTACGCTGACAATTACCTTCTTTTCAGCCAGACCTAAATCTTTGCGTAATTGCTCAGAAGTTGAATCTGGAGCAAAGTGATCAGTATCGATACCGGGTGCAATCTTGATAAGCCTTGACTGAGCCTCTGGCGAAAGCGCTTTCGCAATTTCACTCTTTGTAAAATCACCAAGATAGGTCAGATGATCAACGTTACTGCCGATAAAAGATATCGCTAAAGAAAATGGCCACAACTTCGCCCACCAGACTTCATGTCCATGGGTTAGCGCGACGATATTTACAACGCCCTTTTTACGCAAAGTGCGCGCCATGACTCCAAGAGGAGCTGCTGCTCCGAAAAATACTTGTTTGATCTCATCGCGCGCGATGACTTTCTTGACGTTTCGAATTACTCGTGGAGACGGAAGCAATATCTTGGAACGATCGCGAATTACCTCAACGCCAAAATCTCGCATCCATCCTTGATCATAAGAAGTTGTATCACCCTGCGCGGAGGTATAGACAATAATTGAACCTTTGGGTGCGCGTTCTATCAAACCCATAACAAAGGTTTCGATGCCGCCGGCGCGGGAACCAAAGTCATTTGTGATGCAGAGGATTTTCCCGAAAGTATGTTCAGACATTTACTTCAGAAACTAGAGTCTGCGTGCGCCGACGAATGGTTTTCTTCCCAAGCTAGATGCGCTGGCCACTTTCACGCGCGAACCAGATCGTGGTGCATGCACCATCTTTCCGCCACCTAAATAAATTCCAACGTGCGAAATTGGTCTTCCGAAGAATACGAGATCGCCTGGGGCAAGATTTGAACGCTTAACCGATTTTCCATAGTTAAATTGTGCTCGCGATGAGTGTGGCAGTGAGACGCCTGCGGTTTGGAATGCGCGCATGGTCAGCCCTGAACAATCCCAATAGGTCATGCCATCGGCGCCGAAAACATATTTGTCACCGATCTGCTTCAGAGCAAATTGCAGAGCTTTTCCAGCACGTCCTGAAACTGCCCCGGCTTTTTTGGCGGCGGCAAGTGAGGATGCTTGATCGGCATCTTCCTCTTCTTGAGCAAGCCGGGCTAAACGTTCGCGATCTTCCTTCTTTAACTTCGCCAAGAGCGATTCAGCTTCTGCCAACTTCGCAGTTGCGCGTGCACTTTGCGCTGTTAACTTTTTCTGAGTTGCTTTAACTAGCGCGAGTTTGTCGCTAACTGTCAGTGAAGTTGCGGTAAGGCGTTGTTTGGCTGCTTGAAACTTTCTAAGCTCTACCGATTTCTTACGGGTAATTGCTTCTAGCGATCCTGCTGCTGAGAGGTAGAGCGCCGGATCTGATGAGAAGAGAAGTTCTAGGCTCTGGCTTAGCCCGCCAGTTTTAATCTGCTCAACAGCGATCGCGTTGAGAGATTTTGAGAGAGCATCAACGCTCTGACTTTGCACCGCGGCCTTCGCCTGGATGCCTTGAAGTTGTCCATTTAGCGAGGCTAATTTAACTTTTGCTTCCTGGGCGCCTTCTGCAGCAGTTGTGGCTTCTTCCTCAAGTTGGCGAACGCGCGCCTGAACCTGCGCCAAAGTTTGGGCAGCGCTAGCGCTAGGCGCGGTAAGCAACGGGGCGATCAGCGAGATAACCGCGCTGAATAGAGCCGCCGCAAAGCGCTTTGAAGTAAACATAGGGTTAAAGGCTAACGGTGCCTTATGAAGCAACTCAAACCGAAATAAGCGTGGCTGCCTGTGAATTTATTCTTATCTACGCTCGCCCAGCGGAGTTAAAGCGCAGTGGGCGGACTATTCCACGGGATGAGAGCAGATCAATCGCCTCAGCCGTTGTATCAGGAATTTCGCAGATTTCGCTGCGTTGATCTTTCTTGGGAGTTGAGAGGAGAAAAGTCAGTACGCAATCGTTGCAACCGATATCGCGAACTGCACATGAGTCACAGGTAATTATCATGAAGGAAACGTTACGTCTTCGCACTGACATCTACTTTGCCGCCAGATAGCCTTTCGACCATGGCCGTCTTCGCAACCCTGGTTACCGGAAGCGATGGCTCAACGACTAAAGGTGGCTCATCGCGAGCGATCACCAGCGGGGCCGATCGCACCGAATTTCTGGCACGTCGGCGCACTGCAGATTTCATCTTAATCGGAGGCAAAACCGCTCGAAGCGAGCCCTATCACCGCACACCCGTTCCAGTCGTGATCGCCTCTCGTTCAATGGTCAACGCCCTTGCCGATAACCGAAATGCCCATTGGTGGAATAGCTCACCACGTGCGGCGCTAGATCGCGGCATAAAGAAGTTTGGCAGCAACGTTTTGGTGGAAGGAGGCGCTAGCTTCATATTCGAACTAATTAGCAATCGCGCGTTAGATGGAATTTATCTCAGCATTACACCTGAGACTGGTGGCGAAGCCAAAATTAATTTCCAAGAACTTTTAGCCAAGTTTTCTGATCTTTCAGAACGCGAAGTTGATGGCACGAAATTCTTTGAGGCGCGTGGCTTAAAGGCCTAGAAGGCTGAAATTATGGCAACGCCTGCAACTGCAGCTGCAATTCCGATGTACTGAACTTTATGAAGTCGTTCATGTAAGAACTGGAATGCAAGCAACGCGGTAAAGATCGGATAGAGCGCGCCAAGAACCATTGCCAGAGTTAAGTTGCCCTTTGTCGTTGCAACTCCCAAAAGTAAATTTGCTAAGAAATCTGCAACACCGATAAAGATCAAAATCGGGCTCTGTTTAAAGTTCAAGCCGCCTAAAGTTTTATATCTTGCAAAGATTCCTAATGAAACGAATAACGTTGTTAAGCGCATCATCACCATCGTCATAAGAGCGCTGCCCTGCGAACCAATCGCCATAAAAGTAAGTGCAGTACCGAAACCACCTGCTGCACCAAGTGCAAGAAATAGCGGCTTCAGCGGAAGTCCTTGAGAAATTTCTGGTCCACTGGCTAAGAAAGCGCCGACGATTGCAAGTGCAGCGCCAATACTTAGAATTAAAGAAAGGCGATCTCCTTTCACAAAGAAGGCATAGCCAACGGGAATCAGCGCACTTAAACCGCTGATTGGAGAGACAACGCCCATACGGCCAGTAGAAAGTCCGGCATATAAACAAATTAACCCTATATATCCAAGAACTCCGGCAAGTGCTCCGGGAAAGAAATAACCATCAGGACCAAATGCATCTGCAGAAAAATCTCCAGTAACAATTACCAAACCAATTCCAAAAATTAATCCGATTGCTTGGGTTACTCCGAGCACTGCAATCGCGGGATGGCTCTTGCTTAACTTGCCGCCGTGATAATCCGCAGTTCCCCAAAGAGCGCTTGAGAGAAGGGCTAAAAAAGTTGCCATGGGCTTAAGGGTACACACGCAAAAAGAGAGTAAGCGCCCTGCCTCCCACTTAAATGCAGGTCCTATCTTTAGAATTAACCAGTGGATTTAAACCAATTTAATCGCATGATCGAGCATCTGCGCACCGCTACACCGCGCGCTGAGATCATCTTGGAAGAAGTCCCAGCACCTCAAAAATTAGCTACTTACTCTTTTGCATTTACCGCAGATGTATCAAATGGTTTGCTCGGCGATGATGAAGATGAAGTTGCATCCGGTCGATTTGTTTTGCTGCACGAACCCGGTGGACAAGAAACCTGGGAAGGAGAATTTCGCTGCGTTACATTTTTAAGTGCAGATGTAGATGAGGCGATGCAGGATGATCCGCTTCTGCCTGAAGTTGGCTGGTCTTGGCTTCTAGATTCTCTCTCAGCAGCGGGTTGCGAATTCAACGCCCCAAGCGGAACTGTCACGAGAGTTTCCAGCGCATCATTTGGAAAACTTTCACCCCGCAATGACCAATCTGAAATCGAAATCCGCGCATCATGGAGTCCAATTATCAAAGAGAGTGCCGAGATGATTAAACATATCGATGCCTGGTGCAATCTCCTTGGCGAAGTCGCCGGACTTCCACCCATCGTCGAAGGCGTAGCGCCAATTTCTGCAGCACGACGTCGCGTATAAAACTTATTTATGAGCGAAGATAAATCAACTACCGTAGAAGAAGTCCCGGCAGCGCCAACCTCAGTTCCGCTCTTAGCTCCCGCTAATGGAATCCCACCGGTAGTTGATACGGATCAGAAATTTGCAGCCGCTCTTGCTCAACTAACTTCAGGACGTGGCCCTTTTGCAGTCGATGCCGAACGAGCCTCCGGATATAAATACAGCGCCCGCGCTTATCTAATTCAGATTAAGCGTGAAGGCGGCGGGCTTCACTTGATCGATCCGATTCCATTCGGGCCAAACCATAAGTATTTTCAAGAGCTAAATACCCTTTTGCAGAGCGATGAAGTAATTCTGCACGCAAGCACACAAGATCTTCCATGTTTGCGTGAACTTGGAATTAACCCAAAGCAACTCTTTGATACCGAACTAGGTGGACGCATTGCTGGCCTGCCACGAGTAGGACTCGGTCCGCTACTTGAATCACTTATGGAAGTCTCACTCGCCAAAGAACATTCGGCAGTTGATTGGTCGCAGCGCCCTTTGCCCCAAGATTGGCTTAATTACGCCGCCCTTGATGTGGAGCTCTTGATTGAACTTCGCAATCAAATGCATGCAATTTTGGAAAAATCAAAGAAGTTAAAGTGGGCTGAAGAAGAGTTTCAATCGATTATTGATGCACCTGCTCCCCCGCCACGCGTTGATCCTTGGCGTCGCACATCGGGAATGCATAAGATTAAAAAACGCGATCAACTTGCAATCGTGCGAGCGCTCTGGACAGTCCGTGCCGAAATCGCTCAAGAAGTAGATATCGCACAAGGGCGCTTGTTATCTGACACCGCGATTGTTGAGATTGCAACGAAAGCTGTTGAAAAACCAATTAAGACGAAGAAAGATTTAGAGAAGGTTCTGCGCCCTATAGGTCTGCGAGCGCGTTGGTTTGAACATACCGCCACCTGGATTAACGCCGTCACCGATGCCCTTGCCTTGCCCGAGAGCCAATGGCCACCGGTGCGCACCGATAGCGACTCATTGCCTCCGATAAAGATCTGGCGCGAGCGCTTTCCTGAGAGATATGCCCCGCTCACCCACGCCAAGGCCAATATTCAATTAAAGGCCAATGAGCTGGTTATCCCCTTTGAGAACTTGATTACCCCTGAATATGTCCGCCGGATCTGCTGGAACTCCCCTAAATCAGGGGTAGCAGCCGCCCTAGCCGATCTCGGAGCCCGTCAGTGGCAGATCGAGATAGTTGCTCCGATCTTGGAAACTGCCCTTTTAGAGACCGAACCCCTGGCTATCGCTGAGAGTGAGCCTGACTCCGAGGCGCAGGCTCCAGAACAGGTGTGATGAATTACGCAACTAAAATGTTGCGTAATTCGGTATATATGTTTTAGAGTGCTCCCATGCTAAGTACCTTCATAATCGCCTTGCGCGAAGGCCTAGAGGCCGCACTAATCGTCGGAATTCTCGTTGCCTACATCGTCCGCACAGATCGTCGCCATTTTCTTAAGCCGCTCTGGACCGGTGTTGCAGCCGCACTAGCTGCAACCTTTGCACTCGGTGCTTTTCTCTCTTTCACCTCAGCTGAATTATCCGATCGCGGAGAAGAGCTATTTGCTGGCATCACATCTTTCATCGCAGTAGGACTTGTTACATGGATGGTCTTCTGGATGAAGCGCACAGCGCGCACACTTCGCAACGAACTTCATGGAAAAGTTGATACCGCACTTACGGCAGGCCCAATTAGCCTTGCTTTAGTGGCTTTTTTCGCTGTTGCCCGCGAAGGACTCGAAACAGCATTATTTATATATACAAACTTTCAAACAGTTGGTGCTGCATCAACGGCAACAATTGGATTGGTCTTAGGGCTGGCTTTGGCAGTAGTTCTCGGTTATCTGATTTATAACCGTTCCGTTAAATTAGATCTCTCAAAATTCTTCACAGTTACCGGGGTTGCGCTAATCATCGTCGCAGCCGGCGTCTTGTCATATGGCATCCATGAATTCCAAGAGCTTGGCTGGATTCCTGGCGCTGATGACTTCCTCTGGGATGTCACTCCTTGGATCGCAAAGGAATCAATCTTGGCCTCGCTCCTAAGCGGCACCGTAGGCTTTGATACAACGACCTCCTTTATTCAATTTATCGCTTGGTCTGCCTATCTAGTAGCTGTCTTGGTCCCATACCTTTCAAAGGGCAAGGGCCAGCAGAGCGCGCCTGTCGCCGAGCAGGTGAAGGCTTAACCTTTTACCCTGTTCCACTTTTGGCTACTGACCAGTAACCTTTCTCTATAAGCTCGTGCTCGCCCTTTTCAGGGCAAGAGCGGTCGGGCGCTTAAGAGAAAGCAGTCGTAAATGTCTCGCACCGTTGTCCTAGTTGATGCCGTTCGCACTCCATTTGGAAAAGCCGGAAGCATGTACTCCGGAACACGCGCTGATGATTTGATGGTGCGCGCAATGCGCGGCCTACTTGAGCGCAATCCTAAAGTTTCGCCAGATGCGATTGAAGATGTCGCTATCGCGGCAGCAACGCAAACCGGCGATCAAGGTATGAACTTAGGTCGCAGCGCATCTCTTTTAGCAGGGTTACCAGTCACTGTTCCAGGTTACTCAGTCGATCGTTGGTGCGCGGGTGCCATGACTTCGATGACTACTTTGGCCGGTGCAATTGCTATTGGATCAATCGATATTGCAATCGCTGGCGGCGTTGAACATATGGGAAATCATCCAATCGGTGATGGACTTGATCCCAATCCACGTTTTCTTGCAGAGCGAATCGTTGAACAAGATGCGCTCGCCATGGGTGCCACCGCTGAACGTTTGCATGATCGCTTCCCACAATTAACAAAAGAGCGCGCAGATCGTTATGCGTACAACTCACAGATGAAAACTGCAGCTGCATATGCTGCTGGAAAGATTCAGCGCGATTTGATTCCAACTGCCGCACGTATTCCTGAGATGGGTTGGGGTATTGCAACAGTTGATGAACCACCACGTCCCACAACAACTATGGAAGGCTTAGCAACGCTGAAGACGCCATTCCGCGCCGCCGGCCGTGTAACTCCAGGAAACTCATCAGGTTTAAATGATGGCGCAACTGCTGCGCTGCTTGCTAGCGAAGATAAAGCGAAAGAACTTGGGCTAACCATTAAAGCCAAGTTGGTTTCTTATGCATTTGCCGGTGTAGAACCAGAGGTAATGGGATTTGGACCGGTGCCTTCGACAATCAAAGCTCTTGCCAAGGCGGGTTTAAAGATCGAAGATATTGGAGCATTTGAAGTTAATGAAGCATTTGCTGTTCAGGTGATTGCATTTCTTGATCACTTTGGAATCGCCGATGATGACCCTCGTGTTAATCCTTATGGCGGTGCGATTGCAGTAGGCCATCCATTGGCTTCTTCCGGAATCCGTTTAGCGCTTAACTTGGCGCGCGCCTTTGAAGAGCACCCAGAAGTGCGTTATGGACTTACAACAATGTGTATTGGACTTGGCATGGGCGGCACCGTTATCTGGGAGAACCCACACTTTTCAGGAGGATCAAAGTAATGACTACCGAAATCAAATTACCTGAAGGAGCGCCAGAAGAAGTTGTTACCAACGCGCTTGTCCGCGATGTTGATCTAACTCCATTTGGTTTTACAGGCTCGCTAGCTTTGATTACCTTAGATAACGGACTTGATCACACACGTCCCAATACCTTCGGTGCTCAGTCACTTATCGCCTTGGATGCTGCGATCACCGATGCAATAGGCCGCTCCCCTGCTGCAATTGGCATTATCGGAAAGCCCTTTATCTTTGCTGCAGGTGCCGATCTTTCAGCGCTCTCATTTCTTTCAGAGCGCTCACAATCACTTGCTATCGGAAAACTTGGCCACGATGTATTTCGCCGCCTTGATGAATGCGGAGTTCCTACCTTTGCATTTATTAATGGTTTAGCACTTGGTGGCGGGCTCGAAGTAGGTCTGCATTGCAACTATCGCACTCTCGCATCGACTGCATTTACTGGATTGCCTGAAGTTTTCTTAGGGCTAGTTCCAGGCTGGGGTGGAGCGACAATTCTGCCGAAGCTAATCGGACCAGAGCGCGCTATTCAAGTCATCATGCTTAACGCTTTGAATAACAACACCATGATGAAGGCAAAAGATGCGTTAACACTTGGAGTTGTGGATGCAGTCTACGAACCTGCAGATTTCCTTGAGCGCTCTGTCTCATTTGCAGCAAAAGTATTAAGTGGTGCAACGAAGGTAGAACGTAAAGATTATTCACAAGATCCGACATGGGATGCCGCGCTTGCTACAGGTAAGGCTGCAGCCCTTAAGAAATATGGCGGAGCAGAGATCGCATCTCCTATGCGCGCACTTGAACTAATTGCTGCGGCTCGCACCAACACCCGTGGTGCAGGATTCGATGCTGAAGATCAAGCACTTGCTGATCTAACAATGTCTGATCCACTTCGCGCATCTCTATATGCATTTAACTTGATCCAGAAGAAGCGCAAGAAAGTTGAGGGCGCACCTAAGCCAGCGCTCGGCCGGAAGGTAACCAAGGTCGGTGTTGTTGGTGCTGGACTCATGGCATCACAACTTGCTCTGCTCTTGCTTCGCAACCTTAAATGCCCAGTTGTTATGACCGATATTGATCAAGAACGAGCCGATAAGGGCGTTGCTTGGGTTAAGAACGAACTCGCGAAGTTGGTAGAAAAAAAGCGCATGAGCGAAGAGTCTGCGCGTCGCCTCTCACTTCTAGTAAGCGGTTCTGCAGATCAGAGTTCTTTTGCAGGTTGTGACTTCATTATTGAAGCCATCTTTGAAGAACTATCTCTTAAACAAGAGCTATTTAAGAAGCTCGAAACCATCGTCTCCCCCGAATGTGTATTGGCCACCAATACCTCATCGCTCTCAGTTGAACGCATGAGCGAAGGGCTAAAGAACCCAGAGCGGGTAATTGGCTTCCACTTCTTTAATCCAGTTGCTGTGATGCCACTTCTTGAAGTTGCACGAACCTCAAAGACAGATGATGCAACAACTGCAACCGCAGTTAGCGTTGGTAAAGAGTTAAAGAAGACGATGATCATCTGTAAGGATGCACCGGGCTTTGTCGTCAATCGCTTGTTAACTCGCTTCATGGGCGAGGTAACAGATGCCGTAGATGAAGGAACCTCACCAGAAGTTGCAGATAATGCAATGCGCAGCATCGGTTTCCCAATGTCGCCATTTGAACTTCTCGATTTGGTTGGCCCAGGCGTTGCCTTGCATGTCTCTGAAACCTTGCACGAGAACTTAGGTCCGCGCTATCGCATCTCACCAACGATGCAAGCAATGGTCGATGCCAAAGTTCGCAACTTCTACATCAAGGGCGCCGATGGAAAATTCACCGCTAACCCTGAAGCAGTTGCGTTGATTAAGCAGGGCGATAAGCCATCAACTGCCGAACAAGTTCGCGATCGCGCACTGAACGCTTTAGCAACTGAAGCACGCATGATGCTAGATGAAGGCGTTGTCTCATCAGCTGCTGAGATTGATCTCTGTATGTTGATGGGTTCCGGTTGGCCGATGCATCTCGGCGGAATCTTGCCTTATCTAGATCGCGAAGGAATCAGCGAAGCGGTTTGCGGTCAGCGCTTTCATGCACCGGGTATTGCATCTCTGCCATAGTCGAATCTGACAAGTTCGAAGTCGAGTGGGAACTGTTCCACTCGACAATACTTCTTGCGATGCTCTGTGCTGTAATTCCAAGATCGTTCATGATCTCAGAGCGCTTTGAGTGCTCAATAAATTCCAGCGGGATACCGATTGAGTGAATAGGCGTAGTCAGCCCAGATTCACGAAACATTTCAGAGATCGAACTTGCAATACCGCCATGCTTAATTCCATCTTCTAGAACAACTACGCTCTTATATCGCTGGGCAATTGTGACAAGTGAGATCGGAAGTGGCTTAACCCAGCGCGGATCGATAACTGTTACGCCAACTCCTTCGCGATAAGCCATTGATGCAGCTTCAACGGCTATTGCAGCCATTGCACCGATGCTTACGAGAAGTACATCTGCACTTTCTCCGCGATAAAGAACGTCGATGCCATCGCGTCTTTCAAATGCTGGAATATCTTCTTGAACCGCTCCCTTTGGAAAGCGCAGCATCGATGGCGCATCCGAGATAGCAACTGCTTCGCGCAAAATTTCACGAAGTCGTGCGCCATCGCGAGGCGCGCCCACATGCATATTTGGAACAATTCCAGTTAACGCTAGATCCCAAATTCCGTGATGTGAAGGGCCGTCATCTCCGGTAACTCCAGAGCGATCCAAAACAAAGGTAACGCCAGCCTTGTGCAGCGCCACATCCAAGAGCAACTGATCAAATGCGCGATTTAAGAATGTTGAATACAGTGCGACAACTGGGTGCAGACCAGCAAATGCCATTCCTGCTGCGCTAGTGACGGCATGTTGTTCTGCAATGCCAACATCGATCGTGCGATCAGGGAATGCTTTCTCGAATTTATCTAAACCTGTTGGTCCGAGCATCGCTGCCGTTATCGCGACGATATCGCTGCGTTCGTGGCCAATCGCAACTAACTCTTCGGAAAATACTTTGGTCCAGCTGGTACCGCTCTTTGCTAGCGGCGCCCCAGTTTCTGGATCAACGATTCCAACTGCGTGAAATTTTTCGGCTTCATCTGCAACTGCAGGTTGATGGCCACGTCCCTTTTCAGTGATTGCATGAACAAGAACTGGCGCGCCAAATTCTTTAGCCTTCGCTAAAGCCTTTTCAAGTGCTGCGATATCGTGGCCGTCGATTGGCCCCATGTACTTCAGGCCAAGATCTTCAAACATTCCTTGTGGGGCGACAATATCCTTTATGCCCTTCTTCATACCGTGCAAAGTTTCATAAATCGGAGTACCGACAACCGGGGTCTTATGTAGAAATTCTTTACCCCAGTCGAGGAATCTTTCATAACCGCGGGTTACGCGCAGAGTTGAGAGATAAGTTGCAAGCCCGCCAATTGTTGGAGAGTAAGAGCGTTCGTTATCGTTTACGACGATTACTAAATTTCGCTCTTCTGTAGCGGCAATATTGTTGAGCGCCTCCCAAGACATGCCGCCTGTTAGCGCGCCATCGCCAACCACAACAACTACATGGCGATCGCTCTGTCCGGTTCGTGAGAATCCGTAGGAGATTCCATCTCCCCAAGAAAGCGCAGTTGAGGCATGTGAGTTTTCAATTACATCGTGTTCGCTCTCGCCGCGATTTGGGTAACCAGCAATTCCACCGCGTTGGCGCAGACCATGGAAACTATCTGCGCGGCCGGTAATTATTTTGTGTACATACGATTGATGCCCGGTATCAAAGAGCACTACATCGCGCGGTGAATCAAAGGTTCTATGTATCGCCAGAGTTAGCTCGACAACGCCTAAGTTGGGGCCAAGATGGCCGCCGGTCTTAGAGACTTTTTCGATAAGGAACTGGCGAATCTCTTCGCTTAACTTATCTAGCTGTGCGCGATCCAGCGCCTTAATATCAGCGGGACCTTTAAGAGACTCGAGCACGTGCTTAGTCTAGTTAAGGCCCTGCACTTACGCGATTTTTAGGCGAGCAATTGGCGGAGCACATACTGCATGATTCCGCCATGGCGATAATAATCACCCTCACCTGGCGTATCGATACGAACCTTTGCGGTAAATGTCTTATCCCCTGCTGTAACAGTTACCTCTTTCGGAATACCTCCGCCATTTAGCGCAGTGATTCCAGAGATCGCAAATGTTTCATCGCCCTTAAGTCCCAGGCTCTGTGCAGTATCACCATTAGTAAATTGCAATGGAAGAACTCCCATGCCAATCAGATTTGATCGGTGAATACGCTCAAAGCTTTCAGCGATTACTGCGCGAACTCCAAGGAGTGCAGTTCCCTTTGCAGCCCAGTCGCGAGATGAACCTGATCCGTATTCTTTTCCAGCCAAGATAACTAGTCCAACGCCAGCTGCTTGATAAGCAACTGATGCATCGTAAATTGTCGATTGTGCTCCGTTATCAAGAAAGTTGCGAGTAAAGCCGCCTTCTACGCCATCTAGCAACATATTCTTCAAGCGAATATTTGCAAAGGTGCCACGAATCATTACTTCGTGGTTTCCGCGACGTGATCCATATGAGTTGAAATCAGCGCGCGCAACACCATGTGCTTCAAGGTATTTGCCTGCAGGCGAATCAGCCTTAATATTTCCAGCTGGTGAGATGTGATCTGTTGTTACTGAATCTCCGAGAATTGCTAGAACTCGCGCACCTGCGATATCGGTAACTGGCTTTGGTTGCGCAGGCATTCCATCAAAGTATGGAGGTTTGCGAACATAGGTTGATTGCGCATCCCATTCGAAAGTTTTACCAGTTGGTGTATCAAGTGATTTCCAACGGTGATCGCCATCAAAGACGGTTGCATAATCTTTCTTAAACATCTCAGATGAGATAGAAGAATCAATTACATCTTGAATCTCTTTCGCACTTGGCCAGATGTCTGCCAAGAGAACTTCCTTGCCATCCTTATCGGTGCCAAGTGAATCCTTTTCAAAGTCGTGATTCATAGTGCCTGCTAGCGCATAGGCAACTACTAGCGGAGGTGAAGCTAGGTAATTCATCTTCACATCAGGGCTAATGCGGCCTTCAAAGTTTCGGTTGCCGGATAGCACGGCAGTTACGGCAAGGTCGTGCTCGTTAACTGATTTGCTGATCTCTACTGGAAGCGGACCAGAGTTTCCGATACAAGTTACGCAGCCATAGCCAACAAGGTGGAAACCAAGTGCTTGCATATATTGAGTTAGGCCAGCGCGATCGTAGTAATCGGTAACAACTTTTGATCCTGGCGCCAGGGTTGTCTTTACCCATGGCTTTGATGTTAGGCCGCGTTCTACCGCTTTCTTTGCAAGTAGCGCAGCGCCGATCATTACTGAAGGATTTGAGGTATTTGTACATGAAGTAATTGATGCAATTACGACGTCACCATTTTTAATGGTGGTCTCTTTTGCGCCAACCTTTACTGGGTAAGCCTCTTTGCCAGTCTTATCTGTGAAATAAGTTGGCAAGATTTTATCGAAAGCCGACTTAGAGTCACTTAATGAGATGCGATCTTGCGGACGCTTTGGTCCAGAAATTGATGGAACAACTGTTGAAAGATCTAACTCAACATGTTCGGAATAACGAGGGCTAACTGAAGGGTCATGCCACATGCCTTGCGCTTTTGCATATTGCTCAACAAGTGCAAGTTGATCTTCGCTTCGTCCAGTAAGACGCAGGTAGCGAAGGGTTTCATCATCAATTGGGAAGATGGCACAAGTTGAACCGTATTCCGGGCTCATATTTCCAATTGTGGTTCGGTTCGCCATTGGTACAGAAACAACGCCTGGTCCATAAAATTCAACGAACTTTCCAACGACGCCATGCTTACGCAATATCTCGGTGATGGTTAGCGCCATATCTGTGGCAGTTGTGCCAACAGGAAGTGAGCCACTTAGCTTGAAGCCAACTACGCGGGGAATCAACATTGAAACTGGTTGTCCAAGCAGCGCTGCTTCCGCCTCGATACCGCCGACGCCCCAGCCAAGTACGCCGAGTCCGTTGACCATTGTTGTGTGTGAGTCCGTGCCAACGACAGTATCTGGATAGGCGCGGAGCACTCCATTTACAGTGCGAGTCATGATTACTCTCGCTAGGTATTCAATGTTTACCTGGTGAACAATTCCGGTTCCAGGTGGAACAACTTTAAATTCATCAAAGGCGCCTTGGCCCCAGCGCAAGAAGCGGTAACGCTCTCGGTTGCGCTCATATTCAATATCTGTGTTCTGCTCGAAAGAATCTTTTGTACCGAATACATCGGCGATAACAGAGTGGTCGATAACAAGTTCAGCCGGTGCCAGTGGATTTACCTTCGCTGGGTCTCCCCCAAGATCAACAATTGCTTCGCGCATGGTTGCTAGATCTACTACGCAAGGGACTCCGGTGAAATCCTGCATGACAACGCGCGCTGGCGTAAATTGAATTTCAGTATCTGGCTCAACTGATGGATCCCATTGTGCAAGAGCTTTGATGTGGTCAGCGGTGATATTTGCGCCATCTTCGGTGCGAAGTAAATTTTCAAGTAAGACTTTAAGCGAGAACGGCAAGCTAGCGGCGCCTTCGATCTTAGAGATATCAAAGATTTCAAAATCTTTTCCACCAACATTTAGATTCTTCTTGGCACCTAATGAATTTTTGCTCATCGCTTATCCCTCACTGATTTATCTTGACGTCAAGATACCTTAACTCGCTTAAAAAGTGCAACAGATTCGATGTGTTGCGTCATCGGAAAGAGATCAAAGGCGCGAATATCGGCCAGCGTATAGCCCGAACTTTCTAAGTAAGCGCTATCCCGGGCAAGGGCTGCAGGATCGCAAGCCACATAAACGATTGCACGTGGCTTTAGAGAAACCATTGATTGAACGACGTTCTTGCCCGCTCCTTCGCGAGGTGGATCAAGAATAATTACATCGGCTTTCGAAAACCGCGGCAGAATCTTTTCGACATCGCCGGTATGGATTCCGACATTGGTGCGCTCGGTAAAATTTCTAAGCGCATCCCCAGTTGCGGATTTACTGCCTTCGACCAGATCGATTCTGCCGCTCTCGCCAACTAATTCGATAGCTTGAGATGTAAAGAGCCCAACTCCCCCATAAAGATCCAAAACTTGATCGCCAATCTTGATCTCGGCATATTTCAAAACGGCTTCGCAGAGAACAGCGGGCGCGCTTTTATGGCTCTGCCAGAAAGAGCGTTGCGATACTTCTAGTGGAATGCCATTTACCTCATAAGTTGCAATATCTGGTCCTTCAGATGTTCGAACTGGGGTTTCATCTCGTGTATATCCCGTTGCAATGGTGCGCTCACCAGTGGATGAAATTGAAACTTCGACTTGCAAATCGCCCTTCCATTTACGATTGCTTAACTCTTGATACTTCAGTTCGGGTTGCAGAATTCGGCAATCGGAGACCGGAACAACTTTATTGCTACGCGCCTGTCGAAATCCGAGAGCACCGTCACGCGTTGTTACCGCGGTAAAGCGGGTGCGATAGCCAAGCGGTCCGCCTACTTCTTCAACCTGCACAGTTACTTCTTTCTTGGCGATACGTGCAAATTGTTCTGTGATTACTTCACTCTTTAGCTGGCGTTGTCGATCCAATGAAATATGTTGAAAGTCGCATCCCCCACACCCAGTGCGATGTGCAAATTGGCAAGGAGCGCTAACGCGATCACTGGATGCACTCACAACTTTCACGACATCGGCGCGATTAAATGAAGATCCGGTGCTGGTTATCTCAATTTCAACTTCTTCACCAGGTATCGCATGGCGAACAAAGATCACAGCGCCAAGGTGGCGCGCTATGAAATGGCCGCCGTGGGCGATCTTCTCGATGGTGACGACAAAGCGTTGACCTACAGTTAGGTCCACCTTTCGTTCTGCTTTTTCCATTCGAGGATCACCTATCGCCATGCACCCAAGCCTAGAGGTGGTAAGTTAAACCTCGTGCACGTCGTGATTATGGGATGCGGTCGAGTTGGTTCCTCTTTGGCGAGCGAACTCGAAGCTGCTGGCCATTCAGTTGCAATTATTGATCAATCTCGTGAAGCTTTCCGTCGCCTGGGACCAGACTTTAAAGGTCGTACAGTCGCTGGCGTTGGCTTTGATCGCGATACCTTGCTTGAAGCCGGTATTGAAACTGCCGATGCATTTGCCGCTGTAAGCAATGGTGATAACTCAAATATTTTGGCAGCCCGTGTTGCCCGCGAAACTTATGGCGTCGCAAATGTTGTTGCACGTATCTACGATCCAGGACGCGCTGAGATTTATCAGCGCTTAGGCATTCCAACTGTTTCAACTGTTATCTGGGCAACTGATCAGATCTTGCGTCGCCTAGTGCCTGAAGGTTCACTTTCTGAATGGCGCGATGCCAGCGGAACAATTCAACTCTGCGAGATGCATCCCCACAAAGATTGGTTCGGTCGTCCAATCGCTGAAATTGAATTAGCGATCGAAGCCCGCGTCGCGTTTTTAACTC
The DNA here is from genome assembly GCA_965268165.1 of Candidatus Nanopelagicaceae bacterium. GTDB lineage: Bacteria > Actinomycetota > Actinomycetes > Nanopelagicales > Nanopelagicaceae > Planktophila. Next base: position 875,327 of record OZ254162.1, read on the forward strand.
GACTTGCTGAAGGCTTGATCCCTGATGAGCACACTGTTTTGCAAGAAGGCGATCTAATGCACGTAACAGTTCGCGCCGAAAACACCGCTGCTGTGGAAGCAATTCTGGCGCGCTCACCTGAGGATCATTCATGAGAATTGCCATAGCAGGAGCCGGAAATGTTGGTCGTGCGATTGCGCGCGAACTTCTCGATAACGGACACCAAGTACTTCTAATCGACCGCGATCCAAAAGCGCTGAAGATGGAATCAGTTCCAGATGCCGAATGGTTGATGGCCGATGCCTGCGAAATTACCTCACTCGATAAAGCGGTGTTAAATAATTGCCAGGTTTTAGTTGCAGCAACCGGTGATGACAAAGTTAATTTAGTAGCCTCGTTATTGGCCAAGACCGAATATGGCGTTCCTCGCGTTGTCGCACGTATTAATCATCCAAAGAATGAGTGGCTCTTTGATTCATCTTGGGGGGTAGATGTTGCAGTATCAACTCCACGAATTATCTCAGCGCTAGTTGAAGAAGCGGTAAGCGTAGGAGATGTCGTTCGACTCTTCTCTTTCCGCAAGGGTCAAGCCAACTTGGTTGAGCTAACACTTCCTGATACATCAATGTGCATTGGCAAAACCGTTGAAGAAATTACCCTTCCCGACGATGCATCTCTTGCCGCAATCGTGCGCGATGGTCGTGTGATTACTCCGACTCCAACTGATGTCTTTAGCGCTGGCGATGAGCTTCTCTTTGTTGCTTCAGCGACTGCTGAAAGTTTGATCAAATCCTGCTTTATCGAACAGTAACTTTACTTTTCGCTAACTTTCGTTGTTGGAACGGTTTTTAAGATCATCCAAGAACCATAGGCAGTCGCCAGAAATAGCGGATATCCCATAGCTAGATTTACTGTTCCGAGTAAATTCACATTTCCACTTCGATAAATCGGGTACTGAACGGCGATGCGCGCAAAGAACATCCCAACCCAGAGCCAACTAGCCCGCTTATATGCGCGAGCTCGTGCTGGATCTTTACGCCATTGTAAGTTTTCTCCCAGAATTGGCCCAAGCAGTAAACCAAGGATTGGCCATCCCGCCAAGTTGGCAATCAAGTAAACGCTGCCATATCCAAGGTTGGTAAGTAACTTTGGGATATAGAGATCGCTGGCATTTCCGGTGCGATTGGCAAACCAAGCACAAATTAACGAGCCAATCAACCCAGAGACTGCATGTTGAATCGTCTCGCGCATGGCTAGGCGAATAATCGTTAAGAGCGCCGAAACTGCAACGGATGCAATAAGTGCGCTTTGAAGTTCGTCTGTAACGTTGAAAACAACTAGAAAAATAACTGATGGAATACCGGAATCAATTAAGCCTTTCTTGCCACCAAAAGCTGCAAGAACCTTCGCCTTATCCTCGTGATGTTCTGGATTACTCATGTGCGACCCGTAGATCCAAAACCATCAGCGCCGCGCCCTGATCCAGGAAGGCTTTCTACTTCTAAGAAATCTGCACGTTCCACTTTCTGAATAACTAGCTGCGCGATGCGATCTCCGCGTTTGAATGAAACGCTCTCTTTAGGATCGTGATTAATTAAAATAACTTGCAACTCTCCGCGATAACCAGCATCAACTGTGCCAGGAGCGTTAACCATTGTGACGCCATGTTTAATCGCAAGCCCAGAACGCGGATGAACTAACGCAACGTAACCATCGGGAAGGGCGATCGAAATTCCAGTTGGGACTAACGTGCGCTCCCCCGGTGCAAGAACAACATCAATACGCGAGACGATATCTGCGCCAGCATCTCCACCTTTTGCATAACGCGGCAGTGGTAGATCTGGATCTAGCCTTGTGACTAGTACTTGAACGCCCATTATGGATTGATCTCAAATTCCGGATCTACAAAGGCAAGGATCTCAGGGGTCTTTGCAATATGTTCGAGATACTCTTTTGGAGCATTCTCTAAAAAGTGCGACATGGGAACAATTACAAAGAGCGCTGCAGCCTTTACTGCGATTTCACCATCTGGGCCACCAAGGCGGCCTTCTGCCGCGGTATAAACCTTTCGATTTACCTGTCCAGTAATTCGTGCTGTTATATGCAAGGTAGTTCCCATTGGAACCGGTTTTAGAAAGTCAGTCTCTAAGCGCGCGGTAACTGCTGGTGCGCGTATTAACCACATTAACTTTCCAAGTGCCTCATCAAATGCCAGCGATAACAATCCGCCATGCGCCAAGCCAGGTGCGCCCTGGTGATTTTCGGTAACTGTGAATTCAGCTGTTAAATCGGCATCAGCTCCAGCGTGTGCAACTAAATGTAAACCGGTTGGATGAAGTTCGCCGCAACCAAAGCAATGTCCAAAGTGAGATGGAATCTTGGTACCAATCTCAGGAGCTTTTGGATGGCGCGCTGGAATCATTGCGCCCTCTGGAGGAGTTGTACTCGGTACTCGACTCATAGCCCCACTTTACTTCATAGTCTTAACTTCATCTACGTTCCAAGATAAGAAAGGAGCTTAAAAGACTAAGATAAAGGTGTGATCTTCCGCGAAGTTCTAAGGCCGCCTATCTGGGTGCTGGCCTTTATATATTTTCTCTTTCTCTCCATAGTGCTCTCAGTATGGGCAGCGCTAGATAATCGAGCGACGTTGGTCACTCTTGTAATCTCAACACTCGCGCTGATCTGGATCGCGTTTTCCATGACTTCAGAGATAACTTTTGATGGCAAAGTTCTTAGGATCGATAAAGCAAATATTGAAGTTAACTATCTTGGGAAAGTAACGGTTCTAGATAAAACTGCGATGAGGCTACTGCGCACCCGTGATGCTGATCCTGCCGCTTATCTGGCAATCAAATTCTGGGAGCCACGTGGGCTACGAATCGAACTAAACGATTCAAGAGATAAGACGCCGTATTGGCTGGTAACGAGCAAACGCGGCGAAGAGATCGCCGCGTTGCTTAATCGTTAAACCGATTACTGAATTACTTTAATTAATTGCATTCTTTACAGACTGCCTTGGCGCCTTCGCCTTTAGCAAGTTGCGTAATGTGATGCACCAAGAAGCATCGTGAACAAGTAAATTCATCGGTCTGCTTTGGCACGACACGTACTGCTAGCTCTTCGCCAGATAGATCTGCGCCAGGAAGTTCTAGATTCTCTGCCGCCTCTGCTTCATCGACATCAATCTGACCGGATTGAGCATCGACGCGCTTAGCTTTGAGTTCTTCTAGCGACTCCTCGTGGAGTTCCTCATCCGTCTTTCGGGGGGTGTCGTAATCTGTTGCCACTGCTCTCACCTCACTTCCATATATTCAAAACAACTCGCATCTATTGCTCGTTGCGTACGGGCGCATACTCGCGCACTTACCTGTGATTACCCATTACAACCATCGGCGTGTCGCAGATATTCCCCGTATAAATAAGTAATGACCAGTCTTTAGAAGGGTTTTTCAACCGCTTCTATCGCTTTTTACCTTGGCGATATACGCGCTGCTTCTATCGCTTTGGCTAACGATGCCCCGACCCGCGCATGAATAGCCGTGCCACTCTCTACATATTCCTCAGAGAGAATTTCACCAGTCTCATGAATAGCGTTTACCAAATCACCACGGTTGTAAGGAATTATCGAATTTATCTCGATATTCGGCTGCGGTAGCGATTTCTCAATTGCATGTACTAAGCCTTCAATTCCAAATCCGGTTCGCGCAGAGAATGCATAACTATTCTTCTCTTTACGCAATATCTCCATAACCACTTCAGGGTTAGCCGAATCAACTTTATTTATTGCGATAATTTCTGGGATATCTCCCCCGCCGATATCGGTTATAACTTCGCGGACGGCGCGGATCTGTTCAAAAGGATCTGGATGCGAACCATCGACCACGTGAACGATTAAATCTGCTCCAGATACTTCCTCCAGTGTTGATTTAAAGGCATCAACTAGTTGGTGTGGAAGGTGGCGAACAAAACCCACTGTGTCAGAGAGTGTGTAGGTGCGACCATCTGCGGTATGTGACTTACGCACTGTTGGATCAAGGGTTGCAAATAAAGCATTCTCGACAAGTACACCTGCATTGGTTAGTCGGTTAAGAAGTGATGATTTTCCTGCGTTGGTATAACCGGCGATAGCTACAGATGGAATATTGAAACGTTTACGTTCTTGCCGCTTGGTATCGCGAGATACCTTCATCTCCGCTATCTCACGGCGCAATTTGGCCATCTTGTCGCGAATACGACGTCGATCTGTTTCGATCTTAGTTTCACCTGGACCGCGGCCACCAATACCTGCACCACCTGCGGCGCGGCCACCAACTTGGCGGGAAAGTGAATCACCCCAACCACGTAGACGAGGAAGTAAGTAAGCGATCTGCGCGAGTTCTACCTGCGCCTTACCCTCCTTACTCTTGGCGTGCTGGGCGAAGATATCGAGAATAAGGGCTGTGCGATCTACAACTTTCACCTTTAACTTATCTTCAAGTTGTCGCAGTTGTGATGGAGAGAGTTCACCGTCGCAAATAACTGTGTCGGCACCACTTGATGCAACTATCTGGCGAAGTTCAATTACCTTTCCAGAACCGATATATGTTGCGGGATCTGGTTTATCTCTTCTCTGGATCAAGCCATCTAGAACTTCCGAACCAGCCGTTTCGGCGAGTGCTTTCAACTCGGCGAGTGAATTCTCGGCCATCTCGGCGCTGCCTTCTGTCCATACGCCGACAAGAACAACACGTTCTAGTTGTAACTGGCGATACTCGGCATCAGAAATATCTTGTAGTTCAGTAGAAAATCCCTTTACGCGGCGGAGCGCGTGACGATCGCTTAGCTCTTGTTGCGGATCAGGATCGTATTCACTTTCGTCGGCATCAAAATCTGCCGCTACCCGCGCACTTTCGCGAAGTAGCTCTTCAAATAAATCGTTATTGCGTGGTTGGTCGTTACTCATGCATCCTGCAAGTAATCGGTTATATCAATATCTTTTATCAAGACTGCTGGGCCAATAAGAGTGGCATTGGCGTGAGGATCGATATCTACTACCAATCTTCCCCCCGGAGGGAAAATTACCCAACGCGCTGGCAGAGAAGTATTTGTGTGAAGCGTTGCAGCAAGTGCGACTGCGCAAGTCCCGGTTCCGCATGAACGAGTCTCACCACTACCCCGTTCGTGCACGCGCATCTTGATCTCTTTATTTGCAGTGATTTCAACGAATTCAACGTTAACGCCTTCTGGGTATATATCTCGTGGGCGCACTACTGGCGCATCTTTGAGCGATCCCACATCTTCAATCTTTTCGACAAAAACCACTGCATGAGGATTGCCTACGCTGATGTGATACCCGTTCCAGATCTTTCCCTCAACGGAGGCAGTAACCGCTTCTCCCTCATCGATAACTTTGCCCATATTTACAGAAATATCATCTTTTGCTGGAACCCGTAGATGCTTTACACCATCTCGAGTATTGATCGCAAAAATTCCTTCAGGTTGATGGCCGCGCTCAACTAAGTATCTAGCCATTACGCGGATGCCGTTGCCACACATTTCAGCCAGTGATCCGTCGGCATTTCGGTAATCCATAAACCATTTACCGTCGCGCTTACCAATTTTTATCAGGCCATCTGCGCCGATTCCAGTTTCACGGTTACACATCGCAGCCGTCTGTGAAGTAGTTATTGATATCTCTTCTTCAGGATCAAAGACCACAAGAAAATCATTCTCGGTGCCATGGCCATAGGTGGCGATAATTGGAGTATTCATTACGTTGTTGAGTTTATCTTCTGCAGAACCGTTTCCAAACGCGGTTGGATTGGTGAAATCCATTTAATTCGCGCATCGCGGGAGAACCAAGTCTCTTGGCGGCGGGCATATTGCCTTGTGGCGCGTTTGGTCTCTTCCATCGCCTGATCCTCACTAATCTCACCTGCGCGCATGGAGATTACTTGCGCATAACCCAGTGCGCGCCTTGCGGTGGTTGCCTTGGTGATTCCTTCGGTGATTAGCGAATCAACTTCGGCTACCAAGCCTCTGCGCCACATTAAATCAACGCGCGCATCGATGCGTTCGGTTAGCTTCTCGCGATCCATAACGAGGCCAAATTGCAGCGCATCTGGATACTTGGATGAGTCTTCGCGAGGAAGATTGGCGGTAAATGGTTGTCCCGTAATCTCAATTACCTCCAGAGCTCGAATTACGCGGCGCACATTTTGGATATCGATCGCCGCAGCTGCTGCGGGATCCAGAAGTTGTAGTCGTTCAAAAAGTCGGGCTACTCCGAATTCTTCGGCCTCTTGATTTAAACGCTCTCGAACTTCTGGATTGGTATCTGGGAAATTCAACTCATCCAAAATCGCCTTTATGTAGAGGCCCGTTCCACCAACGATTACAGCATGGTTATTGCGCGCGTGAATCTCGGTGATCTTCTTTCGCGCTTGTTCTTGATACCAGGCAACCGTTGCATCTTCGGTAACGTCCAAGACATCTAGTAGATGATGCTCGATGCCGCCTCGTTCTTCCAGAGTTAACTTCGCGGTTCCTATATCCATGCCCCGATAGAGTTGCATCGAATCGGCATTGATTATCTCTGCACCAATCTCTTTAGCAAGAGCTACCGCAAGATCGCTCTTACCGGTGGCTGTCGCCCCACAAATAACTATCGTCTTCATAGTTGAGTTATTCAGCGGCACTTGGCTTGCGAAGAGTCGGGATGCCCAGCGAAGTTGCAGTTGGTCCTTGCTTTGTGCGCGCTTCGTGGACATCTCCCCCACGAGTTTTGATATGTGCCAACTCTTTAGCGATTAAGTAATGTGCTGAAGCATCTGTTATTTCTAGGTCCACAAAATCCCCGGGGCGCGCTTGGCTAGTCGCATCAAAGTGCACCAAGCGGAAATCTTCGGTCTTTCCCGTTAAGCGCGCCTGCGCTTGGTCGCGACGACCTTCAACTTCTGAAACTAAGGCGCGATGGGTCTGTCCAATAGATCTTTGATTTACCCCGAGTGAAATCTTCTGTTGATGTTCATGTAAACGTGTATATCGCTCGCCCACAACTTCTTCAGGAACTTGGTTTGGCATTACACCTGCTGGAGTTCCGGGACGGATTGAATACTTGTATGTGTAAGCTGCCGAAAATTGTGCCTGGGTTGTTAAATCTAGAGTGGCTTGGAAATCTTCTTCGGTTTCGCCTGGGAAACCAACAATAATGTCAGTTGTAATCATGGCGTGTGGCATCGCGGTTCGTACACGCTCCAAGATGCCAAGGTAGCGACTAGAACGATAAGACCGGCGCATCTCTTGCAAGATACGGTCGGAACCTGATTGCAACGGCATATGAAGATGCGGCATCAGATTTGGGGTTGTTGCCATTACCTCAATGACATCGTCGGTGAAATCGCGTGGATGTGGCGACATAAAACGCACCCGCTCTAGGCCATCTATTTCGCCACATTTGCGAAGTAGCGCGGCAAAGGCTCCACGATCACCGAACTCCACACCGTAGGCATTTACATTCTGGCCGAGCAAAGTAATTTCAATGACGCCTTGATCGACCAGTGCTCGAACTTCTTTCAAGATATCCACTTCAGGGCGATCCTTTTCGATCCCACGAAGAGTTGGGACTATGCAGAAGGTGCAGGTGTTATTGCAGCCAACTGAAACTGATACCCACGAAGTAAAAGCCGAGAATCTGCGCGCCGGTAACGTCGATGGGAAATGTTCTAACGCTTCTTTAATCTCAATCTGGGACTCTTCTTCGATGCGCGCGCGTTCGAGCAAAACTGGCAATGAGCCAACGTTATGAGTTCCAAATACGACATCCACATAGGGAGCCTTCTTCAAGATAATAGATTGATCTTTCTGAGCCAAGCAGCCGCCAACTGCGATCTGCATATTTGGATTGAGCTTTTTAATTGGCGCCAGAAAACTTAGATTTCCATAGAGTTTGTTATCGGCGTTCTCACGCACGGCGCAGGTATTGAAAACGACGATATCTGCTTGTTCTCCCTCAATAACTGGCAGATAACCCGCTTCATCTAAAAGTCCGGCGATGCGTTCAGAATCGTGAACGTTCATCTGGCAGCCATAAGTTTCGACTGCGTAGGTGCGGGCCATGAGGAGAAGGGTATCGCTGTGAGTTAGAGAGGTAATACCTCAAAGCTCAGATCCTTGCGATTAACGACCAAGATTGAATGGTTGGTTAGACGAGTCCAGTGATCTTTACCCCAACCGGTCGATGCCACCTTGATGACGCCATCTTCAACGCTATAGCGAAGTTCATAATGGCTATCTACAGTCCATTCAGTCGAATCAGCCTCATTGAATTCACAGACCGCAATAAAGGTGTCGGGGGTCATGAGCATTGAGTTGATGCTCGTGAAGTCACAATTGGCAGAAATGGTCTTTACCGCTTTGCGAAGACCTTCAATCAAACCAAGTTCATCGATACAGCTCAAGATAGTGAAGAAATAGCGCTCACTGTCCGTAGTGGAAGTGAACTTATCTAAATATCGTGGGTCAACAAATTTCTGCACTGAATCAATCGATTTGATGGTGCCGTTATGCATAAAGGAGTAATCACCGTAGATAAATGGGTGGTTATTGGAGAGATCTACCGTCAAACCTTTAGAAGCTAAGCGAAGGTGCAAGAGTGCACCATCTGACTTCAAATTCGTAGAAGATTCGGCGAACTTCTGACTTTCTGCGGCAAGAGTTAAGTCGCGAACCAGTTCGGTCTTACGTGTATCAGTTGAGCAAGCCGAGATTCCCCAGCCGTGTTTATGTTCTTTGGAAAGTTCTACAAAGTTTTCAAATCCTTCGCCAACAACATCTGCAAATGTACGTTCTTCGGTTGCTACATATCCAAGTAATCTACACATGGGGCAAATCTACCTTGAATTAAAAGATAAAGATTACTTTTGGATACGGATTGGGTTTTGGCCGCGCGCGATCAAGCGTTCAAAGTGGACTTCACGCTTATCGTTAAAGGTGGCGGCTTCTTTTCCAGATTTCTCCATGAAGGCGACGAGTTCATCGCGAGCTACTAGGCCATCACCAGACAAATCATTTCGTTCAAAGACGTTCCAGGCGCGAAGCACTGGAGATACAACATCGTCTAGGTGTTGCTGCAGATCATAAATTCCAGCAAGGGCGATCTGTACCGCCTTGCGACCAAAGCCTGGCATGTTTGCACCAGGCATATCAAAGTTAGTTACAACATCTGCGATGGCGCGCATCGAAGCATTGGGTTCCATATCCAGTGCTGCCGAAAGGGTGTTGCGGTAGAACAGCATATGGAGATTCTCATCTAGAGCAACGCGCTGCATCATTCCTTCAGCGATTGGATCATCAGAAATTTTTCCGGTGTTACGGTGTGAAATACGCGTTGCCAATTCTTGGAATGAAACGTAAGCAATTGTGTGCAACATATCGTTTTCATATGGAGTCTGATATCCCAACGACATATGCGCCATACGTAGATCTTCAAGCTCGTAAGGATCGACGCCACGAGTAGCCATTAGGTAGTCGCGAATCACGATTGCGTGGCGCGCTTCTTCGGCGGTCCATCGTTCAATCCAATTGCCCCAAGCGCCATCGCGACCCATAGAGATTGCGATTTCAGTGTGGTAGCTCGGCAGGTTATCTTCAGTAAGAAGGTTTAAAACAAGTGAATCCTGTGCAACTGGAGAGAGTCGAGAATCTTTCGCTTCCCAAGCATCGCCATTTAGCGGACCTGCGTAATCGCGACCTTCAGACCATGGGACATACTCGTGCGGGTACCAATTTTTTTGAACAGATAAATGGCGCTCGAGTTCAACGGCAACCACTGGTTCAAGATCGCGAATAAGGCGAGACTGGATCTTTTCTGACTCATCGCTCATAGGTGAACGCTAAAGCAATAAAGCGGTTACTGACGAGTTATAAATTCTTTTTCGCGCGCTCAATGGCCTGTAATTCGCGCCACTTAGCGATTTCAGCGTGATTGCCACTCAATAAGATCTCAGGCACCGAGATGCCACGCCATTCTTGAGGTTTCGTGAAATTTGGGTACTCCAAATAACCTTCAGAATTATGTGACTCTTCGGCAAGCGATTCAGGGTTTCCAAGAACGCCAGGAATCAATCGGGTAATCGCTTCAATCATTACAAGGGAAGCAACTTCTCCCCCGCCAAGAACATAGTCGCCAATCGAAACTTCATGAACTCGAACATTTTTGGCTGCATATTCAGATGACTCGTAATGTTGACGTACGCGATCATCGATTCCTTCGTAGCGACCACAAGCGAAGATCAGATGTTTTGAATTAGCAAGGCTCTGCGCCATTTCCTGGTTGAAGCGCTTGCCCGCTGGGGTCAAGATAATCAAATCTGTATCAGCAACCATCAAGGGATCTAATACTCGCCCCCAAATTTCGGGAAGCATCACCATTCCGGCGCCGCCACCGTATGGGGTGTCATCAACTGTGTTGTGATTATCTTGCGTCGCCGCGCGAAGATCGTGAACTTGTATATCTACCAAGCCCTTGCTCTGCGCTTTCCCAAGCAGTGAAAGTTGAGCCGGCGCAAAGTATTCAGGAAAGATCGTTACTGCATCTATCTTCATTTACTGACTCCTGCTTCGTAATCCTCGGGAGGAATAACGGTCATTCGCTTTGCTTTCACATCAACTACTGGAACTAGTTGATGTACGAAAGGAATTAGCACTTCTCCGGCTTCGGTCTTAATGCTCAGCACATCTTGTCCCGGCAGGTTTAAGACATCAATTACCTCGCCGAATAAATCGCCATCGACTAAATATGCCTGACAGCCGATTAATTGCAGCACGTGATAATCATCTTCATCAAGACCTGGCGCATCGATATCTACGTCGGCATAGAGAAGTTGATCCCGGTATTTCTCGATGGCATTTCGATCTTCTACTCCATCGAAGCCAAGCAACAGGATTCCGTTGTGTACACGTGCAGAAGCCACGGTTAAATTACCGTGGCTTTCTGTCTCAAGTATTGCCCCGATTGCAAAACGTTCTGCTGCATCATCGGTACGTACTTCAATTGTGGCCTCGCCCAAGATTCCGTGGGCGCGACCGATACGACCTATATTCAGGCGCATCAGATAAAAGCTTTCGCTTTAACGAGCCTCATCGGTATCGATTAGGTCAACGCGAACGGTGCGACCAGCAATAGCGCTTACAACTGTGCGAAGCGCTTTTGCAGTGCGACCATTACGACCAATTACCTTGCCGATATCTTCAGGATTAACACGAACTTCTAAAGTTGTGCCGCGACGGTGAGTCTTTTCCTTAACGATGACATCTTCAGGATTATCAACGATTCCTTTAACGAGGTGCTCGAGAGCTTCGTCCATCATTGTTATTCAGCGGCCTCTTCAGTTGCAGGTGCTTCTGCCACTACATCTGTAGTCGCATCCTCAGCTGGAACCTCTGCCACCACATCGGTCGCAGCCGCTTCGGACACAACTGGAGTTTCCTCTGAAATGACATCTGCTTGAGGTGCTTCTTCAACCACAACGTCAGATACAGGAGCAGGGTTAGCCTTTGCAGCTAACTTCTCTTGCGCCTTCTTCTTCATTGTTGTTGCGCCTTCTTTAGGCTCATCCATTGCTTGCTTAACAGCTGCTTCGTATGCGATGCTCTTAGCTGGCTTTGGTGTTGCAAACTTAAGTGTTCCTTCGGTGCCAGGTAGGCCCTTGAACTTCTGCCAATCGCCAGTGACCTTAAAGATCGCCTCTACAGCGGCAGTTGGTTGTGCGCCGACTCCGAGCCAGTATTGCGCGCGCTCTGAGTTAACTTCCATGATTGATGGCTCTTGTCCTGGAACGTAACGACCAATTTCTTCAATTGAAAGTCCGTTACGTGCTTTACGTGAATCTGTTACGACGATGCGGAAAAATGGTGTGCGGATCTTTCCCATGCGCATTAAGCGAATTTTTGTAGACAAAGAAGTAGTGCTCCTAAAAAGTGTGTCGCATCTTTAACTATGCAGCGGGGTGCGCATGTATTCGATACAACTGTGGATATGGATGTTGTGGGGGTAGAGGGCCCCTCAACAGGAGGCTAATCTTGCCATCTACGCGTGTAGAAGCGAAATCCGAGCGTGGTGAGAGCAGGGCTTTAGCCCCTCTCCTCCAAGGCGCGTTTGGCGGGATTACCAGATTTGGACTTCTTCTTAGCTAGCTGCTGGCTGACCTTCTGAACAGGTACGGGCGCCCCTGGTGGCATACCCATGCCGGCAGGCAATCCTTTACCGCTGCGCATCTGTTTCATCATCTTCTGTGCTGCTGCGAATTTATCAACTAAAGAATTTACATCTTGAACTTTTCGACCGGCGCCCAATGCAATTCGTGCACGACGTGAGCCATTTAGAACTTTTGGATCACGGCGCTCGATTGGCGTCATTGATTGAACAATTGATTTAGTGCGGACGATTTCAGATTCATCAAAATTCTCGATCTGTTTCTTCATCCCTGCAGCGCCCGGCAACATTCCAAGCAATTTCGACATCGAGCCCATCTTCGACATCGCCTCTAACTGCTCAAGAAAATCTTCAAGCGTGAAGTCATCACCACGCGCAAATTTTTCCTCTAGACGTGCGGAACTTTCACCATCAAAGGCTTTCTTGGCCTGTTCTGCCAAAGTTGCGACATCGCCAAGACCCAAGATTCGTGAAGCCATGCGATCGGGATAGAAGATATCGAAATCGATGAGCTTTTCACCGTTCGATGAAAACATGATTGGTTTACCGGTTAATTGGGTGATTGATAGCGCAGCGCCACCTCGAGCATCACCATCGAGCTTGGTAAGTACCACGCCATCAAAACCAACGCCATCCTGAAACGCTTGCGCGGTGCGGACAGCATCCTGACCGATCATCGCATCAACAACGAAGAGGATCTCATCTGGCGAAATTGCATCACGGATAGCGATCGCCTCGCGCATCAAATCTTCATCTACACCTAGGCGACCTGCGGTATCGACGATAACCATGTTGTACAACTTTGACTTTGCAAAAGCGATTCCTTGCTCTGCAACCTTTACTGGATTGCCAACACCGTTGCCAGGTTCAGGTGCAAAGACTGGAACGCCAACGCTTTCTCCAACAACCTGTAATTGGTTAACAGCATTAGGGCGTTGTAGATCTGATGCGACAAGTAGAGGAGTGTTGCCTTGTTCGGCATAGAACTTGGCGAGTTTTCCAGCCAAAGTCGTTTTACCTGCTCCTTGCAATCCAGCCAACATGATTACCGTCGGAGCGGTCTTCGCAAATCGAACTCGGCGAGCGGATCCGCCAAGGATCTCTACTAGTTCGGCGTTAACGATCTCAAAGATTGCTTGTGCTTGATTTGTGCCTGATTGCAGATTTGGGAGCGCTTCCAGCGACTTGCTGCGAATTTTTTCGATAAAGCTATCTACAACAGGTAGTGCAACATCTGACTCGAGAAGTGCGGTACGAACTTCAGCGCAAGTGTTTTCGATATCTGAAGGAGAAATCTTTCCTCGGGAACGCAGCGAGGAGAAAGCGTTCGAGAATTTGGAGGAAAGGTTGTCAATCATAAGGTGGCAATAGTACTTGAAAGGTTAATTAAGCAAGAGCGCTAGATAGGCGATTGGCTAGTTCTTGGGCGCGCTCAGGAGAGAGCGCTCCCCCACCAATTTCAGTTACATAAAGGGTATCTATCGCTTCCGCCCCCAAAGTTGTAACGATTGCGGAGCGAATATCAACTTGTGATTTGGTGATTACATCGCCGATTCCGAATAAAAGTGCGGGACGATCATGGCTGCGAACCTCAATAATCGTTGCATCAGTTGCCGAATCCATAAAGGTCTCAACGATCGGAAGCGGAACTGGAATTGACGGAATATTTGAGTAATCTGCAACGCGGCGTTTAATTCTCTCTGTTAAATCAGAGGCATCCGCTAAAGCTTCGGCAATTGCGGCTTTTATCGCACCCTCATCGACCAATGGGGCGAATTGGTTAGGCGTAACTATCCACTTCATAATTGCGCTCTTACCGATCGTTTGCGTGCGCGCTGAACGTACATCGAATCTAGCCAAGTTTAAAACACCTGCAACGATAGAGAGAAGTCCCGTTTTATCTGGAGCGATAATTTCGATTGCAAAATCAGGATCGCGAGCTTCGATTTTAACTTGAAGTTCGCCGCTATCTGCTAAAACTCTCTGCTCGCTTGTGAATTCTGGTTGTCTCGCTATCGTGTTATCTGTTAAGGCCGAAGTCACCCGACTTACAAGTTCGCTTAACAAACTCTCTTTCCAATCACTCCATGCCGCCCGCCCTGTTGCCTGTCCATCGGCGATACTAAGAGCATGCAAGAGTTCCAGAGTCTGCAAATCCGGAATCACAGAAGTCACGCTGGCGATAGTCGCGGGGTCATCTAAATCTCGTCGCGTAGCGGTGGCGCTCAATAGCAGGTGATGTTTTACCAATAGTTTCAAAGTTGCAATATCGTTTTCATCGAATCCAATACGGCGCGCAAGCGGTTCAATTAACTTTTCCCCGCGATCGCTGTGATCTTCTTGCGTTCCTTTACCAATATCGTGGAAGAGTGCAGCAAAGAGAAGTAAATCTGGGCGGTGCACATTTCTAGTAAGCGCAGCTGCAAATACCGCGGTCTCAACCATGTGTCTATCAACAGTATGGCGATGCAGTGCGTTGCGCTGCGGCAAGGAACGTACTGCGCGCCATTCAGGCAACCAATCGAAGAGAATCTCCTCTTGATCAAGTCCCTCCCAGATGCGCACCATAGGCGCACCTGCACCGATTAGCGTAATTAAATTCTCACGTGCTGATCTGGGCCAAGGGTTAGGTAACTTAGAAATACCCGATTTCGATGCTTGTGCCAGAGCTTGCAAAGACGTTGGTGAAACCGGAAGCCCTGCTTGCGCTGCGATTGCGGCTGCACGTAAACCAATTACCGGATCTTTATGAAAATCAAATCCCTGGTCAATAAAGACTTCTTGATGGGCAATTGATATCCCTTGCGCAATATGTGTGGTGCGCGTTTTCTTTAAGAAGCGTCCAAGTCCATCTTTACCGCGATGATCGAAGCGATGCCAAGTTGATTCGAGAAGATAGTCAACCGATCTAGCGGCCTGTGCGATATCGCTCATTAGCGCATCCGCATCGGCGTATTTCAATAGTTCGGCAACTTTATCTTGCTCTTGAAAAAGTAACCGATCCTTATCTCTGCTGGTAACGGTATGTAAAGCTTCACGTGCATTGTTTAAAACGGATTCTGCAGTGCTGATGTGCTCAAGAGAGATAGATACCGCACCGGAACGAGCGATTGCTCGCAGTGCGTTGATATCTCTTAAACCCCCGCGCGCCTCTTTTAAATCAGGTTCAAGGAGATAAGCGAGATCACCGGCGCGAAGATGGCGATCGGCAAGTGAGCGGCGTAGTTCGGGCAGCCTTTCACGCGAATTACCGCGCCAATCATCTATTGCATCGTGTTGCACCGCCGCCACTAAATCTGGATCACCACAAATTAATCGAATATCAAGTAGCCCTAGAGCAACTTTTAAATCACTGGAGGCGCTCTCTCGGGTTTCGGATCTGGTTCTAACAGAATGATCGACTTTAAAAGATTTATCCCAGAGCGGGTAGAGAATTTTATTTACTATCTCTGCGAGAGATTTCACTTCAATTCTCCCGTTATGTAGAAAGAGAATATCTAGATCTGATCCTGGAGATAGCTCACCGCGGCCGTAACCACCGACCGCGGCGAGTGCTACCCCACTAACTGCATCTGGTACTTGGCTAAATAGCGAGGTCAGGAAGCGATCGCTCTCGTTCGATCGCTCCCGTCGCTCACGTGTACCCATGTACCTATCTTACTTACCTGCTTTATCCCCTAGATCGCATCCGTTCCGCGTTCACCAGTTCTGACGCGCACGATTGAATCAACTGGCGTTGTCCAAACTTTTCCATCGCCGATTGATCCTGTTGATGCCGCTTTCACGATGACATCGACAATTGCTGCTGCATCTGCGTCATCAACTAGTACTTCAAGGCGAACCTTGGGTACAAGGTCAACGGTGTATTCGGCGCCACGATAAACCTCAGTGTGACCACGCTGGCGACCGAAACCACTGGCTTCAGAGACTGTCATTCCGGTAACGCCTGCTGCTTGCAGAGCATCTTTGACTTCATCTAACTTAAATGGTTTCAAGATAGCCGTAATTAACTTCATAGCAATGAACCTCCTCGTGATGAACTTGTCATTTCATATGCAGTTTCTGCGTGTTCATTTAGATCAATGCCTTCTACTTCTGCATCTTTCTTTACGCGGAAACCTATTGTCTTTTCAATTGCGTAACCGATGATCAGTGTGGCAATGAATGAGTATGCGAAAACAAGTCCGACACCCAGCGCCTGCTTTCCAAGTAGCGCTGTTCCGCCACCATAGAAGATTCCATCGAGGCTGAGGCTGTTGACCGCTGATGAGCCAAATAGGCCGATTGCAAGTGATCCCCAGATTCCACCGATTAAGTGAACTGCTACTACATCGAGTGAATCATCGAAGCCAAGCTTGTATTTGATTCCGACAGAGAGCGCACAAATCGCTCCTGCAAGCAGACCAATTACTACTGCGGCCCATGGAGCCACGAATGCACAAGCTGGCGTGATTGCAACTAGCCCTGCAACCGCACCTGATGCTGCACCAAGTGAAGTTGCATGTCCATTACGAATTTTCTCTACGAGTAACCAACCCAGAACCGCAGCAGCAGCTGCAACTTGAGTATTGATTAGAGCCAGTGCTGCAGTTCCATTTGCAGCCAGTGATGAGCCGGCGTTAAATCCAAACCAGCCGAACCAGAGAAGACCTGCGCCGAGCATCACCAATGGTAATGAGTGTGGACGCATTGATTCTTTGCGCCAACCAACTCTCTTTCCAATTACGATCGCTAGCGCTAAGCCTGCTGCGCCGGCGTTGATATGCACTGCCGTTCCACCTGCAAAGTCTTGAACGCCTCTGCTTGCTAAATAACCTGCACCGGTAATTGTGTCTCCGACTTTATTTCCGAATGCGAATACCCAGTGCGCGACTGGGAAGTAAACCAAAGTCGACCAGATTGCGACAAAGATCGCCCAAGCGGTGAACTTTGTGCGGTCCGCGATTGCACCTGAGATCAGTGCTGGAGTAATGATTGCGAACATCAACTGGAATGCTGCAAAGACAAGAACTGGAATTGGATACACTCCACCGTTATTTGTGAAGTCATTAACAACTCCACCTAATCCGGATAATGATATATTTCCATACCAAGCTGAATTTGCTTTATATCCAAATGCCAATTCAAATCCGTAGATAACCCAAATCACGCTAACGATTCCGATCGTCACCATCGACATCATCATCATATTTAAAACGCTCTTGGTGCGAACCATGCCGCCGTAGAAGAAAGCTAAACCTGGCGTCATAAGTAGAACGAGAGCGGTACTTGCTAATACCCAGGCGGTATCGCCTGAATTAAGAACAATCTCTTCCATTATTCGTTTCCTATTCCTAGAGTTTTAACAAAAATGAACTAACCCTCGCCG
This sequence comes from Candidatus Nanopelagicaceae bacterium, assembly GCA_965268165.1. Lineage (GTDB taxonomy): Bacteria > Actinomycetota > Actinomycetes > Nanopelagicales > Nanopelagicaceae > Planktophila. The sequence continues at coordinate 892,870 of OZ254162.1, forward strand.
TTGAGATGGGGTAAAGATGCTCTCGGCGGGTTACGTAGGCTCGTTTTCTAGGTTAAGACGGGGTCACAAAATCGGGAAATTTGTTACATCTGTGTTACGCCAAGTGCGGGATAGGAAGGCTATTCGCCGATTAAGCCTGAGATATAACGCTCTGAGTCGAAAGCGGCGAAATCTGATTCAGCCTCGCCTGTGCCAACGAATTTAATCGGGATATCGAGAGCGTTTTCAATGGCTAGGGCTACTCCCCCGCGGGCGCTGCCATCTAATTTTGTGACAATCAAGCCAGTTACATCAACGGCTTCGGTAAAAATCTTTGCTTGGGTAATTCCATTTTGACCTGTCGTTGCATCAATCACTAATAGAACTTCAGAAACCGGTAAAGATTTTTCGATTACGCGTTTTACCTTACCTAACTCGGCCATCAAATCGTTCTTATTGTGAAGTCGCCCAGCGGTATCAATTAGCAAGTAGCTAACTTGTTGTTCGTTTGCACGAACTGCGGCATCAAAAACGACCGATGCGGGCTCGGCTCCATCTTTGCCAGCGATAACTTCAACGCCGATACGCGCTCCCCATGTCTGCAACTGTTCTACTGCAGCAGCGCGAAAGGTGTCGGCTGCAGCAAGAATTACTGAGGAGCCAGAGCCTTTTAGCGAAGCGGCCAACTTCGCAACTGAAGTTGTTTTGCCGGTGCCATTTACTCCAACAACGATTAGCGCTGAGGTGGAGGCTGCCTTACTTAAGGTGCGGGATTTACTTGAGAGCTTCGAATTTAATATCTGAGTCAGAGAAGCGAGTGCATCATCGCCCTTGATTGATTTAGCATCTTTGATAATTGAGGATGTAAGTGATGGGCCAAGATCTGCAGCAAGAAGTTCTGCTTCAAGTTCTTGCCAATCAAGTGGATCAGCTGTCGAAACGCCTTTTATCTTTGAGATGAATTTACTGAAAATACCCATTGCTTAGAGAACCCTTAAGCGGTGTCAGATTCGCGCAGGCGCTGTGAAATAACCTCAGTTACGCCATCGCCGCGCATGGTTACGCCATAGAGCGCATCTGCGATCTCCATAGTGCGCTTCTGGTGAGTAATGATGATCAACTGTGAACTTTCACGAAGTTCTTCGAGCACAACTAATAATCGGCCCAAGTTAACGTCATCGAGGGCGGCCTCAACTTCATCGAGCACGTAGAAAGGACTTGGTCGTGCTTTAAAGATCGCTACCAACATAGCAACCGCTGTCAGAGACTTTTCACCGCCTGAAAGTAGCGAGAGGCGCTTGATGCGCTTTCCTGGTGGACGCGCTTCCACATCAACACCAGTGTTGAGAAGATCATCAGGATTTGTAAGTATCAAACGACCATCGCCACCAGGGAATAAGCGGGCGAAGATATCTTCAAAGTGTTTAGCGGTTTCTTCGTACGCTTCCATGAAGATCTGTTGCACACGATCATCAACTTCCTTGATGATATCCAGCAGATCTTTCTTGGTGCGCTTTAGATCTTCTAACTGTTCGGCCAAGAACTTAAGGCGCTCTTCAAGCGCGTTGTACTCTTCCAAAGCTAATGGGTTGATCTTGCCGAGAAGAGTGAGTGAACGTTCAGTGGCAGCGAGGCGCTTCTCCTGTTGATCACGGCGATACGGGATTAACTCAGTAGCGACGATCTCACCGGTCTCGGTTTCGATAAAGGTTGGTACATCGTTCTGAGGTCCGTACTCATTTACAAGAGTTGTCGTATCAACTCCAAGTTCTTCTACTGCTTTGGACTCAAGTTGTTCGATACGCATGCGCTGTTCTGCACGAGCGATCTCATCTTTATGAACCGAAGAAGTTAGCTGTTCGAGTTCTGATGCGAGTTCACGTCCACGTGATCGCACGGTAAGCGTCTCGCCTTCGCGATCGGATCGTGATGCTTCGAGACGGGCGCGCTCTGTTGCAGCCTTCGCAATAGATCTTTCAATGTGGATTAACGCTTCGTATGCGGCTTCTGCAATTGCAGAAGAGATCAGCGCACCGCGCGCACGTGCACCGCGGCGCGATACTGCCCGCTCGGATGCTTCACGTTCGGCGTTAGCGGAATCTTCGAGGGCCTTGGCACGTGCGCCAATTGAATCAACGCGCTCTTCGCTGGTGCGAACGGCAAGACGTGCTTCTACTTCTGCAGTTCGCGCAAGTGAGACTTCATTTCGTAAGTTTTCGGCGGCGCTGTGATCTGGTTCGCCAATTTCTCCACGTTGTTGCAATTGTGCAGAAGCGATAGAAAGTTCGTTCTCGTCGCGACCTTTAGCAGCATTGGCTTCAGCGATTGCAGAATTTAAGCGCTCAACTTCGGCAGATGCCGATTTCATATTCTGGCCAGCTACGGCTAGTTGTTCAGTAAAAGCAGAAATTCGAGCATCTGATTCATTTAACTTAGATAGCGCGATATCAAATGTATTTTGCTTGCTTTCTACATCGCCTTGCGCTGTTGAGATCTCAAATTTAATGCGATCGCAGTTATGCGTAATGGTCTCAAGCTTGGCCTGTAACTCTTGGACCAGTGCGTTGATCTCAATTAGCGAAGTAGATGATGCTGAACCACCACGTGCGCGCTTTGCGGTGATTACATCGCCATCACGCGTTACAACTGTGACGCTTGGGTGGGAGTGAATAATGCCTTCGGCCTCACGTGCGCTTTCTGCAACGACCGTATTAGAGAGAAGTGAAGCGAGGAGCTCGGAGATCTCCGTAGAACGAACATGGGAAGTCAGCGCTGTAAGACCATCTGGAACAGATGTAGCACTGTGTGACCCTGGTTGGTAGACAAGTACATCTGCTTGGCCCAAGTTCTCGGAGCGCATTGTTGTTAGCGCGCTGATTGCAGAATTTAAATCACGAACGACAATCGCATCAGAGAGCGATCCGAGCGCTGCGGCAGTTGCAGATTCCCATCCGGAATCAATTTGAACAAGGGATGCAATGCTTCCGAGAATTGTTAATCCGCGAGAATCGCGAACTAACGCTGCCCCACCATCGCGTGACTGCGATGTTAACAACATCGCCTCTAACTTGGATTCGATTGCATTTCGCTCGCGATCGGCGGCGCGTTCTGCATCAACTAGTGAACTCAGTTCCGCTTTTGCGTTATCGAGAGATCGCTTAGCGACTTCAAATTCCGAGTCGAGCCCAAGTTCTCCGGCATCTGCGCCAGCAATATCCATCTCGAGAGTTGAGTACTGGCGCTGTGCGCTCTCGGCACGTGATTGCGCTTCATCGCGGGCTTTTACTAAACGTGCAATTTCTTCAGCGATCGCTTCTAATCGTGCAGCCAGCGATTTAATGTGGCCTTCTTGGCGCGCTGTGCCTTCACGTTGATCAGCGATAGCGCGCATCGCCGCGGCGATTTTATCTTCCTCAACTTTTAAAGATTGTTCCGCGCTGGAAAGTTTGGAAGTTGTTGCCTGCAAATGCGCCTGCGCAGTTTGAACCTCGCTGCGTAATTGCGCTTCTTGCTGGCGCAGTGCCAGCGCTTCTTGATCGAGGGCTTCAGGGTCGCGACCTGCGCTACGCGCTTCTTCTGCCTCTTCAGCTAAGAAGCGTGAGCGCTCTTGCGCAAGTGACTGAGTTCCGCGGAATTTTTCACGGAGTGCGCTGAGTGCATAGAAATTTTCCTGCGCTGCGATTAGAAGTGGGCTTTCAAAAGCGGCTTGTGCATCGAGTGATTCTTCGCGTGATCTGACTTTGTCTAACTCATCTTCAACAAGTGAACGTCGCTCTCGAAGCGCAGTTTCGTCAGCTACTTCAGCATCGAGAGTTTTGGAAAGCGAGATGAAATCATCGGCGAGCAAACGCAACTTGGCATCACGCAGATCTGCCTGAATTGTTGCCGCCTTCTTGGCAACTTCTGCCTGCTTGCCGAGTGGTCGCAGTTGGCGACGGAGTTCGACTGTTAGGTCTTGAACGCGAGCTAAGTTCGCTTGCATCGAATCTAACTTACGAAGGGCTTTCTCTTTACGTTTGCGATGCTTTAAAACGCCCGCTGCTTCTTCAATAAAGCCACGGCGTTCTTCGGGGGTAGCCATCAAAATTGCATCTAGTTGGCCTTGGCCAACGATGACGTGCATTTCGCGACCAATACCTGAATCGCTTAGTAATTCTTGAATATCTAATAAGCGTGATGCTTCACCATTTATTTGGTACTCGCTCTGGCCATTACGAAAGAGAATGCGGGAAATTGTTACTTCGGTGTAATCAATTGGTAGCGCGCCATCGGTGTTATCGATTGTTAGCGAAACTTCTGCGCGTCCAAGTGGTGCACGCCCGCTTGTTCCAGCGAAGATGACATCTTCCATCTTGCCGCCGCGAAGTGACTTCGCGCCTTGCTCGCCCATAACCCAAGTGAGAGCATCTACAACGTTTGATTTTCCAGAGCCGTTTGGACCGACGACGCAGGTGATGCCCGGTTCCAGGCGAAGCGTCGTTGCCGACGCGAAGGATTTAAATCCTTTGAGCGTCATACTCTTTAAATACACGGCGTAAACCTACCGTTTAGGTGGCGTCTTTACGTACGTGACGCGAGTGAAGTACTACTTGAGGGTTGCGAGAATTTCGTAGGCAGAACGAGCCGCTGATTGCTCTGCTTCGCGTTTGCTCTTACCGATACCTTGCGCAACTGCTTCACCGGCGACCATCGCAACAGCGGTGAAACTCTTATCGTGGTCTGGGCCTTCTTCAGTTACTAAATATTCGAGGGTGCCTTTTCCAAGTGATGAAACTAATTCTTGGAGCGCAGTCTTGCCATCTAACCCAGCACCCTTTGCCATAGCGCTTTCGAGAGTCTCATTTATTAACGTGCGAACAACGGTAGTAGTTGTTGCAAATCCGCACTCCAAATAAATAGCGCCAATCAAGGCTTCTAGAGCATCGGCAAGTAGTGAGTTTTTATCGCGCCCACCGGTGACTTCTTCACCTTTTCCAAGGCGAATATATTTTCCGAGTTCTAGTGTGCGGGCAATATCTGCGAGCGCGCGCATATTTACAATTCCAGATCGCAGCGGAGATAAACGTGATTCATCGAGATCTGGATAGCGAAGATAAAGCTCTTCAGTAACAATTAAACCCAGTACTGAATCACCTAAAAATTCTAAACGTTCATTTGTTTCTTTAGCACCTGACTCATATGCAAATGAGCGGTGGGTAAAAGCTAACTCGAGCAATTCGGGCTTTAACGAGATCCCGAGTTGCGCAGTTAAGGAAGAGAACAGATCAGACCTCGAGAACCTGGCGGCGGTTATATGTTCCGCAGGTTGGGCATGCTGTGTGTGTGAGCTTTGGCTGCTGGCACTGTGGGCATGCTGCAAGTGATGCTGCAGTTGTCTTCCACATTGAGCGGCGTGAGCGTGTCTTCGAACGAGACATCTTTCGCTTTGGAACTGGCACGGTAATCGTCCTTAATCTCTGTTAATTTCAACTGTTGATTTGGAAGGTCTAAATCTTTATCGGATCTAAATCTGCTAGGGCGTAAGTATCCCTTATTCATCCGTTTTCTTAAAATCCAGTCCAGCCAGGCCTGCCCAGCGAGCGTCAATCGCCTCGTGTTTGTGGTCTTCTGGCAGATCTGCCCACTTCTGGCCGCAATCAGGGCAGAGCCCAAGGCAATCTTCTGAGCAGAGCGGGTTGATCGGCAGATCCAGTACTACGGCATCTCGAATAGGTGGCTCGAGATCCATAACATTGCCATCCATCCAAAGTTCGTCATCTTCTTCCAGATCCACATCGTCATCGGATGCGCGCTTGGATTTCTTGCCCTTCTTGCCAGAATCTTTGCTCGGCTCATAGCGATAGAGCTCTTGAATCTTTCGCTCAACGGTAATTTCAACAGGATCAAGGCAACGAATGCACTCGCCCTTTGCAATTGCGTAGAGATCAGCGCTCAGTAGAACTCCCTCAGTAACTGATTCCAGGCGTAGATCGACTTCAATAACATCGCCGGCTGGCACGCTCACCAGCGGAACACCAATTGGCTCCAAAATTTCTAGATCTAACTGATATTCCTTCATCTCTCCCGCACGGCGAGGAAGTTCAAAAGTATTGAACTCAAAGACTTGTGAGGCCTTAGATGAAGGTTGCGACATGGCTATTTTCTCTTCGCTAATTAACTCAGGTTAACTAAGGGCTAATTACTTGTCGTCAGCTAATTGAGACAAGACATCTTTATCGTTTGCACCATCTAGGCGCTCTCGGCCTCGGGCTACCGCATCAAGAGTCTTATTGAGGATTACTTCTAGCGTTGCAAGACGACCATCGATGTAGCTTTCAACTTCAGCACGTTCATCAGCGGCAAGTGCACGTGCATCGTCAAGGATTCGTTGTGCTTCATCACGTGCTGCTTGGACAATCGCAGTTTGTTCGATCATGCGGGCAACATCTTCGCGTGCTGTAGCGATCATCTGTTCAGCCGATGCTCTACCTTCCTCGACTAAATTATCGCGCTGCACCAAAATCGCTTCAGCTGCAGATAAATCTTCTGGAAGTGCAATTCTTGCGCCATCTAAGATTTCTAAAATTTCGCCACGATGTACAACGCAGGAAGCTGAAAGTGGAACTCCGCGAGCCTCTTCGATCAGAGTAATGGCGGTGCTGAGTTTTTCGATCGAGTCCATTTTTACTTCCCTGCTACTCGTGCTTTAAGTGCATCATTTACGACGCCTGGAACCATAGAGGATACATCTCCACCGAAATGAGCGAGCTCTTTAACGATAGAAGAGGAGAGAAATGAGTGGGTTGGAGCAGTTGCCATAAACATAGTTTCAACGCCGGAGCCCTGGAGATTTACCTGCGCCATCTGAAGCTCGTAATCAAAGTCGGTAACCGCGCGCAAACCCTTTACGATCGCCTGAATTGAATTTTCCTTACAGTAATCAACGAGCAAGCCATGCCAAGAATCAACCTTGACGTTCTTAAACTGTGAAGTAGTTTTGCGGGCCATTTCCATACGTTCTTCGACAGAGAAGAGCGAAGCCTTTGTGCGATTTTCCAAGACTGCCACAATAACTTCATCAAACTGGCTGCTGGCGCGCTCGATGATGTCGAGATGACCAAAGGTGATTGGATCAAATGATCCTGGGCAAACTGCGCGCTTCATGGAGTAAACGCTAGCAACGATCAGCGTGGTTATCCATTTTCAGGCTCAAAGCTCGGCTGGAACCCCATAGAAAATGGTCGCTTGGCCATAATTTTTTTCGCGCAGAGCCTGATATCCATCTGGCCAAGATATTTCCTTGACTCTGGAATTTCTCTCAACTGCAATTAAAGCTTGCGGATGAAGAAAACCACCCTCACGAAGTTGAATGAGATTTTCAATTACATCAATATCTTCTACATCGTATGGTGGATCGATATAGATAAAGTGGTACGGAACTGTCGCCCGATCTTGTAAGAAACGGTGAACGCTCATTCCAAAGAGGTGGAAACTGCCTGGACACTGCGCGCTCCTGATGCTTTCAAAGTTTGCGGCTATCGACTTCTGCGCTTGCTCATCTTTCTCAACTGCATGAACAATCTCGGCACCTCGGGAGAGCGATTCAAGTGCAATAGCACCTGTGCCGGCATATAAATCCAGAATATGAAGCCCTGCAAAGTCACCAAATTCAGATGCCAAGGTAGAAAAGAGCGCTTCACGGGCGCGATCAGAAGTTGGTCGGGTAGCACCTGCAACGGCGGCGATGTTTCGCCCCTTAGCAAGTCCTGCGATGATGCGCATTTATCTATCCCTAACCTTTATCGATATATGAAGACGTTTGTTCTTTCTTTAACATCTCTAATTCATCTTTGAGCAAAGGATAGCCGTTTAGAGAGCTGTCGCTTTCTAATAATTCTGCAGCCACATTGCGCGCTTCCTCAATTAGCCCTTCATCGCGCAAGACACGCAATAAGCGAAGATGCGACCGAGCGCCAGATTGTGTTGCACCGAGTACATCGCCTTCACGTCTTTGTTCAAGATCAATACGAGAGAGTTCGAAGCCATCTTGGGTCTTAGATACTGCTTCCAATCGCTCACGTGCTGGCGTTTCGATTGGCGCGCCAGATACAAGTAGGCACAAACCAGGTGAAGTGCCGCGACCAACTCGGCCACGTAACTGATGAAGCTGAGATACGCCAAAGCGATCTGCATCCATAATCACCATGACTGTGGCATTTGGAACATCCACACCAACTTCAATGACAGTTGTTGAAACAAGTACATCTATCTCACCTGCAGAAAAAGCCTGCATCGTTGCATCTTTTAACTCTGTGGTTAAACGTCCATGCAAAGGCGCAATCCGTAAGCCCTTAAGCGCTCCCCCGTGTAACTTCGGCGCCAACTCTTCAACGGAGGCGATATCAGGCGATTGCTCTCCGTATAGAAAATCTAGATCGGCATCTTCAGAACTTCCGGCAGCGATGCGCGGTGCAACGATGTAAGCCTGATGCCCTTGTGAGACTTCTTCGCGAATTCGCTCCCAGGCGCGATCTAAGAAAGAAGGTTTCTCCATAGTAGGTACCACGTGTGTTGTTATAGGTTGGCGACCCAGCGGAAGTTCGCGCAGAGTTGAAATATCTAAATCGCCAAAGACGGTCATCGCAACTGTTCTTGGTATTGGGGTTGCAGTCATAACCAATAAGTGCGGCGGATTAACCGCCTTTGCTTTCAGCGCATCTCGTTGCTCAACACCAAAGCGATGTTGCTCATCGACAACAATCAAGCCAAGATCGTTAAAAACAACGCTCTCGCTAAGAAGTGCATGAGTACCAATAACAATTCCAGCTTGGCCAGATGCGGCAAGAGCAAGCGCCTCTTTGCGCGCTGCCGAGTTCTGAGAACCAGTTAATAAAGTTATTTGCGTTGCGTTTTCAACACCGCCCAGCATCCCTCCTTGGGCCAGTGGCCCAAGCAATTTTTCAATTGTTCGTAGATGCTGGGCTGCCAAAACTTCTGTTGGGGCAAGTAACGCTGCTTGCCCCCCGCTATCGACGACCGCCAACATGGCACGAAGTGCGACCACAGTTTTACCTGAACCAACTTCACCTTGTAGCAATCGATGCATTGGAATATCGGCTGCTAAATCACTTTCAATCTCACGTGAAACTTCTACTTGGCCGGGTGTTAACTTCCACGGAAGCGATTTATCGAAAGCATCCAATATTCCACCGGACTTAACTGGTCGGGCGACAGTCTTTAGCGCACGGAGTTCGGCTCTGCGCTCGAGTAAAAGTAGCTGCAGTAAGAAGGCTTCATCAAAGGTTAAGCGCGCCTTAGAAAGTTCTGCGCTATCTAAATCAACTGGGTTATGGATCTGAGCCAACGCTTGCTGCGCAGACGGGTAATTAAACTTCTCAAGGATATGTGGCGGGATGAAATCTGGGACTTCATCTAACGAATCAATGGCTAGCTTTACACATTGCGCAATCTTCCACGAAGGAAGTTTTGAACTGGCTGGATAAACCGGCAGAAACTTTCCAGCAAAATCTGCAACGGCAGAATCAACATCACTGCCATCTGGAACCATTTCGTAATCCGGATGAGCCAACTGGCGTTTGCCATTGAAGACTCCAACCTTTCCTGCAAACAAACCTTGTCTACCTACGCGCAACTCTTTCTCGCGCCAAGCTTGATTGAAAAAAGTTAGCGACATCTTTGCGCTGCCATCGGTCACGATAACTTCGAGAATGCTGCCCTTGCGCCCCTGCAATTTGCGGCTACTCGAGGAGTAAATCTCTGCCAGTACCGTTACTTCATCGCCTTCGTTAAGTTCAGCAATATCGCTTAGCTCGCCGCGTACTAAGTAGCGACGTGGATAGTGGTGCAATAAATCAGAGACGGTGCGATAACCAAAAACGGTATCTAAGACTTTGGCAGTGCGATCGCCCACTACATCAACCAACTTGGTTGTGAGCCTGCCGTCTGCGATCGCCATGGGAGCCATTCTCGCGTGGATTTCTCGGAATTAGCGTGAAGTTGGCCTTCTTGCTACCCTTACGCCCTATTCATTAAGTTAAAGATCTAAAAGGAGTAACGCTGTGGCATCAACATGCGATATCTGTGGCAAAGGGCCCAGCTTTGGAAATAACGTTTCACACTCTCAGGTAAAGACTCGTCGTCGCTGGAATCCAAATATCCAACGCATCAAGACTCTTGTCGGTGGAACAGCTAAGCGCCAGAACGTTTGTACTTCCTGCCTTAAGGCCGGAAAAGTTTCTCGCTAAAGCCTTTTCTAACTAATTTTCTATTTAGCTAAGACCGCTTTTTAAATCCAGTAGGACACTTTGGCTTCACGCCAGTGACCTTTCTTAACTGGTTACCTTTAATACAAGAAATCGACGTCACCTTTGGCGTTGGCGTTGGCTTAGGCGACGCTGTAGTTCGAACTGTTCCCGCGGCCGACATATTGCTTGCAGCCCCAGCAGATGAAGCCATTAAGTCAAAACTAGGATTTAGCGAGATATCTAGCATCGGATCTGGGAATTCAAAGCCGAAGACCTGAATGATGATTCGACCATTCTTAACAGCTACAGTCTTAGTCGCTGCGGTAGATCCGCCTTCGCTTGTGCGAACTGAAATAGTCAGAGCAGAGGCTGCATCTTCTGCGCGCTTAAGTCCCCAAAGCGCTAGCGCATCGGCAGATGAAATCGTTGCATAGTAAAAACCAGTGTTAACTGACTTACCGTCTGGCGCCAGGCGCGGAGCAGATGCTTTGTAACTCAAAGACTTCTTCTCAGCGTTCCACACTGGAGTCGAAAGTTTGCAGAGTCCGTTAGATCCAACATAGATCTTGCCGCTGCCACCTTCAAATGAGAACCCGAGTGGATCATTGGATGGAACCAAAATTGATTGGAATTGAGTAACGAGCGCTGATGAGACGCCAGCATCACCTGAACAATCTTTTGAGCTCTTAGCCTGAGGAACCTTTACTGGATAACCAGCAATCTCAAAGACCGCCGCCTGAACATCAACTGTTGCTTCAGTTGCAATGCCATAGGTAACGCCTAGCTTGAAGTCGGAGATTCGCATCTTTACCGAAATCAGCGCATCACTATTTAGATTTACTGGCGTTGTGGCACTTGTTGTTAGCGCTGCCAGTGTGACGTTATTTCCTGGTGAATAAGTTGGTTTGGCATCGAGCATGATCCATGGAACAAATTCATTTGCAGCTTGTGCTTCTATATATAGACCGTCGTAATTTTCATTTGCGAATGCGCCATCTGCGCTCCATCGCCCTGGCAGAGCTTTGCCGGATGCAACACCATTTGTATTTCCTGCAGTAGCGCCTTGAGTACCGCTAGCAACCCAAGTAAGTGCAATAGCTTTCCCACCAGTAGGTGTAATGCTTACTGAATCAATGCAGTATGCGCCGCCACCTGCAGAACAAGGTAAGAACGTACCCTTAGGAAGTGTGACGCTGGCATTTGCAGAAGTAACTCCAACCAGAATTGCTGAGATAGAAAGTGCTACAGTGGCCAAAGTTGCTACAAATGATGATCTTTTCATCTCGCAAAATTATCGCCTTGCTAAAAGGTAGGCAATAGCACCGCGCCAGTATTTATGTGTTTAAAAAAATAAAAAATATGGAAATCGCTGCATAAAAATCCAAGGGTCTTTTTAGAAATGTTGCCAAGCGTTCGCTGCCACGCCTGCGGGAACGTTTGCAAGGCCCGCGCCCTGGGTAACTTCTCCAATTAAAAGCCCTGGCAGATCTGTGCCGGTTGCCAGAAGGGTGTGATCCTCTCCCCCAGCAAAAATCCAACTCCAAATATCAATATCCATTCGCTGGGCAAGATTTTCAAGCTCCATGAATTCAGCGCTTGCTTGGATTTTAGTTAGGTCAAAGTTAAAGCAAACCTTTGAAGCCTCAGCCATCTGTGCTGCTTGAATAACCAACGCATCGCTGACATCGCAGAGCGCATTTGCCTTTGAGGAATCAAATCCATAATCAATAGTTGGAGATTTAAACTCGCTAAGTGCTTTTTGAGCAGGCTCCATATCTTCTTTTGATCCAGAACTCACAATCGCCAAACCGGCCGCCGACCACCCCGTTAGTGATGATAAATAAATGCCATCTCCTGGTTTTGCTCCACTACGAGTTATCGCTTTGTTAGTAGAACCAATCGCAGTCATTGAGAGAACTACTTGATCAGCGCGAGAGATATCTCCACCAACTACATGGGCTCCCGCAAGATCTGCTTCATATTTAATCCCACGTGCAAGATCAGAAATCCATTCCATAGTTTCGGAACCTGTAAGAGCAACAGCGACAAGCAGGTAATCGGGCTTAGCTGACATCGCTAAAACATCTGCGGTATTTGCAGCCGTTACTTTTCTACCAATTTCAAAAGCGCTCGACCAGTCGGTTCGGAAATGTACTCCGGAAACGGCCATGTCGGTTGTTACAACTTGGGCTTTGGCGCCAGATACAACCGCTGCATCATCGCCAATCCCAAGAGAAATTCGTGGATCGGTTGATGCAAAAATCTCCTTTAGGCGCGCGATTACCTGCGCTTCGTTGAAGCCGCCATCACCAATCGCCATAGCGCCAAGACTAGAACATGGGGTACCTTTGCGCTTACCTTCAACGGCGAAGTTCTCACGAGAAAGGCAGACCACTATGTCAGTTCAGGCATACATCTTGATTCAAACCGAAGTTGGCAAAGCATCTAGCGTTGCAAAATCTGTCTCTGCTATCGCCGGCGTTACATTGGCTGAAGGAGTTACAGGTCCTTACGATGTAATCATGCGCGCAGAGTCTCCATCGATGGAGGAATTTGGCCGCGCGATTTTGTCTAAGGTGCAGGCTGTTCCGGGTATTACGCGCACCCTGACTTGCCCTGTTACTTACTAATTACCCAAGACTTTAATTACCCAAGACTCCGTTATTGCGCGTAAGCGCTGACGCCAGTAAATGGGAGATAACTTCTGTGTACTCCACGCCAGTTGCTGCCCACATCTTTGGAAATACAGATGTTGCGGTAAAGCCTGGCATCGTGTTTAACTCATTGATGATGACTTCATTGTTATCAGTTAAGAAGAAGTCCACACGGGCTAAGCCACTGCAGCCAAGTGCAATAAAAGCATCTACCGCTTTGGCGCGGATCTGATCGCTGATCTTCTGATCTATTGCGGCCGGAAGTTCGATGGTTGTGGCTGAATCTAAATACTTAGCTTCAAAGTTGTAAAAATCGTACTTCGGATCGATTTTTATCTGCCCAACAAGTGATGCTTTAGCAACCCCATCAATTTCAAGGACTGCGCACTCAATCTCTTTGCCACGAATTTCTTGCTCCACCATCGCCTTTGGATCAAAAGTATGTGCCTCTTCGATAGCAGCACCAAATTCAGCAGCAGATTTAACTTTTGTTGTTCCACGACTTGATCCACCACGTGCCGGCTTTACAAATACTGGATAGCCAAGTTGGTCTGCCTGTTTTTGAACCGCTGATTTATCTTTTGCCCAATCGGATGCGCGAGCGACAAAGCCTGCCGCAACTTTAATTCCGTGGGCCGCAAAGATTGGCTTTGCAAAGGATTTATCCATAGCAACTGCTGAGGCAAGAACTCCAGAGCCAACGTATGCAATATCGGCCATCTCAAGAAGTCCTTGAATCGTTCCATCTTCACCGTATGGACCGTGCAGTAACGGAAAGACGATATCTATCTTTAAATTGACGCCAGCGCTAATAAAACCTGATGCATCTAATGAAACTGGGTTTCCGGTTTCTGGGACAACAGGGAGAACGCCATTTTTGATTGTGAGAGATGTTTTGTCATCAAGTAAGAACCATTTGCCGCTCTTGCTGATGCCGATCAAAACAGGTTCAAATTTGCTGCGATCAATTGCGGAGAGCACTCCCCCTGCGGAAATACATGAGATTTCGTGTTCGCTGGAGCGACCACCACAGATAATTGCTACGCGCTTAGTCATCGGATGAAGTTCTCCGCTTGAGTTGTAATCTCCATTAAGCGCTGTAGCGCCTGTGCTGGAGTGAGCGAGCCATTAACAATGTCCGCTACTGATTCGATTACGGGAACTTCTACTCCAACGCGGTGGGCAATTTCTACAATCGCTCCCGATGAGGAGACGCCTTCTACCGTCTTAGCTCCGTGCGCAACCGCTTGTTCCATGGAACCAGTCTTGCCTAAGAGTTCGCCAAATGTGCGGTTACGAGAAAGTGGAGAGCCACAAGTTGCAACCAAGTCACCCATTCCAGCAAGGCCCGCCGCACTTAAGGGATCAGCGCCGTGTGCGGCACATAGTCGCGCCACTTCATTAAGGCCGCGAGTAATAAGCATCGCTTGGGTATTTTCTCCAAAGCCCATGCCGATAGAGATTCCGACGGCTAAGGCAATTACATTTTTAATTGCGCCCGCTAATTCGCAACCTAATAAATCAACTGATGTGTAAACGCGGTAGTAAGGGGTGCGAAATAGTGCGCGAACTTCTTCAGAGGTAGCTTGCGTAGTTGCTGCAGCCACCGCTCCAGCGGGTTGGCGCAGCACTAGTTCGTCAGCCAAATTTGGTCCAGTAATCATCGCGACTCTATGTGGGCCGAGAATTTCAACAATTACCTCAGTCATACGAAGTTGGGTGCTGATTTCAATTCCTTTTAAGGTACTGACCACTAAGCAACCTTCCGAGAAGCGAGGTTTCCACTCCTTTAAAGTTGCGCGCAATTGCGAAGATGGAATCGCTAAAACATAACTCTGGCTAAAGGCGAAGGCTTCATCTAAATCTGAGGTGGCTTTTAGCTCTGTGGGCAATGTGTGATGCGCTAAATACTTAGCGTTGGTATGCGAGGAATTAATCTCATCTACAACTTCTTGGTTTCGACCCCAGAGCAGAACATCATTTCCGGCATCGCAGAGAACTTGCGCCATGGTTGAACCCCATGCGCCTGCTCCGAATACCGTTACTTTGCTCATTACTTCTCTGCCACCTTTTTGCGCTTCTTCTTAAAATTACCCGTACGAGGTAAATCAGAAGTATGTGGATCAAAGATTACTTCAGGTCGGTTCTCGCCACGAATTTCCTCTAGCAAAGTTGTAATTTCCCGCATAACTTTCGCAGTTGCCTCAATAAGTGCTTGCTGATCATCCTCTTTGCCATACCACTGGGAGAGATCAACCGGCTTTCCCGCTTTCAAGGTGATCTGGGTACGTGGAAACAATTTAATCTTCTTCGAATATGTCGGCATCAAAATTTGTGCGCCCCATTGCGCAACTGGAATTACGGGAGTGCGAGTGCTGATTGCTAATCGCGCCAGTCCAGTCTTTGCAACCATCGGCCAATGATCGGCATCGCGAGAGAGCGTTCCCTCTGGATAAACACCAAGTAAATGTCCCGACTCCAAAAGTCGTTTCGCGTGATCAACAGCTTTGCCTGCGTTAGGTGTTTCCCGTTCAACGGGAACCTGGCCAGCTGCAAGCAGAATGCGGCCGATGATTGGAACTTTAAATACGCCAACCTTGCCTAGGAAACGTGGGGCTCGACCATTCTTATAAAGAAAGTGGGCAAAATTTAAAACATCAAAATATGAGAGATGGTTATTCGCAACTATTACCGCGCCAGTCTTTGGAATATTTTCTGCGCCGATCCATGTGCGCTTGGTGATCAAGTTAATAACTGGAATCAATATCGATGAGCAAATTTTAAAGGTGATATTTGTACCGAGAGGGTTACCGGTAGGTGGCGCATATGAAACGCGCATCTTGGCCATATCTAAATCTTAGTGGGCAAAGAAAAACTGGGGCCAGCAAGCGCTGACCCCAGTTCTATGAAGTTTTTGAAGATAGGTTAGGAAGCGAGAATTAACGCTTCTTAGCAGCCTTCTTAACAACCTTCTTAGCTGCTGGCTTACGCTTAGCAACTTTCTTAACAGCCTTCTTCGCTGCTGGCTTCTTCTTTGCAACCTTCTTGACTGCTGCCTTCTTAGCTACTGGCTTTGCAACAGGCTTTGGTTCTGGCTTTGGAGCCGGTCCTAGCTTGCGCTCACCTGAGATGACATCCTTCAAACCCTTTGCAGGCAAGAAGCGCGCCTTCTTTGAAGCCTTGATCTTGATTGTCTCGCCTGTGAATGGGTTTCGACCCATACGTGCCTTGCGATCAACCTTCTTGAACTTACCGAAATCATTGATCATTACATCTTCACCCTTTGACATGGTGCGTGTAATTGTGTCGAAAACGATTTCTACAGCGTGTGCTGCTTCCTTCTTGCTGTCGTTGAAGTGTGGGGCCAACGCGGCAATGAACTGGGCCTTATTCATCTAAATCCCCTTAGATTTAAGCGTAAATTAAGCGTTCGCTTAACTTGTGGCTAAAACTTAAACCTTTTAATAGGGTGATAGCGATATTAACGCGGGCGTGTCGCAATTTAATATTTTAGAAAAATCGCACTTTTTACGCGTAAAAAACTCTCATTTACAAGTTGAGGGTTGAACAGAAAACGCTCACCCCATCAATGAAGTGAGCGTTTTACGCTGGTTTTCACGCTCAAAAAAGCGTAGAAACTTTTTTCTTTTACCTTTAAATGCGTATTGGCAGTGTTTTTGGCTTGTAAGCAGGACGCTTTGCTTCGAAAGAATCAATCGCATCGGTGTGCTTTAACGTCAAACCAATGTCATCTAGGCCTTCCATCAAGCGCCAGCGGGTGTAATCATCTAGCTCGAAGGCAACTGTGGTTGATCCGTAGGAAACAGTGCGTGTTTCAAGATCCACGGTGATTGAAGTTGTTGGATCGCTGTCAATAGTTGTCCAGATCGCCTCCACCGCCTCCTGCGGAAGGATCACGGTAAGCAGTCCGCCCTTAAGTGAGTTTCCACGGAAGATATCGGCGAAGCGGCTTGAGATGACCACCTTGAAACCGTAGTTCTGAAGCGCCCAGACCGCATGCTCACGTGATGAACCGGTGCCGAATTCAGGGCCGGCAACCAAGATGGTTCCGCTCTTATATTGCGGTTGATTCAAAACAAACTCTGGATCATTGCGCCAAGCAGCAAATAAACCATCTTCAAAGCCGCTACGAGTAACGCGCTTTAGGTAAACGGCAGGAATGATTTGATCGGTATCAACATTGCTACGACGTAGTGGAATGGCGGTACCTGTGTGTTTAACGAATTTCTCCATGGCCATTTCCCTTTCTACAAATCTGCCGGTGATGAGAGCGTGCCGCGAATTGCGGTAGCTGCTGCAACAAGAGGGCTCACTAAGTGTGTGCGTCCACCTTTACCTTGGCGACCTTCAAAGTTTCTGTTGGAAGTTGATGCTGAACGTTCGCCAACTGAAAGTTGATCAGGGTTCATTCCGAGGCACATTGAGCAACCAGCGTTACGCCATTCGGCACCGAAATCTAGGAAGACTTTATCTAAGCCTTCCTTCATCGCTTGCTGGCGAACGCGCTCTGATCCAGGAACAACCAACATGCGAAGTTTTGGTGCAATCTTCTTGCCCTCAATTACAGATGCGGCAGCACGTAGATCTTCAATGCGACCGTTGGTGCAAGAGCCCAAGAAAACAGTATCAATCGCTATCTTTTTCAGTGGCGTCCCAGCGGTAAGACCCATGTACTCAAGTGCGCGTTCTGCTGCGCCACGTTCTTCAGAGTCTTTAATATCTGCAGGATTAGGCACAGATGCATTTAGTGGCAAGCCCTGTCCTGGGTTGGTTCCCCAAGTTACAAATGGCTCCAGCGTGTTGCCATCGAGCGTGATTTCAACATCAAACTTGGCATCGCTATCTGTAAATAGTGTTTCCCAATACTTCTGCGCAGTTTCGAAATCTTCTGGCGCATGTGGCTTGCCCTTGATGTAATCAAAGGTCTTCTGATCTGGTGCGATCAAACCAGCGCGCGCACCAGCTTCGATAGACATGTTACAAACGGTCATACGACCTTCCATCGAAAGTTCGCGAATTGCAGAGCCGCGGTATTCGATGATGTAGCCCTGTCCCCCGCCAGTACCAATCTGCGCGATGATCGCCAAGATAATATCTTTTGCGGTTACGCCGGTCTTTAGAGTTCCTTCAACATTGATCGCCATTGTCTTTGGACGCTTTGATGGCAGAGTCTGCGTTGCAAGCACATGCTCAACTTCAGATGTGCCAATACCGAAGGCAATCGCGCCGAATGCGCCGTGCGTTGAAGTATGTGAATCACCGCAGACAATTGTCATTCCTGGTTGGGTGATTCCGAGCTGTGGTCCAACCACGTGAACAACGCCTTGATCGGCATCGCCTAGTGAGTGAATACGAATTCCAAATTCCTTCGCGTTATTGCGCAAGGTATCGATCTGCAGCTTTGATACAGGATCTGCGATCGGTTTTAAAATATCGAGCGTTGGGGTGTTGTGATCTTCTGTTGCAATTGTCAGGTCTGGGCGACGCACTTTTCGTCCAGCAAGGCGCAGACCATCAAATGCTTGGGCACTTGTTACTTCGTGAACTAATTGCAGATCGATGTAGAGCAGATCAGGTTCTCCTTGCGCCGAACGAACGACGTGGTCTTCCCAAATCTTCTCTGCCAGAGTTTTACCCATGCTCTTCTTCCTTTAAATCTTGCATCTCATTAAATGGGATGCTAATCTCACTGTGTGGAGAAGAAGAATAGCGGAGTTGGCGTTCTAGATAAAGCGGTAACCATTCTAGGTACGCTCGAATCAGGCCCCCATTCGCTGGCAGAGCTTGTTGCCGCAACTGGCATCGCCCGCCCCACCGCTCACCGTTTAGCCGTTGCCCTTGAGCACCATCGCCTTGTTACTCGCGATCTGCAGGGTCGTTTCGTTCTTGGTCCACGTTCATCTGAACTCGCAGCCGCTGCAGGTGAAGATCGCTTATTGGCCGCTGCTGCTCCAGCACTTGCTGCACTGCGCGATGCAACTGGCGAATCAGCACAGTTATATCGTCGCCAGGGAGATATCCGAATCTGTGTTGCAGTTGCTGAACGTTTATCTGGTCTTCGCGACTCTGTACCTGTTGGTGCTTCGCTAACTATGCAAGCAGGATCTGCTGCACAAATTTTATTGGCTTGGGAAGATTCCGAAAAGATTCATCGCGGACTTAAGAATGCGCGATTTACCGCCGCTCACTTATCTGCCGATCGTCGTCGCGGATGGGCGCAATCTGTTGGAGAACGCGAAGCTGGCGTTGCATCAGTCAGCGCGCCAGTTAAAGGCCCTAATGGAAAAGTAATTGCCGCAGTATCTATCTCTGGTCCAATCGAGCGTTTAGGACGCCAACCAGGGCGTGTACATGCAGCAGCCGTTGTTGCAACTGCTGCAAGACTTACAGAGCATCTCGCCAAAAGTTAGTTGTTTAGTAAGTCCAACTCTTTTAATACCTGAGATATTGTTCCAAAACCAAAACCTTTGCGTTGCAGAAGCGACTGAATTCTGCGCACCTGCACCTCTGGTTCAAGACGTGACATGGTGTTGTACTTCTTGAAGGCAAGGTCAAAGGCGCTGCGGTATTCGGAATCGTCATCGATCTCATCAAGTGCTTCATCGATTGCGCTCTGCATTACGCCCTTTTGGCGAAGCTCCCCCGCGATGATTCGCTTTGAGATCTTCTTATGGTTGTGGCGCGACTGAGCCCAGGCTTTAGCAAACTCTTCATCGTTAACGAGGCCGGCTTCTTGCAACCGGAAGATAATTGCTTGCGCAACATCATCTTCTACGCCCCGGGTCTTAAGGTGAGCGAGAAGCTCGCCCTTACTTTTCGCACGAGTAACCAGAGCGTTTAACGCAATGGTGTGTGCTACTTCGTAAGGGTCGGAGCCTTCGCCTCTTGAAACCTTTACAAAATCAAGGCTAATTAGAAATCAACCTCTGCTGCAGCTTCATCGATCGCCGCTACGAGCTCGGCATCAACTTCGATCGGCACAAAGTGTGCACGGATCTTGGTCTCGATCTCATTAGCTAGATCTGGGTTATCGAGAAGGAAGGCACGGGAATTTTCCTTGCCCTGTCCCAACTGATCGGCTTCGTATGTGTACCAAGCACCAGCCTTCTTAACGACTCCGATTTCAACGCCAAGGTCGATTAATGAACCTTCACGTGAGATACCTGTGCCGTAGATGATGTCGAATTCGGCTTGCTTAAATGGTGGAGCCATCTTGTTCTTGACGACCTTAACGCGGGTACGGTTACCGACGGATTCGGTGCCATCCTTAAGAGTTTCGATGCGACGGATGTCGAGGCGAACTGATGCATAGAACTTAAGTGCCTTACCGCCGGTTGTTGTCTCAGGTGAACCGAAGAAGACACCGATCTTTTCGCGGAGCTGGTTGATGAAGATCGCAGTTGTCTTTGATTGGTGAAGTGCACCGGTGATCTTGCGGAGCGCTTGTGACATAAGGCGTGCTTGCAAGCCCATATGTGAATCGCCCATTTCTCCTTCGATTTCAGCGCGTGGCACAAGTGCTGCAACTGAGTCGACGACAACGAGATCAAGTGCGCCAGAACGGATCAACATATCCATGATTTCTAGCGCTTGTTCGCCAGTGTCTGGTTGTGAAACAAGAAGTGCATCGATATCAACGCCGAGCTTCTTTGCATACTCTGCATCGAATGCGTGCTCTGCATCGATAAATGCGCAGATACCGCCGGCCTTTTGGGCATTTGCAATTGCGTGCAAGGTAAGTGTTGTCTTACCTGAAGATTCTGGTCCGTAAATTTCTACGATACGTCCGCGTGGTAGTCCGCCGATACCGAGTGCGATATCTAGTGCGATTGAACCAGTTGGGATAACTTCGATGATCGCATTTTGACGATCAGACATTTTCATTACTGAGCCCTTGCCAAATTGACGTTCGATCTGGGCGAGTGCGGTGTCGAGCGCCTTTTGGCGATCGGAGGTGTTCTTCTCTTCGGCTTTATTTGCTTTTTCAGCAGCCACGTTTTGCTCCTTTAGATAAGAACGTCTATGCGTGATGCATATTCGTTAGTAGTCGGCCCAGAAGGTACGGAAGGCCGCCGACGGCCTACGAGGCTTATAGAGAGCCTGTGGGCGGAAAGCGGAACCGCTCTGGTTGTGCAGGGATAACTTTATCCGAACATCTGTTCGAAAGGTAGCAGGCGCCACTGACAGCGCCTTTAGGCGTGTCGCATGGGAGGATTCGAAACGTGTTGATCCTCCTGCCGCCTTCCGAGAAGAAGGCCCCGACCAGCAAGCCAACGCCTGCGATCAACGTCTATACCGGCGTCCTCTACCAGGCCCTCGGCTGGGCCACGCTTAGCCCAGCGGCGCGTAAGCGGGCGGCGAGCGCGGTTGTGATCATCTCAGCCAAGTACGGAGCGGTGCGCCCGGACCAGTTGATCGAGAGCTACAAGGCGAAGATCGATAACAACGCGATGCGCGAGCCGGTCGCGAAAGTTCTAGACCCAATCAAGAGCCCACTAATCGTGGACTGCCGTTCATCTACCTATAAAACCGTTTGGCACTCCCCCGTCGATAAGACTGTTGAGATTCAGATTTCAACTGTCGTCGATGGCGTGCGTAAAGTCGTTACTCATATGTCTAAGAAAACCCGTGGTGAAATTGCCCGCGCGCTCTTGCAATCTCGTTCGGTGCCCAAATCCCCGGAAGATCTATATGCGATCGTTTCGGAGAAGTATCCATGTGCGCTGACCCCGAGCGATGGAATAAATCCTTGGGTCTTGGAAGTAATCGCTGTCTAAAAGTTAACGATTACTAATTTAGTTTCGAGCTAAATATCCCCACGCCAGACTGGCGGCGACAGCTACCCAGATTTGATATGGAACAAGTAATAGCCCCATAGTGAGCGTTGCTCTAAAAGTCAGAAAAAGTACGGGAAGTGTTAGAACCACAGCCGACGTTAGCGCTATTGAGGCATAGAGAAAATTGTGTGGAACATAGAATTGATAAGCCCAGGTTAAAGCGGCGGCGATGCTTAAGCCAAAGAACACCAACCAGGTTATGTTTTCAAATTTACTTAAAGATCTAGATACTTGGTAGGAGGCAATGCCAAGAACTGTGAAGTTGTATGGCCAGATGAGCCCGATAACAGCACTGGGTGGCTGCCAAGCAGGACGGTTTAGAGATGCATACCAACCAGGTGAGGAAGAGACCCAGATACCTGAGCCAAAAGCGTAGATAAAGACAAAGAGAATCCCAATTGCAGCAGCGATTAATTTGAAATCCACGGTAAGAATCTAGCGGTATTCCGTGGCTTACCTTGGTTTCTGCTGCTTAAAGCTTATGGAGTTTTAGCTTTATCCCGATCCAAGCTCCGGTAAAAGCAGTTGCGAAAAATACCCAGCCAGAGAGTGCAAATGACTGTGTTCCAGAGAGAAGAACTCCGACGGTGCAGCCAAGTGCGATCATCGAAGACCAACCCAGAAGCATTCCGCCAACAAGTGCGGTTAAGGCGTTGCGCCAAGTAATTTGCTGAAATTTAAAGCGATTGCCCGCTAGCGCTGCGGCAAATGAAGCGATAACGATTCCCAGAATCAACCAACCGTTATTCACGATCGCTGTAGAAACAACTGCGATACAACCGGCCATTAGATCTAAGCCATCCAGGTTTTGTGGAATCCAACCTTGGCCCTCGAAGTAGGTTCGAGAGGTTGTGCTTATCTGGCGCGTTACACCAAGGGGTTCAATTCGCAGGTAAGCAAAGGTTCCGATTACTCCAAAGATTGCACCGGTAGTTAGCGGACGCCAACGATTGATGAGAAGTGATTGGCGCAGGCTTGGCAGATCGATCTTGGTCGCGACAGGATTAGAAAGTGGCGTGGAGTTCTTACCAAATTTAATTGCAACGACTGCGATCAGCGCAAGTACCAACAGGGTTAAGGCTAGCGATCCGCCATAACCTAGATAATGGGGCAACCAAGTTGTCGGTGCATCGCTAATTGATCTTGAGTAGAGCGTGTTCCAACTCTTGAAACCAATTAGCGAACCAATTAGCGAACCAAATAGCGCAGGGTATGCGCGCAGCGATCCTTGGCCGATTCGGTAGAGATGGCCACTAATGCAAGCACCTGAGAGCGCCATACCGATTCCGAATGCAAGACCTGCAACAACTAACGCGGTACTAACTGGTCCAATGTGTGCATTAGGTGGAAGGCGATCTGAACTTGTATCAGGCAAGAACTGTCCAAAGATAACTGCGTAACCAATTGCACCGACTGCAATGGCGCTAAGGATCGATAAGAACGGTGTTGTGTCACGGTCTTCAATGGCATCGCGGAAGATACAGAAGAAACAGAAGCGACCTCTTTCGAAAGCGATTCCGAGTGCGCTACCAATCAAGAGCGAGAGCGCTGCGTTGGTACCAGTTCCTTCGTTATCGCTTAATTGGTATGCGGTGAAGAGCAAACCGATTACTAAAAGCGCGGCTAACCCTGTTCTTACAGAATCACCTTTGCTCCAGTTAGAAACCTCAGTAGAGGTTCCGGAATCTCCAGAACCTCTACCAAAGTTAGTAGCTGCGCTAATTACGCTGCTCCCCAAATAGTTCCGGCTGGGTTGTTAATTGGATTTCCAACGCCGTTGCCGTATTCAGTCCAAGAACCGTCATAGTTCTTAACCTCATATCCAAGGATTTCGCTAAGTACAAACCAAGTAAGCGATGATCGCTCACCAATGCGGCAATAGGTGATGATCGGCTTCTTGCCATCAATCCCCTTATCTGCATAGAGCTTCTTGAGTTCTGCAACTGTCTTGAAGGTTCCATCAGCATTAACGTTTGCGCCCCATGGCACATTAATGGCACCCGGAATATGTCCTGCGCGAACTGCTAGCTCTTGGAATCCTGCCGGTGCGAAGATTTTGCCGTTGTACTCATCAGCAGAGCGAATGTCGACTATATCTGCAGAACCCTTCTTACGAACTGCAGGGAGCACATCGCGAATCAAAGTCGCGCGGATTGATTTATCTGCCTTAGTTGCAACGAAGTTGCCTTCTTTTGGTGTTGAAACAACGGTTGTGAATGGTCGACCATCCTTCTCCCACTTAACTCGTCCGCCATCAACTAGGCGAACATCTTCAATGCCGTAGGTATTAAAGATCCATGCTCCCCATGCAGCGAACCAGTTGTTCTTATCTCCATAGAGAACCACTGTTGAGTTCTTGTTAATTCCGGCAGCACGAGCAAGCTTCTGAAAGCGTGTGCCTGCGACGATGTCACGGTTAACAACTTCAACTAGATCTGTGTACCAATTGAACTTAACTGCATTCTTGATATGTCCACGCTCGTAAAGACCAGCTTCGGTGCTTACTTCGATGATCTTTACATCTGGATTATCGAGGTTCTTCTCTAGCCAATCAGCCTGAACAACAGAACGTGCCAAGTTCTTTGGCGCAGCGTTTGCAGGTGTGGATGTTACGCCGGCAATCAAGCCAAGGCTTAGTAAAGCAATAACAATATTCTTCGATCGAGCTACAACATTCTTAAACATACTTATCTCCTTAAAATAGTTTTAAATTTGAAAAATTGATTTAAATAAAGGGTTTGGGGCTTGCTTAAAGACAGCAGGCAGAAGTGTTTACACGGCAGAAATCAATTACGCGACGCTTTGTAAACATGGTGGAAATATAAGTTGTTAATTTGCTAAACGCAACACGCCAATTATTTGCAGATGCGATCTATAGATCTTTATTTGTATTTAACAGTCTCATTTGGGTACGCAGCACACACTGCACGCCATATTTCATGCGGCTCAAGCCCAGATTGCAACGCTTCATCAACGCTCTTACTGCCGAGTTCTGTAATTGCAATGTCTTTGCAGAAAGAAGGAGCCCATTGATCTCCGAATGAGAGAGTTAAACGTTCGCGAAGATCCGATATGCGCATTTAATCAGCGATTAAGATTTAAAAGAGGGTGCGATCGACTAAGAGTTCGGCTTGTTCGCGTGACTGTGCCGGGGTTAGTGGTTGCATCGCCTGCCCCATCAGCCAGCGCATTGCAACGCCAGTGCCTGCTGCAGATTTAGTTGCGCTGTACAAACACTTAGCTAGTTCGAGATACAGGGGATGCTCTGCGTGAGAGAGCATTTCGGTAAGTGCAGCTTTATCGTGAATGCGCATCGCAGTTAGTGCACCATCTGTTGAAACGTATAGGGAGAGTTTTTCCAGTGCATCAGCCGGAGTTCCTGCCTTGTTTGCAAGGTCAATCATGAACTCAACTTCAGCGGTAATCAGCGCTGAAATGACTGCAGATTTATCGCGGTAATGGTTATATAAAGTTGCACGAGAAACTTGCGAAGCATCCGCGATTTCGATCATGGAGATATTTGATAGACCAAATTGTGAAATTAATTTTTTAGCGCCTTCTAAAATTGCGCTCTCGGTACGGCGGTGGGTTGCACCTTGGGTGGCGTACTTAGGCAGCGTCGACAACGGACAACTTCGCACTCTCTTGAGACTTGAGCTCAAGTGAGACGTTGGTAATCACAGAAGAAAGAGTTAGATCAAGCGCTTCGCAGATTGCATTTAAAAGTTCTGAGGAAGCTTCCTTCTGGCCGCGTTCTACTTCAGAGAGGTAACCGAGTGAGACACGTGCTTCGCGTGCGACATCGCGCAGAGTGCGTGACTGTTCAGTACGGGCAGCGCGAAGGGTCTGGCCAACTGCAGTGCGTAGTAGCGCCATGGTGGTCATCCCTTCTCTTATTTATCGCGTTGTCTAAGGATACGCGCAAATGAGGCGATCGCGCTTGCTACGGTGGCGTTTCGCACAACTTCACGTTCACCAGAGAGCGAAAGTTCTATTACTTGAACTATCGGGCCGACGAAGGCTACGAAAACTCGGCCGGCATCAGAGCCATCGGATGGCCCAGGCCCTGCGACGCCAGTGGTTGCAATTGCCCAGGTGGAACCGAAAGATTTGTTGGCGCCGTGCCCCATAGCAATAGCCACTTCTTCACTGACAACTGTGCGTTCTGCAATCACTGATTCATCTACGCCCAAGTGCGAAACTTTTATCTCAGGACGATACGCAGTTAGTGATCCAAGGAAAACATCTGAGGCACCCGGAACAATTGTGAGCGCGTTACTTAACCCGCCTGCAGTTAGCGATTCAGCAGTCGATAGCGTTTCACCACGTGCGCGCAGCGAGTCATGGATATCCGAGACAAGGCCGAGAATCTCTTTTGAAAGCTCCATGGTGGCTCCGAAGTAATCTAATTGGTGGTCTGCGGTCTAAAGGCAGATCGTACATAGTAAGCACCGGTCACGATAGTGAGTGCGATCGCAATATACATAAATCCATCACGGAACCAGTAGAGCGAAGGATCTAGCGGCAGAACATAGAAACCTGTTCCGAAACCTTGGAAGGCCGCCTTTATCTTTCCGCCCTTATTCGCCGGAATTACTCCACGCTTAACAATGGCTAATCTAAAGAAAGTTATTCCTATTTCGCGAGCCAAGATCACGATTGTGATCCACCAAGGCATACGGTCGAGAATTGATAGGCAGATCATCGCAGTCCCGACCATCGCCTTATCGGCAACCGGATCTAGGAATTTACCAAGTTCGGTTATCTGTTGGCGACTGCGCGCTAACTTGCCATCGACAATATCAGTCAGCCCTAAGATGAAAAATATCCACCACGAAATAATCTGCCAGTTGTAATCATCTCCCCCGTTCATGAAGAGAGCTACTGCGCCAAAGGGAATTAATACAAGTCGTGCAATCGTTAAAGAGTTCGGAGTTATGAAGGCGGGGACTCTCACAGCGCACGCGCCACTAAATCTGCACCCATGGATTCGATAACCACAGCATCAATATATTGCCCAACTTTAAAGCTAGTTCCGATAAATGAGGTTGTGCCATCGACTTCAGGGCCTTGGTGTGCGGCGCGACCTTCTTGTAGCTCTTCATCTTCAATAAGGACGCGCACATTCTCGCCAATACGGGCTGCTGCGCGCATGGAAACCATCTCATCAGCCAATGAAGATAAAGCCTCTACGCGTTCGCGGATAACTTCTTCGGCAACTTTATCTGTGAGATCAAGTGCCTCAGTATTGTCTTCATCAGAGTATCCAAAGATACCGATCGCATCTAATTTAGCGGTGCTAATGAAGTTTGCGAGATCGTCATAATCTTCTTGCGTCTCCCCCGGAAAGCCAACGATGAAGTTAGAGCGGATACCTGCCTCAGGCGATAGCGCTCTGATCTGGGCAATCAAATGTAAGAATTTTTCAGAATCTCCAAAGCGGCGCATGCGACGCAAGACTGTATGGCTGGTGTGCTGGAATGAGAGATCAAAATATGGCGCAATTTTTTCATTTTCGATCATTGCCTGTAGCAATGAAGGGCGCATCTCGGCAGGCTGCAGATAAGAAAGGCGAACTCGTTCGATGCCTTCAATGGCAGCGAAGTCAGGAAGTATCTTCTCCATCAACTTTAAATCACCAAGATCTTTTCCATATGAAGTCGTATTTTCGCTAACTAAGAAGAGCTCAGTGACACCGTTCTTGGCGAGCCATTTTCCTTCTTCTATGATCTCGGTTGGCTTGCGTGAGATAAATGAACCGCGGAAATATGGAATCGCACAGAATGAACAACGGCGATCACAACCGGAGGCGATCTTTAGCGGTGCCCAAGGTGCATCACCTAAACGTTTACGAAAGAGCGAACCACCTGCGCCCAGTGAAGATGCATAAGACTCATCAATGGCTTCTTGGCGTGCAGCAGGGCGATCGGCCGGCGCAATTGGCAGAAGCGATCTACGATCTCGTGGAACATGTGGCGTATGAGCATTTCCGGAAACAATTGATTGCAATCGGGCTGAAATATCTTGGTAATCATCGAAGCCCAAAATACCGTCGGCTTCAGGTAACGCTTTTGCTAACTCTTGTCCGTACCGCTCGGCCATGCAGCCAACAGCGACAACGGCGCGCGTGGTTCCGTGGCCTTTTAGCGAATTAGCCTCAAGCAAGGCATCGATTGAATCCTTCTTCGCTGATTCAATAAAGCCACAGGTATTTACAACGGCGACTTCGGCATCTTCAACTTCGCTAACCAGAGTCCAGCCATCGGCTGCTAAACGGCCAGCAAGTTCTTCGGAGTCGACTTCATTACGGGCGCAGCCCATGGTGACTATTGCAACTGTCCGACTCATTTGTCAGATGGTACAGCGTGCAGAGATTACTTGGATCTAAAAGTCTTACGAATCTCCTGATTACGCGCACCTAGCGGCGCTAATTTCTGACCATTTAGCGTTAAATCAAGATCTCCTGCATTGCTTAGATAAACACTGATAGATGTTGGAGCGCTAAAGCTCTTGGTATCGCCTTGAAAGATCGGGTCTTGAAAAAGTGTTTTACCACCGGCTACAACATGAATATTTGAGCTTCCTCGCGTTGCTGAAATTGTTAACTTCATTTCGCCATTTGCTGAAGCAGGAACACTTTCAGTTGCGGCAGGTTCTGTGGCTACCGCTGAGGCAGAGACCGAAGGCGAAGCAGTAACCGAAGGCGAAGCAGTAACTCTTGGGATAACGGTAGTTTGTGAATTTGAAATAATTACTTGACCAATGGCAACGGCGGATAGGAGAACTACTGAAGCGATTACCAGGGACTTGGGCTTAATCGATTTACGCTCTGTTGGAATCCGCGTTACATTATTTTCGACCAACATATCGTGAATCTTTCGCGATTCGCTGGAGTGCTCTTCGTTGTAAAGATCAATCAGCGTCTGTGGCTCTACGAAAATATGAGCGGCAATGTTGCGAAGATGTCCGCGCGCATATGTATCGCCACCACAATTAACGAACTTATTTTTTTCCATCTCAATAAGCAATCCGGGGCGAATGCTCATCCGTGATGCGAGTTCGTCAATGCTCAGACCCGCGCTCTCGCGCGCTCCTTGCATAAATTGACCAAGTGACATCTTTACTCGCAATGCTAGTAAACGGAAGACTCCAAGGTCTAAAGTCTAGAACCGCAATCACCCTAGCGATACCCGTATGGGTGAATATCGCGTGAAATCACCCCTAGCGGTAGTCCCCTATTCGGTAACTATCGCCGCGTTTCAATAATCGCGGAGCGTGGCAAGAACAGAATCGAGTTCATCTGGCTTAACCATCACAACTCGTGCCTTGGAACCTTCGGATGGACCAACGATTCCGCGAGATTCCATCAAATCCATTAAGCGACCGGCCTTTGCAAAACCAACTCTAAGTTTGCGTTGCAGCATTGAAGTCGAACCAAATTGTGTACCAACAACCAACTCAATCGCTTGAAGCAGTAGATCTAAATCATCACCAATCTCTTTATCAACCATCTTTGAAGATTGTGGTGCGACTGTGACATCCTCACGATAACGAGGCGAGAGTTGCTTCTTAACATGGTTGGTAACTGCTTCGATTTCGCGCTCTGATACATAAGCGCCTTGAATGCGGATGGCACGTGATGCGCCCATCGGAATAAATAAACCATCACCTTGCCCGACCAACTTTTCTGCGCCAGGGCTATCTAAGATAACTCGGCTATCAGCCAGAGAACTTGTTGCAAATGAGAGGCGTGATGGAACGTTCGCCTTGATGAGGCCGGTAACAACATCTACTGAAGGGCGCTGGGTGGCAAGTACTAAGTGGATTCCTGCAGATCGCGCCAGCTGAGTAATTCGCACAACAGATTCTTCAACTTCGCGCGCGGCAATCATCATTAAATCCGCAAGCTCATCAATTATTACAAGTAGGTAAGGGTATGGCTCTACTAGGCGATCGCTTCCTGGAGGTGGGATAACTTTTCCAGCACGAACGGCCTTGTTGAAATCATCGATATGTCTAAATCCAAAAGTTGAAAGATCTTCATAGCGAAGATCCATCTCGCGAACCACCCAAGTAAGAGCATCTGCTGCCTTCTTTGGGTTGGTAATGATTGGAGTAATTAAATGTGGGATGCCTTCGTAGGCAGTTAACTCAACTCGCTTGGGATCAATTAAAACTAAGCGAACTTCATCAGGGGTCGCGCGCATTAGAATTGAGGTAATCATCGCGTTAATCATTGAAGATTTACCCGCACCCGTTGCACCTGCAACTAATAAGTGTGGCATTTTCGCCAAGTTAGCGCAGACAAAGTTTCCTTCTACATCTTTACCGAGCGCCACCAGCATTGGGTGGTGATCCTGGCCTGCAACAGTTGAGCGCATAACATCGCCCAAAGCCACGATTTCACGGTCGGTATTTGGAATTTCAATACCAACTGCAGATTTACCTGGGATCGGCGAGAGGATGCGGACATCGCTAGATGCAACAGCATAGGAAATATTTTTAGCTAGCGCGGTGATTCGTTCGACCTTTACCGCGTTTCCGAGTTCTACTTCATAGCGCGTAACCGTTGGGCCACGCATAAATCCCGTTACTTGGGCATCGATTTCAAATTGTAAGAAGACTTCGGCGAGCGCTGCAACCACGGTGTCATTGGCCTTAGATTTCGCCTTTGCGGCAGGGCCGGTGCGCAGTAAATCTTGTGGTGGCAACAAGTAATTGGAGTCGGCGGTTAATAAGAGTTGCTCAGGACGTTTTCCGCTTGCCGTTGGCGCAGTTGCAGTAGCAGTCGGTGCCTGAACTACGCGAGGAACCTCAACTGTAAATTCTTCATCGAATGACTCTTCATCAATCTCTTCTTCAGTTTCATCCGCATGCTGGTTCCAGGCAACCACGGGAGTTTCAAATGGAGGGGTGTCAGTAATTTCAAAGTCGGATTCTTCACGTTGCGGACGCTTTGACCAGAGCCAAATTCCAGTGTTCTTAAGGCGGATACCAACTGAAGAAAGCGGAGTCGCAGTTGTAACTAACAAACCAAAGCAGAACAGCGCGATCAAGAATGGATAGGCCAAGAGCGATGTCATCAAAGCTTCAAGTGGCATAGCTACCGCGTAGCCCAACCAACCCCCACCATGGCGCATTGCCGTTGCACCGGTTGGATTAACCGCACCTAGCGAACCATTTAACAAGTGTGCCAAACCAGAGGCGCTAACAACCAGAGTTATTACGCCGACGATGATCCGTGAAGTTGCTTTGTGGCTATCTGGGGATCGGAATAAACGCATCGCAAAATAGAGAATTAAGAGCGGTGCAAAGAAACCAATTCGGCCGAAGGCGCCATAGATAACTGCGTAAAGGTTTCGACCTACGAAGTTATCGGCTGCAAACCAAGTTCCAGCAAATGCAGCAAGAGCAAGAATTAAAAGTAGGAAAGCTAGGCCGTCGCGATGATGGGCCGGATCTAAGTCGCGGGCACCTCTAGCCAAGAAGCGCACTGTTGAACCCAGCGCCTTGGCGATAGTTCTCCAAAGGGCGCTAATTGAACGCCCAACAAATGAGAGCGCGGATTGCCCTGCGCCACCTGATTTGCGAGTAGTTGTGCGTTTTTTCTTAGCCACACCTTTAATCTTAGCGGTCAGACCTCAATAACTACGGGAACGATCATCGGACGGCGGCGATGTTTTCCGCCGACCCAACTGCCGATAGTGCGTCGAACTACTTGAGAAAGTTGATGAGTTCCATTTACACCTTCAGAAACCGCGTGCTTTAAGGCTTTTTCGATCTGCCCCCTAACTTCGTCAAAGAGCGCTTCATCTTCATTAAATCCACGTGCATGGATATCAGGGCCAGCGATGATCTTTCCGCTCTGTGACTCAATTACGACTACAACCGAGATAAATCCTTCTTCTCCCAAAATGCGACGATCTTTCAAAGATGATTCGGTGATATCCCCGATGCTCTGTCCATCGACGTAAACGAAACCGCAAGGAACTGCGCCAGCAACTTCTGCAACATGGTCTACTAAATCAACCACGATTCCGTTTTCGATTATAAAGGTATTTTCGCGAGGAACTCCAGATTGAATTGCTAGCTCGGCGTTAGCCTTTAGATGGCGCCATTCACCGTGCACCGGCAGGGCGTACTTTGGTTTCACGATGTTGTAGCAGTAAAGCAACTCCCCCGCTGCGGCATGTCCAGAAACGTGGACCATGGCGTTGGCTTTATGGACAACCTTGGCACCGAAGCGAGTTAATTCGTTGATAACTCCAAATACTGAATTTTCATTGCCGGGAATGAGTGAAGAAGCCAAGATAACTGTGTCGCCTTCACCAACGCGTATTTGATGATCGCCATTGGCCATTCGAGATAGCGCAGCCATTGGCTCGCCTTGTGAACCAGTACAAATCAGAACTACGCGATCATCGCAGTTATCAAGTTCTTTAGCATCGATAACAATTCCAGCTGGCACATTTAGATAGCCCATATCTTCGGCGATCTTCATATTGCGAACCATGGAGCGCCCGATGAAAACGACTTTCCGGTCATGCATCGCTGCCGTGTCAATTACTTGCTGTACGCGGTGAACATGCGATGAGAATGAGGCCACGATTACGCGCTTCTTGGTTGCGGCAATTACGCGATTTAGCGCCGGCATGATCTCGCGCTCAGCAGGTGTAAAACCAGGTACATCTGCGTTAGTTGAATCAACTAAAAAGAGATCGACGCCTTCATCACCTAAGCGCGCGAATGTACGCAGATCGGTAATGCGCCCATCAAGTGGCAATTGATCCATCTTAAAATCGCCAGTGTGAAGAACCGTGCCAGCTTTTGTATGAATAGCAACGGCTAAAGCATCAGGAATTGAGTGGTTAACCGCAACGAATTCAACTTCGAATGGCCCAATATCTTCGCGCATTCCCTCTTTAACTTCGCGAGTAAGTGGTGAGATGCGATGTTCTTTGAGTTTGGCAGTGACTAAAGCCAAGGTGAGTGCTGAACCATAGATCGCAATATCGCCGCGTTCGCGAAGTAGGTATGGAGTTGCGCCAATGTGATCTTCGTGGCCATGCGTTAAAATCAGACCGATGACATCAGCTAAGCGATCGCGGATGTAACTAAAGTCCGGCAGGATTAAATCAATACCTGGTTGATTCTCTTCAGGAAAAAGCACGCCACAATCAACAATTAAGAGCTTTCCATTTGTTTCAAAGACGGTCATGTTGCGACCGATTTCGGCTAATCCGCCAAGTGCGACTATACGAAGCCCACCAGCAACTAGCTTGCTAGGAGTACCGAGTTCGGGATGGGGATGCGTCATTGAGTATTAATCAAAGCTATAAAGAGATACCACCGGCGATGAGATCTTTGCGCAATTGCACGATCTGATCTTCGGTTGCATCTACTAGCGGAAGACGAGTATGGCCACCAGGTAGGCCCATCATATTTAGCGCGGCCTTGGTGAGGATCGCACCCTGAGTGCGGAATGTGCCAGTAAAGACTGGAAGTAACTTTTGGTGAATCTCTAACGCTTTCGCCGCATTACCAGCGAACCAAGCATCGAGCATCGCCTTTAAATCTTTTCCAACGGTGTGGCCACAAACTGAAACCATTCCGACTGCGCCAACTGAAAGTAGCGGCAAGTTAAGGATGTCATCACCTGAGTAAACAGGGATTCCACAACGCTTAATTACCCAAGAAGTTGAAGCGACATTTCCTTTGGCATCCTTGAGCGCAACAATCTGTGGGTGCTCGTAAAGACTAACAATTGTGTCTGGTTCGATCTCAATTCCACAGCGACCAGGAATGTCGTACATCATTACTGGCAAATCAGTTGCGCTAGCAATCGCCTTAAAGTGCGCGGCAACGCCTGCTTGAGGTGGTTTGTTGTAATACGGAGCAACGATTAGCAAGCCGTCGGCGCCAGCTTTCTCGGTGCGCTTTGCTTGATTGATTGAATAATCGGTTTCGTTGTCACCAGCACCAGAGACCACAAAGATCTTTGGCCCGACAACGTCTTTTACGACGCGGATGATCTCTTCCTTTTCAGAAGATTTAGTCGTTGGAGCCTCACCGGTTGTCCCGTTGACTGCGATTCCATCGTGCCCATTTGCAACTAGATGTGCAGCCAGTTTTTCAACGCCCGGCCAATCGATCTTGCCGTTCTTATCGAACGGGGTCACCATTGCGGTGAGCATACGTCCGAATGGCGCCTCGATTGTCATGGGTGAAACCTACCGTTTTACGGTGCGATCCGTCCAGATTTTTCAAAGGCTCCGTAGGTAAGTGGCATTAATTTTGCAAATTCGGCTTCCATTTTTTCGGCAACCATCTCAATTTCACGTTGCGGATAGCTTGGAAAGTGAGAGCCTTCACGGGCGGTGCGAAGTGAGAGAAAGTTCATTAAGGCGCGAGCATTCATGGAGACATACATTGATGAATATGTAGCAACTGGCAGTACAACGCGTGCGACTTCACGCGCAACTCCGGCATCAAGCATCTTTTGATAACTGTCATAGGCAATTAGATAGGCATCCTTCATCGCTTTAACAGAAATGTCGAACTGCTCTTTCGTACCGTCTTCGAATGTGTAAGCGCCAGTTTTACCAACTTGAATGAGCTTGCGCTCCTTTGATGGAATGTAAAAGACCGGTTTTAATTCGCGGTAACGGCCGGACTCTTCGTTATATGAAGCGATACGGTGGCGCATAAATTCGCGGAATACAAAAATTGGTGCGCTAACAAAGAAAGTCATGGAAGTGTGTTCGAATGGTGAACCGTGGCGTTCGCGAGCCAAGTAATTAATCAGCCCCGCAGAGCGCGCTGGGTCTTCCCCGATCTCATCCAATGATTGTTCTCCAGCAGTAGAAACGCGCGCTGCCCAAATAACATCGGCATCACTGGCGCTGGATTTAACGAGTTCGACGGTCATATCGTCGCGGAAAATTACTTCATTGCTCATGGGCGCCACCTTATATATATGGCGCTACCTCACCGAGGATATCTAGGGCAGAATGCACCCGTGTCTAGAGTGAACCGCGCCACCGCCGCGCAATCCTTCAGCGTTTCGCTTACCGTAGGCGCATATGGCATCGCTTTTGGCGCAGCCTCAGTGGCGGCAGGTTTTTCGGTTCTGCAATCTTGCTTGCTTTCCCTCCTTACATTCACGGGCGCATCGCAATTTGCTGTTGTTGGAGTTCTTGGCGCCGGTGGCAGCGCGCTCAGTGGAATAGCAACGGCAACTCTGCTCGGAGTCCGTAACACTTTATATGGGCTACGTATGGCGCCGGTTTTAAA
The DNA here is from genome assembly GCA_965268165.1 of Candidatus Nanopelagicaceae bacterium. GTDB lineage: Bacteria > Actinomycetota > Actinomycetes > Nanopelagicales > Nanopelagicaceae > Planktophila. The sequence continues at coordinate 927,898 of OZ254162.1, forward strand.
CGTCCGTGGCTTGAAGCGGATATTCGCCGCGCAGTTAACTATTGATGAGTCAACAGGCGTTGCACTTTCACAAGAAAATTTAGGAGTTCGTGAGGCTCGCCAAGGTTTCTGGTTAACTGGAATCGGCGTCTATATTTTTTGGAATCTATTTACTTTAGCGGGCGCGCTCGGCGCACAAGCAATGGGAAATCCCGCCGCGTGGGGACTCGATGCGGCAGTCCCTGCAGCATTTCTGGGTCTTCTTTGGCCACGACTGACAAATAAGAGTGAACGTTTGCTGGCCGTTGCTGCGTGTGCACTTGCACTCGCGATTACGCCTTACTTTGTTCCAGGAATTCCAATTATCGCGACAGCTCTTCTCGCTGTGATCTTCGGATTGCGAGCCAGAATATGGAGATAAATTTGATCGAACCGTTCTGGCTCGCCGTAATCGGCACCAGTCTCTTGGCTTTCCTCTTGAAGATAACCGGGCATAGCGTTCCCAAGAAGTGGCTCTCAAATCCCAGAATCCTAAAGATTAATTCGTTAATACCGATTGCACTTTTAAGTGCCCTAGTGGCGGTTCAGACATTCACTCAGGAATCTCGGATCGTTGCCGATCAAAGAATGGCGGGGGTTGGCGTGGCTGTGCTGGCGCTAATTCTGCGAGCACCTTTTCCGATCGTGGTTATCTCAGCGGCAGCGACATCCGCTGCGTTGTTCCATTTAAATTAAATGAGAGCGGAAAATTAAATAATCTTTAGCGCTTCTAGTTTTGCCTTTAGATCATTATCTGAAGGCTCGGTTAGATGTGTTCCATCTGAAAATACGATTACCGGGATTGACTGGGCTCCCCCGTTAATTTCAATTACCTTCGCAGCAGCAGATTTATCAGCTTCAACATCGATGTGATTTACCTGAACATCAAGTTCTTCTAGGAGACGCTTTGAGCGACGGCAATCTCCGCACCAGTCAGCACCGTACATAGTGATATCTGCTTTAGCCATTTGATTGCCCCTTACATAAATTTCTCAAGGCCGAAGGTCAGCCCTGGTTTTGAAATAATGCTGCGCACACCGAGTAATACACCTGGCATAAATCCGGCGCGATCTAGTGAGTCATGGCGAATCGTGAGAGTCTCACCTAAGCCACCAAGTAAAACTTCTTGATGTGCGATGAGTCCACGGAGTCGAACTGAGTGAACTGGAATATCGCCAACAGTTGCGCCACGTGCACCATCTAGTGAAGTTGTAGTTGCATCTGGCATAGCGCCAAGCCCGGCATCCTTGCGCGCCTTCGACATTAGCTCTGCCGTACGCGATGCGGTACCAGAAGGAGCATCAACTTTATTTGGATGGTGAAGCTCAATAATTTCCGCTGATTCAAAGTATTTAGCAGCCTTGGTAGCAAACTCCATCATCAACACCGCACCGATCGCAAAGTTTGGTGCGATCAAGATACCGACCGATGGGTTAGCAGCGATTAACTTTTCTAGCGTTGCAATTCGTGCAGCATCAAAACCTGTTGTACCTACGACTGCATGGATCCCGTTATTTGCTAAATAATCAAGGTTGGACATTACTGAATCAGGAGTAGTGAAATCAACAACTACTTGAGCACCAGCGCTCTTAAGTGTTTCAAGTGAGTCACCTAGATCAAGTGCGGCAACGAGTTCGAGATCTGCGGCTTCAGTAACTGCCTTTACGACCTCAGCACCCATGCGACCTCTCGCACCAAGTACACCGACTTTGATCATGACTTCAACACCTTTTCGAATTTCGCTTCGCTCTTAAATGGACCGACAAGAGCAAGGGTAGGCGATTTAGTCAGAAATTCGCTGGCAATTTCGCGGACATCAGTTGGGTTTACGCGTGAGATCGCTTTTAGGATCTCGTCAAAGCCCATTACCTGGCCGTAAACAATTTCATTCTTACCGATACGGCTCATGCGCGATCCAGAATCTTCTTGGCTCAAGACCAGAGATCCACGAACCGCACCCTTGGCGCGTTCAATTTCTTCATGGCTCATGCCGTTTTCAGCAACGTCTGCCAATACCTCACGAATGATTTCGATAACTTCAATCGCCTTCGTTGGATTACAGCCGGCATAGAAACCGATCTGGCCAGAGCCAGCAAATTGTTGAGCGTAGGCATAGACCGAGTAAGCCAAGCCGCGCTTTTCGCGGATCTCTTGGAATAAACGTGAAGACATTCCGCCACCAAGTGCTGAAGCTAAAACTCCCATTGCAAAGCGGCGTTCATCACTGCGCGCAACGCCTTCCATGCCATAGAACATATGTGCTTGCTCGGTCTTGCGAGTCATCAAACCAACGCTCTGCATTGGCTTGGTCTTTACAGGTGTATTTGGGCGAATCTGCGGAGAACCTTTTACATCAAGGAAGTTATCGCGCGATAGCGCTTCTTCAACCATGGCGACTACGCGCTTATGTTTAATATTTCCAGCAACCGCAACGACGAGATCCTGCGGTAGGTACTTCTTCTTGTAATAGTTAAAGACGCTGCTGCGGGTCATATCTGAAATCGATTTGATAGTGCCGAGAATTGGACGGCCTAATTGAGTATCGCCGTAGTAAGTCTCGGCATATAGATCGTGGACTAGATCGCTTGGGTCATCATCACGCATCGCGATTTCTTCAAGAACTACCTTGCGTTCTGCATCAACATCTAAAGCCGAAACAATAGATGAAGTAATTAAATCTGAGACAACATCGATCGCCATAGGAAGATCGGTATCAATTACGCGCGCATAGAAGCAGGTGTACTCCTTGCTGGTGAAGGCGTTCATTTCGCCGCCAACTGCTTCGATCGTTGCTGAAATCTCTAGAGCATTGCGGCGTGTGGTGCCTTTAAATAAAAGATGTTCTAGAAAGTGAGAAGCCCCAGCCACGGCCGGGGTTTCATCACGTGAACCAACATTTACCCAGATACCGATCGCGGCGCTGCGTACCGACGGAACTTCTTCCGTGACGATACGCAGACCGCTAGGTAATACTGTGCGCACTACTGGGCGACGAACTGACATTTAGAGTCTGTTCTCTACTTACTCAGCGCTCGGTGTTGATCCATCTTCGAGAACTGGAACAAGTGAGAGCTTGCCCTTGGGATCGATTTCACCGATCTCAACCTGAATCTTGTCGCCAACCTTCATAACTTCTTCAAGGTTTTCAATGCGCTTTCCACCATGCATCTTGCGGATCTGAGATACGTGGAGCAAGCCATCTTTACCTGGCATAAGAGAAATGAATGCACCAAATGCTGCAAGCTTTACAACGGTACCGAGGTAGCGCTCTCCAACTTCTGGCATTTGTGGATTTGCGATCGCATTGATCTGTGCGCGTGCAGCTTCTGCTGACGGACCATCGACTGCGCCGATGTAGATCGTGCCATCATCTTCGATTGAGATATCAGCGCCAGTTTCATCTTGGATCTGGTTGATGATCTTGCCCTTAGGCCCGATTACCGCACCGATCTGATCAACTGGAATCTTTACAGAGATGATGCGAGGAGCAAATGGGCTCATCTCATCAGGTGTATCGATCGCTTCATTCATGACATCCAGGATCGCAAGACGCGCTTCCTTTGCCTGGTGAAGTGCTCCAGCAAGAACTGATGCAGGAATACCGTCAAGCTTGGTATCTAGTTGAAGAGCGGTGATGAAATCTTTTGTTCCGGCAACCTTGAAGTCCATATCTCCGAATGCATCTTCTGCACCCAAGATATCTGTCAAAGCAACGTACTCGACCTTGCCATCGACGGTATCTGAGATAAGACCCATTGCAATACCTGCAACTGGAGCCTTTAGTGGAACACCAGCGTTAAGCATTGCAAGTGTTGATGCGCAAACAGAACCCATTGAAGTTGAACCGTTTGAACCAAGCGCTTCAGAGACCTGACGGATTGCGTAAGGGAACTCTTCGCGAGTTGGAAGAACTGGAACTAGTGCACGTTCTGCAAGCGCTCCGTGTCCGATTTCGCGACGCTTTGGTGTGCCAACACGACCTGTTTCACCAGTTGAATATGGTGGGAAGTTGTAGTTGTGCATGTAGCGCTTATGGTTTTCTGGGTTCAAAGTATCGAGCTGCTGCTCCATCTTGAGCATATTAAGAGTTGTGATTCCGAGAATCTGAGTCTCGCCACGTTCGAAGATCGCTGATCCGTGAACGCGAGGAATAACTTCAACTTCTGCAGATAGCGCACGGATATCGCGAAGACCGCGACCATCGATACGGATCTTGTCACGCAATACGCGCTGGCGAACCAACTTCTTGGTTAGTGAGCGGAACGCTGCAGGAACTTCCTTTTCGCGACCTTCGAAGGCTCCGGAAACTGATTCCTTAGTTGCAGCAGAGATCTCATCGATCTTTGTCTCGCGCTCTTGCTTACCGGCGATAGTCATAGCCTTCGCTAGATCATCTTTAGCAGCCTTTTCAACTGCTGCAAATACATCATCTTGGTAATCCAAGAAGACAGGGAATTCAGCAGTTGGCTTTGCAGCAACCTTGGCTAGCTTCGCCTGTGCATCGCAGAGGATCTTAATAAATGGCTTTGCTGCATCAAGTCCTTGTGCCACAACTTCTTCAGTAGGAGTTGGTTGACCGCTCTTGATTAGCTCGATTGTCTTAGCTGTTGCTTCTGCTTCAACCATCATGATTGCAACATCACCATCACTGATGCGACCAGCAACGACCATGTCGAATACTGCATCCGCTACCTGTGAATGGTTAGGGAAGGCAACCCATTGTCCGTCAATCAAAGCAACGCGAACGCCGCCGATTGGACCTGAGAATGGAAGACCAGCAAGTTGTGTAGACATTGATGCTGCGTTGATCGCGATCACGTCGTACATGTGGTCTGGATCAAGTGCCATAACGGTTACAACGATTTGTACTTCGTTACGAAGACCCTTTACGAATGATGGACGCAATGGGCGGTCGATCAAACGGCAGGTAAGAATTGCATCTTCTGATGGACGACCTTCGCGACGGAAGAATGATCCTGGGATACGACCAACTGCGTACATCTTCTCTTCAACATCTACTGTTAAAGGAAAGAAATCGAATTGATCCTTTGGAGTCTTTGACGCTGTTGTTGCTGAGAAGATCATTGTTTGATCGTCTAAGTAAACAGCTGCGGCTCCTGCTGCTTGGCGCGCTAGGCGGCCGGTTTCAAAGCGGATTTCACGCTTTCCGAATTTTCCGTTATCGATAACGGCTACTGATGTTTGTACTTCTTGACCCTCCATGGGTCCTCCTTTTGTTTATGTACCCAGCCCAGGTTCATAAGGAGTCTTCGATTAAAAGTTAAGTAATGAATCGTCGATCGAAGTTCACGCACAGGGATAAACCTTGCGGAAACCACTACCGAGGACCATTAGCTTTAAAGATTAATGAAAAAGCCAAACTCCCCTGGAGGGTAGTTATTTAATTAGCGGCGAATACCGAGCTTTTCGATAATCGCGCGATAACGATTGATATCTGTCTTAGACAAGTACTGAAGGATGCGACGACGCTGACCTACGAGCAACAACAGACCGCGACGGTTGTGGTGATCGTGTGGGTTGGTCTTCAAATGTGTAGTGATATCTTCAATACGACGTGAGAGCAAAGCAACCTGTGCTTCTGGGCTTCCGGTGTCGGTAGCTGATGAGCCGTACTTTGCAACGATTTCTTTCTTTACTTCTGGTGTTAAAGCCATTTAAGGACTCCTCTTAGTTACCGCCACGACGGCGACCGGTTTGATACACGGTCACTCACTTTGATCGTTGGACAGGGGAAAGGTTACCAGCGGGGCTGCAGATATCGGAAATCGAGCTTTTTAGCCTTCAGTTAACGCTCGTGCCTGATCGCAATCCAACTTCATCTGCACAAGTAGCGGTTCGAGGCCATCAAATTTCAAGGTATCTCGCAGGCGCCAGCCAAATTCGATTGATGCGTTCTTGTCATAAAGTTCTAAGCCTTCTTGATCGAGTGCATATGCCTCTACTTGGCGACCGCGCACACCTTCAAATGTTGGATTGGTACCGATTGAAATTGCGGCAGGCCAGAAGTTGATTCCGACCGTTAACCATCCTGCATATACGCCATCTGCCGGAATTGTTTGGCCATCAATATCTCCCAAGTTGGCGGTTGGATAACCAATTTCACGACCACGTTTTTCACCGTGCACAACGACGCCATCTAGGCGGTGCGGGCGAGAAAGTAAGGTCCGCGCTTCTTCAACTTTTCCTTCAACTACTAATTTGCGGATACGAGAAGAAGAGATTGCCTCATTCTCTTCAGACTTTAAATCTTGGACATCTACGGTGAAGTTAAATTTCAAACTATCTTTGATTAGAGAATCTATATTGCCTGCCGCTTTGTGGCCATAAGTGAAGTTCTTACCCACGATCACTGTAGAAACGCTCAACTGACCAACCAAAACATCTTTTACAAAATCTTCCGGAGCCATAGCCGCAAATTTTTCATTGAACTTAAGTACCGCAACTTGGTCGGCGTTATGGATCTTTAAGAGTTCAACACGATCTGCCAAAGTTGTAAGCATCGTTGGCGCACGATCTTGTGCGAAAACCTGCATTGGATGTGGGTCGAAGGTGAGCGCGATAATTGAGCGACCATCGGCGATCTCCTTGGCGCGATCGAGCAGCAATTGGTGGCCCTTATGGACGCCATCGAAGACGCCTATTACGACGACGCTTCCTGTGCTCATCTGACTATTATCTCTGAATTAATTCGCCGCTGCAAAAACTGCGATCGGTTTTGCCTTGCCGGATTCGTTCTTCAACAGTGCAATAAGGCGGTTATCTGGTGAGAGCGCCGCAAAAATATCTTCGCCATTATTTGAAGGTAGCGGTCTGCCGAATGAAAGTTCTGCGACTTCATCTAGCGCCAGCTCGCGGACCGAGAATGTGGCACGCGCTACATCTGCTAAATCTAAAGTTTTAAAATCTTGCGCCTTGAGCGCATCGAAGGTAATCGCCTGATCAATTGCGAATCCCGCAACTCGCGTACGGCGCAACGCTGACAAATGGCCACCAACGGCTAATTCGCTGCCTAGATCGCGTGCGATCGCGCGGATGAAAGTGCCAGCAGAACAAGTGACATCAATATCAATTTCGATTCGTGCACCAGTACGGCGAATATCTAGTACTTCTAAAGATGAAATTGTGATCGTACGAGCGGCCAGCTCAAATACTTCGCCGGCGCGCACTCGGTCATAGGCGCGCTCTCCGGCAACCTTTACCGCTGAAACAGAACTGGGACGTTGTTGAATCTCTCCCACCATTTTGGAAAGGCCCGATCTAATTTCTTCGTCGGTGATCTTTGACGCATCTGCTTTAGATATGACTTCACCTTCTTGGTCGTCGGTGATTGTTGCCGCACCTAAAACAACTGTTCCAATATATGACTTGTCGCCATCGGTGATGTACTGCAATAAACGAGTTCCGTTACCAAAACCAAGTACGAGTACGCCAGTTGCCATCGGATCTAAGGTGCCAGCATGGCCAACTTTGCGTGTGCCAAGTGCCTTGCGCGCAACTGCCACAACATCATGGCTAGTCATGGCAGGTGCTTTATCTACAACTAAAAAGCCATCCATTAGTTAGGCGTTAATCTTCAATAACTTTTGGAACCTTGTAGGGATCTGCTCCCCCAGCAAATGTCGCGTTCTTGCGAAGTTGGGCAACTTCAGCATCAAGAACATGGACTTTATCTAAGAGTGAATCAAGTGCTTTCGCAGATTCTGGAAGTCCATCTTCGAAGAATTCGATAGATGGAGTAATGCGCGTCTGAAGATCGCGACCAACAGCGCTGCGGATTACGCCTTTTGCGCTCTCAAGTGCGGCGGCAGTTGCCGCACGTTGTTCTTCATCACCTAGCACGGTGTAGAAGATGGAAGCGTTCTGCAGATCGCCAGTAACGCGCGCATCTGTGACAGTGACGAAGCCGAGACGAGGATCTTTAATCTTCGTCTCAAGCAGCTGCGCCACTACCACTTTGATGCGGTCGGCAACTTTCTGAGTGCGATGTGATTGGCCCATTGTTATGCGCGCTTCTTCTCGCGCATCTCAAAGACCTGAATGGTGTCTCCGATTTGCAGATCCTTCATATTGCCAAGGCCAATACCGCACTCGAAGCCTTCTTTAACTTCGGTGGCATCGTCCTTGAAGCGCTTGAGCGAATCAATGGTGAGGTCATCGGCGATGATTTCAGTACCGCGCATAATGCGTGCCTTGGAATTTCGCTTGATTGAACCATCGCGAACGATAGAACCTGCGATATTGCCGGCCTTTGAAGATTTGAAGATCTCACGGACTTCAGCGTTACCGAGAACGATTTCTTCGTACTCTGGCTTGAGCAAGCCCTTAAGAGATAGTTCGATCTCTTCAATTGCGTTGTAGATAACTGAATAGAAGCGAACTTCTACGCCTTCTTGATCAGCATAGATCGCTGTCTGTGGCTCTGGCTTAACGTTAAAGCCAATAACTACAGCAGTTGATGCTGATGCCAAAGTGATATCTGACTTGGTGATTGCACCAACGCCACGGTGGATAACGCGTAGATCAACTTCTGCTCCGACATCGAGTTGCATAAGTGCATCTTCGAGCGCTTCGACAGAACCTGAAACGTCACCCTTAAGGATGAGGTTAAGTGTTGAGACCTTGGACTGTTCCATAAAGTCTTCAAGTGAAACCTTCTTGCGAGCCTTAGCAAGTTGCGCGTTACGTTCTGCAGCCTGACGCTTTTCAGCGATCTGACGCGCAGTACGGTCTTCATCTGCAACTAAGAAGGTATCGCCCGCACTTGGAACCGATGTGAAACCGAGAACCTGTACTGGACGAGATGGTCCGGCGGTATCCACGTTTTGGCCATCTTCATCAAGCATCGCGCGTACGCGACCGAATGAACCGCCGGCAACAATTGCATCACCGATCTTGAGCGTTCCGCGTTGCACAAGAACTGTGGCAACTGGTCCGCGACCGCGATCGAGGTGAGCTTCTATGGCAACACCGCGCGCTGAATCTTCGGCAACTGCGCGAAGATCAATTGCAGCATCTGCTGTTAGAAGAATTGCATCAATGAGTTCGTTAACGCCGACACCTGATTTAGCAGAGACGTTTACGAAGAGAGTTTCTCCGCCGTACTCTTCTGCGATCAAGTTGTACTCGGTCAATTGCTGGCGGACCTTATCTGGATTCGCACCCTCTTTATCAACCTTGTTAACGGCAACAACGATAGGAACATCTGCTGCTTGAGCGTGGTTTAACGCTTCAATTGTCTGCGGCATGATTCCGTCATCTGCTGCCACAACGAGAACTGCGATATCTGTAACTTTTGCACCACGAGCACGCATAGCGGTGAACGCTTCGTGGCCAGGTGTATCGATAAAGGTAATCGCACGGTTTACACCGTCATGGTCATGGTGAATTTGGTAGGCACCGATGTGCTGAGTGATTCCACCGGCTTCGGTCTTTAGGACCTCAGATTTACGGATGGCATCGAGCAAACTGGTCTTACCGTGATCTACGTGTCCCATAACAGTTACAACAGGTGGACGTGCAACCAATAGGTCGGCATCAAGGTCGGCAAGTTCTTGCGCAAGATCGATATCGAAATCTTGCAAGAGTTCGCGGTCTTCATCTTCTGGGCTAACAATTTGGATCACATATCCAAGTTGTGCACCAAGAATTTCAAATGTGTCAGCATCAACAGATTGCGTTGCAGTAACCATTTCACCTAGGTGGAATAGCGCAGCAACCAACGCTGCTGCATCTGCACCGATCTTTTCAGCGAAATCTGCAAGAGTTGAACCGCGACGCATACGGATCTGAGTCTTTCCATCACCGTGCGGAATAACTGCGCCACCCAATTGTGGCGCTTGCATATTGTCGAATTCATCGCGCAGCGCTTTTCTTGATTTTGGTTTGCGCTTGCTGCTCTTACTTGCATTCTTTCCAAATGCACCTGCAGCACCGCCGCGACCTGGACCGCGATTAGGACCGCCACCGGGACGTTGTGGACCACCGGTAGTTGGTGCACCAGTTGAAGGACCGCTTGAACGATATGGACCAGAAGATGCACCTGGTGCACCTGTTCCTGCAGGACGTGACTGATAATTTCCAGGACCGCCAGTACCTGCAGGACGTGGAGTATTTGGACGCGCTGCAAAACCTGGGCGAACAGAACCAGGACGTGGTCCTGACATTCCGGGACGTGCACCGGGTGCACCTGCAGGTCGTTGTGGTGGACGCGGAACCACACCACCCGTTGAGAATGGATTATTTCCGGGACGTGGTGGACGTGGAACTGCAGGTGTTGTTCCACCAGCAGTTGAAAATGGATTGTTACCTGGACGCGGTGTAGTTGGTTTGCTTTCTTGCGCAGGAGTTTCCGCATCTGCAGTTGGTGCAGTTGGTGCAGTTGGTGCAGTTGGTGCAGTTGGTGCAGTTGGTGCAGTTGGCGTTGCCGCTGCTTGCGCAGCGCTTTCAGCGCGCGATGCTTTTAGCGCCTCTAAATCAACGCCGAGTTCGGCGGCAAGTTCGGCGGCAAGTTCAGGGTTAACTTCTGCAGTTTTCTTAGCAGCGGTCTTCTTTGCAGCTGCTTTCTTAACTGGCTTCGCATCGGAAACTGGCTTGGCATCGGGATACATCTCGATGAGCTTGCGCACGACCGGCGCTTCTACAGTTGATGATGCTGAGCGGACGAATTCGCCCATTTCTTGGAGTTTTGCAAGGACAACCTTGCTCTCCATACCGAGTTGTTTTGCCAACTCATGTACGCGGACCTTTGACACATTTCTCCTGTCTTGGCCCGCAATCTTTATTCTAGATATTTATCTAGGGATGCGAGCCTTAGTTGTAAGACCTCATAATCTGAACGAGCTCATTTGAGTTTCATATCTTTCGCATCCATATCTTTAAGTTAATAACTAATTGTCTGACTTTAAACGCTCATCTAAGAACACTTTAAATTTTGAAAGATCCGGCGCTTGCTCCAGCTTGAAGGCTGATTTAAACGCTTTCCGATCTATTGCGATGTAGCCACAAGATAAGTGGAGCCAGGCTCCCCTACCGTGAGATTTTCCACCGCTTGTTGGAGTAATTACCCCATCAACACAGTTGACTCGCAATAGCTGCGAAGGCTCTTGAGATTTACGACAAACGATGCAGGTGCGTATCGGTTTGATACCTCTTTGCATTGCAGCCATTTCTCTAACCTTCAACAAGGGTTAAGGATAGCGAAGAGCGGCTATTTCACCTAAATCCCTGCGTAGCAGGTGCGTTTATTTAGGTCCAATCACCTAGGCACAGTTGGGGTGTCGGGATGGATATCAATACGCCAACCAGTCAGGCGTGCAGCCAGCCGCGCATTCTGTCCATCTTTGCCAATTGCAAGTGAGAGTTGGTAATCAGGCACGGTTACTTTTGCAGATCGCGTTGCAAGATCAACAATTTCAACCTTGGTAACTTTTGCAGGAGAAAGTGCATGCGCAACAAATTGTGCAGGATCTTCTGACCAATCGACGATATCAATTTTTTCACCATGCAGCTCTTCCATAACTGCATTGGCACGTGAACCCATTGGACCAATTAAAGATCCCTTAGGTGAAACACCTGCACGGTGTGAGCGGACCGCCAACTTTGTGCGATGTCCTGCCTCGCGCGCAACCTCCATAATCTCAACGATGCGATCGTTGATTTCGGGAACTTCGAGTGCGAAGAGTTGCTTAACTAGCGCAGGATGGCTGCGCGAGAGCATGATCTCTGGCCCTTTCATTCCCTGTTTAACTTCAACTACAAAGCACTTGATGCGATCGCCATGGTTGTAAACCTCACCAGGAACTTGTTCTTGCGGAGGAATGCGACCTTCAACTTTGCCGAGGTTGACGTTAATCATCTTGGGATCGCGACCTTGCTGCACAATTCCAGATATAACATCGCCAACGGATGCGCTGAACTCTCCAACAATTTCAGCATCGTTATTAGCACGCATCTTTAACTTGATGACCTGTCTGACAGTCGAAGTTGCGGTACGCGCAAAACCTTCCGGTTCATCGCGATCTTCTGAGATTCTTTCGCCAAGCTCGTTAAAGGTCGGGACCCAGATAACGATCTCTCCAGTTTCGCGATCGATGCTGGCACGGGCTTGGCGCTTGGGCGCATCAGTCTCGTAATAAGCGGTCAAGACCCCTGCTTCAATTTCTGTAATCAAATCTTCCAGCGGCATCTGCTTATGGGTTGCCAGCGCAATTAGCGCATCGACATCGACCTGCCCTTTATTCATCGATAGCCTCGTCATTTAAAGCTTCGTTATTTACATTTGCTGCTTCTTCTTTACGGTTAAATTCAATTTCAACGACTGCGCGCTTTATATCTGCGAAGTTAGCGGTGTGAGTTTTGATCCGACCCTTGATATTTTCAACTAGCGTGGCAGTTACCTCGTTAAATTCGGTGAGTCGACCGGTAGTAACGGTTCCATCTTGCAAAGTCACCTTTACCAAACGAGTTAAGTTCTTCGTCCAATGGCGCGGCAGAGTAAGTGGACGATCTACACCAGGTGAAGTTACTTCTAGAGTAAATGGTGTTTCATCCATAAATGTTGCGTTATCAAGAAGCTCTGAGATCAACCGTGAGACAACGGTGACTTGATCTAGGTTTAGCGGGCTTTGGCCATCAACGATGCATGTAACTACACGGTGGCTGCCGGCAGAAGTTAATTGGACTTCTTCTAGGAAGAAACCGGCTTCAGTAACAGCGGGTTCGATCAACTGGGTAATTGATTGTGTCAGTGACACGTGTGACTCCTTTATTTACTTGTTATTTAGTTTTTTACTACGTCCCAAGTTTAGCACCGTTTAATTTATGGTTAACGCAGTGCGGTAAAGGTATCGAAGGCTACTTTTAGAATCAGCGCTGCTGTTATTCCCATAAAGACTTTTCGAACTAAACCTGAGCCGCCGCGTAGGGCTATGCGAACACCAATTAGCCCGCCACAGACATTTGCGATCGCCAGGGTCAGGCCGATTTTCCAGAGAATTTCACCGTTAACGCCAAAGACCAGAATGGCACCGCCGTTGGTAGCTACATTGACGACTTTAGCTATTGCAGAGGCTGATAGAAATGCAAAGCCCATAACTGCAACCAGTAGAAGAATTAGAAAAGAACCGGTCCCTGGGCCGATGATGCCATCGTAGAAACCAATTACTAACGCCGCAACAGCCGAGATCTTCAACCGTTTGCTTTCGCTATGTCGCATGGATTCGATCTGACCTAACTGCGGACGCTTCCAGGTATAGATCAGAACTGCGATCAAGAGCGCGACAACTAGCGGCTTCAGAACTTCTGTTGGAATAAGTGAGGCAAGAGATGCCCCACCCATAGATCCTAGAAAAGCGGGTATCGCCATAACTATTAACAGCTTCGAACTCACCTTAATATTTCGGCGATAGGTAAGGGCTGAGGCGGCTGTTCCAAAGATGGATGGAACTTTATTTGTTCCGAGAACTACAACGGTTTCAGTTTTCGCAAGTCCTATCAACATTGCGGGAAGTTGAATTAACCCTCCCCCACCAGCGATCGCATCAATAAGCCCAGCGCAGAAAGCAGCAAGTGCTAGAAAGGCGAGGGTGTAGAGAGTTAGATCTGCAAACACTTTAGGAAAGTGATGCGATTAGAGTTGTTACGGCAGAGATAGCATCGCCAACTGCAACTTCAGATTTCTCTCCTGATTTGCGATTACGGAGTTCGATCTTGCCTTCTGCAAGTGATTTACCAACAACGATGATTACTGGAATACCAATTAGCTCGGCATCTTTAAATTTAACACCGGCACTTGGATCACGGCGATCATCGAGCATAACTGTGATGCCAGATGCCTCAAGCTTGGTCGCGATATCGAGTGCGGTATCGAATGGCAGATCTTCTTTGCCGGTAGCGACGATATGTACTTTCGCAGGCGCAACTTCTAGCGGCCAAACTAGGCCAATCTCGTCATAACTCTGCTCAGCGATTGCCGCTACTGCGCGCGATACGCCAATTCCGTAAGACCCCATTGTGACGACTTGTGATTTACCATTTTGATCAAGCACAGTAAGACCAAGTGCATCCGCATATTTGCGACCTAATTGGAAGATATGACCGATCTCAATTGCGCGATCAATAACTACTGCAGTTGAACATTCTGGACATGAATCGCCTTCGCGAATTTCAGCGGCTTCAACGTAGGCATCAGGTGTGAAGTCACGACCGTTGACTAGGTTGCGGGCATGGCGATCTTTCTTATTTGCACCAGTTACCCAAGATGTACCAGGTGCAACGCGAGGATCGGCGTAGACAGTGATGCCAAACTTTCCAGCATCTTGTGGACCGATATATCCCTTAACTAATCCTGGGTGCTTTGCAAAATCTGCTTCTTCAAATACACGTAGTTCTTCTACTCCAGGCAACCCTGCCTGCAAACGCTTTAGATCCACTTCGCGATCACCAGGAACTAAAACTGAGATCGCTTTCTTATCGGCCATCAACAAAACATTTTTGAGTGTTGATGCGCCGGTGAATCCGCCACCGAATTTTAAATTCAGTACATCAACGAGAGAATCAATAGTTGGAGTATTAGGAGTATCGAGTTCCTCAAGCGCCGGAACACCTGATGCATCGGCAGGCGCAACTTTGGTGACCATCGCTTCTACGTTGGCGGCAAATCCACACTTAGGGCAGAGGACGTATGTGTCTTCCCCTGTTGGGCAAGGCGCTAAGAACTCTTCAGATTTAGATCCACCCATGGCGCCGGAGACTGCCTTAACGATGTTGTATTTAAGATGGAGACGATCAAATGTGGTGATGTAAGCATCGCGATGCTTATCGTAAGAAATACCAAGGCCCTCATCAGTTAAATCAAATGAGTAAGAATCCTTCATAACGAATTCGCGGCCGCGGATGATTCCGCTACGTGGGCGCGCTTCATCGCGGAATTTATTCTGAATCTGATAAATAGTCAGTGGCAAGTCTTTATAAGATGAATATTCACCTTTAACCATCAAGGTAAACATCTCTTCGTGGGTTGGACCTAGTAGGTAATCTCCACCTTTGCGATCTTGCAATCTAAAGAGCGATGGTCCGTACTCTTCCCAACGATTAGTGGCCTCGTATGCCTCTTTTGGTAAGAGCGCTGGAAAATGAACTTCTTGAAATCCAGCCTTATCCATTTCTTCACGGATTATATTTTCGACGTTGCGCAATGTGATTACGCCAAGTGGCAACCATGAGTAAATTCCAGCAGCGATACGGCGGATATATCCCGCGCGTACTAAGAGCTTATGGCTTGGAACTTCTGCATCTGCAGGATCATCGCGCAGTGTGCGAAGAAATAGGCTGGACATGCGCAACATGGGCGCAACCTTATCGCGTAATTACTTAACTGTGACGGAAGGTTCGCCTGAACCAACGCCAGCGGCTTCCATTTCCTCAGCCAAACGCATCGCTTCTTCGATAAGAGTTTCAACGATCATCGCTTCAGGAACGGTCTTGATTACTTCACCCTTAACAAAGATCTGGCCTTTACCGTTTCCAGATGCAACGCCGAGATCAGCCTCGCGCGCTTCGCCGGGTCCATTTACAACACAACCCATAACTGCAACGCGAAGTGGAACTGTCATTCCTTCAAGTCCAGCTTGGACTTTTTCAGCCAAGGTATAGACATCTACTTGTGCGCGACCGCATGATGGGCAAGAGACAATCTCGAGCTTACGCTGGCGCAAATTAAGTGATTCGAGAATTGAGATACCAACTTTTACTTCCTCAACGGGAGGTGCTGACATTGAAACGCGAATCGTGTCGCCGATACCTTCTGCGAGCAAAATTCCGAATGCTGTTGCAGATTTGATTGTTGCCTGGAAGGCAGGGCCCGCTTCGGTAACACCAAGGTGTAATGGGTAATCACATTTTGCCGCCAAGATGCGATAAGCATTTACCATAGTTACTGGATCATGATGCTTAACTGAAATTTTTAAATCTGAGAAACCATGTTCTTCAAAGAGTGATGCTTCCCAGAGCGCGGATTCAGCTAGGGCCTCAGGTGTTGCTTTGCCGTACTTTGCAAGCAAACGTGGATCAAGTGAACCAGCGTTAACACCGATACGGATTGGAATCCCGGCATCGCCTGCGGCTTTGGCTACTTCCTTAACCTTGTCATCAAATTGTTTGATATTTCCTGGATTTACACGGACCGCAGCACAACCAGCATCGATTGCGGCGAAAATATATTTTGGCTGGAAGTGAATATCTGCGATAACCGGAATCTGTGATTTCTTTGCAATCTGCGCAAGCGCATCTGCATCATCTTGGCTTGGAACTGCAACACGAACAATCTGACAACCGGCAGCGGTTAGTTCAGCGATCTGCTGCAGAGTTGAATTCACATCGGCAGTTAGCGTTGTGCACATCGATTGAACGCTCACTGGTGAATCGCTACCCACCCCGACGGTGCCAACTCGCAACTGCTTTGTCTTACGTCGCGGATGAAGTGGAGCAGGAGGGGCGCTAGGAATTCCGAGATCAACCATGGGGCTATTCTGCACCAAAAATAGGTAATCGGCGATTTAACCGCCGCAGCTCTGCTTAGAAGTTGAGCGAAATTGGATTGAAGATATCTGCAATCAAAAGTAGGACTGTCAGCGCAGCCAAGATCACAAAGACCGTTGCAGTAATAGGTGTGAGCACTTGCACATCAATAGCGGCTGGTCTTGGCTTTCGGCGGATTCGTGCAAAGAGTGCACGAATTTCATCTGCAATAGCTACCGCCATATGGCCACCATCTAGTGGCAATATCGGTAAGAGATTAAAGAGACCTACAAAGATATTTAAACTAGCAACAATCAAAAGAAATGTTCCGAGACGTTCAGCCAGATCTAACTCACCGCTAGCTGCTGCTTGACCAGATACGCGGGCGACTCCGACGACTCCGACTAAACCATTTTGATCTCGTTCTTCGCCACCAAATGTCTGACCCCAAAGCGCAGGAATCTTGGTAGGAAGTTGAACTAAAGATGTTGCTGATGCTGAAGTAAATCGCCAAGTTAGTTCTGCTGCCCGAGTGACTGATGAAACTGGGTTCATCCGCTTGGTTCCGAATTCATTGATAATGCCGAGTACATAACGTGATGTGCCATCATCGATATCGGTCATGCGCGGTGCTGCCGAAATATCTTGAATAACACCGCCTCTTTCAATGGTGAAGGTGAGCGGGCGCCCTTCTGAGTTTCGAATCTTTAAAAGTTGATCTTGCCAATCGGTTGAGCGATCACCGTCAATTGCAATGATCTGATCACCTTTTTGAAAACCAGCCGCTGCTGCAGCGCTATTTGCGGCAACGGAATCAATAACGGGTAGAACTTGATTTACGCCAACGCCAGCTAAAAGAACGAAGAGTAAGAGATAGCCGAGAACAAAATGAAGAAATGAACCGGCACCTAAGACAATTAATTTACGCCCTGATGATGCGCGATAGAAAGCACGGCCTTCTTCACCTTCTGGCATCTCATCGCGTGGAGTCATTCCGTCGATGCGGCAATAACCACCGGCTGGGATAGCTTTGATTCCGAACTCAGTTTCACCACGTTGACGCGACCAGATGCGCTTGCCAAATCCAACGAAGAACTCAGAGACTCGCATTCCGTAACGGCGCGCGGTGAGGTAGTGCCCAAATTCGTGCACCATCACTGAGAAGAGCAGGGCAAAGATAAAGGCGAGGATTCCGACGAGTTGCATTAACGGGCTACTTTCTGAAGAAGTTCGGTGGCGATTGCTCGCGCATCCTCTTCGATGGCACTGACATCAGATAGATCACGCGGGGCGCTTGCCGATTTTCCGCCGAGTTTTTGAACAACTTCCTCAACAGTTTCGACGATCGATGTAAAGCCAATTTTTCCTGAGATAAATGAGGCAACACATACTTCGTTTGCCGCGTTGAAAATTGCAGGTAGTCCGCCGCCGAGCGCGCCACAACGTCGCGCCAAATCAATTGCTGGAAAGCGTTCGTTATCGATCGGTGCAAATGTCCAGGTATGAGATTGCGTCCAATCAATTGGCGCTGTTGCCGCCTTTACGCGATCTGGGTGGTTAATTGCGAAAGAGATTGGCCCCTTCATATTTGGAGGCGATGCTTGGGCAATCGTTGATCCATCTATGTACTCGACCATTGAGTGCACAACTGATTGCGGATGAATAACTGCTTCAATTTGTGAGTAAGGAATCGCAAATAGGTAGTGGGCTTCAATTATCTCAAGGCCCTTATTTACAAGCGTTGCAGAGTTAATTGTTACGACCGGACCCATCGACCAAGTTGGGTGGTTAAGCGCTTCTGCAACAGTGATCGCCGATAAATCAGTGCGGTCGCGAAATGGGCCTCCGCTTGCGGTGAGAACTAACTTGGAAACTTCAGATTTCTTTCCACCCATTAGCGATTGCCAGAGCGCCGAATGCTCTGAATCAACCGGCAATAATTGATCAGGCTTTGCCAGAGACATCACTAATTCACCGCCTGCCACGAGTGATTCTTTATTGGCTAGGGCGAGGCGATTTCCCACACGAAGAGCTGCCAGAGTTGGGCCTAATCCAATTGAGCCAGTTATGCCATTTAAAACTACATCGCAAGTTATCGCTGCTATTTCAGTGGATGCCAGCGGCCCATCAATTACCGTTGCATTAGGTAGCGCAGCTTTAATTTGATCAGCGTTCTTAGTAACGCCAATTACGGGAACGTTGAATTTCTTTGCTTGGGAAATTAATAGTTCGGTATTACTGCCAGCTGCCGTTATAGCAACAACGCGAAATAGCGATGGATTGGCCTCAACAATTTCCAGTGCCTGAACACCAATAGATCCCGTTGAACCAAGGATTACTAAATCTTTCACCGCAGCTACCAATTAACTATCTATCGAGAAGATTTTGCGTTGGTGAATACGGAGTTCCGCTACGACGTTTTGCGATCGCAGATAAAGCTTCTAATACAACGCGGTTGGCAAGAATTGCGGTGATATCAGCGCTATCAAATGGAGGAGCAACTTCAACGACATCAATTCCGACAACGGGAAGTTCTAGACAGATACGACGCACTGCTTCAAGTAGTTCACGGCTAGTCATTCCACCTGGTTCGGGAGTTCCGGTGCCTGGAGCCATGCCTGGATCAACCACATCTATATCCACTGAGAGAAATACGCCATCGCATCCATCGGTAAGGGTTGCAAAGGATTCATCAAGAACTTTATTGAGCCCGCGGTGATGGATTTCTGTCATCTCGTATGAGCGCATACCTTGATCGCGCATCCAATTTAAAGTCTTGTCATCTGGCCAATATCCGCGAAGCCCTAGTTGCAGGAAGCGATCGCCACGAACCTGGCCTGATTCAATTAAGCGGCGCATAGGAGTTCCGTGGCCTATCAAGGCACCAAATTGATCTTCACCTGTATCAGCATGAGCATCGAAGTGGATCATGGAAATTTTGCCAAGGCCGCGGTGTTTTGCAATACCTGCAACATCTGCTGAAGCGATCGAGTGGTCTCCCCCAAGAATTACTGGAATCTTTCCAGCGCGCGAAATCTTTTCAGTCGCTTCTTCTAAAACTTTTAAGGATGAAACTAGATCTCCAGGTGGCATCAGCAAATCGCCTGCGTCATAAACCTTTAACGCCTTGAGCGCATCGATGCGCAGGGCAAGGTGTGGGCGCTCAGCATCATGTGGCAGATAATCACCACCGCGAATTGCTTGCGGACCAAACTTAGCGCCGGAGCGATGTGAAGTTCCGGAATCAATTGGTGCGCCAACAATTATTACATCGGCATCGGCATAAGACTTTGGATCATCAAGATCGCATTGTTGGATACCAAGAAATGTAAAACTTGGTCCATACATATTGCCGTGGTTTGCCATTGGTTAAGGATAGTTGCTAATGATTAAGAATCGAACCCAAGGCCAAGCGAATCCAGGAGTTTTAGCCAGAGGTTGCGCTTGCCCTGGTGTTTATCTGCCTGATTGATCGACCACTGTGTGAGGCGGATAAAAATGAATCTGAGAGGTTCAGGTGGAAATGGCATCGGCTTCTTGCGAACCATCTTTAATCTGGTTCGTTCATTATCTTTACCGTCTAACAAATCGAGCATTACCTGGGCGCCAAAGCGCGTTGAACCAACACCCAAACCTGTGTAACCCAATACATATGCCACGCGTCCTCGATAAGCCATCCCCCAGAAAGGCGAGAAGCGCGAACAAGTATCGATTGCTCCTCCCCAACCATGGGTGAACTTAATTCCTCTAAGTTGCGGGAAGGTTTCTAAGAATGCTTCTGCCAGATGAGCATAAGTTTCGGCATCTGTTTCATACTCTTGGCGCACTTTGCCGCGGAAGTTGTAGATGGCATCGTATCCACCCCAAAGAATTTCATTATCTTTTGTCATTCGATAGTAATGGAACTGATTACCCGCATCAGATAGACCTTCGCGCTCATCCCAACCGATAGATTCGAGTTGTTCCGCGCTCAAAGGTTCGGTAACTAGTTGGAAGTCATAGACAGGTACTACATATTTATGCGCGCGCTTAATCAGTGACTTGAAAACATTTGTAGCAAGTGCAACCTTTGTGGCATAAACGCTTCCATATGGAGTGTGAACGATCATGCCGTTCTTGGTGCGCTCTAAACGATCAACGTGTGAATTTTCAAATATCTTTACACCCAGGCTTATGCATGCTCGCTCTAGCCCCCAAACTAATCGGGCCGGATCAACTAGAGCAGTTCCGTCAGGATCCCAGAGAGCTCCTTTGTAGATTGGAGATTTAATTCGGGATTGAATTTGTTGCTGAGATAAGAGTTCAACGTTGTCTCCGAATGAATTTCGGAGATTGGCTTCTTCCTCTAAGCCCTTCATCTGCCAATCTTCAACTGCAACTCGAAGTTCACCGTTCCATTCGAAATCACATTCGATGCCGTACTTCTTTATCGTCGCCTCGATAGCATCTAAATTCTCACGACCTAGCTTTTCAATGACAGCCATCTCATCTTTAAATCGGCCATAC
Source organism: Candidatus Nanopelagicaceae bacterium (assembly GCA_965268165.1). Lineage (GTDB taxonomy): Bacteria > Actinomycetota > Actinomycetes > Nanopelagicales > Nanopelagicaceae > Planktophila. The sequence continues at coordinate 948,958 of OZ254162.1, forward strand.
CCATTCATGAATCCATGGGTGAGCGAGTAACTGCAGAAACCGCCGTTTCGACCGGAAGCGCCCGCGCCCGTTTCGCGTTGTTCGACAACAACAACTTCGCGCTCGGGATTTGCTTCCTTTGCTAAGAGCGCAGTCCAGAGACCCGTGTAACCGGCACCAACAATGCACAGATCAGATGTCACATCGCCGATAAGAGTTGGATGTGGAAGTGGCTCTAGTGGATCTTCATCCAACCAATAGAGCTGGGGTTGCATCTGCGATAAATGTTTAAGAATAGAAGGATCGATGGTAGCCATCGCTTTTTCCGGGAGCGCCCGGAAATCACCTCTTCAATTACTACTAGTAGTTGTCCCGGGTCCTCCGGAGTCCAACCCCATAACGCAGGTTTCCTGATTTACAACCTGTGGTTCGTTATAGATATCGCTTTATATTAGCGGGCTTTACGGCGATTTACTATCTGACCCGCCAGAACTATCGCAAGGGCAAGGAAGAACATGCTTGAGGCAATTACATTTGCTTGGGCGGGGATACCGCGAGCGGCCGCTGTATAAACAAATTTGGGAAAAGTTATAACAGTTCCTGAGTTGAAATTGGTAATAATAAAGTCGTCAAAGGAAAGACTAAATGCCAATAGCGCAGCGCCTGCAATACCAGGTGCTACCAGCGGAAGTGTTACTCGGCGGAAAGTTTGAAATTCATTGGCATACAAATCCATCGCAGCTTGTTCAAGTCGCGGATCAAGGCTGGCGATTCGCGCCTTCACTGTAACTACAACGAAGGAGATACAGAAAACCACGTGCGCAATAACAGTTGGCCAAAATCCTGGGTTGATGTGAAGTACCAGGAAGAGAGAAAGCAACGATGCGCCAAGGACAATTTCAGGGGTTGCCATCGGTAAGAAAATCAAGAGATTTGAAGTTGAGCGACCTCTAAATTTATGGCGGCCAATTGCAAATGCAATCATCGTCCCTAAGATCGTTGAGAAGATAGTTGCCAGTAGGCCGATCTTGATCGAATTTGCTAAGGCGTTACAGACTTCAGGTGCGCCACAAGGGTTCTGCCAATTATCGAGGGTGAAGCCTTTCCAGATTAAGTTGCTCTTTCCGGAATCATTAAACGAGAATGCAAAGGTGTAGGCAACTGGAATAAAGAGATAGGTGAAGGCCAAGAACATATAAACGCGGATTAAATTACGGCCGAACCAACGCTGGAATCTAAGAATTGGAGAAATTGTTGGCGCTTTTGCTTCAGCGATCTTCTTGCTCATACCAACTCCTCCGTTCCGGCCTTGCGGATATAGAGCGTTACCAAGATCAAGATCGCCGCCATCAATGTAAATGAGAGCGCTGCCGCGGTTGGGTAATCAACAATCTTGAAGTAGCGAGATTCAATAACATTACCGATCATCTTGGTATTTGGGCTACCCAAGATCGCAGCATTTACATAGTCACCAGCTGCTGGAATAAATGTCAGCAAAGTTCCTGCAACAACACCTGGCATAGATAACGGCAGGGTGACTTTGCGGAAGGTAGTAAAACCATTGGCATATAGATCACCTGATGCTTCCAAGGTGCGTGGATCAATGCGATCGATCGAGGCATATAACGGCAAAGTCATAAAGGGTAAGAAGTTATAGGTCATACCCATGACCACTGCAAATGCGGTCGAAGTTAAAGTTGTACTGTCGCTGATAATTCCAATGGTTCGCAGAGTCGGAACGACAAAGCCTTCTTCGCCAAGAATCTGCTTCCAGGCCACTGTGCGAAGAATGAAAGATGTAAAGAACGGCGCAACGACTAGCACCAAGAAGAAGTTTTTATACTTGCCTGATTTAAATGCGATTGCATAAGCCAGCGGATAAGAGATCGCTAGCGCTAGCAGCGTTGCGATAAGTGCGTATACAAATGAGCGGCCGAACTGTTCTTTATTTTCGACAAAGGCATCGATGTAGTTTCCGAAACGGTAGGTCTGCTCGTATTGGCCGGTATCTCCCCCACTTAGCGGAGTCTGCGTCGAAGTCTGTGCCAAGTTCACAATCGGCAAGATGAAGAAGGTAAATAGGAAGGCAAAACCTGGCAAAAGAAGAAGATAAGGCGTTCTGATCTTTTGCATCGAAGTTGCGACTTACTCTTCGTCTAGATCTTCGGGATTTACTTCAGATCCAGCGGTTACATCTTCATCGCCGCGGAGTGCGAAGGTGAAGACTGGCGCCCAAGAAATGTTTACTGCATCGCCCTTATTAAATGGCGCGACTCCATCATCATTTTGCTCAAAGACCATTAACTCTTGTCCCCAAGGCATTTCGACTTGGTACTGAGTTGAAACACCAATGTAAGAAACATCTTCGATGCGTCCACCAGTGAGTACGTTTCCTGAGACAGGTGTATCTAGCAACGAAATACGGAATTTTTCAGGGCGGATTCCTGCATACATAGAGTTATCAACTGCATGGGAACGGTTCTTGGGAAGTGAGATCTTCTGTCCGTAGAGATCGGCGATGATTGAATCGCCATCGTTGCCGGTGATCGTTCCCTTAATAAGATTAGATTGGCCAAGGAAGTTAGCTACAAAAGCGGTCTCTGGATCGTCATAGAGATCTGCAGGAGAACCCATCTGCTCAATCTTTCCTTCATTCATAACCGCGATCGTGTCGGCCATAGTCATGGCTTCTTCTTGATCGTGGGTTACGTGAACGAAAGTTAAACCAACTTCTTTCTGAATCCATTTAAGTTCGATCTGCATTTGGCGACGCAATTTAAGATCGAGTGCGCCAAGTGGTTCATCAAGCAGCAACAGCGCTGGACGGTTAACGATCGCGCGAGCAAGTGCGATGCGCTGTTGCTGTCCACCAGATAGCTGGGTTGGTTTGCGACCTGCTAGATGCGGAAGTTCAACGAGGTTAAGAACCTTATTAACTTCGGCATCTACATCTTTAATACCGCGACGGCGCAGGCCGAAAGCGATATTTTCAAAGATAGTTAAATGTGGAAAGAGCGCGTAGTTCTGAAAAACGGTATTGATTGGACGCTGATAAGGCTTTGTTGTCGTGATATCTGTTTCACCTAAGTGAATGCTGCCAATCGTTGGTTCTTCAAGTCCTGCGATCATGCGCAAGGTTGTTGTCTTACCGCACCCAGAAGGTCCAAGTAGTGCAAAGAATGAACCTTTAGGGATGGTAAGTGACAGATCATCTACCGCCTTGAAATCACCATACTCTTTAGTGATTCGAGTGAGTATTAAATCCCCTCGCGCCGAACTAGCGTCAAAAGACACTTAGTTGCCGGCGGCCTTCTGGAACGCTTCAGTCCAAGCAGTCTCTTCTGTTGGAGTTAGCGAACGGAAGACGCTGAGGTTCTTCATCGTTGCTTCAGTTGGGAAGATGTACTCGCTCTTAGCTAGATCTGGATCGATCTTCTCCATCTCAGCCTGAGCACCCTTAACTGGAGTTACATAGTTAACGTAGGCAGCAACTTCTGCTGCAATCGCTGGGTCGTAGTACCAGTTGATCAGCTTTTCAGCACTTGCCTTGGCTTCTGGAGTTGCAGTTGATGGGATCAAGAGATTGTCACCTGAAATAGTTCCGCCTGATTCAGGAATTGCGAAGTCGAACTTGCCTTCATTCTCTGATGCCAAGATGAACATATCTCCAGACCAACCGATAACAGCAGTTGCATCGCCTGATGTCAGATCTTCTGCGTATTCGTTACCCTTAACGCCGCGAATCCAGCCATCTGAAATCTTTCCGGCCATGAAATCAACAGCGTTCATGTACTGATCTTCAGTAACAGTTGCAGGATCTGCACCTTGCGCAAGCAAGATGATTCCGATTGTGTCGCGAAGTTCAGAGAGCACAACGATCTTGCCCTTATTTGCTGGAGCAAAGAGATCATCGAGAGTGCGAATACCCTTTGGATTCTTCTCAGTATTCCAACCGAAACCACCCATGATGCCTTGCCAGGTAAGTGTTGATTCGCGGTTTGGGTCGTAAGAAGGTGATGCAAGAGTGTCGAGAATATTTGTCTTATTTGGAATATTTGCAGCATCAAACTTCTGCGCATAACCAAGGCGAATCCAACGAGCCGCCATCCAGTCAGTTGGGCTGACTAGGTCATAACCAATATCTTCGTTGAGCTTTAACTGCGCTTGAACTTTTCCGTAGAACTCGTCGTTGTCGTTGTAATCTTCAAAGTATTTAGTTGCAATACCAGTTGCTTCAGTGAACTTATCGAGTGTTGGATAAGTCTTATTTTCTTCATCGAAATCTAAGTAGAGAGGCCAGTTGCCCCAACGAACTAATTCACCTGATGCAGCAGAATCTCCGCCTGAACCACATGCGGCGAGCGCACCAGCAGCGCCAACGCCACCGATACCTGCAAGAACTGCACGGCGTGAAACACGTGCGTTGATGATTGAACGTGCTTCTGGTGATAGAGGTGACTTCTTAGCCATGTTGATGGGCTCCTTTTTGATTTTCCGGAACAAGGGACGGTTGTGCAGGGCTCATTATGTAACCGATTTGCCCTGCACGCCAAACAATTTCGCTGTGATTTAGCGAAAATTTATCTTAATTTTTACCCGTTTAGGTTGGTCATGACGTGCTTGATGCGGGTGTAATCCTCGAAGCCGTAGCTCGAAAGATCCTTGCCGTATCCAGAGCGCTTGAAGCCGCCGTGTGGCATCTCGGCAACGATTGGGATATGGGTATTGATCCAGACGCATCCGAAGTCAAAGGCCTTGGCCATACGCATCGCAGTGCCGTGATCCTTGGTCCAGACAGATGATGCCAACCCGTACTCGACGCCATTTGAAAGGGCGATCGCTTCAGCTTCATCCTTAAATTTCTGGATAGTAATGACCGGTCCGAAGATCTCAGATTGGATGTGCTCATCCTGCTGACGAAGGTCTGCGATCACTGTTGGAGCGATGAAATAGCCAGGGCGATCTAGGGCAGACCCACCTGCTACAACACGTGCGTGTGACGGCACACGATTTAGGAAACCTTTAACGCGCTCGAATTGAGCGGCGTTGTTTACCGGACCAACGATTACATCTTCATTTGGCATACCAACTGCGATCTCGTTAGTTGCTTGGTGGGCGAGAAGTTTGACCATCTCTTCATAAACACCTTCTTGTACCAAGACGCGGGTTGCAGCGGTGCAATCTTGACCTGAGTTGAAGAATCCTGCGATTGCGATACCTGCTGCAGCCGCTTCTAGATCTGCATCATTAAAGACAACAACTGGAGCCTTGCCACCGAGTTCGAGGTGAACGCGCTTTAACTGCTTAGCGGCGCTTCCGGCGACTTCCATACCTGCGCGCACTGAACCAGTAATTGAAACCATCGCTGGCGTTGCATGCTCAACAACAGCTTTTCCAGTTTCGCGTTCACCACAAATCACATTGATTACGCCATCTGGCAAAAATTCGCCCATGATCTCGGCCATAAAGACTGTTGATGCTGGTGTTGTATCACTTGGCTTTAGTACAACCGCGTTACCTGCTGCAATTGCCGGTGCCCATTTCCAAACCGCCATCATCATTGGGTAGTTCCACGGAGTTACTTGCCCGCAAACGCCAACTGGTTCGCGACGAATAAATGAGGTCATTCCCTTCATATATTCGCCTGCAGACTTGCCCTCTAAATTACGAGCAGCGCCAGCGAAGAAGCGGATCTGATCAATCATTGGAGGAACTTCTTCTGAAGTTGTTAGCCCAATTGGCTTACCGCAGTTTTCAGATTCAATGGCGATAATTTCATCAGCGCGAGACTCGATCGCATCAGCGATTTTAAGCAAGGCGCGTTGGCGCTCTGAAGGAGTTGAATCACGCCATTCGGTGAAGGCGTTAGCGGCAGCAGACATAGCCTTATTGACATCGGCCGCGTTTGAGTTCGGAGCGGTTGCGAATGCTTGTCCGGTTGCTGGGTTAATTAGCGTGGTTGTCTCTCCCGATGATGAATCAACGAGCTTGCCATTAACAAAGTTCTGCAACTTTTTCATTTTACTTCTGCCCCTTTACCGCGCGAATTAGTTGATCACCGTGATCAACTGGATGTTTTGAATAACCTTCTAACCATTTAGCAATTGTGTAGTGACCGGATTCTGAGTGGACACCTGACTTTTCTAGATCTGGCTCTTCGAGACGTTTAATGATGTCGAGTGAACCGGCACGCACTGCGGCAAAGACCGCGATTGAATTTTCAACTGGTGCGCTTTCATAACCAAGTTGCGGCGCAGTTGCCCAAAGATTTTCGTCATAACCTTGGATGATTGATCCTTCAGGTTCTGCAACTAAGCGACGCAAGCGCGCATATGACTGCGCCTCTGAATCCGCTAAGTGATGAATAATCTGACGAGCAGACCAACCTTCAGGATCTTTAACATCTAACTGATCAGCCGTAACTCCACGCGCCAAATTTAAAAAGTATTGGGTAGAAGATTCGTAAACTGCTGCCTGCTCGTTGATGCTCATGCCATTTGTACTCATGGCTTGGAGTCTATTTACTCTTTTCGGCTGCTGCCAACTGTCCGCAAGCGCCATCGATCTCGCGCCCGCGGGTATCGCGCACGGTCACGGGAACGCCATAGTTCTCCAGGATTCTCACAAACTCGACCTCATCTTCGTGGCGGGATGCCGTCCATTTTGATCCTGGGGTTGGGTTGAGCGGGATTAAATTGACGTGGGCGTTGCGACTCTTTAGCAAACGCCCCAATAAATCTGCGCGCCAAGATTGATCGTTAATATCGCGGATTAGCGCATACTCGATTGAATAGCGGCGACCAGTCTTCTTCTCGTAAGCATCGGCTGCGGCTAGAACTTCGCGAACGTTAAAGCGCGAGTTAATTGGTACAAGTGAGTCGCGGAGTTCGTCATCTGGCGTATGCAGAGAAACTGCCAAGGTGCAGTTGATGCCCTCATCCATTAGCTTCTCAATTCCATTTACCAAACCAACTGTTGAAACCGTTACAGATCGGGCGCTAATTCCTAAGCCGTCAGGGTTTGGATCTGTGATGTTGCGAAGCGTGCGAACAACTGCGTTGTAATTTGCTAGCGGCTCGCCCATTCCCATAAATACGATATTAGATAGACGCGCTTCTCCCCCAGGAAGTTCGCCATTTGCACAAGCTCGCGCTGCAGCCACAATTTGTTCGGTGATTTCACCAGCAGTTAGATTGCGCGTTAGACCAGCCTGACCGGTCGCACAGAACGGACAGTTCATTCCGCAGCCAGCTTGAGATGAGATGCAAACGGTGACGCGATCTGTGTAACGCATCAATACGGATTCGACTAAAACACCATCATGCAATTTCCAGAGATCTTTCCGAGTCATGCCATTATCTGTAGTTCGTGATGTGACAAGTTGAATTAGCTTTGGTGTTAGCGCATCAGCAATTGATTGACGTTCAGCCGCCGGGATATCAGTCCACTCTTCAGGGTTATTAGATAAGTGAGAGAAATAGTGAGTTGCAACCTGCGAAGCACGAAAAGGTTGCAGGCCGAGTTCTTTCGCCCAGATCTTGCGATCAGCAGGAGATAGATCTGCTAAATGTTTCGGTGCCTTCTTGCGTTGCGGTGGCTCATCGAAAACTAATTTGAGTTCAGGATTTGCATCCGGTCTGGTGCTCATAAAATCCCTGAATCTTGTGCGCGACGCACAATTTCAAGGGCAAGCCATAGCGCAGGAGCGGCAAACAAAACTGAATCTAGGCGATCCATAATTCCGCCATGGCCGGGCAAGAGATTTCCCATATCTTTTATCGCCATATCGCGCTTTAGCGCAGATTCAATTAGATCTCCTGATGTTGCGGTGAAAACAGTTAATAGACCAGCGAGTGCGCCTAACCACCACTCGGCGCCCATAATGTAATGAAATGCGATAGCGCCACCTGCAATAGTAAATACAAGTGAGCCAAGTAAGCCTTCTATGGTTTTCTTGGGACTGATCTTTGGCGCAAGTGGATGCTTGCCGAAAAGTACGCCAGTTAAATAAGCGAAGGTGTCATTACATCCAACCAAGACTACAAAAGTCATGACGCGCTCTAGCCCATTGCTGGGGCGAGCCAACAAGATCAAGAAGCCTGCTAGAAATGGTAGATAGACAAGTGCAAGTGCGGATGCGGATGCGGTTTTAACAAAGTCAACCGTTCCTCGTGGAAGTAGTAGAACCAAGAGGCAAGGGAAGGCAATTGCAGTAGCTACGGCTAGACCTGAGATTCCGCCGAACCAGGTAGCGGCACATAGGCCAACTGCAGCCGTAGTAAGTGACCAAAGTGGAATATGAATATCGACTGCAGTAAATGCTTTATTTAGCTCGCGAATTCCGATTACCACCGCAATCGTAACCACGAGGGCAAAAATTGCCCGCTGATAAGCAAGTGCAAACCAAACAAGTGCGATTAGCGATAGCGATACTGCGATCGAAGGAAGAAGTTTTCTTCCAGCGCGCTTATTAATCGCCTCGTTAATCGAATGTAGATCAGACACTTTGTGGTGTTAAGAACTTCTAAACTTCTAGAAGTTCAGCCTCCTTATGCTTTAAGAGTTCATCAATCTTGGTGACGTGCTCTGACGTAACTTTTTCAAGTTCTTTCTCGCCACGCGCTAAATCATCTTTTCCAATGTCGCCATCTTTTTCGAGTTTTTCCATAAGTTCTTTGGCGGCACGGCGAATATTGCGGATTGAAACCTTTGAATCTTCCGCCTTACCTTTGGCTACTTTGATGTAATCCTTCCGACGTTCCTCAGAAAGTTGTGGCAGGGCAACGCGAATAACCACGCCATCATTGCCTGGATTTACACCGAGATCTGATTCGCGGATCGCCTTTTCAATGCTCGCCATCGCTCCTTTATCAAAAGGGGCAACGATTGCCATGCGCGCTTCGGGTACTTGAATTGAAGCTAGTTGAGAAAGAGGTGTGTAGGTACCGTAGTAATCAACCATGATCTTATTGAAGAGCGCAGGGTGAGCACGGCCGGTGCGGATCGTTGCAAAGTCATCCTTGGCAACTTCCACAGCCTTATCCATCTTGCTCTGCGCATCGGCTAGAGCACTTGCTACATCTGCCATTTTCTAACTCCTCTAATTTGGTAAAGCTTTGGTAAATCTCTGGGAAAACTTTTTTAAAGTTAAGAAACTAACGTTCCGATCTTTTCGCCGCGAACTGCGCGTGCGATATTGCCGTTTGCCATCAAATCGAAAACGATTATCGGTAACTTATTTTCACGGCAGAGGCTAAAGGCTGCAGCATCTGCGACAGCTAGTGATTTGGAGAGAACTTCGTTATAGGAAATCTCATCGAACTTTGTAGCTGATGCATCCTTCTTTGGATCTGCGCTATAGACGCCGTCAACGCCGCTCTTGGCGAGAAGCAAAGCTTCAGAACCGATTTCAAGTGCGCGCTGTGCGGCAACCGTGTCGGTTGTGAAGAATGGCATTCCGGCACCTGCACCGAAAATTACAACGCGACCTTTTTCAAGATGTCGAATTGCGCGGCGTGGAATGTATGGCTCGGCAACTTGACCCATAGTGATCGCAGTTTGTACGCGAGTATCTACGCCTTCTTTTTCTAGAAAATCTTGGAGCGCAAGACAGTTCATAACTGTTCCGAGCATTCCCATGTAGTCAGCGCGCGCACGGTCCATACCGACTTGCTGTAGTTCTGCACCGCGGAAGTAATTACCGCCACCGACAACAACAGCCATCTGGACGCCAGTTTTTACAACATCTTTAATCTGCTTTGCGACATCGCGCATAACATCGATGTCAACGCCAATTCCCTTTTCTCCCCCGAAAACTTCTCCGGAAAGTTTAAGGAGCACCCGCCGATACGTTCCTCTTGTACCGGGCATGGGTGCTCCTTTTCTAAATCGTTTGGCTAAGTCGTTCTGCCTAGTTTACTGACCTACGCGGAAACGGTGGAATGCCTTGACGGCGGTTCCTGCCTCATCGAGGATCTGCTTGACGGTCTTCTTCGCATCTTTAGCGAAGGCCTGCTCGATCAAGGAAACTTCCTTGACGAAGCCGGTTACGCGACCTTCGATGATCTTAGAAAGTGAAGCCTCTGGCTTACCTTCTTCGCGAGCTGTTTCCTCAGCGATGCGTCGCTCATTTTCGATGAGATCTGCAGGAACATCTTCGCGATTCACAAACTTAGGTGCGAATGCGGCGATGTGCTGGGCGATATCTTTACCAACTTCAGCTGCTTCTTTAGCAAGTGAAACTAGTACGCCAACTTGTGGTGGAAGATCTGGTGAAGTCTTGTGTAGGTAAAGTCCAACTGGACCATCTACAACAGCGACGTTACGAATTTCGATCTTCTCACCAAGTGTTGCGTTGCCTTCATCGATAACTGATTGAACGCTCTTGCCATTAGACATTGTTGAAGCAAGGAATGCCTCAACAGTTGCTGTCTTTGAGGCAAGTAGGTGATCAACTAGTTCATCACCAAGTGCGATAAAACGCTCGCCCTTTGCAACGAAGTCAGTTTCGCAGTTGAGCTCGAGCATTACTCCGAGGTCTCCAGAAACCTTTGCAACTACTAGGCCATTAGAAGTTAAGCGACCTTCGCGCTTGGTAACTCCCTTAAGTCCCTTAACACGAATGATGTCGAGGGCTTTGTCGTAATCGCCATCTGCTTCATCAAGTGCCTTCTTGCAATCGAGCATTCCTGCTGCAGTTGCTTCGCGAAGACGTTTTACATCATCTGCTGAATAGTTAGCCAATTTACTTATGCCTCCGGAGTTGTTGGTGCTGCTTCAAGTAGCTCTTTTTCAAGCGCTTCAGTTGCCGCGTTCTTTGCAGCATCAGGAGCAGGTGCAGCTGCTGTACGAGCCTTCATGCCCTCAACAATTGCATCAGTGATTACGCGAGTAAGTAGTCCGATTGAACGGATTGCATCGTCGTTACCTGGAATCTTGTAATCAACTTCATCTGGATCGCAGTTGGTGTCAAGGATCGCAATAACTGGGATTCCAAGCTTCTTTGCCTCAGCAACTGCGAGGTGCTCCTTCTTGGTATCAACAACCCAAATTGCTGAAGGCAACTTGGTCATGTGACGGATGCCGTCGAGGTTCTTAAATAGCTTTTCGCGCTCACGACGAAGAACAAGGAGTTCTTTCTTTGTAAGCAAAAGATCGTTTGCATTCTCAAGAGCTTCAAGCTCCTTGAGGCGCTGAATGCGCTTGTAAACAGTTGGGAAGTTAGTGAGCATTCCACCTAACCAGCGCTCGGTGACGGTTGGCATTCCAACGCGTGCAGCCTGCTGCATGATCGGTTCGTGTGCTTGCTTCTTTGTTCCAACGAATAGAACGTGGCCGCCCTTGGCGACGGTGTCCTTTACGAATTCATATGCTTGATCGATAAGTGCAAGTGATTGCTGGATATCGATGATGTAGATGCCGTTGCGCTCTGTGAAAATGAAGCGCTTCATCTTTGGGTTCCAACGACGTGTCTGATGTCCGAAGTGGACTCCACTGTCGAGGAGTTCTCGCATTGTTACAACTGCCATGGCAGCGTTCTCCTTTTTAGGTTTTTGCGCACAGCGCAATAAACCTGCTCGGTTTATGGCTTAACAATTTGTTAGGCCCGTCGCACCTACAACGCCGACCACAAAAATTTGTGGACCGAAGTGGCTTGTATTCCCTGCGGAGCAGTTCATACATAAGTGCTGAGATGTCACCAAAGGTTCATTTAAAGAATGGCTCTGGTGCAGGGGAAATCTTACCTGCCGCCGAGGGGTGCTAAATCCACACCCTGATCTCTCCTTATGCGCGGGGGTGGGCTTGTTTAAAGGCTTTTTGAAGTCTTTCGGTTGAGACGTGGGTATAGATCTGAGTTGTAGCAAGAGAAGCATGGCCCAAGATTTCTTGCACCGTGCGAAGGTCAGCTCCACCTTCGAGTAAATGTGTTGCCGCCGAATGGCGCAGCGCGTGTGGTCCTAACTTAACTGCACCTTCTAAAGCTTCTAGCGCTTGATAAACAACGGTGCGCACAGTGCGCTGATCAATTCGTTTTCCTCGCGCCCCAAGAAATACAGCGCGATCTGATTTATCTCCAGCCAATGATGGTCGACCTTCTTTTAACCAAGCATCGAGTGCGCGCATCGCCGGATTGCCGAGCGGAATCGTGCGCTCTTTATTTCCTTTACCGATCACACGAATAGTGTTTCGCTCATAATCAATATCTTGTAGATCAAGACCGCAGAGTTCAGAGACGCGGGCACCGCTGGCATATAAGACTTCTACCATCGCACAATCACGTTTTGATAGCGGCCCATCTTCTTCTGCAACTCTGGTGGCAAGCGCATCCATAGCAAGGCCAGCATCAGCAACGTTTAATATATCTGGCAATGTGCGCGCACCTTTAGGTGTGGCCAACGTTGCACCGACATCTTTTGCGAGGTAGCCCTTCTTGGTTGCCCACTTAGTAAACAAGCGAATAGAAACCGCGCGACGCGAAAGTGTGGTGCGGGCTCCCCCTTTGACTTGCTGGTTAGCCAGCCACGATCGGATGTGCGAGAGCTCGAGTTTTGAAAAGTCAGTTATATCCAATTTTTCAAGATGTTCGAAGAAAGAATCTAAATCCCCCAAGTAAGCCCGGATAGTATGGGCGGAAAGGTTGCGCTCAGATTCGAGGTATTTCAGAAATGCGTCGCGAATTTCGCTAAGTGCAACGCTTCCCATGCTTTAAAGGTTACTCGGGTTTGCGACCCTGGCGCAGTAAGCCGAAGGTAACAGCATCTTCAAGTGCCATCGCAGATGCAGCGATGACGTTTTCGTGAACTCCAACGGTGTTCCATTCGCCCTTGCCATCTGAAGTTTCTACAAGTACGCGGGTGATCGCACCTGTGCCAAGGCGACCTTCGAGGATACGTACTTTGTAATCAGTAAGTTCAAGAACTTCGAGTTCGGGATACAACTGCTTAAGTCCTGAGCGAAGTGCGTTATCGAATGCGTTGACTGGGCCGTTTCCAGAACCTGAGCAAGAGATCTCTTTACCTTGCGCGGTAACCGTTACTTCAGCCTTAGTGACAATGCTCTGATCTTCAGCGCGTTCTACAGTCGTTAACCAATGTTCAATAGTGAAGAATGAAGGACGCTTTCCAGATACTTCTTCAAGCATGAGAAGTTCGAATGAAGCATCTGCTGCCTCGAAGGTAAAGCCGCGAGATTCCATCTCTTTTACGCGATCAACAATGCGACCAACTAGCTCGCGATCGCCACCGAGATCTACGCCAAGTTCTTGTGATTTAAGTTCGATAGAAGCGCGACCAGCCATATCTGAAACCAGCATGCGCATATCGTTTCCGACAGATGCCGGATCTTCATGTTGATACAAGAATGGATCAACCTTGATTGCAGATGCATGCAGGCCAGCTTTATGTGCAAATGCTGAAACGCCAACGTATGGCTGGCGACCTGATGGAGAAATATTAGTTACTTCTGCAATGGCGTGTGAGATTCTGAATGACTCACGAAGTGCGTTTGGTGGCAAGACCAACTGCTTCTTCTTTAGTTCTAAGTTAGCGATAATTGTTACGAGGTCAGCATTTCCCGTGCGTTCGCCGTAACCATTAAGTGTTCCTTGTACATGTGTAGCACCGGCAGCAACCGCGGCCATTGAGTTGGCAACAGCGCAGCCAGTGTCGTTGTGGCAGTGGATGCCGATGCGAGCAGAGGTTGCAGTTAAAACATCATGAACAACATCGGCAATTTCATCAGGCAACATGCCACCGTTGGTATCGCAGAGCGCAGCAACATCGGCTCCTGCTTCCATCGCAACGCGAATTACTTCAAGCGCGTAATCGCGATTGGCGCGGTAGCCATCAAAGAAGTGTTCGGCATCTAGAAATACGCGCTGTCCTTCTTGGCGAAGGTGGGTTACTGAATCGCGGATCATTGCTAGGTTTTCTTCTAACGTTGTCTTTAGCGCAAGATCAACGTGGCGATCAAATGCCTTTGCAACCAAGGTAACTGCAGGGGCGCCGCTATCACGAAGTGCACCAAGTAATACATCATCGGCAGCTTTAACGTTTGGGCGACGAGTAGCGCCAAATGCCACAAAGGTGGCGTTCTTAAGCTTTAACTCTTTTTTAGCGAGGGCAAAGAATTCGGTGTCCTTTGGGTTAGCCCCTGGCCAACCGCCTTCAATAAATCCAACGCCGAGATCATCAAGGTGGCGAGCAATAGTTAACTTGTCGTGAACCGAAAGATTTAAACCCTCTTGCTGTGCGCCATCACGCAGAGTGGTGTCATAGATATGGAAAGCATCAGAGATAGTCATTAGATAACTCGTTTAACCCAGCCGTGTTTATCTGCCGTTGTTCCGTGCTGAATTGCGAGTAAGTGATTGCGGATCTGCATTGTGATTGCGCCAGGTTGTCCGTCACCGGTAGCCCAAGTACCCATCGCGCTCTTGGCTTGACCAACTGGTGAAACAACCGCAGCAGTACCGCAAGCAAAGATTTCGGTGATCTCACCGGATGAAACACCGATGCGCCAGTCGTCGATAGAGAGCATTACCTCATCGGTCTTGTAACCAAGATCTTTTGCAGCGGACAAAATTGAATCGCGCGTAATACCTGGCAATAAAGTTCCAGTTAACTTTGGAGTAATAACAGTTGCATCGGCGCCTTTACCCTTTACGAAGTAAAGGTTCATACCGCCCATTTCCTCAATCCACTTGCGCTCTTTGGCATCGATCCAAACAACTTGATCGCAACCTTCTTTTGCGGCTGCCTTCTGTGCAACAAGAGAAGCTGCGTAATTTCCGCCGCACTTTGCCTCACCAGTTCCGCCTTGTGCTGCGCGGACATATTCAGTTGAGATCCAAACAGATACTGCCTTAGATGGATCAAAGTAAGCACCCGCTGGCGTTGCAATAAGAATGTAAGTTGCTTTATTTGATGGACGAACGCCTAAACCAACTTCGGTAGCGATCATAAATGGGCGTATATATAGAGATTCGCCGACTTTATTTGGAACCCATCCTGCATCTTGCTTTACAAGAGTTTCAACAGTTTCCAAGAAGAGCGCTTCGGGCATTTCTGGAAGCGCTAGCCGCGCTGCAGACTTTGCAAAGCGTCGCGCATTTGCTTCAGGACGAAATAGTGCGATTCCGCCATCTGGTTGGCGATAAGCCTTCATACCTTCGAAGATCTCTTGTCCATAATGGAAAACTGCTGTTGCTGGATCAAGTGAGAGCGGCCCGTAAGGAATTAACTCTGGTTCAGCCCAGCCACCATCTTGCGTCCATTCGCAGATAACCATGTGGTCTGTGTAGTACTTACCAAATCCGCCTTCGGCAACCAGAGCATCGCGAGTCGCGGCATCTTTAGCGTTGGGATTTAGTTTGATCTTCATTTTAAAGTTGCGCGAGTAGCGCATCTCCGATTTCTGTAGTGCTTCGCTTCTTATCTGCGCGGGCAAGTAGATCTGCATTTACTGCAGATTCGATCTCGCGAGCAGCATCGGCATAACCCAAGTGATCCATCATCATCGCAACTGACATAACAGTTGCTGTTGGGTCAGCTAAATTCTTGCCAGCGATATCCGGCGCTGAACCATGTACTGGCTCAAACATTGATGGGAATGCGCCGGTTGGATTGATATTGCCAGAGGCTGCAAGACCTATTCCGCCGCAGATAGCTGCTGCGATATCGGTCAAGATATCTCCGAATAAATTGTCGGTTACGACAACGTCAAAGCGTTCTGGGTTGGTAACGAAGAACATTGATGCCGCGTCAACATGCAGATAATCAGTTGTTACACCTGGGAACTCTTTGGCAACTTCATTGAAGGTACGAGTCCAGAGGCTACCTGCGCGAGTTAAGACGTTGTTCTTGTGAACAAGTGTTAGCTTCTTGCGATCACGCTTTTGGGCGCGCGCAAAGGCGTCACGAATCACTCGCTCAGCACCGCGGCGAGTGTTTAGAGATTCTTCAGTTGCGATTTCAGCATCGGTTCCTTCAGCAAGAACTCCACCGGCGCCAACGTATGGGCCTTCGGTTCCTTCTCGAACCACGATGAAATCAATTGGCGCCTTTGTAGCAAGTGGACCAGTTACACCAGCGCGCAAAATTGCGGGGCGCAAGTTGATGTAGTGATCAAATGCAAAGCGAAGCTTAAGAAGCAAACCACGTTCTAGAACTCCACTTGGAACAGTTGGATCTCCAACCGCTCCGAGCAAGATGACATCTGCCTTAGCGATTTCAGCAAGAACTGAATCTGGAAGAACGTCTCCAGTGCGATGCCAATATCCTGCGCCAAGATCGTATTCAGTCTTTGCAAAAGTCACGTCGTACTTTGCGGCGACCTTATCGAGAACGCGAAGACCTTGGGCAACCACTTCTGGTCCAATTCCATCGCCTGCGATAACAGCAAGATTTATATTTTTCATATCGCCCCTATTAGTTCACTAAGGTAACTGAACGGACGAGATCGGCACCGGTTTCCTTAGCAACTGCCGAAACAATTGCATCAGCAACAGGTGAGTCAACGGTGATAGCCATCAACGCTTCTCCCCCAGCGCTAGCGCGGGCAACTTGCATTCCTGCAATATTGATTCCGGCCTTGCCAAGTGCGTTTCCGACTGTGCCAACAATGCCTGGGCGATCGGCATAGCGCAAGAAGAGCAAGTTATCGGTTGGTGGAAGATCAAGATCGAAACCATCGATTGCGATGATCTTTTCAACTTTGCGGATACCCATCAAAGTTCCATCAACGGTGATCGACTTTCCATTGGCAAGTGCGCAATGTAAAGAAATCATGCTGCGGTATTCCGGGCTCACTGCATCAGTATCTGAAGTTGATGTCAGATTGCGAGCAGCAGCAAGTCCTGGAGCGTTTACATAAGTAACATCTTCAGCGCCAGTTGCAAGGAGTGCGCCCTTAAGAGCGCTGATTGCCAAGATTGATGAATCGTGCTCAGAGATATCTCCGCGCACATGCACATCAAGATTGGTTGGAAGTTCACCAGCAATTGCAGTTGCGATCTGTGCCATCTTTTCAACAAGTGGAAGTGATGGACGAATTTCCTCGTGGATTGCGCCACCCTTTACGTTAACCGCATCAGGAACTAGCTCGCCAGCAAGTGCTTTGCGAACTGATACTGCAACGGCAATTCCAGCGCGCTCTTGAGCCTCATCTGTTGATGCGCCCAAGTGTGGAGTTGCAACTACTTGATCAAGCTGGAACAAAGGTGAATCAGTACAAGGTTCGGTGACATAAACATCAAGCCCGGCACCAGCAACGCGACCTTCAACGATCGCATCGTGAAGTGCCGCCTCATCAAGAACGCCACCACGAGCTGCGTTGATGATGCGAACAGAAGGCTTAACTTTCTTAAGCGCTTCTACGCCGATCAAATTTGCAGTCTCTTTAGTCTTTGGTAAGTGAATGGTGATGAAATCGCTTCGGGTAAGAAGTGTGTCTAGATCAACTAGTTCAACGCCAAGTTGTGCAGCGCGGGCTGGCTGTAGGTATGGATCGTAAGCAACTACGTTCATGCCAAATGCCTGCATGCGATGAGCAACTAACTGGCCGATACGTCCGAAGCCAACTATGCCGAGAGTTTTTTCAAATAGTTCAGCGCCGGTGTACTTAGAGCGCGCCCACTTGCCGTTGCGAAGTGCCGCATGTGCAGGTGAGATAAAGCGTGCTGAAGCAAGTAGCAATGAGATAGCAAGTTCTGCCGCAGAGACGATATTTGAAGTTGGTGCGTTAACGACCATTACACCTGCAGTTGTTGCTGCAGGAATATCAACGTTATCTAGACCAACGCCGGCGCGTGCAATAACTTTCAAACCCTTTGCCGCAGCGATTGCTTCTGCATCCATCTTGGTTGCAGAACGGATCAAGACCGCATCGACTCCTTTGCCAAGTTCGGCAAGGAGTTCGGTGCGGTTTGCGCCATCACAATTGCGTACTTCAAAATCCGGACCTAAAGCTTCTAGGGTTGCCGGACTTAACTCTTCAGCGATTAATACAACAGGTTTAGCCACGCGCCGCGCTTCCTTCTCGGTAATCATCTTTATTTGAAGTCTTGATCCAGCTAAACATCTTGCGAAGTTCGCGGCCTACTCCTTCAATTGGGTGAGCTTCTCCTTTTGCGCGAAGCGCCTTGAATTCTGGAGCTCCTGCCTCTTGATCGTCGATGAAGCGCTTAGCAAATGCACCAGATTGAATGTCAGCAAGTACTGCCTTCATATTCTCTTTAACGCTTGGATCGATAACGCGTGGACCTGAAACGTAATCTCCGTATTCAGCGGTATCTGATACTGACCAACGCTGCTTGGCGATTCCGCCTTCGAACATCAAGTCAACGATGAGTTTTAGTTCGTGCAGGCACTCGAAGTATGCAACCTCTGGCTGGTATCCAGCTTCAGTAAGTGTTTCGAAACCGTACATAACTAGTTGTGAAGCGCCGCCGCAAAGTACTGACTGCTCACCGAATAGATCTGTTTCAGTCTCTTCGGTAAATGTTGTGAGGATTCCACCTGCGCGAAGTCCACCAATTGCCTTGGCGTAAGAAAGTGTTAGTGGCCATGCGTTGCCTGTTGCATCTTGTTCAACAGCAACGATTACAGGAACTCCACGACCGCCTGCGAACTCGCGGCGAACCAAGTGTCCTGGACCCTTTGGCGCAACCATGCAAACATCAACATTTGCAGTTGGCTTGATGTAACCAAAGCGGATATTGAAACCGTGACCGAAGAAGAGAGCATCGCCATCTTTAAGGTTAGGCAAGATTGAGTCTGTGTAGATGTGGCGCTGTACGTGATCTGGCGCCAAGATCATGATGACGGTAGCTTCCTTAACAGCTTCTGCAACTGTTACAACGCGAAGGCCTTCTGCTTCTGCCTTAGCGCGTGAAGGTGAACCTTCTTTTAGACCAACGCGAACATCAACGCCTGAGTCACGCAGGTTTAGTGCGTGCGCATGGCCTTGTGAGCCGTAACCGATGATCGCGACCTTGCGACCCTGGATGATTGATAGATCTGCATCCTCTTCGTGATACATCGTTGCCACGGTGTTTCTCCTTTTTCTTTTTCGAGTTAGTTTCTTGCTTAGTTTTGGTAATCAGGTTGGGTGTCGTGAACTTCTTTGCCTTTGCCTGTCACATCTTTGATCGATATGACGCTGACAAGTTTGTCGAGCTGAGCAATTACTTGCTCGAGAGAGTGGCCTTCTACAGCTACTCCAATAACCATCTTTGAGATTGAGGAATCTGCGGTTGGTCCGACGTTGAGAGTTTCGATGTTAAATGCACGGCGCGAAAAGAGGCCAGCTACGCGGGCTAGAACACCTGGTTCGTTTTCAACGAGAACTTCAAGAGTGTGTTGACGGCGGCTAGTAGTCATTAGAGCTCCTGTGAATCCCAGTCGGGCGCAGTAGCGCGAGCGATCATGATTTCATCATTTGAAGTTCCGGCAGCAACCATCGGCCAAACCATCGCATCGCGATGTACGCGGAAATCAACAACAACTGGTTGGTCATTGATCGACATCGCTTTCTCAATTGTCTTATCCAAATCTTCCGGGCGTTCGCAAGCAAGACCAACGCAACCCATACTTTCAGCGAGCATCGGGAAGTTAGGAACACGCTTTGATTCGAGGTTGGTATTTGAGTAACGACCTTCGTAGAACAAGGTCTGCCATTGGCGAACCATGCCGAGAGATTCGTTATTGATAATCGCAACCTTGATTGGAATATTGTTAAGTGCACAGGTAACGAGTTCCTGATTTGTCATCTGGAAACATCCATCACCATCTATCGCCCAAACAGTTGCATCTGGTGCGCCAACTTTTGCGCCCATTGCAGCAGGTACGCCGTAACCCATGGTGCCTGCACCGCCGGAGTTAAGCCAGGTGCGTGGGTGTTCATATGAAATAAATTGTGATGCCCACATCTGGTGTTGGCCAACGCCTGCGGTAAAGATGGTGTCGGTTCCAGAGATCTGACCGATTCGTTGGATTACATGTTGTGGTGACAATGAGCCATCTTCAGGTTGGTCATAACCCAATGGATATGTGGATTTAAGAGAATTCATCTGTCGCAACCATGCTGAGAGATCAGGTTGGTTCTTTGAAAGGGCCGCTTTAAGCGCAGGAATAAGAGCTGAAATGGTTTCACGCACATCTCCGACAACTGCAACATCGGCATGACGGTTCTTGCCGATTTCAGCAGGATCAATATCTGCATGAAGAATCTTTGCATTTGGTGCAAATGTTGAAAGCTTTCCGGTAACGCGATCATCGAAACGAGCGCCTAAAGTGATTAGTAGGTCGGCCTTTTGTAGCGCTGTAACAGCGGCGACAGTTCCGTGCATTCCTGGCATACCCATATGCAGCGGATGTGAATCTGGGAAAGCACCGCGCGCCATAAGAGTTGTAACAACTGGTGCTCCGAGAAGTTCCACAAGTTGACGAAGTTCTTTATGAGCATTGGCCTTGATTACGCCGCCACCAACATAGAAGACTGGCTTTGATGATTGCGCGATAAGCGCTGCGGCATCGGTGATCGCCTGTGCATCAGGAGTTGTCTTTGGGTTGTAACCGGCAAGCTTGATTGAAGTTGGCCAATTAAATGTAGTCATCTTCTGTAGCGCATCTTTAGCAACGTCTACGAGAACAGGACCTGGACGACCAGTTGTTGCGATATGGAAAGCCTCAGCGATAACGCCAGGGATTTCATCGGGGTTGGTTACCAAATAATTGTGCTTTGTAAACGGCATGGTGATTCCGCGAATATCTGCTTCTTGGAATGCATCGGTACCAATTGCCGCAGATGGAACTTGGCCGGTGATTGCAATTAGCGGAACTGAATCCATTGCCGCATCCATCAAAGGAGTAACAAGGTTTGTCGCACCCGGACCAGATGTTGCGATACAGACACCAGCGCGCCCAGTAACTTGCGCATAACCAGTTGCTGCGTGACCTGCACCTTGCTCGTGGCGAACCAAGATATGGCGAATCGATGAATCAAAGATCGGATCGTAAGCAGGAAGAATTGCGCCACCTGGCAGTCCGAACATCACTTCTACATCTGCTGCTTCTAGGCTTTTCACCAATGAAGTAGCTCCTGTCATTGCTGTGCCGTTGGCCGTTGGTATGTGCGCCATCTTCTTACTCCTTTCCGTACTCTCTAGGTTCTACTTTTTATTTCTACAATTTATTTCTTAAATGAAAAAACCCTCAGAGGATCTGAGGGCGCGTGCGTTAAAAAGGCACGCGCTATCGAATCACCACCACAATCACTGATGACGAGATAAGCGCGAGCTCCTTTGACATGGGCTTATTCTCCATCGCCCAAGCCATATGCGTCAAGGTTTGAGATGTAAGTCTCAAATTGTGAAACTATTCGCAGACTGCGCCCTTTGAGGCTGAGCCAACTGACTTGGTGAACTTCGCCAAGACTCCGCGGGTGTATTTGTGTGTAAGCGGTTTCCAGCCAGCCTTACGGGCTTCAAGTTCGGCAGGGTCCACTAAGAGATCTAGGGTGCGAGCTTTAGTATCGATCCGAATTAAATCGCCATCTTTGATAAATGCAATCGGTCCGCCATCAACTGCTTCTGGTGAAATGTGCCCAACGCAAAGTCCAGTTGAACCACCTGAGAAGCGACCATCAGTTAAGAGCAGAGTAGATTTACCAAGTCCGGCACCTTTAATCGCACCTGTAACCATCAACATCTCGCGCATACCAGGGCCACCCTTTGGACCTTCGTAGCGAATCACAACTACATCGCCAGCTTTTACAGTGCCATTTTCAACTGCTTCCATCGCAGCTGGTTCGCGGTCGAAGACGCGCGCTGGACCTTCAAAGAAATCGATTCCGATTCCTGCAGTTTTTGATACCGCACCTTCTGGAGCAAGCGAACCGCCCAAAATAGTAATTCCGACATCGGTAGATAGCGGTGTTGAGATAGCGCGCAAGATATCGCCATCTACATCAGGTGGATTAATTCCGGCTAAGTTTTCGGCCATAGTTTTTCCAGTAACAGTTAGAACATCGCCATGTAGTAAACCTGCATCTAGCAAGGCTTTGAGAACTACTGGAACTCCCCCGACTTTATCCATATCGCTCATTACATAGCGACCAAAAGGCTTTAGATCTCCTAGTAGCGGAACCTTGGAGCCGATGCGGTGGAAGTCGTGCAATTCAAGATCAACTTCTGCTTCATGCGCAATAGCTAATAGGTGCAGAACTGCGTTGGTGGAACCGCCTAGCGCCATCAAAATAGTGATGGCATTTTCAAATGCGCGCTTTGTCAAAATGTCGCGCGTAGTTATTCCTTGACGAATAAGTTCAACGACTGCAGCACCTGATTTGACGGCAAATGCATCACGGCGACGATCAACTGCAGGAGGTGCAGCAGAACCTGGAAGTGAAAGTCCGATTGCTTCGCCAATACTTGCCATGGTGTTTGCTGTGTACATACCGCCGCAAGCGCCTTCACCTGGACAGATTGCGCGCTCGATTTGATCAACGCGTTCCTTAGTTATCAACCCGCGAGCGCAAGCACCCACTGCTTCGAAAGCATCGATAATCGTGACATCTTTTCCATCTAGCGAGCCAGGCAGAGTTGAACCGGCATAAACAAAGACAGATGCTACGTCGATACGCGCTGCTGCCATCATCATTCCGGGAAGTGACTTATCGCAACCTGCAAATGTGACCATGCCGTCAAAGCGTTCGGCCTGCATAACTGTTTCAACTGAGTCCGCAATTACTTCACGAGATACGAGTGAGAAGTGCATACCTTCGTGGCCCATTGAGATTCCATCAGAGACAGAGATGGTGCCAAATTGCATTGGGAATCCACCTGCATCAAGTACGCCTTGCTTAGATGCTTTAGCTAAACGATCAAGCGAGAGATTGCATGGGGTGATTTCATTCCATGATGATGCAATTCCAATTTGTGGCTTGACCCAATCGTCATCGCCCATTCCGACTGCGCGCAGCATTCCGCGGTTTGGTGCACGTTCTAATCCATCGGTAACGATTCCTGAGCGTGGCTTCATCTGCGACATGGCGGTGAGTCTAATAGACTCCACTCATTGACTTCAATATTTAACCAATTTGCTTAACTTTTTAGAGGAGATTCCTGTGTCAAAAAAGCCTGTCCAATTAGATAAAGATGGATTAGATCCAAATCGCTGGCGTACGCTATTCGTAGTCGCCATCGCTCAGTTAATGGTCGTTCTTGACTCATCTATTGTAAATATTGCGATCCCAAGCGCTAAAGCAGATCTTGGGATTACCGATGCCAATCAGCAGTGGGTTATCACTGCCTACACTCTCGCCTTTGGTTCGTTGCTATTAATTGGTGGACGTATCGGTGATTTCATGGGTCGCAAGAAGATCTTTATCATCGGACTCACAGGTTTCGCCGCTGCTTCTGCTCTTGGCGGAGTTGCCGCAAATCAAGAACTTCTCTTCGCCTCCCGAGCACTACAAGGTGTTTTCGGTGCACTTCTTGCACCTGCCGCACTTGCGATCATTTCTGTAACTTTTACAGTTCCTGCAGAGCGCGCTAAAGCATTCGGCGTAGTTGGTGCAATCTCAGGTGGCGGCGCAGCAATTGGCCTAATCCTTGGTGGAACACTCACCGAGTACTTCTCATGGCGCTGGTGCTTAGGCGTAAACGTTCCGATTGCAATCTTTGCTGGCTTAATGGCCTTCTTCTATGTCAGAGAATCTAAATCTGGCGGCGAACATAGCTATGACATTCCAGGCGTTATCACCGCAACCGCCGGTCTCTTCTCGTTGACCTACGGCTTTAACGAAGCAGCTACAAAGGGTTGGTCTTCACAGAGCACAATTTCATTCTTGGTTGCAGCAGTTGTGTTGCTAGTTGCATTTGTTGTAATCGAAGCCAAAGTTTCAAATCCAATGATGCCGCTTCGCGTTGTAACAGAGCGCAACCGTGGTGGTTCTTACCTTGGTTCGCTCATCGTCGGAGCTGGTCTCTTCTCGATGTTCTTATTCCTAGGTCTCTACCTACAAGTCGTACTTGGTTACTCACCACTTAAATCAGGTTTTGCATTCTTGCCATTTACAGCAGGAATCATTGTCTTTGCAGGAATTGCTTCGCAACTCTTGCCTAAATTCGGTCCAAAGCCGCTGATGGTGCCCGGCTTGGTTTTCGCAGGTATTGGTCTACTTATGTTGACTCTGATTACTCCAGAGACTTCGTACACCACGCATGTGCTTCCTTCTCTCTTGATTATGAGCTCAGGAATGGCGCTGGTCTTTATTCCACTAACTTCAACATCGCTACATGGAGTAAGTAATCAAGATACTGGCGTTGCTAGTGCCATGCTCAACACCAGTCAGCAGGTTGGTGGATCGCTAGGTACCGCACTGCTTAATACAGTTGCGGCAACTGCTGCGACTAACTACATCGCGGCAAATCAAAGTATGGGCGAGAAGGTACAAGCCTTTGGAATCACCCATGGTTTCACTGTCGCGTTTACAGTTTCTGCTGGCTTATTGTTCGCTGGCGCAATCGTGCTCTTCTTCTTTATCAATATTGGAAAAGAGTCACTTGTTGAAACTGAGGGCGCTGGCCTGCACTAACTAATTAGTTGGCTGACCTAAGTGGCCAAGTAGAAGCTCTCGTACGCGAGCAGCATCTGCTTGGCCCTTTGTCTCTTTCATGACTGCACCAATTAGCGCACCTGCTGCAGGAACATGGCCGTTACGGACTTTATCTGCAGTCTCTGCTTGCTCAGCACAAACTTTCTCAATAGCAGCCATAAGTGCGCCATCATCGTTAACAACTTTTATACCGCGCTTTGCCACAACTTCCGAAGGCTTACCTTCGCCAGCGATTACGCCTTCTACAACTTGGCGGGCCAACTTGTCTGTAAGTTCACCTTTAGCAACTAGCTCAACAATTTCAGCAACATCAGCGGGAGTGATTGAAAGATCGGCAATCGCAGTTTCTTTCTCATTTGCAATACGTGAAATTTCGCCTAGCCACCAAGTGCGCGCCTTAGTTGGTTCTGCGCCAAGCAGAACTGTTGCTTCAACAATATCTAGAACATCAGCGTTGATCATCGCTGCCATCTCTTTATCAGGAACAGACCACTCTTCTTTCAAACGCTTACGACGTAGCGATGGGCGTTCCGGCAATTGCGTGCGAAGGGTTTCGATCCAAGCAGCATCTGGTGCAACTGGCACTAGATCTGGCTCCGGGAAGTAACGGTAATCCTCGGCTTGCTCCTTGGAACGTCCAGAGCGAGTAAGTCCGGTGTCTTCTTGGAAGTGACGAGTCTCTTGCTTAACTTTCTTGCCATCATTTAGCAGTTCAGCATGGCGAATCATTTCACCGCGAATTGCGCGTTCGACAGAACGAAGTGAGTTTACGTTTTTTGTTTCAGAGCGCGTTCCAAGAAGATCGGATCCGATTATGCGAAGTGAGACGTTGGCATCGCAACGAAGTGAGCCCTGCTCCATCTTTACATCGGAAACCTTTAGGCCGCGCAAGATATCGCGGAGTTCGGCAACGTAAGCCTTGGCAACTTCGGGCGCATATTTGCCAGTGCCCGGAACAATTTTGGTAACGATTTCTACAAGTGGAATACCGGCGCGGTTGTAATCAAGGAGTGAGTACTCCGCACCATGGATACGGCCAGTTGCACCGCCGACGTGCAGTGACTTTCCTGTGTCTTCTTCCATATGAACACGTTCGATTTCGATACGGAACTGCTTTGGACCTTCTTCAGTTTCAATTTCTACATCGACATAACCATCGAAACAGATTGGTTCGTCATACTGTGAAATCTGGAAGTTCTTTGGCATATCAGGATAGAAATAGTTCTTACGGGCAAAGCGGCTGTAAGGCGCGATCTGACAGTTAAGCGCCAGACCAATCTTGATCGTGGACTCAATCGCTGTCGCATTTACAACTGGCAGCGCGCCAGGAAGTGCCAAACAAACTGGGCAGGTTTGGGTATTTGGTTCTGCGCCGAATGTGGTGCTGCAAGAACAGAACATCTTGGATTCGGTATTTAGTTCAACGTGAACTTCTAAGCCGAGTACTGGTTCGTACTTTGCAATTACATCGTCATAGGAAATAGCCATTACTTGGCACCTCCCAAAGCTGGAACTTGATCAATTAAATGTCCGCCCCATTTGCTGACCAGCGCTGCTTCAAGCGCTCCACCAACTTCATAGAGACGTTGATCTTGCATCGCAGGTGCCATGATCTGGAAACCAACTGGCAAGCCATCTTCGTCGGCTAAACCAGCTGGCAAGCTCATACCGCAAATACCTGCAAGATTTACTGGAATCGTTGCTACATCCGCCAAATACATCGCGATTGGATCTTCAGATTTCTCGCCGATCTTAAATGCGGTAATTGGTGATGTTGGTGAGACCAGAACATCTGCCTGAGTAAATGCCTTCTTATAATCATCAATAATCAAGGTACGGATCTTCTGCGCGCTGCCGTAGTAAGCATCGTAATAACCAGATGAGAGCGCGTATGTGCCAAGAATGATGCGGCGCTTAACCTCGCGGCCAAAGCCTGCTTCGCGCGTTGCATTCATGACTGTTTCGGCAGATGCGCCATCGACATCACCGGTGCGAAGCCCGTAACGCATCGCATCAAAGCGGGCTAAGTTGGACGAACATTCAGATGGTGCGATTAAGTAATAAGCAGCAAGTGCATATTCAAAACTTGGGCAATCAACTTCAACGATTTCAGCGCCAAGAGATGCAAGTAGTTCAAGTGATTCGTTAAAGCGAGCAAGAACGCCGTTTTGATAACCATCGCCTTGCAACTGCTTGATTACGCCGATCTTCTTTCCTTTTACATCGGCGCTACGTGCTGCTGCAACAACGTTTGGAACAGCGGCGTTAATGCTCGTTGCATCCTTTGGATCGTGGCCAGCAATTACCTCATGTAACAAAGCGGTATCTAAAACTGTGCGACCAAATGGACCAGCTTGATCAAGACTTGATGAGTAAGCGATAAGTCCGTAACGCGAAACTGCGCCATAAGTAGGACGAACTCCCACAATTCCAGTTAGGGCCGCAGGTTGGCGGATGGATCCACCAGTATCAGAACCAATTGCAATTGGCGCTTCAAACGCACTTACTGCAGCAGCTGATCCGCCACTTGAGCCACCTGGTGTGCGAGTTAAATCCCATGGATTAAAAGTTGGACCATAGCCAGAGTTTTCGGTCGATGAACCCATTGCGAATTCATCCATATTGGTTTTTCCAAGGATTACAACGCCAGCCTGCTTCAACTTTGAAACAACGGTTGAGTCATAAGGAGGTTTCCAGCCTTGCAAGATCTTTGATCCTGCTGTTGTCGGTACGCCTTCTTGGGCTAATACATCTTTAAGTGCAAGTGGAACACCAGCAAGTGGGTGCAGCTTTTTTCCGGCAGCGCGTTCGGCGTCGACCTTGGCGGCTTGAGCAAGTGCGTTCTCGCCATCGACATGTAGAAAAGCTTTTACCTTTGAATCAACTTCGTTGATGCGATCTAAATGGCTCTGGGTAAGTGCAACCGAAGTCGTCTCCCCCGATGTCAGGGATGCTGACATTTGTGCAGCAGTTTTTTTAATCATTCTGCTTCACCAAGAATTTGTGGAACGCGAAAGCGTTGATCTTCTTGTGCAGGGGCCCCAGATAACGCTTGCTCTGGAGTAAGGCTTGGTTGCACTTGATCTTCACGGAAAATGTTTTCAATTGGCTGCGGATGAGATGTTGCCTTGACGCCTTCTAAATCCAGCTCTTGAACTCGCGCTACTGCGTCGAGGATGCTGCCAAATTGTGATGCCAGATTTACGAGTTCATCCTCGGTCATCTCAATGCGGGCAAGCGATGCCAACTTTGCGACATCATCACGGGAAAGGCTGCTCATAGTGTGTGAAGTTTAATGAGAAAGCGGGTTACGAGCGAATTTGCCCATCACCAGTGACGATCCAAGTGGTTGTGGTCATCGCTTCTAAGCCCATCGGGCCGCGGGCATGAAGTTTCTGATTTGAGATGCCGATTTCAGCGCCAAATCCCATTTGTTCGCCATCAGTAAAGCGCGTAGAAGTATTGACCATCACGGCTGCGCAATCAGCAAGTGCGATGAAACGGTCTGCGTTCTCTTTCTTCTCAGTCACGATCGCTTCTGTGTGATTAGTGCCGTACTTTGCGATGTGATCTGCTGCAGCATCAACTGAATCAACAACACCAACGTTCATTTCAAGAATTCCGTATTCAGTGCACCAGTTTGCATCTGTGGCAGGCGTTGATGCGATGCCAAACTTTTCAGCGACCTTTTGAGCGGTTGCATCAGCGTGCAAGATAACGCCAGCATCAGATAGCGCCTTAAGTGCCATCGGCAAAAATGTTGGAGCAATGGCTCGGTGAACCAAAAGAGTTTCAGCGGCGTTGCAAACACTTGGGCGATGGGTCTTGGAGTTAATCAGAATCGGTAGCGCTTTTTCGATATCTGCAAACTCGTCAACGTAGACATGGCAAACGCCAGCGCCAGTTTCGATAGTTGGAACAGTTGATTCATCGACCACCATGCGAATAAGTGCTGCGCTTCCGCGAGGGATAACTAGATCTACTTTGCCGCGGGCGTTTAGTAGCGCCTTAACAGTTGCACGGTCTTCAGATGGAACCAACTGGATCACTTCTGGTGAAATTTTGGTTGTTGCTAACGCATCACGGATAACGGTCACGAGAACCTGATTGCTCGCCGCTGCTGTAGAAGAGCCACGCAACAACGCTGCGTTGCCGGACATTAGCAAGATAACTGCAGCATCTACCGTGACATTTGGACGGGCTTCATAGACCATACCGATGACGCCGAATGGAACAGATACTTGTTTAAGTTCTAAACCATTTGGCAGAGTTGATTGGCGCAACACTTGTCCAAGTGGATCTGGAAGGTCTGCAACTAATCGCGCGCCATTAGCCATTCCGGCAACTCGAGATTCGGTAAGAAGTAAACGATCCTGCATCTGAGGATGCATATCTTCAGCTTTTGCTCGCGCAATATCTTCGGCATTAGCCTTTAAAATCTCGGCGCTACGAGATTCGATTGCGGCAGCAATTGCATACAAGGCGGCCTTACGTTCGGCACCCGTTGCTGTCGAAAGAGTGCGTGCAGCAGTACGCGCTTTAAGCGCTAACCCTGAAACTATCTCGACAGCATCCATTGGAAAAGTTTATCGGTTTCTATTTATCCGAGGAGTACTAAATCATCGCGGTGAACTAACTCGCGCTCATATTCTGCGCCCAAAGTTGCCGCAAGTTCTTTAGTGGAACGGCCCAGCATCTGTGGGATTTCATGCGAATCAAATGCCACAAGTCCTCGTGCAATAACTTTCTTATCTGCGCTCATTAGTTCGACGGTATCCCCGGCGATGAATTCGCCCTCAACCGCAGTAACGCCGGCAGGTAGAAGTGAAACTCCTCTTTCGAGAATCGCTGTTACTGCTCCAGCATCGAGAATTAAGCGACCGCGTGGAGTTGAGGCATGCGCCAACCAGAGCAGACGCGATGTAGAACGTGTTCCGTGAGATGCAAAGAACGTCCCGACTTCCGCGCCAGTTAACGCAGCAGATGTGTTGGTTAGCGATGTGAGCAACATTGGAGTTCCCGCACCTGTTGAGATGCGTGCGGCTTCAATCTTGGTAACCATTCCCCCGCTACCAACGCCGGCAGAACCTGCGCCGCCAATATCAAAGTTCTCAATATCTGCGATGTGATCGACAAACGAGATTGCTTTAGCGCCAGCTTGTGAAGGTGGGGCGTCATAGAGCGCATCAACATCTGAAACCAGAACAAGCAAATCGGCGCCAATTAGTAATGACACAAGCGCAGCCAGGCGATCGTTATCGCCAAAGCGGATCTCTTGCGTTCCAACCGAATCATTCTCGTTAATGATTGGCACAACGCCGAGTGAGAGCAACTTATTAAGCGTCTGTTGTGCGTTCTGATAGTGCGAACGGCGAACCACATCTTCAGTCGTTAATAGCACCTGTGATGAGACCAAGTTATGGCGTGAAAAGTTCTCGTTGTACTTTGCAATAAGCAAGCCTTGGCCAACTGATGCTGCCGCTTGTTGCGTCGCTAAATCCTTTGGACGGGTTGTTAAACCGAGTGGAGCAAGGCCGGCTGCGATTGCACCCGAAGAAACCAGAACAACTTCAGCACCACGTGAACGTAGTTGGGCAACTGCATCAACGATTTGTGAAACCGCTTGGCTATCGAGGGCAGAACCTGCAGAACCGGTTAGCGAAGATGAACCAATTTTAATGACAACGCGTTTCGCACTTGTAACTGCGCTGCGGCTCATTTACTTATCCTCTGCTGGTGTTGGATCCGTTAAGCGTGGAGTATGTGGGTCCTCCACGTTGTACTCCCATTGTTGCGCAATTTCATCATCACTTAGTTGATCGACAACACGTTCTTCTACAACCCATGAGCCTTCTAGGCGTGAGTCTTCGCCGCGGCGATGTAGGTGACCAGCTAACTGTTCGGCGCCAGCTTCAATAGTTGGCTCCCATTCGAAGACAACTTCATTATCGCCAGAGCCGATACGAACTTCACTTCCGGCGACCGCTCCCTGCTTGAACAACTCTTTTTCTACTCCGAGCTGTGCCAAGCGATCTGCCAAGTAACCGATTGCTTCAGCGTTCTTAAAGTTTGTCTGGCGCACCCAACGAACAACTTTCTGTCCGCGCACGCTAAATGAACCATCGGCATTGGCGCGAACAGTGAATCCTGAATCATCTACAGCTGTTGGACGCAAGATGATGCGAGTGCGTTCTTCGGTTGCCGCTTCGGCACGTGCTTTCTGCACTAGGCGTGCCATTGCGTAGAGAAGTTCAGTTAAACCGGCACGGCTTGCGGCAGAGACTGGGTAAACCTCATAGCCCTTATCGCGCAAAGTTTGCGCAACCATATCGGCCATTGCTTGGCCGTCAGGAAGATCAATTTTATTTAGCGCAATAATGCGCACGCGATCTTCGAGGCCGCCGTACTGTGCAAGTTCAGATTCAATGATTTCAAGATCTGTAATTGGGTTGCGATCTGTTTCTAACGTTCCGCAATCGAGTACATGTACAAGTGCCACACAACGTTCGACGTGGCGCAAGAACTCAAGACCCAAACCTTTACCTTGTGAGGCTCCTGGAATGAGACCTGGAACATCGGCGACGGTAAAGCGGGTATCGCCTGCTTGAACAACACCTAAATTTGGAACCAAAGTTGTAAATGGATAGTCAGCGATCTTTGGGCGCGCAGCGGAAATTGCGGCAATTAACGAAGATTTTCCAGCGCTTGGATATCCAACAAGTGCAATGTCGGCAACTGATTTAAGTTCTAAGTAGAGAGTGCGTTCTTCACCTGGTTCGCCAAGGAGTGCAAAACCTGGCGCGCGACGCTTTGAAGATGAGAGAGCCAAGTTGCCGAGGCCACCATGTCCACCTTGTGCCGCAAGAAATGTTGTGCCGACGCCGATTAAATCTGCGAGTTGATTTCCTTTATCGTCGAAAACCACTGTGCCATTTGGAACAGGAAGAATTAAATCTTCACCGTAAGTGCCATCTTTTCGATCGCCATAGCCTTGTGAACCAGATGTTGCTTTGCGATGAGGTGAATGGTGAAAATCAAGGAGCGTCGTAACACTGGAATCGACGATCAAGATTATGTCGCCACCGCGTCCACCGTTACCGCCATCAGGACCACCAAGTGGTTTAAATTTTTCGCGCTTAACAGAGACGCAACCATCTCCGCCTTTTCCGGCAGCGGCGTAGAGCGTTACGCGATCTACGAATGTAGCCATCTCTTAACGCTCCCTTCTGGTTTAGTGGTTCTAGTTTAAATCTCTAAAAATTTTGTGAAATAAAAAGAGCGAGCCACGAACGCGGCTCGCTCTCTTTGAGAAACCTAAATTAAGCGACCGGTGCAACCACGTTCACTACACGGCGACCGCGAGCGCGACCGAATTCAACTGCGCCTGCAGCTAGTGCAAAGAGAGTGTCATCCTTACCGCGACCAACATTCTTTCCTGGGTGGAAATATGTTCCGCGTTGACGAACCAAAATTTCACCAGCATTTACTTCTTGTCCGCCAAAGCGCTTGATACCGAGGTATTGCGGATTGGAATCGCGACCGTTACGTGTCGAGGAGACACCCTTCTTACTTGCCATTGTTCAGCCCCTTATTTCACGCCGCTGATTGCGGTGATCTTGACTCGAGTTTGCTGTGCACGGAAACCTTGACGACGACGGTAACCGGTCTTGTTCATGTAACGAAGGATGTCGATCTTTGGACCCTTTACTTCGTCAATAACTTCGCCGGTAACTTTTACACCGCTAAGAACTTTTGCATCTGTTGTAACGCTGGCACCGTCTACTACAAGTAGCGCAGGAAAAGTTACGGTTGCACCAGCAGCCTGGTCGATACGATCGACAGTGATGGTTTCACCGACGGTGACTTTCTCCTGGCGGCCGCCAGCTTTAACGATTGCGTACACGATTCTTGCTCCAGTTCAGTTCACGCTCATGAGGCCCAGGTGGGCTTCTTTCGAGCAGAGGCTAAGGGTACGGATTTCGTACCCCTAGGGTCAAATTGAGGCTTTTCTAGGCGGTGATGATCCCGCTGGAAGCAGCCCTGCGACGACGTCGCCCGGCTGGCTTGGCTTCTACTTCTACATCCTCATCTACCTCGGTTTTTGAAGACATTTCGGTATCTGTTTCTTCAGTATTTAGAGTTTCAGTATTTAGAGTCTCGTGGAATTCATGTTCGGTTGCTTCAGATTCATCGGCATCGTCATGTGATGCTGATTGTGAATTTACTTGTGGCATCGGCGCCTTCATCTTTACCGGTTCCATATGGATATGAATTCCGCGGCCCGCACATGAATCGCAAGTTGTTGAGAAAGCTTCGATCAAACCTTGGCCAACGCGCTTACGTGTCATTTGTACCAAGCCAAGTGAAGTCACTTCTGCAACCTGATGCTTAGTGCGATCGCGACCAAGACATTCAACTAGGCGACGAAGAACTGCATCACGGTTCGATTCAAGAACCATATCGATAAAGTCGATAACGATAATTCCGCCAAGGTCGCGCAAGCGAAGCTGGCGAGCAATTTCTTCGGCTGCTTCCAAGTTGTTCTTGGTAACAGTCTCTTCAAGGTTTCCACCCTTACCGATGAATTTACCGGTGTTAACGTCAATAACGATCATCGCTTCAGTGCGATCGATAACTAGCGAACCACCTGATGGCAGATAGACCTTGCGGTCAAATGCCTTAGCCAGTTGTTCTTCAACGCGGAAGTCTGCGAATAGATCGCCTTTACCTACGTACTTCTCAAGTTTAGTTACTAGTTCGGGAGCGATAGATCCGAGGTAAGAGCTGATCTCTTCCCAGGCTTCATTGCCTTGAATTGTAAGTTTGCGGAAATCTTCATTGAAGATATCGCGGATAACGCGCACTGCAAGATCTGGCTCAGAGAGCAGAAGCGCTGGTGCGTGGAAGTTTGGATTTTCAGATTTCTGATAAATATCTTCCCATTGCGCCTTTAGACGTGCGACATCGTTGGTGAGTTCTTCTTCGCTAACGCCTTCAGCAGCGGTACGAACAATTACGCCCGCTTCTTCAGGGATTAAGTTCTTTAAGATCGCCTTTAGTCGGGTGCGCTCTGATTCAGGAAGGCGCTTTGAAATACCGCTCATTCCGCCGCCAGGAACGTAGACAACATAACGACCAGGAAGTGAGATCTGGCTAGTTAAGCGCGCACCTTTTTGACCGATTGGATCTTTAGTAACTTGTACAAGAACAGGCTGACCTGTCTTCAAAACCATTTCAATTTTACGTGGTTGAGTTTCAGAGATACCTGCAGCATCCCAGTTAACTTCACCGGCATATAGAACAGCGTTGCGGCCCTTGCCGATATCAACGAATGCCGCTTCCATAGATGGAAGAACGTTCTGTACGCGACCGAGATAAACGTTGCCGACGTAAGAAACGTTGGCGTTACGGTTTACATAGTGCTCAACCATGACCTTATCTTCGATAACAGCGATCTGAATGCGATCACCAATCTGGCGAACTACCATCTCGCGATCGACGTTTTCACGACGAGCTAAGAACTCTCCATCGGTAATTACTGTGCCGCGACGGCGATATGGCTCGCGATAATCTCCACGGTTTTCGTTCCGTCCGCCACGATCACGATCGCGACCCCGGCTACGTGTTCCACGTTCGTTGCGCTCTGCGCGCGCAGGACGTTCAGTACGTTCGCGAACTTCACGGACCTTAACAACTGTAATTACGCCATCTTCATCAACGGTCTCGCCAGGAGTTACACCTTCGCCCGTTGCACGGCGGCGGCGACGGCGGCGATGAGTTGTGCCTTCTGCAGAATCTTCGCTGGAATCCTCTGAAGTATCTGTTCCTTCATCTGAAGCGCTAGCGTCGGCGCCATCTGCACCTGGCTTACGGCGACCGCGTCCACCACGGCGGCGGCGACGATTGCGTCCACCACGGCCATCGGAATCTTCAGAGTCGTCAGAATCAGGCGCTGCTGCAGAAGTACTTACCTTCTCATCAGATCCGCTTTCGACTTCAACTTTCTTTGCGCTCTTCTTTGCTGCAGCCTTTGGGGCTTTCTCTTCTGGAGCAGCCTGAAAAATTGGGACAGGGATCGAAGGTGCTTTCTTCTTCGATTTTGTTTCAACCGCCTCTGTTACCGGGGTTGCATCAACGGCTGCGCTTTGTTCGGCAGCTTTCTTCTTACTAATCTTTTTCACCGCACGTTTGCGCGGTGACTTTGGCTCAATCGCCATGGCACCAAATCCTCTATGCGTTTAAATAAACGCGCTCTGGCTTGTAGATACTCAACTAGCTAGCGCCCCGAACGGGATGCGCACTTGGGTCAAATCCTTCAAGCAAATCTCTGTGTGTACTTCTGTGTTAGTCCGCCGCTGGCTGTGTGCCGCGAATTGGTTCGCGAGCCGCGCTGAACTGTTGGGGTAAGTATGCCAGAAGATGGGGGTAAATCGCGAAATGAGCGGGGTTTGCGCCTGAATTAGCCGCGGTGGCGAGCGTTTACGTTTTGCAATAGACCGAAACCGATCATATTGGCGAACATGCTTGAGCCACCATAAGACAGGAATGGCAGCGGAACACCAGTCATAGGCATCATACCTAGAGTCATACCGATGTTTTCAAATGTTTGAAATGCAAACCAAGCGATAACACCGGTGCAAACTAATTTTCCATAAGGGTCGCTAGATCTTCGGGCGATTCTAAATGCCCGCATCAAAATAATTAGATATAAGAGAATGATAAATCCGCAGCCAAGAAAACCTAACTGCTCTCCGGCAACCGTGAAGATAAAGTCAGTTTGTTGTTCTGGAACAAAGCGGCCATTTGTTTGAGGCCCATTGAATAAACCAGTACCAAGTAAACCGCCAGAACCCACAGTAATTCGAGCTTGGCGAAGTTGATAGCCACTCCCCTGCGAATCTGCATTTGGATCAACGAAAGCCTGCAAGCGTTTAACTTGGTAATCATTTATAACGCCCACTTGCACCGCTGCAAAACTTCCTATGACAGCAACAAGTATTAACCCTGCAACCCAACGAAGTGGCGCGCCAGATACGGCGATGATGGTTACGACCGCGATGCTAATAATAAAAACTGTTCCCATATCTGGTTGTGCCAGAATCAAGAGGACTGGAATAGCGGCGATAACTAGAGCTTGCATCACATCTCTGTGAGATGGCGAATCTGAATCGTGGTTTCGTTCAGATAAAATCATTGACATACCTACGATGATTGAAATCTTTGCGAGTTCTGCCGGCTGTACTTGGAATCCGCCTGGCAAGCCGATCCAGGCCTTTGCACCATTTACCTCATCACCGATTCCAGGTATCAAAACTAAGGTAAGCCCGATAACACCACCAATCCATAAAAATGGTGTGTATGCGCGAATCAATCGGTAATCAATAATTGTGGTTCCCCATGCGAGCAGAGAGCCGATCAAGATATTTACAACATGGCGCTTTAGGTAATACTCGGGATCTAAACCATTTGCGGCATACCAATTTCGCGTTGCGGCATAAACCAAGAGGGTTCCGATTACCAACAAGATGGCGACTGCGATTGTAAGAATCGGATCGAATCCTGCAAAGACCGATGGGCGATGTGATTTGCGGTAGTTAATACGCTGAGACATCAAGCTCATTTAGCACCTTTGACTTTTGTTGCTGGAGAAATCTTCGGCAATCCTACGGGTGGAATTCCACTTGGGAATAAGATCTTGGCAGAGCTCACTTTAGATCCTTCAACGCCAAAGAGCGTCTCGTAAATCTTTCGCGTTCCTACACCTGAGACAGAAGCGCCAAAGCCACCCTGGCTAATCATCATGACAACTACAAATCTAGGTTTATTGCTTGGACCGTACGAGGCAAACCAAGATGTATCTGCCTTAGCGCTGCCATTTGGGTTGCGACCAAAGACTTGAGCAGTTCCGGTTTTTCCACTAATTGGAATTGGAAACGAATTAAATGCTCCCGCTCCAGTTCCGCTGATAACCACTTCGCGAAGTGAACCATGAAGGAATTTAATCGTCTCCTTAGTTGCAGGGATTACTCCTAATTTTTCTGGCTTAAATTCCTTAATTACAGTTCCATCTGTTTTCACAATCGCTTTGGCGATAGTCGGCTTTAAAATCGTTCCACCATTGGCGATTGCGGCATACATCTGTGCCAGCTTTAGCGGAGATATAACTGTGTCACCCTGGCCGATTGAGAAGTTAACGGCATCTCCTGCGCGAATCTTGTCGCCGTCTAGGCAGTTCTCGTAAGCAAGTTGGATCAGGAATGCAGTCTGCTGGCTTTTCGTTGAGCGCTCTTTATAGTTGCAATAGAAATCTTTATTCTGCTCATACCAAGATTTACGCCATTCACGGTCTGCTAAACGTCCAGATGATTCAGAAGGTAAATCAATCCCTGTCTTCACGCCGACCTGAAACCCTTTTGCTGCCTTAAAGAAGTAATCATTGGCGTTGGATTTCGGTTTTAACCCACCATCTCGCAACCATTCGTCAAAAGCGATGCGATACCAAATAGTGTCACAGGAAACCGCAATGCCTTTCTTCAGAGAAATACGGCCTAACGCCTTGCTCTCAAAGTTTTGAAAAGCACGAGTTCCGACTTCAACCTGTGAAGGACAATCGTAAGTAGCGTTTAAGTCATATCCTGCATTTGCCGCAGCAACTGCCGAAACCGCTTTAAATGTTGATGCGGGAGCAAAGAGTCCTTGAAGTGCGCGTGAAAGCGCTGGCACACCAGCCTTTTCGCTATATAAATTCTTTGCCTCGGCAACTGTAAGGCCACGTTCATATGAATTTGGATCGTATGTTGGATGCGAGGCCAGTGCGATTATCTGACCGTTTCGAACATCCATGACAACTGCAGCTGCGCCATCTGATGGATATCCCATTGATCGCGCACGTCGCACTGCATCAGCTAGCGCCGATTCGGCAGCGGCTTGAACGCGAACATCAATACTTGTTACTAGGTGATTTCCACCAACTGGCTTTGAATTTTGAGTGGTACTCGTTACCGCTTCTTTGCGGTCAACAATCACCGTCTTTATACCTGGCGATCCACGTAAATACTCATCGTATTGAATCTCAAGTCCTGCTTTACCAATTGACTCAGATCTGAAATAACTTCTACCGTTAGCGCCTGATAAATCTTCTTCTGTTAGCGGTCCGATGTAACCAAGTAAATGCGCAGCATTAACGCCAGCGTTTGCAGGATAGTTTCTGATCGAAACCGGTGTTGCCGAGACTCCGGGATATTGATCTGGGCGTTCAACTATACGTAAAGCAAGTTCAGGGTCTGCTTCTTTAGTTAACGGAATCGGTTGGAAACGAGAACCCGTCCAGCATCCAGCGCGTTGCCCCTTGGCAAGTTCTCCGCAAAGTCTAGTTCTTTGAAAGACATCTCTATATTCAATCTTTAGCAAAGTAGAAAGACTTTGCAGAACCGCGACACCTTTATCTGGTTGACGATCCAATTTTGTTCGATCTACGGTGATAGCGACACCGACTCTGTTAAGTGCCAGTGGCACTCCCGATGAATCAACTATTAATCCACGTGTTGCAGGCGTGACAACATCGCGGCTTTGAATAGATAGTGCGGCATCACGGTATTTCGGACCTGCGGCAACTTGGAGATAGAACAAACGTCCCATTAATCCAAAGAGCAGAGAGAAGATAAAGATTTGGACCACTAAAAGGCTAAGTCGTGCGCGCTGATTCATATCCGACTCTTAACATCAAAGAGCGCTTCATGAATTCTTGTAACAACCGGCAGTAGTAACGGAGCGAGTGCTGCTGACCAGAAAGCAGAAGAGAAGAGCGAGAGAAAAACCGACCAAGCGCTTCCGATATCACTGCCTAGGAAGAGTCCGAGAATTAAGTAGATCAAGCGGATTACTACGACTGCTGCAGCGACTGTGAAGACCAATGAAATTGGGTTACCGCGGAAATTATCGTCGCCGTATCCAAGATAAGAGACTGCAAAACCTGCCAGGATCATTATCAGAGTCCACTGCCCCATTGGTCCGGAAGCGCTTTGCGAAAGATCCATCAAAAGCCCAGCTCCGAAACCAGTTAACGCTCCCATTTCTGGAGTGCCAAGCGCCGACCAGAGAAGCGCGAATATTAAAAATAGTGAGAATCCCCCACCGAATAATTTAAATTGGGTAACAACGCTCTCTTGCAGAATGTAAATAAAAGTAAATATTGGAAGTGAGATAAAGAATCTGCGGGCAAACATTTATGGGGCTGGCGATTCTGACGGCTGAGCGTAGATAGTTACGGTTGGAACTGGCGTTGGAACCGGTGCTCTTGGAACTAGCGCATCGCGTGGATCTTCCTTCGGCGCTGATACAACAACTGCCACAGTGCTGAGCGCCGAGAAATTAACGTAGAGCTTGATATCAGCAGTTTGGGTTACCGCACCTGCTGCATTATCTACTGCAGTTACTTGACCGATAGGTACACCAGGGACAAATGGTCGATTATTGACGCTACCTCGAGCCAGAATTACATCGCCGACCTTAAGTGTGGTTTGGTTATCTAGGAGTTGAAGTACCGCTTTGGAAGTACCTTGTCCGCTCAATATTCCAATTTGCTGGCTGCCGGCTACTCTCGCGCCAACCTTAAATGCTGGGTCTGTTGTTAACTGCACTAGCGCGCTATTTGGGTAAGAAATTTTCACAACGCCCACTAAACCGAGCCCGGTAATAACCGTCATATTTTGACGAATGCCATCATTGGTTCCAGCATCAATGGTGATTGTCTGGGTAAAGGATGAAGTAGAACCAAGAGAAATAACTTTGGCATTTACGACTTTGTATTTAGCGGTGCCTGCCAAATCAAGCACAGACTTTAACTCTGCAAGTTCTGCATCAGCGTTCTTGCGATCAATCAGCTCTTTCTGCAGTTTTTCATTGGCCGCCTTCAAGCGCTCAATTTCTCCACGAGTGCGACCCAGTTGGGTTACGTCAGAGAAGAAATTCCCAACGGGACGGAAGATGGTTGCAGCAACAGATTGAACTGGCGAAAGCGCAGATTGCGAACCATTACGTAGCCCAGTGATCACTTGTACGCCACGTAGATCTAAGGTAATTAGAAATAGCGCAGTAACAATCAGTGAAATGAGAAGGAGACGACCGCGGTTGTCGCCGCCGCTACGCATCTATAAAACCTATCGACGAGGCTCGGAGATCAAAACCTTTTCAAGGGCTTCGAACTCTTCAATGCACTTTCCGGAACCTTCAACAACTGCATCCAATGGACGGTCAGCGATATGAATTGGCATTCCGGTCTCTTTGCGAAGACGCTCATCTAGACCTTTAAGGAGCGCTCCTCCACCAGTAAGAACAATTCCGCGATCCATAAGATCTGAAGAAAGTTCTGGTGGACACTTATCGAGCGTGCTCTTTACTGCATTGATGATCGCATTTACTGGCTCTTCGAGCGCTTTGCGAATTTCTGCAGCGGAAACAACGATTGTCTTTGGAAGTCCAGTTGCAAGATCGCGACCACGGATTTCTGCATCGTTTTCACCTTGTAGTGGGTATGCAGAACCAATCGCCATCTTGATTTCCTCAGCGGTGCGCTCACCGAGGAGAAGTGAGAATTCGCGCTTAACCCAGTTAATAATCGATTGATCGAGCTCATCTCCACCAACGCGAATTGAAAGGGATGTAACGATTCCGCCCAATGAGATAACGGCAACTTCAGTTGTTCCGCCACCGATATCTACAACCATATTTCCGGTTGGTTCGTGGATTGGCAGGCCTGCACCGATTGCTGCTGCCATTGGTTCTTCAATGATGTAAACCTTGCGCGCACCTGCTGCATAACCAGCATCTTTAACTGCGCGCTGTTCTACACCTGTGATACCTGAAGGAACGCAAACGACGATGCGTGGCTTTGCCAAGTAACGACGGCGGTGAACTTTCTGGATGAAGTATCGGAGCATGCGCTCGGTTGTATCGAAGTCTGCAATAACACCATCCTTAAGTGGACGGATCGCAACAATATTTCCAGGTGTGCGACCAATCATTTTCTTTGCTTCAAGACCAACAGCAAGGATTCCGCCAGTGTCTTGGTTTACAGCAACTACTGAAGGCTCGTTTAGAACAATGCCACGACCACGTACGTAGACCAGGGTATTTGCGGTTCCCAAGTCAACGGCCATATCTCGGCCGATAAATGACATTTTATTACTCATGTTTAACCCTTCAGTTAATCGCTTTGCTTTGAATTACTTGGAATTACTTGCCGAAGAAAATTTCGATTTCGCGTGCTGCAGATTCTGGTGAATCAGAACCATGCACGATGTTCTGAACAACTTTTGTGCCTTGATCGCGAGCTAGATCGCCGCGAATTGTTCCGGGCGCTGCAACCGTTGGATCAGTTACTCCGGCAAGGGAACGGAAACCTTCGATCACGCGGTTGCCTTCAGCAACTATTGCAACGATCGGACCTGACATCATGAACTCAACTAGTGGTTCGAAAAATGGTTTGCCTTGATGTTCTGCGTAATGACGTTCTAGAAGTGCGCGATCTGCCTGCATCATCTTGAGCGCTGTTACAACATAACCTTTCTTCTCGATACGCGAAATAACTTCGCCTACCAATTGGCGGCGTACGCCATCTGGCTTTACGAGGATCAAGGTCTTTTCTGTGCTCACCTGCCTAGTCTATTAGGCATCTGGGCGTATCCGCTCCACGGCTAATTCGCCCTACTTTTCATCGCCTTTGCGGTCGGCGGGGTTACCTTGCGCCAAAAGGGCGGCGCGGGCGGTCTCACCCTTACGGCCAACAATTATCGCCGCAATCCATAACCCCACGAACATGACATTAACAATCGCCATGGATGGAACAACAAAGCTATATGCAGCCATTGCGATCTGAAGAATTGAACCAAAGATCCAACCTGAGCGCTTCTTGAGAAGTCGAATTGCATAGATCATTAAAAACATAACTACTGCGCCATAAATTAAAGTCAGCGGCTCGCCGCTATCTTTCGCAAGCAACATTGCAAAACCCATGATTAAAAATTCCATGGAAAGCACAGCAGAACCAAGTACGCGCATTACTTGCCTTCCTCAATCGGTGACTTCGCATATTTCTTTCGCACCGCAGTGCGAGCTTCGCCAACCGTGACTACTGATCCGGTTATCAAGATAGCTAACGATTCTTCACTAAGTGGACGAACTGAATCCTTAATGGCTTTATCAATTGCATCGGTAAGCGTTGGCTGAGCAAAGACTCGGTCAGCGCCAAATATTTGGGTTGCTAAAGCCTCTAAATCGCCAACTGCCATCGAGCGCGCAGCCGAGTTAGTTGTAACAATTATTTGGTTCATGATCGGCTCCAGCGCCTGCAAAATTCCTAGAGCATCTTTATCGGCCATCAGCGCAACAATTCCTGTGACATCATCAAAGGTGAATTCACTCTGAATGGTTTCTGCAATCGCCTTAGCTCCATGCGGGTTATGTGCGGCATCCAAGATAATTGTTGGATCGCGATGAATAATCTCGCAACGCCCTGGTGAGGTCACATTGGCAAACCCGGCGCGCACCGCAGCTATATCCAAATCTTGTTCTCCGAAAAATGCTTCAACAGCGATCAAGGCAGCCGCCGCATTTGATGCTTGGTGCTTGCCGTGTAGCGGCAAGAAAATATCGTCGTAATGTCCACGCAAACCTGTAATTGAGATCAACTGACCACCTACTGCAATCGCGCGAGAATCAATTGAGTATTCAAGGCCTTCACGTGCTACATCAGCACCGACTTCAGCGGCTCTGCGTAGTAGTTCTACCGCTGCTTCGGGCTCTTGTTGTGCCAAGACTACAAAGCCTTGTTCCTTGATAATTCCCGCTTTAGTAGTCGCAATTTCTGCAATTGTGTTTCCGAGATATTCCATGTGGTCAAGACCGATTGGCATAATCACCGATACATCGGCATCGACAACATTTGTTGCATCCCACTGTCCACCCATGCCGACTTCAATTACTCCGACATCAATCGGATGTTCTGCGAAAGCGGCAAAGGCCAGCGCGGTAATGGCTTCAAAGAATGAGATTGGGTTATCAAACTTGGTATCCATTAAATCTAGGTAAGGGCTGATGTCGTTAAAGGAGAAGATCATCTCTTTAGCATCGATCGGTTGGCCGTTGATACAGATACGTTCTAGATAACTTTCTAGGTGCGGGCTGGTGAAGCGACCCGTGCGTAGACC
The DNA here is from genome assembly GCA_965268165.1 of Candidatus Nanopelagicaceae bacterium. Classification (GTDB taxonomy): domain Bacteria; phylum Actinomycetota; class Actinomycetes; order Nanopelagicales; family Nanopelagicaceae; genus Planktophila. The sequence continues at coordinate 991,761 of OZ254162.1, forward strand.
CATCTCAAATAGAAGTGAATCGACCATACGTGATGTTGTGGTCTTGCCGTTGGTGCCACCGATATGAATCGTTGGATAAGTAAGTTGTGGCGAACCAAGCATGTCAACTAGCGCTGAGATTCTTTCAAGAGTAGGTGCGATGCGATTTTCTGGCCAGCGCGCGAGCAAGGCTTTTTCGATTGCGTCTATGCGCGCCTGATCATCTGGATTGATGTTATTCATAATTTATATGCGATTTACTTTAGCGCAGCAAGTGCAGCAGTAATACGTTCGATATCTGAGGTTGTCTTACCTAATCGCTCTTTGATCTCGACAACGACATCAGCCGGTGCCTTGGCCATAAAGCCAGCGTTGCCTAATTTAACTTCAGCGGTCTGAAGATCTTTCTTAGCGGCAACTAAATCTTTCTCTAACCGCGCACGCTCTGCAACAACATCGATAGAACCAGTTAGATCGAGTTCGATCTTTATGCCGCCAATTTCAAGGGATGCAGATGGTGTGAAATCTTTATCTTCGAGCTTCAATAAGAAGCGCAAGGCGCTGGAGTATTCGAGCACATCGGCAGAGCCAGAGAAACGACCCGGCACTTTCTGAGAAGGTTTAAGCCCTTGATCATTGCGGAAGCGACGAACTTCAGTAACGACTTCTTGCAGAGTTGAAATCAGTTTCTCTGACTTCTTATCTACATGTGAACTATCTGCCTTTGGCCATGGCGCAACAACTAGAGACTCTCCCCCGGTAAGCGTGCACCAGAGTTCTTCAGTAATAAATGGCATTACTGGGTGCAGGGTGCGCAGAAGTTGATCAAGAACATGGCCCAGCACGCGCTGTGAATTTGCCTTGTTATCAGAGGCAAAAGTTTCTTTAGATAACTCTAGGTACCAGTCGCAGAGGTCATCCCAAGCGAAGTGGTAGAGAGTTTCGCAGGCGCGAGCGAATTCGTAACCTTCGAGAAGTGAATCAACATCGCGCAGAGTTTCGCTAAGGCGAGACAAGATCCAGCGATCAATTGCATTTAGCTCAGAAGTTGCTGGTAGAGCGCCGTTTACGTTGGCGCCGTTCATCATCGCAAAGCGAGTTGCATTCCAGAGTTTGGTCGCAAAGTTACGAGATCCGCCGATCCAATCTTCAGCCAGAGCTTGATCTGTGCCGGGGTTGGCACCGCGCGCTAAGGTAAAGCGCAACGCATCGGCGCCGTACTTATCCATAAACTCAATTGGATCAATTACATTTCCGCGACTCTTCGACATCTTCTTGCCGAATTGATCGCGCACTAGACCGTGCAACATGATCGTTTTAAATGGAGCAACGCCATCCATCGCAAAGGTGGACATCATCATCATGCGAACTACCCAGAAGAAAAGAATGTCATAGCCAGTTACAAGAACACTTGTTGGATAAAACTTTGCAAGGTCAGCTGATTTCTCTGGCCAGCCAAAGGTAGAAAATGCCCACTGTCCTGATGAGAACCAGGTATCTAAAACATCTGGATCTTGCGTCCAACCTGCGGGTGCAGTTTGGTCAGGTCCAACAACTTCAACTTCACCATTTGGTCCATACCAAACTGGAATGCGATGGCCCCACCAAAGTTGGCGAGAGATACACCAGTCGTGCATGTTATCTACCCACTCAAAATATCTAGGCGCAAGTGCTTCTGGTTCGATCTTTACTTCACCGCTGCGCACAGCATCAGCGGATGCTTTTGCAAGAGGCGCAACCTTTACAAACCACTGCTTTGAAAGTCTTGGTTCAACAGTTGTATCGCAACGTGAGCAATGCCCAACTGCGTGAATGTATGGACGCTTTTCAGCAACAACGCGCCCCATCTCTTTAAGCTTTGCAACAACTGCAACGCGGGCATCGAAGCGATCCATGCCATCGAATTCGGTTCCGGTGCCGGCCATTACGCCGTGCTCGTTCATGATCACAACGAATGGGACGTTGTGACGTACTGCCATTTCGAAGTCATTTGGATCGTGGGCTGCAGTTACCTTTACGGCACCGGTTCCGAAATCCATCTCCACGAGTTCGTCAGCAATGATCGGAATCATGCGATCAACAAGAGGTAGCAAAACTTGAGTGCCAATCATGTGCTTATAACGTGGATCATCTGGGTGAACAGCAACAGCGCCATCGCCCAACATCGTTTCAGCGCGCGTGGTTGCGACAACGATTGATTGTTCGCCTTCGCCATAACGAATCTGAACAAACTCGCCGGCATCATCTTGGTGATCTACTTCAATATCTGAAAGCGCCGTTAAACAACGTGGACACCAGTTAATAATTCTTTCTGCGCGATAGATAAGCCCAGCATCATGCATCTTCTTAAAGATCGATACAACGGCCTTGGACATTCCTTCATCCATTGTGAAACGCTCGCGCGACCAGTCGACGCTAACGCCTAGACGCTTCATCTGATCAAGGATTGCTCCGCCAGATTCGGCTTTCCATTCCCAAACTTTCTTAACAAACTCTTCGCGACCTAAGTCATGGCGAGAAAGCCCCTGTGCGCCTAATTGTTTTTCAACAACGTTCTGCGTTGCAATTCCCGCGTGATCCATACCGGGTAACCAGAGAACTTCGTAACCCTTCATGCGCTTCATGCGAGATAAACAATCTTGGAGAGTTTGATCTAGCGCGTGACCAATATGTAGAACACCGGTCACATTCGGTGGCGGAAGAACAATTGTGAAAGCCTCTTTTGAAGATGAAGCATCTGCAGTGAAGTAATCAGCTTTCAGCCATTTTGAATAAAGGCTGGACTCAATATCGTCCGGATTAAAGGTCGATGCGAGTTCTTTGCCAGATGGCGAGCTTGAAGACATAGAGCGCAGTCTAGATTATGCGCTCTTCTCCTCTGTACCTTTTTCGCGGCGTGAAGCGCGCTTTGGAATATCGCCAGTGCGTGCAACCAGGGTAGGAGCCACATTTTCATCGATACATTCCTTATTAATGATCACTTTTGCGATATCGCTGCGACTTGGTACGTCGTACATCACAGATAACAGAACTGATTCCATGATCGCGCGAAGTCCGCGAGCACCAGTGCCACGCTTTAGCGCAAGCTCTGCGATGGCATCGAGTGACTCGGAAGTGAACTCGAGTTCAACATCGTCCAAGTTAAAGAGGCGCTGATACTGCTTAACAAGAGCGTTCTTTGGCTCTGTCAAAATCTGCATTAGCGCAGGCTTATCGAGATTTTCGACGCTTGTAAGAACTGGCAGACGACCGATGAATTCAGGGATCATTCCAAACTTCAAAAGATCTTCTGGCATTACATCGTGGAAAATATCTTTACGGTTCTTATCTGCAGCTTCTTGCAGAGTTGCATTAAATCCAACTCCAGCTTTTCCGCTGCGCGCTTCGATGATCTTTTCTAGACCGGCGAATGCGCCACCGACGATAAAGAGAACATTTGTTGTATCGAGTTGAATAAATTCCTGGTGTGGGTGCTTGCGTCCACCTTGAGGTGGAACCGATGCGACTGTGCCTTCAAGAATTTTAAGGAGCGCCTGCTGAACGCCTTCGCCTGATACGTCGCGAGTAATGGATGGGTTCTCTGATTTACGTGCGACCTTATCGATTTCATCGATATAGATGATTCCAGTTTCGGCTTTCTTTACATCGTAATCTGCAGCCTGTAAAAGTTTGAGCAAGATGTTTTCTACATCTTCACCAACATAACCTGCTTCAGTGAGCGCTGTTGCATCTGCAATTGCAAATGGCACATTGAGCATGCGCGCCAAAGTTTGCGCCATAAGAGTCTTGCCACAACCAGTTGGTCCAAGTAACAAGATATTTGACTTAGCGAGTTCTACTCCGTCTTCGCCCTTACCTTCACCTGATTGCACGCGCTTGTAGTGGTTATAAACGGCAACTGCTAAAGATTTCTTGGCACGGTCTTGACCGATTACATATTGATCAAGGAATTCAAAGATTGCTTGTGGCTTAGGAAGTTCGGTTAAGCCAAGTGTGCTCGCCTCGGCGAGTTCTTCAACGATGATCTCGTTACAGAGTTCGATACATTCGTCGCAGATGTAAACGCCAGGACCGGCAATGAGCTTCTTGACCTGCTTCTGTGTCTTGCCACAGAAGGAACATTTGAGCAGGTCGCTAGTTTCACCGATACGAGTCATGGGATAAGAATAGTTTTCTGCCCGAAATTTTGTGGGTTAAATCAGGCTCGAGGTTGTTCGCCCATAGATGAATTACCTGAAGAGTAAGGAGGCTTGGTGGATTTCATCTCCTTAACTCCAGGTACGAATAAGACGATGCCGCAGATGAGTAAGTGAAATACCGCTACGCCGATCAAGAGTTCTTTCTCGCCAAAAACGCTAACCATTGGCCCAGCAAGTGCCATTCCTAATGGCATTAAGCCGAGTGATCCCATGTAATCAATGCTAAAGACGCGCCCTTGATATTCGGCTGGGACTTCGCGTTGAACTTGAGTTGCCCAAAAAGCTTCCCAAGGTCCAACCGAAAATCCTGCTGCAAAATATGCCAAGAAGATTAGCTCTTTCGAAGAAGGAAAAGCTAAGACCAGAGGTGCAAAGATAAACAATCCCCAGACGACTACTGAAACTAACCCTGGATTTTTAACTTTTGCTTTGATGCAAATAACGGCTGAAATTGCCCCACCCAAACTAAAGAGCGCAGCAGATGTTGCAAAAACCGAGGCTGTTCCAAAATCTCGTTTTGTAATCACTGGCAACAACACGTTTTCAACTCCGATAACCATCATTAGTTGAACTGATGCCATAAGGATCATCGCTGCAATCCACTTGTAATACCAAACAACCTTTAAGCCTTCGCGAATTTCTAGGAAGAAGCGGCTCTCTTTTCCAACAGGCGCGATTGCAGGACCCTCATCTATTCGAATCAGTAACACTGCTCCAAGAACAAAGAAAATCGAGGTTGCTATATAGGTTGCGTGCGTTCCCAATGAAACGACAATTACTCCAGCAACTCCTGGTCCAGCAATATGACTACCTTTTAACAAGATTCCGCGGATTACATTTCCAGAGGGAAGCAAGTGATCCGGAATCAGGCTTGGAATAATTGCACCAGCAGCAGGGCCTCCAAATGCATCGCTAATTCCCATCAGAATAACAATTCCGCCAAGAATCCACATTGAGATACTTTCCGGTCTGATGAAGATGACAATGCTTCCGATAACAGCTCTGAATCCATCAGAAAAAATCAGAATCATTTTCCTTGGCAAACGATCGACCCAAACTCCGCCAACGGGAGCAAGTAATACTCCAGAGAGAACGCGCGCCGCCAGAATTAATCCAAGAGTTGAAGCAGATCCACCGGCATCGAGAACGGTTACGGCTAGTGCGATCGGAAATGCAGACATTGCGATAACGGTAAGAACATTTGAGATAAGCAGGTTTCTATAAGCCTTATAAGAAAAAAGAGCGCCGGGTTCGAAATATTTTTTCAACATTTCTAGACCGGCGCCCCTTTATTGAGAGAATTAATTAAGAATTATGCGGAAGGCTTCGCCTTACGTGAAGACATAACCCTATCGATAATTCCGTATTCAACTGCTTCTGCTGCAGTAAGAATCTTGTCGCGCTCGATATCTTTCTCGATTTCTTCAATGCTCTTGTTTGAATGCTTTGCGAGCATTGTTTCGAGAAGGCCACGCATACGCATGATCTCGCGCGCTTGGATTTCGATATCTGACGCCTGTCCCCCACCCTCAGATGAAGGTTGGTGGATAAGGATTCGAGAATGTTCTAGACCGTAGCGCTTTCCTTTAGTGCCACCAGCAAGGATTATCGCGGCAGCAGATGCTGCTTGTCCGAGACAAATTGTTGTGATGTCTGGACGAACAAATTGCATAGTGTCATAAATAGCAGTTAACGCTGTAAATGATCCACCAGGTGAGTTGATGTAGATCGAGATATCGCGATCTGGATCCATTGATTCAAGAGTTAGCAACTGTGCCATCACATCGTTTGCAACGGTGTCATCAATTGGCTGACCCAAGAAGATGATGCGCTCTTCGAATAACTTTGTATAAGGATCAAGGCGCTTGTAACCGTATGCGGTCTTTTCTTCAATTGTTGGAAGAACGTAGCGGTTGGTAATTTCTTGGATATGTTTCATTACTTCTTGCCTCCCGCAACTTGTCCATCATTTGTAGCGATGTGATCGATAAAGCCGTAGGCGAGCGCATCCTTGGCGTTGAACCAGTTATCGCGATCTGAATCAGCGATGATCTTTTCTAGAGGCTGACCAGTGTGCTTCGCATTTAGCTCAGACATTGTCTGCTTGGTGATGGCCATTTGTTCTGCCTGAATACGAATATCTGTTGCGGTACCGCCGATTCCGCCCAATGGCTGGTGCATCAAGATGCGTGCATTTGGGGTTGCAAAGCGTTTTCCAGGAGCACCTGCAGTCAGAATGAATTGACCCATTGATGCAGCCATTCCCATTGCAACTGTTGCTACATCGTTCTTGATGTAATGCATGGTGTCGTAGATCGCCATACCTGCTGTTACAGAACCACCAGGTGAGTTGATGTAAAGGTAGATATCTTTCTCGGAATCTTCAGCGGCTAGCAAAAGCATCTGTGCGCAGATTGCATTAGCCATCTCGTCGCGGAATTCACCGGCAAGGAAGATGATGCGCTCACGGAGCAAGCGGTTGTAGATGTTTTCATCTAGCGCATTGCCGGTTGCTGCCCGAGACATTGATCCGGTCAATTGTGGGTCTTGATAATCCACGTAATCCTCCTGATTGATAACAACTTTTATATGTAGAGACCTTAACAATGCCTGAGGCGAAATGCTTCCCAAATATCGCAAAAAGGGTGCAAATCTCCTCTTGTTCGCTCAGGGCAGAGGAGATTGGTTACGAAACGGTCAGCTTGAGCAGGTAGGTCTTCTTGCCATCGGTCAGCGATACCGAAGTTTTACCTTTTTTCAGAATGGTAAGCGATGGATTGGTTTCATAGGTTGATTGCGGGCCACCTGGAACAAATTTGGCAATTGATGAGTTAATGACTTTGCCTCGCCAGATCTCTGGATTTTCAACTCTAAATACAACTACTCGCCCATTTTTTACTTTGATCGTCTTCGCCTTAAGCGGGTTGACCATGACCGGAGGAATAACTCTTGCCTGTGGTGCAATCTCTTCGACAGTAGCTGTCTCTGACTCATCCGCTGATGAAATCGCAACCGGGTAGAGAGTTGAGAAAAGCAGAACAAATAGCGTTACAAAGAACTTAAGTTGACGCATAAGACCGTCGACTTTAGTGGTGGTTATTCCTCTGAATCAATAGGTGCAGCGGGTGGTGTCTGTGGGCGAAGCGCCTCTAGATCAACCTTGTTACCTGATTTGTCGACAACGTTTACGCGGCCAAGAACTCCAGCCAACGCCTTCGTGCGAGAAACCTCAGCGACCAATTGTGAAATCTGACCCGCATCCTGAAGTTGCTTTGCGAATTGCTCAGGCGGCATTCCGTAGCGCTGTGATGTACGGATTAGATATTCAGTTAACTCAATCTCGTTAACTTGAACTTCCTCTGCCTTAACAATTGCATCGAGCAAGAAATCCGATTTGATTGATGTGCGAACCTGGCCATCTACTTCAGCGCGGTGTTCTGCATCTTCAAGTCGGCCTTCGCCTTCGAGGTGTTCGTTAACTTCATCAGTAACTAACTTTTCTGGAACTGGAATATCAAGATCATCGATCATCTTCTTAAGTAGCAAGTCGCGTGCTTGTGCGCCTTGTTCCATCGCCTTAACGCGCTTCAAGCGCTCAGCGAAATCAGCTTTCAATTCTGCAATTGTGTCGAACTCTGACGCCAACTTTGCAAAGGCATCATCAACTGGTGGGAGTTCGCGCTCTTTAACTGCCTTCAACTTAATTTCAACATCGCCCTTTTCGTCATCTTTCTGACCTACGAGCTGAGTTTCAAAGTTCTTAACGTCTCCGGCCTTCATGCCAAGAAGAGCAGCATCTAAGCCATCGATCATGCGGTTTGAACCGACTTCGTATGAAATGTCATTTGCCTTGCCGCCATCAACTTCTGCGCCATCGATCTTGGCGGTTAAATCAACAGTTACGAAGTCGCCATCCTTTGTCTCGCGTTCAACAGTCATGAGAGTTCCGAAGCGAGCGCGGAGCTCGTCAACTTGCTCATCTATATCTTTATCCGTGACAGCGAGATCATCAACTTCGATTGTGATCTTTGAAAAGTCAGGGAGAGTTACTTCTGGACGGACATCAACCTCAACTGAGAAGACCAACTTCTCGTTATCGACGTATTCCTTGATATCTACTTCTGGGCGTCCCACGACTAAAACTTCATGTTCGCGAGCTGCCATTCCGTAAAACTGTGGGAGTGCGTTATTGATCGCTTCATCGATTACTGATCCGCGACCTACACGCTGATCGATCATTGCAGCTGGAACTTTGCCCTTACGGAAACCTGGGATGTTTACCTTTGCAGCGACAGCTTTGTAAGCATCAGCCACGTACTCGGTGAGATCTGCATAAGGAACTTCGATATCGAGACGGACGCGAGTTGAGGAAAGTGTTTCGACCGTGCTCTTCACAAAGTGCTCCTTGAATTAGAGATACAAAGAAAAACCAAAAAATTCTGGTCGGGGCGGGGAGATTCGAACTCCCGATCTCCTGCTCCCAAAGCAGGCGCGCTAGCCACTACGCTACGCCCCGAGGCGCAAGAGGTGAGTCTAGAGTAATTTTTTACTCTCGGTTACCGAGGCAGTAGGCTTAGCCCTCACACGAAACCTTCGCAGGTTTTAGCACCTATTGCGGGTGTAGCTCAATGGTAGAGCCCCAGCCTTCCAAGCTGGCCATGCCGGTTCGATCCCGGTCACCCGCTCCATAGTTTTTATAAGGCCCCGATAGAGCCAACCATGGTTGCAACATAAGTACCTTCAGATCGAGCAAGATGAACACTTGTGTCATACCCAATAATTAGTTGAATATTCAGTGAAGCATCAATACTCGAAGTTGCGTCTACCGTTACCTGGGCGATGATCACGTATTCGTTCCTCATTGATCCAGAACCCGATCGGTAAGAAATGCCCTGAAACGTTTGATATTTGTACCAAACTTCTGGAGTACCGACATTGTTGGAAATGGACAGCCCCATTGGAAATGCGTTATCCATATTTCTCGTCGGCTGATAAGTGACTATTGAAAGAGTTAACAAATATTTTTTTCCAGCTGCAAAATTCCCTATAGTTCCGGTTTGGCTAGTGCCTACTCCGCCACTTATATCCGGAATGGAGAACGTTCCTCGATAAACATTTGATGGACCAGTTGCACCAACGGTTCCGGTTTCACCCTTCAAACCCACTGCGCCATCCGCGCCGGCTGTTCCTGTCTCTCCTTTCGCACCTGTAAGACCTGTTGCACCTGCGGAACCGGTTGCACCCGTTGCACCCGTCGGTCCGGGTGATCCTGCGCCTCCACCACCGGATGGACCTTGCGGTCCTGTTGCTCCTGTTGCACCAGCTGGTCCTGCAGAACCACTTGAACCTGGTGAGCCTGCTTCACCCTTCTCTCCCTTTTCACCCTTCTCTCCTTGTAAACCTTGCGCACCTATCGGGCCTGCAACGTTTGATGCGGTTGCAATTGTCTTTCCTTCACTTCCATTTTTTCCATCAACACCATTTGCCCCAACTGGGCCTTGCAAATTCTGCGGTAGCGGCCACTTTCCACTTTTCTTTGGACCATAAATCAAAAGACTTCTTGTATCAATGTAGAAATCACCATCAATACCGATCTTTGATAGTGGCGCACCTTTGCCATTTAAAATCGTATTTGGAATTGTGGTTGAAGTTCTGCCAGCGGCTTTTGGCTTAGTTGCCGCACTCGTTAATGGTGCTGAAACTATTGAGAGCGTTGTTGCAAGTGCAATTGAAAGAGTGACAATTACTGACATCCGTTTGCGATTCATGGAACCTCCGGGCCCACTTCGACGAATTGGTTACGGAAAAGTGTGAACTCAGAAATCGAGCCGGCGAAGAGGGCTTTCCCTGAGTTTTCCCTTAGAACCAGTAGGTGGATCCCCGCTTGCACGCATGGCCCGAATCCAAAAAACTCCCACGGGTCTCACAGGATCTAGGGGTACTTTCTTGAGCATTGGGTAGTTATCTACGACTAGTCGATAACGAGGGTTTCGACAAAGTGCAAAACGGGATGAAAGGTAGACATGCAAATGTCATCAAAGAAAAATGTGATCGCAATTGCGGTTACGACTGTTGCTCTAACTGTGGGCAGCATCGGAATCGGACATGCGACATCAAAAGTTAAGTCAGTCTCAACAAAGGTAACTCGCACTTCTTCAACAGGAGTTGCAAATCCAATGGCGAAGACTGGCGGAGCAGAAGAAGCAGTTGCTTCAGTCCTTTCTGCACTAGTAGCCAAGGGAACAATTACACAAGCGCAAGCAGATGCAATCAAAACTGCGCTCGCTGCAGCTGCACCAGTTCGTGGAATTGATAAGCCAGGTAAAGGTATGGGTCTTCTCGGGGAAGATCGTGCCGCTGCCGAAACTTTGATTTCAAAAACAATTGGTGTTGATACAGCAACAATTCGTACTCGTATTGCAGCAGGTGAATCACTTGGTGCAATCGCAGGTGCAAAGCGAGCAGAGTTAATAACTGTTCTTGTTGCGGAAGCAACTAAGCGCATCGATGCTGCTGTTACAGCAGGAAAGATGACTGCAGCTCAAGCCACAACACTTAAAGCCGGTCTTACCGCACATGTAACTGCCGAAGTTGATCAAGTCGGTGGAAAGCGTGGTCCAGGAATGGGCGGTAAAGAAGGCAAGCACGACCGAGGACATGGTGGACCAGGAAAGGGCGGCATGGGGGCTGCTCCAAAAATTCCTGCACCATCAGCTACACCTTCAGCGTAGTTTTTTCAAAAACACTGAAGTAACAACTTCATATCTCCTCCTAGGGTAAGAAAAACCCGTCGCGAATTCTCCTTCGCGGCGGGTTTTTTCTTTGGGTTGAGTTGCTAATCAATAATCAATTAAGCCCATGAGAGACTTCGCATATGCGCTTACATATCGGTAGTGATCACGCAGGTCTTGAGTTAAAGAATGAACTCCTTGCCCACTTAGTAAATAACGGGCACGACGTTACCGACCACGGGCCTTACGAATATGACGCCTTAGATGACTATCCAGATTTCTGCATCCCGGCCGCTCAAGCAGTTGCTAAAGATGCAACATCACTTGGCATTGTTATTGGCGGATCTGGAAATGGAGAACAGATCTCGGCAAATAAAGTTAAGGGTGTCCGTGCGGTGCTGGCGTGGAATATCGAAACTGCGAAATTGGGTAAAGAACATAACAACGCCAATGTTGTCTCTGTCGGTGGGCGCATGCATTCAATTGAAGAGTGCAAAGCGATTATCGATGCCTTTATCGCCACACCATTTAGCAACGATGAACGCCATATTCGCCGGATAGAAAAGATCGCTAAGTTCGAAAGAGAAAATCAGTAACTCTGTGATCTTTCGTTAATCCTTGTCCTTCAAATCGCGTTAGGGGACGAGACTCTGGTCGATCGATAACTCCCCCAGTAAATAGCTTTGTTTCATTAAATTGCTCAGTAATCCATTCGGCATACGGAACCCAGTCAGTTGCAATGTGTAGATAGCCACCAGGCTTTAACTTCTTAACGACTTCGCTGATAAATCGTTGATTGATGATGCGGCGCTTATTGTGGCGCTTCTTTGGCCAAGGATCCGGGAAGTAGAGATGTACTCCATCTAGTGCGCCATCAGAGATCATGAAGTGAAAGACTTCAAAGACATCGCGTTCGATTAACTTCACATTTGTTAATTCATATTCATTTAACTTCGCCATTAGCTTTCCAACACCCGGCATATGAACTTCAACGCCCAAGTAATTAACCTCTGGATTTGATTTGGCTATTTGCCATGTGGCCTCCCCCATGCCGTAACCAATTTCCATTACTACGGGTTGAGCTTTTGCGAAAGAGGTAGATAGATCCAATAAAGACTCTTGGAACTCAATACCGAATTTGGCCCATAAAGTATCGCGCGCTATTTGCTGGGCAGGGGTGATCCTCACGCCGCGTAAGCGATAACTTCTATTGGTAACTGGTTCCACAGCACAACTCTTTCATGATTAGACTTACGAGAGCAAAACGGTCCGTTAAGCATCTAAAGGAGTTTTACGTGTCAGGCACAAATATCACACAGATTGAAGCAGCCCAACGTTCTGAAGTTATCAAGGTTTCGAGTTACAAAATCGATCTTGATCTAACAACTGGTGCAGAGACTTTCTTGGTCAAGACAACAGTTAACTTCGCTGGGCTAAAACCTGGTGCAACGACCTTTATCGACTGTGTCGGTAAGCGCGTAATTAGTGCAAAGCTAAACGGCGCTGACTTTGATCCAAAGTTCGATGGCGAAACCGTCTTCTTGCCCGCGCTAGCTGCAGATAACGTCCTAGAGATTGAACATGAAGGTATCTATTCAAACTCCGGCGAAGGTCTGCACCGTTTCGTAGATCCTGCTGATAACGAGGTCTATCTCTACACCCAGTTCGAAACTGGCGATGCTCGTCGCATGTATGCCTGCTTTGATCAACCTGATCAAAAGGCGACATTTACTATCAGCACAATTACGCCAAAGCATTGGGAAGTAATCTCGAACTACGGCATCGAAGCCACAAAGGATGTTGATGGCGATCGTAAGCACATTCAATTTGCTACATCACAGGTGATTTCAACATACGTCACAGCAATTGTTGCTGGTGCGTATAAATCAGTTCATGACGAATACAAGGGTGAGAAGACAATTCCGCTTGGTATCTATGCTCGTAAATCTTTCTTCCAGCACGTTGATGCTGAAAATATCTTCGAAGTAACCAAGCAAGGCTTTGCCTACTTTGAAAAGACTTTTGGTCTGGCTTACCCATTTGGTAAGTACGACCAGATCGCTGTTGCTGAATACAACTGGGGTGCAATGGAGAACGTCGGCTGCGTAACTTTCCACGAAGATGTTTTAATCTTCCGCAGTAAGGTCACAGAACGCAGCTACATCAGCCGCGCGACAACGATCCATCATGAGATGGCGCATATGTGGTTTGGCGACTTGGTCACCATGAAGTGGTGGCAAGACTTGTGGCTTAACGAATCTTTCGCTGAATGGGCTTCTTACATGTCTGTCAGCGAATCAACTCAGTACAAGCACGCTTGGACCGAATTTAACTCGGTCCGAAAGAACTGGGCATATCGCGTAGATCAAATGACTTCTACCCACCCAATCGCAGTTGAGATGGAAGATCTCGATGCAGTGCGCACCAACTTTGACGGTATTTCATATGCCAAGGGCGCTTCTGTTCTGCAGCAGCTTGTGGCACACGTTGGTCGCGATCACTTCATCGCAGGCCTTCGCAAATACTTTGCAAAGCATGCTTATAAGAACACAGAGCTAAGTGATTTGATTACTGAACTCGAAGCAGCATGCGGAAAAGATTTAACTGCTTGGGTTAATACCTGGCTGCGCACCGCTGGCGTAAACACCCTTCGCCCAGTAATCAAGCTAGATGGCGATAAATACGCATCTGTTTCAGTGAAGCAAGAGGTTCCTCCGCTTCCTGTTGGCTCGAAGGAACTTCGTCCGCACCGTTTATATGTTGGTCTCTTTGATGTAAAGGGCGATGCACTTGTGCGCCGCGAAAGCATTGAGGTTGATATCGCAGGCGAGCTAACTGAAATCAAAGAACTTGCCGGTAAGAAGGCGGCAGATCTGTTGCTCATCAACGACCACGATCAGACCTACGCCAAGCTTCGCTTTGACGAGCGTTCTGTTGAGACCATGAAGAAGTACCTTGGACAGCTAGATGACTCACTTGCTCGCGGACTTATCTGGGCATCACTTTGGGATTCAACTCGAGATGGCGAACTTCCTGCAAGTGATTACATCACCATTGCACTTAACGCGCTAAAGGGTGAATCAGATATCTCGATGATCACTGCAACATTTATGCAGATTGATACTGCTATCTGGGCATACGTTGCACCAAAGAACCGTGAAGCGATTCGCCTTGCTGTTGCAAATGCAGCTGAATCTTTACTTGATGGCGCAAAGCCAGGAAGCGATCACCAACTTCAATATGCACGTGCCTTCGCGAACAACGCCGTTACACCTGCTCAGCTAGATCGCTTAAAGGCGATGCTAGATGGTGCAGTTAACGGTTTAACTGTTGATGCCGAACTTCGTTGGTACATCTTTATCTGTGGAGTAAAGCGTGGAGTATTTGGTCCAGCCGAAATCGCAGCAGAAGGTGATCGCGATAAGACTGCTCACGGTAAGCAATATGTTGCCTACGCTCATGCCGCGATTCCAACTCGCGAGGCAAAGGTTGCCGCATTTAAATCAATCACAACCGATGATTTAAGCAACACGATCCACTCTTATAAGTGCCGTGGCTTTAACGAGAATATCCATTGCGATCTTCTTGAAGCATTTGTTGATGATTACTTTGATGCCATCTTGAAAGTCTGGGAGACCAAGGGCTTTGAGATCGCCGAGACGACTGCAACGTTGACTTTCCCAACTTGGGCAATTAGTGAAGGAACTGTCACAAAGGCTCAGCACTGGCTAGATGTCACGGGCAAAGATGCATCACATGCTCTGCGTCGTTCAGTGACCGAAGGTCGCGATGCAATGACTCGTGCGCTTAAAGCGCGCGCTGTTGACGCTACTCGATAGAGGTTATTGCTGAAGCAGAACTCTTTGGCTTCTTGCGATCGCCCGTTAGTGCGTAAGTGATAACTGCGATCAAAAGAAAGAGCGCCGTTGGCGCTGCGAAAAAGTAAGCGAAAGTTTCGACTGCGCTTAAGCCTTCGCCGGCTACGGTGCCATCTTCTTGGTTATCTAACTTCAAGAAATTTATTGCGGATGTAAGACGAATCATCATGGGTGTAAGTCTAAGTGAATTAAGCGGTAGCCGCTGCCACGCCAAATGGCGCAAGGTATGGAAGCCAACGCGTATCTGTGCGGCCTGTGCCGAGAATTCTCCAAGCGGCGCCAACTGGTTCACGTGGAAGTGAGCGAAGTCTCCAACCTAATTCTTTAAGCGGCTTATCAGCCTTTAAGTGGTTGCACTTATGGCAAGCAGAGACAACATTTTCCCAATTATGGCCACCGCCACGAGAACGTGGAATCACGTGATCGATCGATGTCGCAGGTGCGCTGCAGTAAACGCAGCGGCCACCATCGCGGGCAAAAATTGCACGCCGTGAAAGTGGAACCGCATGGCGATAAGGAATCTTCACAAATTTATTTAAACGAATAACTGATGGGAGTTCGATCTGACCCTGCGAGAAGTGCAAGATACTGCCGGATGCTTCAACCATTGTTGCGCGAGAGTTGAGAACTAAGAGCAGCGCACGGCGTTCTGTTACAACACCTAGTGGTTCATAGGTGGCGTTTAGAACTAGTGAACGAGACATAGCTACCCCAGTTAATTCAGGCGCGTGGCTCGCGCCGATTGGTTTATCTTGCACTAATTTTGCGCGGATCGGGGTATTTGTAGGTCAATTTTAGGTAAAGAATTAGTTAGAGTTTGCGTTATGAGCGAGCAGACCCGCAATATCTTGGAATGGCTAAGCGGCGCCCCGCTTCGCGTCTTTAGCGTCCTGGTGGCGGCTTGGATCGCCCAAAGCATCGGCCACCGTGCAATCGTGAGAGCCGTTAACAAACTTGCGACCGCCGATTTAAAGCCAGGTCCAGGTTTTGCAAAACGCCAATCTGAGCGCGCCCGAACAACCGGTTCAGTACTCACTTCAATATTGAAGGCGGCGGTTTGGATCATTGCGATCGCCATGATCCTGGGCGAATTCGGATTTAACTTAGGCCCGGTAATTGCATCAGCAGGCGTGATCGGCGTTGCTATTGGTCTTGGTGCGCAAACTTTGGTGCGCGATATCTTGTCAGGAATCTTTATGTTGATTGAAGATCAATATGGTGTTGGTGATCAGATCACAACTTTGGAGATTGAAGGCGTTGTTGAAAAGGTTGGCCTGCGCATCACAACGATTCGCGATAAAAAAGGTGTGCTTTGGTATGTGCGAAATGGTGAAATTTTAGTTATAGGGAATGCGTCTCAGAAGCATTAACCATCCCGTGCGCGGCCATCTCTAAATATTCGCGCAGCTGCACGCGATGAATCTCTGACATCTCCATACCTTCAAGTGCTCCCATCGCACAGTTGAGCCAAGCATCGCGCGCTGCTAAATCGATGTGAAATCCGGCATGGCGCATACGTAGTCTTGGATGTCCACGTTCATCAGAGTAAGTGGTTGGTCCACCCCAATATTGTTCTAAAAACATCTTTAGGCGAAGCGCTGCGCCATGCATATCTTTTTCGGGATACATGGGGCGTAAAATAGGATCTGTCGCGACTCGGGCGTAAAACTGCGAAACGAAGTCGTTGAAGAAAGGCTCTCCCCCAACTTCTTCGTAAAACGTTGTCATGTTCGCAAAACTTTTTCGTCGACGCCTTTGGCGATCTGCAAAACAAAGTATGCGGTGATGATGCACATTGCACCGCTTATGTAGAAGGCAACTGCATAATCTCCAAGCTGAACGCGCAAGATGGCGGCGCCGAATGCGGCAATTGCTCCACCAATTTGATGGCCTGTGAAAACCCAACCGTAAACGATGCTGGCTCTTTCTGGTCCAAGAATTGCGCGGCAGAGCATGATTGTTGGTGGAACCGTTGCAACCCAATCAAGTCCGTAGAAGATAACAAATACCAAGGTGGATGCATGAATGTCGGAGAATAAAATTGAAGGCAATAGGAATAGAGAAAGCCCTCTTGTTCCGAAATAGAAGAAGAGCAGCTTTCTTGGGTCGTAACGATCAGTTAGCCAGCCACTGAAAACAGTTCCAATAACATCAAAGATTCCAACCATTGCAAGAAGCGAAGCAGCAAGCGTTGTTGGCATGCCGTGATCATGCGCCGCAGGAATAAAGTGCGTACCAATCAGACCGCTAGTTGAAAGTCCACAGACAAAGAATGACCCGTATAAATACCAGAAATCTTTCTTCTTTGCGCTCTGCTTCAAAGTATCGATGGCTAGCGCGCCTGCACTTAGCTCGCTCTTTGCTGGTGGCTGCCAATCCGAATCGGCTCCATATGGAAGTAGTCCAACCTCGGCAGGGCTTTCGCGCAAGAAGAAAAATATGAAAGGGACAACCAAGATTGCAAATGACGAGACAGTTATTGAGACGCTCTTCCAGCCATAAGTGTTAGCCAGATGTGAAAGTCCAGGTAAGAAAATTAATTGGCCGGTAGCAGATGCAGCGGTAAGGACTCCGGTTACTAATCCACGTTTAGCGACAAACCAGCGGTTTGCAACCGTTGCGGCAAAGACCAACGCCATTGAACCGGTGCCAACGCCGACGATGACTCCCCAAGTAGCAATTAGCTGCCACGGCGCATGAATGAATATGGTGAGAAAGGCGCCAATTGAAATAGTTGTTAGCGCCGACATTACGACTCGTCGAATTCCAAACTTTTCCATAAGGGCTGCTGCAAAGGGTGACATCAGCCCAAAGAGAAGAACGTTTATCGCAACCGCTAAAGAAATATCTGAACGAGACCAACCAAAGGCATCTTCAAGCGGAACGATTAGGACTGATGGCGCTGATCTAAACCCAGCCGTTGCCATAAGCGTTGCAAAGGTAACTGCAACGGCGATCCAGCCTGGGTGAATGCGGCGCGAAACTGGAGCCACTAATTACTCTCTTGGTAGCGCGAGAGGAATTCTCGCTCCGCATCGGTTAGCGGGCGAGACTTCTTGGTCTCCATAGAAACAGCAACTTGCACAGTTTTGATCTTTGCAAATACTTTGCCGCCGTCAGAGATTGTGTAGAGAAGAACAAATGAGGTGTTTCCGATTTTCTCAACAGTTATCTCTACGTCCACAAACCGGCCGCCATCGTAAATTGGTTCAATGAAATCGACTTCTGCTCGAGCAACCACCATCTCAATTAGCGATGACTCCCGCATTGCTGATGAGAATTCTTCGGTAGACCATAAGAAACGCGCCTCTTGAGCAAAGATTAAATACTTTGCATTATTGACATGCCCCATGGCATCAAGGTCATCCCAACGAACAAATTGCTTATTGATGTATTTCATTAACGGGTTAGCTTTCGGTAGGTCGCACGGTGCGGACGCGCAGCATCTGCACCAAGGCGAGAGATCTTGTTCTCTTCATAAGATTCGAAGTTTCCTTCAAACCAGAACCAATTGGAATCGCCTTCGTAGGCCAAGATATGTGTTGCTACACGGTCAAGGAACCAACGATCGTGAGAGATCACCACTGCACAACCCGGAAATTCCAGCAGCGCATTTTCAAGGGAACCAAGAGTTTCTACATCGAGATCGTTGGTTGGCTCATCGAGAAGCAATAGGTTTCCACCGAGCTTTAAAGTCAACGCCAAGTTCAAGCGGTTGCGTTCTCCACCTGAAAGTACGCCAGCTTTCTTCTGCTGGTCAGGGCCCTTAAATCCAAATGCAGATACATATGCGCGAGATGGCATTTCAACTTGGCCGACCTTAATAAAGTCCAAACCATCAGAGACAACTTCCCAAAGTGATTTCGCTGGATCGATTCCACCGCGTGACTGATCGACGTAGGCGATCTTTACAGTTTCACCAATTTTTACAGTTCCAGAATCTGCTTTTTCGAGACCGAGAATAGTTTTAAAGAGAGTTGTCTTTCCGGCACCGTTCGGCCCGATGACTCCAACGATTCCGTTGCGCGGCAAAGTGAATGAAAGGTTATCGATCAAGATGCGATCGCCAAATCCTTTAACCAAGTTTTCTACCTCAACAACAACATTTCCTAAACGTGGCCCAGGTGGAATTTGAATTTCATCAAAGTCCAACTTACGCATCTTGTCGGCCTCTGCCGCCATTTCTTCGTAACGAGCAAGACGCGCCTTTGATTTAACTTGGCGCCCCTTTGCATTCTGGCGAACCCATTCAAGTTCTTCAGTTAAACGCTTAGCGCGCTTGGCATCTTTCTGTCCTTCGATTTTCAGACGCGTTGCCTTGGTCTCGAGATAAGTTGAGTAGTTACCTTCATATGGATAAGCGCGACCACGATCGAGTTCGAGGATCCATTGTGCTACGTTGTCGAGGAAGTACCGATCGTGCGTAATCGCAACGACAGCGCCAGGATATTTATTTAAATGTTGTTCTAGCCATAAAACAGATTCGGCATCAAGGTGGTTTGTTGGTTCATCGAGAAGTAAAAGATCTGGTGCTTCAAGGAGTAACTTACAAAGTGCAACGCGGCGCTTTTCTCCACCAGATAGAACCTTCACATCAGCATCAGGTGGTGGGCAGCGCAGGGCATCCATCGCTTGCTCAAGTTGTGAATCTAGCTCCCAAGCATTTCGGTGATCTAGCTTTTCTTGTAGGTCGCCCATTTCGGCAAGTAGCTTGTCGTAATCTGCATCAGGCTGTGACATCTCATCGCTGATTGCATTAAAGCGATCGAGCATTGCAACGGTTTCGGCAACGCCCTCTTTAACGTTATCAATTACATTCTTCTCTTCATTTAAAATTGGTTCCTGCATCAAGATGCCGACGGTGTAACCAGGAGTTAGGTATGCCTCACCATTTGATGGTTGCTGCAAGCCAGCCATAATCTGCAAGACCGTTGACTTACCGGCGCCGTTAGGGCCGACCACGCCAATCTTTGCTCCGGGATAGAACATCAAGGTGACATCGTCGAGAATCACCTTTTCACCATGCGCTTTGCGCGCCTTTTTCATCGTGTAAATGAACTCAGCCATAGAGAAAACCTTAGTGGTTGATATCGGTACAATTAACTAACGACCTCTGCAGGCGCCTGTAGCTCAGTCGGATAGAGCACTCGCCTTCTAAGCGAGTTGTCGCTGGTTCGATTCCAGCCAGGCGCACATGACTACACCTCTGCCCCACCTGATCTGGATCGATTGCGAGATGACCGGACTCGATTTGGCATCTGATGCCCTAGTTGAGATCGCGGTCTTGGTGACCGATTCTGACCTCAATGTAATTGGTGACGGTATTGATCTTGTGATCGCAACCACTCCTGAAAAGTTGGCTGGCATGAACGAGTACGTAACCCAAATGCACACAACATCAGGGTTGATCACTGAAATTCCAAATGGAGTCACTGCAAGTCAGGCCGAAGATGCGATTATTAAATATCTTGAATCCACTGAAACCGTTGCGGGTAAATCACCACTTGCGGGAAATTCAGTTAGCGTCGATCGCAACTTCATCGCACGCGATATGCCCCGCCTTAATGAATACCTGCACTACCGAACCGTCGATGTTTCATCGATTAAAGAGTTGGCACGTCGCTGGTATCCCAAGACCTATTTCGCAGCCCCCGCCAAGACCGGCAACCATCGCGCGCTGGGCGATATCCAAGATTCGATCGCTGAACTGGCGTATTACCGCTCATCCTTATTTATTCCGAGCGATACCGCCAGCGAATAAACCCGATATCGGACAAGGTTAGATAACAGGTACACTAAGCACTCAATCAGCACATGGTGGACGTAGCTCAGCTGGTAGAGCACCCGGTTGTGGTCCGGGATGTCGCGGGTTCGAGCCCCGTCGTTCACCCCAAGTTTTTCTTTCCTACTTAAGCACTAAACGAGAGCGGTAATTATGATCTTCGACGTTGTAGTTGAAATCCCGGCTGGCTCGCGCAATAAATACGAAATCAATCACACAACTGGTGAAGTTCGTCTTGATCGCATGCTCTTTACCGCAACGCGCTTTCCGCACGATTATGGATTTGTAAAGAACACTCTCTCAAACGATGGTGATCCACTAGATGCTTTGATCATGTTGGATGAACCAACATTTCCTGGCTGCGTAGTTTCTTGCCGCGTTATCGGAATGTTCCGTATGACCGATGAAAAAGGCGGAGACGACAAGTTGCTCTGTGTTGCAGCCGGAGACATTCGTAAATCAAATCTCAATGATCTTGACGACGTCCCTGTTTACGAGCTCGATGAAATCAAGCACTTCTTTGAGGTTTACAAGACGCTCGAGCCAGGTAAGGAAGTTCACGGCGGAGATTGGGTCGGACACGACGCCGCTGAGGAAGAAATCCTCGCGTCATATAAGCGATATAACGAAACCCACTAAGACTCCCCTTTAGCATTACTCCATTGCTCCGCCACACATTAGGCGGTTCAGATTTCGGAGAGCGCTGTGATTGATGTAAATACTGGTGATACCGCTTGGGTTCTAGCAAGCGCTGCTTTAGTTCTTTTCATGACACCTGGTTTGGCAGTTTTCTATGGAGGCATGGTTCGCGCCAAGAGCGCGCTAAATATGATGATGATGTCATTTGCCGCAATCGGTGTGACAACGATTATCTGGGTGCTTTATGGATATTCGCTGGCCTTCGGTAAATCAAATGGTGGATTAATCGGAAACTTCGATCACATTGGTTTATCAAATACTTTAGATCAGGTCACCGGCGCTGAAGGACATCAGATTCCTGTTCTTGCCTTTGCCATGTTCCAATTAACTTTCGCGATCATCACTGTTGCACTTCTTTCGGGCGCTATCGCAGATCGTGCAAAGTACGGCTCATGGGTTGTCTTCGTAGCCGTTTGGATAACTCTGGTTTACCTACCTATCGCTCACTGGGCATTTGCCACACAAGGCGGTAACGGTGGATGGATCATCGACAAACTTGGCGCACTCGATTTCGCTGGCGGAACTGTTGTTGAAATTAACTCGGGCGCAGCTGCACTTGCTCTCGCGCTAGTTCTCGGAAAGCGCGATGGTTTCAAACGCGATCCAATGCGTCCACACAATATGCCGTTAGTTCTTCTTGGCGCAGGAATGCTCTGGTTTGGATGGTTTGGATTTAACTCGGGATCAGCGCTATCTGCAGGATCTCTCGCAGCAACAGCGATGATTAACACTCAAATTTCTACCGCAGCTGCAGCCATGACTTGGATCGCCTACGAAAAGAAGCGCGACGGCAAAGCAACAACACTTGGCGTTGCATCAGGTGCAATCGCTGGCGCTGTAGCAATCACACCTGCATGTGGTTTCTTAAACCCAATGGGCGCACTCGTTCTTGGACTAATCGCCGGTGTTGCATCAGCTTGGGCGGTAACTCGCAAATACAAGTTCGGATATGACGATTCGCTAGATGTTGTCGGCGTTCACGGAATGGGCGGACTTATCGGAATGCTCTTTATCGGTTTGGCGGCAACAGTTACCGCTAACGCTGCTGGTAAAGATGGCCTCTTCTTCAAGGGCGGCACAGACCTTCTGCAATCTCAGGTAATCGCGATTGTCGCTGTTGCAACCTTCTCTTTCTGCGCAACATGGTTAATCGCAACCGTGATTTCAAAAACCATCGGCTTCCGAGCATTCCGCGACGACGAGCTAAATGGCCTCGATACGACTTATCACGCCGAATCGGCATATGACATAACCGGAAACTCAAACCGGTACTAGAGTTCAAACAAGAGAAGCGAGATAAATATGAAACTGATTACTGCAATCGTTAAGCCTGCAAAGGTAGATGACATCAAAGTTGCTCTACAGGCAGCCGGCGTTCACGGCATGACCGTCTCTGAAACCCGCGGCTTTGGCCGTCAAAAGGGCCACACCGAAATTTATCGCGGCGCTGAATACACAGTTGATTTCATTCCAAAGGTGCGAATCGAACTTCTTGCAGAAGATGCTGATGCCGCAAACCTTGTAGACATCATTGCAAACACTGCTAACACGGGATCAATCGGTGATGGAAAGATCTGGGTTACCCCAGTTGAAACCGTTGTTCGTGTGCGCACTGGCGAGCGCGGAGCAGACGCTCTTTAATTTGTCGGTGCTTTAAAGCCTGGACATTTAGCAAGCAGGGATTGCATGGCGGCCTTTTCAGGCGGTGTAACCCAAAGGCCATACTTCGCCTTCACAACTATCTGTTGTGACACATAAGCACATCGAATATTTTTTAGAGGCGGAAGCCAAGTCGCGGCATCTCCATCGCCCTTCTGCGAATTCAGCCGCCCCTTTACCGCCAATAAATTCATCGGGTCATTGGCAAAGGCCAGTCGCTTGTCGTAACTCAATTTAAATGCCCCGGTCTGCCAAGCATTCGACAACGCCACAACGTGATCTATCTGAACATCCATGCTCGATTTAACGCCGCGTTCGAATGAGATCTTCTCCCCCGAATACGGATCCAGCAAAACTCCAGATAAAACTACGCAATCTCGAGTCCCTGATTTGTAAACAATTGAAGTTAAATCTCGATACAAAATATCGTTACGGGTATCGCACCCATTGCGGTCGACATCAGACCATGCAGGACCAAATTGCGATCTCTCATATCCAGTCTTTGGCGCTCTACCTTTAACGGCCAAGGTTTCCAATACCGCTTCCGCTGTCTTAGTCGAAGCCTCAACTGGTACTTGACCCATGAAAACGCCTGCGGCCAATAGCACCGTAATACGGATCTGCCAGCGACTCATGTCACCATCTTCGCGGCAGCCGACGTGTTAGACAAGCCGCGCTGCCCTGATAGGGTCGGCTCTGCATTCAAACATTTGACCGTTTGAATGGGTTGTTAGCTCAGTTGGTAGAGCAGGTGACTCTTAATCACCGGGTCGGGGGTTCGAGTCCCTCACAACCCACTTATGTAAGTAGATCCAAGGTCAATATCCAAGCGCTATCCGTAGTGAACAGTAACGAAAAGTTCTACCTGCTTTGTTTTGAAACTACTTCGGCAAGGATTGGCGCAGCAGCAACCCACTCAATGCCATACACCTTTTTGAATGCTTGACTAAAAGTACTTCCAGGTACATTTTGACTTATCAGTTCCATTAAAGAATCTATTCCTCCGATCGCTGCAAGAGCTTCAACGGTGGCATAACCTAATGAATATGCATATTTATGTAGGGCCGGATTGGTATTTGCCAGATCAGGGTTCTTTCCTGGTGTGAGTTGATCATAATATTGAAGAATGCTTGCAGGAGAGAAATCCTTTAATGACTGATCAGGTGGAAATTTCTTAATCTGACTGGCCTGATTCCATTTATATGATTCTAAAGTCTTGTTTCCCCCAATTTTTTGCATGAGAGTTGCATGTCCTTCGGAAAACCAAACCGGAGTTGCGTCTACCCAATGTCCCCATATTGGTTTTTGTTGATAAGACTGAACAACATGTGTAAATTCATGAATGTCCTGTTCTGCATATTGACTGCGATCTGACCACCAAGGATTATTTGGCACACCAGTCTGAACAAATCCTTGCCAATTTCTTAAATTACCACCGCTTGCGATTTCGCAGTTATTTTCACTAGGACATGAGTAATTAATTGACCCATTCCACCAAGGCGCTCCATCTTTTTCCTGAAAAAATTTCTTAGCCCAATCTCTATCAATGAAATTGTAATAAATAGCATAAATTTCTTCAGGTTGCTTAAAGTTTTTCATCATATTTGATGCCAAGCCAAAAGCAGCGGTAGGATTTATGATTGCGGGTTTTGTATTTGGCCCCACTAAAACATTTAACTTATATTTTGGCTGATAGCTGCTATCTATAAGAATCTGTCCTTGGTTGTAAACATTTGTTGAAATCTCACCGTAGTTGGCCGCAATATTGTCCCAAGTAAGAATTATTGGTGTTGGAGTCGGGGTTGGAGTTGGAGTCGGGGTTGGAGTTGGAGTCGGGGTTGGAGTTGGAGTCGGGGTTGGAGTTGGAGTCGGGGTTGGAGTCGGTAATACCGCTGACATTGGCGCGATTAACTTCACGCCTTTGTTCCATATAAGTTTTTTGCCGGACTTGATGCATTTGTATTTGATTCCAGAAACTGTTGTAACTGCATTAAGTTTGCTACAAGCCGCACCCGCTTTAACAGCTCCAGATGCCGAGATCACGGGAGTCAGAACCATGATCAAGGCAAGAACGACTGGGGATACGGATCGCTTCATATGATGATCTTAGGTTTACTTCTTATTTGAGGATAGGAGCGTTGAGTAGATTTTGAAGTTAGATGATTGCTTACCCAATGATTTCTTTCAATCCAGCCACTAAACGATCAACATCATCTCGCGTTGAGTATGGCGCCAAGCCAGCACGAAGTGCACCGGCATCACCAAGGCCAAGTTTGCGGGAAGTTTCCAAGGCGTAGAAATTTGATGCAGGGAGTGTCACTGACTTCTTCGCCATCGCTTTGTAGATTTCTGCACTTTCAAAGCCTTTAAATGAGAAGTAAAGCGTAGGCGTGCGTTTCTTAGCATGGCCATAGAGAGTGATCCCCGGCAGAGCTTTCAGCGAACTTTCCATATATTCCAAGAGTTCGTCTTCATAGGCTTCAAGCGCACGCATTGAGTTAACAATCTTGTCACGACGGCTTGTGGCACTTCCTGGCGCAAGATTCGCGATGTACTCAATCGCCGCAACACTGCCGGCCATTAACTCATAAGGCAGAGTGCCGAATTCAAATCTTTCCGGAACCATGTTAGTTGCAGGAAGCAACTTATCGTTCTGCAAAGTTTCAAGAAGTGCCGGAGCAGCAGCCAGTGCTGCGCAGTGTGGGCCGAACATCTTGTAGAAGGAAAACCCTATGAAATCGGCGCCAATCTCTTTTGCACTGATTGGTGCGTGCGGGGTTAGGTGAACTGCATCGACATAGAAGAGTGCACCAACTTTGTGGACTGCGGCACCAATCGCCTTTAAGTCGGGGCGAGTACCAATAGTGTTTCCAGCCCCGGTTACTGCAACAAGTTTAGTTTTGGCAGATAAAACGGATTCGACGGCTTCTACTGATAACTCTGTTGTCTCTGGATCCAACTGTGCCCACCGAACGGTTGCGCCTACCGCTTCTGCCGCCTGTACCCAGGGGCGAACATTGGAATCGTGATCGAGAGTTGTGACTACAACTTCATCTCCTGGCCCCCAATTTTTGGCAAGGGTGCGTGAAAAATCGTACGTCAGCTGAGTCCAGGATCGGCCATAGACAACGCCACGTGGATCCACATCGATTAAATCTGCAACTGCCGCACGAAAACTTAGAACGATTTCTTCCGCGTTCTTTTCAGACTCAGTATTCACATTGCGATTAGAAATCGGCTTAGTGATGGCATCGGAGATCGTCTTGCCAACAACGTCAGGTACTTGGCTTCCGCCTGGTCCACAGAAAAAGGCGAGGCCGGTATTCAACGATGGGAAACTTGCACGGACTTTGTTGACGTCATAGCTCATATGGTTGAGGCTAACAGCGGTTGCATGAACTTCTCAATAGCAAAAGAGTGTGGTCGGTTACCTGCAAAACTGAGGCTTTCTCCGATACGCTTTTTAAATGACGCAGACTCGCCAGAATTTCACACTCTCCGATGGACGCAATCTTGAGTACCTAACTAATGGACTGCAATCTGAGGACGCGATCATTCTTCACGCCGGAACTACACAAGACATCACGGGTTGGCAGACCTGGCTTGATTACTTCGCGGCTAAAGGCATCTTCGCGCTCTCATTTGGGCGTAGCGGATATGCCGGAAGTACTAAACAACCAGGACGTATAACTATTGATGTAGCCAGAGATATTGCTGAACTTTGCCAACATCTCGGGATAACCAAGTTTGTAAATCTAGGACTCTCTGGTGGTGGGCAACATGCGATCGCTACAGGGTTAGACCCGCGTTCAGTTGGTGTCGTAACTGTCGGAAGCTTGGCTCCCTTTGTTGAACTCGGTGAGCGCTTCTACGACGGTATGCAGCAAGCAGATCTCGATGAATACGCCGATGCACTTCGCGATATCAACGACTTAGTTAAGCGCTTTCAGAAATGGCAAGCCGGAAACGTTGCCGATTCCGTTGCTGGAGCAGAATTAAGCGAACGCGATCAATTGGCAGCCTCAAAGCCAACTTGGAAGGTTGTTCTCAATTCCTGTGCATTCACAATGGGAAAGGGCTGGGATTGGGTTGCAGATGATTACAGCTCTTATTTGCAGCGATGGGGTTTTGATCCGCGCGATGTAAAGGTGCCAACAGTTATTTGGCAAGCAGAGTTAGATAAGAACGTGCCAGTTCAACACGGTAAATGGCTCGCAGAGAATATGCAAAACTCTCGTTTTGAACTCCGCGCTGGCGAAAGCCACTTAGGCCTCTACGTAAACTACGAAGAAGAGATTATGCAGAGCGCAATTGCCCTGCTTACTTCTTCTTAAATCCAGTTGGGCAGACTGGCTTAACTGCAGTCACCTTCTTGGAAGTTTTCCCCTTTACGCAAGTGATAGTTGTCTTCTTTGCTGCAACAGGCTTAGCACCGGGAGTAGTGATTGGTGTTGGGGCAACAGCTGGCTTGTCTGCTTCTTGTGTCAACTTAACGCGAACTGTTGGAGCCGAGTAGGTAAATCCATTTGCTGATAGGTAGAGCCAGCCATTCTTTTCGTTGACTGTAGTTGTGGCAACCTGAGCAGTTCCATCTGAAGAAACGATGCTAATCGTTGCAGATATCGGAGCCTTAGAGAATTTATATAGGCAACGCGCTGCTTCGGAGCTCAAAACTAGATTGTAGTTTCCAACATTATCCTTGCCATTAGCATCGTAATGTGGAGACGAAACCTTGTAATCAAGTGACTGTGTTGCCTCATTGAATGTAGGAGGGGCTGAAACATACATGTTGGCATTTGTTGTGACTATGCCCGTCAAATTAGTGTTATTTGAAAGGCACGCAGACGTACCCGAACTATAAATTTCCTGTTGACTTAGAGTTCTAGCAATCCACACCGATTTGCTGCCAATGGCCTTATCTTTGGCAACTTCAAGCCACCATAGATACTCTTTGAAGCCGTTTGCATCGTATTGATCGAATGCCTGAAGCAATTGCACGCTATCTCTTCCCTTACCCAACTTATCGTCGTAAAGAAACATTCCGCCCCAATCATTCATGGCGTAGAGGTAGTCGTAAAGGCCCTTAGGCATATCTGAATTCTTTACCCAAGCATTTAACACTGGAACGGAAACAGGTCCGCCTTCAACTGAAAATACCTGTCTTCCCATCGGATCAGTTGAGATTTTAATTGTTGGATCAAGGAGGCGCCCATGCATAAAACTGGTTAACTGAATACTTGTTCTTATCTCAAGACGATAACGCACATCGGTTGGAAGTGGCCAGGCTAGGCCGCATTCTCCGGTATCTCCAGTATGTGCACCGATAACGAAGCAACCCATAGTTGGACCATTTGAATACCAAGCCTTTCCAGAAGAATCCGCTTTTCCAGCTCTAACGCGGATATCTGGGTAAGAAGGATTCTTATCTGAAGACATCGCAAAAATGCCAGAATTAAATTGATGTGGAGAGAGCATTGGCTTGCTTCCACCATAACCACCAGGGTGGAAATAATCTGCAAAGACTAGGAATTTATCTCCGCCTTGGTGAGTTATTCCATCAAAGGTCCAAATGGAAGGTAATCCACCGTCCGGAATCTTTAGGCTCGCATCACCTTTAAAGGTGTAATCAGACTTTTCGGGGAAGTTAACGACAAACTTTCCTGGAATTTCTCTGCCGGCTTTAATCGCTGTAACACCAATAATGCAATTTGTATCGGCATCAGTTTTGCAAACATCGAGTACTGCGTCATACCAAACGTTATCTGCATTAGTGCAATTTGGATCTGAGTATGAGCGGCAAACAAAAGCCTCTTTTTGAACCCAAGCGCCATTCTTCTGCTCGTAATACATTCCAAGTAACTTTGAATGGCTGCCTGTGATTCGGCCAGCGTCCTCAACTAAAATTCCTGTGTAACCACCAACGTTCTTAACTGCGGGTCCCTGATCCTGGAACTGTTCGATTGGTTTGGTATCTGCGTTGGCAAGAATAGGAACCGATAGCCCCAAAATCAGAAGGGTTGAAAGTAGGCTCTTGATTAGATTCTTGGACTTGCTCATCACGGCTCCCCCGCAGATTTAGAACATGGAACTATTTGAAACTTCACCGCATTTGGGGGCACTTTTTATGCGCCAAAGCGGATAAGTCATCAAAATTCTCCACCCATCTAGTGGGGTTATTGAAAAGCCACGCCTGCTTTTGCGAGTCTGGCGGTCATAGCCGCATACCCGGTGCTGAACTCTGGAGAATCAATCTCTGATTTCCAGCGGCCGCTCGTTGCCGCATCCGGCGTCATTGATTGAGTAAAGAAATCCTGCATCGCGGGTTCATCCGTCACCTTTAGGAAGCCAAGGAGTTTCTTGTATGTGGCTTCTCGGTTCTTGATTGCGAGATCTTCTAAAGCGATCGTAATTTTCTTTTCTGGCTTAACTGCGGTCAAGGCTTCGTGGCCTGCCAGCAGTCGAGCTTCGATCCAATCCAAACCTTCTAGCGCAGTTGTTGGACCCCACTTCTTGGTGAGAAGCGAGGCAATAACATCGCGAGGATCGCGAACCATATTTATAAAAAGCGCGTTGGGAAAAAGTTCCTGGAGTTTATTAGCCTCTGGAATATTCATGGGAGTTGTCTCGACCCAATAGATCTCATCTCCGGCACTAAATTGCTTGCTGATAAATGTTGTCATAAATCGGCGGGCAGCCCATTTGCGGTTGATCTTTAAATCGCGTTTAAGTCTCTTGAGTAATTTTTCCAGATCTGCCTTTGCAATACCTGAGATTAGCCCGCGGCCATGTGGAGGAGGCGCATCAATATCCCACCACTTCTCCCAGATAAATTTATTGAACTCTGCAAGGATCTTAGAAAATCGTTCTTTCTCTTTTCTTTTACGTTTGCGGTAAGTGCGAAAGTTAAAGATCGAAACTTTTCCTGCGCTCTTTTCAATCTCGCTGCTATATCCAAAGACCACATCGACAAGCCCCGATTTATTGGTAAGGAACTTTATTTCAATGGGTGTGCTGGTTCTGATCTTGGAATGATTTCCAAGCAGATCTCCAACGACAGTAGTTCCACTGCGGCCGGTTCCGCCCACAAATACTGGGATGACCTTAGAACTCATTGGGTAAGACTAACTTGCGATGATTCGATAGCCGTTGATTACGATGACAGCTATTCCAACAAGTATTCCGATCTGCTTACGAGGTAACTTCACTACGATGCGAGCGGCGATTGGCGCCATTAAGCATCCGCCGAGTGCAAGTCCGCCAACAGCGGCCCAATTGATATCTAAGCGGTGCAGGTTCGCCAAGAAGCCAACGCTTGCAGATACGGCAACGATAAATTCTGAGGCGCTTACTGTGCCAATAATTTTGCGAGGTTCTATCTGAGTAGTTGTCATAAGGGTTGGCGTGACTATTGGACCCCATCCCCCGCCACCAGATGCATCGACAAAACCACCGGTAAAACCTAGGTACGTTAAAAACCTTGGGTTGGTGACTTCAAGTGAGTTTGTATTCACCTGCGGTTGAAAGATATTTCGGTATAAAAGTAAGAAGCCAAGCAATAGAAGAAGTGTTGAGATAAAGACTTTTGCGCTAGAGAGATCTATAGAAGATAGAAAGGTTGCACCTAGCAATGCGCCAATGCCGCCTGGGATTGCGAGTTTGAAGAGAATTTTCTTATCGATATTTTCAGCATGCCAGTGCGATGCACCAGAAACGAGAGTTGTGCCGATTTCAGCGGCGTGAACTGCAGCGGATGCAACCGCAGCAGATGCTCCTAAGGTCAACAACAGAGTTGAGCTAGTTAAACCAAAACCCATGCCGAGAGTGCCATCAATTAACTGTGCGACCGATCCTGCCAAAGCAAAGAAAATCCAGTTCATAGAGCCACCTTAAGTATCGCGCTAACACTGGCATCGAGATCTGCAGTGCCATCGATTGTAATCTCAGGTTTTGTTGGGCGCTCGTAATCTTGACCTACGCCGGTGAAGTTAGGGATCTCTCCCTTGGCTGCTTTCTTATACAGACCCTTTGGATCGCGAGAGATACATACATCTACTGGTGTATCTACGAATACTTCAATGAAATCGCCTTCTGCAAATATCGAACGTGCGCGCTGGCGATCAACTTCAAATGGGCTAACTAGCGCTGTAATAACAATTAACCCGGCATCGACCATTAGTTTGGCAACTTCAGAGACTCTACGAACATTCTCTGCACGATCTTCGGGGGTAAAGCCCAAATCAACATTGAGACCCATACGTAGATTGTCACCATCTAATACATAGGCGTGCGCACCTTGAGCATGAAGGCGCTTTTCAAGAAGGTTGGCGATCGTAGATTTTCCTGAACCCGATAGACCGGTTAACCAGATAACTTTTGCACGCTGATTTTTGGCGACTTCGCGGGCTGTTTTATCGACTTCGTAGGCCTGTACGGTGATGTTTTCACCACGGCGCAATGAGTGGCGAATCATGCCAGCGCCAACAGTTTGGAAGTTGGTGCGATCTACCAGAATAAAGTTTCCGAATTCGCGAGACTGCTTATATGGATCTAGTGCGATTGGTTGATTAGTTGCAATTTCAACCTCGCCAATTTCATTCATAGCCAGGGTATTTACTGAAAGGTGATCACCTGTATGAACGTCAATCTTGTGACGAATCTTGGTGATTATCACTGGCGTCTCACTTGGGCCAGAAATCAAA
This sequence comes from Candidatus Nanopelagicaceae bacterium, assembly GCA_965268165.1. Taxonomy (GTDB): domain Bacteria; phylum Actinomycetota; class Actinomycetes; order Nanopelagicales; family Nanopelagicaceae; genus Planktophila. The sequence goes on from OZ254162.1 coordinate 1,023,387, forward strand.
AGGTAGGAGCGGCTATGAATCAATGCATCCTCATTTAGCCAGACCAGGTTGGCGTTAAAGCGATCAGATGGAGTTACAACGCTTTGATTGGCGTAAACCAGATCACCGCGCGTTATATCTACTTCAGGCTCAAGCACCAGCGTCACCGCATCTGATTGGGCGGCTAAGTTCTGGCTTTGCATATCCGAAATTATCTGCGCAATCGTTGCTACTTGATTGCTAGGAAAGATCTTTACCTGATCGCCTAATTTGAAGTCACCTAAGTGAACCGTGCCGGTAACGCCTCTAAAATCTTCGGCGCGAGCGATCGATTGAACGCGCAGGCGAGCTGTTGCTTCTGCAGATTTGCTTGGCTGCCAGCCTTGAATTGCCTCAAGCAGAGTTTCACCGGAATACCATGGCGTTGATTTGCTTCGATAAACAACGTTATCGCCAGCTAGCGCACTAAGCGGAATAAAGTGAACGTCAGCGATATCAAGGCGCGCTAGAGTCTTTTCAATCTCGCCCTTGATCTCGTTATAGATACTCTCTTGAAACCCAACGGCATCTAATTTATTGATCGCAACTAATACTCGCTGGACACCCATTAGAGAACAGATAGTTAGATGTCGCAAAGTCTGGGTACGCACTCCCTTTGTGGCATCAACTAAAACGATTGAGATCTCAGCGCGCGATGCTGCAACTGCCATATTGCGTGTGTACTGCTCGTGTCCTGGAGCATCAGAGATGATTAAACGCCGGCCATCAAGTAGTGACATCGAGCGATATGCCACATCAATTGTGATTCCTTGTTCACGCTCTGCTTCAAGGCCATCTGTAAGCAAACTAAAGTCAATTTCACCCGCTGGGATTATTGAACCCGCGCGACGAACTTTTCGAGTCGAATCAATAGTGTCATGAGGAACGCTATCGGTCTCAACCAATAGACGTCCGATCAAGGTGCTCTTTCCATCATCAACGCTGCCGCAGGTTAAGAGGCGAACAATCGGGGTCTGCACTAGAAGTACCCCTCTTTCTTCTTCTTCTCCATCGAATCTTCATTTGCTCCATCGATTAAACGCGTTGCACGTTCGCTTAGCTTCACCTTTAAAACCTCGTCAACAACTTCAGAGATCGTTGTTGCAGTTGATTCAACGGCTGCGGTAAGCGGATAGCAACCGAGAGTTCTAAAGCGAACCATCTTTGGATCTGGAACTTCTCCAGGGTTAAGTGGGTAGCGATCATCATCAACCATAATCAATTGGTCACCGCGTTTAACCATCGGGCGATCTTTTGCAAAGTAAAGTGGGTTAACTTCAATTTTCTCTTGTTGGATATAGCGCCAGATATCGCCTTCGGTCCAATCTGAAAGTGGAAAGACGCGCATTGTCTGACCTGGCGCTAAGCGGGTGTTGTAAGAACGCCAGAGTTCAGGGCGTTGATTACGTGGGTTCCAGCTATGGCCTTCATCGCGGACGCTAAAGATTCGTTCCTTTGCGCGAGATTTTTCTTCATCACGGCGTGATCCCCCGATAGCAGCATCTACTTCATAGTGATCGAGCGCTTGCCGTAGCGCAACGGTCTTCATGATGCGCGTGTATTCAGAAATACCGGTAGTAAATGGATTTGCTCCGGAAGTTGCGCCCTCTTGGTTTGTGTGAACAATCAAATTCAATTTGTGATCGGTGACAATCTTGTCACGAAAGGAGATCATCTCTTTAAACTTCCAGGTTGTATCGATATGTAACAACCGGAAAGGAACTGGGGCGGGATAGAAAGCTTTGATCGCTAAATGGAGAAGAACGGAAGAATCTTTTCCAATGGAATACATCATCACTGGGTTTTTGAAGGCGGCGGCAGTTTCGCGCAGAATCTCTATCGATTCAGCCTCAAGGGCCTTTAAAATTCCTTCATTCACATGCACGCGCCTACGCTACTGGTTAATCCTGAGTTCTACCTGTATTTCTTCTGGCAGCGCGGGCAAAAATGCGATGATCTTGCACCAAATGTGATCCGACGAATAGGTGTTCCACAACGCGGGCATGGCTCATCGGTACACCCATAAGCCGCAAGGGCTTGTTCGAAGAATCCACTTTCGCCATTTACATTTATATAGAGATCGTCAAACGATGTGCCACCTTGTTCGATTGCTTCACTCATAACCTCTGTTGCATAACTAATTATCGAAGCAAGCTTCTTCTTGGAAAGATCGGCTGTAGATACTTCTGGATGAACCTTGGCGCGCCAAAGAGTTTCATCGGCATAGATATTTCCAACACCGCTCATGATTTCTTGGTTTAGTAGCGCAGTTTTAATTCGGATCTTTCGCTTTGCAAACTTCTCAATCGTCTCTTGCAGATCAAATTGCGAATCAAAGGGATCGCGCGCAATATGCTGGGCTGAACTTGGCACACCATCAATTGTCTCTTCAACTGATACCCAGCCGAAGGTTCGCTGATCATTAAAAACTAGTTCGCGCTTGCGCATCTGCTTAGTTAGATCAAACTGTGCACGAACATGTTTTGCTTTGGGATGGCCTTGCTGATGAATTAAGAACTGCCCACTCATACCCAGATGAGCAACTAATACTTGTGGGCGATCCAAAACAAACCAGAGAAACTTGCCGCGTCTATTTAAGTCAATAATCTTGGAGCCCTGAATTGATTTTAGAGGTGCGATTGATTCAGGTTTAAGCGCACGTGGGTGTAAATCATGCGCTGCAACAATTTTGTAACCTTTAACCAGGCTAACTAAGCCGCGGCGAACCGTTTCAACCTCTGGAAGTTCAGGCACAACTTAACCTTTGTTAGCCACGCTAAGTGCGGCGAGTGCGCTGTCATAACCCTTATCTTCTTTACTGCCAGGCAGCCCAGCGCGCGCAGTCGCTTGTTCTAGGTTGTCGCACATCAAAACACCAAAACCAATGGGCTTAGAACGGCTTAGCGAAACATCAATTACCCCTTGAGTTACTCCTTGGCAGACATAATCAAAGTGTGGGGTTTCACCGCGCAGAACCAGCCCAACGATTACAGCGACATCAAAGCCTTCATCAAAAGCTAACTGCGCCGCAAGTGGGAGTTCGAATGAACCAGCCACTATGCGAACTACAGGATTAGCTATTCCAGACTCTTTAAATCCACGAACCGCACCGGCAACTAGCGCATCGCAAATATCTGGATGCCAGGCGGCAGTGATAACAATTGCCTTGAGATGTGGCATTTGTGGAATCTTTACTTCGGGGGCATGTCCAGCCATTAGAGCGCTCCTAACGCGTGGTTTAACTTATCTCGCTTGGTTTCTAGATACTTCTGGTTATGTTTGTTAGCGATTACTTCAAGTGGTGCGGTAGTTAGAGAAATTCCAGTTGCCTTTATCGCGGCAATCTTTTCAGGATTGTTGGTCAATAAAGTTAGTGATTTTACTTTTAAGCGGTGAAGGATCTCTGCCGCATCTTCATAGGTGCGATCATCTACAGGCTGACCGATTGAAATATTTGCTTCGACGGTATCTTGACCAGAATCCTGCAACGCATACGCGCGGATTTTCTCAGCAAGACCTATGCCGCGGCCCTCGTGATCGCGAAGATAAATGACATATCCGTGGCCGCTTTCTTCAATGAGGCGAATTGCTTCTTGCAGTTGCGGACCACAATCACAGCGCTTGGATCCGAATACATCTCCAGTTAAGCATTCGGAATGAACGCGCACTACCGGCTGACTACTTGGAGTCTGGGCAAATTTAAGGACTGCGTGTTCTGCTCCAGTTGGTGAAATATATGTGGAGATCTGCCATTGCGCGCTGCCAAGTGGAAGCTCTGCCCATTCAAGGCTTGCTATATCAGCGCTCTTCTTTTCGGGCAGTACGCGAGATAGCTCATCGATAGAGATCACTTCTAAATCATGCGCTTTGGCAAATTCGGTTATCTGAGAACCGCGCATCATCGATCCATCATCATTTACTAATTCAGAGAGAACTGCACAAGGATTAGATCCAGTTAGTTCGCATAGAGCCATACTTGCCTCGGTATGGCCACGACGTTGGTGTAGTCCACCCGGTACTGATATCAGCGGAAACACATGTCCTGGTCGTGCAAAATCTGTCGGCAGTGAACTGGCATTAGCAAGTGCACGTAGTGTGTTTGCTCGCTCGGCTGCCGGAATACCTGTCGAGCGGCCAGCGATTGCATCGACCGTAACGGTGAAAGCTGTTGTGTGGTTATCTTCATTACGCTTAACCATAAGTGGAAGTTTTAGCTTCTTGGCAGTTTCCTCAGTAATGATTCCGCAGATGACGCCAGATGTGTATCGAACCATAAATCCGATATTTTCAGGCGTGGCTTTATCAGCAAGGAGAATTAAATCTGCTTCGTTCTCGCGATTTTCATCATCGGTTACGACGATGAACTTGCCCGCCTTGAATTCAGAGAATACTTTTTCTAAATTACTCATTTTTCATCCTGTCCACGTGCAATAAGTCTTTCAACGTACTTTGCTAGAACATCTACCTCGACGTTGAGGGGATCTGAAATCTTCTTTGAGGAAAGGTTGGTCTTTGCCAAAGTTTCCGGGATTAACCAGACAGATACCTGATCACGCCCATCGTTTAACTCTCCAACCGTAAGTGAAACGCCTTCGATACAAATTGATCCCTGAGCAACCACGTACTTCATAAGGTGAGCAGGCACTGCAAGATCCATACGCGTCCACTCTTTATCAGCCGAGATTCCAGCAACTTTTGCTACGCCATCAACATGGCCTTGCACGATATGGCCACCAAGGCGATCTTGTGTGCGGGTAGCAAGTTCCAGGTTTACAGGAGAATCAACAACTAGTGCACCCGTTGAAGTTAGGTTGAGCGTTTGCACCATTACATCGACTTCAAAACTCTGGCTGTCGAAAGATGTAACAGTTAAGCAAACTCCGTTAACGCTAACTGAATCTCCTTGGGCTATTTGTGCGCAAATTTCGGCGCTCTTGATCTGCAGTCTGGCGCTGCTTTCTTGGCGCGCAATTGCAGAAACTTGACCGACAGCCTGAATTAGCCCTGTAAACATTAGCGCCCACCTTCTTCTTGGTTTGCGCTCTTGATAAGGGTGATCTTTAAATCTGCACCGATTACTTCAACATCTGCGATTTCGAAATCTAAGCGCTCTGAAATAGTTGCAACTCCCAAATCTGAAATTGATGGTGTGCCCGAGCCAAAGAAAGTTGGCGCCTGATAGAGAACGACTTCATCGATCAAGCCTGCCTTCAAGAGCGCCGTTCCAAAGGTTGGTCCAGATTCAATTAACAATTGGTTGAAGCCACGTGCCTTAGCCAAGGTGATTAGCTCTTGAAGATCACGAGATTTGATGGCAATGGTTTCTGAATCGGCGTTAAGAATCTGCGAGATTGAAGCAATTTCAGAGCTACCCATCACAATACGGACCGGGTTCTTGCCGGCACCTTTACTAGTGAGCAAAGGATTATCAGCTTTTACTGTTGCAGTGGAGGTAACGATGGCATCGCTTTGTGAGCGAAGCACGGCAACATCTGCTCGCGCTAGTTCGCTGGTGATCCATTTAGAAGTGCCATCGGCGGCGGCAACTTTGCCATCCATAGTCGATGCGATCTTCCAGATAATCCGCGGGCGCTCCTTGGCAATCTTGGTTATCCATGCGCGGTTATCAAAGGTGGCTTCACTTTCTAGTAAACCTTGTTCTACTTCAATTCCAAATGCGCGAAGGTACTCGTCTCCCCCAGCAGCAATCGGATTTGGATCACCAACTGCATAAACAACTTTTTTGATTCCGGCGGCAATAATCGCTTGTGTGCAGGGTGGAGTTTTGCCCTGGTGGTTACATGGTTCAAGAGATACATAAATGATTGCACCCGCCGGAATATTCTTTGCCGCATTTATCGCAACTACTTCAGCATGGTCTGCGCCCTGATGAAAACCTTCGCTGATTAATTCACCGGTAGCGCTGGTTATAACCGCGCCAACAATTGGGTTTGGGAAAGTCTTACCAAGGCCAGCGCGAGCACACTCGATGGCGCGCGCCATCGCAGCTTCAGAACTTAACACTTGGTTCATCTTCAACACCCTTTATCGAGATTTGGTGTTGCATCTCGGGGTGGAAAGGCAGTGGCAGCCGACGCATTAGCCCTTTTAACAAAGTTAATTGCACAAAGGGTGCGACAGCTACACGTTGGTTTTCTCTCATCCGGACTTTAACCGTCGGTTCGGGAATTACACCCAATCCACCGGTCATTGGCTATGACCGGGTCGCAGACTTTCACTGCCGGTTCGAAATTACATCGACCCCGAAAAACAACACTCTTATTCTAGCGCCCTGCTTTGAGGGCTTTCATCCAAATCTCATAAAGTGGTTTTGCCGCAGCCTGTGTAGCGGTCATTACGCCGCCTTTTTCGGGAAATAGGTTCTGTTTTCCATCTTCATCCCAAACTGCACCGCCTGCTTCGGCAACGATTAAGAGTGATGCCAAATGATCGATCGGGCTGAAATGTCCGACGATTGCCCCAACTCCGCGCGCAAGTGCCGGACCAACGATCGTTAGCGTGCCAGAACCCATAATGCGCATTGTGCAATATTGCTCTGCAAGTCCATCAAGTAATCCAAGCATGCCTGGCCATGGTTGATAAGCGGCAAGCTCTGTAGAAACTATTCGTGAAGCCAATGGATTTTCTACACCAGTCTGATCTTCAATAACTAACGGTTTGCCATTTCGTTTGGCACCTTTACCGCGTTGTGCTTCATACAACTCATCGCGCCATGGATCAATTACAACGCCAACTAAGACATCGCGATTATGTGCTAATCCGAAACAGAATGAGGTCCAAGGTAAGCGGTTTGCAAAGTTTGTTGTTCCGTCGATTGGATCGAGATACCACGATGGAGTATCGGCAAGGTAAGCACCGCCCATTTCTTCGCCAACGAAGTTGTGTCCAGGTAAATTTGCCGCAATAACTTCACGTACGTGGGCTTCGATCATTACATCAATTTCAGTCACGATATCGGCGGCATTTGTCTTTAACTCAATTTTTCCAGGATCCATATTGCTAGCAACTAAAATGGCCCACTTGCCTAGATCTCGGGCGATAACCATCGCGCGGTCTAAATCAATATCTTCTAACTTCATCTTCCGTGGTCCACCTGTATCCATGGTTGGATTTTCAGCGATCACCTTTTGTAATTGAGTTAACTGATTAGAGGTAATTGAATCAACGCCGATGGCTGCTGCCCAGCGCATGGTGGCCTCGTCATCAACTGTCCAGACCGCCACCTTAAAACCAAGTTCATGTAAGGCCTTTACGGATTTCTGGGTTACAAACGAGTAATGAAGGTTTATAAATTCTGGGTGCAAAACATCTGTCTCGGCCTTTGTAGGAAGCGCTAACTTGTCCCACGGCATCCAGATGCGTGCTTTTGGTGATAACGAACGGATGGTGCGCATTCCATCGAAATTTCCACACCAATAGATTTGCTCTTCAGGAAGTGGGCCACCAGCAACAACCTCATAGGTTGGCTTTGCTGGCTCTGGTTGTTCCATATCGATCATTAAGATTGATTTGCTACCGACAAATAACTTTAAGACATCAATCAATAGCGGAATACGATCTTCACCATGGCCGAGTTGAGATATCTGCGCCCAATCCATCTCGGTGCTCTCTTTGGATATTCCCCAAAGGCGTTCTAGGTTTGAGTCATGCAGAACAATTACCTTGCCATCGCGAGTTATGCGAACATCAATTTCAACTACTTCAGCGCCGGCGTCTATTGCGCTTTGGATGGCGACAATTGTATTTTCACGAAAGCGGCTGGAATCTCCGCGATGTGCGCAGGCAAAAGTTTTGGATTTAGATTCGGACATGGGTTAAGCAGTTCTAACTAGATTGCCATCCTTGTAAACCAGAGCCTTGCTTATCTTTGCAAAACCAGAATCCCCAACTTTAGGAACATCTACTGAAATAAAGGCACGTAGCGAGGCATCGGTGCGCTTTAAATAGACCTCATGGAAATGGCCACGCGGAACAACTAATTCGACCGTTGCTGGGAAACTTCCTGGTACTTGGGTCTTTGAGAACGCGACATCTTCGGGGCGAATTCCAACCACTTCGTTTCCTGAAACAACTTGCCCATCGCTGTAACCGCCTTCGACGCGATTTAAGCTACCGATAAAGTTGGCAACGTATTCGGTTGCTGGACGATCGTAGAGTTCTTGCGGAGTGCTGAACTGTTCGATACGTCCATCGTTCATAACTGCGATGCGATCAGAGATAGAGAGGGCTTCATCTTGATCGTGGGTCACAATCACAGTTGTAATTCCGAGGCGACGCTGTAGATCGCGGATATCTTCACGAACCTTTACACGCAATTTAGCGTCAAGATTGGAAAGTGGCTCATCTAGAAGCAAGATATCTGGCTCTTGAACTAACGCACGTGCTAGCGCTACGCGCTGTTGTTCTCCACCAGAGATCTGTCCTGGGCGAGAATCTTTGTGGTGCATCAAATTAACAACCGTAAGAACTTCGTGAACTCGCTTTTCGATCTCGGCTTTACCCATCTTGCGGATCTTTAGCGGGTAAGCAACATTTTTAAATACCGTCATATGCGGCCAGAGCGCATAGTTTTGGAAAACCATTGCACTTGGGCGCTTTTCCGGACCAAGGTTAGTTACATCTTTACCTGCCAAATTTACAGTGCCTTTTTCAGGGATTAAGAAGCCAGCGATCATGCGAAGGGTTGTTGTCTTACCGCATCCTGATGGGCCTAGCAGTGAGACCATCTCGCCTTTTTCAACAGTTAAGTTGAGATTATCAATGATGACGCGTCCACCAAGAATCTTGGTTAAGCCAATAAGCTCTAGACCTTGCGTTGCGTTACTCATTTTAAGCCTTTCGTAGTCATCACTTGATTTGGAAACCTTCTGCTAACTGTCCACCAATAATCTGCTTGCGCGCCAATCCAATCAAAATCACTGACGGGACCGCCAACAAGATTGAGAAGACCGCTGCAATTTGAACAGGATACGTAAGTACCAATGAATACATCTCAGTTGGCATTGTGAAGATCTCTGGAGAACCAACAAGGTATGTACCTTGTGCTTCATCGAAGGCAGAGATAAATGACATAACCATCGCAACTAAAATTCCAGGAGCGGCCATACGTAAGGTAATGCCGCGGAAGACTCGGAATTTAGAAGCACCGGCATCACGTGCAGCTTCTTCTAAGTTCTTTGGGACTGCTGCAAATGCTGCAGCAGGAATCCAGGTCATATAAATGATTGTGCCGAGCAACTGGATGATAATCACACCCAGCATGGTGCCCATCAAGTTAAGTGTGTAGAAGAGCGTTGCAATGGATGCAAAGAGTCCCAACTTTGGAAACGAGTTTGCGGCAAACATACCGATTAGAAATACTCGACGGCCGATGTAGTTATAGCGAGCTGCTGCATATGCCGCAGGAAGACAGATAAAGGCTGATACGAGCACAACTATTGGAGCGGTAATAAATGAGTTGCGGATCGCCTCCACCATGGATGGCGTTTCAAAGACGCGTCTCCACCAAATTAAAGTCCAACCATCGGGCTTCCAATTCGGAAATGTCCATGAAGATGTAAATGCTTGCAAGGCGAGCCAGATAAGCGGCCCCAAGATAAAGACGCCCATAAATGCAACGAAGGATCCGATAAGGAAGCGAGTAACTAAAGAACCAGATTGGAGATTTAAACCATTATCGCGTTTGGCCATTAGATTCTTCCGCTCTGCTTGGCGCTACGAATATTGGCCCAGATGTAAAGAACAGCAATTCCAGATGCAGCGGCAAAGATGACAAATGCCATAACGATCGACTGTTGTGGTCGGTTATAGGCCGTAAAGAAGTTAGAGATTTCAACGCCCAACATCGTCGGCTGATTTGGTCCTAGGAATAAAGGAACCGTGAAAGAACCCATGATTCCGATCGCGGTGAATGTTCCGGCGATAACGATTGGTACGAATGCAAGTGGAACGAGAATGGTACGCACGATACGCATGAAGCTGGCGCCAGCATCTTGCGCTGTCTCGATAAGGGCATTTGGCACTGATTGCAGGCCAGAAGTGATCATCAAGATCGCAAAGGGAAGTGATGTCCAGATAGTTCCGATGATGATTGCATTTCGTGTTGCGGTAATTATTGGAAATTCGATTCCGAACTGCGACATGAAGGTTCGCATAAACCCAACGCCGTTATAAAACTGGGCGATGGCATAAGCAGCGATTACAACTGGTACAAAGAGTGGAACCAGTGAGAGCATGCTTAAAATTGAAGCGAGTTTGCCACCCTTAATTCGCTGGTAAAGGCCCATACCCATCGCCATAAATAACACTATGAACGTTGATACAAAGGTAACTACCAACGTAAGTGCAAAATCGGGAAGAAAACGTGGATCCTTAAAGACAGCGAGATAAGCATCTGCTGTTCCCCACCAACTATTTTTGGTGTAAACATCCTGCCCAATAATTGAAATAACTCGGTTTGGGCCGCCGGTGTAACCAATGCTGAAAATAAAGGCGACAAAGATTGGTAGGCCAACAAAGAGAACGATTAGCAAGACCGGTGGTAGCGCCATAAAAAACCCGAGAGTGGAGAGCTTTGCGGTTTTTACCTCCGCAAAGCCCTCCTTCGTGGCTACAAGGTTAGTTGTGGCCACAAGTACCTCTCGAGATTTGTAACTTAGATCTTTGTTTCAAGTAATTACTTACCTGGAACGTTAAGCGACCAAGCGCTCTTTAGATCATCAGAGTTTGCTGGGAAGTAAGGAGCGCGCATGTCAGTGACATCGATATCCTTAAAGTTTTCAAACAGAGTTTGATCAAGCTTCTTGCCGTTTACGACCGGAATACCCTTAAGGGTGCCGCCCATAATTGCATTCTGCATCGCTGGTGAAAGTACGAAGTTTGCAAGCAAACGTCCACCTGTGCGGTTTGAACCATTGATTGGGATACCAAGGGTTGCTGGACCACCTGTAAGTGATGGGCTCTTGATAGCAGTTGCCTTGATGTTTGCTGGCATTGTGCCGGCTGCCTTGGCAGATGCGAATTGATCTGACCAAACAGTTCCCATATCGATTTCACCTGTTGCGAGAAGGTTCAAAGTCGCAGCGTTATTTGCTGGGTATGTACCGTTCTTACCGTAGGTGTACTTATTGAGATCGCGGAGAGTGTCCCAACCCTTTGCCCACTTGGTCTGGATATCTTTATTTGCAGCAAGTGACATAGCCAGACGCTCATCTGCAGTTAGGTTCATATCGAGAACAGTTTGCGCGAATGAGTAACCAGATCCGCCACCTGATGGAACGTTGTAGGTGAACTTACCTGGGTTGGCCTTAATCCACGCTAGAACTTCATCTAGAGTCTTAGGGACTTTAGTAACTTTGGTTGAGTTGTATGCGAGCATAACTGTTGAAGCACGGTAAGGAATAGTTCCATTAGCCTGCTTAATCAGAAGCTTGCTGACATCTTTTAGGTTCGGCATCAGTGATGGGCTTGGACGATAGAGAAGTCCTGCCTGAGATAGACGAACAGCAATACCACCGTCGATTAGGTCAACGCCTGGATCGCGACGAGTCTCTTTTGCAGCAACGATCTTGGCAAATGTCTGAGCATCGCGAAGTCCGTTACGGTCGAAAGTTACATTGACTTTGTACCCTGGGTATTCCTTTTCAAAGGCTGGAATAAGAACTGTATTCCAGAGAGTCTGAATATTTGTATCTGCAGAGATCAAAAGCTCAATTGTCTTTGATGCTGCTGGCGCGCTCGGAACAGATGATCCGATAGCGAAAGTTGCCATTACAGCGACAACGGCTGATCTCATTAATTTAGATTTAAACACTGATTTCCCCCGAATTCAGATAAATGAGATGGGGCTTTACCCCATTTCTATGCTTGAACTTATGCCTACCTAGCCCGCTAGTCAAACATCTGGCGGGGATATAGCGGGTTAATTCAAAGCGTTATCAGAATGAGATATCTAATCGCCTCGGCGAGGAGCTGCCTTCCGGGGCCCGATCGGTTTCAGGTCACCTGAGAGTTAGGCAACGCCTATCGCATCGACCACGAAGATAAGAGTTTCGTTTGGTCCGATAGGTCCGCCACCTTGCGCGCCATAACCTAGATCAGGTGGAATAACTAGCAAACGTCGTCCACCAACTTTCATTCCCGGAATACCTTGTTGCCAACCAACGATCACATTTGCCAGCGGGAAGGTTGCAGGTGAACCGCCGTTCCATGAAGATTCAATCAACTGACCATTTGACCAAGTCATAAGTGTGTAATGCACGGTCATGGTTGAAGTTGGAAGCGCTTCTGCACCATTGCCAACGATTATGTCTTTTGTTACCAAGGTAGTTGGTGGGTTACCGGCAGGAGCCCCGATTGTTGGCGCCTCTCCTTGATTAGTTGTGACTGTTGGCAAGTTATCTGATGAAGCGCTCACTTCTTTATCTCCACATCCAGTTAGTAAAAGGGTACAAACGGCAAATAGTGCTAATACTTTCTTCATTACTTCTTTTCTCCTTCGCCAATTTCTTGGATTAACTTAAATTCTCCAGAACCAAGTTGGCCTTGATCGCGGTACATCTCAAGCTTGGCGCGGGTGTCTGCGATATCAAGGTTGCGCATGGTCAGCTGACCAATGCGATCAACCGGACCAAAAGCGGCATTTTCAGTGCGCTCCATAGATAATTTTTCAGGGTGATAGCTAAGCGCAGGCCCAGTTGTGTTGATGATTGAGAAATCATCGCCGCGACGCAGGCGAATTGTTACTTCACCAGTAACGGCAGATGCCACCCAACGTTGCAATGATTCCCGCAACATCAAAGATTGTGGATCTAACCAACGACCTTCATACAGCAGGCGACCTAAGCGGCGACCTTCTGCGTGATAGTTAGCAATTGTGTCTTCATTGTGAATTGCACTTAGCAAACGCTCGTAGGCGATAAACAAGAGCGCCATACCTGGAGCTTCGTAAATGCCGCGGCTCTTAGCTTCGATGATTCGATTTTCGATCTGATCGGCCATGCCTAGGCCGTGGCGACCACCAATTTCATTAGCGGCCTTCATGAGTTCAACAACGTCACTAAAATCTTTTCCGTTAATTGCAACCGGGCGGCCCTGAACAAATTGAATCTTTACATCTTCAGAGGCAATAGATACAGATGAATCCCAGAACTTAACGCCCATGATTGGATTTACGATCTCAATTGAGACATCTAAGTTTTCTAGATCTTTAGCCTCGTGCGTTGCGCCCAAGATATTGGCATCTGTTGAATAAGCCTTTTCGACGCTGTCGCGGTACGGGAAGTTGTGCGCAACAAGCCATTGGGACATCTCTTTACGTCCACCTAGTTCGCGGACAAAGTCGGCATCTAACCAAGGTTTATAGATTCTCAAATTTGGATTGGCTAGTAAGCCATAACGATAGAAGCGCTCAATATCGTTGCCTTTATAGGTAGAGCCATCGCCCCAGATTTCAACTGCGTCTTGCAACATCGCACGAACCAACAAGGTGCCGGTTACTGCGCGGCCAAGAGGTGTTGTATTGAAATATTGCTTTCCGCCAGAGCGGATATGGAATGCACCGCAAGCGATTGCTGCAAGGCCTTCTTCAACTAGAGAAGTTTTGCAATCAACGAGTCGAGATATTTCGGCGCCATATTCTTTTGCGCGAACTGGTACTGAGTCGATATCTGTCTCATCGTACTGGCCAAGATCTGCCGTGTAAGTGCAGGGAACCGCACCCTTGTCGCGCATCCAAGCAACGGCCACCGAAGTATCGAGGCCACCGGAGAATGCGATGCCGACTTTTTCGCCGACAGGAAGAGATGCAAGCACTTTAGACATACGTGTAAGTCTAACGGCTGAGAAGGGTTGCTAGCGCAGGCTTAACATTCCAGAGCGAGAGCATCTCCTGATAGCGCTTCTCCTCAGATGAATCGGCAACTGCGCCCGTCTTTACTGCGCGAATCATCAAATTTCGCGGGGTGTGCTCTCCCCCAATAAATTCAATTGCTTCCACGCGATAGCCAGATAGCTTCATTATTTGTATCCGTAAACCATCCGTTATCAGATCGCCCAATCTCTCCTTCATGATTCCGTTCTTGGTAATCATTGACCAAGGTTCAGGTATCTCAACCATCTGGGCTTGAATATCGTGGTGACAGCATGGGGCAACCAATACCAGTTTCGCACCTGTCATCACTGACCAAGCAAGAGCATCGTCAGTTGCCGTATCGCAGGCGTGTAGTGCAATCGCGACATCTGCGCTCTTCAGGGTTGTCTCAGAAATTTCTTCGGCTCTAAACTCAATCGAATCTGAAATACCTAACTTCTTGGCAATTTCATTATTTCTAGCGCGTGCGCTTTCGCGAATATCAATACCAATTACTTTGACTGCAATTCCTTGACTACGTAAGTACTGGTGGGCAGCAAAGGTTAGGTAGGCATGACCACAACCGAGATCGACGATGGTTAATGGGCTCTTCTCATTCGGCTTATCAATATGCCCGGCTTCTATCGCTGAATTGAGAGAAGGAATTAAAAGACGGAGAAATTCTTCCACCTGTAAGTATTTATCGTTCTTGCTGGCTTTAACATTTCCGCCAGAGTCTGATATCCCAACTTCGATTAGGAAAGGATCCGATGGGTCCAGTAACCGGCTCTTATTTCGATCGTGGGAAAGGTCTGCACTGAATTCACCGCGCGCGCGATTAAGTAGCGCCTCACCTTTCTTGGTGATTCGAAGTGAAATTGATTGATCCTTCTCTTCTAAATGAATATTCGCAAAGCCGGCTTCAAGCAGACCTAGCTTCAGAAACTCGTGCGGTGAGTAATTCTTAGTAGTCATCGCTCGCCCATCGCTCTGGGCTACCTGGTATTTGATTTCACCTTTGATTAGTACTGGCTTTACATCGATTCGCTCATTTGGCGTCTGCATGTTACGACGTCTGCCAGAGAGAACAAGCCTCACAAAGTTATCGGAATTACCTAGCTTCTCTACGATTTCATTGAGCGCATCAGCGAGCGGCGTAGCCATGTAATTAAAGTACCGTAATTCTGGAAGTTACTTGCTGATGCTAATTCGGAATCCTGATTGTTACTGCTAATCCGCCTAACTGGCTCTTACTAAGTTCAAGTTCACCGCTATGTTCTTGAACGATAGCCGCGATGATGCTTAGACCCAGGCCTGAACCGCCACTTTCGCGTGAGCGCGATGGATCAAATCTATTCATAAATTTGATTTCACTTCCATACGCCGAATCAGGTAGCCCCGGTCCACCATCTTCAATCCTTAACTCTGCGCGTTTTCCGACATTACGAAGTGAAACAGAGACGGGAGCATCGCTCGGAGTATGGCGGAGAATATTTGAAAGACAATTTTGAATTAAGCGACTTAGATGATCGCGAGAGCCCTGAACGAAGCAATCATCAGGTATTGCAGTAGTAACTGTCCGCGAGGTATTTAACACTTGGAAATCATTGAGATGGGCTTTAACTAGCTCGTCGAAATCAACTTCTGCAAAATTTACTGGCTTGCTCTCTCCGAGTTCGGCAAGAAGTAAGAGGTCATGTATCAAACTCTCCATTCTTTCAATCTCGGAACCGACTCTTGAAAATGCACGCGCTTGGTCTGGGGCTTGCGTAAATTGCCCTTTACTCAACATTTCGTTGTAACCCTTGATGACAGTCAATGGAGTCCTTAATTCATGCGAAGCATCACCTAAAAATCGCTGCATACGTTGCAGCGCTTTGGCATCTAGTCCTCGGTTATGCCGTCTTAAGAAGTAGATTGAGAAAAATATTGCTAGCGCATCGGCCCCCGCGGTGAATATGCCAAGGTTCTTCAAATTTGATATGAAATTATCGTTTAACTTATCAAGTGATGATGCGATTACTAGATAGTCGCCTCCAGCAATTGACGCTGATTGAAAACGAAATTCTGTAGGTTTTGCTGTAGTTAACGCGCCGGCCAAGCCTTTTCTTACCAAAGTTAAGTCCGTTATTCCCGGGTAGATTAAATGTGATTCGTTGATAATTGTCTCATCGCCCTCTTGCGTAACTAGAGAAAGAGTTAAATCCAAACTTTCATCTTCGATAGTCAAGATTGCAGCTGAAATCGCTTCCGATGGAAAGGCGTTAACCCTAGTTACAACTTTTTGAAGTGATTGATCGATCTGCGCTAAATCTGCACTCCGAGCAGCGAGGGTTGCATATCCCCCAATAAGTGTTGAAAGAACTGTTGTTACGATTATTGAGATTACTGCGAACTTGCTACCCGACTTCTTCATACTTACTTCTGCTCAGATTTAGGCTGCGGCTTGGGCTCCTGTATTACAAAGCCAACGCCTCTCACAGTCTTGATCCCCTCAAATCCCTCGCGATGCAATTTCTTACGAAGGTAAGAGATATATGTATCTGCCACGGTGCTCTCAGATTCAAAGGTAATTCCCCATACTTCATCAAGTAGCAAACTCTTACTTAAGACTCGATTCTTATTTTCAACCAGAACTTGCAAAAGTCGGAATTCAGTTGGGGAGAGATCTACTAACTCACCAGCAAAAGTTACTGTGTGGCTTGCTTCATCAACCTTTATCGGACCGCACGTAAGATCTGCGCCATTTGATGTTGAGATCTGTGAACGGCGCAAAATAGCCTTAACTCGCAAAAGAAGTTCTTCCAAGCCAAATGGCTTAGTTACATAATCATCTGCGCCAAGAGTTAATCCGCGCGTCACATCTGCACGATCTGCCCGCGCGCTAAGCATCAGAGCAGGAGTGTTATCTCCGGTAGAGCGAAGCCTTTCAACTAACTCGAAGCCATCCATTAGCGGCATATTGATATCAATTATCAAAAGGTCTGGCTTCTTATTTCTAATTGCCGTCAGCGCTGACATTCCATCTGAGGCGGTAGCTGTCTCAAAGCCCGCGATACGGAGGGCATCGCCCAATAACTCGCGAACTCCGGCTTCATCATCTACGATTAAAATCATCTCAGCCATGTACTAAGCCTTCCATGTAGGCGATGAAATAGCCAAGCCTCTCGCAGAAATCTCTTCGATAAAGGTGTTTTCACCGAAATTTCACAAACTTAACCTTGATACTTAGGGCTAATTAATAAGGGTGCATTCGAGAAAGTGGAGCCAGGTGAATAAGACTAGAACAGCGGCAGTATCTGCTCTCGTCATTGCCTTTTCATTCGTGGCGCTGCCTTTAGCAAGCGCTGACAATAAGAATCCAAACTCTCCATCTCCGACCGAAGTAAATAAAGACTTCAAATCTGCAATCGAGAAATTTAAGCAAGATCAAAAGACATTCTCTGAAGCGGTAAAAGCTTATGAAGCCGCGAGAAGGGCAATCAACAAAGCCTTTAAAGAGAGCGTTGATAAAGCTTTATCTGATGCAAAATCTTTGAGCGCACCGGGTCAAACTCAACTCCAGAAACGTCAGAGCGCAGTAGCAAAGCAGAGCGCGGTTATCGCCGCCACCGCAATCAGAGATGCTGCAATTGAAGCGCTCGGACAAGCTCCAGTACCGCCAACTCCACCTGCTAAAGCGCCACGCATGGAGAAGAGCAAGAAACCACAAACTGGTATTTCACCAAGCCCAGCATCAAATTAATCTACATCTGCAAGAGGTTTATTTCGTAAAGTTTCGCGATCGTGGCTCTTTGATTTCTCGTGATGCTTGCGAATTTGTAGTTCAAAGCTTTTAATCGCTTCATCAAATGCAGCAAGGTCATTAAACTCTGCGGCTTCTGCTCGCATCAGTGGCCCTGCGCCATGGGAAGTTAAAATAACGCGGTGTGCGTGTTTTCCTTGACGTGGATTTTGTTCATGCAAGATCTCTACTTCAACACGATCAATGGTGACGTTAAATCTCTCCATGCTCATTAGCTTCTCATGGGCAATCTCGCGAAAATCTTCAGCGAGTTCTGCGTGACGGGCATGAATAACGATTTTCATATTCTCTCCCTGTGTAGCTACTTTGTAGTTACAACCATTCCACTTATTAGCTGCTTTGGGTAGAGTGAGATCAGAAAATAAAGCCCTTTAAAGAGGTAGCGCTACTACGGCAGCAGTGACCAACGCCGCGTAAAGAGCACTCTGTGCAAAGATCTTAATCGCAGTTTTTCGGTCGGCTGCGCGATCTGCCTGATCTGAAACTTTCGACAGTTTTCCAAGATTTCCGAAATTGAATGTGCCCGCAAAGCCATAAGCAAGACAGAAGCGTTTACGAGATTGCACCCAGCCAACTGACATGACTAGCGCGGGCAAGAAAATTCCCAAGCGAGATTGCCGGCTTGCCTCGGTCGAGATCAGTGTCGCCGCTGAAGATAAGGTGAGAATTAAACCTAGAACTGCAACCATTCGACGACGAGTGAGCTCTCCCCCACCGATATTGCAAGTGCCGGGTATGTATTCTGTTTGGCTCACTTATGCATCCTCAAATTCATCTTCATCTTCATCGATCCAAGCATCAGCTGGAGCATCTTCTTGGCGCTGTGCCCATGAAAGAAAACTTCCTACCGCCTGAAAGGCGACAGCCAGCACGGCAAAGAACGCCAACGCTCTGCGGAAGAATTTCATAACCTAAAAATACTACCTATCGCGGAGAATTTCCTTATTTAGCAGCGTGCAACGCGGAGTCGATATCTGCCCAAAGGTCTTCAACGTTTTCGCAACCAACAGAGAGACGGATCAAGGTTTCTGGGACGCTAGAACTTTCGATGGGCCAGCGACGACGGCGCTCCCAAAGTGATTCAACTCCGCCAAGGCTGGTTGCATAAGTAACTATTGCCGAAGACGCACAGACCTTATCTGTACTTTCAGCGCTACCGACATATTCGAAGGAGACAATAGCTCCAAAGCTTTTCATAAAGGCTTTAGCTTTTTCATGTTGCGAATCAGTAGGCAGACCTGGATATCTAACGTTTTTTACCAATGGGTGCGCGCTCAGGCGCTTGGCAAGTTCGAGCGCGTTTTCGCAGGACTTCTGAAAGCGCAGTGGGAAGGTGCGAATACCGCGCAGTGCCAGCCAAGCTTCAAAGGGACCAGGGATAGATCCATTAAATTTACGCGCATCTTCTAGAGTCTTAAATTGCGCCGCATCTGCGGTGCTAAGTGAGCCAAGAACAACATCGCTATGTCCGGCTAAATACTTTGTCACAGAATTCATGACGATATCTGCACCTAAGGCAAGTGGCTTCTGACTTAGCGCAGTGGCAAAAGTGTTATCTACCGCAACTGTTACGCCCTTTTCTTTTGCCGCCTTTATCAGTGCGGGAAGATCAGCAACTTCTAAACCTGGATTAGTTGGAGATTCGATCCAGAGCAGAGTTGCACCGGATAACTCATTGATAACTGCTGATGTATCAGTAACAGATACAAAAGAAACATTTAAGCGATTTGCTGTTGCATAGTTGTTGAGCAGTGTCATCGTTCCTGAGTAACCTTGATTAGATGCGATTACCTTTGCACCCACTGGAAGAGTTGAAAACACTGCGGTGACGGCAGCCATTCCAGATGAGTAAGCCAGAGTGCGTCCGCCTTCTAGCGCGCTGATCGCTTCTTCAAGTGCCAGCCAGGTTTCATTTCCGTAGCGCCCATAACCAACTGCTCCACCAGCAACAAAAGTTGAGTTAAGTGAGATTGGATAATTCAAGGAACTATCTGGACCTACTGTTGGACGGCCAGCGGTAATTGCGATCGTCTCGGGGCTTAGCCCTTTATCTGAACTCATGACCTAAGCCTAATCCTTTGTCAGCACTGCCATCGCTGCATTATGGCCAGCGATACCGCTCACTCCGCCGCCGCGTCGTGCACCAGCGCCAGCGAGATAGATATGCGCATCATCTGTTTCAGATCCCCATTTGATTGGGGCGCTCTCAGTCCCATCAATAAATGGGAAATCTAAATCTCGATGGAAGATATTTCCACGTGGTAGCCCGAGATCGTTATCCAAATCGATTGGAGATTTTGCTTCGATGGCGAGAGAGCCATCTCCGCAGACAGCCAGTACCGATTCGATTGGATCTTCTAAATATTGATTGAGGCTGGAAATCGCCGCAGCTTTAGCCGCCTCTTTTGCACCACTTGGGTCTGCATCAAAGAGCGCAGCCGGAGTATGTAAACCAAAGAGGGTCAAGGTATGGAATCCGCGCTGGCTTAGCTCTGGCGAAAGAATTGTTGGATCAGTCAAGGTATGGCAATACATTTCAAGTGGTAGGTCACTTGGAATATCACCAAGCTTTGCAACTTGATATGCCTTTTCTAACTGTGAATATGTCTCGTTAACATGGAATGTGCCCGCAAAGGCTAACTTTGGATCTACTCCAGATTTCAGTCTTGGAAGTTTAGATAGCAGCATATTGATTTTCATCTGGGAGCCATCAAGAGATGCGGGAGCGCTCTTGCCGCGCAATTTCGCTAGGGTCTGTGGCGCTCCAGCGAATAACAGATCCTTTGCGACATATTTATCTCCAGA
Source organism: Candidatus Nanopelagicaceae bacterium (assembly GCA_965268165.1). Taxonomy (GTDB): domain Bacteria; phylum Actinomycetota; class Actinomycetes; order Nanopelagicales; family Nanopelagicaceae; genus Planktophila. Next base: position 1,043,885 of record OZ254162.1, read on the forward strand.
TGCTGTACTTACTGCAACCCCGTTAGAACTTGAGTCAATATCGGTTACGTGTGAATTCAAATTAATTTCCACTCCGTTTAATACCGCCACGCGATTTAACTCGGTGACAAATGCGCCCATGCCGCCTTGTGGGACTCGCCATTGCCCGGTGCCATTTCCGATCAAGTGATACAAGAAGCAGCGATTTGCCTGCAAATCTTGGGCAGAAGTAAAGGTTCCAATTAGCGCATCTGTTAACACGACGCCGCGAACAAGATCATCCTGGAAGCGATTCTGAATTACCTCACCGATTGGTCGCTCCATCATGAACTTCCAAACTTCCGGAAGACCGATTTCAGATTTCAAATCAGCAGCAGATTTAAGGGGTTGCAACATATATGGAGCAATTCGCTCAGCAAGTACAGCTATTTCGTTATAAAACTCTTGCCACTTCTTCCCTTCTTCATCCCCACCAGTTAGCTCACGAAAACTTTCCGCAGTTCGAGCATCCCAGTTTTGAGATATTAAGAGCCCGCCATCTTTACCGCCTTGTTTATATGGCGTATAGGAAGCGATGGATCGTTCTAAAGTCTTAAAGTTAATTCCTAAATCCGAAACGATCTGGTCAGGCAGTAGTGAAACTAAATAGGAGTACCGAGAAAGACGGGCGTCGTATTCAGGGAAAGGACGCACACTTGTCGTTGCTCCCCCTAGCTCGGAGGCGCTTTCCAATAGAACAACGCTCTTACCCGCTTTAGCCAAATAGGTAGCGGCTACTAGTCCGTTGTGGCCACCACCGACAACAATCGCATCGTATTTATTATCGGTAGTCATCTGTATTTAATTTATCCCGTGTATTTAAAGCGCACGAGCCATGCGATTGAAAGCTTCAGTAATTATCTCAGGGCTGGTTGCGAAGTTAAGGCGAACGTAATCTTTTCCTAAGGCGCCATAGATATGGCCGGCGTTAAATGCCACTTTAGCGCGCTCCAATATTGCTGCGCCCGGATCTTCACCAAGATTTAACTTGCTTACATCAAGCCAAGCTAGATATGAGCAATGCGGGATTGTGTAACCAATAGTTGGAATCTTCTCTTTGATTTGTTCAGCGATTAGCTTTCTATTGTGATCTAGTTGATCAAGCACTGTATCTAGCCAAAGCTCGCCTTTTTCAAAAGCAGCCACCGTTGCAAAGGCTCCAAGCAAGGAAGCGCGATAGTGCAAGGCCGGTGGAAGTTCATTTAACTTCTCATGCATCTTCGCACTCTGCGAAATTATAATTGCGCATTTGAGCCCTGCGATATTCCATCCTTTACTAGCCGCGTTCACAGCCACGCCTACTTCAGCGGCATCTTCACCCAGTGCTAACAATGGGGTAAACGGTTGCTCTTTAAAGGTTAGCGGCGCATGAATTTCATCTGAGATAACTATGACGCCATGCTTCTTGGCTAGCGCAACTATGCGAAGTAAATCTTCGCGGCTGTAGACCTTGCCCATTGGGTTATGAGGGCTGCAGAGTAAATGAACCTTTAACCCGCTTTGATAAGCCTTTTCAATGCCGGCCCAATCGTGGCTCCAACCTGTTCCATCGGCTTCTTCTGCGTTTTTTATAAATGGAACATCGACCATTGCAATCTTGGTCTCATTAATCCAGGTGTAGAAGTTTTGATAGACAGGTGAGCTGATTAAAACTTTATCTCCCGGCTTGGCGAATACACGCAATAGCTCGACAACGGCAACTCCGACATCAGTTGCGATGCGCACAAAAGTTGGCTCCACATCCCAGTTCCAACGGCGCTTTGCGAAACCAGAAAATGAAGTACCCATCTCGGGGATTGAGCCGAGATATCCCAAATCTGATTTCGAAATCATTTCAGATAAAACTTCGCGAATTCCGTCGGCTACTGGAAAATCCATCTCAGCGACAGGCAGCGGAAGGATGTCATGGGTAAAGCCTCGCCATTTCTCGCTGCGATGTGTCTGTAACTCAGCAAGAGAAGGTGCAGAAATTAGGCGATCGCTCATGTGCGTGAGTATGCCAGTTAAGCCTCGTTTGGTGAAAGGCGGCGCGTTGAATTTCGTACTACAAGCGTTGTTGGAAGAACTAGTGAATGCGGTTCAGCGCTTGGTTTTCTTAACCGTTCCATAATTGACCACGCTGCCATCTCACCCATTAACTGCACTGGTTGTTCGATAGTTGTTAAATCTGTGTATTCAGACATTTCATGGCCATCAAAACCCACAATAGAGAGATCCTCTGGCACTTTTAAGCCGTGGCGGCGAGCAGCTTGCATTGCACCAAATGCCATCTCATCTGATTCGCAGAAGATTGCAGTTGGGCGATTTGGGCGAGCCAATAGATCATCCATCGCTCTTGCTGCCGTGTGCATGGTGAAATCTCCGTGGACCTCAAGTGATGGAACCCATTCAATCTTGTTTTCTTGCAGCGCTTGAATAAATCCTTTACGGCGATCTTGTGGCACACTGAAATTAAAGGGATCATCCGGATGGCCCGACATCAAGCCGATTCTCTTGTGGCCCTGATTTACTAAATGTTGCGTAGCTGTTCTTGCTGCAGCAACATCATCGATTGCAACGCTAGAACATTTGTTATGGTGCATACCAACTAAAGAAACCGGTATTCCTAGATTCAAAATCGAGTCGAACTCTTCTTCAGTTGGCGGCAAACTAATTACGATCAACGCATCTACTCGACCCTTTAGAAGCTGATGTTGAAAGAGTCGTTCGCGGCCTTTCATCTGGCTGAAGTTGTAGAGAAGCAGATCAAAGCCCGCTTCGCGGAGCGCTTGTTCGGCACCACTGATTACTTGCGCGAAGTACCAACGCGAAATGAAGGGCGCAACTACTCCGATGCTGTTTGTTCTGCCGAGTGGGGTTTTATTAGTTGCTGGAGTAATCGGATAATTAAGTTTCTCCGCTGCAGCCATGATCTTTGCGCGAGTTGCATCGTTAACGTGGTGAAAACCGCGCAGAGCGCGAGAGACCGTGGCAGTTGAAACGCCTGCCTCTTCGGCGATCTCTTTAATTCCCGCCATAGCTCCCCCTCTCACCGCTCCTGCAACCTCTGAAAATTTCTGCAACAGACTATGCAAGAACTGCAAAAGTACGGCAAGAGAGACGTTGGTTGCAAGGGGTGGAGTTTAGTTACTTGTTTTGGCTTATTTGGCTTCCAGGATCATTGAGACAGAGTTGATGCACCAGCGCTGATCAGTTGGAACCTCATAACCTTCGCCCTCAAAGACATGTCCTAGATGTGAGTCACACGATGCGCAACGAACTTCAGTGCGAATTCGTGGCGCAAGCGAGCGGTCTTCGATCAAGGTGACGGCATCATCGGCGGTAGGTGCGTAGAAAGAAGGCCAGCCGCAGCCGGAATGAAACTTGGTTTCCGAACGAAAGAGTTCTGCATTGCAAGCTTTGCAGCGATAAATGCCCACAGTTTCGCTATCGGTGTATTCGCCAGTAAATGGACGTTCGGTGGCGCCATTACGTAGTACCTCATATGAAAGTGGGTCGAGTTTTGCCTTTAACTCTGCTTCATTGAGCTCAACTTTTTTCGCCATTAGATGTTCGCTCCTTGAGGAAATGCCGTGCCGGTACTTGAATGGCAGTCATATCCGTTGGGATTCTTCGCTAGATATTTCTGGTGATACTCCTCGGCCAAGTAGTACACAACGCCAGTGGAACTAAGAATTTCAGAGACAATAGGGCCAATTCCATCTGCTGTGAGCGCGTTCTGATACAGATCTCTAGTTGCGAGCGCCTCAGCCATTTGTTCAGGCGTTGTCGTATAGATCGCGCTGCGATATTGGGTTCCGATATCTCCACCTTGCGCATTTAGCGAAGTTGGATCGTGCATCGTCCAAAACTCTTCAAGTAATCTGCGATAAGTAACAATTGCTGGATCGAATTCAACACAAACCATTTCGGCGTGGCCTGTTGCTCCTGTGCACACAGCTTCATAGCTCGGATTGGCGATTGTGCCGCCCATGTAACCAACGCTGGTATTTGTTACTCCATCAATCTTCCAATAACGCCTTTCAGCGCCCCAGAAGCAGCCAGTTGCGAAATATGCGATCTCCATAGCGCGCATTCTTTCAGGTGATAGCGATTCCTGCTCAGTTAGGTAACCTAGGTCTACCTGCGCCCCCGTAGCTCAGGGGATAGAGCACCGCCCTCCGGAGGCGGGTGCACAGGTTCGAATCCTGTCGGGGGCACGCGACCTAAATCACCTCTCATTTACCAAATCTCTTTCCATTCATCCTTGTTTATCAACCTAGTAACAGGGAGAATTGGTCACTTACGCGAGAAGATTTTGAGCTCACTTTGTCTTGATTTCATCGCGTCTTGGATTTCACTGCATTTACCAGAAGGAGATAACTCATGGATTGGCGACATCAATCAGCATGCCGCGATGAAGATCCAGAGCTCTTCTTTCCCGTAGGCAATACCGGCCCAGCCCTAACTCAAATCGAAGAGGCGAAAAAAGTCTGCAATCGCTGCATCGTTAAAGATGCTTGCTTAGCTTGGGCGTTAGAGAGTGGACAAGATGCTGGCGTTTGGGGCGGCCTCTCTGAAGATGAGCGCCGTGCGCTTAAGCGCCGTGCAGCACGTAATCGTGCGCGCATGATGGAGCAGAACAACTCCCTTTAGTTTTAAATCAATTTAAATCTATTTAAATTGGAAAAGTTAAGCGCGCCTCGGTACCTGCGGGCGTACGAACTAAATCTATATTTCCACGTAGCTCGTTCTCAGTTAAGGTTCGAACAATCTGCAATCCCAGATTTGAAGATTCCGCAAGAGAAAATCCTTTTGGCAAGCCAACACCATCATCAAAGATTGTAATCTCAGCGCCACTTTCGCCTCGTCCGACCGTTATCGTTAAATGGTTTCCAGACTCAGCAAGGCCATGTTCTAGGGCATTATGAATTAACTCGGTGACAACCAATGAAAGCGGCGTTGCGATGCGCGGATCAAGTGCACCCAGTTCTCCCCTACGCGCGATCTGTAACTGACCCATTCGCGGACTTAGATCCAAAGCATGAGCAACTAAGCGATCTAAAACATCATCAAAGGCAACGGATGCTTCAGCGCTACTAGAAAGTGTTTCGTGAACGAGAGCGATAGATGCAATACGACGGACCGCTTCATTTAACGCAGCACTTGCGGCTGGATCTTCGATGCGACGAGATTGCAATCTAAGTAAGGCTGAAACTGTCTGCAAATTATTCTTAACGCGATGATGGATCTCACGAATAGTCGCATCTTTAGTCACTAGTTCACGCTCACGACGACGAAGTTCTGTAACGTTCTGCAAGAGGACTATCGCACCGATTCGATCTCCACCTGCAAGCAATGGAAGCGCTAACAGATCAACAGTTCCGCCAGCATTTTCAATTTCAACTCTTCGTAGCGCCTTGCCGCTCAAACCCACTTCGATCGCTTCTTCATGCGCTTCAAGTTTTACAACTGAAACGCTACGTGCAGCCTGTCCGAGATTATTTCCTTCGAGTTCGCCGGCCCAGCCCATTCGGCTAAATGCAGATTTTGCATTCGGGCTGGCGTAGATAATTGCACCGTTGATATCCAGCCTTATTAGTCCATCTCCAACACGTACTGCCGGATCGAAGAGCTCGCTATGTTCGGTATAAGGAAAAGTTCCTTCTGCCACCATTCGATAAACGTTATGGGCAACTTCTCGATAATTTAACTCAAGGCGACTTGGTTGGCGCATGAGTTCGGCGTTGCGATGTCGTGAAATTACTGCGATTACCTGATCACCGAGAATCACCGGAATTGTCTCTTCCTTAATGAAAATCTCTCCGAACTTTTCTGGCTGCGCATCGCGAATGATTTCGGCTTCCGATAGCGCCTGATCAATTCTGGGACGGGCACCCCATTCGATTTCATCGCCTATTACATCCTGGTTAAAAACGGTGGCAGCCGTTGTTGGGCGAATATGCGCAACTGCAACATATCCAGATGGCCAAGTCTTAAAATCTTTGCGAAGGGGAACCCATAGAATCAAATCAGCAAAAGAAAGGTCGGCCAAGAGTTGCCAGTCAGAGGTTAACTCGCGAATGCGCCTAATCTGTTTAGCATCTAACGGGCTTCGATCCCGCAAAAACTCTTCTAATTTAGGCATCGCAAACTATCCCTGCAACCAATCGTTAAGGGCTGGTTTTATCTCCTGAGTTGCAAACCAAGTTAGCTCTTCACCATCTGGTGAAACCAAGAAAGCGCATTGCACGTTCTCCCACTTGGCGAGATCCTTTAAAATCACAAAATTTTCACCGTGCTCGGCAATTTCGGGATCGCTAACTTCCAACGCCAAGATAAAGCCGGCACTTGTTGGATTTGCGCGCATCTCTAGCGCTTCATCGGCTGCGAGCATTGATAGCAGGAATTCGCCTTCTTCTTCATCCATCTCGCTATTTGCTGTTAGAAACTTAATTGTTGGGGCATATAAAGGTCCGCATTCCATAGAATGTGATTCTAGGAATGCGGCGATTTCTTCAACCGTTACTGGAAGATACCCACGCATGGCGCTAAGGGTATAAGAGATTTAAGGCTGGCTTTACTTCCGAGAAATTGCGCTTATCGCCTGCGCGATCTTGCCGATCTCTTTGCGCAGCGCTCCCCTTTCAGAAGCTCGCACCAGAGTTGTGCGTTCATCGATTGCTAACTGGCAAGATCGCGAGTCCCAAGGAAGATTCCACTGAACCGCAGATCTGAGCGGCGCCCGCTTTGAAGCGTTTATCTCTTGATCGCGCTTATTCGAAGAATTTGTATTCACAAGATGAATCTCGGCAGATATGGAGATATTTGTAAGACTTTGAACAAATTCATCGCATCGTTTCTGCGCCAGAAAAGTTGAGTTGGTTGTAAAGAAAAGTTGATTTGCATTACGAGTTGCCCAAATCTTTACCGCTGAACTCCAACGTCTATCGGATAGTTCTCGAGCGAGGAAGGCCACTGAGCCAAGATCAATAACTATCAGTTCGAACTTTTCTCCTGCAGCCATAACTCTTTCTTCAAAATCTGCGGTTGTCTCTTGGGTTAACTCCATTATCGATAAGTTCTCAGAAAAATCACGCCATCTTGCTTCGCTAGATAACTTACGTTGATCCAAGAGCGATGAGATAGCCGGTGCTTGAAAGCTGGCTTCAATCAGTAGGGTTTTAAAGCCTAATAGAGCGCTTTCTTGCGCCAGATTTATAGCGATTGTTGTATTTGCAGTTCCATGCCCAATACCTCCAACAGCAACTACCTTGGCTCCGCACTTTGCATTTGCATGGATCATTGGCGCTCGAAAGCCAGAGGATCTGACATTTTCCAAGATGGCTAATGTTAAGTTTTCAGGAGAAGTTGGCCTTGCAAAAACGTTGGAAAATCCTCGATCGTTTCCAGAATGATCGGCAAATCCAAAGAGTGAAGTACTAGGTGATGCCAGCTTTTCTATCTCAGCTGAGCTAGATCCGGGTAGGTCTGTTGAGAATAAAAGCAGAAGTTTCTTTCCTGAGTTAACGGATAACGCCCTTTTCAGTTCTGAAAAATCCATTACTCGGGCAACAACGTTCCATCCTTGGCTAAATAGCGCGCGTGAAACTTGTCCCTCAAATTCAGGATCGGCGATTGCAGTTATTACCGTTGGTACTTCTAAGTAATCCATGTTCTACTCCAGTGCGCGAACAATTACCAGTCGGCCACTAACTGTCGCATCGAGCAAGTTGATGATCTGAGAATCGATAAGCGAAATTGTTAGCGCGATATCTGATGAGAAATTGGCAGATTTTCTATCAATCGACCGAATATAGGCGCTCTTTACAACTATTTCTGGCATGCCAATCTGAACGCCGCCCATAGAGGGCTCGGGGACCCAATAGATATTGATCGCCTCGCCTATAGATATATCTATAGGTAAATCCGAACTGCGAACAGCAATTGGTACCTGCTGCGTGCGTTGACTTGGCGCGAGATCGCTAACGTCATCTATAGAAATTAACTCACCAGCGCTTTGCGCCCTTGTAATAAAGCTGCCTATTAACATTGTGCGACTTGAAAAATATCTAGATCCGCTCTCGCCCAGTGCGACCTTCACCAGAGTTATCTGGTCACGTGAGATTTCAACACCCGGTGCAAGTGCGGTCTTTGCTACCCAATAACTATCTGTTCTGTTACCTAAAGCAGTTAGCGCTAGCGCAGAGATTAAAGCTGCGGCAAATAGCGAGACAGCAACGATAAATCGAGTTTGGGCAGCCTTCTTCTGTGTATTCATAGTGGGGTACTAAATGCCATCTGTGCACTTCGGCGGCTCGCTTATCCACAGTAGTACTTTCGGATGAGAAGAAGCAGCACTTTAGATTGATGAGTGTTTCTGCATTGCGAGCGACCCTGCGCCATGACTACTCAAAGAGAATATAAAGAAGGTAGAAGAGAACTGCGCCTAGTTTCTAGTTGCGAGGATCCAGCGCTATGGACCCATCCGCAGCTAGATCTTTACTCACTTTCCGAGATTGCCAATAAAAAGAAATTTGAGCCGCTTCCCCAGCAAAGTGCGAAACTTTACTTAATCCCATCCAACTTTGGTGAACAGTATGAACCAGGGTTTGAACCTGTACCCACATCGGCAAGTGAATTGCCTGATTTACATACTTGGACGATGAAATTTGCTGTAAGCGTTGTAGAAATTTGGGCCGGTCGCCGCCAGCCAGCACAATTGATATCACGCTGCCATCGCCATATCTATATGCAATTGCTAAAGCAGGTGGGAAGTCAGAAAGAGATTGGAAGAATTCGAACCATCCATCAGAGCCAACCACTAGATGGTATTTGTGAATCAACGATTACCGTTAGATACGGTGATCGACTGCGCGCGATGGTAATCCGATTTGAAGGCGTTGATAAGCGTTGGTTATGTACGGAACTGCGTCTGCTTTAAGCGGCACCGTGGCAACGTTTGAATTTCTTACCTGAACCACACGGACATTGTGCGTTACGGGAAATTTCACCCTTTGTGGAAACACCAGATTCATCGGCTGCTGTGTATTGGAGCGCAGATAAATCAGAAGGTTTCTCAGTGATGCCTGCCGCAACAACTTCGGAGCCATCGCCTTGGACAGAAACTTCAACGTTGAAGACCAAACTTGCAAGCTCCTCTTTGATTCCATCCATCATCGCTGAGAAGAGTTCATAACCTTCGCGCTGGTATTCAACTAGAGGATCGCGTTGCGCCATTGCGCGCAGACCAATTCCCTCTTGGAGGTAATCCATCTCGTAAAGATGTTCACGCCACTTACGATCTAGAACTGAAAGCAATACCTTGCGCTCTAATTCACGCATCACACCTGCACCGAGTTCGTTCTGGCGCTTTTCATAAGCCGCTGTTGCATCTTCCAGGATTTGATCAGCTAAGTAATCGACATCTAACGCTGCGCGTGAGCCAATTTTGGCAATAAGTTCGTCGGCGGTAAAACCAATTGGATATACCAGCTTTAACGCTTGCCAGAGGCGATCAAGATCCCAATCTTCGCCGTAGCCTTCAGCGGTTTCGGCATTTACATAAGCAATTAAAGTATCTGCCAAGAAAGTTTGTACCTGCGTAGAAATATCTTCGCCTTCAAGTACTAGGCGTCGCTCACCATAAATTACTTCACGTTGGCGATTCATTACATCGTCGTATTTCAAAACGTTTTTACGGATCTCGAAGTTCTGTGCTTCAACCTGAGTTTGAGCAGAGCGAATGGCATTGCTCACCATCTTTGACTCGATTGGTTCGTTATCTGGAAGACCTGCTGCAGATAAGAATCGCTCAACTAACGCCGAATTAAAGCGGCGCATTAACTCATCTTGCAGTGAAAGATAGAAGCGAGATTCACCTGGATCGCCTTGACGTCCAGAACGTCCGCGTAACTGGTTATCAATACGACGAGATTCATGGCGTTCGGTGCCAAGAACATAGAGGCCGCCAAGGGCAACAACTGCCTCATGATCTTTGGCAACTGCGGCTTTCTGTTTAGCAATTTCTTCTGGCCATGCCGCTTCATATTCAACTGGGTTATCAACAGGTGAAAGTCCGCGTCGTTGAAGTTCGAAGTCAGCCATGAATTCAGGGTTTCCACCGAGCATGATGTCCGTACCGCGACCTGCCATATTGGTTGCAACTGTAACTGCGCCGCTTACTCCAGCACGAGCGATGATTGAAGCTTCGCGTTCGTGATGCTTAGCATTTAGAACTTCGTGAGGAACTCCTGATTTCTTAAGAAGTGCTGAAAGCTCCTCAGATTTTTCAACTGAAACTGTTCCGACGAGAACAGGTTGGCCTTTACGATGACGCTCGACGATGTCTTGGGTAACCGCCGTAAATTTTCCGAGTTCAGTCTTATAGACCAGATCCGCCTGATCCATGCGCTGCATTGGGCGGTTGGTAGGAATTGGGACGACGCCAAGTTTGTAGATCTGTTGAAATTCAGAGGCTTCAGTCATCGCCGTACCGGTCATACCTGAAATGGTTTCGTATAGGCGGAAATAGTTCTGAAGTGTGATCGTAGCCAAAGTCTGGTTCTCATCTTTAATTTCGATGCGCTCTTTAGCTTCAAGCGCCTGATGTAAACCTTCGCTGTAGCGACGGCCCGACAACATACGGCCTGTGTGCTCGTCAACGATTAAGAGCTCGCCGTTCATGACAACATAATCTTTATCGCGCTTGAAAAGTTCCTTGGCGCGGACTGAGTTATTTAGATAACCAATTAACGTTGTATTTGCCGCCTCGTAGAGGTTTTCAATCTTAAGCAGTTCTTCAACCTTGGTCACACCATCTTCAAGAATTCCGATGGTCTTTTTCTTCTCATCTACTTCGTAGTGTGTGTTGCGCTGCAGTTTGTCGGCAATATTTGCAAACTCTACATACCATTTAGTTGCTTTATCCGCGGGTCCACTAATGATCAACGGAGTACGCGCTTCGTCGATAAGAATTGAGTCAACTTCATCGACTACTGCAAAGAAATGATCTCGCTGAACACAATCATCTAGTGTCCATGCCATATTGTCGCGCAGGTAATCGAAACCAAATTCATTATTTGTACCGTAGGTAATATCTGAGTTGTACGCGATGCGACGCTCAGAAGGAGTCATGCTATTTACAATTACTCCGACGGTAAGTCCTAGGAAGCGATGGATACGACCCATCCATTCGCTATCGCGCTCAGCAAGATAATCGTTAACGGTAACAACGTGAACGCCTCGACCGGCAAGTGCATTTAAATATGAGGGAAGAGTTGCAACTAGAGTCTTACCTTCACCAGTTCGCATTTCGGCGATATTTCCGCGATGCAGTGCGGCACCACCCATTATCTGTACGTCATAGTGGCGCTGACCAAGTGTGCGCTTTGCCGCTTCTCTAACAACTGCGAAAGCTTCAGGAAGTAAATCATCGAGAGTTGATCCAGCAGAAAAACGAGATTTGAATTCATCGGTCTTGGCGCGAAGGGCTTCATCTGAAAGTGCGGAGATCGCAGGCTCAAAGGCATTTACTTGATCGACAACCTTGCTTAACTCGCGAAGAATCTTGCCTTCGCCAGCCCGCATGATTCGGTCAATAATCTTTGCCATTTACGACCCTTTCCTAACCAATTCCTACCCAGTTGGTGTCCAGTTACTACAAATCCAGACCCCTTATCGTAGGGGTTTAGCCGTACAACTTGTTACCGCGCCGAGCACGGTAAAACCTGCAGTACGCAAGGCCCGGATCGCCTCGGCCAGGGTGGCCCCAGTGGTGATCAGATCATCAATAACAATAATCTTAGGTCCAGTATTCCCTGCGCAAATTTCAGTGGTGAAATCAGATGATATTGAAAGCGCCCCAGAAATATTCTCTGATCTATCCATGAGATTTAACTGAGATTGATCTCTTACTTTACGAATATGTGTCAATGGAGATTGGTGAGGTAGCCCTACTTCAATTGCTACCTGCGTTGTGATCTCTTGCAAGAAATTTCTGCCTCGTTTTCGATTAGCCGATTTTCTCGAAGGTATAGGTACAAGCGTTGCGGGGCCGTGGCGGTTTACAAATAGTCTAAGTGAGTGAACTATTCCATTAATAATTAATTGATCTGCTGCCTTGATTTGCGATTCCTTTGCGCTTAACAAGACGCGTGAAGCGATCGGTGAATATTGGATAGCAGAAAATACTGGGAAGCTTTCGCCACGCCAATTAATCGCTCGTTGATAAAAATGCGGATGCCACTGTTTGCGACATTCAGAGCAGATCGAAATTCCTAGCCTGGAACAACCGATGCAACGGGAAGGAAAGATAATTTCGGTGAGGTTAAACACCGCCGGAGTATCGCTTGGAAAATATCCACCCGAATTGAAATTAAATTGGCTGAGGATAATCTTTCGGTTGCGGACGAATTGGTCTACCCGAAATCTGGGATCCAGCGATTAGCGGAAGTGTAAGAACGAAGTGCGCCCCATGACCGAGCGCTCCCCAGGCATCGAGTTCGCCGTTGTGTAACCGTGCATCTTCAAGTGCAATTGAAAGACCAAGTCCTGTGCCACCGCGTACGCGCGCACGAGATGGATCGGCACGCCAGAAGCGATCGAAGACTCGCGATAGCGAAGGAGGGTCCATTCCGGGGCCAAAATCTCTTACTCCAACTCCAACTTCGCTGTCGGTTGCAACAACTGAAACGTGAATTGGTTTCTCATCTGAGTGATCAAGAGCATTAGACAGTAAGTTGCGCATTATTCGCTCAACGCGTCGAATATCGGCCTTCACCATTACCTGCTCGGTTTCGTGGTCAATTTCCACAGAAATAGTGTGGTCGTGGGCGTTAGCTCGAACATCTTCAATACATCTTTCGATCAGCCTTACCAAGTCGAAATCAACTGGTTCAAGAACCGCTACTTCTGCGTCAAATCGGCTTACTTCTAATAAGTCTTCAAGTAATTTCTCAAAGCGATCAAGTTGGGCAACCAAAAGTTCAGAGCTCCGCGCAATATTTGGATCAAAACTAGCCTTCGCACTGTAGATAACTTCTGATGCCATTCGAAGAGTGGTTAGTGGGGTGCGTAGTTCGTGCGAAACATCTGAAACAAATCTCTGCTGTACACGAGATAGGTTTTCTAAACGAGTGATCTGTGATTCCAGTGAAAGAGCCATCTCATTAAATGCCGTGCCTAGCGTGGCAATTTCATCTGAACTTTCCACCTTCATGCGCTGTGAAAAATCGCCTTCCGTAAACTGTTGGGCAATGCGAGCAGCTTCTCTAACCGGTCGAACAACTTGCCTTACTACCAACCAAGTGATTAAGCCGATCAGGAATAGCAGTGCCAGGCCGGTGAACAGCAGGGAACTTTTGATTAGCGAAAGAGTTGTATTTTGATCGGTCAGTGAGTAGACCAAATACATTTCATAGTTACCAGAGTCTGGAATCGCAATTCGCCGACCTGCAATCAAGACATCAGCATCTGCGCGATTCTTGTATTTCACTGTTGCGTACTTGTATTCAACTATGTCACTTGCGCGAACCCGTTGTCTGAGCTCGGTGGGAAACGATGAGATATCTAAATCATCTGTTGCAGTGCTGTAATCGGGCGCTATTTCATTACCTAATGGGTCTGCGCTCTGACCGAAGCGACTTAGAAAGATTGATTTTCGATCTTGGTTAAGGCTTACTTCGGTCGAAGAAATAATTATCTCTTGAACTGTTTCAGCGATGATCTTGGTATTTGCGCCCTTGACCAAGAGAAATTCATATTGCGCGTTGAAGAAGGAGGAGCGAGCTTCAGCAAGTGAAGTCTCTAAATTAACCTGCTTAACGCCATCAGATAGCTGAGAATAAAGCGCTGATCCGGTTAGCCAGACAACTCCGAGTGATAGAAGAACGGTTGAGAAAATTACCTTAGAGGCAAGGGAATTTCGAAAGGCAAATAAATTTCGGTTCATATTAGGAACCGCCCAAGACTCCTGCTTTATATCCAACCCCACGCACCGTCATGATGATTTGTGGGTGCTCTGGATCATGCTCAACCTTTGAACGCAGGCGCTGCACGTGGACATTTACAAGGCGAGTATCCGTTGAGTGGCGATAGCCCCAAACTTCACCCAACAGTGCATCACGAGTAAAGACGCGACCGGGCTCTTTAGCTAAGGCAACTAATAAATCGAATTCCAAACGAGTTAGCGCAATCTTCTTTCCAGCTCTGCTTACCTCATGGGCTGTAACATCAATTGAAAGATCACCAATTACAAGTAGTCCAGAGATATCTGCATTAGTGCGACGCAAGCGCGTGCGAATACGAGCAATTAATTCGGAAGGATGGCGAAATGGCTTAACCATGTAATCATCTGCACCGGCTTCAAGTCCGCGCACGACATCATGTGAGTCACCTTTTGCACTCAACATAACAATCGGCACCATAGATTCGGCGCGAATCAACTTACAAACTTCAATTCCATCTAAACCAGGAAGCATTACATCTAGCAGTACGAGATCTGGAGGATTATTTCTAAATACCTCCAGAACCTCGTCACCACGACTTACGAGATCGACATCGATGCCGGCACCAGTTAATACGATGCCGAGCATCTCTGCCAGGTCTTGGTCGTCATCGACGACCATAACCAAAGTCATTAGCTACCGTGCTCCCAAGAGTTGAGGTACATATCTTGTGCAGGAGTTAGCGTGTCGATACGGCCACCCATCGAAATCAACTTCAAGCTGGCAACTTCCTTATCGATATAAGTTGGAACGTTATGAACACCAGCAGGAAGATTCTTCGCTTCCTTAACTAGGTATTCAGCAGTTAGCGCTTGATCAGAGAATGACATATCCATGACTGATGCTGGGTGTCCTTCTGCTGCTCCTAGGTTAACTAGGCGACCTTCTGCAAGAAGCAATAGACGGCGTCCATCTGCAAGAACGTATTCGTCAGTTTGGTGACGCATCTTCGCATTCTTCTTCTTGGCGTTCTGCTCAAGCCAAGCAACATCGATTTCGATATCAAAGTGGCCTGAATTAGCCATGATTGCGCCATCTTTCATTACAGCAAAGTGCTCATCACGAAGTACATCGCGGTTTCCTGTAACGGTGATGAAGACATCGCCAAGCTTTGCAGCTTCGACCATAGGCATCACGCGGAAGCCTTGCATCATCGCATCTAGCGCCTTGGTTGGATCGATTTCGGTAACAACTACATCGGCGCCCATACCTTTAGCGCGTTCTGCAACGCCCTTGCCGCAATATCCGAAGCCAGCAACAACTACTACGCGACCTGCGAGCAGGAAGTTTGTAGCGCGGAAGACTGCATCAAGTGTTGATTGACCGGTTCCGTAACGGTTATCGAACATGTGCTTTGTATCGGTGTCGTTGACAGCGATCATTGGGAATGTAAGAGCACCATCTTTGGCCATCTGATTCAGACGGATAACGCCTGTTGTTGTCTCTTCGCAGCCACCAGCAATATTAGGAAGAAGCTCCTTGCGAGTTGTGTGAAGTGTGTTTACTAGATCGCAACCATCATCGAATACTTGGTGAGGTTCGATATCTAGCGCTGCGTTGATATGTGAGTAGTAACCATCGCGATCTACTGCATTGCGAGCAAATACAGAGATTCCGTATTCGTGAACAAGCGCTGCTGCGGTGTCATCTTGTGTTGAAAGTGGGTTTGAGGCACAAAGTGCGATCTCTGCACCGCCGGCCTTAAGTACGCGCATCAAGTTTGCGGTCTCTGTTGTCACATGCATACATGCAGAGATACGTACTCCTGCAAATGGTTGTGACTTTTCAAAGCGCTCACGAATCTGAGCAAGTACTGGCATATTGCGTTCTGCCCATTCGATGCGCTTGCGGCCCTCGGCTGCAAGAGATGCATCTGCGATATCGTGTTTTGGAATAGTTGTGACAGGTGTCATTTGAATATATCTCCCTAGTTTAAACGGCTGTTTTTTCGCTTGACCTTCGGCGTAGGGCTCTACTGTGCTAGTCGGCTATAGGCATAGCGTACTAGTTAAGGGATTAATACGAGGAACTAAAGGTCGCCACGAATCATGTTAAGTACATCATCTCGAACCTTTGCCATACGGGCTTCCGTGGAAGCCTCAACGTTGAGTCGAAGGAGCGGCTCGGTATTTGACGCACGTAGGTTAAACCACCAGGTATCGCCACTTATCGTCAGTCCATCAAGGTGATCGGCTTCCACGCCATCTTTCTTGAGATAAATCTCTTCAACGTGCTTCGTCGCAGCGGTTGCATCTGTGACTTCAGAGTTGATTTCGCCACTAGAGATATATCTTGAATAAGGTTTAAGAAGAGTTGAGAGTGAACCTTTCGCTTCGCCGAGAGCTGCAATGGCGTGAAGCGCTGCCAACATTCCAGAATCTGCTCTCCAAAAATCTTTGAAGTAGAAATGTCCAGAATGCTCTCCACCAAAAACTGCTCCGGTATCTGCCATTAATTGCTTTATATATGAATGGCCAACGCGCGAACGAACAGCCTTCCCGCCTTTTTCTTCAACAATTTCAACAACTGCTCGGGAAGAAATTAAGTTGTAAATAATATTTGATCCTGGATATTTCTTTAATTCACGATCTGCAATTAAAGCCGTGAGAGTAGAAGGATTTACCAAATCTCCGTTTTCGTCCACCAAAAAGCATCGGTCAGCATCTCCATCAAATGCTAATCCGATATCTGCCTTGTGTTTCTTAACCGCTTTCTGCAAATCCTTCAAATTCTTGGGATCTATTGGATTAGCTTCATGGTTTGGAAATGTGCCATCTAAATCAAAATACATCGGAATCACTTCGCAGTTAAGTCGGTCAAAGACCGCTGGAGCGGTGTGTCCAGCCATTCCGTTTCCAGCATCAATTACCACCTTTAGCGGGCGGATCTCTGATAGATCAACTAACGAAAGTAGATGATCTACATATGAAGACAGTAAATCCTGCCCTGACTCTTTACCTACGCTTCTAAAATCAATCGGAGATCCTTCATTTACAAATCGTTCAATTGTTAAGAGCCCTGACTCTTTTCCTATTGGACGGGCTCCACTTAAGCAGAGTTTGATCCCGTTATATTCGGCTGGATTATGGCTAGCGGTAAACATTGCACCCGGAAAGTTAAGTTTGCCTGCCGCGAAATAAAGCATGTCAGTCGATGCTAACCCGATACGGATTACATCTAAACCTTGCGAGGTTACCCCTGCTGAAAAAGCATCGGCGAATACTGGTGATGAGGGGCGCATATCTTCGCCAATTACGACTGTTCCAGGTTCACGTTCTTGTTGCAGGAATCTGGCAAAGGCGACTCCTGTTGCAAATGTAAAGTCAGCGGTAATTTCTACATCAACTAATCCGCGAATGTCATAAGCTTTAAATATTGGAATTTTCTCTTCCTTCGCTAATTAATCTCGAGAAGTAGCAAGAATCTAAGACGGGACTGCGCGTAAGTGACCGCGCCGACCAAGTGATGCGCTATCGGTTGTAACAGTATCCCCGTTTTGATCTTGCATCGACTCATGGTTTGCAGCAACTTCACGGACTGCATCTGCAATTGCCATCAGATCATCTTCGGAAGGTCCAAGGCCTGCCTGCGAAGACTCTTCCTTGATTACTGTCCAACCGTTAGGAACGGTTAAGCGCTTGCCATGAGCTTCGCAGAGATCATATGAATGTGGTTCTGAATAAGTAGCCAGTGGGCCAAGCACTGCTGTTGAGTCCGCATAAATATAAGTAAGCGTCATCGAAGCCATGCTTCGGCAACTTACCCGCGAACAACTGCGCCCTGTGCGCGCCAACTTACTCATGACGCTAAGGCTAGTGGTTGGGTAGCAAAAAAACTGGGATTGTCAGGGAGTTAAGACGCGAATATTCGACATTGGAACTGATGATTTAGTCAGAACGCTTCCTGCTGTAAGTGGGAAATATCCATATCCACTCTTGGTTGCAACCAGCCCTGCGCCATAAATTCCTTTTCCTGCGTCGGTAATTGATATCGAGCGAACCCCATCTGGAATCTTTACCGCGGCGATATCTTCCCCGTTAATGCGAACGGTTTTACGTTTGCCATTATTGAAGAGAAGTACAAGCTCGGCTTTAACTTTCGCTCCGATAAAGATTAATTGAGGGGCAAGACCTGCGACCGAAAAGTTAGATTGGGTCAATTCGGCGGCTGCTGTACTCCAGATAAAGTCTGATTTACCTTCAGAGATTGTCTGTGAAAAAACTGAAGCAACTATCGGCTCGTCGGAGGAAATTCTGATTCCAAATTTGCTCGCTGGTAAATTCGGATTCAAAACTAAAGTCGCGACCGATCCGCTCTTGATAACTTTGCCTTCTAGCCCAGCAGGAATAAATGATCCATCGGTCGAGTAGACAGAAACGGTGATGCGAGCATCTATTTCACCAGGTGCCAGGATCCGTAAGGTGTGAGGCAATTCAACTGATTTTGATCCGACTTTACGTACCGTATGTGGAATGGCAGGGATAAAGACCTCTTTACTTGCCTTTGGCGCAAAATTAACAATATCGCCACCAAGGGCGCGTAATCCTCGACCGCGTTCATCGATCATGTAACTCGTAACTCGACCTGCTCGTGTGATCGTCTTAATAACTAGCGATTGAGAACCGGGAGCTAGTGAATCAACTCCAAGTTCAAGATATGAGTTTGCCTTAATGGTGATTGCCTTGGTTGGTTGCGCTCCAATTTCATTCCAAACTTCAATATCTACGATTGCAGCGCTTAATCCACTGTTTACCAGGATCAACTTGCCTTTACTTGTTACATCAGCGGCTCCGCCAACAAACCATTGCTCACTCTGCAATGAAGAACAAATAGTGGAGCCGGCCCAAACGCCTTTTCTAATTTGCCACACAACCGGCGTTGCACCCTGAGATTCTAAAATTATTGGCGCTTTCTTCTGCATGTAGCGCAGAGTTTGCGCAGGAATGAAGGAGAGGGATTTAGTTCCAGTTGATCGAATCTGACTCTTTGATGAAGGCAGAGAAATCGCTGTGGTTAAACCGCTGGGCGTTGAAGGACAGACAACGGCAGGGTAATTTGAGGAGAATTTTCCATTAGATACCGCGACATCCGCCGCATTGGAAAGCGCTAAAACTAAAGCTAGGCCAGATGCCAGAGCTAATGGGCGCGTGATCTTCATGCCAGTTCCGAATCTTCAATTTCGCGACGACGACGCCCGGCGGGAAGTGCCAAGACCACGACGGTGATAAAGATGATTAACTCTAGAGAAACTAACGCACGACGCAAGGTTCCGTCGTAAAGGAAGATGACTGGCCCTGGTTGCAATACTTCAAAGACTGGCAAGTTATCCACGCTGCGATTTCGATCCAATCGCTGGCCTTCCTGCATCGCTCGCCAGCCTTGAGCATAATTTTCAGTAAGAGTTAAGGTACCTGGCTCTGGCACCGTTACTTCAAATTCATTTTGACTTACTGGAAGAACAGTTGTCTTGCCAGCAAGATTTGTGAATAAAACCGTGCCAGTGTTTGCAGAAATCTTCCAGACAATTCCTGCATTTGTAGATGAGGCTCTAGTAAATCCTCCTAAGCCATCGATAATGCGAACTAAGTTTTCATCCGTTAGATTTTTAAGGAATAGATACTTGATTCCATTTAACGCAAATGTTGAACTAGAAGTTAGCCCACTTCCATCGGCAAGCTCAAGTACAGCATTGGTGATTTGTTCACGATTTGATGGCGCAATATCTGGGTCGCCAAGCGTTGCATCGCCACCACGCGCCAAATAAAAGTTAAGCGATACATCTTCACCTACTGTGCGAGGTCTAATAACCATTGTCTTCGCATCTTTTTCAACCGCTAAGAATGGAGGCAGTACTATCTCGCGTCCACTTTGCAATGGAGCAGATCCTGCAGTCGTGGCTACCCAAAGCGTTGCCGAGAGCGCATATGTGGCAGTTGCAATTAGCATTACCGCAGCCGAGATGTGACGGAAATTCACATGAGTTGCTTTAAGCCTTTCTCGCAACTTGTCAGATACCGCAATTGCCGAGGCGATTGCTGTCATAGTTGTGATTGCCATAAGAGTTCCGGGGTAGAGCTGCGTTGCGATACTTGTGCCGTTACCTGTTATCGAGATTGCACTGAAAAGAATTGAAATCAACAGTGATACAAATCCAATTTCTGCGATAAAACGAGCACGGGTTGATGAGAAGAGGGAAATTACCAATACCAAAGTAAGTGGACTAATTAGATACCACGGTAAGGAGCCAGGACCGCCTGGGTTTCCTAATAATGCAAAGTTTGGACCACTTCCCTGCAGAAGAAAACCGGAATCTAAGAAAAATCTATTTGGATTAAAGATTAACTCGAAACTCCAAGGTGCACAGATGAGAAGTGGCGTAAAGGTCAACGCTAAGCGGCGATAAAGACGAGCATTGAATAAGACGATATTTACGCCACTGCTGCTATCAATGTAGTCGCGATAAATTGAAAACCCAGTTAGAGCAATTCCTAAAATAAAGATAAATGGGGAAAATGCAAAGATAATCGAGACAAGAAGCGAAAGAGCAAAGACCTTGCGCCAAGAAAATTCCTCAATTTCAAACCATCCTCGGGCTGCGATAGCCAACAATGGCAGTAGCAGCAAGACGATTAAGGTGCTCAAGCGACCGGAGTTAATTGCTGAGATGGCAACCGGAGAAAGTGCATATAGAACGGCGCCAGATGTGGTGAGCCATCTATTTGTTGAGAACTCCTTTAAGAAGTGATGTCCCGTCAGCGCCAGCAATACTGGCGCCAGAAAGAAGAGCGCTGCAATAAAGAAGTTCACGTTTCCGAAGAATGGAGTAGCCGCCACCGCAAGAAAAGCCATCCATGTAGGGGCCGATGCGGATGTGCCCATAGCGATGGAGTGCCAACCACTGAAATAGGTATTCCAGAGCGCACTTACACCTGAAGGCTGTTCGGGTAGGGCGCCTCCAGATATTGAACCCAATCTAAATCTTGACCAAAAGAAAGTTAGAACAAATAAAAATAAGGTGGCTGCGATTAATGGACGCTTTAAGAGCGTCGTCCAACTGCGACTATTAGCGGGAGTAAGCAAATCTTCTTCATCTAAATTCTCATCAAGCAGAGATGGGTTTCGGACTTCGGTAATCTCACTTGGGAATAGCTGCTCACGAACCCACTCTGCCGAACGCGAGGCGGCCAATCGCAGTTGCGACCATCTCGAAGGAATAAATCTCAGTGCGATGCCTGAAGGAACAAGGCGCTGTAATTTTCTTATCTTTCGGGCGCGAACTAGTTCGGCAGGATGTAAAAATTGCGTTCCTACTGCCAAAATCTCATCACCGGCGTATCCAGGTAGTTTTGCAAAGAGAAAAGCAATTGATCTAAATATTGCACCGGCCAGCAATTGCACTGTTAGCAGTGGAAGTCGCCACCAAGATGAATTAACTAATAGAACATATGCGGCATTTCGGCGATCTAATAAAAGTGGACGATGTAAGAACGCTTCGGCTACATCAACCGAGCGACGCTCATTTGCCGAAGCTTCTGCGTGGAAGGCAACAGCGCTTGAAACCGCTATAGCTGCAAAACCTGCTGAGTAAAGGCGCCAACCAAAATCAACATCATCACGGAATAAATCTAAATTAGGATCAAATCCACCTAATTGTTCAAATACATCTCTGCGAATTAAAGCTCCTGCGGTGCTAACTGCAAGTACTTCGTGGACGCCATCGCGCTGACCTTGGTCGTATTCAGCTGGTTCAAGTCCGGTCCAACGATTTCCATTTGCAGCGATACTGATACCAATTTCCAAAAGGTGGGTGCGATCATGCCAGCCAAGGAGTTTGGGGCCTGCCATTGCAACGTTCGGACGTGAATCAACTTCTGCAATTAAATTCTCAAGTGCAGAGCGTTCCACTGAAAGATCGTCGTGAATTATCCAGAGCCATTCGTGTTCCGGATCGCTGGATGCAGGAAGAGTTGCAACAGCATGCGCTACTGCTTCTCCGAATCCGGTATCGCGATCCATTGGTAGCACTGGAATTCGTGCGCCCTTAACAAGTTTCGCGGATGAATCAATAGAACCTGTATCAACGGCAACTATCGAATCAACTTGCAGAGTCTGCGAAGTTAAAGAGGCAACTACTTCGGGCAACCAAAGTTGTCCATCATGTAGTACCAGAATCGCGGTGACGCGATGTGAACTCATGAGAGTTACGCTGGGCGGCGCTTCAAACGGCGGCGCTCACGTTCGGAGAGTCCACCCCAGATTCCAAAACGCTCATCGTGTGCGAGCGCGTATTCCAAACATTCTTGACGAACATCGCAAGAGAGGCAGACGCGCTTTGCTTCGCGAGTAGAGCCACCCTTTTCTGGAAAGAATGCTTCTGGATCTGTTTGTGCGCAGAGTGCGCGCTCTTGCCAAGAGAGCTCTAGGTTCTCTCCGCTTGCTAATTTAATTGATGGTCCAGCAGTAGGGGCTGTTGGATTGCCAGTAGGTGTAGCTTCTGGACGAATCGGCATCGACTAATCTCCTCAAGACCTTCGCAGCCAGCCTCGTGTTGAGGTCGGCTTCTCTAGAACGAATTACACGCTTGTAATCCCATTTAGTCAAGTGCGATCCCGAGGTTGAGACTCGAAAATCCGCACATTTCTCGAAGATTGCCGCCAAATCCACCACTTTTTCGGTGATTTATCGACTTAAGTAGGTGATATTTCCAAATTTTCACTCGGAGATAAGTATCTAGAGACGATCTGCGCACCATATTGAACTTCACTGCCGTGGAGAATAAATGAATCGCGAATCTGCGCGCCATCACCGATCTTTACGCCATCTCCGATGATCGAGTTATCAATAGTTACTCCCTGACCGATATCGCAATTAGCTCCGATACTCGAACCACCAGTTGCCAAGCTGTCGGGACCAAAAGTGGTGCCCTCCCCCGCTGCAAAAGCGCCATTTACTAAATCACGAGAGCCCTTAAATAGCGCCGCCGGGGTTCCGATATCAAGCCAGTAAGACTGCTCGTTATAACCAAAGACCGGGCGTCCTGAATCAACCAAGTTCGGGAATGTTTCACGCTCAACACTTACAACTTTATTAAGTGGAATATCTGAAATTACGTTCGGTGAGAAAATGTAGCAACCAGCGTTAATGGCGTTAGTTACTGGGTTATCCATTTTCTCTAGAAATGCTGTAACTCGACCGTCTTTATCGGTTGGAACACAGCCGAATGCACGAGCATCTTCAACGCTTATTAAATGCAAGGTCACATCAGCTTTATTTTTACGATGAAACTCTAACTGCGTGGCAATGCTGTGGTGGCTAAGTACATCACCATTAAAAATCACAAATTCTTCATGAGCAGCTTTTGCTGCTTCTAAATCAATTAGCTCTGCAGCATTTCGAATCGCGCCGCCCGTACCTAAAGGTTCTTTTTCAACGGCATATTTAAGTTGCATTCCCCATTTTGAGCCATCCCCAAAGTAAGGGATAAAAACTTCAGAAAGATATGAAGTAGCCAGAATTACCGTTGTGATCCCAGCTTTCTTCGCTGCAAGAAGTTGGTGCTCCGTTACTGGCAGGCCTCCCACTGGCAACATTGGCTTGGGGGTTTGATTTGTAAGTGGTTTAAGGCGAGTGCCAAATCCACCAACTAAAAGAATTCCGATTGCCATTTAAATCGCCGCTTTAATGCGCTGTGCAGCATCGGATATCTGCTTATCTGTCGCCGTCATTGCGATTCGGATATGTGAAGCACCGAGAGCGCCGTAGAAGGAGCCTGGTGTTGCGACGATGCCCAATTTGGCCAGCCATTCCACAGATTTCCAGCAATCTTCTGACCTAGTACACCAGATATATAAACCGGCGGCAGATTCTTCAATTTTAAATCCAGCTTCAATCAGCGCGGGAGAGAGCGCAGCGCGTCGGGCGTTATAGCGATTGCGTTGCTCAACTACATGGGTCTCATCACTTAGCGCTGCCACCATTGCGTTCTGAATTGGCAACGGAACCATCATGCCGGCATGTTTGCGGACTTCTCGAATTTGCGAAATCAGTTTTGCATCACCAACCAAAAACGCTCCACGATAGCCAGCCATAGAAGAGCGTTTAGATAGCGAATGAACCACCAAAATATTTGAGTTATCTCCATCTGTGTATTTTAAAAGAGAAGTGGGAGTAGCGGAATCTCCAAAGTCGATATAACACTCATCGCAAACCAGCGTTGCACCCTGCTTACGCGCCCAGTTAATCGTTGCGCGAAGTTCGACTTCTGAGTGCACGCGCCCTGTTGGATTAGATGGTGTGTTAACCCATGCAAAATCCGCGCTCGGCCAATCTGCCGCATCAATTCCAACTGCAATAGGTTCCGATTGCGCAAGTAACGCTCCAACTAAATAAGTTGGATATGCGATATCTGGATAGATAACTTTCTGGCTTTGCAAAAGCGTTGGTAGCCAAGCTACTAACTCTTTAGATCCGATAACCGGAAGTACATCAAAATCTCCCGTTGCACCTAAGTGGTTGATCGCCCAATTGCGAATAGCCTCTTGTAACTCTTTTGTTCCGGCGGTCACGGGATAGCGCGGCGAATCAGAACTTTCTTTAAGTGCACTTTGAATAAGTTGCGGTGTTGCATCAACTGGCGTTCCCTGCGAAAGATCTATCGCCCCATCTGGGTGCTTGCGCGCAATTTCAGAATATGGGGCGAGGGCATCCCACGGGAAATCCGGCAGTTTTTGACGCATCGTTTTTTCGGTGAGTTAAGCGAACTAGCGTCTCTTGGGAATTATTCTTTAGGAGGAAGCGAAACCACATTTGGGTGGTCGCTATTAGTCAGGCCAACCTTGGCCGCTCCACCTGGTGAACCTAGTTCTACGAAGAACTCGGTATTTACCTTTGAGAAATCTTTCCACTGTGATGGAACATCATCTTCGTAGTAAATCGCCTCTACTGGGCACACTGGTTCACACGCTCCGCAGTCGACGCATTCGTCGGGTTGGATGTAGAGCATGCGGTTACCTTCATAGATGCAATCAACCGGGCACTCCTCGATACAAGACTTGTCTTTGATATCAACACACGGCTGAGCAATTATGTAGGTCACGAGAGTTCCTCCAAATAAAGTCCACATCGCTCTGGGTGTTCAGAGCCTGCGATGGCGCTAATTCTAACCATGCACTTGGGCCAACGCCCGATTAAAGTAACGACATGAGCCCATCTAGCCAGAAATCGCAACCTAACCTGGCTGCTGCAATTGGCGCTCGAGTCACAGTACGGCTTCATGAAGCAACTGGTGGCTTTAGGGATGTCGTCGGGATTCTGCAGCGCTGCGGCGATGGCGTAAACGAGTTACTTAACTCCAAGGGTCAGATAATTTCCTTCTCAGAAGATGAGATTGCTATCTGGCGCGAAATTAGACCACTACCCGATCGCGCGGGAACGGGCGCTCCTTTCTCGCTACGAATTCAAGAGCTAGAACACCTCTCTGATTTAACTTGGCCATCAGATGAGATTGAAGAAATAGGTAAATGGCGGCTAAGAATTTCAGATGGCTTCACCATGCGCGCAAATTCTGTTCTACCCACAGGTGCTGCACCATTCGGAGAACCTAATTTAGATATAGAAAAGGCAGTTGACGAAGTCGTAAAGATTTATCAGGAGAAAGGGCTAACGCCAACATTTACTTTGCCTTTGCCGCTCTATGAAGAACTTGATAATTACTTAGGTGATATTGGGTGGGGAGTAAAAGTTGGTGCAGAGTATTTAGTCAACGACATTCCAGATAACCTCGATCTTGAAAGTGCCGATTTTAAAATTGTGATCTCCACGGAGCCAACTCTTGAATGGCTAGAAGTTCAATCTGATCATCAACTTGAACGAATCATGCGAAACTATCCAGCGCGATATGCACAAATCAAATTCCAGAACAAGACAATTGCTATAGGCAGAATTGCAACTTTTGGAAAATGGTCGCTGGCTACTCGCGTATTTGTTAACCCTGAATTTAGAGGTAAAGGTATCGGCGCTTTGCTAATGCGTGCGCTTATGGCAGCTGCAAGCGAACAGGGTGCCACGAAAATTGGATTACAGGTAGATAGCGAAAACGGCGCAGGATTGGCCCTCTATAAATCAATGGGCTTTCGTTTCCATCATTTCTATAACTACCGCGTTCTTTCGGATGTGAGCAAATGAGTATTTTTTCAATCTATAACACCCAGAGCCGTGACCTGCAGGAAGTAAATGTCACTGGCAGACCTGTTCATATCTATTGCTGCGGGCCAACTGTTTATCGCGATGCCCATGTTGGTAACTTGCGGACATTTCTCTTAGCTGACTTGATTTCAAGGACTCTCAAATTATCTGGGCTAGATGTTTTACTGATTCAGAACATAACCGATGTTGGTCATATGTCAGAGGATGTTGAGTCCGAAGATAAAATGCTTAGCCAAGCCAACTTGGAAAAAGTAGATCCTTTTGAGATCGCCCGCAAATACGAAGAGAAGTTCCACACCGATCTCGCTCGATTGAATATTGCACCTGCCAAGAACTACCCACGAGCAAGTGAAACTATTCCAGGCATGCTTTCGAGTATTCAAACGCTGATTGAAAATGGAAGTGCATATGTCAGCGAAAGTGGCTCGGTCTATTTCAGCGCCGAGTCCTTTCCAAGTTATGGCGCAATAAGTGGCAATCGCCTTGATTCGCTAAAGCCCGGACATCGCTACGAATACTCAGAAGATGGAGAAAAGAAGTTCCACGCCGATTGGGCGCTCTGGAAATCAGCCGGCAACCGCAGTGAAATGGTTTGGGATTCACCTTGGGGTCGCGGATTTCCTGGTTGGCATATTGAGTGCACAGCGATGTCACTTGATCTTTTGGATAGCCACGTAGATATTCATGTTGGTGGAATTGATCTTCGCTTTCCACACCATGAAAATGAACGTGCGCAATCGAATTCCATTATCGGAAGCGAAGCGGTGGACCTTTGGGTCCATGGAGAACATCTGCTTTTTGAAGGTCGCAAGATGTCAAAGAGCGCCAATAACGTTGTACTTGTCGAAGATCTAATTTCCAAAGGTTTAGATCCACTATCGCTGCGTCTGGCGCTAATGGAGAACCGCTATAGATCGCAAATGGATTTAACTTGGGAATCGCTTCGTGCGGCAAATTCAACCCTTAACCGTTGGCGTAGCGCAATGGCTAGTTGGGGCAACTCAGAAACGATTGGTTTTGACTCCGAAATTCATTCTTCCTTGCTTGCAGATTTAGATACTCCCCGCGCCTTACTGAGATTGCGCGCTATAGAAAAAGATCAATTACTTACTTCGGTGCAGAAGCGTGAAATCTTTAACTACGCCGACCAAGTATTTGCCTTAGATTTGAAACGAGTGGTCGAGGTTAAGCCGCTGACTTCTGAACAATCTGCTTTGCTAGAAAGCCGAGCAACGGCCCGTGCCAATAAGAATTGGGGCGAGAGCGATCGCATTCGAGATTTGTTGGCCCGCGATGGAATAGTCGTAAGTGATAACCCAGAAGGTCAGAGCTGGGCTTGGTCTAACTGACCATTTTTAATTCGCTGGTAAAAGAAGTGCTGCGATAATTGCAATAAATGAGAAGGCTAGAAAATAGTTTCCTAAAGAATCTCCCTGGATAAAGATCTCATTTCCATTTCCGAAAGATGCACCGCGAGTGAAGATAAACATCCAAGCCAGCGTTGCTAATACTTTATATTTGCGTTTTCCATAACTTCTACCAACGGCCCAAATAGCGGTAAAGGTTCCAATGACCGCTAAGGCGATACCAAAGGGTGGAAGAAAAAGATGTAGAAAGACTGCGGCAACCCCGGCTGCTGCCCCCGCGACAAGAGAAGCAATCATCTTCATTTAAAGTTTGACTCCGGCAAAGATGTCGCGCTCTCTACCATTTTCATCAAATGGCTCTGCTTTATCACCGCGAACCAAGGTGTAATACTCATCGCCCCAGACTTGAAGCCCTAAATTATTAGATAGTGCAAAGAATGGTCCGTCAGTAGAAATCTGAGTTACATGCGCCTTCATCGCCGCCATCTTCTTCTCAACCTGAGAATTTCCATCAATTAACGTTGTTACAAAGTGATCATCTTTTGCAAAGGGGAGTTCATCAACGCTCTCGGCTCCGAAGAAATCTGAGCCAAGCTCTTTCATCTTTGCCATGCTTTCGGCGATTACCGATTTTGGCATTGTGTTCCAATAAATCTTTTGAATCTGCCAAGTCGATTTATCCGCCGCCAGCATCGCAATCCGGTGAGCCTGTATGTGATCGGGGTGGCCATATCCCCCAATTTCATCGTAGGTAATCAAGACATGTGGCTTAACTTCATCAATTACCGATACGAGATATTGCGTTGCTTCTGCGAGATCTGCCTGCCAGAAAACATCTGGGCGGTTATTTGGATCCGTACCCATCATTCCGCTATCTCGGTAAACCTTCTTACCTTCAGCTAAGAAACGGTGATCGGTTATGCCCAACTCGTTCATTGCATCGGCAAGTTCAGTAATTCGGTGCTCGCCTAACTTATCTGTGGCGCCGCTTGCTAGATGTGTTAACTCTGGAACAAGAATGTCGCCTTCTTCACCGCGCGTGCAGGTCACGAGCGTTACAGATGCGCCAAGCTCTGCATAAAGCGCCATTGTTGCGCCATTGTTTATCGTCTCGTCATCGGGATGCGCGTGAACAAGAAGTACGCGATAACCCGAATAAGACTTTGTCATTAACACTGCTCTTTAATAAACCGGTAGAGAGGTATCGATTTGCTTGGCCCAAGCGATGACTCCACCAGAAACATGCGAAGCGCCTGAAAAACCTGCTCCTTTAAGAATGGCAAGACATTCGGCCGAACGTACCCCGCTCTTGCAGTGCAAAATAATTGGTTTATCTTGCGGCAGATCTGCCAGAACAGTTCCGTCTAAGAATCCTTGTTTAGGTAGCAGATGCGAACCTGGGATACGAACAATTTCAAATTCGCTTGGCTCGCGCACATCAATAAGATAGAAATCTTCTTTATTGTCCATCTTAGATTTTAGTTCGCTTACAGAAATTGTGGAGTCTTTAACTGCAACTTCTGCAGCATCTGAGAGGGTTCCGCAGAATGCTTCGTAGTCTGGGAGAAGCTCGGTCTGAGTTGGATTGTCACCGCACAATGGACACTTTGGATCTTTGCGAATCTTTACTTTGCGGAATGACATTTCAAGTGCGTCATAGACCATCAGCGACCCAACCATCGGTTCACCGACGCCAGTAATTACCTTTATCGCTTCGGTAGTTTGAATAGATCCAATGGTTGCGCAGAGAACTCCGAGTACGCCACCTTCGGCACAACTTGGCACCATTCCAGGAGGTGGCGGTTCTGGATATAGACAGCGGTAGCAAGGTCCGTATTCGGCCCAGAAAACGCTCGCTTGTCCATCAAAGCGATAGATCGAGCCCCAGACATAAGGTTTCTTTAACAAAACACAGGCATCATTTACGAGATAGCGAGTTGCAAAGTTATCTGTTCCATCAACGATGATGTCGTACTGCGCAAAAATTTCCTTCACATTTGTAACATCAAGACGAACTTCATGAGTAATCACATTTACATAAGGATTAATCTCTGAGATTTTCTCTTTCGCAGATTGCGCTTTGCTCTTTCCGATATCGGATTGACCGTGAATTATCTGGCGCTGCAGATTAGATTCATCGACGGTATCGAATTCAACTATTCCGAGAGTTCCGATTCCGGCTGCAGCTAGGTACATAAGGGCTGGCGAACCAAGTCCTCCCGCACCTACGCAAAGAACCTTTGCATTCATTAGCCGTTGCTGACCTGTCATAGCAACATCAGGAATAATTAGATGTCGGCTATAGCGGCGAACTTCATCAACGGTTAGCGCAGGGCCGGGTGAAACTAACGCTGGTATTGAATCGCGCTGTGAAGTCATGGTTCGTATTCTGCCGTAGCCATCGGCTGAGTGCCAATTCGATAACTTTCTTGCTGCAAACGACTCTCAACTGCATATCTCTCTTTCGCATTTGCCAGTATTGCCTCTACGATATGCGCAATGACTACTGTTGATCTAAATTCAAAAGGCGATAAGGCCCGCTTGCCACGCGATGAGCGTCGTGCAATTCTCTTAAACGCGGCGCTAGAAGTATTCACTGCAGCTGGCTACCACTCCGCTGCAATGGATGAGATCGCAGATCGCGCCAATGTCAGCAAGCCGGTTCTTTATCAGCATTTTCCATCGAAATTAGATCTTTACTTAGCGGTTCTAGACCTTCACATTGACTCTCTGGTCTACGAAATTCAAAAGGCAATATCTTCAACTCCAGATAACGCAAAGCGCGTACATGCAACCGTGGTTGCCTACTTCGAATTTATCGAAAATGAAGGTGAAGCATTTCGCCTACTATTTGAAAGCGATATGAGCGTTGAACCACAAGTTCGTGAGCGTTTAAATCGCATGACCTACGATTGCGCGGCTGCAGTAAGCGCTGTAATTTCAAATGACACCGGACTTCCTAAAGATGTCGCAATGCTCCTTGGCGTAGGTCTAATTGGCTACGTCCAAGTAGCCGCTCGCCACTGGTTGGATCGCGACAGCAAATTATCTAGACAACAAGCCGTTGAACTCGTTGAGAATTTGATGTGGCGCGGAATTTCAGGGTTCCCGCTCTCTGGCGGCAATTAACTCACCTTTTATCGCTTTATTTCTGGCAGATCTCTCTGATGGATTTGCCGATAGGATAAGGACATGAGTACAAAGAAGATTGATTCTGGCGCAGCAACCCAAGTGCGCATCTCCGTTGCAAATATTTCAGCAGATCTCGTATTTGAGACCAATTCTTCTGTTGCAGAGGTAAAGAGCGCAGTTGCGGCAGCGTTGGCAGGCGGCACCGCCTTAAATCTCCAAGATTCACGTGGCCACGAGATCATCGTTGCTGGCGACAAGATCGGTTTCGTCGATATCGGCGTCGCAACAGATCGTCGCGTTGGTTTCGGCGCTCTCTAAGGTGTCTATAACTTTTGCCGATCTCCCGCTGCGTCCTGAGACTCAAGCGGCTCTTGCTGAACACGGTTTCAAATCGCCCTTTCCAATTCAAGAGATGGTTCTACCAATCGCACTCGGCGATGGTGATGTAATCGGTCAAGCAAAGACTGGCACTGGCAAGACGTTGGCTTTTGGTATTCCCCTTATCGAACGAGTAATCGCACCGCTGGATAAAGAGTGGGATGCACTTGTTGCAAAGGGGCTGCCCCAGGTTCTTGTTGTTGTTCCAACGCGCGAACTTTGTGTGCAAGTAACAAAAGATATTGAAGAGTTAACCGGTAACCGCGGAATCCGCACCTTAGCTGTTTACGGTGGACGCGCCTTTGAACCGCAAATCGAAGCCCTTGAAAAAGGCGTAGAAATTGTGGTTGGCACACCGGGCAGACTCTTAGATCTATATCGCCAAGGACAATTAAAGTTAAAGGAAGTCTCTCGCGTTGTTCTAGATGAAGCTGATGAAATGCTCGATCTAGGATTTCTTCCGGATGTAGAAAAAATCTTCACGAGCACTCCAAACCGCGCGCAAACAATGCTTTTTTCAGCAACAATGCCTGGAGATATCATCGCTTTGGCGCGTAGGTTCATGAACCAACCAATTCATATTCGCACTCAAGATAATGAAGATGAGGGCGCGGTTGTCTCTCGCATCAAGCAGTATGTTCTGCGTGCACACGCCCTCGATAAGATCGAGATGTTGGCGCGAATTCTGCAAGCCGATGGCCGCGGACCAACCATCGTTTTCTGCCGTACTAAGCGCACCTGTCAGAAGACATCTGATGATTTAGCAGAACGTGGCTTCCGCGCTGCTTCAATTCATGGCGATCTTGGGCAAAGCGCGCGCGAGAAAGCCCTAAACGACTTTAAGGCCGGTAAATCTGATGTTTTAGTTGCAACAGATGTAGCCGCTCGCGGAATCGACATTGATGGAATAACTCACGTAATTAACTTTCAATGCCCGGAAGATGAAAAAACTTATGTGCACCGTATCGGCCGCACTGCTCGTGCTGGTGCAGATGGAATCTCCGTAACTTTTGTTGACTGGGATGATTTAGCGCGCTGGAAGATGATTGATACTGCGCTAACTCTGGGCCTAGGTGAACCTGAAGAGACGTACTCATCATCAGAGCACCTATATGAAATGTTAAATATTCCAGCAGGTTCTACCGGTCGAATGGTGAAAGCTAAGCCAGTAAGTGAAGCTCCAAGAAAAGAGCCAGCAAAGTCCTCTCCAACTAAAGAGAAGAACGAAGACCGTACCGCTCGGGTACGAACCCGCACCAAGAAATTTACTTCTTAACTACTCAAGCCCTAACTTTTCCAGTATTGAGTAGCCAACGTTTCTAAAGCTTTCTGCACTTTCACTCGCCTTGTCATGAGTCAAAATTGAAAGCTTGGTTGCGGCAGCTGCCTCTAACTCAGTTGATTCAAGGAGCGGCTCATCAATTAGCTCTGCCGGAGCGATTAGTGTGTTTTCACCGATCGCTAGAGCCTTAACCTCAACGCCTGCTGAAATAGATTTAATCTGTAAATAGCCCCTCAGGGAATGCAGGTTATTTCTAACTGGCACTACGACTAGTTGAGAAATGGAAAGCGCCATAGATAAAGGCTGAGATAAAGATCCTGGCAGATCCAAGATGACTACGTCATAACTCTTGGGCAGATCAGATATGACATTTAAAAGTGCTTCTACCGAGAAATTAGCAACGAGTCGTGAGTCGGCAGGAATGAAATCAAATCTCTCTGAAGTTGTTACCAAGTTTGAATCATTTATCTTGCTTCCGCTTAAGAAATCTGCGATTGATGTGCGCGGATTTTCAAAACCCAGTCGGAAAGTCAGTGCGCCAGCGGGATCTAGATCAATTAGAAGAGTTTTTTTACCAAATTCAGTAAATGAGACCGCGAGACAGTGAGCCAGCGTTGTTTTCCCGACACCACCTGCAGAATTGGCTATTGAGAGAACCTTCATTATGCGGCCACAGAATTCCAGCGAACTAACGCTTGCTTGTATATGGGTGGCGCGAGCAAAACTTCAGGAATTACTCCAAAGGTCGAGCGAACTGCCTTTAAAGAGATATCGGTAATTAAATTTTGGCCAGGTATCTGAGGGGTTCCATAAAGTCTGCGCGCCCATTGCGGAAGAGAACTTGCCGCAAGAAGTGCAAGTGAAGCCCAGGCAGGAGCTGCAGGGGTGGCAAATCTAACTGCGCTTGGCATTGGTGGAATTGTTAGAAAGAGCGCGGCTCTCTTTGCATCATCAGATGCGCGTAGTTCCGGAGCAATATTCTGAAAGTAGCTCTGCATCTCTGACACATTCGCCGGAACATCGGCAGTTGGAACTCCAACTAACTCTGCGAATAAGACCATCTCAGATACATATTGATCGGCTTGTAGATCGCTGATCGCCATTCCCGAGCGGCTAGCGATATCAAGGAATGAATCGACCATCGACATATGCACCCAGAGAAGCAGATGAGGGTCATCCAAACTAAGAGAAGTGTGAATTTTTCGCACTCGCGCGGCAAGTGCTTGCGCCTGACTTCTTTCTCCAAAGGTAATTGTTGAAACATAGTCACCAGTGCGTTGTAAGCGGCCCCACGCATCTTCGCGAAAGTTTGAATTCTTTGCCACGCCATCCATGGCAATCGGATGAAGTGCTTGCTGTAGAAGGGCACGTATTCCACCGACTGCCATCGCGGGATCTGAATGAATCTTCCAGGCCATTGTTTCGGGTGAGAAGAGTCCGCGGGGATCTTCAAGTATTTGCGTTGTCATAAATTATCTTTGCTCGCTACTGCGCGGTGAAGGCTTTGATCGCATCAACCAACATCTGCACTGCAATAGCAGCGAGTAGCAAGCCGGCGATGCGCGCTAACAAAGTGACTCCAGAATCTTTAATGATTCCGAGGATTGTTGTCGAAGCCATGAGTGAAATAGCAATCACAACGTGTACTGCAACTACTGCTGCAATTAAGCCGAGGCTTTGCGCAGGAGTCTCGATTTGTTGGACG
Source organism: Candidatus Nanopelagicaceae bacterium (assembly GCA_965268165.1). GTDB lineage: Bacteria > Actinomycetota > Actinomycetes > Nanopelagicales > Nanopelagicaceae > Planktophila. The sequence continues at coordinate 1,077,956 of OZ254162.1, forward strand.
AAAATCATCGTTGCAACGATCGCCCCAGGGCCAGCTAATAACGGCGTACCAAGCGGAACAAGGGCAATGTTCTTATCTTTACCATCGGTCTCACCTAGATCTCTGCCGGTGAGAAGTTCTAACGCGACATAGAGAAGCAATAAACCACCAGCGGCTTGCAGAGCTTCGATGGAAACGTTCATGTATTCGAGAATGAAACGTCCAAAGATTGAGAAGAAGGCGATAACAATTAAGGAAACCAGCGCTGCTTGCCATGCCAGCTGAATTCGCTCGCGCTTGCTCTTATCAGCAACTAAGCCAAGAAAAATTGGGGTGGCACCTGGCGGATCTAAAATCACCAAGAGAGTAACGAATGCTTGAATAGAGAAAGTTAAGGTGCTGACTTCAGCAATATTCATGGCGTAACCACCCTTCTTTGACTTGCCAGCGACTCCAAGCGCTCCCATTGTGCAGGATCAGTGAGGTTTTCGCCTAATGAATTTAGCTTTCCTTGGCCGTGATAGTCGCTTGCCCCGGTAATTACTAGATTTAAATCGGCTGCAACTTGCCTTAACTCAGTGCGCTCACTTGAAGTGTGGTCACGATGATCGATCTCGATCCCGTGCAATCCTGCCGCAACTAAATCTGAAAAAATAGAAGTAGAAATTACATCTCCGCGCCGCGATGCCATGGGATGGGCTATTACGGCAACTCCCCCTGCTGCAACGATTGTGCGGATGGCCACTTCTGGTGTTGGCGTTGCATGGGTTACGTAATACTTTGAATCGTTTGTTAATAGTTCTGCAAAGGCTTCATCTCGCGATTTAACTACGCCATTTTTGACTAGCGCATCGGCTAAATGTGGTCTTCCTAGAGTTGCACCTTCTGGAGTCGCTGCAATTACATCTTCCATCGTTATAGCGAATCCATCGCTACGTAGTAGTTCAACCATCTTCTTCATTCTGGGAATACGGGTATCTCGGGCGTCAGATAACATCGCTTGGATCTGAGAATTTTCTCCATCGAAGAGTAGACCGAGCATATGAACGCTAATTCCATCTTCGGTTAGCGTAGAAATTTCTGCACCAAGTGCCAGCGAAATTGGTTTTCTTGCAGCTGAAACCGCTTCTGCCCAACCTGAAGTTGTATCGTGATCGGTTAATCCAAGAACTGTGATTCCAGCAGAAAGCGCTTTGTTAACTAGCGCAAAAGGTGAATCAGTTCCATCGCTTGCGGTGGTGTGGGTATGTAAATCGATCATTATTCAGTCGCTACTTTATCTGCAGGGCTTGTGGGGCGCGTACGAAGAACAACAAGAGCGCAACCGAAGAGAATTAGTGCGATTCCTGGAACTACACCGAGAGGTGGACGTTGATCCATCCACCACATTGCAAGGATCGCGCTAACTGGAACTTCAAAGAATACGATCAATGAAACGACAGCGGGTGAAACTCTCTTCAGCACCGAGTTAAACATGGTGTGGCCAAGGAACTGTGCGCCAAATATTAGTCCCAGCAGGATCCACCATTCACGCGCTTCAAAGTTAAAAATTTGATTTCCGGCGATCAGCGCCATTGGTAGCGCAGTTATGGCGCAGAAGAAATAACAGATCGCTGTATATGTTGAAGTTTCTAAAGTCTGTTGGGCCTTTGACCCAACCAACATATAAACAGCCGCTAGCGCTGCAGAGATAATCGCTGCTAAGTCACCGAGAAATGCTCTAAATGAGATTTGTAGGTCGACTCCGGAAATCAAGAGAACTCCCCCGAAGCTAACAAACATTCCCATCCATGCGCGTGATGGAATATCTCCACCAGTTAGCTTTACAAAGAGCGCTGCAAATATTGGTTGAAGTGCAACGAGGGCAGTTCCTGCAGCAACAGTTGTCATTCGCATAGCGAGAAAGAATCCGATGAAGTGAAGTGCAAGAACGACTCCTGCAAATGTCGCCCATTTTGCACCTGTCCGATCGATGCGATGGCGTAGTGCAAATGGCGCAGTCATTAGCGATCCACCTAGATTTCTCCAGAAGATCAAGGTGAGTACTGGCATTGCGCTCATGGCAATCAATGGACCTGAAGTGCCGATGCCAATAATTCCGAGGCCTAAGCGAATTAAATCTGGACGCGCAGGAATTTGTGTGTGGTTATCACGAGATAAAGGCTGCGACATGGAAGTAAAGGTAGCCGATACCCTTATCCAATGAAGGGAGGCCGAAAATGAGCGTTAGCCAAATAAATCGAGTCTTTATCGCCCGTCTAGCGGGTACCGCAGTATTTGATCCAAATGGAGATCCAGTTGGCAAAGTTCGCGATGCAGTTGCAACTCTGCGCAGCAACAATCAGCCTCCCCGAATTCTCGGCCTAGTTGTCGAGGTTCCGTTACGTCGTCGTGTCTTTGTTCCGATTACCCGAGTTACTTCTATCGAATCTGGCGCAGTTGTCATCACCGGCTTAGTAAATATGCGTCGCTTTGAATCACGAGCGGGTGAGTTGCTGGTTCTTGGCGAACTACTCGATCGTTCAATTAATTTAATTGAAAGTGGCGAATCGGTTGTTGTTGAAGATATGGGCATGGAACAAACTCGCACTGGTGACTGGTTTATCAACCGAGTCCATATTATGAAGAAGGGAAGCGGCCTACGTCGCAAGGGCGCTACCTCAACTGTTCAATGGGAAGAAGTAACTGGTTTCGCCCTACCTGAACATAACCAAGGCGTCACTAACTTACTTTCAACGATAAGTAATTTGCGCGCTGCCGACCTTGCTGCCGTTATTCAAGATCTAGCGCCAAAGCGTCGTGTGGAAGTTGCGCGTGCACTCGATGACGAGCGACTTGCTGATGTGCTGCAAGAAATGGATGAGGCAGAACGCGTTGCTCTCTTAGCTGAACTTGAAGGTGAACGTGCTGCAGATGTCCTTGGTGAAATGGATCCAGATGATGCTGCAGATTTGTTGCGTGAGGTTGGTGAAGAAAAGGCGCAAGTTCTAATTGATTTGATGGAACCAGAAGATGCCGAAGATGTGCTTCGCCTAATGACTTACGAGGATTATTCAGCCGGCGGAATGATGACTACCGAGCCGATCGTGATGAGCGCTGATTATTCAGTTGCTGATGCGTTAGCAAGTGTCAGAGCCCGTGAAGTATCTCCGGCTCTGGCATCGCAAGTATTTGTCTGTCGCCAACCGCTAGAAACGCCAACTGGGCGATATATCGGAATGGTTCATTACCAGCGTTTATTACGCGAGCCGCCTTCAACTTTGCTCGGTTCTATCGTAGATACAGATACGCAAGGGTTAAATCCCAACGCATCTCTGCATGAGGTTTCGTCATACTTGGCTAGTTACAACTTGTTATCTGTGCCTGTTGTAGATGCAAATGAGCGTCTACTTGGCGCAGTTACTGTCGATGACGTGCTGGATCACTTGCTGCCTGAGAACTGGCGTCTAGAACATCGCGACTCAACCCGCGGAACTGGGCCAAAGTTAAATCTCTCTGATGTAGCAGGTTCAGAAGTTAGTGAAGAAGATCTTGAATTAGATAATCAGATGGAAGAGGAGGCGCGCTAATGGCACGTTCAACAAGCCCTCGCAATAACGGTCTCGACACTCCACGCGAATCACGTCGTTCCATACGTCCTAATTACGATCCAGAAGTTTTTGGCCGACTATCTGAGCGCTTTGCACGTTTTCTAGGTACCGCTCGCTTCTTGGTCTACATGACTGTCTTTGTACTTTCATGGGTCTTCTGGAATGCGCTTGCACCACGTGATCTGCGCTTTGATGACTATCCATTTATCTTTCTTACCTTGATCCTCTCGCTGCAAGCTTCATATGCTGCACCGCTCATCTTGCTTGCCCAAAATCGTCAAGCAGACCGTGATCGAATTTCGCTAAATGAAGATCGGGCCCAGAACGCGCGCTCAGTTGCAGATACCGAATACTTAACGCGCGAACTAGCAAGTCTGCGTATAACACTTGGCGAAGTTGCTACTCGTGATTTCTTGCGAAGTGAACTTGAAGATTTAGTAAAAGAGTTACGTGCTAAGCCCGAGTCGGACGCCAAGTAGCGAACTGCTTCGCACAACTAATTTTTCAGCGATCGCATAAATAGCTTGCGCACTAGGAGAATCCGGTGCGGCAATTACGATCGGTGTTCCTTCATCTCCCCCAGTGCGCAGCTCGGTACTAAATGGAACTTTTCCAAGCAGTGGAACATCGCTGCCCACTAAGTTAGATAGACGAGCCGCAGTTTCTTCTCCGCCGCCTGCACCAAATAAGGCAATTTCATCGCTGCAATGTGGACATGGAAATGCTGACATGTTTTCGATAACACCGACCACGCGCTGATGAATTTGGTGAGCAATGCGACCGGCGCGCTCTGCAACCTCGGCAGCGGCGATTTGTGGAGTTGTTACAACGACAATTTCAGATGTTGGAATCAACTGACCAAGCGAGATCGCTAAATCGCCAGTTCCAGGTGGTAGATCAATCAACAGTAGATCTAAATCTCCCCAATAAGCATCAGAGAGCAGTTGTTCAAGGACTCTGTGAAGCAGCGGACCGCGATAAGCCACAGCATCAGCGCGCTCTGGCTTAAACATTTCCATTGAGACAACTTTTACGCCATACGCCTCAAGTGGAATAAACATCTGGTCGATAGCAGTTGGTCGTTGCCCCATCAAACCCATCAACCTGGGAATTGAGTGGCCATATACATCTGCATCTAAAATTCCAACACGTAAATCTTTACGCGCTGCAGCAACCGCCAAGTTAGTGGTAAGCGAGGATTTTCCTACTCCGCCTTTTCCTGATGCAACGCCGATGACGCGAGTAAGTGATTCGGGCTGTGCAAATGGGATGAACTTCTCACGGCCGCCGCGCAATAACTTCTTTACATTATTGCGCTGTTCTTCATTCATGACACCGAATTGAACTTCGACAGTTGAAATACCAGCGAGTTTAGATACCGCTTCAGTGATGTCGCCGCGCAACCTATCTTGCATTGGACATCCCGAAATAGTTAAGAGGATCTTAAGTTTTGCCACACCTTGCGTGATTTCTACTGATTCAACCATTCCAAGTTCCGGAAGAGGGCGATGAAGTTCAGGATCAGAGACAGTTGCTAGCGCAGCGTTAACTTGCTCTAGCAATTCAGCGGCGTTGGTCATGGCAGGTCTGGATCAATCTTGGCGTTGAACTTTGGGGCTTTCTCAGCCGCATCTACTTCATCTAGTGCGTTTGCAATATGTTTTTTGATGAAAGCCTTGGGACGCAAATCTGAAGGTGAAAGATCTTCAAAGCCTGGTCCAAGATTTTCGCGCAGTTCGCTGGTGGCGCTATTTGCCATGGCTCTAACTTTCTTAATCAGCTTTGCCGCATCTACTGCTAACTGTGGAAGACGTTCTGGTCCTACCAAAATCACAGCAAGAACGCCCAAACCAAATATCTCACCGGCGCCAAAATCGAAGAACATAGTTGTTGATACTACTCTTTAATCAAAGATCCACACGCCGACTATTTGCCCGCGGTGAGAGTCACGGTTGTGGTGGCAGTTACATCGTTTCGGATGTAAGTAAGTTGTACTTTATCGCCGACGCTCTTGGAGCGAATAGCCACAATCAACTCTTCCGAGGTGTTGATTGTTCGGCCATCAAATTTGGTAATTAGATCTCCTGCTTTGAGACCGGCCTTATCTGCTGGGCCACCTGGCAAGATCGCCTTATCGTTAGCGGCAATTCGTGCGCCATCACCTTCAAATTTCATATCTATTGATACGCCGAGTACTGGGTAGGTTGCCTTGCCGTTCTTAATCAACTGATCTGCAGTCTTGCGCGCTTGATTGATCGGGATTGCAAAACCAAGGCCGATAGATCCAGATTGCGAACCAAATGATGAACCAAGAGTTGCAATTGCGGAGTTAACGCCAATTACCGCACCAGTTGAGTCAATTAGTGGGCCACCTGAGTTTCCAGGATTAATTGCCGCATCTGTTTGAAGTGCGTTAATAAATGAATTATCACTTCCGGTTTCACCAGCAGTTACCGCGCGATCTTTTGCACTGATAATTCCGAGTGTGACTGTTCCAGAAAGTCCAAGCGGTGAGCCGATTGCGATTACTGAATCTCCAACTGCGACTTTGTCGCTATCTCCTAATTGAAGGGCGGTTAAACCAGTTGTTGCAATCTTTATTACCGCTAAATCATATGAGGCATCTCTTCCGATAATTTTGGCAACGTATTTCTGGCCATTATTAAGAGTCACATCAATATCGCCGTTGTTAGTTGCTGCTTCAGCAATCACGTGGTTGTTGGTGAGGATGTATCCATTACTTTCGATGACAAATCCTGTTCCCGTTGAGCCACCATCTTTTGAGCTTGCTTCAATTGAAACAACGGAAGGAATTACGCGCTGCGCCAGGTCGGCTACTGATCCAGGTGCACGTTCCACTGAATTTGTAACGCGTGAAAGGTTTATTGACTGACCAAATAGTGAACCCGAGGATGATGCACCAAAAATTGCACCGACAAGGCCTGCAACAAAGGCGAGCAATATGGCATTGGCGCGGGTAATGAAATTAGCTTTTCCATTGCGCGAGGCCGGAATCCACCATGGTCCATTGTTTGGAGAAGTCATTACGCCATCTTCCTATAACTTAGTTGCTAGTAACAAACCATCGCCAGTTGCAATGAGTGAAACCACCCAATTCTCTGACTCGTTTTTCAAGGATTTCCCAGATTCGCGCAACGCTACGGTTTTTGGATCGCGCTGCGCAGGATCTGAAACCTTTGAGCCACCGAAGAAATTATCGATCACAAATACACCGCCACTGCGCAATATGCGATGTGCTTCGGTGATTGCATAAGGCAAATCTTCTGGGTTGTGGCGAAAAATAACTAAGTCATAAGCGCGATCTGCGAGTTTATTCATTACATCCATGACCGGATTGGTAATCAATCTAAAGCGCGCTGGTGCAATATCAGCATCTTGAAACGCTGTCTTTGCAATATTGCTATGTTCCATTTCGTCATCAATTGATGTCAGCGTTCCGCTAGCTAGCATTCCTTCAAGCACCCAAAGGGCACCAACTCCTGAGCCAGTACCGATTTCGACTACTGATTGCGCAGAAAGGTTATGTGCCAAATGTTTTAAGTAAGCTCCTGCTCCAGATGTTGCATCGATGACGCCAATTTCTTCACCGCGAGAACGGGCGCTCTTCTTAACTTCATCTTCGGAGATAAAGCTCTCAGCATAAGAATGTGGATCGATGATCATGAGAGAGATGTTAGCCATTCGATGAGCAATCGCACGCCGAAACCTGTGCCGCCTTTAGGGTTTTCTCCAGAGTCGCTTTCGCTGCGCGCAACGCCTGCAATATCAAAGTGAACCCAGGTCCGATCTCCAGCAAAGTGCTCTAGGAATAGGGCTGCGGTGACTGAACCTGCACTGAAATGTTTCTTCGATGTGATGTGACTTAAATCTGCAATTGGACTTTCCAGCGCTTCCTTATAGTCATCCACCAACGGCATATGCCAGACGCGGTCTCCGGATCGCTCCCCTGCTTCTGAAAAACTCTTAGCTACTTTCTCATCTCGCGTATACATCGCAGCATGTTGTCTACCCAAACCAAGAGTTGCTGCGCCAGTAAGAGTTGCAATATCGATTAGGTAATCAGGGTTTAAATTTATATCTGCAAACGCCAGGCCATCGGCAAGTACTAGGCGACCTTCTGCATCTGTATCTAATACTTCAACGGTCTTGCCACCGTAGTGGGTAATGACATCACTTGGGCGTTGGGAAGTACCAGATAGCGCATTTTCGGCGAGCATCATCAAGACTGTTACTTGCACTTGTGGCTGGAAATATGGAAGAGCTGAGATAGCGCCTAACGCCGCAGCAGAGCCAGCCATATCTGATTTCATCGCTGTCATAAATTCGTAAGGGCGCTTTAGAGATACACCGCCAGTATCGAAGGTGATTCCTTTACCAACAATTACAACGTGCGGAAGTATCCCTGCAGATTTTTTCTTACCCTTTGGGTGATATGAGATTTGAACGAAACGTGGTCCGGGCTTTGGTGATGAATTACCAACTGCACGCAAGCCACCAAACTCTGCCAATTCTTTACCTGCTAAAACCTTTACTTCTAAACCGCTATCGGCGGCGATCTTCACCGCTTCATCTGCCAGCCAGAGCGGGGTCTTGATATTTGATGGGGTATGAATCAGATCTCTTGTGCGAGAAATAGCGCTTGCGATCGTTGATGCATCATTAATTACCACTGGGGAATCTGTATGAAATAGAAAGAGTGGGATTTCTTGGGTTGGTCCAGTTTTCTGTGTCCAAATATAAGCACCGAGTTGGACTGAGATGGCAAAGGCTTTTAACTGTTGTTCGTCTGAAACGCAGAGCGATGCGATTGTTACCGCTTTGCCTCGACCTTTTCTTCCAAGCGCCGCACCTGCTTGTCGTATCGCAGAATTTGACTCATCTCCAAGTCCGATTAAGAGAATTCGATCGGCAACAAATTGATTTGATGAAACAGGAATTTCAAAAATCTCTCCAGCTTTTCCAGTTGCTGCGAAGAAGGCCAATTCATCGCGCAGGTCTATCTCAAAAGTTTCTTCTAATTTTTCAATTAACTTAAGGTGAGACGGGAAGTTGTATTCCGGTTTCTCTTCTTTATCTGGATTTTTCTCTAGATTTTTCTCTAGATTTTTAATTGCTTGCGTAAACCCAATTGCAATAGATTGCGCATCAGCGAGCGCATCAGATAAAGATTTAAGGTCTACAGCAATCGGCTGAAGCACAAGAGTTACTTACTTCTTGATAAGTGCTACAGCTGCTTCAAGGGCGGCGCTGAGATTATTTGCTTCTTGGGGGTTGAGTTCGACGACAAGGCGGCCGCCACCTTCTAGCGGAATACGCATAACTAGCGAGCGCGCTTCCTTGGTTACTTCCATGGGTCCATCACCAGTACGGGGTTTCATGGCTGCCATGGGGAGAACTCCTTTGATACATAAATGTCGGCTAGATTGCGCCGTTGGTTACTTAAGAGGAGAAGTATCTCGCAGAACTGGCTGAGTATGAAATCGGAGGCGCAATTAGCCCATTCCAAGCAGGGCGGTGATGCGAGTTTTTCCAGAAGCCATGACGGTTGAGACCGATTTTTCAGGAACGCCTAAAAGGGTGGCGATATCGCTGACCGCCATCTGGCGAAGGTAATGGAGCGAGAGGATTATCCGCTCCTCCTCGGGCAACTGCGCCAAGGCCTCAGCCAAGGTAAGGGGCGCAGTCATAGCCCCAAGGTTACTCGCGTGGGCGCAGTGATGTGGAGAGGCGAGCCAATGAGATTCGCACCCCAACCCAGAGAAACGGTGCGATCGCTAGAAACTTTAAGCGAGAACACTCAATTGTCTCTGACCAATTGAATTTTGTTGATGTGGAGTTAATCGGTGAAAGTACAAAAGAACCGGTTCCTTTAAGAACTTTTCCCGTGTGCACTACATCGCAAATTTCAGGTGGTTGCCACTTTGTTACAACCATGGTGTCTAAAAGACCGAGCGATGAAAACTTCGGATAGAACTTATAAAACGGACCCGTAAATGCTGATATCGAAGTTCCGGTGCCTTCGCGAATTTGTGAAGTAACCCAAACTTTAGTTTGCAGCATCCAGTTGCCTTGTGATTCCCAATCTGCAATCGCCGCCCAAGCGCGTTCTTGAGGGCACGGTAGGTCAATTGTGATTCTAAGTGTGTTTGACATTTGCTTGCGCTACTTACTACTGGAGTGATTAGTTGCGATATCCAACGCTTGGTCAACGCTCGTTGCCCAATGTAGAAGCTCTCGCTGCCCTGGCTTCACAAAACCATGCTCTTCTAGATGATCAATCAAGGTAGCAAGCGGGGCATATAAATCGTAAGGATCTAAAATGATGACTGGCTTATTGTGAAACTTCAAGAATCGCCCAACCCAAATTTCAAAGAGCTCTTCCAGTGTTCCGATGCCACCAGGTAGTGCAATAAATGCATCGGAAAGATCTTCAATCATCGCCTTTCGATTGCGCATCGAATCCACGATATGCAGTTCATCGCACTCTTTATCGGCAAATTCAATATCTACTAAGCGCTGCGGGATAACTCCGATTGTTTTGCCACCGGCTTCGCGTGCACCGCGGGATACCGCTCCCATCGCCGAAATATGTCCACCGCCTGAGACCAATTCCCAAGAGCGAGCGGCAATTCCTGCACCCAACGAATGAGCCAGGTCGATGTATTTGGGATCGATGGCAAGGGATGAAGAACAGTAAACGGCGATGCGCATGTGGGAAAGGATAGGGGTTAGGCTTATCGCATGTCTGCTTCGCAAAATTCGCCACATCTGGCATCTGGCCACGGAATTGCAACTTATTCTGGAGAAACACTTTTGGATGTCTGGTTCCCAGAACCAGTTCTCGGTACGAATACTTCAAAAGCGCCTGCTGCGCTAAATGAACTTGCCGGAGTTGATGAAGTTAGAAAAGTAAGACGTGAAGTTATCTCTATTGAGATAGATCTCAATGTGGCGCCGACAAGTGCTGCTGATGCCTACTTGCGCCTTCACTTACTTTCACATCGCTTAATCAAGCCACATGGCGCGGTTATGGATGGCATCTTCGGGTTGCTCACCAACGTTGTTTGGACATCTGCTGGCCCATGTGCCGTCGAAGGTTTTGAATTGATTCGTGGTGCGCTGCGCAACAAATATGGCCACGTCACAGTATTCGGCGTCGATAAATTCCCGCGCATGGTTGATTACGTAATTCCATCTGGTGTTCGAATTGCCGATGCTGATCGCGTGCGACTTGGTGCACATCTAGCACCAGGTACAACAGTTATGCATGAAGGCTTTGTTAACTTTAACGCCGGCACTTTGGGAACATCCATGGTGGAAGGTCGAATTTCAGCGGGCGTCGTCGTGGGCGACGGTAGCGATGTAGGTGGCGGCGCTTCAATCATGGGCACCTTAAGTGGCGGCGGTAAAGAAGTGATTTCGGTTGGCGAAAAGTGTCTGCTAGGCGCCAACTCTGGACTTGGAATTTCACTTGGCAACAACTGCGTAATTGAGGCAGGAACTTATATAACAGCGGCATCAAAGGTAAAACTTCCAGATGGTGAAATTGTGAAAGCTGCATCTCTTTCTGGTGCCAGTAACTTGCTCTTCCGTCGTAATTCTCTAACCGGTGGTTTAGAAGTTGTAATGCGTTCTGGCACTTGGGGTGGCTTGAATTCCATCCTGCACGCTAACTAATTTAGCGAAAACCAAGCAGAAGGCAGTTTGCTACGGCTTCTAAAAGTTTCACCGCGAAGTACGGCAAATGATCCATCTGAACTAATCGCTTGAATTAGCGCGACCGATCCTGCAGGGTTATTTGATAGAACTGTTAAAGAAATAACATCCGGCAGCGCGAAAGCCTGAGCAATAACTGCTTGAGATATTTCTCTGTTCCATGAAGCAAAGCGAAGATTAAGTGCGACATCAACGCTTGCGCTATCAGGAACGCTAACTGTGTAAGGGGTTGCAGTACCCCAGGCGTGCTCTGATGTTTCTGTTGTACCGCCCGATGATGAAGAGAAGTAAGCGGTAATTGGACGACCTTCGTAGGTGATTATCGAGCCTGCAGTTCGGTTAACTGCCGCCTTCCAAATCTCCCCAAATCTTGGTTCGCTCTCTTTTGAATAACCAGCAAAGGTTTGATCGCTGATCGTTGCGTATAAATGGCAATCACAGGCGGAGCGGATCTTTGTAGATTTTGCATAGGCATATGTTCTAGATGCGATTGCCTGCGCCTCTAGCGCTTGGGTTGGCCAAGATGAGGGCACCTCACCAATCCCCCATAGATACTCATCTTGTAGGCGCACAGAGTTGATAATCGCCAATCGCTTTCCCAAGGTTTTATCTCTAATTACTTTGAGGGATATCTGTCCATGGCGATACTTTTTCGTTGCGCCATTAGTTGTCAGCGAAATAACGGTTGGTGATCCATCTTGATAGCGAGTTCCGGACCAACGTAGAGTGAAAGAACTTCCGGTCGTAATTGCTTTGGTAGTGGTTCCCCGCGTTGTACTAATTGCAAGTAGCCCATCAGTTAAATTCAAATTGAGTGCGGTCTTGCTTGGAAAGGTAAGTAAAGGTGTGGCCGTTTGTGTTTCACCTAAATCACCTGCAAATAGTTGAAGTTCTGCACCCTTAGAGTCACTTCTTAACTTCGCAGATGTGAGTAAATTTCCAAGGTTAATTCGAAGAATTTGGGTATCAGTCACAGTTTCAACAATTGTTCCGGTGTAGTAGTACTGCAAAATAGCGGTCGCGGATTCACCGGCTAAAGCTTTCGCTCTGGCACCGATCTGGCTCATTCCGACGCCATGGCCGTAGCCACTTCCTTGAAATGCAAAAGTTGCTGGAACCGTCTCAGCGTAGGCAGCGTTTGGAAGGAAAGTGATCGGTGAGACAGCAATTGAGATTGCAAGAGCAATCAGAGGCTTTTTAGACATCCTCATTTGCTGCTGCGCTCTTTCCGACCTGCATAAATTCGCGATACTGCTTGATAATCTCCGCTGGATTTCCGCGCGCCATCAACTTACCTTTATGGAGCCAGGCGACTTCATTACAAACATCTTCGATAGTTGCCATAGCGTGGCTCACCAATATAAGTGCGCGGTCTGCGGTGCGTAGCTCTTTAATGCGATTTAGGCTCTTCTCTTTAAAGTGCGCATCACCAGTGCTGAGGGCTTCATCAACTATCAAAATATCTGGTTGTACCGTTGCCGCTACTGAAAATGCTAGGCGCGCATACATTCCAGATGAATAAGTGCGCATTGGAGCATCTATTGCATCTCCGAGCTCTGAAAACTCGGCGATCGCATCGAACTGGCTATCAATCTCAGCGCGCGACATTCCTGCAGCAAGACCACCTAAGTAAACATTTGCGCGCCCGGTCATAGACGGGTTAAAGCCAACGCCGAGGGCCAAGAGCGTACTAACGGAACCGTGAACTTCAATGCGTCCTTGAGTTGGGGGAACGATTCCGGAGATAACTCGCATCAGCGAAGATTTGCCGGCGCCGTTTGATCCTATGACTCCGAGCACCGTGCCGTAGTGGACATCAAGATTCACGCTATTTAGCGCGTTAACTACTCGAGTGTGTTTGTTTGAACGTCCAATAGTTTTTAGGCGCGCTTTTAAAGTAGGTCGCTTTACAACCGAAGTCTTATAGGTGAGCCCAACGTTCTGCACTGAAACTGCGAGACCATTTTTTGGGTGAATTGAATTTTGTGAATTAGAGGCGGACAGCGAAATCACGCTCCCTAGATAAGAAGAAATATGTTCCTACAAAGAAGATTGCTAGCGCCCAGATAAGTGCGTGACCTAAAGAGAACAAATCTGGGGCTTGGGCATAGACCATAACTTGTGACCAAGCATCGAGGAGATAGAAAATTGGATTTACTATCTCAAAACGCTTTAACTCATCCGTTAAGTCACTTGCCTGATAAAGAATCGGAGATAAGTAAAGAAGGCTGCGAGTCATGTAAGGCAGGAAGCTGGCGATATCTCGGAAATAGACGTTGATACAAGAGATCAGAATCGCCATTCCAAGACCCATCAATAAGGCGATCAGCAATACCGGAATAGCCCAGAACATATTCCACGAATACTCAAGGCCCAGCGCTGTTCGCATAATGAAGAAGATGAATAAGGTGGGGATAAATTTAAATAGCGCAATTACTGATGCAGAAATTGGAAGCATTACGCGCGGGAAGGCGGTATTTAAAATCAGACGCTGGCCAGCGGTAATTGATTTAACGCCGCCAGTTAAGCTATTGCTGATCAAATAAAAGAGAAAGAGGCTAGCGGTTAGATGGCCGTATCGCGTGGCATCGCTTTGGCCACCAATGATGTAGATCAAGAGAAAGTAAACGCCTGATAGAAGAAGTGGATTCAAGACCAACCAGAGTTGGCCAAAGACCGAGCCGTAGTGTTGCTCACGAAGTTCGGACCTTGAAAACTCTGAGATAAATGAGCGGCGGGCCCAAAGGGAGCGCAGATATGAACCCAGAGGCGGCAGGCCAGCGCGAAAGGGTTCGTAAACGGTTACAGGAGCGCTCATATGGGTAAAGGCTACCGCAGCGTTTTAGTTGAGGTGATGAACCCCGCGCCCCAAGCGAAATGCATTGTTGGAATAATCGATAGAAGTGAAAAGAATTCACGGATTGACCGCGAAATCAGCGCTGCAGATAGGCCCACGAAAACTCCATAAACAAAGACCGGAATATAGAGAATTGGATGAATCAAAGATCCACCAATTACTGAAGCTACACAACCGATTAACGTCACCGGTGGCGCTAAGTAACGTAAATTAATTGTTCCGCTATGGCTACGTGAAACTACTCTTCGCCAAGTTCCATACTGAAAATACTGCTTTGCTAACTTTCTTAAATTCGAGCGCGGGCGATATGTAACCTGAAGTCTAGGATCGAAGTAAATCAAACCACCGTTTTTGCGCAAGCGAAAATTTAACTCCCAATCCTGTGCGCGGGTATACCGCTCATCAAAGCCACCTGCTTGGTTAATTGCTTCACGCTTAAATGCTCCGAGATAAACGGTGTCTACTTCTCCGGCTTCTCCACCAGTATGAAAACGAGATGCTCCAACTCCTAAAGGGCTACGCATCGCACGAGCAACCGCCTTTTCAAAGCTACTTACTCCCTCTGCAGCCATAACTCCGCCAACGTTTACGGCGCCAGTTTGCTTAAGAATTTCAACTGCCAGAGTCAGATAGTCATGTGGAATTTTTGCATGGCCATCAACGCGAACAATTATTGGATGTGTAGAAGCAGCTACTGCCAAATTAAGCCCAGTCGCTGTTTTTCCAGTTGGATTGGCTACCAATTTAACTCGCGGATCTCTGGCTGATAGCGACTTTGCAATTTCATCTGTGCGATCTTGAGATGGGCCGAGAGCGAGAATTACTTCAAAGACCCCGCGATAATCCTGGGAAAGGATTGCCGAAATGGATTCTGCTAAGTGCGCCTCTTCATTTAGAACGGGAAGAATCACGCTAACTGCTGGTGAGACAGATAACTCGCCCATAGATGTCGACATAACCCTTCTACGCTATCGCCCAAGTAGAGTTCGTATGTGAAGTCGACGCGAGCAGTAAAGGTTATTACATCACTTTCTGTGGGTGTAGTTCTTCTCGCATCGCTATCTTGGATCGGATTAGGCCAAGTAAGCGGCAGGATCGATCGCATTAGCGTCTTCGCTGGGCTAGATAATCGCCCTGAGAAAACATCTAAAGCACTTAACTATTTATTGGTTGGATCAGATACGCGTGAAGGTCTAACTAAAGAAGAGATGAAAGCCCTGCGCGTTGGAAGTACCAAGACTGCAGCTGGCGGAAGATCTGACACGATGTTGTTGGTTCACATCAGCAAGAACCGTGATAAAGCTTTTCTGGTATCACTTCCGCGTGATTCGCTCGTAACAATTCCGGCACATTTGAGCACAGATGGAAAATCGCAGATTCCTGATCGTGAGAATAAGTTAAATGCCGCCTTCGCATTCGGTGGCGCACCGCTTCTTATCGAAACTATCGAACGTGCTACAAATCTGAAGATGGATCACTACATTGAAGTGAGTTTTGCTGGTTTTGCTGGAATCGTTAATGCTCTTGGCGGAATTGAAGTCTGTACTAAGGTAGAGATCGATGATCCAAAGAGCCACCTAGTCCTCAGCGCTGGCACACATACCCTTGGTGGAATCGAAGCCCTTAAATATGTTCGCACCCGTGACTTTGATGGACGGGGCGATATCGGACGTATGCAACGTCAACAACAATTTATGAGTTCTGTAATCAAGAAGGCAACAAGTACTGGAGTACTTCTCAATCCAATTAAATTAGTTAACTTTCTAAATGCGGCGATCTCTACCGTGAAAATGGATGAGAACTTAAGCAAGAACGATCTATTGGATCTTGCTAAGCAGATGCGCGGACTCTCTTCCGGAAATGTTCGTACCTTGACAGTTCCACTTACGACTGCAAATGGAAGACACCCAACCGCCGGCTCAGTTGTTATTTGGGATCCAGTTCTAAGCGCTGATTTATGGACAAGAATTCGTGATGATGCAGCGCTAGTAGATGAAGTGACTCCATCACCGTCAGCGAGTTCATCTTCATCGGCATCAGCATCTGCCAAGCCAGTTATTGTCGATAAATTTAAGACGCGTACCGCAGCGGAAAATCCATGCGGGGAAATCAAATAGAAGGTGCTTTAGACTAAAACCCTATGAAACTCTCAGTAATTGGTTGTGGCTATCTCGGTGCCACTCACGCAGCATGTATGTCATCACTTGGCTTTGAAGTTGTTGGCGTTGATACCGACCAGCACAAGGTAGATCTACTCTCTCGTGGCGAACTGCCTTTCTATGAACCAGGTTTAGATACTTTGCTCGCAGCAGAGATGAAGACCGGGCGACTCTCATTTACAACAGATTTTTCAGCAGTTGCTGATGCCGACGTTCACTTTATTTGTGTTGGAACACCGCAGAGTAAAGATGGCCTTGCTGCAGATTTAACATATGTGAAATCCTCTGTTGCAGCGATCGCGCCACATTTAAAGGACGGCTCACTCGTTGTTGGAAAATCAACAGTTCCAGTGGGCACCGCCCAAGCGCTGCGCGATATTTTGGCTACATCTGCACCACAGGCTGATTTAGCTTGGAACCCAGAATTTCTTCGTGAGGGTTTTGCAGTAGAAGACACTTTGACCCCTAACCGCCTCGTGGTTGGTGTGGTTAACGATCGTGCTGAAGAGATTCTTAAAGAGGTATACAAACCAATCATCGATCTTGGAACCCCATGGATTCGCGCCGATCTTCCAACCGCGGAACTTGTAAAGGTTGCGGCAAACTCATTTCTGGCAACGAAGATTTCATTTATCAACGCTATGGCTGAAGTTTGTGAAGCAGCCGGCGGAGATGTCACCGTGCTTGCTAAAGCCATTGGTTACGACCCACGAATTGGAAATCGTTTCTTGCAGGCAGGTATTGGTTTTGGCGGCGGATGTCTGCCAAAAGATATCCGTGCCTTTATGGCGCGCGCACAAGAACTTGGCGCTGATCAAGCGCTCGAATTCTTACGCGAGATTGATGCAATCAACCTACGTGCACGTCAGCGCGTAATTGATGTTGTGCGCGCTGATCTTTCAGAAGATTTAACGCAATATAAAATTGCAGTACTCGGTGCGACATTTAAGCCCGATAGCGATGATGTTCGTGACTCCCCCGCACTTGATATCGCTGCACAACTTCAAGCCGCAGGTGCCACAGTTGTTGTTCACGATCCAAAGGGAATTGAGCCAGCACGTAAACGTTTCCCAAACCTTGATTTCGCCGAGAAAGTTACCGATTGCGTTAAAGGCGCCGATGCCATCCTCCACTTAACAGAATGGAAGGAGTACCGCGAACTAGATCCATCAGTAATAGGTCAACTCGTGAAATCTAAATTCCTGATTGATGGCCGCAACGCCCTGGATCGCGATAAATGGCGCGCAGCAGGTTGGCGCGTTCACGCTCTCGGTCGCTCAGATTAAGAGTTAAAAACCAGTTTTTGTATTTCGACGTGCGTTTAAATTTGCGCCCTTTGCTTTAGCTTCTTCGCGAATATCGGCCAACTGCGCTTCGACTTTCTTTGCCACGTTTGCATCTGAAGATCCGATAATGCGCGCAGCGAGAATTCCGGCGTTCTTGGCGTTATCGATTCCTACAGTTGCAACTGGAATTCCTGCTGGCATCTGAACGATTGATAGTAGTGAGTCCATACCTTCTAAATTCTTAAGCGAGACTGGAACACCGATTACTGGAAGCGTTGTAAGCGAGGCGACCATTCCAGGTAAATGTGCAGCTCCACCTGCACCAGCGATGATTACCTTGTAACCCTTTGTCGCTGCATTCTTTGCAAACTCAACCATTTCCTCTGGCATGCGATGGGCTGAGACAACATCGGCGGTGTAACTAATTCTAAATGAATCAAGAGCCTTCGCTGCTTCTTCCATTACCGGCCAATCAGAATCTGATCCCATGATGATTGCTACATCACTCATCGATTTCTCCGCTCATATAGTCGCGCGCGTGGGCGATAACTTCAGTTAATTCTAGAAGGTTTTCGCCGACAACGGTAACGTGGCCAACTTTTCGCCCTTTGCGGATCTCTTTCTTATATTGATGGAACTTCAGATCCGGATTACGTGCCATTAAATGTAGGTAAGGCCGGAACATATCTGTTTTATCGCCGCCCAAGATATTTCCCATAACTGCGTAAGGGGCAACCATTGAAGGATCTCCCAACGGAAGATCGAGAATAGCGCGCAAGTGTTGTTCAAATTGGCTGGTCTTTGCGCCTTCGATAGTCCAGTGGCCAGAGTTATGTGGGCGCATGGCAAGCTCGTTAATAAACAATTGTTCGCCCTTAACAAACATCTCAACTGCCATAACCCCAATTAAGGCTAGGTCGTTTGCAATCGAGAGGGCTAAGTGTTGTGCTTTCTCGGCGAGATCGAGAGAAAGTTTAGGAGCTGGTGAAATTGTGCTGGTGCAGATCCCATCCGACTGAACAGTTTGGGTTGGCGCCCAAGTAACTGCCTGGCCATGCGCTGATCGTGCAACCATTACTGCAATTTCGAAATCAAATTCAACTAGCTCCTCAATTAACAACTGAGGAATCTCGTTTAATACCTCATCTAAATCATCGTGGTTCTTGATCTTCCAAACCCCACGGCCGTCATATCCCCCGCTGATGCTCTTTGCTATAAATGGGAAATCCAGTAAATCATCGCCATCGTTAATTACTTTCCACTTCGGCGCTGGATATTCAGAAAGTCTCTCTCGCATTAGCGCTTTATTCTGTGAATATTGGAACGAATCCGAAGTTGGGAAAACTTTTACGCCCGCTGCTTCTAGCCCTTTTATTACCGCTATTGGAACTAGCTCGTGTTCAAAGGTTACGAAATCGCATTGCTTAGCGAAATCCTTTAGCGCTTCGAGGTCGCGGTAATCACCGACTACATGCGGGGCAATTTGAGCAGCGCTATCTTGGTCACTTTCTGCAAAAAGTAAGAGATTAACTCCAAGTGCTTCTGCCGGAGCTACCGTCATCCGAGCGAGTTGGCCAGCGCCAATGATGCCGACAGTCGGGAAGCGCTCGTTCACGTCACTATCGTAGATGAACTACATCTCCCACGTTAACTTCAGTGCCATCGCTAAGAATTAGCGCGCCCTGTGCGGTGATTGCTACCGCTTCTGCCTCAATTGAATCTCGCCCAAGCACTTCAACTCGTACATGGCGACCGAGAGTCGAACTTACCTGGCGATACTTTTCTAGAAAATCAGCTCCTGATTCCCATTCGGCATAGATACTTTCAAGGCTACTTAGGAAATCGGTTAGCAAAGTGTTGCGATCTAAATTATTTGATCCAGATAGCGCCAGCGAAGTTGCAGTGGGTACTGGTACTTCAATCTCATTCATTGCAACATTTAGCCCGATTCCAACAATCACTCCATCGCCGATTTGTTGCGCAAGCAAGCCCGCAACTTTCCTGTCGCCAATCAAAATATCGTTAGGCCATTTCAGCGAGATTTTATCTTTAATATCTTTTGAAATAACTTCGCGCATGGCGAGTGCAGCTAAGAAAGAGATAAAACTCCAATCGCTGCGAGCACGCTTCGGTGCAACGTAAAGAGAGAATAAGAGCGCGCTCTTTGGCGGCGCTTCGAATGTTCTATCTAGGCGACCGCGTCCATTACTTTGAAATTCTGCAGCAATTACTTCACCAGATTTTGCTACTGAAGAGTTAACTAACTCTGCAAGATCGCTTTGTGTGGATGCAGTGAGATCAACCACGCTTACCCGCCAGTACTGCGAAATATTTGCGTCGATGATCGACTTATTAAGTGGCGCTCTTGGCGCTTGGCTACCCACGACTAGTACCGTAGAGCCATGAGCCCAGATCTGCATACAACTTCAGGAAAAATTGAAGATCTCCGACTTCGTGTCGAGGAAGCGGTCCATGCCGGATCAGCGCGCGCCGTTGAAAAGCAGCATGCCAAAGGAAAGTTAACTGCTCGTGAGCGTATTGATCTACTGGTCGATGCTGACTCCTTTACCGAGATCGATGAATTTGCGCGCCACCGTTCTACGCAATTTGGAATGGAGAAGAACCGTCCCTATGGAGATGGTGTTGTAATCGGAACTGCCACAGTTGATGGGCGTCCAATCGCGCTTTACTCACAAGATTTCACCGTTATGGGTGGAAGTCTTGGTGAAGTTCATGCCGAAAAAATTGTAAAGATCGCTGAGTTTGCACTTAAGAGCGGTATCCCATTAATTGGAATAAATGACTCTGGTGGAGCCCGTATTCAAGAAGGCGTGGCATCGCTTAATGGATATGGAAAAATCTTCCGTTTAAATACCCGTTCTTCTGGAGTTATCCCTCAGATCTCTTTAATTCTTGGGCCTTGCGCCGGTGGTTCTGCTTATTCGCCTGCCTTAACGGATTTCACGGTAATGGTTAATGAGACTTCTCATATGTTTATTACAGGTCCTGATGTAATCAAAACGGTTACTGGTGAAGATGTCGATATGGAAGAACTCGGTGGCGCATTTACTCACAATACGCGTTCCGGAAATGCTCATTACCTAGCTGATAGCGAAGCAGATGCTATTGATTATGTGAAGGCACTTCTTTCATATCTGCCATCTAACAATATGGATGGCTCACCGCATCTTCCTCCAACTCAGAACCTAGATGAAAACGCGGCAGATGCTGCGCTAAATACCTTGATTCCAGATAGCCCTAACCAGCCATACGATATGAAGACCCTGATCACCACTCTGGTTGATGAGGGCGAGTTCTTAGAAGTGCACGCTTTGTATGCGCCAAATATCGTCGTCGGCTTTGCGCGCATTGAAGGCGAATCAGTTGGCATTATTGCCAACCAACCATCGCAACTTGCCGGCACTTTAGATATCAATTCCAGTGAAAAAGCAGCGCGCTTCTTACGTTTCTGCGATGCCTTTAATATTCCAATTCTTACCTTGGTAGATGTTCCTGGATTCTTACCTGGCACCGAACAAGAGTGGAACGGAATCATTCGCCGTGGCGCAAAGTTGCTTTATGCATACGCTGAAGCATCAGTTCCGCTAGTTACTTTGATTACCCGCAAAGCCTACGGTGGAGCTTTTATCGTTATGGGTTCAAAGTATTTGGGTAGCGATATTAACTTTGCATGGCCGAGTGCGGAAATCGCAGTTATGGGCGCACAAGGTGCGGTAAATATCTTGTACCGCAAAGAGATTGCCGATGCTAAAGATCCAGAGAAGGTTCGTGCAGAGCTAGTTTCTGATTACACCGAGACGCTATCTAATCCATATGCAGCCGCAGAGCGCGGCACCATCGATAGCGTAATTGAGCCTCATCAATCACGAGCCTACATAACCAAAGCCTTCCGTACTTTAAAGACTAAGCGCGATACTTTGCCGGCACGCAAGCATGGGAATATTCCGCTCTAATGAAATTTACAATCACATCTGGCAATCCAACTGATGAGGAATTGCTTGCTCTAAAGGCTGCAATTGATCACCATAAGATTCAGAATTTGGTTCCAGTAATTAAGCGCAGCGTCTTTGGTCTGCCACAATTGCGCCAACCGCTTCCCCATCAGATCACCTTTGGTGCCCGGAGAAAATCTCACTAATGCCAAAGATAGTTCTTGCTTCACAATCAACTTCGCGCCGCCGCTTGCTGGAGGGCGCTGGAATTAATCCGACGATCATCGTTAGCAACGTAGATGAAGAAACCGATTTCTTTAACGCGATGTCACCGGCTGACATGGTTATTGCGCTAGCCGTGACGAAAGCTCACACAGTTCGCGAGCAGATTGATTACCCCGCGCTGATAATTGGGTGCGATTCAACTTTTGATGTTGATGGCGTCTCATTCGGAAAGCCAGGAACTCCAGATATAGCCCGCGAACGCGCCAAGAAAATTAGCGGTCGATCAGGTTTGCTACATACCGGCCACTGCATTATCGATACCGCTCAGGGACGAGAAATAGCAGATCGAGTTACAACAAAGGTGACTTTTTCAGAGTTAACCGATCACGAGATCGAGGATTACATAGCATCCGGAGAACCGCTTCAAGTTGCAGGTGGTTTTACTCTAGATGGTTTTGGTTCGCCATTTATTCCTGTTATCGAAGGCGATTACACAAATGTGGTCGGGCTATCAATGCCGTTCTTACGATCTGCAATGTCACAACTTGGATACTCTTGGCCAGAAGTTAAGGAGATGCGATGAAACGCGTTCTAATTGCTAACCGTGGCGAAATCGCGCTACGCGTTATTCGCGCTTGCCGTGATCATGGAATTGAGAGCGTCGCTGTTTACGCCGAGGAAGACCGCGATGCCCTACACGTTAAGAGCGCTGACTTTGCCTTCTCGCTAAATGGCGTTACTGCAACTCAAACTTATTTAGATATTTCAAAGATTATCGCTGCAGCAAAGTCTTCTGGAGCAGATGCGGTTCATCCAGGATATGGATTCCTTTCAGAGCGAGCAGATTTTGCACAAGCAGTTATTGACGCTGGATTGATTTGGATCGGCCCACCTCCTGCCGCGATTAGCGCATTAGGTGACAAGGTTTCAGCGCGACGAATCGCTGCCAAAGCAGGAGCACCACTAGTCGCCGGAACTAAAGATCCTGTGGCAGGTGCGGAAGAAGTCACCGCCTTTGCAAAAGAACATGGCTTACCTGTCGCAATTAAGGCAGCTTTCGGTGGTGGCGGTCGTGGATTAAAGGTTGCGCACACCATGGAAGAAATTCCTGAACTATTTGCATCTGCTGTTCGTGAGGCTATTGCTGGTTTCGGACGCGGCGAATGCTTTGTAGAACGCTACTTGGATAAGCCTCGTCACGTAGAAACCCAAGTCTTAGTTGATCAACATGGAAACGCAGTAGTTGTTAGTACGCGTGACTGTTCGCTGCAACGCCGCCATCAAAAGCTTGTAGAAGAAGCGCCCGCTCCATTCTTAACTGATGCGCAGAATGAAGAGCTCTACCGCTCAAGTAAAGCGATCATGAAAGAGGCTGGCTATGTGGGTGCCGGTACCTGCGAATTCTTAGTTGGCGCGGATGGAACTATCTCCTTCCTAGAGGTTAATACGCGCCTGCAAGTCGAACACCCAGTCAGCGAAGAAGTAACTGGAATCGACTTGGTACGTGAACAATTTAGAATTGCGATGGGCGAGAAACTTGGTTTCACGGATCCAGAAATTCGTGGCCATTCTCTTGAATTTCGAATCAACGGCGAAGATCCAGGACGTTCATTCCTGCCAGCCCCAGGTCAAATAACACAATGGAATTTACCCTCTGGTCCTGGAGTACGCGTTGATGCGGGATTTAAGAAAGGCGACACAATCGGTGGCAACTTTGATTCACTTCTAGCGAAGTTGATCGTCACTGGCGCAACGCGTAAACAAGCCGTCGAGAGAGCACGTCGCGCACTTGCAGAATTTGAAGTGGATGGTTTAGCAACGGCAATCCCATTCCATCGCGCGATTCTGGAAGATCCGGCATACACAGAAGAATTCAAGGTCTATACAAGTTATATTGAAAATGAATTTAAGAACGATATCCCGGCATTTTCCGCCACACCTATTCCTGTAACAACTAAGGTAGCGGCAGAACATTTAGTTGCTGAAGTAAATGGCAAACGCTTCGAGGTAAAACTGCATACGCCAGAACCTGTTGTTAAGCGCCATCGTGCTAAAGAATCAAAGGTAAGCGGTGCAGGTGGATCAGGTTTAGCAAGCCCAATGCAAGGAACAGTAGTAAAAGTTGCAGTTGAAGAGGGCGCTCTTGTTGAGATTGGTGACTTGGTTATTGTCTTAGAGGCGATGAAGATGGAGCAACCACTGCTTGCCCACAAAGCAGGCAAAATCGCTAATCTAAAAGCGGTTATTGGCGAAATTGTTTCAAGTGGCACAGTTTTGTGCGACATTCTTGATGCATAATTTCCTTTCCTAACTCGCAATTCACAAGTTGATTTAATCCAGTTACGCTGGGGCTATGAACGCGCAGCTTTTGGCCGAAGTACAAGCCTGGATAGCCGATGATCCAGATCCAAAGACCGCAGCGGAGTTATCGAAACTTATTGAATCAGGCGACGAAACGACTTTAAGAAAGTATTTCGCAGGGTTTCTCCAATTCGGTACCGCTGGTTTACGTGGCCCTATTGGCCCTGGTCCTTCATGTATGAATCGCGCAGTTGTTGGTCGCACCGCTGCCGGTTTAGTTGCTTACATGAAAGAGCGCGGACTCAGCCGCGTGGTAATTGGACGCGATGCGCGTTACGGATCAGAAGATTTCACAGAAGAATCTGCGCAGATATTTTCAGGTGCAGGATTTGAGGTATTTGTCCTGCCGCGACCACTTCCAACTCCAGTACTAGCTTTTGCTACCCATGAACTTAACTGTGATCTCGGCGTTATGGTCACCGCCAGCCATAATCCACCGCAAGATAATGGCTACAAGGTTTATATCGGGCCAACTGCCGACGGTATTGAATACGCCGCATCACAAATCATCAATCCAACTGATGGCTTTATCGCGAAAGCGATTGATTTAGTTAACTCTCTAAAGGATGTACCTAGAGGTAAATCATGGACTGCCTTAGATGATGTAGTTGTAGATAAATATGTTGCGCGTACAGCAAAACTTGCGCCACGACCTGGTTCTCTCAAAATCGTATACACCGCAATGCACGGCGTTGGTACTGAGACTGTAGAAAAGGTATTTGCTAAAGCCGGCTTTCCAAAATTGGTTTTAGTAAGTGAACAAGCGCAACCAGATCCAGATTTCCCAACTGTGGCATTTCCAAACCCAGAAGAACCAGGTGCGATTGATTTAGCGCTAGCCAAAGCGCGCCAAGTTGGCGCCGATTTAGTTATCGCCAATGACCCAGATGCCGATCGCTGCGCTGCTGCAGTAAATGATCCAAATAGTGGTTGGCGAATGCTGCGAGGTGATGAACTCGGCATAATCTTCGGAGAATGGATTGCTCGATCGATGGCGCAAGATAAGACAAAGACTGGCGCCTTTGGTAATTCGATCGTCTCTTCATCTGCCTTGCGCAAGATTGCTGCTCACTATGTAATCGACTTTAAAGAGGTTTTAACCGGCTTTAAATGGCTCGCCAAAATCGAAGATCTCGCCTTTGGTTACGAAGAAGCGATCGGTTACTCAGTCGATTCTGAGACTGTTAACGATAAGGACGGCATTTCTGCAGCACTTTTCTTAGCTCAAATTGCAACTGATCTAAACGCTGACGGAAAAACGCTCGTAGATCTATTGAATGAGGTTTGGGCTCGTCATGGCTTCCATGGCACAGAACAAATCTCGATTCGAGTTAGCGATATGTCGCGAATTACCGAACTTCTCGCAGGTTTGCGTAAGAACCCTCCTGCAGAAATTGCAGGCCGTGCGGTATCTTCGATTGATGACTTGGCTGCACCTAAAGATGGACTTCCCCCAACAGATGGGTTACGGATCTGGCTTGATGGAGGAATTCGCATCATTATCCGTCCGAGCGGAACTGAAGCAAAGATGAAGTGCTACATCGAGGTCTTAACTAAAGATGAAAAGTCGGCAAACGATCTTTTGAACCAATTGCGCCAACCACTTAAGGATTTTCTCGCATGAGCTTCTATGGAATAGTCGATGGCAGTGAAGGTTCACTTAAGAACTTTCTCTCACAACTTCCTGGCGTAGACCAAGTCGGCGCGGAAGCGCGCGCTGCCATGTTGGCAACTCGCAGTATCAAGACGACAAGTAAGCGTTGGGCGATAGACACTGCCATTTCAATGGTTGATCTAACAACTTTAGAAGGTGCTGATACTCCTGGAAAGGTTCGCGCACTTTGCACAAAGGCGGTGCGCCCTGATCCAACTGATTTAACGATTCCAAGTGTTGGTGCAGTCTGCGTTTACAACGATATGGTTTCGATTGCACGAACCCATTTAGATGCCATCGGCGGCAAGCACGTTCCAGTTGCCGCCGTCTCAACTGCATTCCCATCAGGTCGCGCATCGATGGAAGTTAAAATCCAAGATACTCAAGATGCGATCGATGCCGGCGCGGCCGAAATAGATATGGTGATCGATCGTGGCGCTTTCTTATCGGGCAATTTTGGGCTGGTCTTTGATGAGATCGTAAAGATCCGCGAAGTTTGCGGAGATCGTGCACATCTAAAAGTTATATTTGAAACTGGCGAATTAGTTACCTTTGACAATGTTCGCAAAGCCTCATATTTAGCGATGCTAGCTGGCGCCGATTTCATCAAGACTTCAACGGGAAAGGTCGCACCTGCCGCTACTCCCCCAGTTGTCCTTGTGATGCTAGAGGCGGTCCGTGATTTCTATGCGCTGACAAATCGTCGCATCGGAGTAAAGCCTGCCGGCGGAATTAGAAATACTAAAGATGCGATCAAGCAGTTAGTTCTCGTTAATGAGACCGCGGGCCCAGAATGGTTAACACCAGAGTTTTTCCGCATTGGAGCCAGTGCGCTACTGAACGACCTTTTGATGCAACGCATGAAAATGGATGATGGCTACTACGCTAGCCCTAACTACGTAACGATCGATTAAGAGAAGGCGCAAAGGATCAGTCATGACTTTCGAATATGCACCAGCACCCGAGTCTCGCGCAATCGTTTCGATTAAACCGAAGTACGGACACTTCATAGATGGCAAATTTGTTAATGGGCGCAATCACTTTGCCACAATTAACCCAGCAACTGAAGAAGTGCTTAGCCAGATCGCTCTCGGAAACGCCAGTGATGTAGATAAGGCAGTTATTGCTGCGCAGAAGGCTTACACAAAGACTTGGTCAAAACTATCTGGCAAAGAACGCGGTAAGTACCTGTATCGCATAGCGCGCATCTTGCAAGAGCGCGCCCGCGAATTTGCAGTCCTTGAAACTCTAGATAACGGTAAGCCAATTCGCGAAACCCGCGATATCGATATTCCGTTAGTTGCCGCGCACTTCTTTTATCACGCCGGATGGGCCGATAAATTAGATTACGCCGGCATGGGTAAGTCACCAAAGCCACATGGGGTCGCTGGCCAGATAATTCCTTGGAACTTCCCGTTATTGATGTTGGCGTGGAAGGTGGCGCCAGCTCTTGCAACTGGAAATACCGTTGTTCTAAAACCAGCTGAGACAACTTCGCTCACCGCACTTTTATTTGCTGAGGTTTGCCAGCAAGCTGAACTTCCAGATGGCGTTGTAAACATTGTTACTGGCGATGGATCTACAGGATCTGCGATCGTTAACCACCCTGGCATCCACAAGATCGCATTTACTGGTTCTACTGAAGTCGGCAAGAAGATTGCTCGCGCCATCGCCGGCACCAATAAGAAAGCCACCCTTGAACTAGGCGGAAAAGGCGCAAATATCGTCTTTGATGACGCCCCTGTCGATGAGACGGTCGAAGGCATTGTTAACGGTATTTTCTTTAATCAGGGACATGTCTGCTGTGCTGGATCACGTTTGATCTTGCAAGAAGGTATCGCAGATGAAATTACCGAAAAGTTAAAGGCTCGCATGTCAAAGATTCGCGTAGGAGATCCATTAGATAAGAACACAGATCTGGGCGCCATCAACTCACGCGAGCAGTTAAATAAGATTAATGAACTTTCTGCAGCAGGAGATTCTGAAGGCGCCGAACGCTGGAGCCCGGCTTGCAACCTATCCGATAAAGGTTTCTGGTTTGCACCAACTATCTTTACTGGCGTTACGCAAGCCCACCGCATCGCGCGCGAAGAAATCTTTGGACCAGTACTTTCTATTCTCACTTTCCGCACGCCACAAGAGGCGATCGAAAAAGCAAATAACACTCCATTTGGGTTATCTGCAGGCGTATGGAGTGAGAAAGGCTCGCGAATTCTTTGGGCCACTCAACAACTTCGCGCCGGCGTCATCTGGGCCAATACCTTTAACAAATTTGATCCGACATCACCATTTGGTGGATATAAAGAATCTGGCTGGGGACGCGAAGGCGGAAAACATGGCCTGGCTTCTTATCTGAAGGAGGGAAAGTAAATGTCACGTCTTGAAGTGAAGAAGACTTACAAGCTCTACATCAATGGCGCTTTCCCACGTAGTGAATCAGGGCGCATCTACGAAGTAACCGATGCAAAGGGAAACTTCATCGCTAATCCTGCGCTGGCATCACGTAAAGATCTACGCGATGCAGTTGTGGCAGCGCGCGCAGCGCAACCAGGTTGGGCAAAGGCAACTGCCTACAACCGTGGACAAATTCTCTATCGCATTGCAGAGATGCTCGAAGGTCGCGCAGATCAGATTGCCAACGAAATTTCTGCCACATCTGGCGTAACTCCCAAGAAGGCGCATGAGCAACTTATGGCTGCGATCGATCGTTGGGTTTGGTATGCCGGCTGGAGCGATAAGTTGGCTGCAGCATTTGGCTCAACAAACCCAGTTGCTGGCCCTTATTACAACTTCACTATCCCTGAAGCGCAAGGCGTTATTGCAGTTGCGCCAAAAGATGAATTCTTAGCCTTTATCGATTCCATCGCGCCAGTTATTACATCTGGTAATTCAGTTATCGCCCTAGTGCCTGGTGCATCAGCGGTTCCGGCGATGACTTTTGCCGAAGTTTTAGCGACTAGCGATCTACCTCATGGCGTTATAAATATTCTGACTGGATCACATGATGAGCTTGCTCCTTGGGCGGCATCACATATGGATATCGACGGTATGGATATATCTGGAATCGATAAGAAGAAGCGCACCGCACTTAAAGAAGCCGGCGCTGAAAACCTAAAGCGGATCCACCACTTTGATGATGCGCAGACTCCAAATCGCATCTATGCATTTATGGAAGCAAAGACGGTCTGGCACCCAATCGGGGTTTAACTCTTATTCAGCAGAAATCTTTGCAAAGCCTGGCTTTACGATCTCATCGATAATCGCCAGGCGCTCTTCAAAGGGAATGAACGCGCTCTTTAGCGCATTGATAGTCACGCGCTGCAGATCTAAGAAACTCCAGTTAAATGCCTTAACTAACTCGTTCATTTCGCGGGTCATCGAAGTTGCTGACATTAAACGGTTGTCGGTATTAACTGTTACACGGAAGCGAAGTTTGGCGAGATCTCCGATTGGGTGATCCGCAAAATTTGCAGCAGCTCCCGTTTGAATATTTGAAGAAGGACACATTTCCAATGGGATGCGACGATCACGAACATAAGCGGCAAGTTTTCCAAGGCGCGCAGGTGTATGGTTCAAATCAATATCATCGATGATTCGCACACCATGACCGAGGCGCTCTGCACCGCAGAGTTGAATCGCTTCCCAGATTGAAGGAAGTCCGTACGCCTCACCCGCATGGATCGTGAAGTGAGCATTTTCGCGACGTAAGAATTCAAAGGTATCTAACTGATCACTTGGCGGGAAGCCATCTTCAGGGCCTGCGATATCGAAGCCAACTACGCCACGATCGCGGTATTTAACTGCTAATTCCGCTACTTCTTGCGAAAGTTTATTCTGACGCATTCCGCACAGGAGCAGAACTGCGCGAACCTTGCCTCCAGTTTTAGCAACTTCTTTCTCGCCTTCTTGGAAACCTTGCAAGATCGCTTCAATCGCTTGTGAAAGAGTCAGACCTTTTTCAGTTAACAACTCGGGAGCCATGCGAACTTCGGCATAGACAACGCCATCTTCGGCTAAGTCGATCACGCATTCACGTGCAACTCGCACAATATCTGCAGGGCGCTGCATAACTGCAACAGTGTGCGCGAAGGTTTCAAGATAGCGGACTAGCGAACCTGAATCACATGATGCGCGGAACCACTCGGCCAACTCTGTTGCATCATAGGTTGGGAGCTCGTGGCCAATCTCTTTTGCAATATCAATAATTGTCTGTGGGCGAAGTCCCCCATCTAAGTGATCATGTAATAGCGCTTTAGGTAAGCGCTTGACTTGTTCTGGGGTTGGAATCAAATTTAAAGTGCTCATTAACCTATCCGCTCGATTACTAGAGGCAGACGATTAACTGTTCCGCCCTCCTTAATAGAAATTGCACCATCTAAAATTTCAAGAGCGCGTTCAAATCTTGCTGGTTCATCAGTATGCAAAGTAAGTAACGGTGCACCTGCCTGAACATAATCTCCAGGCTTAGCATGCATCTCGATGCCTGCACCTGCTTGCACTTTCTCGCCTTGCTTAGAACGGCCTGCGCCTAAGCGCCAAGCACTTACTCCAACTTTCATCGCATCCATTGTGGTCATAGTTCCAGAATTTTGAGCGGTGATTACATGTTGTTCACGTGCAACTGGCAGTTTGGCATCTGGATCTCCGCCTTGTGCGGCAATCATGCGACGCCAATGATCCATTGCAGAGCCATCTTGCAGAGCAACTGCAGGATCTTTTCCAACAATTCCGGCGGCATCGATCATTTCGCGCGCCAAAAGAATGGTTAACTCAACAACATCTGCAGGGCCGCCACCGGCTAAAACCTCAATAGATTCGCGTACTTCAAGGGCATTTCCGGCCGTTAGCCCAAGTGGAACATCCATCGCTGTAACGAGAGCACGTGTCTTTACACCTGCATCTAAACCTAGTTGAACCATGGTGCGCGCAAGTTCGGCGGCTTGCTTCGGATCGCTCATAAATGCTCCACTGCCAGTTTTCACATCTAGCACTAGCGCTGAAGTACCTTCGGCAATCTTCTTAGACATAATTGATGAAGCAATAAGTGGGATCGCTTCAACTGTCGCTGTTACATCACGCAGTGCATAAAGTTTCTTATCGGCCGGAGCAAGGCCAGCACCTGCTGCGCAAATAACTGCTCCAGTATCTTGCAATACTTTTAACATCTCTTCATTGGATAGTGAGGCGCGCCAGCCGGGAATTGATTCGAGCTTATCGAGCGTTCCGCCGGTGTGGCCAAGGCCGCGGCCTGATAGTTGTGGAACCGCACCACCACAGGCAGCAACTAGCGGTGCCAAAGGAAGAGTTATCTTGTCGCCAACGCCACCAGTTGAATGTTTATCTGCAGTTGGGCGATCAAGCATCGACCAGTTCATGCGTTCGCCAGAGTTAATCATCGCAGTCGTCCAGCGTGAAATTTCGCGGGAGTTCATGCCATTTAGCAAGATCGCCATCAGCAGAGCTGACATCTGCTCGTCAGCAATTACGCCGCGGGTATAGGCATCAACCGTCCAGTCAATTTGCTTATCAGTAAGTTCGTTGCGATCACGTTTAGCGGCGATAATCTCTACGGCGGCAAACGGTTCAACAGAGTTGCTAGTCAAGACGCTTTTCCATCTCTTCTGGGCCAAATGCCCAAGGCAATAGTTCAGCGAGAGTTTTGATGCCATCATCTGTTGCCAATTGCAGTTTTGAGCCACCGTGTTCTTGAAGAAGTTGGCGACAGCGACCACACGGCATTAACAAGTTCCCTGAGATATCAACGCAGGTAAATGCAATTAAGCGTCCTCCACCAGAGTTAATAAGTGAAGAAACCAAGCCGCATTCTGCGCATAAAGTGAGGCCATAACTGGCATTTTCCACGTTGCAACCGGTCACGATGCGACCGTCATCTACAAGTGCAGCAACACCTACTGGAAACTTTGAATACGGTGCATAGGCCTGCTTCATCGCCGCAGTTGCCTGCTCTTTAAGATGCTCCCAATTAATTTGCATATGCTGCACTCGCTGCCGCATTGATCGCTGCGCTTTGGGCAGCTAACGGCTTAGATTTAATAACTATTTCAATTCCTTTATCGCCAATACCGTAGCGATGTCCGTAAATTCCGGCTTTAGCATCAATAACATCCGAGAGTTGGCTGTTGTTAACTGCTTTGCCGATAATCGCAGATACTGCAATATCCACTCGTTTAACAACAGAGGCAATTAGATACTTTGAAGTTGCAGGAGTGACGCTTAGATAAAGATCAGGTTCGGTAATAATCAAATTAACTTCAGGGGCGTTCTTCTTACGATTCTTTGAGGTGTTTGCCTTAACTATCGCCTCGAATAGTCCATCGGCTGATCCAGTTGTGGCATCGTAGATGACATCTATACCTAGGGTAATAAGCGCCTTAGCGGAGACCACAGATTCAGTTGCGGTGTACTTTACAAAAGACCTGACGTTCTTCTTTGCTGCTGTGACACCAAGGAGAAAGCCATTTTCATAACCATCTGCATTTGAAGGAGTAGTTACCATCGCTACCTTGCCACTTTTAGTGGCTAGCGCTGCGCTATAACCCGCTAAGAATGCCGCTTCGTTCTCAGAGAAGATAATTGATGTGACATTTAAAGAAGGAATTGAGGCATCCCCGATAATGGCAAATTGGGTATTTGGAAATTCAATTGCGAGCGGTTCGATAATTCTTGCGTATTGACCGCCAACTGCAATTATTGTCGTGCAACTCTTTGAAGTAAGGGTTCGGATTCGCTTGGTGCGATCGGCGTTGGTGCCATCAGTAACTACGCTTTCGAATGTAAATGAGTACTGACTCTGCGCCTTTTTAACGCCCGCTAGCGTTGCATCGTTAAATGAGCGATCTCCTGGCCCACCAGTGTCATAAGCGATACAGATATTGCCTGCTGCACTGGCTTGTGGAGCGCTAAAAATTGAAAGCCCGATTGCAGCTATCGCTAGCGCTACACGAAACTTCATTAGAGAACCAAGCCTAAATTTTTATAGGTCTGCGCCAGAGTTGCGCTGGCGACGGCGCGCGCTTTATCAGCTCCATCGTGAAGTACCTTGATTAGATGAGCCTCATCCTGCAGAAGTTCCAACGCCTGAGTGCGGATGGGACGTAGGTACTCAACAACTACTTCGGCAACCGCGCCCTTAAAGTCTCCGTAACCTTTTCCATCAAATTCATTCTCTAAATCAGAAATACTCTTACCAGAAAGGGCTGAATGGATAGTTAATAAGTTGCTGATGCCAGGTTTACCTTTTTCGTCGAAGGTAACTTCGCGGCCCGCGTCAGTGGTCGCGCTCTTAATCTTCTTGGTATTGGCCTCTGGCGTATCCATAATTTCTAGAACGCCTGCGACAGAGCCTGCTGATTTACTCATCTTATTTGTTGGCTCTTGTAGATCGTAAATTTTAGATCCAGATTTCAAAATGTAACCCTCAGGTATTTTGAAGGTATCGCCAAACTTTGTATTAAATCGGATCGCTAAATCGCGTGTTAACTCGATATGTTGACGTTGGTCTTCTCCAACAGGTACTTGATCTGCTTGATAAAGCAGAATGTCGGCGGCTTGCAACATTGGGTAGGTAAAGAGTCCTACGCGCGCAGTATCTGCCCCGCCTTTTGCTGACTTATCTTTAAATTGTGTCATGCGGTTAGCTTCGCCAAAGCCCGCTATACATTCCATTATCCAGCCGAGTTGGTTATGTTCGGCAACATGTGATTGCACAAAGAGCGTTGATTTCTCTGGCGAAATCCCTAAAGCAATTAACTGCGCCGCAGATGAGAGAGTTCTTTTGCGAAGCAACGCTGGATCGATATCACCGGTTAGGGCGTGAAGATCGACTATGCAGTAGAAGGCATCGTTGCCGCTCTGGAGATCGACCCATTGCTTTAGCGCACCGAGGTAGTTGCCCAGGTGGAAGGAGTCACTGGTGGGCTGGATGCCCGATAGCACTCGCTTCTTCGTCATAGTTGTAATTCTCGCATGAATCGCTAGTTACGCGATATCAATAACTGCCCAGCGCGCTTGCCTTCCATAGTCAAAACAGTGATTCGAATCCCGTTAACGCCAACTACATCGTGTGCGACGGGAATTCTGCCTAAGAAATGCATCACAAAACCGCTGGCTGTTTCATATGGGCCTTCAGGGATTTCGATACCTGTCTGCTCACGTAAATCATCGATCGAAATCAGTCCATCAACCTCAAAATCACCTGTGCGCGATTCCATGGAAACATCGGCTTCATCGGTGTCGTATTCATCTTTGATATCGCCGATCAAGCATTCGACTAAATCTTCGAGGGTCACGATGCCGTCGGTGCCACCGTATTCATCGAGCACGATAGCTAAATGCTGGCGTTGATTGCGCATTTCAGTTAGCGCAGGCAAAACTCCCTTGGTGCCAGGCAGAAACATGATATTTCGAACAAGCTCTTGAATCTTTCCGCCGGCGCTCACCAACGTTGTATCAAGTAGATCGCGAACGTGGATAAACCCAATTACCTCATCGGTTGATCCACGAACAACTGGATAACGTGAGTGAGCGCGATCAACGGCGAGCGCGATCGCCTTGCCTACAGTTAATGAGGCATCCATGAAATCGACTTCAGTGCGCGGAACCATAACTTCATGCACCTGGCGCTCTGAAGCGTTAAATACTTCTTCTACGATATCTCGTTCTTCTGCGGTCAAGGCGGCATGGCCCGTTACCAAATCAAGGAGTTCTTCTTCAGACATCTGGCTGCGTTGTTCTTTTGGATCAATTCCAAAGATACGTACAACAACATCGGTCGATCTAGAGAGCAACCAAATTACAGGTCTAAAGAATTTGGCTGTGAAATCAATTGGTCCAGCGCTCCACAGCGAAATCTCTTCGGTGCGAAATAGCGCAAGACGCTTTGGAACGAGCTCACCAAAGACAAGTGAGAAGTAAGCGATTACTAAGGTAACTCCTATAAGTGAGGTTACATTTGCCGCATCATCGGAGAGGCCAAGATCAACTAGCTCCGGAATTACATAAACGCCAAGTCTTTCTGCGCCAAGTGCTGCCGATAAGAATCCACAGACAGTTACGCCAACTTGAGCAGCGGCTAAAAAGCGATTTGGGTTAGAGGTAAGAACTGAAACCTTGGCGCCACGTTTACCTCTACTTGAGAGTTGGCGTACTTGGCTTTCACGAAGTGAGATCAAGGCGATTTCGGCTGCCACAAAGAATGAGCCGAGCAAGATCAGGCCAGCTACGGAGGCGAGATCGCCGATTAAAGAACCAATCGGGTAAGGGTCCATGATGGGTGTAATTCTACGGCTTAGAACTGAGAGATGTGAACTCGCCCAGAGGCTATCTCTTTAGCCCCTTCCCTATTTGCCCACGCTTGGCATATCCTTTGCGAGCCTAGCCAACCGGCTAGCACCTTCATCCTACGGACCGTCGGGCACGTACCTGCCCGGAGAAGGAGATACCTTAAATGGCATCTGTTGTATTCGAAAACGCAACACGTATCTACCCAGGCACAACCAAACCTGCAGTCGACAAGTTAAACCTAACCGTTAATGACGGTGAATTCTTGGTTCTTGTTGGTCCATCAGGTTGCGGTAAGTCAACATCACTACGTATGTTGGCAGGACTCGAAGAAATCGACGAAGGTCGCATTCTTATCGGTGACCGCGATGTAACAAATGTTGCTCCAAAAGATCGCGATATCGCAATGGTTTTCCAGTCATATGCGCTTTACCCACATATGACTGTTGCAGAGAACATGGGATTCGCACTTAAGATCGCCGGAGTTTCCAAAGAAGAACGCGAAAAGCGCGTTAACGAAGCAGCGAAGTTGCTCGACCTTGAGCCATATCTAGAGCGTAAGCCAAAGGCTCTCTCTGGTGGACAGCGTCAGCGCGTTGCTATGGGTCGTGCGATTGTTCGCGAGCCACAGGTATTCCTTATGGATGAGCCTCTTTCAAACCTTGATGCGAAGTTGCGCGTTGCAACTCGTACCCAAATCGCTGCGCTACAGCGTCGTCTTGGAATCACAACTGTTTATGTAACACACGACCAAGTTGAAGCTATGACTATGGGCGATCGCGTAGCAGTTCTTAAAGATGGTCTATTGCAGCAAGTTGATACACCTCGCAACCTTTATGACTCACCTGCAAATGCATTCGTTGCAGGCTTCATCGGCTCACCTGCGATGAACCTTCTCTCTGCTCCAGTTAGCGGCGGAAAGGCGATGCTCGGAGATCTCGCAGTGGACGTTCCAGGATCTGCTGGTTCATCAGTAACTGTTGGAATCCGTCCAGAAGGATTTGCTCCTGCATCATCTGGCTTCAAGGTTCTAGTTGAAGTTGTCGAAGAACTCGGCGCGGATGCATTCGTATACGGCAAGCCTGCAGATTCATCTGTGAACTTTGCTAACTCAACTGATGAAGGCGCACAAGTAATTGTTCGCTGGGATCCAAAGAACCCACCAAAGCCAGGCGACACAATCACTGTCACCGCTGCGGCTGCATCAGTTCACCTCTTCAACGCAACAACCGGAGAGCGTCTAAAGTAGTTAAAAAGTAATAATGAATTAAGTAATAAATAACCCCCGTCACTTATTGTGGCGTGGGTTATTTACTTTAATTGTTATAAAGCTTTAAAGGGGCGTGCGAACTCTGTCTCTTCAGTTGCCTCTAATTCAAGTAAACGATTCCATTTCGCGGTGCGCTCTGATCCATGTGTAGAACCGACTTTAATCTGCTGCGCCCGCCAACCGGTTGCAAGATCTGCCAGCCAAGAATCTTCAGTCTCACCGCTGCGGGCCGAGACAACCGTTGCAAAGTTATTTGCATGTGCGTGATCTAGGACGCGATGAGTTGAGGTAAGCAATCCATTTTGGTTGGCTTTGATCAAAATAGCGTTAGCGCTCTTTTCTGCAATGCCTCGCTCCAAGCGATGTAAATTAGTTGTGAAGAGGTCATCTCCAAGGATTTGCAGGTGCGTAGGTGCGTTTGCGGCAAAGGCTGACCAAGAAGCCCAATCATCTTCAGCAAAGGGATCTTCAATTGATGAAATTGGGTAGTTAGTAACTAAATTAAGCATCTGATCAACAAATTCTTCAGGTGAATAAACCTGTCCAGAGGTAGTTAACGAATACTTGTTATCGGCGAAGAACTGAGTTGATGCGATATCTAGCGCAATTGAAACTTTTCCAGATAACCCGAGTTCTTCAATCTGTGCCAATACAAATTCGCAGGCATCGTCCATCGTTGGAAATCCCAGACCTAAGCCGCCTTCGTCTGCGACTAGATGAGTGACGCCATGTGCTTTGCCGTCACTTGCTGCTCTTTCGCGAATAGCGACTATCCAGGAGAGGGCTTCGGCAAAGTCGCTTGCAGCATGAGGAACTACAAGAACATCTTGAATATCCAGGCTGCGATTGGCGTGAGCTCCCCCAGATAAAATATTTACCATCGGCATCGGCAATAAGAGCGCGCCTTCTGGTTGAAAATATCTGGCCAGTGATTTACCGGATGCATGTGCTGCCGCTTTTGCCACAGCAAGAGAAGTTGCCAACGTCGCATTAGCGCCAATTACTTGGTGGCCTGGTGTTGGATCAACTTCAACGAGCAAGCCGTCGATCGCAGCGAGATTCAGACTGTGCCCCAATAATTTAGGAGCGATCTTGGAATTGATATTTTCCACGGCTGTGTAAACAGATTTTCCGGCGTAATAACTCTCTGCCTTAGCGGTTCCAGCATCTCTGAGCTCGTGTGCCTCGTGTGCACCCGTTGAAGCCCCTGATGGCACACGTGCTGTGTGTAGCGAGCCATCGCTTAAAGTAATTGTTACTGCAACAGTAGGGCGACCCCGTGAATCGAGTACTTGATAACCAAGCAACTTCTTAATATTCATTATTTTGCACTTTCAAATAGCTGCTCATAAGTCATAGTCGAATCT
Organism: Candidatus Nanopelagicaceae bacterium; assembly: GCA_965268165.1. Lineage (GTDB taxonomy): Bacteria > Actinomycetota > Actinomycetes > Nanopelagicales > Nanopelagicaceae > Planktophila. The sequence goes on from OZ254162.1 coordinate 1,115,694, forward strand.
AACAGGGCGGCGTTAGTGATCGCTACCAATTTCTGCTGCGCCGGCTCATCTAAGTAATTAACCGGCGATACTCCCTCAACTCGAGCCAGGGCAATTAGAGCAACATGTTGCGGCAGACTTTCCGCGATGGTTAACCGACTTGTTTGGCGATAAGCAGCAAGGAAGTTTAAGGCGGTTTTTATTATTGCTACTTTTTCTGCCTGGCTCTGAGTTCTGATCGTTTTACACAACAGATGCGCGCTAACAAAAGCTAAATCAAAGACCGGATTGCCGGTATGTGCGACTTCGAAATCCAAGACTATGGGGCTGTGATCTGAAGTTGCCAAGATGTTCTTCGGCGAAAAATCACCATGCACGAGGGCAATTTTCTCGCTAGTAATCTCATCAATCAGTGAGTTGATAACTGCCTGCAGATTAGGGTTTTTCGCTGCGACCGCGCGGTAGAAAGGACTAACGCGCAACTGTTCGAAGAGTTCGCCCTCCATAAACTTCGCCTTGATCGCTGCATCAACGGCAGTTGCGTTATGCCATTGCGCCAAGATCTTGCCGAGTTTTTCACCCATTTCTGAATGGATGCGACCTTCCAACATATCTTGTTTCCAGTTGGTGCAGGTATTTGGCAGACGTGACATCGTTAAGGTGAAGTTTGCTTCATCGCAATCAATCAACTCTGGAACGCTATCTGGAGTAATCGATTGATAGACGCGCATCGCCTCTGCCTCAACAATTGCGCGGCGTTGATCTGCCACCCACTTTGCCTTTGTCTTTAGCTCGGGCAGAGCCTGCTTGACAACTATCTCTCGCTCAGCACTTTTTACCGCTAAGACAACACAGGAAACGCCACCTGTGAGAACTTCCACGGTGGCGTTGCCCAAATAAGAATCAGCTTGTAATAATTTGCGCTCAGTAAGGTAGGAAATCACCGAACTTTCATCGAGCACGAGTTGTTTTTACTTAACCCTTTAGCGAGCCGGACAAGAGGCCACGTAAGAAGTAACGACCTAAGAATAGGTAGACGAGCAAGGTTGGGATCGAAACGATCAACGATGCGGTCATGTTATTTCCGTAGTAAACCTGGTTGCCAGAACCGGTGATGAAGTTAAGCGCTGTTGTTGCAACAGATAACTTCGGAGAACCACCAGTTAAGAAGATCGCAAAGAGGAAGTCGTTCCAGGCAGATGTGAACTGCCAGATAAGAACAACGACGAAGCCGGGAATTGAGAGTGGCAAGAAGATGGTGCGGAAGATACGCACCATTCCGGCGCCATCAACACGGGCGGCCTCAATTAGCTCGTTAGGGATCGCTGCATAGTAGTTACGGAAGATCAAAGTACAGATCGGAATACCGTAGATAACGTGTGCAAATACCAAGACATAGATCGTGTTACCGATTCCGGCCCACTGGTTGAACTTAGTTAGCGGAATCATGATCGCTTGGTAAGGAATGAACATTCCGAAGAGGAATGTTGTGAAGACAAAGGTTGATCCGCGGAAGCGCCATTTAGCGAAGACGAATCCGTTGATCGCACCGATTACCGCTGAGATAACTGAGGATTGAACTACGAAGAAGAGCGTGCGGAACATTGGCTCACGCAGGATCTCCCATGTTGGGCCCCAGGCGCTGAAATCAAGTGAAGTCGGTGGAATGAATGCCGCTGACTGAGTTACACCGGTAATACCCTTAACAGAGTTGATTACCATGATGTAGATCGGCAAGGCTGCGATAACAAAGAGAATGGTCAGCGCGAAATAGCGGAAGACCAACCAGAACTGGCCCTTACCGTCGAGCTTCTTCTTATTGCGAACATCTACCTTGCGCGTGACGCGGGATGCGATATCTGAACTCATTTGTTCGCCTCCTCTGTCTTATTTACATAGATTAGATATGGAATAACTGCCACGGCGATCATCAAGAGAATGACAATCGCAATCGCAGCGCCCTTGGCATAGTTCTGGAAGTCGAAGATAACTTGCCACATATAGATCGCAAGCACCTTAGTGACATAGCTCTTGGTTGCGATACCGAAGATCAAATCGAAGACCTTCATCGAGATATGGCCCAAGATAATCAAGACCGTTAAGAATGTTGGCGAAAGCTGTGGGAACAAGATGTGGCGATAGATCTTAAATTCGCTGGCGCCATCAACACGCGCTGCTTCGCGCAGGTCATCTGGAATACCGCGGAAACCTGCCAAGAAGAGCGCCATTACATAACCTGACATCTGCCAGATAGCCGGCAGAGACATTGCAAACATTGAGCCAGCCTCGGATGTGTACCAATCGCTCTGCAGCGACCCAAGGCCAACTTTCTGCAATAGATAGTTAAGACCTGTGGCATCTGCATCGCGAGCTGAGTCCATCAACCAGCGCCATGAAGTTCCCATTGCGATAAATGAGATCGCCATTGGGTAGAGGTAGGTAGAGCGGAAGAAGCCTTCGCCCTTGATTCCCTTTTCTAGCAATAAAGACATGATCAAGCCGGAGAGTAAACATCCGATCATAAAGACTGCGGTGAATTTTAAAAGGTTAGAGAGCGCGTGAGTGAACTCGGGATCTTGCCAGAGTTCTACATAGTTAGTTAAGCCAACATAAAAGACATCTTCGGTATATGAGTTGGTTCGATTTTGGAGTGACTCACGAAGTGTGTAACCAATCATTCCGTATACGAAAACCGCCATCGCAATAATTGATGGGAGTACGAAAAAGAATCCGCCCCAAGGGCTATGGACTCGATTTTTCTTTACTTTCACTTAGGTGTCGCCTCTCAAAATTTTTTGGATAAAACATAAAGTTAAAAAGTGTCGAAGTTCTGGCGGAAACTTTCGAATCCGCCAGAACTTCGACTACTTACTTAAGGTTTAACGGTAAATAGCTAATTAGCTATTTACGTGTGCCTTTAGAGCTGCATCAAGTGCCTTGACGAAGCCCTTCTTGTCCTTAGCTCCGCCTGAATAGAAGCGTCCAACTGCTGAGTTGTACGCTGCCATTCCTGCATTGCCCCAGTTAACGCCGTGGACAGTTGAACCGACTAGGCGATCCTTCTTCCATGACTTCATTGCTGCCTGGAGGTATGCGTCATACAGCTTTGGATTTGAATCTGTACGAACTGCGATTGAACCCTTCTTAGGGTTGAAGGCATCTTGTCCAGCCAAAGATCCTGAGACCTTCAACCAGGCGATACCTGCATCGCGGTTTACAGCGCCCTTAGGCAATGTAAATGAATCTGATAGCCACTGGTAGATACCGTTAGTACCTGGACCTGGAGCCCATGTGTAGTCCTTGCCTAGCTTTAGGCCTTCTGACTGCCACTGTGATGAAGCCCAGTCACCCATGATGAAGAAGCCGGCTTTACCTGTTGTTACAAGCTTGCCTGCATCTGGCCAGTCAAGTGACTTGCTTGAGTTACCGTAAGCAAGAATCTTTGCAAGGTAATCAATTGCCTTTGAAACTTCTGGACCTGTCCACTTTGTCTTACCTGTCCATAGACCATTGAACTTATCTGGTCCCATTGAAGCAAGTAGTACGTAGTCGAATAGGTGAGCAATCGCCCAGTCGCCGTTACCAGCTAGTGCGATTCCATCAATTCCGACCTTCTTGAACTTTGCCATGTCAGCGAGCATTGCATCAAGTGATGCAGGAGCCTTAGTGATTCCAGCCTTCTTTGCAGCAGCTGGGTTCCACCATAGAACGTTTGAACGGTGGATGTTTACAGGAACAGAGTAAATCTTTCCCTTAACTGTAATTGTCTTGATGAGATCCTTAGGGAAAACCTTGTCCCATCCTTCTGACTTGTAAAGGAATGAAAGGTCTTCAACCTGTCCAGCCTTTACATATGATGAAAGTTCTTCACCAGCATGTGCCTGGAATGTGTCAGGTGGATTACCAGCTTGCATACGTGATACAAGAACACCCTTTGCGTTAACGCCAGCTGCACCTGCAACTGTTGCGTTAATGAATGGTGTATTTGGGTTTAGACGGTTGAACTCAGTTGTCATTCCTTCTAGACCTGCAGCTTCTCCGCCTGATGCCCACCAGGTAAAGATTTCAAGTTGCTTATCAGTTGCAGCAGATGATGCTGGAGCTGTTGTTACAACAAGTGCAAGTGCAGCGAAGACAGCTGCTACTTTTGACTTCTTTAGCATGTAACGCCTTTCTCGATGTAGAGGGATTTCCTACTACGGGATATGTATCAGCCTGGATTTTTGGGGACCAGGAATCTACATATAGGTATCTTTGTTCGGGGCTAGGGGTGAGTCAACCCATTGCGGCCTTTCGGCGGTAACGTTTAGGTTACAAAGAGCCAACTAAAAACCCCGCCCAGCGAGGGGTTCTAGGTCAGCGAGGAGAGCTTGTAATAGGCGCCATTCCACTTGATCTCCTTGTGGAACTCATCGCTGGTGGTCGTGGCGCTGATACGCAGGTGCTCGACTGAGGCGATATTGGCAAAGTCATTTAAGGTCTCGACATCTAGGGATGTACTTAGGACGGTGTGGTGTGAGCCGCCGGCATAGATCCAGGATTCAGCTGATGTGGCAAGAGATGGGGCCGGCTTCCAGACTGCACATGCAACAGGTAACTTCTTTAACTCTTTATCTGGCTTAACAACTTCGATGTCATTTGAAACGATGCGAAAACGATCACCGAGATCCATTAAACCAACTACGCGACCTTGTGCAGGTGTTGCGTTGAAAACTAAACGAACTGGGTCATCTTTTCCACCGATACCAAGTGGATGAATTTCGCACTTTGGTTTTTGATCGGTAATTGTGGGACAGACTTCGAGCATATGTGCGCCCAAAACTTTTGGTTCGCCAGGTCCGAAGTGATAGGTGTAATCCTCCATAAATGAAGTTCCGCCTTTCAGGCCTTCGGTCATGCTTTTGATGATGCGTAGCAGTGCTGATGTTTTCCAGTCTCCTTCACCGCCAAAGCCATAACCCTTCGACATCATGCGTTGCACTGCTAAACCTGGGAGTTGCTTGAGCGCACCGAGATCTTCGAAGTTAGTTGTAAACGCTGTGAAGTTTCCGGCTTCCAAGAATCGTTCTAGCGCGATCTCAAGAGATGCCTGATAACGCAGTGAATCGTGGCGGGCTCCACCTTTCTTTAGTTCGGCAGAGACTTCAAAGATCTTTTCGTATTCAGCAACTAGCGAATCAATTGCGCTCTCTTCAACTGCAGCAACCGCATCAACGAGTGCGTTAACTCCATAAGCCTCAATAGACATGCCTAGTGCGATCTGGGCACTCGTCTTGTCTCCATCGGTAACTGCCACATAACGCATATTGTCGCCAAAGCGTGCGAGCTTTAAGTTTTGTGCTGTATGCCAACCAATGGCGGCGCGCATCCAATGTGCGATACGAGTTGTAACTTTCTTATCACTTACATGTCCGGCAACTACTTTGCGCGCCATATGTAGACGTGCTTGCACGTGGCCATGTTCACGATCGCCGTGAGCTGCTTGATTTAGATTCATGAAATCCATATCAATGCTTTCCCACGGAAGTTCAGAATTTGCTTGGGTATTTAAATGCAGGATTGGAACTTGAAGTGCGTTAAGGCCACCGATCCACATCTTGGCTGGTGAAAATGTATGCATCCAAGTAATTACGCCTATGCAGTTGGGATTTGCGGAAGCTTCTAAGCAAAGCGCTTTAATTGCTTCAGGTGTTGTAAGGACTGGCTTCCAAGTCGCCTTAATTGGAAGATCACTTGCGGCATTTAGCGTTGCTACTACTTGCTTAGATTGTTCGGCAACTTGAGCCAAAATATCATCGCCGTAGAGTGGCTGGCTTCCGGTGAGAAACCAAACTTCTAAACCTTTTTCGCTAAGTGATTTCATTCTGCAGATAGTACATGAGCGTTAGTTAATGGGAAATAGATCCGTGGCTATCTCAATATCCCCACGCAAAATATGTACATTTCCACTTCCATATTTGCGCCAATTATCAGTAAGAACTAAGGCGGTATTCTCATCTATTCCCACAAGGGCGGTACCGGCATCTTTACGCATAATCGCCGCGGTAACGCGATCAGGTAGCCATCCTAAAAATTTGTCGTAATGCGGAATTACTTCGATTTCAGGTAAGAGATTTAACCCAGGACTAATGTGCGATCGGCGAATTCCAATAATCTTGCCGCAGAAGGCCATCGCTCCTGCAGAGCAACCAGCTAGCGATGCGCCCTCACGCCATGCGCTAACTATCGCTTCCCACATAGGAGTGTCTGCAAATACTTCAGATAAATGAACTGGGTCTCCCCCAGAAAAGTAAATCAACCCTGCGCGCTTAATCTCTTCAATCCACTGCTCATTGAAGGCATCTTCACGGCTAAGCACCGGCAAGTATTTAACTTCGCAACCAATACGCGCTCCTTGATCAGCGCCGCGCTGTCGCCAGAAATCTAAACGGTCATCGCCTTCTTTTCCGGCGGCGGTGGGAATCTGAATGTAGGTATTTGATTTACCGCGAGAAATACCTAAGCGCAGTAGCTCTGTTTCGAGCGACTGCGCCTCGGGTAAATATTCTCCAGAACCAACTAGCGCAAGCGCACCGGGTTGGTTGTCAGACATGGTTAGGCCACCTTAAGCCATCGCAACTTTCAAGTTTTCATCAATTGAATTGAGGAACTCTTGAGTTGTTTGGTAAGGAGCAGTCTTTGAGATTAGCAGCGCAAGATCTTTAGTCATCTTCCCTGATTCAACAGTTTCGATGCAGACGCGTTCTAGCGTTGAACAGAACTTCGCGAGTTCAGCGTTGTTATCTAACTTGGCGCGGTGGGCTAACCCTTGAGTCCAAGCAAAGATCGATGCGATTGGGTTTGTTGATGTCGCCTTACCTGCTTGGTGATCGCGGTAGTGGCGCGTAACAGTTCCGTGCGCTGCCTCTGATTCGCAGATCTTTCCATCTGGAGTCATAAGGACTGATGTCATCAAACCAAGTGAGCCGTAACCCTGTGCGACGGTATCTGATTGCACATCGCCGTCGTAGTTCTTACAGGCCCAGACATATCCACCTTCCATGCGAAGTGACATAGCAACCATGTCATCGATTAGGCGGTGCTCGTACCAAATGCCTGCGGCATCAAACTGTGTCTTGAACTCTGCTTGGTAGATCTCTTCAAAGATATCTTTAAAGCGACCGTCGTAAGCCTTAAGAATTGTGTTCTTAGTTGAGAGGTAAACCGGGAACTTGCGGAGTAGTCCGTAGTTAAGTGAAGCGCGGGCAAAGTCGCGGATTGAATCATCAACGTTGTACATAGCCATCGCTACACCTGAAGATTCGAAGTTAAAGACTTCGGTGTTAATTGGCGCAGAACCATCTTCAGGAACGAATGAAATTGTTAGCTTTCCTGGACCTGGAACTTTGAAATCTGTTGCACGGTATTGATCACCGAATGCGTGACGGCCGATAACGATTGGCTTAGTCCAGTGAGGCACCAAACGTGGCACGTTTGAAATGATGATTGGCTCGCGGAAGATTACGCCGCCCAAGATATTGCGGATTGTTCCGTTAGGAGACTTCCACATCTTCTTAAGGCCAAATTCTTCAACGCGCGCTTCGTCGGGAGTAATAGTTGCGCACTTGATACCAACGCCATGCTTTTGAATAGCACGGGCCGAGTCAATAGTTACTTGATCATCTGTGGCATCGCGGTGTTCCATGCCTAGGTCGTAATACTCAAGATTTACATCGAGGTAAGGAAGGATCAAGGAATCTTTGATGAACTGCCACATGATGCGGGTCATCTCATCGCCATCTAGTTCGACAACGGTTCCAGTTACTTTGATTTTGCTCATATCTTTTCCTTACTAGAGTGTCTGAACATCTGCTTGCTTGGCACGGACTGCTTCCGCAGCTTCCTTTAGCCCAGCAAGTTCTGAATCAGTGAGTTTAGTTTCTACAACTTTCTTTACACCAGAGCGACCTATCTCAGCTTCAACCCCGAGGTAAACGCCAGAAATTCCATATTCGCCATCAACCCAAGCACACACTGGCATTACCGCACCTGAATCTTCGATTACCGCTTTAGCCATACGCGCCGCTGCAGCAGATGGTGCGTAATAAGCAGAGCCTGTCTTAAGGAGTGCAACAACTTCTGCGCCACCGTTGCGAGTACGGTCAACAAGTTCGTCGATTTCAGTTTGTGAGAGAAGATCAGAAAGTGGCTTGCCAGCTACTGTGCAACGGCTTGGGACTGGCACCATCGTGTCACCATGTGATCCAAGAGTTAGCGTCTTAACTGAAGCCACGGTAACGCCAAGTTTTTCAGCAACAAAATTTGTAAAGCGCGCAGTGTCAAGCATTCCTGCCTGGCCCATTACGCGATTCTTTGGAAAGTTTGTTGCTATCTGAGTAAGCGCGGTCATTTCATCGAGAGGGTTGGAGACCACAATGATCACTGCATTAGGTGAGTGCTTTGCAATATTTTCAGCAACGCCACGAACGATTCCGGCATTTACACCGATCAAATCCATGCGGCTCATACCTGGCTTACGTGGCAAGCCTGCAGTAATTACAACGACATCAGAGTTTGCAGTTGCTTCATATCCTGCGCCATCAGCAGTTGTAGTCGCACCGATGATCTTGGTTTCAAATCCTTCGATCGAACGTGATTGATTCATATCGAGAGCCAAGCCTTCAGGCTTTCCTTCGAGGATATCTGTGAGCACAACGGTTTCGAAGATGTTGTATTCAGCTAGACGAAGGGCAGTTGTTGAGCCGTAGAAACCAGCACCAACAACGGTAACTTTTCCGGAAATTGATTGTGCAGACATGACCGACTCTTTCTCTTACATTCTCTTGATATCGAGAGAAACTCTACAACCCGCGAGGAAGTGAAATCGCCACAGCCAAGAGGGCCAGCGCTATTCCGAGGGCTAAATACCGTTCAACTTTTCCAGTTTCCCAATGTGCGATCGCAATCACACCCATACCGATGGCGATCGCTATCGAGCCGAGGCGAACAAAGGATGCCACCCCAGCTAGAAAACCAAGGCCAATGATTAGGTATGCCAGACGCACACCGATTGAATTTATCTCTCGCATGCGTCAACAACATTCTGTAGCAACATCGCCCGCGTCATCGGTCCGACTCCACCAGGCATAGGCGCAACAAAAGAGGCAATGTTCATAACACCTGGGTCAACATCTCCGAGTAAACCAGCAGAAGTTCTAGAGATTCCAACATCAATAACAACTGCGCCTTCTTTAACAGCGTTCGCCTTTAAGAAATGAGTGCTACCAATTGCAGCGATAACAATGTCAGCGCGCTTAGTGTGTGAAAGCAAATCTTTAGTGCCGGTGTGGGTCAGAGTTACTGTGGCGCTTTCTTTCTTGCGAGTTAGCAGCAACCCAAGTGGACGTCCCACTGTTAGGCCGCGACCAATAACCACAACTTCTGCACCTGCTAGCGGAATCTTGTAATGGTTGATCAATTCCACAATGCCACGTGGCGTACATGGCAGTGGTGCATCAAAACCAGAGACAAGTCGACCTAAGTTAATCGGATGTAGACCATCAGCATCTTTTGCCGGATCAATTGATTCCAGAACTAATTGAGTATTTATCCCTTTGGGAAGCGGCAGTTGCACGATATATCCAGTGCACTCTTTAGCGTTGTTTAAATCCTTGATTGCAGCAAGCACATCGGCTTGCGATGCATCTGCCTTTAGATCAACGCGAATAGAGTTGATGCCAACTTCTTGGCAGTCGCGATGTTTTCCCGCAACATAAGAAATAGAACCTGGATCATCGCCAACTAGAACTGTTCCGAGACCTGGTGCAATCCCATTAAACTTTAGCGAGGTTACGCGTGCAGCAAGTTGCCCTTTGATGGTGGCGGCAAGTGCTTTGCCATCAAGGATTGTTGCTGTCATAACTCCAGATCCTATTCGAGTTAGTTGTGGCTAGCGAAATTAGGCGTGCGAGAAGTGGCGGGTATCAGTGAAAAACATTGCAATTCCTGCGGCGTTTGCTGCTGCAATTACTTCTTCATCGCGAACGCTGCCACCTGGCTGCACAATCGCTGTTACACCGGCATCGATCAGAATCTGTAAACCATCTGCAAATGGGAAGAAGGCATCACTTGCCGCAACTGTTCCGGCAACGCGATCGCCAGCGCGCGCAACTGCAAGTTTTGCAGAATCCACGCGATTTACTTGGCCCATTCCGATTCCGATTGCTGCCCCATTGTGTGCCAACAAGATCGCATTGCTCTTAACTGCGCGCACCGAGCGCCAAGCAAATTCGAGATCAGCTAACACTTCAGCGGAAACTGCAGCACCTGTCACTTGCTTCCAGTTAGCTGGAGAATCACCTTCGGCGCTGATCTTGTCGGTATCTTGAAGAAGTACTCCACCTGATACGGGGCGAATTTCAAAGGGCGATAGAAAGGTATTGGCGCAGGTGAGAATTCTGATGGAAGGTTTACGCATCAGAATTTCCAACGCTGCTGGTTCGTACTCTGGAGCGATTATTACTTCAGTAAAAATCTGAGACAGCGGTTCGGCCATAGCAACGGTTACTTTGCGATTTGCCGCTACGACTCCCCCAAATGCAGAAACTGGGTCACAGGCATGCGCTGCTAAATATGCGCTAGCAATATCTTTTCCAGTTGCTATTCCACATGGGTTGGCGTGTTTAATAATCGCAACACAAGGCTGTTGGTGATCTAACGCTGCGCGCCAAGCGGCATCAGCATCGGTGTAGTTATTAAATGACATCTCTTTGCCATGGCTCTGCACGGCGTTAACAATTCCCGGAGGACCACCGCGATAGATCGCCGCCTTCTGATGCGGGTTCTCACCGTAACGAAGCGAACTCTCGCGATTCCAGATCAAGCCAAACCAATCTGGAATATCCATACTGATCTGTGTGCCGAGCCAACTCGCAATTGTTAAATCGTATTCAGCGGTGGTGCGAAAGACTTCCAGTGCAAAGCGGCGACGTTCTTCTAAAGTGGTTCCGCCTGCCTTTATCGCTGCAAATAAGTCTTCATATTGCGAGACCTTAGAGATAACTGCGACAGAACTATGATTTTTTGCCGCACCGCGCAGCATTGATGGACCACCGATATCAATTTGTTCGATGCATTCGGCATATTCTGCGCCAGACATGATCGTCTGCAAGAACGGATAGAGATTGATAACAACTAAATCAAAAGGCTCGATATCTAATTCTGCTATCGCCGCTAAATGTTCGGGATTATCTTGATCGGCCAATATGCCTGAGTGAATCTTTGGGTGCAGGGTCTTTACGCGACCACCCATAATTTCGGGAAAACCGGTGTAAGAACTGACTTCGGTAACTGCGTAACCTGCTTGGGCTAAGGTCTTTGCAGTAGATCCAGTTGAAAGGATTTCAATCTTGGCTTCGGTTAAAACCTTGCCGAGTTCTAAAAGGCGATCTTTATCGTAAACGCTTACGAGTGCGCGGCGAATCACTTTGCGATCAGTCATGAGACCCCACCGGCTTGTCTAGTAGTTGTTGCAACGTCGCGACATAGAGACGTCTTTCGACAATCTTAATGCGTTCATGCAACGACTCTTCAGTATCGCTAGGCGTGATTTCAACTTCTTCTTGAGCGATTATCGCTCCGGTATCTACGCCCGCATCAACCCAGTGGATGGTGGTCCCAGTTTTTCTAGCGCCAGCGGCCAGGGCATCTCGAACCGCGTGGGCGCCTGGAAAGAGCGGTAACAACGCCGGGTGGCTATTTACGATCTTAAATTTGCTTACGCATTCGGCAGAGAGAATTCGCATAAAGCCTGCGCTTGCGATGAGATCGGGTTGTAGATCAGTTAGCGCTGCAACAATTTCTTTATCCCAGTCCGTACGATTTTCGGTCATCGCAATAATTTTGGTTGGAATTCCTGCCGCTTCGGCGCGTTCTAAAACTCTGGCACTTGCTTGATCGGAGATAACGCAGACGATCTCGGCCTTTAACTCACCGCTGTGCTGCGCATCGATTATTGCTTGGGCGATACTTCCGCTTCCTGAAGCAAGTATGACGATGCGCGGATTGGTCATCGTTTAGTGCGAATTCTTATCTGCGGCAGTAGAACTACTAGCGCAATCCCGATCGCTATTTCTAATGCAATTGAAAGCGTGAACTTCCAAATTGATAAGCCAACCGCGCTCATTGCCGGCGTCATTAAAGAACCGCTGGCTAGATAACTTAAAAGAGCAGTGGCGATCAAGAGCTGCACGAAACTTTGAATAAGTGTTGTGGTACTAGAGCTCTGTGCCCAGATCGCAAGAGCAGCGCCTACGACTACAACTAGTGCGACCGCAATTAGCGCCCACCGTGAAGAAGTTGTCGGAAGCACGGATAGAAGAGGAAGTGCGGGTAGTTCACCTAAGCGATGCGTGAATGGTGAGACTAAAGTTCCGGCGCCAACTGCAAAGCCAGTTCCGGTGAAGTATCCGAGTATCGATAGCGCCGCATTGGGAAGATAGAAAGCATTTAGCGCAAATAGTAAGAAGGAGCCGAGAATTCCTGGCTGCAAGACGATTGAAATATTTTTAAAGGTCGCGGTATTTGTAAAGATCAAAATTGCAAGAATGATAAATGAGAAGCCAAGCAAGATTGCTAGAACGCGGCTTGCTAAAGATGCTGCCTGCGAAATTCGAACTCGTGATCCGGCAGTTAATGCCGCTAGGTAGGCGATCCCAAAGGTAAATATGGGCGTTAGATACCACTGTGGTGACACGTTGGTTGAACGGCTAAAGAGCGAAAGAAGTGTTGCGACCAAGGCGTACTGGCCGGCAAAGATAGTTCGAACGCTATTTATATTATGAAAGTCGCCATGTAATTTACTAAGGGCTTTAGTGAATCCAACTCGAAGGGCAAAGAATGGGATCAACATCGCACCAATCGGAAGGAAAGATAGATACCCAATCGTTGTTCCGCTTAAGTTAAATGGAATGTGGTGCGCACCTAGCCAGAGCCAAAGCGCTGCCCGCATTGGGTCTGAAGTATTTCCAGTTGCGCTTCCAGCTGTCGCCCAGGCGATTAGAGATATAAAGGCAAGCGGAAGAAGGATTACAAAGACGCTACGCAAAACCTGTGCAAACGAGACCGCTAGGACACGTTGCAACATTTGACCGCTAGCGACCGAGTATGGCGCGCATTAAGCGCGCAGTTTCACTTGGAGTTTGTCCGACCTTTACGCCAGCTGCTTCAAGAGCATCTTTCTTTGCTTGCGCAGTTCCAGATGAACCAGAAACGATTGCGCCTGCATGGCCCATCGTCTTTCCTTCTGGCGCAGTAAATCCAGCGACGTAACCTACAACTGGCTTTGTTACATATTCGGCGATAAATGCAGCAGCGCGCTCTTCAGCATCGCCGCCGATTTCACCGATCATAACAATTGCAGTTGTATCAGGATCATCTTGAAAAGCCTTTAGGCAATCAATATGTGTTGTACCGATTACGGGATCTCCACCGATACCAACTGCAGTAGAGAATCCGATATCGCGGAGTTCGTACATCATTTGGTAAGTAAGTGTTCCGGACTTAGAAACTAAGCCGATTGGTCCGCGCTTGGTGATATCTGCAGGGATGATTCCGACATTTGATTGTTCTGGGCTGATCAGACCTGGGCAGTTTGGCCCGATGATCTGCGTTGTGCCCTTTTGAACTGAATATGCGTAGAAGTATGCAGAGTCATGAACTGGAATACCTTCAGTGATCAAAACAACTAGCGGCATCTTGGCATCAATAGCATCGATGACCGCAGCCTTTGCAAACTTTGGTGGAACGAATACAACTGAAACATTTGCGCCAGTTGCAACCATTGCCTCAGCAACGGTGTTAAAGACCGGAAGTTGATGGCCATCGATTTCGACAACCTGTCCACCCTTACCTGGCGTAACTCCACCAACAACTTTGGTGCCTGATGCCAACATACGACGGGTGTGCTTAGTTCCTTCAGAACCAGTCATACCCTGAACAATTACCTTGCTTGCAGAATTGATAAAGATTGACATTACTTTGCCGCCAATTCTGCAGCGCGTGATGCTGCTCCATCCATAGTTTCAGCTTGCTCAATCAACGGGTGATTGGCTGCCTTCAAAATTGCGCGACCTTCAAGGACGTTGTTGCCATCAAGGCGAACAACGATTGGCTTAGTGGCCTTTGCGCCAAGTAGTTCAAGTGCTTGAACGATGCCGTTTGCAACAGCATCACAAGCGGTGATTCCACCGAATACATTTACAAATACGCTCTTTACATCAGGATCACCCAAGATGATTGAGAGTCCATCGGCCATAACTTGGGCAGATGCACCGCCACCGATGTCTAGGAAGTTTGCAGGACGCATGCCACCGAATTTTTCGCCAGCATATGCAACGACATCGAGCGTTGACATTACTAGGCCAGCACCGTTGCCGATGATTCCAACCTGACCGTTATCTAGTTTTACGTAATTCAAACCTTTTTCTTTGGCGGCGGCTTCGAGCGCGTTTGCTGCATCGTGATCTACAAGCGCCTCATGTGTTGGTTGACGAAATTCCGCGTTGTCATCGAGAGTCACTTTGCCATCGAGTGCGATGATGCGACCATCTTCGGTCTTAACAAGTGGGTTAATTTCAACGAGGGTGGCATCTTCAGATTGGAAGGTCTCCCATAGTTTTACAAGAACATCTGCGACTTGATCTGCGATATCTGCTGGGAACTTAGCCTGCGCAACGATCTCTTTCGCTTTTGCAAGTGAAATTCCATCAACAGCGGTTACTGGAACCTTGGCAAGTTTTTCAGGTGCAGTGTGTGCAACTTCTTCAATATCCATTCCGCCGGCAACAGATGCCATGACAAGGAATGTACGGTTTGAGCGATCAAGCAAAATCGACATGTAGTACTCGTCCACAATTGGCGCAGCTTGCGCGATCATAACTTTGTGAACTGTGTGGCCCTTAATATCCATTCCGAGAATGGCGCCAGCTTTCTCTTTCGCATCGTTTGCATCAACGGCAAGTTTTACACCGCCTGCTTTTCCGCGACCGCCAACTTTTACTTGGGCTTTAACAACTACTTTTCCGCCCATTTTGCTAGCAGCAGCGAAGGCTTCATCAGCGGTAGTTGCAACAGCGCCTGCTAAAACAGGTACGCCGTGCTTTTCAAAGAGGTCACGTGCTTGATATTCAAAGAGATCCACAGATAACTACCATTCGAAGAATTACTAGCTCATCTTTGTGCTAGCGGATGTGGATAATCCTAATCCTTGCGAAAGGCTACAAAACCACAACAGGGGCATAGCGCAGCAAGAGGCGTTTTTCGCCGTATTGGCCGAAGTTGATCGTCGCCTCTGATTTATCGCCTTCACCCGCTAGCGCCACAACGGTGCCGAGACCGAATGTGTCATGTGACACACGCTGACCAACTTCAAGAACCATCGCAGAAGATGTTTTGCCGGTCGCTCTCGGCGGAGGTGTTGTCGGAGTACGACGGCGAAGTCCAGAACTTCCAGATGAAGATGAGGAACGCGCTTCGTTCTTCCATTCGATTAAATCAGTTGGAATTTCATCTAAGAAACGTGAACCGGGGTTGTACTTAGGAGTTCCGAAAGTTAAACGATATTCCGCACGCGAAATATAAAGTCTTTTTTCCGCGCGCGTTAAACCAACGTAAGCCAAGCGACGTTCTTCTTCAATCTCTTTGGGATCATCCAAGGTACGTGCGTGCGGAAAGATTCCATCTTCCATACCGGTGAGAAATACCGTTGGAAATTCCAGACCCTTTGCGGTGTGCAGAGTCATCAAGGTAACTACTCCCCCGTGATCTTCACCATCAGGCAATCCATTCAATCCCGAATCGCTTTGCTTATCGGGAATGTCATCTGCATCTGCAACTAGCGAAACTTTTTCGAGGAATCCGGAGAGCGAAATTTCCTCATCTTCTCCAAGTTCTTCAAAAGGACGCTCTTCATATTCCATTGATGCCGAGACAAGTTCCTTTAAGTTTTCAACTCGTACTTCATCTTGCGGATCGGTACTGGCCTCAAGTTCAGTCAGTAACCCTGATTGTTCAAGCACCGCTTCGATAATCACAGATGGCTTGGTCTTGGCTTCAACTAGGACAGAAAGGGCGGTAAGCATTGAGGTAAATGTGCCGATGGATTGCGCCGCTTTATTGGGAACGCTTGTTGCTTCAGTAACGCGCAGCAGCGCTTGCCAGAAAGAGATTCCGTTGGCCTGAGAAAAGATTTCTACTTCTTCGAGGGCGCGGTCGCCAACCCCACGTTTTGGAAAGTTAATGATGCGGCGTAGTGAGACTTCATCATCTGGGTTTGCCAGTACGCGCAGATATGCGAGGAGATCTTTAACTTCTTTTCGTTCATAGAAGCGCAAGCCCCCAACGACTTTATAAGGAATGGCAGCGCGCATAAAGATTTCTTCAAAGATACGAGATTGGGCATTTGTGCGATAGAAAACCGCAGTATCTCCTGGATTGGAGTAACCCATATCTTGCAGTGAGCGAATCTCTGACTTTACGAATTCGGCTTCGTCATATTCGGATTCGGCGACATAACCAACTAGCGGCGCACCAGCACCAGCATCAGACCACAAGTTCTTCTCTTTGCGAGATTCGTTCTGGGTGATAACCGCATTCGCTGCGTTAAGGATATTTTGCGTAGAACGGTAATTTTGTTCAAGTAATACGGTGGCAGCGTTCGGGTAATCAACTTCAAACTGCAAAATATTGCGAATCGTTGCGCCACGGAAACCGTAGATAGATTGATCGGCATCGCCCACCACGCAAAGCTCGGCAACTGGAAAACCATCGCCTTCGGTGCCGGTGAGCTCTTTAACTAAAACATATTGTGCGTGGTTGGTGTCCTGGTATTCATCTACAAGGATGTGGCGAAAGCGGGAACGAAAGCGCGCCTTGGTTTCAGGAAATTGCTGCAAGACCTGCACCGTCTTCATAATCAAATCATCAAAATCTAAAGCGTTGGCCTGTTTCAGGCGCTTTTCATACATCGTGTAAACATCGGCGACGATAGTTTCGAATTGGTTTTGCGCCGCAGATAGATATTGATAAGGAGTTTGCAGCTCGTTCTTGGCGTTGGAAATAAGTGATTGGAATTGGCGCGCTGGATAGCGCTTGGGATCTAGGTTTAAAGACTCCATTACCCGCGAAATCAACTTCTGCGAATCTGCTGAGTCGTAGATACTGAATGTACTGCTGTAACCCAGACGTTCGATCTCTTGGCGAAGCAAGCGAACACATGCAGAGTGAAAAGTTGAGACCCACATTGATTTCGCAATCGGACCCACAAGTTCGGTGACGCGATCTTTCATCTCACCAGCAGCCTTATTGGTAAAGGTGATAGCCAAAATTTCGTAAGGTTTAACAGACCGCGCAGCCATTAAGTAAGCGATACGACGAGTAAGAACTCGAGTCTTTCCGGATCCCGCACCTGCCACCACTAAAAGAGGCGCGCCTTCGCTGGCAACCGCTTTCTGCTGCTGCGGATTGAGCCCCGCCAGTAGCGCTTGCGTATCAACCATGGCGCGGAGTCTATTAGGCTTAACTGTCATGGAGCCGCTACCAAATTCAGAGATAAAGCGCGTACTAGTCATCAACGCACATCCCGATGACTCTGATTTTGGCGCATCCGGAACTATCGCCCAATGGGTCAAGGCGGGTATCGAAGTCGCCTATGTCTTCTGCACCAATGGCGATCAAGGCGGCGAGGAATCGGGCTTCACCAAAGAAGAGATGCCAGCGATCCGCCAGCGCGAACAACGCGCAGCAGGTGCAGCAATCGGCGTCACCGACATTACATTTTTAAATTATGTTGACGGACATCTCGAACCAACACTTGGGCTTCGTAAAGATATCGTCCGCCAAATTCGCATCAGCAAACCAGATCGCATGGTCTGCCAATCACCAGAGCGCAATTGGGATCGCATCGGCGCAAGCCACCCAGATCATTTAGCTGCAGGTGAGGCGGCGATCCAAGCGGTTTACCCAGATGCGCGAAATCCTTTTGCATTCACCGATTTATTAGATAACGAGGGCTTGCAACCACATCGCGTTAAAGAAGTTTGGATGATGGGCTTTGCAAACCCTGATCACTGGGTTGATATCACCGATACCTTTGATTTGAAGATGAAGGCGTTAAACGCACATGCATCACAGACTGCGCACAATAAGGAACTTGAAAATATGGTGCGCGAGTGGGGTCAACGTAACGCTGGAATGGGCGGTTTACCTGAAGGTCGTATCGCTGAAGCTTTTAAGATTATCAATACCAATTAATAAATCTAAAAAATTATCGAACAGTCACCGATTTAATCTCGATCGGCTGTACCGGAATTCCATCGCCTGCGTAGTAAGCGTTTCCGGTTGATTGATCAACTTGGTATGCGCCAACTTTTTCAATGCGAAGCAGTAGCGGCAAACCCGTCTTGATCTTGCCCCAGATTGTGTAGCTCGGTGGCAGCGTTGTGTCCTTATAAACCAAGAAGAACTGGCTGCCGTTGGTATTTGGGCCAGAGTTAGCCATGGCTACTGTTCCTGCAGGATAGGTAAGAATCTTCTTAGTTGGAAGGTTCTCGTCTTTATAGCCTTTCCAAGAACCAGGTGAACCATTTCCTTGCGCTGAAGGATCTCCGCATTGCAGAACGTAGATACCTTCAGTCGTTAGGCGGTGACAGAAAGAACCATCAAAATATTTTGAACGAGCAAGCGTTGCCAGGTTGGTAACGGTTTGAGGCGCTGCCGGATCTAGCGCGATAGTAATAACACCGCAATTTGTAGTAATAGTCATCGTCTTTGCAAGTTTCTTATCAACGCTAGTTGGCTGCTTAAGCGTTGCTGGCACATGCGCCTTCGAGGTTGGCTTGGCGCAACCCTTAACTGAAGTTGGGCGTTCAGCGGCTGTCGAAGTAACGGGAGCTAACGACGCCACAGCGATTGCCAGGGCACAGAGCGCAGAAATTCTTTTCATAGTCGGGTTCCTATTCCCACTCATTCTCTTTGCGAGTGTTCATTTCATTCCCACTCGATCGTTCCAGGCGGCTTACTTGTCACATCCAACACAACTCTGTTTACTTCGCGAACCTCATTGGTGATTCTTGTAGAAATCTTCTCTAGAGTTTCGTAAGGCACGCGCGACCAATCTGCAGTCATCGCATCTTCACTTGATACCGGACGCAAAACTATTGGGTGGCCATAGGTACGACCATCACCTTGCACACCAACGCTTCGTACATCAGCCAACAGAACGACCGGGCATTGCCAGATCTGACGATCAAGTCCTGCCGCCTTTAACTCTTCGCGCGCAATTAAATCTGCATGGCGCAGAATTTCCAAGCGATCTTGCGTTACTTCACCGATGATGCGGATACCAAGACCCGGACCTGGGAATGGTTGGCGCCAAACGATTTCTTCAGGAAGACCGAGTTCTAAACCGACCTGACGAACTTCATCTTTAAATAAAGTACGAAGTGGTTCGACAAGAGTGAACTTCAAATCATCTGGAAGACCACCAACATTGTGGTGTGACTTAATGTTTGCAGTACCTGTACCGCCGCCTGATTCAACGACATCTGGGTAAAGGGTGCCCTGCACTAAGAATTCAACATCTCCCCCAGCGGCAATATCGCGCGCTGCCTTTTCGAAGGAACGAATAAATTCACGGCCAATAATCTTGCGCTTAGTTTCCGGATCGGTGACTCCAGCAAGGGCGCTTAAAAATTGATCAACTGCGTCGACAACTACTAGATCAATACCGGTGGCTGCTACAAAGTCACGCTGTACTTGTTCGGATTCGCCGCTGCGCAACAAGCCGTGGTCTACGAATACACAAGTTAGCTGAGCACCTACTGCACGCTGCACGATTGCGGCAGCAACTGCTGAATCAACGCCACCTGAAAGTCCACAGATAACGCGCTTGCTGCCAATGAGCGCCTTCGCTTTAGCAACTTCATTCTCTGCGATATTTCCGGTGGTCCAGTTCGGTGTGCAACCGGCGATATTAATCAACCAATTTTTCAGGATTGCCTGGCCGTGTTCTGAGTGAAGAACTTCGGGGTGGAACTGCACACCCGCGATTTTTCCGGTGGCATCTTCAAATGCTGCGATAGGAGTATCTGCTGTTACTGCACAGATAGTAAAACCTGCAGGTGCTTGAGTAACCGCATCGCCGTGCGACATCCAAACGCTCTGTGACGCAGGTAGCGTTGCAAAGATCTTAGAACTTACTTCTGCCTTAATTTCAGTGCGGCCGAATTCTGATTTACCTGTCTGGCTTACAACGCCACCGAGCGCTGCCGCCATCGCTTGGAAACCATAACAAATTCCAAATACTGGAATACCGAGTTTGAGAATTTCAGCATCAAACTTTGGCGCGCGATCTGCATAAACACTTGAAGGCCCGCCCGATAGAACAATGGCTGATGGCGCCTTGGCCGAAACTTCTGCAGCGGTGATATGTGATGGAACAATTTCCGAGAAAACATTTGCTTCGCGAACTCGGCGTGCGATCAACTGCGCATATTGCGCACCAAAATCAACGACCAGTACGCCGTTCTGCGAATTACTCATTTACGCCCCGTGAATGATTACTTCTACGCGCTGGAATGACTTAACATCTGAATAACCAGAGGTTGCCATTGCGCGGCGAAGTGCGCCAAATAGGTTCATTGAGCCATCAGATGTATGTGATGGTCCGTTAAGAATTTCTTCAAGTGTGCCAACGGTGCCAACGTTTACGCGTTCGCCGCGTGGAAGTTCTTGGTGATGTGCTTCAGATCCCCAGTGCCAGCCGAGTCCGGGCGCCTGTGTTGCCTTTGCAAGTGGAGAGCCCATCATTACCGCATCTGCGCCAACGGCAATTGCCTTTGCGATATCACCAGAGCGACCAACTGAACCGTCTGCAATAACGTGAACATATCGTCCACCTGATTCATCTAAGTATTCACGGCGCGCTGCAGCTACTTCAGCAACAGCAGATGCCATTGGAACTTCGATACCTAAAACTTTGCGAGTTGTGTGTGCAGCGCCGCCACCGAAACCAACTAGAACACCAGCCGCTCCTGCGCGCATCAAGTGCAGCGCACCTGTTGCAGTAGCGACTCCACCAACAATCACTGGCACATCTAGTTCGTAGATGAATTTCTTGAGGTTAAGCGATGAATCATCATGTCCAACATGTTCTGCAGAAACTGTTGTTCCACGAATCACGAAGATATCTACGCCAGCATCGATAACTGCCTTGTGAAGTTCAGCAGTGCGCTGTGGTGAAAGTGATGCCGCAACTGTGACACCAGAATCTCGAATTGTTTTGATGCGCTCTTTGATTAACTCTGGGCGAATCGGTGCGCTGTAAATTTCTTGCATACGTCGAGTTGCATGCTTATCTGGCATCGATGCGATTTCACCGAGCGGAATGCGGGGATCGTCATAACGAGTCCAAAGACCTTCTAGGTTCAGAACTCCGAGTCCACCAAGTCTTCCAATTTCAATTGCAGTTTCAGGAGAAACAACAGAGTCCATTGGCGCGGCCATCATTGGAATTTCAAATTTATAAGCATCGATCTGCCACGCAGTTGAAACATCTTCTGGGTTTCGAGTACGACGGCTTGGAACGATGGCGATATCGTCAAATGAGTAAGCCTGGCGGGCGCGTTTTCCTGGTGCGATCTCGATATCCATGGCGGCCTTCCTTAGCTCTTCTTGCTGTAGTTAGGGGCATCGGCAACGTGCAAGACATCGTGAGGATGGCTCTCTTGTAGCCCTGCTGCGGTAATTTGAATTAAGCGACCTTCACGGCGCAGCGTTTCGATATCAGGTGCGCCGGCATAACCCATTCCGCTTCGCAGTCCGCCAACGAGTTGGTGCACAACTTCAGCAACTGGGCCGCGGTAGGCAACTCTTCCTTCGATACCTTCAGGAACAAGTTTGTCTTCAGATAAAACATCGTCTTGCATGTAGCGATCTTTGGAATATGACTTCTGTTCTCCGCGAGATTGCATCGCACCTAGTGAACCCATGCCGCGATATGCCTTGTACTTTCGGCCATCGATTTCAACGAGTTGTCCTGGTGATTCTTCGCAACCAGCAAGAAGTGAACCAAGCATTACTGAATTTGCACCAGCAACAATTGCCTTAACAATGTCACCTGAATATTGAAGACCACCATCTGCGATTAGCGGAATGCCCGCCTTGTTACATGCCTTAGCTGCTTCCATGATCGCGGTGATTTGTGGAACACCAACACCTGCAACAACGCGCGTTGTGCAGATTGATCCGGGACCAACGCCAACCTTTACCGCATCAGCACCTGCGTTAATTAGCGCTTGCGCACCGGCGCGAGTTGCGACGTTGCCACCGATTATTTCGATAGTGGACGAAAACTTTTTAATGCGTTCGATCGCATCTAAGACAGCGCGGTGATGGCCATGTGCGGTATCAACTACAACTACATCTACGCCGGCTTCGATTAAAGCTTGGGCGCGGGCAAAGCCATCATCGCCAACTCCAACAGCAGCTCCGGCTAAACCAACGTTCTTAACTAATTTAACGTGGGTTACTTGTTCTTCAATCGGAAGGTTGCGGTGAATGATTCCGATACCGCCGGCCTTGGCCATAGCGATCGCCATTGTTGATTCGGTGACGGTATCCATCGCAGATGAAACGACGGGAACGGCAAGTGAAATATTTCGGGTTAACCAGGTTGCGGTATTTACTTCGCTGGGAACAACCTCAGAGGCATCTGGCAATAAGAGCACATCGTCGTAAGTCAGCCCGAGCATCGCGACTTTGTCGTTATCGCTGCTCATGAGCCCTCCGAACTATCGTTGAGCGCCCTAGTCTAACTTGAGATTTAGGCTCCGATCGCCTGCTTAATTTGCTCGCAAGCCAGGGTTAAATCATCGGCAAAGGCCACATCAGCGCATTGTTCGCGGTCCCAACCAGGTCCACCCAAGATATAGCGCGGTGCTGGGCGAATCGCAGGAGTGTCGCGGAAGTACATCGGGTCGCCATTTTTTGAAAGCTGTGCCCAGAGAAATACTGCAGGTGGGGCGCTACGGGTAATGACATTTGATAGAGCTTCTAGTGGCGTGCGGGCTCCGAGGAAATTGCAATCTACCTTTGCTTCAGCAAGTGCGGCATGAAGGGCATGGATTGCAAGGCAATGTAATTCTTCACCAACTGAGGCGAGCAATACTGGGCGGGAATTGAGGGGCGCTTTTAATTGCTTTGATCGTTCGCGCAGAATTGCGGTAATGGTCTCGGAAAGTAAATGTTCGATTTCAATACCTGTGCCGGTTTCTTGCCAGGCATCTCCAACTATTACCAACACTGGAACAATGACTTCTTGCCAGCTATCAATAACCCCATATTTTTCAATATCTTTACGCAAGATACTTTCTACAAAATTTCGATCTAACGAATTTGCGGCCTTAACAACTGCGGAAACAACATCGTCGCGAACTTCAAAGGCCTTTAAAATCTTTTCTACTTTAACTTCACCCTTATGTGCCAGCGCTTGTTCGGCGGCTTCAGCGGGTGCAACGCCTGCGGTGATTAGCCTGCGCATCAGAGTTAATTTGGCGAGATCGCTGGCGCAATAACGACGATGCTCCCCAGCCTCGTGGCTGGAAGGTCCGAGGCCGTAGCGACGAGCCCAGGTCCGCAGGGTCGCCGGTGCTACACCAATTTGGCGGGCAACGGCTGCAACGGTGAGGAGCTCTTCCATGCGCCTATGGTGGCGTGAACTAGGCCACCTCACCACTTGAAACGCGCTCAGGGAGTGACGAAACGAACAACTTTTGACCCGATAGGTACTTGAACAACCTATGGCGCGGTTGTATGGTTGGCCTACAACAAGGCAAGGAGAAGAACATGGCTGAACTATCACGTCTACCGCTTCCAATCGCAGATCATTGGGAATGGCAGTACGAAGGCGCCTGTCGCGAACTTCCTGCTGAGATGTTCTTCCATCCAGATGGCGAACGCGGTCCACGTCGTCGCAATCGTGAGAACGCAGCGAAGGCTGTCTGCGCTTCATGCCCAGTCATCGCAGCTTGCCGCGCACACGCGCTAGCAGTGCAAGAGCCTTACGGAATCTGGGGCGGTTTATCTGAAGATGATCGCGCAGTATTGCTTGGCAAGGAAGAACCATCAATTTACGAAGCTTCATAAAAATTAAATAAAAATCCCCGCTAACCAAAACGGTTAGCGGGGATTTTTCTTGCTTACTTTTTAATGTGAGTGCCCGCCGGGACCATGGCTGTGGCCATGTCCGCCAGCAGCTTCGGCAACTTCATCTGCTGGACGCTCGTATACAACTGCTTCAGTTGTAATAAACATCGCTGCAATTGATGCTGCGTTAGCAAGCGCTGAACGAGTCACCTTAACTGGATCAATAACGCCATCTTTTGCAAGATCGCCGTAGACATCAGTTGCTGCGTTAAAGCCTTCGTGGGCCTTAAGTGCGCGCACCTTTGCAACTACAACGTAGCCTTCAAGGCCAGCATTTTCTGCGATCCAACGAAGTGGTTCATCGCAAGCCTTGCGAACTAAGCGAACACCGACAGCCTTATCGCCAGTGAATCCGAGATCGCCTTCAAGAGCATCAGCTGCATGCACAAGTGCTGCGCCTCCGCCGATAACGATGCCTTCTTCAACTGCTGCGCGAGTTGCAGAGATCGCATCTTCAAGACGGTGCTTCTTCTCTTTCAACTCAACTTCAGTGTGTGCGCCAACCTTGATTACGCAAACGCCACCAGCGAGTTTTGCAACGCGCTCTTGTAGCTTTTCGCGATCCCAGTCAGAGTCGGTGTTGGCGATCTCGTTGCGGATCTCAGAGACGCGTGCAGCAACTACTGCCTTATCCCCTGCTCCATCAACGATCGTTGTTGCATCCTTAGTGATAACGATGCGACGAGCCTTACCGAGATCTTCAATATTTACCTGATCTAGCTTCATACCAACTTCAGCAGAGATCACTGTGCCACCGGTCAAGATTGCAATATCTTGCAACATCGCCTTGCGACGATCGCCGAAGCCAGGTGCCTTAACTGCCGCTGATGTAAATACTCCGCGCATGCGGTTTACAACGAGAGTTGAAAGCGCTTCGCCTTCAACATCTTCAGCGATGATCAGAAGTGGCTTATTTGCTTGCGCAACCTTTTCAAGTACTGGCAGCAACTCTGCGAGCGCGGAGATCTTGTTGCCAGAGATCAATACGAAAGCATCCTCGAGGATTGCTTCCATGCGATCTTGATCAGTTACGAAATATGGAGAGATGTAACCCTTATCGAATTGCATACCTTCAGTGAACTCGAGTTCGAGCGCTGTGGTTGATGCTTCCTCAACTGTGATTACGCCATCTTTGCCGACTTTGTCCATCGCCTCAGCGATGAGCTCGCCGATTGCGCGATCTTGGGCAGAGATAGTTGCAACGTCTGCGATCTGTGCCTTGTCTTTTACAACAGTTGCGTTCTCGGCTAAACGTGCAGATATAGCAACAACTGCTGCTTCGATTCCTTGCTTGAGATCCATTGGCTGTGCGCCAGCGGCCAGGTTGCGAAGGCCTTCTTTAACCATGGCTTGGGCAAGCACGGTTGCTGTTGTTGTTCCGTCACCAGCAACATCGTTGGTCTTTGTCGCAACTTCCTTTACGAGCTGTGCGCCCATATTTTCTGCTGGATCTGAAAGTTCGATCTCTTTGGCAATTGTCACGCCATCGTTTGTGATGGTTGGTGCGCCAAAAGACTTTGAGATAACAACGTTACGTCCCTTAGGACCTAGTGTTACCTTGACTGTGTCAGCGAGGATATTTACTCCACGCTCCATCGCGCGACGAGCTTTCTCGTCGAATTCAAGAATTTTTCCCATTATTACTTCTCGATTACAGCGAGAATGTCACGGGCTGAAAGTACGAGGTACTCCTCATTGTTGTACTTAACTTCAGTTCCGCCGTACTTGCTGTAGAGAACAACGTCTCCGACCTTGACATCCATAGGAACGCGAACGCCGTCATCGAAACGACCAGGTCCTACGGCAACTACGGTGCCTTCCTGTGGCTTCTCTTTTGCAGTGTCAGGGATAACAAGACCTGAAGCTGTGGTTGTCTCAGCCTCTGAGGCCTTTACAACGATGCGATCTTCGAGTGGCTTAATGGCAACTGCCATGGTTTTTTCTCCTTCAATTAGCAGTGTGGGGCTTAGAGTGCTAACTCTAGTTCTAGAGCGCCACCCGCTCAACTTGGAGGGCAGAATCGGCATCGAAGGCCTGTGGGCCAGGGGCGCAACCGGCTGCGACCATCAGCGAGCCCAGGGCTGCAACCATCGCCCCGTTATCGGTGCAAAGCGCCGGGCTTGGGATCCGTAGGCGAACCCCGGCCTTGGCGCAGCGCTCTTCAGATACTGCACGAAGTCGAGAATTAGCGGCGACTCCCCCTGCGATAACAAGTGAATCGATTCCGGTGGCTTTGCAGGCAGCGAGTGATTTCTGCAGAAGTACATCGACGATTGATTCTTGGAAAGAAGCGGCTACATCTGCTTTCGCATAATTCGGTGTGCTTTCCAAATAACGAGCGACTGCAGTTTTTAGCCCTGAGAATGAGAAATCATAAGGACGAGTTGCCCAGTCGTTGCTCGTTGTTAAACCTCGCGGGAAGTCGATGGCAGTTGGCGAACCAGATTGCGCTGTGCGATCAATTGCGGGGCCGCCCGGAAAACCAAGTCCCATAACGCGGGCAATTTTATCGAAGGCTTCACCGGCGGCATCATCCATAGTCGCACCGAGTTTAGTAATCGATGAAGTTATATCATCGACTTGTAAAAGCGATGAGTGGCCACCACTTACCAAAAGTGCGATCGTTGGATCAGTTGGCTGATCGTGAGTTAGAAAATCAACGCTGACGTGCGCCGCTAAATGGTTTACGCCATATAAAGGTTTACCAAGTCCAAGTGCTAAACCACTTGCCGATGCAACACCAACTAGAAGTGCGCCGACTAAACCAGGGCCAGCAGTAACTGCCACAGCATCGATATCTTTTAGCGAAATTTTCGAGTCTTTGACTGCCTTCTCAATGCTCGGCAGCATCGCCTCCAAATGTGCACGGCTGGCGATTTCAGGTACTACTCCCCCAAAACGGGCGTGTTCATCAACGCTTGAGGCAATTACATTTGCAAGCAGCGTGCGACCGCGAACAATGCCGATTGCCGTTTCATCACATGATGTTTCGATACCTAAAACAATCGGTTCGCTCATGCGCCAAATTCCTTACGCATCACAAACGCGTCCTGGCCCTGGCCGTAGTAATTCTTACGTGTGGCAATAGTTTGATAACCCAACTTTTCATACAAGGCGATGGCGCCAATGTTTTCAACGCCGACTTCAAGCATCATCGCCGAGGCTTGCTTCTCTTCCGACCATTTTTCGAGCTCGCCCATGAAGTGCGTGGCAATGCCTTGGCGTGCATATTCAGGCAATACGGCAACGGTTAAAACGTCGGCTTCAACTCCAGGTGCCACAACCAGAACAGCTGCATATCCAACGATCTGATCTTGCTCATTAGTAGCAACTAAGAAGTGGCGGATAGTTGGAACTCCTTGGAAAGCTTCTTTAAATTGTCCGGTAGTCCATGGTGAATCGGCGAAGAGGACTCGCTCCATTGAAACTAGAACTGGAAGATCGAGTTGGATCGCAGCGCGGTAGCTAATCATTTGCGCTCCGCTGTTGGTACGGCATCTGGACGACGCAAGTACATTGGTTCTGAAATATTTTGTGAAGTACTTAGCGCGACTAACTTCTTTAGATCTGGATACTGATCGATAATGAAATTCTCGACATCTGCAGGTTTACTAACTTCAGGTCCGGCAGTTCGTTTGCCATCTTTGTAGCTTGCCCAGTAAATCTCCTTGCGGCGCGCATCAATAGCAACTGTGTATTCACTCTTATCAACTGCAATTGCATCTAGTGAACAGATTCCGATTACCGGGATATCGCGGGCCATTGCAAAAGTGTGGGCAAAGGTGATGCCAACGCGAAGTCCGGTAAACGGTCCTGGCCCCATGCCGACAACTACTTGATCTGGCTTTGGGCAAACTGCTAAGGCTTTGACAACGAGTTCAGTAATCGCAAAACCGTGTTCTGTTGCACCTTCATGAAAGCCTTCAAATAAGACTTTATCGCCGTCGAGAATTCCAACAATTGTTCGTGAAGTTGCCGTATCAATTGCAAGTGAAATTGTCATAGTTTGAAGCCCGTCCAACGGGGGCCAACCGCACGAATCGTGATTTCACGTTCCTCATCGGTGCGATCAATTTCAATCTCTAAGCGATCATCGGAAAGGCGAGCAGATTCGGCGCCACCCCATTCGATAACCGTTACCGCACTTTCACGTGGAGTATCTAGATCTAGATCATCTAAGTAAAGCGCTGCATTACCGCTTTCAAGTAAGCGATAAGCATCTACGTGAATTAAAGAGAGTGGGCCTTTATGAATGCGTGAAATAACGAAGGTGGGCGAAGTAACTTCGTTAAAGCCCAACGCTGATCCAATTCCTTGTACAAGAACCGTTTTACCTGCGCCGAGTGGGCCATTTAAAAGGATCAAATCCCCGGCGCGCAGCTGGGTGGCAATTTTCTTGCCCAGATCGAACATCTCTTGAGCTGATGCGATCTTCATAAGGCTTAAGGGTACTAGTTAGAAAAAGAGACAGGGGCCGCGCTTTCGCGCGACCCCTGTCTCGTAGGATCTTTTCTACTTCAACTTGAATTAGTTGGTGTAGTACTTCATCCATGGGTAGAGCGTGTCACGATCGATTACAAGGTTCTTAGCCTTGTAAACCTTCGTTAACTGCGCACCGTTCCAAGGAAGTACGCCATTGGTAGCTGCTGAAAGCATTGTGTCAATTAGCGTCTTGTAGTGTGCTGTTGAGAAGTTGGTGTGGCCAGTGCCTGGAGTACCCGCAATTGAAATTGGAGTTCCGTCAGCATTGAACTTAGACCAAGCCTTTGGTGTTGTTGCCCAGAGAACTTGCAACTTACGAACTGGTGCTTTGTATACACCGCTCTTCTGTGCAGCTTTCTTGGCAGCATCCTTTTCAGCAGCAAAATCTTCTTCGTATAGATCAGAGATTCGCTGAACGATTCCGGCAGGTTCTACTGGATCGTGCTGGCCAATCATCATCACTGTTGGGACCTTAATCTTGCCAGTGTTCTGATACATAGTTGAAGCAGACTTAGCAACCGCAGCAGCTTCACCCTTGATGCGTGGTGCATCTGGGTTTAGTGGGCTGAGTGTTTGCAACATTCCGGCGATAGCAGTGTTGCCGCTAAGACCCGCGTTGTAAACAGTGCGATCATCATCGCTTAGCTGTTTTGCATAATCAGTCTTTGAGTTATCAAAGCTGATGCCACCCATCTTGGTCTGCATATCGCGAGCGCCAAGAAGTGCATAACCAAGAACTCCTGCAATGTTCTCGAGAGTTCCGAGAGCAGGTGCATAAGCAAGTGGCCAAGCAGTTGCTGCAGCACCGGCTGGACCAGTTACACCATCGAAGGATGAGCTTGTTGAGCTGATGCCTGAAAGGCGACCGATCATCAAGAGTGCACTGCGTGATGGAATTCCAGCAGCTTGAAGTGCCTTAGCTGATGCACTTGAAGTCGTTGGCCATGCACCCGTTGCAACTCCAGCTTGGAGTGATTGCAAGATAAGTAGGTACTTACCTAGATCTTGAATCATCTGCATA
This sequence comes from Candidatus Nanopelagicaceae bacterium, assembly GCA_965268165.1. Classification (GTDB taxonomy): domain Bacteria; phylum Actinomycetota; class Actinomycetes; order Nanopelagicales; family Nanopelagicaceae; genus Planktophila. Next base: position 1,145,416 of record OZ254162.1, read on the forward strand.
TCGCCGGCAACGCCTGCTGCATATCCAGTTAGCTTGATTGATGGATCGAACCATGTCTTCATGAGCCAGAGCATGTCAACTAGGTACTTGCTCTGTGCATTCCATGAATCAACTGGGTTCATGACGCCTGCAGCTGCAAGCAAGTCTGGATATTGCTCAGCAAAAGCCTGAGTAATTCCGCCACCCATTGAGTATCCCCAAGCAACAACTTTCTTAGTTGTTGGGAACTTAGCCTTAAAGATTCCAACCAGTTCTGCATTGGTCTTTACCGCTTCATCAAGGTTCCATGCTTGTGTGCTAAATCCTGAACCGATTACAGCAACGCCTTTATCGGTTAGGTATTTAATCAATGCAGCATCGCCAGCTGGAGCGATCTGTGGGCGTGGATCGATTGGATTTCCCAATGGAAAGATTGGCAAAAGGCCAGCAGGGATATTGGTGTTTGTGCCAAATCCATGTGACCAGATTGTCATGGTGCCATCGAAATTCGCTGGAACGCGCATTTCGTAGAGAGCGCCATCAGAAGTCTTACCGGTACATGTCTGAACTGGAGTTGCTCCGTTACAGACAGGATCAGTTGCAGCAGCGTTAGCTGGAGCAGCGACTACAAGCGTTGCGAGCAACGCTATTGTTGAAACTAGCGCGAATGCGCGTGATTTAAACGATGTAGTTCTCATTAGTTTGGCAATCCCTTCGCTGGCATTGCTGCACGCTTGTAGGTGGATTTCACAACATCGCCTGTACCTGAATCTGTGGTGTAAGGGGTGTATGTGAATGTGTCGTTAGGAACTAAGTCACCGGTTCTATTGAAAGTACCGAACCAGTAGCCGTTGTATCCGACGTTGCTTGTCTTTGAGTAGTTAAGTGGAACCAAGCCTGCGTTTGGAAGGCTTGCTCCGCTGTTATCAAGAGCCGCAAGAAGTGACTTGCGTGTTAAGTTCTTGCCAGCTGCTTTGATCGCCTGAACAGCAACAAATGCTGTGTTCATTCCGATAAGCGCCCAGCTGTTGAACTTTGCACCAGCGTTGTACTTGGTGTTGATTTCCTTAAATTGTGCAACGTACTCATCCTTAGGATCAACAACTGATGGCAAGAATGACATTGATGTTGCACCAATGATGTAAGGAGCGGCTGCTGGGTTAATTGATGCAATATCTGCACCGACTGAACCAAGAATCCACTTAGGCGCGTACTGTGCCTTAGCTGCAGCAAGAACTGTGTAGAGGGTTGCGCTTGCAACGCCGAACACGACCTGTACTTCGCAACCACCGGTCTTGAACTTAGAGATCCATGAATCAGGAACTCCAGCTACACCTTGTGAAAGTGATGGGTAAGCAACCTTGACTGCGAAGTCGAGGTTTCCGTGTGACTTATCGAAACCAACTAGTGCATCGTCACCGAAGTCGTCATCCTGGTAAAGGAGGCAAGCTTTCTTACCTGGGTAGGTTTCCTTTACATACTTACCAATCAACTTCGCTTCCATGATGTATGAAGGCAAAATCGTTGATGAAGTTGGGAATGCTTTGCGATCAGTGAATCCGCTGAAGCCAGTATTGACGAAGAGGCTTGGGACGCCACGACGGCCAAGGTTGACTGCAGATGCAACAGCCTTGTTGTTAGCTGTTCCAAGTGCACCGATAACAGCAAGGACTTTGTCCTTACCAATTAAATCTTGTGTGTTTTGGATTGCTTGCTTTGGAAGATAGCCATCATTTTTTACAACGAGGCTGATCTTGCGGCCATTTACTCCACCATTTGCGTTGACATAATCAAAATATGCCTTCATCGCTGCTGGGAGTTGGTTATAGCCGAAACTGGCTGAACCTGTCATTGGCAATGTGATGCCGAGTTTGATTGCGGTTGAAGTTACGCCTACTTCTGAACGCGGCGACAAAGCTTGCGCCGGCATTACAGAGAGTGAGAGCGCAGTTGCAGCCATCACCGCGGAAGCTACGAGAAACTTCCGACGAGTCGTTCTGATCATATTTTTCCTTCCATCGAGGGGGTAGAACTGGGTCGTGCGGTACTACTTGTGCTCGCAATCTTACGAGCAGGTGAACGCTTACTTAACATGACGCGACCGAAACTTTTCGATCGGACCTTTCGGTGCCAAAAAGACCGTCAAAATTAAGAGTGCACTGACGATGAAGTCAGGCAATAACGTGGCTACGCGCTCCGATTCGCTCCATTGGTCTGAGACCAATGTGGCGATTTCAGGGATCGCAACCAGTGCTACTGACCCAATGATGACGCCTCCGAGGGTGTTTACGCCAGACAGGACGGCACCGGTTGCCAAGGAAAAGGAGAGGGCGAGCGGGAAAACGCTCGGGGAGACGTTATTTGTGGTCATCGCCAGCAGGGCCCCGGCCAGCCCAGCGATACCGGAGCTGACGGTAAAGGCTAAGACCTTTGATCTGCCGATATTGATTCCTGAGAGCTCGGCAGCGACTTCATTGGTCTTAACTGCGCGCCAGGTGCGGCCGTAGCGAGAACGCAAAATATTTTGTACCCACCACATTGAAATTAGCGCAGCCAATGTAGCGATCCAAAGGAACCATTTGTATTGCGTGAAATCTTCACCGAGTGAGAGCGGAGGCCAACCGACATCAAATGAAATTCCTTGTTCGCCGCCCAAAATAGAGAATTGATTTGCGATTGAAGGCAGTCCAACGGCCAGTGCCAAAGTTGTTCCTGCAAGATATGGGCCTGAAAGTCGCGCCGCTGCTGCACCAAGAATTGCGCCAAATAAGGAGGTGACAATTACTGCAACGATAAAACAGAGCAAGATCGGAAGTTTGAAATTGATTTGCGCGATCGCTGCCGAATAAGCACCGACTGCGAGCAGCGCACCGTGACCGAGTGAAATCTGACCAGAGTATCCAGTGAGCAAAATAATCGAAGCGATTGCAACGACATAAACCGCGACGGTCGCGCCTTGGAAAGCGCGCCATTCATCAACTGAGTTACTCAAGATATAAACCACGAGAGCGATTAGGGCAAAGCCAAAGAAGCGATGCTTACTTGTGATCTGATGTTTATGCACGACGACTACCTTTACCGCCGATTATTCCTTGTGGGCGAAGCAGCAGTACCAGTATTAAAATTAAGAAAGCTGCGAAGAACACAAGCGATCCCCCGATATACATCAAGATGATTGCCAGAATAATTCCGAGCGTTAAGCCGCCGAGAACTGCGCCGACCAAACTTTCGATTCCGCCAATTACGGCGGCAACAAAACCAAAGACTAAGAGCAAACTAAATTCAAAAGATTCAGGTGATAGAGATCCCGAACCATTGGTTGTCTGCAATATTCCAGCAGTTGCACCTGCTGCGCCGGAAATAGCCCATCCCACTGTACGAATTAAATCGACTCGAACTCCGGCTAGGCGAGAAATTTCCGGGGCAAAGGATGAAGCGCGCAGCGATAAACCTAAGTTAGTGCGCTGGAAAATTACAGTTAGAAAAACCATTAAAACAACTACTGTGCCAAGAATCAGTAACCGCATTGGAGAAAGCGCAATGCTCTCGCCAGAGACGATAAAGCCCTTATCCGATAGCGGCGGAGTTATCACTCCAATGCGATCGCCATAGATAAAGTTCAAAATGGTTTTGATGATTCCGAGTAATCCCAGAGTTGCGATAATCGGCAAGAAAATTTCTTGCTCTTTCTCACCTGATCGCTTAAGAAGCGGACGCAGGAAGAAAAATTCAATTCCTGCTGAGAATATTGCGCCGGCGATCATCGCTATAGGAAGTGAGACCCAGAACGAACCGGTTTTCTCCAATACAGCTGCGCCAACGAACGATGAAGCAAGAGCCAGGCCACCTTGGGCGAAGTTAATTACGCGGGTACTGCGCCAAACCAGAACGATCGCAATAGCCATCAGCGCATAGATAGAACCGGCGGTGATGCCGATTAATAGGGTGTTAACAAATTGGAACATGGCTAGAACCCCAAATATGCAGCGCGAACTGCAGGGTCATCTTTGAGCGCTACTGCGCTTCCAGTCGCGGCGATTGATCCAAGATTTAAAACGATTCCGACATCTGCGATTTTCAAAGCACCCATTGCGTTCTGTTCTACCAATAGAACGGTTAGCCCCATCGCTGTCGTTAAATCACGAATTGATTGGAAGATTTGTTCAATAACAAGCGGTGCTAAACCAAGAGATGGTTCGTCAAGTAGAAGAAGTTGTGGTTTAGACATCATGGCGCGACCAAGAGCCAACATTTGACGTTCGCCACCAGAAAGTGAGTCTGCGCGTTGTGAAAGACGTTCGCCTAAGCGTGGAAAGAGATCAACAACCTCATTCTTTGTTTGTGCGGCTTCTTTACGGTTGCGGCGCCAGAGCGCACCAAGATCGAGATTTTCGGCAACTGTTAATTCAGGAATAACCGATTTACCTTCAGAGACATGAGAAATTCCGTGACGTACCAAGACTTCTGGCTTTGAGTGCAAAATGTTGTGATCGCCCCAATGTGCCTGTCCATGGCTAGCTTTATTTAACCCAGAGAGCGCGCGAAGCAGAGTTGTCTTGCCAGCCCCATTAGCGCCGATAACCGCCGCCAACTGGCCCTTTTCGACGTTAAAGCTAACCTCATGCAGTGCTCGGATAGCACCGTGGTCAACGCTTAGCTCTTTGATGGTCAACATTTATGCCACCCCAGTGCCGAGGTAGGCAGCTATCACTGCAGGATCGCGACGAACTTTTTCAGCATCGCCACTTGAAATCACTTCTCCGAAGTTAAGAACATATAAACGATCGCACACTGTCATGACTACATCCATATGGTGCTCAACGATTAATACCGACATCGTTGCCGTTAAGTTACGAATTAAATTATTCATCCATTCGATATCTTGCGGACCAAGACCACCCGCTGGTTCATCAAGCATCAAGATCTTGGGTTCTGAAACCAGTGCCCTAGCAATTGCAACGCGCTTGGTATCTGGATAAGCCAACGTGTCCGCGCGACGGTGAGCGAGAGTACCGGCGTAAACACGATCCAATGCGCGCATCGCTTTTTCGCGAATCACTTCTTCGTCGTTCTTGTTTGTACCAAGAGCGGCAGAAATCAAACCTGTCTTCGCCAATTTCTGTGCTCCGACCATTACATTTTCTAAAACTGTTAGCTCTGGAAATAAACCAACGCCTTGTAGAGTTCTTGAGATTCCGAGATCAACTAACTCATCGGTGCGTGGCCAAGAACGCTCTTTTCCATTTAATTCGAGCGTTCCAGAATCTGGAGTGACTAAACCACAGATGGCGTTAAACAAAGTTGTCTTGCCGGCTCCGTTTGGACCGATCACGCCCACGACTTCATTGGGGCGGAGTTCAAGATGCACATCATGGAGTGCCTTGAGTCCGCCAAAGGAGATACTCACTCCCTTTGCGTGCAACAGTGCGGCGCTCATAGTTCGTAAATTCTAGGCACACGCGGGCCAATTCGGGTAACTATCTCGTAATTAATCGAGCCCGACGCCGCTCCCCAATCATCTGCCGTGTACTCGTCGCCTGCGCCGGTTCCGAAAACTGTGATCCAATCCCCAGATTGCGCAGTTGAATCAGCGCCTAAATCAACAACGAATTGATCCATAGATACTCGCCCGATAATTGGCGCTTTGTCTCCCAGAAAACTCACACCCGCGCTTTGTGCAACACGTGGAATTCCATCGGCATATCCCATCGCAACTAGTCCCAGTTTTGTCGCTGACTTAGTAACCGCCGTTGCTCCGTAACCAACTGGGCTTCCGGCGGGAACTTTCTTTACAAGATGTAACTTGGCGCGCAAAGTCATCGCAGGAATTAGCCCAAGTTCTTTAGATGTCCCGAGTGTTTTCACATCTGGACTTAGGCCATACATAGCAATTCCAGTTCGCACCATGTCAAAGGCAGATGTCTGATCTTTAATGGTGGCCGCTGAATTTGAAAGGTGGCGAATCAAATTTGGGTATCCAAAAGATTCTAGGGATGCAACCATCTTTTTAAATCTATTTAACTGGCTTAAATTTTGTGGCTGTCCAGGTTCATCTGCGCGCGCAAAGTGAGAGAAGATTCCAACTATCTCAACCCCGTGCAGATGGAGCGCATCAATCTTCGGCCATTCATCTAGAAATCCGCCGCGAGTCATTCCGGTATCAACTTCTAAATGAACGCGCGGGCGCTTGCTGCTTTTTACTGCGCTGACTTCATCTAGCGCTTTGATTGATGCAACTGCAATGTCAATCTCGTTATCTACTGCGCTTTGAAAATCTGAACCCGGTGGAACTAACCACGCCAAGATCGGTGCAGTTATTCCAGCAGCACGAAGTGCGATCGCCTCTTCAAGGAGTGCAACACCCAACCAAGTAGCTCCGCCATCAAGTGCCGCTTTTGCAACTGGCACAAGCCCATGTCCATAAGCATCAGCTTTAACAACTGCCATCAAGTCAACGCCGGCTTTCGCCTTTAGCATTGCCACGTTGGCTTTAATTGCAGAGAGATTTACGACTGCTTCGGCACGATTTGTCATCGCTCCACCACCACCATCGCCGATGCAATTCCAGCATCGTGAGATAAAGAAAGGTGCACGCGTGCGCCATCAACTAGCTCTGCTATCTCACCACGAAAGAGAAAATCTGGTTTGCCACTTTCGTGATTTATGACTTCGGCTTCATGCCAAGAAAGTCCATGGCCGGCGTTAAGTGCTTTCGCTAAAGCCTCTTTGGCGGCAAAGCGCGCTGCAAGTGAATGAATAGGTTTTACTTGTTCAGCAGGAGTGAACAGTTTTTCGCGAAGTGATGGGGTGCGCTCGAGTGATTGAGAGAAACGCTCGATATCTACGACATCTATTCCAATCCCATCGATCATGGGGTGGAGTCTAATTGGCGTTAGGAGCGTTGGCTATTAGATGGGTAATAGCGATCTACCGCGATCACCAGAACTAGTAACGCTCCGCCGATAAATAAACCGCCGAGCAGATCCGAGAACCAATGAGTGTCGCGAATTAAAGATACTACGCAAACGGTCAAACTAATTGTGGCAACGCCTGCGCTAGCCAGACGGCCGCGATAGCGATCGACGTGGGCGTAGCGATAGATCAAATAGGCAAGCACTCCCCAAGTAAGCAGCGCATTTGAGGCATGTCCACTTGGATAAGACATTCCCCCGAAGTGAAGTAGATCGATTCCTACCTTAGGCTTGGTGCGCCCTAAACCAAACTTAAACAAACCCACAACAACATTTAGAGAGATTAAAGACAAGATCGCAAGGTTGAGTGGGCGCCAGGTTTTAAAGCGACGTGCAATGTAGAATGCGGCGATAAGAAGTGCGGTAGCTGTAACACCACGTAAACCAAGGTCATCTAATCTGCGAATTATGAATCCACTTACGCCACGAAATTCAGGGCGTTCTAGATTGTAAATCCACTTATCAATTTCAATTAGCGGCCCATTAATGATTACTTGATGGGTAATCAAAAGAAATCCAGTAAATAGAGCCGCAGACCAGCGCGCAGCGCGCACCATCTGGGCGCGACGCGTATCGAGTACTGCTTGCATAATTATTCGACCGTTACTGATTTAGCTAAATTGCGAGGTTGATCAACATCATTGCCGCGTGCAATCGCCATTTCGTAGGCAAAGACTTGTAGTGGAACTGTGGCCAATATTGGTTGGAAGAGCGGTGAGCATGCTGGGATGCGAATGATGTGTTCTGCGCCAACCACTTCAGCGCCTTCGTGGGCGATCACAATTACGCGTGCACCACGAGCTTTAACCTCTTGGATATTACTCAACATCTTTTCATCTAGCGAGTGATCGCTGCCGGAAGGCAAGATCGCGATTACGGGCGTGCCTTTTTCGGCATCGATTAACGCGATCGAACCGTGCTTGAGTTCTCCCCCAGCAAATCCTTCGGCGTGGATATATGCGAGTTCCTTCAACTTCAAAGCCCCTTCAAGAACAACGGGGTAACCAATATTGCGACCGATAAAGAGAACGGTTTCGGACTTTGCAAAAGTGCGAGTTAGCGCGCGCAGTGGTTCGACGGTTTCGAGGATTTGTTCGATCTTGCCCGGTAGTTCGAGCATCTCGTTATATAGATCGCGAACCTGTTTATCTGTAAGTTCACCACGTACCTGCGCTAAGTGCAGACCAATTAAATCAACGGCAACGATCTGGGTTAGTAGTGCTTTAGTTGAAGCGACTGCAATTTCAGGACCGGCATGTGTGTAGAGAACAGCATCTGATTCGCGCGGAATAGTTGAGCTATTGGTGTTGCAGATCGCAAGTACGCGCGCACCCGCAGCTTTGGCATGGCGTATCGCCATCAAGGTATCCATAGTTTCGCCAGATTGAGAAATGGCGATAACTAAGGTGCTGGAATCAATAATCGGATCGCGGTAGCGATATTCGCTGGCAATTTCTACTTCTACAGAAATCTTCGCCCATTTTTCAATTACATATTTAGCGATCATTCCTGCGTGATAAGCGGTTCCACAAGCGATTACAACAATCTTCTTGAGCGCTTTAATCTCAGCCTCTGACATATGTAATTCATCGAGTTCGATCTTGCCGTTATCTGTTAAGCGGCCAATCAAAGTGTCAGCAACTGCCTTGGGTTGCTCGAAGATTTCCTTGAGCATGAAGTGGGAGTATCCACCTTTTTGCGCAGATGCTGAATCCCAAGTAATTGCATATTCCTTGGGAACTACTGCTTTGCCATCTAAGCCAATGATGCTGATGCCGGCTGGCGTCATGGTGATGATCTCGTCTTGGCCAAGTTCTACTGCGCGCTTGGTGTAATCGATAAAGGCTGCAACATCAGAGGCCATAAAGTTTTCACCATCGCCTAAACCAACAACAAGTGGTGAATTGCGGCGTACGCCAACAATTACTTCAGGAGCATCGGCGTGAACTGCAACCAGAGTAAATGAGCCGCGTAAGCGCTTTACCGCATCTAACATCGCGGCAGTTAAATCGCCACCATGAGATTTACGAAGTTCAGAGAGTAAATGTGCAACTGATTCAGTATCGGTATCTGATGAAAATTCGTGGCCACGTGATTGGAGTTCGGCCTTTAGCTCTGAATAATTCTCGATGATGCCGTTATGGATAACGGCAAGCTTTCCTTCATTGTCTGTGTGCGGATGCGCGTTGCGATCAGTTGGCCCACCATGTGTTGCCCAACGAGTGTGGCCGATTCCAGAGTGAACAACCGGCATATTTGCAGGAAGTGAGCCTTCAAGATTTGTTAACTTACCGGCGCGCTTTTCAATAAATAGAGCGCCCGTTGTACCAAGTGCGATTCCGGCTGAGTCGTAACCACGATATTCAAGGCGACGTAGACCTTCGATGAGCGGAGTAATTGCAGACTGTGGCCCTGTGTAACCCACAATTCCGCACACTGTTATCTACCCCAGCTCTGATTGAACGACCTTTGCCAAGTCGTTTGCTATTTCGCTGGCTAGGTTATCACTCTGGGCTTCAACCATCACGCGGACAAGCGGTTCAGTGCCAGATGCTCTTAATAAAACGCGACCATGTTCGCCAAGTTTCGCCTCTGCCGCTGAAACTGCTGCCTTAATCACTGCAGAATCTACAAGACGCTCTTTGGCAACGTTCTTAACATTTACTAATACTTGTGGGAAACGCACCATTGTTGATGCAAGATCTTGTAAAGGTTGACCTGATTTAACAACTTCTTGTGCAAGTGCAAGGGCGGTCAATATTCCATCGCCCGTTGTTGCAAATTCACGCATGATTAAATGGCCAGATTGTTCTCCACCGAGTGAATAGCCTTTTTCCAACATCTTCTCTAAAACATAACGATCGCCGACGGCCGTTGTTTCAACGTTGATATCAGCGTTCTTCATCGCGTGGAAGAAACCGAGGTTGCTCATCACAGTTGCCACAATCGTGTTTGATTTCAGCGAACCAGATGCTTTAAATCCGCGCGCCAAAATGGTCATGATCGCATCGCCATCGACTTCATTGCCTTGCGCATCTATCGCTAGCGCACGGTCGGCATCGCCATCATGGGCGATTCCAAAGTCAGCGCCTTCGCGAAGCACTGCAGTGCGAAGTTGATGCAGGTGTGTAGAGCCGCAATCATCGTTGATATTCCAGCCATCTGGAGCATCGAAGATCGAGATAACTTCTGCACCTGCGCGGCGATAAGTATCAGGTGCCACAGTTGAAGATGCACCATTTGCACAATCGACAACGATCTTTAAACCCTTTAGCGGAGTTGAAACTGAAGAGAGAAGGTGGGCGATATAGCGTTCGCGAGCGCTTTCATCGTTGATCGCACGTCCCACACCGCTGCCGGTTGGGCGCTCCCATGGTTCGCCGATGCGCGCTTCGATCGCTGCTTCAATGGCGTCATCTAACTTTCCGCCACCACGTGAAAACAATTTGATTCCGTTATCGGGCATTGGATTGTGTGATGCCGAAATCATTACGCCAAGGTCGGCACCGGATTCGGCAACTAGATGTGCGATTGCAGGAGTTGGTAGAACACCTACGCGATAGACATCAACGCCGGCACTCGTTAGACCAGCAACAACAGCTGCTTCTAGGAATTCACCTGAGGCGCGCGAATCTTGGCCTACAACAGCTTTCGGGCGATGTGATTTATCAGGATTTGTTTCGACGAGAATATGTGCAGCGGCAACGGCGACATCAAGTGCTAATTCAGCAGTTAAATCACGATTGGCTAAGCCACGTATTCCATCGGTTCCAAAGAGTGCCACGTTGGGGCGCCTTTGAAATTAACGCTTGCTGTATTGCGAACGCTTACGGGCCTTCTTCAGACCGTACTTCTTGCGTTCGATAACACGTGCATCACGTGAAAGGAATCCAGCTTTCTTAAGCGCTGGACGATGTGCTTCAACATCGATCTCGTTAAGTGAACGAGCAACGCCAAGACGAAGTGCACCGGCTTGACCAGATACTCCGCCACCGTTGATACGAGCAAATACGTCGTACTGGCTTTCAGCACCAACAGTGCGGAATGGCTCAGAGACTAGTTGCTGGTGAACTTTATTTGGGAAATAGTTTTCCAGGGTCTTACCGTTTACAACCCAACGACCTGTTCCAGGTACGAGACGAACGCGAGCAACTGCCTCTTTACGACGACCAGTGCCTGCACCAGGTGCCTTGATTGCTGGGCGGTTAGTTGCAGCAGCTGGAGTTGCTGAAGAGTATGAAGTAGGAACTTCGTTCTCGTCTAGATCTGTAACTTCGTTATAAGTTGTATCTGACATTTGTTATGGGTCCCTTACTTTGCGATCTGTGAAACTTGAGTGAATACATATGGTGTTGGTGATTGAGCAGCATGTGGGTGCTCAGGTCCTGCGTAAACCTTGAGCTTTGATGCAACCTGCTGGCCAAGACGGTTCTTTGGAAGCATTCCCTTGATCGCCTTTTCAACAGCGCGTGTTGGGTGCTTTTCGATTAGCTCGCCGTAAACAGTTGAGCGAAGACCACCTGGGAAACCTGAGTGGCGGTGTTCAAACTTTGAAAGCGCTTTATTTCCTGAAAGAGCAATCTTTTCTGCGTTGATGATTACAACGAAGTCGCCCATATCCATGTGTGGTGCAAATGTTGCCTTGTGCTTACCGCGAAGAAGAACTGCAGCATGTGTTGCAAGGCGGCCAAGAACTACATCTTGTGCATCGATGACGTGCCATTTACGGACGACATCTCCGGCCTTAGGACTATATGTACGCATGCTTTATTACCTTCTTCTTCTCAGTTTGAACTTAGTTTGAACTTAGTTTGAGCTCTTGGTTCTGCCGTTTTGCCTTCGGCGCCTTATCTGGCGCAGGGGATGAACTTTACCTTTCATGCGTAGCAGGGTCAAAATGGCCTAAATCCACGCATACCAGCCGCCCCTTAATGGTCGAAGATCGGCTCCGGGCTCTCATAGACCTGGCCATTTGCCCCAAAGACCAAGAAGCGGGTAAATCCGCGAGTAAACCAGCGATCGTGAGTAACTGAGAGAACGGTGCCTTCGTAACGATCGAGTGCGTTCTCTAAACTCTCGGCGCTCGCTAGATCTAAGTTATCGGTTGGTTCATCAAGTAATAACAAAGTTGAACCAGATAGTTCTAGCAATAAGACTTGAAAGCGCGCTTGTTGTCCACCAGATAGGGAAGAGAATTTCTGTTCTGCTTGCTTATCGATTTCATATTTGCGAAGCACGCCTTTAGCGGGGCCGAGTTGAAGTGAATAGGTCTCCCACAAGATTTCCAGCAGAGTCTTTGATTCAAATTCTGGGTGAGCATGGGTCTGTGCGAAATAACCGATCTCAACACGTGCGCCAACTTTAAAGGTGCCGCTGTATTTAACGGTTTCATCGCCGGCGATCATGCGCAGGAAGTGAGATTTGCCGGTGCCGTTCTTGCCAAGCACTGCGATGCGATCGCCGAAGAAGACTTCAAAGTTAAATGTTTCGGTTAAGTTGGCCAGAGATAAGTTTTCAAAGGTAAGTGCGCGCAGACCTGTGCGACCACCACGCAGGCCAACCTTTACATCTTGTTCGATTGGTGGGGCTTCTGGTGCGCCAGCTTCTTCAAATTTACGCAAGCGCGTCTGCATCGCGTGATATTTACTTGCCATATCTGGAGAGATCGCGGCTTGTACCTGAAGCGTCTTAACTAGATCAATGAGGCGTTGGTGTTCTTGTTCCCAGCGCAGCAACATTTCGGCAAAGCGTTCGTTGCGCGCCTTACGGGCATCGTGCCAAGTCGAGAACTTTCCGCCATGCACCCAAGTGGTATTTCCATTTACGCCTTGTTCTAGAGTCACAATTCGGTTGGCGGTATTTTCCAGCAATTCGCGATCGTGGCTAACAAAGAGAACGGTCTTCTTCGTTGCACCGATAACTTCTTCCAGCCAACGTTTAGATGGAACATCCAGATAGTTATCTGGTTCATCAAGAAGTAAGACTTCTTCAGGTCCCTCTAGCAGCGCACGCAGAACTAATTTCTTCTGCTCTCCCCCAGATAAAGTATTAACTTTGCGCATCGCAACTTGTTCAAAAGATTTATTTAACATCTCGGTGCAGCAGACATCCCAAATTATTTCGAAGTCATATCCCCCGGCATCGCCCCAATCGATAATTGCTTGGGCGTAACTCATCTGATCTTTCTCTGAGCCACTGGCGTTCATCGCAGCTTCAGTTGTAACAACTTTTTCAGCGGCATCGCGGATTCGCTTTGGTGCAATTGAAAGCAGTAAGTCCCGCACTGTTGATTCATCGCGTACCGAACCAATGAACTGGCGCATCACACCTAAGCCACCAGTAATAGCCACTGCACCTTCATCGGGTTTTAAATCTCCGCAGATCATGCGAATCAAAGTTGTCTTGCCTGATCCGTTGGGACCGATTAGCGCAACCTTGGCGCCATCACCGACACGGAATGAAACATCGTTTAGCAATACTCGGCCATCTGAGAGCGAATATTCAACAGCGCTTACATCAATGTGGCCCATTAATTATCTTCTTCTTCGCGGCGGGCAACGGTTTTTTTCGCGCGTTCTAGAAGCTCAGCAGCATCTGGATAATCAACTTTATAAAGGGTTAAACCGCGCGCTGGAAAAACTAGCGAATCGCTGACCCGCTCTTTATCTTCTAGCAACGTTGATATCCATTCGGGATCTTTGCGACCATCGGCAACGCAGACTATTGCGCCGACTAAGTTGCGCACCATTGAGTAACAGAAGGCATCTGCAACAACATCGGCCACTAAGCAGCCTTCTTCATCGCGGCGCCATTGGTAGGTCTCAAGAGTGCGGATCGTTGTTGCGCCTTCACGGTATTTACAGAAAGCGGCGTAATTGTGGGTGCCAAGCAACAAGGCGCTAGCGCGGTTCATTACATCAACATCCAAAGGGCGATACCAAGGCGCAGTATTTAAACGCGCAAGCGGCTGAATAACATTATTTTCATCAAGGATTCGGTACTCGTAATAACGACGTAGCGCTGAGAAACGGGCGTGAAAAGCAGTTGGTGCGATATCAATCTTATTGATTCGCACATCTTCATCGAGAAGGCGATTTAACTTATAAACCAGATCTTCTAGTTCGAGCGTTTCAGGCAGATCAACGTGGATTACCTGACCAGTTGCGTGGACTCCAGCATCGGTGCGACCGGCGACGATTGTCTGCGCTGGAGATTGCGCCACGGTGCTGAGTGCGGTTTCAACTACTTCTTGCACGGTGCGACGATCAGGTTGAATCGCCCAACCTGAAAAGTTAGTGCCGTCGTAAGCGAGATCTATCCGTAAACGACGAAACCCACCCTCGGGATAGAGAGTGGGTTCGGTCATTTAATTATTTGTTAACTAGTTATAACTTAAGAATTAGTTATCTTTCTCAGTTAGAACTTCGATGACTGCCATTGGTGCGTTATCGCCCTTGCGGGGACCAATCTTGGTGATACGTGTGTATCCGCCATCGCGAGCTGCAAAACGTGGACCGATTTCAGTAAAGAGTGTGTGAACAACGCTCTTATTTGCAATGCGAGCCATGACCTGACGACGTGCTGGAAGATCGCCCTTCTTTGCGAAGGTGATTAGCTTCTCAGCCAACGGACGCAGGCGCTTAGCCTTTGCCTCTGTTGTTGTGATCTTTCCATGTTCGAACAACTGCTCAGCAAGTGTGCGAAGGATTAGACGCTCATGTGATGGGCCGGAGCCCAAACGAGGACCTTTAGTTGGTTTTGGCATTGTCGTATCTCCTAGGCCTGATCTGCTTCAGCGAAGTCGTCGTCTGATGCATTGAAGTTCTGGTGCTTTGTTGGATCGAATCCAGCTGGGCTGTCCTTAAGAGACATTCCCATTGAGACAAGCTTTGCCTTGATCTCATCGATGGACTTTGAACCAAAGTTACGGATATCGAGTAGGTCTGCCTCTGAACGGTTTACCAACTCGCCAACTGTGTGAATGCCTTCGCGCTTCAAGCAGTTGTATGAGCGAACTGTTAGATCGAGATCTTCGATTGGAAGTGCAAGATCAGCAGCGAGAGCAGCATCCATAACAGATGGCCCCATCTCGATACCTTCTGCATCAACGTTAAGTTCGCGAGCAAGTCCGAAGAGTTCAACAAGAGTCTTACCAGCTGATGCAACAGCATCGCGTGGCTTCATTGATGGCTTTGTTTCAACATCAACAACAAGACGATCGAAGTCGGTGCGCTGTTCAACGCGAGTTGCTTCTACCTTGTATGTAACCTTCAAAACTGGTGAATAGATTGAGTCAACAGGAATGCGACCGATCTCGGCACCCGCTTGCTTGTTCTGTACAGCAGTTACATAACCACGACCGCGCTCAACTGTGAGTTCGATTTCGAGGTTTGCCTTGCCGTTAAGTGTTGCGATGTGGAGTTCAGGGTTGTGAACTTCAACGCCACTTGGAACAGCGATGTCAGCGCCTGTAACAGCACCGGCACCTGACTTGCGGATGTAGATGACGCTTGGCTCGTCGTTATCTGATGAGAGCACCAAGTTCTTGATGTTCAAAACGATATCGGTGAGATCTTCCTTAACGCCTTCAAGAGTGGTGAACTCATGGAGTGCACCAGCAACGCGAATGCTTGTAACTGCTGCACCTGGAATAGATGAAAGCAGAGTACGGCGCATTGAGTTGCCGAGTGTGTAACCGAAACCTGGTTCTAGCGGTTCGATGATGAACCGTGAACGGTTTTCGGAGATTACTTCTTCACTGAGGGTTGGACGTTGTGCAATTAGCACTGCTGAGCCTCTTTCTTCTCGCGGAAATCCACTATTTGATTTCCTCTTTTGGAATTAAAAATTACTTGCTGTAGAGCTCAACAATGAGCTGTTCTTGAACTTGGGTATCGATTACTGAACGTGCAGGGACGCCGTGGATGATGATGCGCATTTGCGAACCAACAACCTCCATCCATGCTGGAACAGCTTTTTCACCAAGTTCTGCGCTTGCAACGATAAATGGTGTGAGATCGAGTGACTTTGGAAGAACATCGATGATGTCCATTGGAGAAACGCGATATGAAGGAATGTTTACCTTCTTGCCATTTACGAGGAAGTGACTGTGACGAACCAACTGGCGCGCCATGTCACGGCTCTTTGCAAAGCCTGCACGGAATACAACGTTATCGAGACGTGTCTCAAGAAGAACGAGAAGGTTTTCACCAGTCTTGCCCTGCTTGCGGTTTGCCTCTTCGTAGTAACCACGGAACTGCTTTTCGAGAACACCGTAGATACGTGCGCACTTCTGCTTTTCACGCATCTGTAATAGGTATTCAGATTCCTTGGAACGTCCACGACCATGTTGTCCTGGTGGATATGGACGAGATTCGATAGGACACTTTGGTCCATCGCACTTTGCGCCCTTAAGGAAGAGCTTTACTTTTTCGCGACGGCAACGCTTGCAGTCTGCTCCGGTATAACGAGCCATTTATTCTCTTCCTTCCTTAAACTCGACGTGGTTTCGGTGGGCGGCAGCCATTGTGTGGAGCTGGAGTTACATCTGAGATGGCTCCAACTTCTAGGCCTGCTGCTTGCAATGAACGAATTGCAGTTTCGCGTCCGGAACCTGGTCCCTTTACGAAAACATCTACTTTCTTAAGGCCGTGCTCCTGTGCGCGACGAGCTGCTGCTTCTGCTGCAAGCTGTGCTGCGAATGGAGTCGACTTACGTGAGCCCTTGTAACCAACTTGGCCAGATGAAGCCCAAGAAATTACAGCGCCGGTTGGATCGGTGATAGAGATGATGGTGTTGTTAAAAGTGCTCTTAATGAACGCCTTACCAACAGCAATGTTCTTCTTCTCTTTTTTACGTGTCTTGACTTTGCCCTTTGCAGGAGCAGCAGTCTTAGATTTAGGAGCGGCCATTACTTAGTCACCTTCTTCTTACCAGCAATTGCTTTACGAGGACCCTTACGAGTACGAGCGTTTGTATGTGTGCGCTGACCACGTACAGGAAGTCCCTTGCGGTGACGGATACCTTGGTAGCTCTGAATTTCAACTTTACGACGAATGTCGCCAGCGATTTCGCGGCGAAGATCGCCCTCAATCTTATAGTTAGCTTCGATGTATTCACGAAGCTGTGCGAGTTCTGATTCTTGCAAATCCTTAACGCGTGTATCTGGTGAAATCCCAGTTGCCGCGAGAGTTGCATGAGAACGAGTTAGACCCATTCCGAAGATATAGGTGAGTGCGATTTCCACGCGCTTTTCGCGTGGTAGATCGACACCAACAAGACGTGCCATTTAATCAACCGATCTGTAATCCGGAGGTCCTTCGCAGTGCTTCTCAACTTTGTCGAGTCTCGGCCTACCGGTCCGAGAGTCCTAAGTAATTACTTACCTAGTTGCACCACGCGTATTTATTAAGTTGTTGAACTATTTAGCAAATTAACTATTTAGCCCTGGCGTTGCTTGTGACGGAGATTTTCGCAAATCACCATGACGCGACCCTTGCGGCGAATGACTTTGCACTTATCGCAAATCTTCTTAACGCTTGGATTAACCTTCATGATCTTGCTCCAGTCTTCGTTACTTGTAACGGTAAATAATTCGACCTCGGGTGAGGTCATATGGACTTAGTTCTACGATCACACGATCACCAGGAAGGATGCGAATGTAGTTCTTTCGCATCTTGCCGCTGATGTGCGCAAGAATTTTGTGCCCATTAGTTAGTTCAACGCGAAACATTGCGTTAGGTAAAGCTTCAGCAACGGAACCTTCGATCTCGATGGCGCCATCTTTGCTAGCCACTAACACCCACTTCTGTTTCAAATTGAACCCACGCCCGTTTGCGAGCGCGGTTGCACCCACCAAAAACCCTCAGGATTTTCGCTAGGCGCGAAGGTGCATTCTAAAGCCCCGCCCCTTATAAAGGGAAATTGGCTAAATCGTCCCTATTGGGCCCCCTAGACACGCCCAGAGTTGGCGGTGAAAAGGCGGTTTTAGCTCTGGAAATCCTCGCGGCGGACCCAGGTGACTAGCACCCAGAGTGAACAGACCAAGGTCACGATCAGCGCTGGGAAGTAGAAGATCTTGTCCACGAAAATGCCGATCGGTGGAGATCCAGGCATTAGCCCGCGAAGTGAGATCAAAGAATAGGTAAGTGCTGCAGCCCAAGTAAGTGATGAAAGCGTTGGTGGGCGCTGACCGGTAACCACCATGTAAGTCATGATCGTCACTGAAACCATAGCTGTGATCATGAGTAGCAAAATGATTGTTACGAGTAACTTGGTTGAATTAGAGCGAACTGCTTCAAATACTGAAGAAGATTGACCGTTGTTAAATTCTTCCACTGCCATATCAAATGACTTTGCATCATCCATAGTCACGGTGGTGAAGGCATCGTTCCAAAGGCCATGGATCATATGGATATCAAAAGTGTCGATCTTCTTTGTGTAATCGAGTGGCAAGATGTTTAGCGTTGCTTGATCGCCATCTTCCAATGTGCCAATCGCACTCATTGGTATCTCAAATGAATACTTATCCATTGGATACCAGCCCACATCAGAACGTGCACCAGCACCTGGTTGCTCGTCTATCTGAACATCAAAGCCGCCGGTTGGAACATCTTTCTTAAAGCTATAAGTATTACTTCCACCATTGCTGGCTCCGATTACCGAGTCAACAATCAAATCAACATCTTGACTTGGCACCCAACCGCTCTTTAAGCGGAAACCAACATCATCACTATTTGGCCATGGGAGAACTCGCGCATTAGCAGTTCCCTCCAGTGGATTAACCCCGGTGATCTGCACCAAAAGTTCGAGGCGGTTATCCGAACTCATCTCAATTAACTTGTCATCGATCGCAGTTGCATCATCGGCTGGGTTCTGTGAAATCAATACAACAACACCGAGGTATGCAACCGTGATCAAGATAAAGGTCTGAAAGAACTTGGTGCGGAAAACTTTCACTAGGGCCCCTACTTCTTCTTATAGCCAGCAGGGCACTTTGGTTTTACCGCAGTGACTTTCTTACTGGTCTTTCCTTTGATGCAGGTAATTGTGACAGCCTTCGCAACTGGTTTAGCTGAGGCGCTCGGTGTTGCAAGAGGGTCTACTTCTTGGGAAAGCTTAACTTTGATCACTGGCGCCGAGAATTCAAAGTTGTTGGCCCTTAGGTACAACCAACCGTTCTTCTCTCCAACAATTATGGTGGCTACTTGTGCTTCTCCACTTGAGTTAACAACTGAAACTTCTGCATTAACTGGCGCGCTGGTGAACCCGTAGACACATCTGGCTACCTCTGAACGAATAACCAAGTTGTACTGACCTCGCATCACAGAACCATCAGACATTAAGTGCGGTGCTGCAACTTGATAGGTAAGAGTTCCCGATCTGAATGCAGGAGGTCCAGCGGAGTAAGTTGTCGCATTTGTCATCAGCACGCCATTGATCTGATTGGATTTGTTAAAGCAAGATTGCGCGCCATTCATCTCTGATCTGGATAAGGTGCGAATTGACCAGGTATTTATATTTGCACTTGCCTTATCGTTTACAGCCGGTATCCAGGCTTTGAGCTCTTCTATAGAACTAGTGCCCGATGGTGGAGGGCTTCCAACAAGAGTATTTTTCAATGGATCCTCAGAACACCATCTGCACCCATAAGAAGTTCCAGGGAATCCACCCTTTGAATAGATATCTTTCAAGTTCTTTGAAAGGCTTTGCCAAGTCTGTGAAATTCCAACAACAGGAACTCGAGTAGTTGTCCCGGTAATCGCCAAACGAACTGCTGGCTTCGGATCAATTGATTCGATAGTAATTGTTGGGTTATCTAAACGTCCATGCATCCAGCCTGAAGGTGAACTAGAAAGTCGAACAGTCGCAGTAAATTCAACGTCTGCGGGGATCGCATGTCGGTTTGCACAAAGTGAATCCCCTGACATAACGCAATCTAGTGTTTCGCCTTCGTAGTGAGGATAAACACCTACCGCACCTAAGAAAGGTCTCTTGGTTTTCTGATCAAATTTCTGCAAGACAGATGCAGATCCATCATCGATCGGCGAGTTCGGTTCTGGTCCGCGATGTACACCAAGTGGCGCTTTAGATGCCGCAATGATTGATAGAGCTAATGCAGTATTTGTGAACTGCTCTTCCTTGACTGCTCTGCTTCCACGAAGCCCTGCATCTACAAAATAGTCACTGCCGCCTTTATGTTCTAGGCCGATGAACTTCCAAAAACCGCCAGAGCTTGCCTCTGGGAGTCGCTCAGAAGATTTAGAAATATAAGTCGTGTTTATCTTCTTTGGAAATACTTCAATGAACTGGCCTTTTATCTCTACCCCCGCTTTTTTGGCGGAAATGCCCTCTAAACAATCGAGAGAATCGGCCGATGCGCAGACACTCAAACGAGTAAAGAATTCAAATGTCCCTGAATCTTGCTTGCAATTCGAATCTGAAGTCGAAGTACAAAGAAGCGTTCCTTCACTGCCCTCCCATCCAGCTGCATTTCCTTTCCACGCTAAATAAGGGGCCCCTGCATCAAGGGATTGGGTACTGCCATCTCTAAATTTTATGTTCACTTGTCCTTGCAATGGCAAGTCAGGTGGAATGTATCCCTCATCAACTATGCCGTCTGCGGCTTGCACCAATGAAGTGTTTGCAGATAAAGATGAAAGAGCTAAAGCAAGAGCGATAAAGATAGATGTCTTTTTCAATTAACTTCCTACTTCTTCTTGAATCCTATCGGACACTTTGGTTTTACCGCAGTCACCTTTTTGCTGGTCTTGCCTTTGACGCAGGTAATTGTGACAGCCTTCGCAACTGGTTTAGCAGAGGCGCTCGGAGTTGGAGTCGGTGTTGGCGCTGCGATTGGTGCTGGCGCATCTTGTTCAAGTTTTACCTTGATGGTTGGAGATGAATAAGTGAATCCGCCTGCTGAAAGATAGAGCCAGCCATTCTTTTCACCAAGAATTTCAGTTGCGACTTTTTGATTTCCTTGATCGTTAACAACTGAAAGCTCAGCCCTAATAGGTGCACTCGTAAATCCATATACGCAACGAGCAACATCCGAGCGCATAATTAAGTCATACGTACCAAGGAACTCGTCACCCTTTGTGGTGAAGTGGGGTGCAGCAACCTGATATTCAAGTGTTCCTTCACCCTTATTCAGAGAAGGAGGTCCTGCCGAATACTGAGTTGCATTCGTTGTGACAATTCCCGTTACCCCTTTATCGCCATTTCTAAAGCACTCGGATGCACCTTGATTTTCATTATCATCTAAAGTTCTCAGCGACCAAGTGCCCAATAAGGTTTTCGCTTTATCCTCGACGAACGGCAGCCAGAGTTTTAATTGATCCATGCCGAATTTACTTGAAGCACTTGGAGCTATGATCACATTTCTCGTCAAAGGGTCATCGGTGCAGACTGACCGACCGCAACCCTCGGGCGCTCCATTCGGATTAGGTGTTCGAGTAGCAACTTCTGGTTTATATCCGCCAGTTTTGAGATCGTATTGATCCTTTAGAGCTTGAGGCATTTCTGGATATCTATACATTTTATAAACGACTGGTACTGCAACCGGATTTGCAGCAATGTAGAAGGAATAACCGCCGGTAATTTCAGTGAAGGAAACATCTGGCTTATAAATTCTGCCGTGTAACCAACCCTTAGGTTTATTCTGCAGTTTTAACTTTATGAAAAACTTCTTATCCGCGGGAAATGCATAACGTTGAGCGCAAAGTTTTTCCTTAACGCTTCCAGCAACGCAGAAGCTTTTTCCAGAGAAACCGAAGCTTGCAAAGCGCCACTGGCCGACTGGGTGTCCATTTCCGCCGTTAGTCTCTTTTGACATTCCAGGATCGACATCTTGAATTGCGTTGTCGCCAGGTTCTAACTTTATTGGGTAGATATCGATGTTAAGCGACTGTAGATCGGCACCCGAATTCTTACGCAAATCACCTTTGGTTAGCGCTGAAACGTAATACAAAGTTCCGCCCTCGTGAGGGGCACTCGGAAGATCAAAGATGCTTCCAGTACCACCAAAAGGTAACTTCAAATTTTCTGCCGATGAAAATTTATTCAAACCCTCATTAGGAAAATATCGAGAAAATGAGGCTTTTGTGGTCTCACCTGAACTATTTATAACTCCAAAATCCTCAATGCAATAGACCTGGCTAAGTGCTCCGCATGCCGGAAGTAGCGCGTTATATCCGAGCGACTCCGACTTACAATTTGGATCCGTAGCACTTTGGCACGTTGGATCTTTATAAGCATCGCTTTGCCAAGCGTTGTAATCAATTAGAAAAGAGCTTGGAATCCCAGGCGAAGCGTCTAGAAATCTTTGAATGTGCATTCCGCGATCTGCATCGTCAGGTACTGACCAGATACGACCAGAATCCCCCACCGTTTCGCCTGCGGCGACCACCGCAGAAGATGCACCAAAAACAAAAGCGATAGCAACAATTACTGAAATTATTCTTTTCATATCTCTATCTCTTCTTGAATCCAGTTGGGCACTTTGGGTTTACTGCAGTTACTTTCTTGGTGGTTTTGCCTTTAACGCAGGTGATTGAACTCCTCTTTACTGACGCGGGTTTTGTGACTGGCGCTGGCGTTACTGAAGGTTCAGGGGTTGGGGTTGGAAGGACTACGGGCTTCACTTGAGACAACTTAACTTTAACTACAGGACTCGAGAAGGTGAATCCATTTGCAGAAAGTTTTAGCCATCCGTCTTTTTCGGTTAGAGAGGTTGTAGCAACTCGAGATTGGCCATCTGCCGAAGTCACTGAAACGTTCGCCTGAATAGGTGCATCTGTAAAGCCATAAAGACAACGGGCAACTTTTGCATTAATGATTAGGTTGTAGGTACCCAAGAATTCTTTACCGTTAGGTAAGTAGTGCGGAGCCGCAACCTTGTAGTCCAAAGACTCTTCGCTCTTGTTAAACACTGGTGGACCAGATAAATACTGTGTGGCATTTGTACTCACAAAACCGCTTAGATTAGAAGTATTTTGGTAACAGGCATCACCCGTACCATCAGTACCCATGGTTTCCCAACGCCAAATGGTGGGGGCTTTACTTGCCTTATCTTGCAACGCAGGCATCCATGCCAAAAATTCATCCATGGACTCTTGATCGGCACGTAGGTGACGAAGGAATGAAACCCAGAATTCTGCAGCGCAACCATTTGTCGCCCTGCCACCATTAGGATCATTCGTACAACCAAATCCATTTCCACCGATTGGCTTCTTCATTTTGTCGTAGAAATCTGCAACAGTCTTTATCGCATCAGATTTTTTAGTCCATCCATATGCACTTGGGACGATAATTGGGTTTCCTTGAATGGAAATGGTTTGGTTGCCAGATGAGTCCAATGAAATCTCAGATGAAATCCCATCGACACGACCATGCAACCAGCCTTTAACTGGGTTTGAGAGTTTTAACTTAAAACCGAACTGCACGTTCAAAGGCATGGCATATGGCTGCGCGCACTCTGTTGTTGTGTAGATAGGACAAGCGGTTGTTGGGTTTGTCCACGCCCCGAGACTGTAATCCAACTTGTCATACCAATTTAAAGAGGTTTGAATACCGGGAAGGCTGTTGAACTTAGACTCAATATTTACCGCATAGATGGAAGCCTTGATATCTGCTGGGTTAAATTTAGGAGAATCTGGAAGTTTGTATCCAACTGCGGAAACAACAATTAAGTACCTATTTCCGCCGGCATGGGGAAGACCCGGAACCGTGATTAATGGCGTTGGACCTCCGCTCGGTAATCCCATTGATGGATCGCCTTTGAAATCCCCCGCTCTCGCGGCTGGGAAACTGGAGGTAGTGAAATCAATGTTAGAGCCATCTTGATTCTCGATAGTGATTTCTGAGATGCAGTCATTTGTTATTGCATCTGAACAAAGTCCAATTTGAGCTTTGTACTGCAGGACTGGAGCCCCTAGACATGAGGAATCAGTTAATGATGTACAAAATCCAACGCCAGTAACTTTACTTACTCCGAGTTGGCTTCCATCACTTTTTTTACCGATTAAATAATTGATATTTGTCGGAAATTCACCAATACCGTTGGCTGATATTCCGTACGTTGGAATACTTAAGAGATCATGTGAAGGTCTCTCTAGTACGTATTGCTCATCAGGAAAATCCGCACCTACCGCTGGAAGCGCTAAACCCGATAGGACAAATAAAGAAGCTGCTACGGCAATTAACTTTTTCATTATTTTTTCTTAAACCCCGTTGGACACTTTGGATTGATTGCAGTTACTTTCTTAGTTGTCTTACCCTTAACGCAGGTGATTGAACTCTTCTTCATAGCCGCAGGTTTGGTAGAAGTCGCTGGAGTTGGAGAAGCAGATGCCTGTGGCGCCGGCTGATCCTGCGATAACTTCACTTTGATCTGTGGAGTTGAGAAGGTGAAACCAGCAGCGGTCATCTTCAACCAGCCATCACTTTCGTTGATGATGGTGGTGGCAACTGATGGAGTGCCATCTGAACTTGAGACTTCGATTTTGGCTTGAATCGGGGCAGAGCCGAATCCATATAGGCAGCGAGCAACATCAGAGCGAAGGTTGAGTTGGTAGTAGCCTTTAAAGAGCTCACCTTTTGAATCTAAGTGTGAGGCACCAACTGTGTAGTTTAAAGATTGCTCTGATTTATCAAACTTTGGTGGGCCGTCGCTATAAACCACAGCATTTGTGCCGATCACACCGGTAAAGCCTTTTCCACGCACGCAGTTATTGGAGTCAAATGGAAGTTCTCCGCGGATGGTCTGCGCAACCCAGAATGTGCGCATCGCGGCAGCTTTGTCGTTTAGAAGTGGCAGCCAGAGATTCAGTTCTCTGATTGGTAAATCACCAGCGACCATTGATTTGGTCAATAGTGTTCTGGAAAATAGATCTTTGGTTACAAAGTCTTCTGAATTTCGCGATGTACCGCCCGCTCCGACTGGATAAAGATCTTTAACGTTTTGTGGAAGATCTCCCCACTTCACCCAACCGTAAACCGAAGGAATGCTCAGCGGCTTTGCTGAAATTTCAACTGTCTGTGAATTATCCGCAGCTGTTGTCATTACGATATTTGCATCCTTCAAACGTCCATGAAGCCAGCCCTGGACTGGTTGGCTAAGGCGTACTTTGAGAACCACTGTTTTCTCAAGATCAAAAGGAAGTCGATAACCACATAATCCTTTTTCTGCTATTTGGCAGCCTTTTTCGACGAACATCGTGTTCCATCCAGGTGAGTAACCTGCTCCTCTTTTAGTCACATTAGCTACTGGGCCATCGAACTCTGCCCCAGCCACTTCCTTTATTGGCTGAATAGCTGCAATGAAGGAATCGAAGTTCGTCTTTGGAGCGTTCCTGCGAACATCTAAATACCCATTTACTCCAACGCTAAGTGCGTATGTTTCAGAAACACCCTTACCGTTGGTGAGAGTCCAGGTATTTGGACCATATCCCGTGGGCAGATTTTTGGATTTGTCACCTTTAAATACTGGACCTGCTACCCAATTACGCTGAAAAGTCGCAGGTGCAACAGAACCGTCTTCACTCTTAATACTGAACGAATCGATACAGTCAGAATCAGAGTCACTCTGGCATTTCGTGAAGATTGAAGTAAAGGTGAACCCGTTGATTTC
This sequence comes from Candidatus Nanopelagicaceae bacterium, assembly GCA_965268165.1. Taxonomy (GTDB): domain Bacteria; phylum Actinomycetota; class Actinomycetes; order Nanopelagicales; family Nanopelagicaceae; genus Planktophila. The sequence continues at coordinate 1,170,997 of OZ254162.1, forward strand.
CGAGCCGGTGCAATCCTTAGCTTCTAACGAATCGCATAAGTACATCTTCTCGGTGTAATCCATGCCTGATGCGCCACCGACGGCATAAAGTGAACTTGGCTGCGAGTACTCAATTGAGTTATCTGAGTTGTAGCCCATCCAGCCCGCTTCTTGCTTCACTGAAGGGTAAAAGTTCTCCTCAGGAACATCTCCGTTTGCAATCGGTGTTAATGACAGAGTCAGAGCTGCAAGAAGGAATACGGCAGTTAGTTTCTTCATTTCTTTTTATATCCGATCGGGCACTTTGGATTAAGTGCAGTAACTTTCTTTGAAGTTTTTCCCTTAACGCAGGTAATCGTGGCCTTCTTGGCGGCAGTAGGTTTAACCGTTGCAACTGGTGTTGGGGACGGAGTTGGTTCTGCCTCTTGAGTCAGCTTCACACGAACTGTTGGAGAAGAGAACGTAAAGTTGTACGCAGCAAGATTGAGGAAGCCATCTTTTTCGCGAACTAAAGTTGTTGCGATGTTGGGTTCGCCCGTTTCGGAGACAATCGAAATAGTTGCACCAATAGGTGCTTGTGAGAATCCGTATAAGCATCTGGCAACTACTGAACTCATAACTAGGTCATAAGTACCTTTGAAGAGATCTCCTGAGGAAGTTAAATGTGGGGCAGCAACCTTGTAATCAAGTACGCCTTCACTCTTATCAAAGCTAGGTGGGCCATCTAGGTACTGCGCTGCATTTGTAGATACAACGCCCGCAAAGCCATTTCCTTTGGCAAAACAAGGGTTCTGGTTGTTATCACCGAAAGAAATCATGGTCTTTAGCATCCATGCCGTTGGCATGCCCTGAGCCTTATCACCGATAACTGGAAGCCAATTAACAAACTCTTTCATTGTGTTTGCATCGTTAGTTGCATTTCCATCTCGGCGTAGTGCAATTTCAGATAGTGCTTGTTCCTTTGTTCCGAAAGAAGCGCTGCCGTAATTGGGCATACCTGCGTAATACGCCTTTAAACCTGCAGGCATAACATCGTTATTTACCCAAACATCGATAAGCGGAACTTTGATGGCATTTGCCTGAACAGTAAGAAGTTGAGTTCCAGATGCTTCTTTTTCGATCGTGATGCTTGGGGCCTTCATACGGCCGTGGAGCCATCCATCTAGTTTGTTATTCATTCTTAATTGCATACCGAAGGCAACGTTTTGTGGAAGTGGATATCCCTTTGCACATTCTGTTTCAGAGCTCATTACGCAGCGACCAGTCTCTGGTGGATTTCCGACTGGTGCACCGATAGTCCAATCAACAGTTGGATACTGCTTCGGATCGATCGACATTGAGTTGAACCCGAACGCGCCTTTTTCGATGGCAACTGCGAAGATTCCGGTTTGCATGCGTTGCATATTGAACTTTGCTGTCGGGGAGTTATTGGCATCACGGACGCCAACCATCTCAGATTTAACTAAATACAGATCTCCTCCGGCATGAGGTGCGCCAGGTATTCGGATCAGGATCGCTCCCCCACCCGTTGGAAGATTTTGTGAAGCATCTCCCACAAAGTCGTACTTCCCTTTATCGGCAAAAATGCCTGCAGGAATTATCTCTAACTCTTTACCATCATCGGTCTTAGCAAAAACCTTCGTCAAACAATCAACAGTTGTGTTGGCATCGCAAATTTGTAGAACAGCGCGATAGAACTGACGAATTGTGAACTCGCATCCAGCTTGAGAAAGAGTTGAGCAAGCTGTGACGCTTTCTACTTTTCCTGCTGAATCGACTTTAAAGCTGATAAGTCCTGAATTGAATCGAGTGATCTCAGCTGAATCCTGAAGTAAATAGCCTTGGTGATTCTTGGCTGGGGCAGGTGACGATAAATGCTGCTCATCATATGAATCTGCGCCATGGGCAAGCGTTGGAGCAATTAGCGCTACTGAAATCAGTAGAACTACGAATTTTCCTAAACGCTTCACGCGATCCCCAGTCTTAGAAGTTTTTTAGAGTACTTACGAAGAGACCGCCCCCGGTTCACTAATTGCTTAGTGAACCGAGGAACGGTTTTGCCCTCGTTTATCTATATGGAAGAAGTGTCGAAACTACTTCTTCTTATAACCTGCTGGACATGCTGGCTTAACTGCAGTGATCTTCTTTACAGCCTTGCCCTTAACGCATGTGATTGTTGTCTTGTTCAAGATCTTGGCAGCAGGCTTGTAGCCCTTCTTGATGCCGATCTTGAGCTTTGGACGTGAGTATTCGAAGCCAGATACATCGATGATGATTCGGCCGTTCTTCACGCTGATGTTCTTGAGGAACGCTGCAGTTCCGCCTTCTTCTGTTGTAAGCGAGATTTCTAGAGCTGAAGCAGCATCGTTTGGATTAGTCATACCCCAAAGAAGTGCAGCATCTGCTGTAGGAATTACCGCCTTGTAGAAGCCCTTGTTCACTGTCACACCATCTGGTGCAAAGTGAGGAGCAGCTGCGCGCCATGTGAATGCCTTATCCTCTTCGCTCCATACTGGAGTTGAGAGTCCGCAGACACCGTTTGAACCAACGTACATTCCACCGGAAGTACCTTCAACACCGAATCCGGAATTGTCGTCGTTGGCTGCCATAGCAATCATCTGGAATTGACGAACGTTGGCCTTTGATACGCCTTCTTCGCCTTCGCAATCCTTAACGTTCTTCGCAAGAGGAACAGTTACAGGAGTACCTGTGATTGAGATTGCGTTGTATTCGCCACCAGGCTCTTGCTTAACAACGATATCTGTACCAACAGCAACGGTAACGCCAGTCTGCATTTCGCCGACGCGAACCTTAACTGTAATTACGATATCTGAATCAAGGCTTACTGCATATGCCTTGTTACCGACCTGGCCTGCGAGGTTAGTCTTCTTATCAGCACCTGTAAGTGTTGGAAGAACATCGACGAATAGCATGCTTGATACGAACTCGTTAGGAGTACGTGCTTCAACATAAAGTCCGTCATAACCAAGTGCGCCAAGGTTTAGACCTTGCCAATCAGGGTGTGTCCAGCGACCGACAAGTGTGCGACCGGCTTCAGCTGGTGTACCAACTGCAACGCCAGGTTCTGGAGCAAGTGGAGCTGTTGCAGCTAATTCAGTTGCTTCAGCAGTTGCGCTCTCAGTAGTTGGTGTTGTTGTGGTTGCAGCAGCTGCTGGATCTGCAGGAACTGCAGCAGGTGTTCCGGCAACAGCCCATCCGTTAACAAGAGCATCGCGTGTAACCCAGATAGGAATGATGATTCCCTCTGTAGCCTTAAATGTCTTGGTAGCAGCATCGTAAGTTGTTCCCCATACTGGACGCTGTTGAGTTGCTGAAAGTTCTGCAAGATCAATAAATGTCACGCCAGTAAAGTTAGCAATCTGCTTTGCAGCTTCTGCTGCTGTTGGATAGAAGAAGAAGAACTTAACTTCGTTATCTTGCACGAAGGCAACTGAGCCCTTGAAGCAAGCACCAAATGTTGATTTAGTTGATGACTTAGTCGCGTTATTCCAGCAATCCATTGGATAGCTATAGAAATCTAGCGGCTTATTAATGTCATAAGTCTTAGTTTTTGGATCAAACTTCGCACCCTGTTCTGGGTGATTAGCTGTCCCGAAAAGTGAAGAGAGATCCTGCATTACGTATTTGCCTGAAGCAAGTACATCGCGCTGGTATTGAGACATCCACCAGTTGTTGTCGATTACTTTTCCACCCTTGATTTGTGCAACTGGTGCAAAGAAATCAACTGGTGTCTTCTTAGCTGGAACTTCTGCTCCGCTTGGCACATAGGTCAAAGGAATTTTCTGTCCTGAACCTGTGGCAATTGTTACTGATTCGATGCAATAAATACCGTTTTGAATTACACAGGCATTCATTGGTGACTTAGGCAGGCGGATGGTTGCAGCACTTGCTGAAGTAGCAGTGAGCAATCCCGCGAGCATTGCTAGGGACGCAGCCCCAGCGATTAGCTTCTTTTTCACATTTCCCCCATAGAGATAGGTGAAGCCACGGGTATGGCTTCATAGTGGTTACCGCACTATGGGGGCTAATTTATGCGCTCTGGGGGCAGGTAAAAAGGGGGTTTCCTAGCGGAGTTGAGCAATCTTTTAGGCTCAGACTCCTATCGGAGTTGAGCTAAGTACCAGTTCCACTGCCACGTCTCACGCGGAGATGTCTCCAAGGAATCCTTAAATTCAGGGAAGGTATAGACCAGCAGCGCAGTGCCTCCCGGAAGAACGGTTGTTGGCCGCGAGTCACTGACAATCGGGGTGTGATTGGTGAAGATGCCAAGTGATGGAGCAGTCGAAATCAAATCTTGAGTGTCGTTCTGCAGACTCAAAACCCAAGTAACTGGGCACTGTCCCCTGCCGCATCGCTCCCAAGAAATCTGTAAGCCCGTTGCAGTTAGCCCACCGAGAGTGTCACCGATTCCACCGGCGCCGCTAATTGCACCAAGATCACCAACGCTCTGTTCCCATGTAACTGGGTAATCAGATTGCAAGCCAATTATCTCTGGCTGACTTCCTGAATTAGCGCCGTTAACTCCGCTATCAGATGCCACAATAATTGGAGCGGGTCTTTGAATTACTTCGTATATTCCAATGCTGGCTGCGCCAACCGCGATTACACCAAGTACAGAGACAAGTGCGCGACGAATTCTTTGGCGGCGTACTTTTGCGATAATAATCGGAGCGAGGTCACGATTTTCTAGGACACCAAGTGCCATCCACTGCATCTCGCGTTTAATTAGCGGATCTACATCACTCATTGTTATCCACCACTTCCGCGATTACCGTTTCGATTTCAGATGGTCGCTGAGAACTTCCAGTCAACTCTTTATTTGCAGATTTCTCTAGCTCTGGAACTAACTCGACATAGGCAGCTACCGCTGCTTTGCCGCGGGCCAAGTGTGAAGCGGCAGTGCCCATTGGAATCTGCAGAACATCTGCGACTTCACGCAACACCATTCCGTGTTCATAGATTAAAACTAGAACTGCACGCTGTGCCGCACTGAGGGATTTAAGAGCTGCCTGAACAAGTAAGCGCTGAGTTACATCATCTGTTTGATCAACTAAGTCGCGAATATTTTCAGCCAGATCCCAGGAAGTTTCCTTCTCTTGCTGACGGCGCAACCATTTGCGACGCATATCTGCATGCTTGCTAACCATTACACGCATTAAATATGCCTCAGGATTTTCGTGGCTGCGGATCTTGCTCCAGCGCTTGTAAACATCTGCCAGCGCTTCTTGAAGAACATCTTCGGCGTTCTGGGTATCAAAACAAATTACCTTTGCAGCACGCAGAAACGCCTTCTGGTTTTCACGTAACCAGAGGGTGAACTCAACTTGGTTCTGTTGGCTCATGCGCACTCCATGAGAGGAAGGTTACCTGCTTGCTGCACCAAAGAGCGAGGTCGCCAGCAATACTGAAAGTCCAATAAATACTCCGCTTGCGCCAGCCGATGCGGCAAGTGCGCCTGCGGCGGCCGGTACCAAAAATTGTCCAAAGCGGTTACCCATTAAGCGCGCCGAGACGGCTAGCGCCCGTTCATTAGCAGCAGTCTTTTGTGAAACAAGGGACATTGTTAACGGTTGGCCAATTCCAAGTGAAAATCCTGCGATAAAGACAATGGCGCCAAGAGTTAGTGGTGTTTTTGCAAAAGCCATACCTGCACACGCAATAACAGAGACCGTGGTGCTGACCATTAATAATTGGTACGTAGAAAAACGTGCACTTAGCCTGCCGAGGAAGAAGCGAGAGATCATCGTTGTGCCAGCGCGAATCGCCAGAATGATTCCGATTGCATATGGAGAGAAGTTGTTTTCTGTACCAAAGAGCGGCAAGAAAACAACAAGCACATCGGCAACAGATGAAATTGCTAGTGAGACATAGATTGCAGCCAAAATGCCAGGCTTCTTAAGTAACGCAATTGCTGCGGCGTATGTGCCTTCATCAGACTTAGCTTCAACACTTGGTTTCTCTTTGCGCCAGTTGATAACCGGCACTAGTGCAACCACACAAAGGACAAAGCCTAAAAGAAATGCGTTAGATGTTGATTTAGGTAGCGTTCCATCAGAACCAGCAACAAGTGCAGCAACTAGAGGTCCAACTAAATGGCCAAGGGAAGCGCTAAAGGTGTAGTAACCAAAGTACTTGTCGTAATTTTCGCGAGGTGCACGAAGTGCAACCATTGATTGGCCACCGACCATGCAAGCCAAGTGAGAAATACCAGCAAATGCAGTTGCAATAGCCAGCGTGAAAACCGAGTTAGCAAAGACCAGGGCAACGGCAGTTAGCGCCATGGATAAAGTTCCGAAGATTATAAACTTTCCTTCACCGATCTTTCCAACCAGCCGGCCAAATTGCAGCGCTAAGAGAACTGGAAAGAGCGCATAAAGCGCGGCAACGACGCCAATTTCGTAAGTACTGGCATCTAGTTCGATCGCCCGATAGGTAATCATCGGGCGCAGAACGTAGATCGTTGCCTGGGTAAGGGTAGAACTCAATAAGAGCGGGCGTGCCCAGGGTAAGAGTTTTTCAGGCACCATTTACTTTTTTAGAGCAAGCTTCTTCTTAAAGTTCCAAACCAGCGGTCCGATAATCACAACAAAGAGAATTACATAGAGAATTTTGGACATTGACGTTTCATATAGAGCGCTGAATTCTCCACCGCTGATCTGAAGTGACCGACGCATCTGAAGCTCAGCCATTGGCCCAAGGATTACGCCGATGATCAGAGGAGTAATCGGAACACCAAAACGACGGAATGCAAAACCAATTACACCTACGCCCAGTGCAATCCAAAGATCAAAGATGGCATTGTTGGCAACGTATGCGCCCATAAGCGCGAAGGCGGTAATGCCAGAGAAGAGATAAGGGCGCGGAATATTGAGAAGTTTTGCCCAGACGCGCACGAGCGGCAGGTTGAGCAACAAGAGCAAGGTGTTACCGATAAAGAGTGATGCGATTAAGGTCCATACGATTTCAGGGTTTGTTGAAAATAGCATCGGACCAGGTTGAATGTTGTAAGTTTGAAGTGCAACAAGAATTACTGCAGCAGTCGCTGAAGTTGGAAGACCAAGTGCAAGAAGTGGAACCAGCGCACCAGCGGCATTGGCATTGTTAGCAGCCTCTGGACCTGCAACGCCTTCAATGGCGCCATGACCAAATTCCTCTTTATTCTTCGATAAAGATTTTTCTGCGGCGTAACTTAAAAATGTTGGAACTTCAGAACCGCCAGCAGGAATAACTCCTAAGGGAAAACCAATCGCTGTTCCACGAAGCCAGGGACGCCAAGAACGTTTTAAGTCTTGGCGAGTCATTATCGCCTTGCCCTTCATTGGAATGATCGACCAACCCGTTGCTTTGGCACGCCCTGCGATATACAAAGCTTCACCAAGTGCAAAGAGTGAAACAATTACCGTAACGGTTTCAATTCCGTCGATTGCATGGAGATTTCCAAAGGTTAAGCGAACCGCTCCAGATTGCAGATCAGAGCCAACTAGGCCAATAACAAGTCCTACTCCGAGAGAAGCCATACCGCGCAACATCGAATTGCCTAACAGAGTTCCTACCGTTGTAAAGGCGATCAACATCAGCGCAAAGAAATCTGCCGCCGTAACTTTAAAGGCCCATTCGGCAAGTGAAGGTGCAGTAAATGCCAAGATCGCAGTTGCAATTGTGCCCGCAATGAATGAACCAATAGCTGCAGTTGCAAGTGCAGAACCAGCGCGCCCGCGCTTTGCCATCTGATGGCCTTCAAGTGCCGTTATGACCGAACCGGATTCACCGGGAGTATTTAACAAAATAGAGGTTGTAGATCCGCCATACATAGCACCGTAATAAATTGCGGCGAACATAATTAGCGCTGATGCTGGGCTAACTGAGTAAGTAATTGGTAGCAATAGTGCAATAGCAAGCGCAGGTCCGATACCGGGAAGCACGCCGACTAGCGTTCCAAGAATTGTTCCAAGTAAACCGAAAAGTAGATTGTTTAAGGTAAGGGCTGAGGCGAAACCCTCCATAAGTGAGTTAAAACTACTCATTCAAAGACCCCCAGAATTCCTGCTGGAAGGCTGACGTTTAACCCTTTAGAGAATGCGAAGTAAACAATTAGAGAAAAAATTACAGAGATAGCTAAATTTTTAAGAAGGTTTTTTGCACCGTATGCAAAGGCAACACCGAAGAAAACGACGGAGGATGCGATGATAAATCCCGCGCGCTCAATTAAAAGTGGGTAGGTCAACATTGAGCCTGCGACCATGGCTAAAGATTTAAAATCTGTTTTTTCTACTACTTCGCCGAACTCAGTTCCTTCAGGTACGCCGAGATTTCCGCGGAAAATTTGTACAAATAAACCAAGAGAAATAAGGATAACAAATCCACTTACGAGGTAAGGAAAAATTTGTGGACCAACGGTTCCAGATCCCGGTGGAACTAACATCTTGGAAGTGTCGTAGAGAACGACCAGTCCAAGAATTAGGAGAGAGCCCGCAAAGGCGAGCTCTCCCCCAATCTTCTTAGATTTCAAAAGGACTTAAGCCAAACCGAGTGAAACTAGTGTGGTTGTGATGTCCTTCTTTTGTGAAGCAAGGAATGCTTCGAAATCCTTGCCGTAGTCAGACTGGTTCTGCCAATCCTTAGCAACCAAAGTTGCCTTCCAGGCATCTCCTGCGCGAGTTACGTCAACAACCTTGAGCCAGTTAACGCGCTCTGCTTCAGTAAGAGTTGCTGGAGCAAGAACTCCACGCCAGTTACCGAATACGAAGTTGATGCCTTGAGCAGTCAAAGTTTGACCCTTGATTGACTTCAAACGCTTTGGTGATGAAAGTGCGAGAACGCGAAGCTTTCCGGCCTTAACGAATGAAGCGAATTCAGATGTACCTGAAACGCCAGCAACTGTCTGTCCGCTGAGTACAGAAGTTGTAACTTCTCCACCACCAGCGTATGGAACGTAGTTCATTGCTGTGGCTTTTCCGCCAGCCTTTTCAACTAGAAGACCCATGAATACATGGTCAACAGTTCCCTTAGATCCACCAGCGATTGCAAGCTTAGGATTTGCAACGATATCTTCTAGTAGTTGATTAATTGTCTTGTACTTAGAAGATGTAGGGACAACGATCGCTTCATATTCGCGCATCAGCCCTGAGATCGCCTTTGAATCTGCTTGAACAAGCTTTGACTTAGTTGAGGCTACGCCTGCAACCATCGCAAAACCTGTAATGAAAGCAACATCCTTTGACTTTTGATCCTGGAAGTATCCAAGGCCAACAGTTCCGGAGCCACCAGACTTGTATGAAACGGTGTAATCGCTGAGCATGCCTTCTGCCTTCATAGCGTCAGCAAATGCGATTGCAGTGGTGCCGTAACCGCCACCAACGCCAGATGCAGCAACCCACTCAAGCTTTGTAAGTGGAGTTACATCTTTATACCACCACTTCAACTTGCCCTTAAGGCTTCCAGTTGTAACTACTAAACATGTTAGGTCAGAGCCTTCGACTCCGCGACCCTTCGCTACGCGATCTGCTTTAACGCAGTCATCGCCAGCTACCGCAATATTTGCTGCCTTTGGTGCTGCAGTTGCTGTTGGAGCAACAGTTGCGACCATTGAAAGCGCCAATGATGCAACAAGTGCACCGGCAAATTTCTTCTTTAACATCAAGACTCTCCTTTAAGAGTATGCCCACGAGGGATGGGGTTTGAGAAAGGTTAGGCGTTACCGCCTAGTCAGGTAAAGGGATTTTTATAACGATTTAACTAATTACTGTGAGGTCAAACACCCGGTTCGCGCCGCTGAGCGTCAGGAGAGAAGGTCAGAAACTGCAACGCCGAGAGAGGCTAACTTTGCCCGTCCCCCGTCGGGTGCCGTTAAAACAAAAGGCTTTCCATCTGGCAGAAGTGCATATGAATGCTCAAAGTGCGCGCCCCGTGATTTGTCTTGAGAAATAACTGTCCAGTCATCACCTAAAACTTTTGTCTTATGTGTTCCGCGTGTAATCATCGGCTCAATAGCGAGTGCCATTCCAACAATTAACTCTGGGCCGTTTCCCCGCTTACCAAAATTCAATACATGTGGTTCTTGATGCATCTCGGTACCGATGCCGTGGCCACCGTACTCTTGCAGAATTCCGTACTTGCCTTGTGAATCAATATAACTTTCAATCGCAGCGCTGATATCGGTAAGACGCGCACCAACGTGGCCAGCGGCAATTCCACGCCACATTGACTCTTCGCAGACATCCATCAATTTTTGATCTTGAATGTCAACGGTGCCTACACCGACAGAGAATGCCGCATCGCCATGCCAACCATCGATAATTGCACCACAATCGATTGAGACTAAATCTCCGTCATTGATTATGCGATCGCCAGGAATTCCGTGGACGATTTCTTCATTTATCGAAACACAGATCGATGCCGGAAAGCCGTGATAGTTAAGAAAATTTGGTGTTGCACCATTTCGTTTAATGCAAGCAGCGGCAACTGCATCTAACGCACTAGTTGTCATACCTGGCTTAATCGCAGCGCGTATCGCTTGATGTATCTCGGCAACTACTAAACCGGCGCGACGCATCACCTTTAATTGATCAAGGGTTTTTATCTGAATCGCCATGAATGTACTTTATATAAATCTTTTATCAGGATAGGCGACCGAGTGCGGTAATCGCATGCTCGGTGATTTCAGCAACTGTTCCGACCGCCGGGATGGTGATCAATAAACCTTCAGAGCGGTAGAAAGAGATGATTGGCGCGGTCTGCTCTTCATAGACCTCAAGACGTCGTGCGATAACTTCTTCTTTATCGTCTTCGCGCTGGTATAGATCGGTGCCGCTGCAAGAAGAACAATTGGTTGCTCCTGCTTCATTGGATGCACCGCATCCACGACAGGTGCGACGGGAAGATAAACGCTTGATGATTTCATCTGATGCGATAGCAAGTTCTAGCGCTGCTTGCAGCGGAGTCTTAGCCTCGGCAAGAAATGCGCGAAGAACTTCAGCTTGCGCAACATTGCGTGGATAGCCATCTAGAAGAAAACCATTGGCAACATCGTCATGGGTTAGACGATCTTTGACCATATCGTTGGTGACTGAATCAGGAACTAGTTCGCCGCGATCCATAAATGCTTTCGCTTGGTTTCCGAGTTCTGTTCCGGCCTTCAAATTAGCGCGGAAGATATCGCCAGTTGAAATATGCGGAATTGAATAGTGCGCAGATAGGAATTGAGCTTGTGTTCCTTTACCAGCACCTGGTGGTCCAACCAGGATTAAACGCATTAGCGCAAGAACCCCTCATACGAACGCTGTTGCAACTGGCTTTCGATCTGCTTTGCAGTATCAAGACCAACACCGACAACGATCAGGATCGCAGTTCCACCGAATGGGAAGTTCTGAGTTGCACCGAAGACGATAAGTGCACCGATCGGAATAATCGCAACGAGCGCAAGATAGAGCGCACCTGGCGCTGTAATACGTGAAAGAACGTATTGCAGGTATTCAGAAGTTGGGCGACCGGCACGGATGCCTGGAATAAATCCGCCGTACTTCTTCATATTGTCTGCAACTTCATCTGGATTAAAGGTAATCGCTACATAGAAGTAGGTGAAGAAGATAATCAAAGCTGAATAAGCAGTTACATAAAAGACGTTATCGCCATTTACGAGGTTACGAGAAACCCATACCGCCCAAGCCGCTTGGCTATTGGTGAAGTTAACGATCAAAGATGGGATGTAGAGAAGTGATGAAGCGAAGATAACCGGGATAACGCCAGCCTGGTTTACCTTGATTGGAATATAAGTACTTGTTCCGCCGTAAGCCTGACGTCCAACCATGCGCTTTGCGTACTGCACAGGGATTCGGCGCTGTGCTTGTTCAACGAATACAACCGCTGCAACAACTGCAATACCGACCGCTAAAACAACGATAAATGCGAAGAGGCCCTTTTGAACGCGGATGCTCCAGAGTTGGCCAGGGAAGCTTGCTGCGATAGATGTGAAGATCAAGATAGACATACCGTTACCGATACCGCGATCAGTTATCAGCTCTCCGAGCCACATGATTACAGATGTACCGGCTGTCATAACGATGATCATCGTTGCGATGCGCTGCCATGAAGTATCAGGGATGATCGCTTCATTACAGCCTGAGATCAAACGACCAGGTGTACGAGCAACTGCAACCAAACCTGTTGATTGAAGTACTGCTAAACCGATTGTTAGATAACGGGTGTATTGAGTTAACTTCGCAGTTCCAGATTGTCCCTCTTTCTTAAGAGTTTCAAAGCGTGGAATTACAACTGTAAGAAGTTGAATAATGATCGAGCTGGTGATGTAAGGCATGATGCCAAGTGCAAAGACAGAGAGCTGAATTAGCGCTCCACCTGAGAACAAGTTGATCAGACCGAATAGGCCGCCTGTTTGAACTTGGTTAAGACATGTCTGAACTGCTGTGTATGAAACGCCAGGAGTTGGGACGACTGAACCGAAGCGGAACAGAGCCATGATTGAAAGAGTGAAGAAGATCTTCTTGCGCAGATCTGGTGTCTTAAAAGCCATTCCAAATGCTGAAAGCATCAATCTTCTCCCTCTATCAAATCAAACTAGCTAAGTATTTTTCTAAGAAACCTTAGAGAACCTTGGTTGAACCACCAGCGGCAGCGATCTTTTCGACTGCTGATGCTGAGAATGCATGTGCTGTTACAGATACCTTGACAGCGATATCGCCATTGCCAAGAACCTTTACAGGCAAGCTATCGCGTACTGCGCCCTTAGCAATTAGATCCGCAACTGTTACATCTCCACCCTTAGGGAAGAGATCGTTAATTGTTGCAACGTTAACTGCCTGGTACTCAATACGTGCTGGGTTCTTAAAGCCGCGAAGCTTAGGCAAACGCATAACCAACGGAAGCTGGCCACCCTCAAAACCTGGGCGAACAGTGTTACGTGCATGTGTTCCCTTGCCACCGCGACCGGCGGTCTTACCCTTTGATGCTTCACCGCGACCCTTACGAGTCTTAGCTTTCTTTGCACCTGGGGCTGGACGAAGGTGATGAAGTTTTAGCGTCATCGTTATTCGACCTCCTCAACCTTGATCAAGTGGCGTGCTGCGTACACCATGCCACGAATTTCTGGACGATCTTCTTTGACGACAACATCGTTGATGCGCTTTAGACCAAGTGAACGCAAGGTCTCGCGAATCTCAGGTTTGTTACCGACCTTAGATTTAATTTGAGTTACTTTTAAACGTGGCATTAGGCACCAACTGTCATCTGTGAAGCGCGGATAATTGCTGCAGGTGCAACATCTTCAAGTGGACGACCGCGACGAGCAGCGATTGCTGCTGGTGACTCAAGCATCTTCAACGCTGCAACAGTGGCGTGAACCATGTTGATTGCATTGTTTGAGCCGAGTGACTTGGTCAATACATCTGAGATGCCAGCACATTCGAGTACTGCACGAATTGGGCCACCGGCGATAACTCCGGTACCTGGGCTTGCTGGGCGAAGAAGAACTACGCCAGCTGCTGTTTCTCCTTGTACTGGGTGAGGAACAGTTCCTTGGATGCGTGGGACTACGAAGAATGACTTCTTTGCTTCTTCAACAGCCTTAGCGATCGCTTGTGGAACTTCCTTAGACTTTCCGTAACCAATACCGACTGTGCCATTGCCGTCGCCGACAACTACTAGTGCGGTGAATGAGAAACGACGTCCACCCTTAACAACTTTAGATACACGGTTGATAAAGACAACGCGCTCCATGTATGGAGACTTGTCCTTTTCGCGATCGTCGCGACGTTCACGGCGTTCGCCATTTCCGCGGCCACGGCCTTTTTCAGAAACCTTGTCAGCGCCCTTGTTGTCTGGTGCAGTTGCGGTTGTTGGATTTTCAGCCATTAGAACTCCAATCCGTTCTCTCGTGCACTATCAGCAAGTGCTGCGATACGACCTGTGTACTTATTTCCTGCGCGGTCGAATACAACGGTAGAGATACCGGCATCCTTTCCACGCTTTGCGATCAACGCGCCAATCTCGCGAGACTTTGCAGTCTTATCGCCAGTTGACTTGCGGAAGGCTTCTTCCATTGTTGATGCGTAAGCCAAAGTCTTACCTTGTGTGTCATCAATGATCTGTACGAAGAGGTGACGCGCAGAGCGAGAAACGACTAGACGTGGACGCGCAGGAGTGCCAGAGACCTTCTTGCGGACGCGGAAGTGACGACGGGCGCGAGCATTAGTAGCTGACCCCTTGCGGACTTTTACACCGATTGCCATTACTTCTTACCTGTCTTTCCTTGCTTACGGCGAACAACTTCGCCTGCCAAACGTAGGCCCTTGCCCTTATAAGGATCTGCTTTACGAAGTTTCTTAATCTTGGCTGCAACTTCACCAACGAGTTGCTTATCAATTCCGGTGATATGCAACTTAGTTGGAGATTCAACCTTGTAAGAAATTCCTTCTGGAGCTAGGAATGGAACTGGGTGGCTATATCCGAGCAAGAATTCGAGATCCTTACCCTTCTCAGCAACACGGTAACCAACACCGACGATGTCGATAGTTAGCGTGTAACCAGTTGTTACGCCGGTGACCATATTTGATACCAATGTGCGTGATAGGCCATGAAGTGAACGTGTAACGCGCTCTTCATTTGGACGAGCAACGGTGATAACACCATCTGCTTGTGAAACTTGAATTGGTTCAGCGACGTTTAGTGAAAGTGAACCCTTTGGTCCCTTAACTGAAACGTTCTGACCTGCGATTGTTACTTCAACGCCAGCAGGAACAGCGATTGGCATACGACCGATACGTGACATATTCGATCACCATACGTAGGCGAGAACTTCTCCGCCTACACCCTGTTTGTTGGCTTGCTTATCAGTAAGCAATCCAGATGAAGTTGAAATGATTGCAACGCCGAGTCCACCAAGTACTTTTGGTAGAGCAGTTGACTTTGCGTAAACGCGAAGTCCTGGCTTGCTTACGCGGCGAAGACCGGCGATTGAACGCTCGCGGTTTGCACCGAACTTGAGGTCAAGAACTAGGTCCTTGCCAACACCATTTGTTGCTGATTCAACGCGATAGCCTGCGATGAAACCCTCCTTTTGAAGGATCTCTGCAATGCGTGCTTTAACCGATGAAGACGGCATTGAAACCGAATCATGGTAGGCAGAGTTCGCGTTGCGCAGACGTGTCAACATGTCTGCGATCGGATCTGTCATTGTCATACGTGGCCTATGGCCTTTCTCGAAACAGTATCCAAGCAATCTGCTTGGACTTTCTTCGTTGTAGTTTTAACTAGCTTGCTCCGGTAAAAATGATGGCGCCATCATTTTTACCAAGAAGCCTTTGTAATACCTGGAAGTTCACCACGGTGCGCCATTTCACGGAAACAGACGCGGCAAATTCCAAACTTTTGATAGACAGAGTGCGGACGACCGCAACGCTGACAACGTGTATAGCCACGAACCTTGAACTTAGGCTTGCGAGCAGCTTTAACCTTGAGTGATGTCTTTGCCATTCTTATGCCTCCCGGAAAGGAAAACCGAGCAACTTCAAGAGTGCGCGGCCTTCTTCGTCGTTCTTCGCTGTGGTTACAACAGTAATATCCATACCGCGTGGGCGATCGACCTTATCTTGTTCGATTTCTGGGAATACAACCTGCTCGGTTAGACCGAATGTGTAGTTGCCCTTGCCATCGAATTGCTTAGGTGAAAGTCCACGGAAGTCGCGGATACGTGGAAGAGAAATTGAGAGTAAGCGATCTGCGAACTCCCACATACGATCACCACGCATTGTGACGTGTGCACCAATTGGCATACCTTCACGCAATTTGAACTGCGCGATTGATTTGCGTGACTTGGTTACTTGTGGCTTCTGGCCTGTGATGATTGCTAGATCGCGGACTGCGCCTTCGATTAGCTTTGAATCACGAGCAGCTTCGCCAACACCCATATTTACAACGATCTTTACGAGCGTTGGAACCTGCATTGGATTTTTATATCCAAATTGAGTCGTAAGTGCGCCAGCGATTTCGCTACGGTAACGAGCCTTTAAACGAACATCAGTCGTTGTTGACATTAGATGTCCTTTCCGGTGCGACGTGAGATGCGAACATTTTTGCCTTCTTCATCTTTACGAACGCCAAGGCGAGTTGCCTTGCCATCGCCATCGACGACCATGACATTTGAAATGTGGATTGTTGCTTCAGCAGTAACGATTCCGCCGACCTTGACGCCGCGTTCGGTTGTTGACTCTTTGGTGTGGCGCTGTACGCGGTTAACACCTTCAACAAGAATGCGGTTCTTATCAACATCGAGAACCTTGCCTGTAACGCCCTTGTTCTTGCCAGCGATTACGAGCACTGTGTCATCTTTCTTGATCTTCGCCATGGTTAGAGCACCTCCGGAGCGAGTGAAATGATCTTCATGAACTTCTTGTCGCGGAGTTCGCGAGCAACTGGTCCGAAGATACGAGTTCCGCGTGGTTCGCCATCTGCTTTAAGGATGACTGCTGCGTTCTCGTCAAATTTGATGTAAGAACCGTCTGGACGACGACGTTCTTTAACTGTACGAACGATGACAGCCTTTACGACTTCACCCTTCTTTACTTGTCCGCCAGGAATTGCATCCTTAACAGAACAGACGATGATGTCTCCGATACCGGCGTAACGACGGGAGGAGCCACCGAGAACACGAATACAGAGAAGCTCTTTGGCTCCTGTGTTATCCGCGACGCGTAGGCGCGATTCTTGTTGAATCATTTTTTATCCTGCCCCTTACTTAGCTTTCTCGATGATTGAAACTAGACGCCAGCGCTTTGATGCTGAAATTGGTCGTGTTTCCATGATCAAAACACGATCTCCAGTTCCTGCGCTATTGGTCTCGTCGTGAGCCTTTAGCTTTGTTGAACGAGACATAACCTTTGAGTACATACCGTGCTTTACGCGGTTTGATACTTCAACGGTGATCGTCTTATCCATCTTGTCTGAAATGACAATGCCTTCACGTGTCTTGCGATCTGCGCGATTTTCGGTAGTCATTAGGCAGCGCCTCCGATTCCTAGTTCGCGTTCGCGGATAATTGTGTAAAGACGTGCGATCTCCTTGCGAACTGCTCCGAGGCGACCATGTGATTCGAGCTGACCAGTAGCAGCCTGGAAGCGCAGATTAAAGAGTTCCTCTTTAGCCTCACGCACCTTCGATGCTAATTCGTCATCGGTTAATTGGCGTAGTTCTTCATTAACGTTAGCCACTTTATGCCTCCTCACGCTTTACTACACGACACTTCATTGGAAGCTTATGAATCGCAAGACGCATAGCTTCAGTTGCAATCGCTTCTGTTACTCCAGAGATTTCAAACATGATGCGACCTGGCTTCACGTTTGCAATCCACCATTCAGGTGAACCTTTACCGGAACCCATACGAGTTTCAGCAGGCTTCTTTGTAATTGGACGATCTGGATAAATATTGATCCAAACTTTTCCACCGCGCTTGATATAGCGAGTCATCGCAATACGAGCAGCTTCGATCTGACGGTTGGTTACATATGCAGGCTCTAGAGCTTGGATACCGAAGTCACCGAATGCAACAGCTGTTCCGCCCTTTGATGCGCCTGAACGCGATGGGTGGTGCTGCTTACGGTGCTTGACCTTACGAGGAATTAACATTTACGCCTCGCCTCCTTCAGTTGCTGGTGCTGTTGCAACATCTGCTGTTTCAACTTGGGAAGTTGTAACTTCTGCACGTGGTGCACGTGGTGTGCGAGGTCCGCGACGTTCTGGCTTTGGAGCGCGTGCTTCTGCAAGCGCCTTTTCAGCGCGCTCTGCGCGTGAACCAATAACTTCACCCTTGTAGATCCAAACCTTTACACCCAAGCGACCGAATGTTGTTGCGGCTTCATAGAAACCGTAATCAATATCAGCGCGAAGTGTGTGCAATGGAACGCGACCTTCACGGTAGAACTCTGAACGTGACATTTCTGCGCCACCAAGACGACCACCGCACTGAACACGAATGCCCTGTGCTCCGGCCTTCATCGCTGACTGCATTGACTTCTTCATTGCGCGGCGGAAAGAAACGCGAGCAGCAAGCTGTTCTGCAATTCCTTGTGCAACAAGTTGCGCATCAATCTCTGGGTTCTTAACTTCGAGAATGTTTAGCTGTACTTGCTTTCCGGTTAGCTTCTCAAGCTTCTGACGAAGTACGTCAGCTTCTTGTCCGCGACGACCAATGACGATGCCAGGACGCGCAGTATGTAGATCGATACGAACGCGATCGCGAGTACGTTCGATCTCAATGCGAGATACGCCTGCGCGCTCCATACCTTTCTGCATCATGCGACGGATTTCGACATCTTCCTTGACGTAATCCTTGTAAAGCTTGTCTGCATACCAACGTGACTTGAATTCAGTTGTGATGCCCAGGCGGAACCCGTGTGGGTTAACTTTTTGACCCATTACTTGGTCGCTCCCTTCGCTGAATCATCAGCACGCTTTGGATTACGTGTCTGAGTCTTTGTTGATGTACGTGAAATTGATTTGCTAGTTGCCTTTACATCGCTAACTGCAACTGAGATATGGCTTGAGCGCTTCAAGATACGGAAACCGCGACCTTGTGCACGTGGGCGGAAACGCTTCATTGTGCGTCCTTCGTCCACGAGAGCTTCAACAACCCAGAGTTCAGATGCATCGCGAATTGCAGGGTTTTTAGCCTTTGCATTTGCAACAGCAGAGTTAAGGAGTGTGTAGACATCTGAACCTGCAGCCTGTGGCGCAAACTTCAGAATGTTAAGTGCTTCATCTGCACGCATTCCACGAACCAAGTCGACAACGCGACGAGCCTTCTGTGGTGTGTGGCGGATGTCGCGCAAAATTGCGCGAGCGATCAAAGTATCTGCTTGAGGAGTTGTATTAGCCACGAGCTGCTCTCCGATCATCTTTAACGTGTCCACGGAATGTACGAGTTGGTGCGAATTCACCAAGCTTGTGTCCGATCATTGCGTCAGTTACGAAAACCGGAACGTGCTTGCGGCCATCGTGTACTGCGATTGTGTGTCCGATCATTGAAGGAATAATCATTGAGCGGCGTGACCAGGTCTTGATCACGTTCTTAGTGTTGGCATCGTTCTGTGCATCCACCTTCTTGGTGAGATGTCCATCAACGAATGGACCCTTCTTGAGACTTCTTGGCATAAGGGTTCTCTCCTACCGCTTCTTATTCGACTTGCGACGACGGACGATCATGGAATCAGATGCTTTCTTCTTACGGGTACGTGCTTCTGGCTTACCCCAAGGTGAAACTGGGTGACGTCCACCAGAAGTCTTACCTTCACCACCACCGTGTGGGTGATCTACAGGGTTCATAACAACACCACGAACAGTTGGGCGAATACCTAACCAACGCTTGCGGCCAGCTTTTCCGTAGTTGATGTTGGATTGTTCTGCGTTTCCAACTTCACCAACAGTTGCGCGGCAACGAACATCTACGTTGCGAATTTCGCCAGATGGCATACGAAGTTGCGCGTACGCACCTTCTTTTGCAACGAGTTGTACAGATGCACCAGCTGAACGACCAATCTTTGCTCCACCACCTGGGCGAAGTTCGATTGCGTGGATCGTTGTACCTACTGGGATGTTACGTAGAGGCAAGTTGTTTCCAGGTTTGATATCGGCCTTTGGACCGTTCTCAACCGTTGCACCTTGCTCAAGTTTATTTGGAGCGATGATGTAACGCTTTTCTCCATCTGCGTAGTGAAGAAGTGCGATACGCGCTGTGCGGTTTGGGTCGTATTCAATGTGCGCGACCTTTGCTGGAACTCCATCCTTATCGTTACGGACGAAATCGATCAGACGGTATGCACGCTTGTGTCCTCCACCTTGGTGGCGAACTGTGATGCGACCTTGATTGTTACGTCCACCCTTTGAGTGGATTGGACGTACCAATGACTTTTCAGGAGTTGTGCGTGTGATTTCAGCGAAATCAGGAACGCTTGCGCCGCGTTGACCGGGGGTCGTTGGCTTGAGTTTGCGAAGTGCCATGATGATCCTTTTCTAGAAATCCCTATTCGTAAGGTTGCCCTTAGGAAACGGGACCTCCGAAGATGTCGATACGGTCGCCAGCGGCCACATGAACGATTGCTCGCTTTGTGTCTTTGCGCTTTCCATCACCAAAACGTGTGCGCTTGTTCTTTCCTACTCGGTTCATAGTGTTAACACTGATGACCTTGACTCCGAAAACCTTCTCGACTGCGATCTTGATCTCAGTCTTGTTGGCATCTGGAGCAACAATGAATGTGTACTTGTTCTCATCTAGCAATCCGTAGCTCTTTTCAGAAACTACTGGCGCTAGCAAGACGTCGCGGTGATCTTTCATGCTGTTACCTCGCTTTCACGTGCAACAGATTTAACAGACTTACCGGCTGCCTTTGCTGTGCTCTTTGCCTTAAGGAAATCGTTGATCGCTGCTTCTGAGAAGACAACGTCATCGCTCTTCAAGATGTCGTATGCGTTTAGCTGATCAGGAACTAGAAGGTGTAGATCATCAGCGTTGCGAAGTGAACGCCATGCAGCGTCTTCGTTACGTGAGACAACAACCAAAAGGTTCTTGCGTGTTGAGAACTGGCGAACTGCTGCAAGCGCTGCCTTTGTTGAAGGAGCTGCTGTTACAGAGTCGATAACGTGGATACGTTCGTTGCGCTGACGATCAGAGAGGACGCCGCGAAGTGCTTGAGCGATCATCTTCTTTGGTGTGCGCTGGAAGTAAGAACGTGGGCGAACAGCATGTGCTGCACCACCGCCGCGTTGCAAAGGAGCGCGGATCGAGCCCTGACGAGCGCGGCCGGTTCCCTTCTGCTTAAACGGCTTCTTACCTGAACCAGAAGTTTCACCACGGTTCTTAGCCTTTTGAGTTCCTTGACGCGCAGCAGCAAGTTGCGCTGTCACGACTTGGTGGATCAAAGGAATATTTGTCTGCGCATCAAAGATGTCAGATGGAAGATCAACGCTTCCAACTTTCTTTCCTTCTGCGTTCTTTACTTCAACGGTAAGCGCCATGGTTATGCACCAACCTTTCCTGATGCTGTTTCAAAGATTGCTTTCTTTGCAGCAGAGCGGATGAACACCAATGCGCCATCAGGACCTGGTACTGAACCCTTGATGAGTAGCAAGTTATTTTCTGCATCAACTGATTGAACTAACAAGTTCTGTGTTGTGACTTTCTCTGCACCCATACGGCCCATCATGCGCATTCCCTTGAAAACGCGACCTGGTGTAGAGCAAGCACCGATTGAACCTGGCATGCGGTGCTTACGATCAACACCGTGAGATGAACCAAGACCACCGAAACCGTGGCGCTTCATAACACCAGCAGTTCCTTTACCTGTGCTTGTGCCGGTTGCATCAACGATGTCACCAGCAGCGAAGGTAGTTGCGCCGATTTCTTGGCCAACTGTGTATTCAGCAGCTGACAGTGTGCGCAGTTCTGCAACGGAGCGACGAGGAGTGACGCCTGCCTTTGCATAGTGGCCTGTTAGCGGCTTTGAAATTTTCTTTGGATCGATTGCACCGTAAGCAAGTTGCACGGCTGAGTAGCCATCCTTTTCAGGTGTGCGAATTTGCGTAACAACACATGATTCAACTGAAACTACAGTTACAGGAATCATCTTGTTGTTGGCATCGAAAACTTGTGTCATTCCGAGCTTCTTACCGAGAACGCCCTTAATGGACGAGCCGGCAGATTGAGTTGTATATGTCATGTTTCTCGTCCTTTCCTTAGAGCTTGATCTCGATGTCGACGCCAGCTGGCAAGTCAAGACGCATCAATGAATCAACAGTCTTAGGTGTTGGGTCGATGATGTCGATTAGGCGCTTATGTGTGCGCATCTCGAAGTGTTCGCGGCTGTCCTTATATTTGTGAGGAGAGCGAATCACGCAATACGTGTTCTTCTCTGTTGGTAGCGGCACTGGACCCGCGACCGTTGCACCTGTGCGCTCAACTGTTTCAACGATTTTCTTCGCTGAAGAGTCAATCACCTCATGGTCATAGGCCTTGAGTCGAATGCGGATCTTTTGTCCCGCCATGTCGTTCTCCTCTTTCGTTTTCACTACTAGTTAATTTTTAGTTTTCAAGCTTTTACTTCTTTTAAAACTTTTCCTGTTTTTGCGCCGGCGGGTTTAACGCCGCCGGCGCATCAACAACGGATTTTTTGCTTACTTCTTGATCTTTGTAACGCGACCTGCACCTACTGTGCGGCCACCTTCGCGGATCGCAAAGCGAAGTCCTTCTTCCATAGCGATTGGTTGAATTAGCTGTACAGCCATTTCAGTGTTATCGCCAGGCATAACCATTTCGGTGCCTTCTGGAAGTGTTACTACGCCAGTTACGTCAGTTGTACGGAAGTAGAACTGTGGACGGTAGTTGTTAAAGAATGGAGTGTGACGACCGCCTTCATCCTTTGAAAGGATGTATGCAGATGCATCGAACTCTGTGTGAGGTGTGATTGAGCCAGGCTTGCAAACAACCTGACCACGCTCTACATCTTCACGCTTTAGTCCACGAAGAAGAAGACCGACGTTCTCGCCAGCCTGACCTTCGTCGAGCAACTTACGGAACATTTCAACGCCTGTAACTGTTGTCTTCTGAGCTTCAGTGCGGATACCAACGATTTCAACTTCTTCGTTGACCTTTACAACGCCGCGCTCGATACGGCCGGTGATAACTGTTCCACGACCTGTGATTGTGAAAACGTCTTCAACTGGCATAAGGAATGGCTTGTCGATTTCGCGTGCTGGCTGTGGGATGAATGCATCTACTGCATCCATGAGCTCCATCAACTTATCTGCCCACTTCTGGTCACCCTCAAGTGCCTTTAGCGCTGAGATGCGAACGATTGGAGTGTCATCGCCTGGGAACTCGTACTTAGATAGAAGTTCGCGAACTTCCATTTCAACGAGTTCAAGAATTTCTTCGTCATCGACCATATCTGACTTGTTAAGAGCAACAACGATTGATGGAACGCCAACTTGGCGAGCAAGAAGAACGTGCTCTTTAGTCTGTGGCATTGGACCATCTGTTGCAGCTACTACGAGAATTGCGCCGTCCATCTGTGCAGCACCAGTGATCATGTTCTTGATGTAGTCAGCGTGGCCTGGGCAGTCAACGTGTGCGTAGTGACGCTTTTCAGTCTGGTATTCGATGTGTGCAATAGAGATCGTGATACCGCGTTGACGCTCTTCTGGCGCCTTATCGATATCAGAGAATGCTGTTGCAGCGTTAAGGTCTGGGAACTTGTCATGAAGCACCTTGGAGATCGCAGCAGTAAGAGTTGTCTTACCGTGATCGATGTGGCCAATGGTGCCGATGTTTACGTGCGGCTTAGTGCGCTCGAACTTGGCTTTTGCCATTTTGTTTCCTCTTTCGTTTTTCTAGTGCTAGTTATTAGGGGTTGTGCTTTGTTTAGGGTTTTAGTTATTCGCCACGAACTTTTGCGATGATTTCTTTCATCACATTGCCTGGAACTTCGGCATAAGAATCGAATTCCATGCTGTAGCTCGCGCGACCTTGTGTTCTGGAGCGGAGATCTCCGACATAGCCGAACATCTCTGACAACGGAACTAGCGCCCTAACAACGCGGGCACCTGACCGCTCATCCATGGCCTGAATTTGGCCACGACGACTGTTGATGTCGCCGATGACATCACCCATGAAGTCTTCAGGGGTAACAACTTCGACGCGCATCACTGGTTCGAGAATTGCAGGATCAGCAAGTTTTGCTGCTTCCTTAAATGCTGCGATACCAGCCACCTTGAAAGCGAGCTCCGATGAGTCAACATCGTGATACGCGCCGTCAAGAAGAGTTACTCGTACATCTGTAAGTGGGTAGCCAGCAAGAGGACCTGCGGTCATTGCTTCACGGCAACCTGCATCAACTGAAGGGATGTACTCGCGTGGAACGCGACCACCAGTGATCTTGTTTACGAACTCGTAACCGCCTTCAACTTCACCAGTTGGAAGTGGCTCGATTGCGATCTGAATCTTTGCGAACTGACCTGAACCACCGGTCTGCTTCTTATGTGTGTAGTCGTGACGTGCAACTGGCTTACGAAGAGTTTCGCGGTAAGCAACCTGTGGCTTACCAACGTTTGCTTCAACCTTAAATTCGCGACGCATACGGTCTACGAGAATTTCAAGGTGGAGCTCGCCCATACCAGCGATGATTGTCTGGCCGGTTTCTTCGTCAGTGTTGACGTGGAAAGTTGGATCTTCTTCAGATAGACGCTGGATCGCGACGCCGAGTTTTTCTTGGTCGCCCTTGGTCTTTGGTTCGATAGCAACAGAGATAACTGGTGCTGGGAAGTCCATTGACTCGAGGATTACTGGCTTTGCAGGATCGCAAAGTGTTTCTCCTGTTGTTGTGTCCTTAAGTCCCATAACCGCAACGATCATTCCCGCGCCAACGTTGTCGCGTTCTTCGCGCTTGTTAGCGTGCATCTGGTAAATCTTGCCGATGCGCTCTTTGCGATCTTTTGTTGAGTTAAGAATTGTTGAACCGGTCTCAAGTACACCTGAGTAAACGCGGATAAATGTTAGCTTTCCAAGGTGTGGATCAGTCATGATCTTGAATGCCAGCGCTGAGAAAGGCTCGTCATTCTTTGGAAGACGCTTCATTTCCTTCTCTTTATCGTTCATGTCGGTACCGACGATTGCATCGATATCTAGTGGCGATGGAAGGTAACGAGTTACTGCATCGAGCATTGGCTGTACGCCCTTGTTCTTAAATGCAGAACCAGTAAGAACTGGTGAAAGTTTGGCAGCGATTGTTGCGCGACGGATACCTGCGATTAGCTCTGCCTCTGAGAGATCTTCACCTGCAAGGTACTTCTCCATTACGACATCGTCATTTTCTGCGAGAGTTTCAACCATCTCGTGACGAGCTTGCTTTGCCTTCTCCAACATATCTGCTGGAATTTCTTCGATTGTGTAATCTTCACCCTTTTTGGTTTCGCCGCGCCATACAAGGGCCTTCATTGCTAGAAGATCGACAACGCCGATGAAATCTGATTCGTTTCCGATTGGAAGCTGTAGAACTAGAGCAACTGCATTTAGGCGATCCTTGATCATGCCTACGCACTTATCGAATGAAGCACCTGTGCGGTCTAGCTTGTTAATGAAACAAATACGTGGAACTGAGTAACGGTCTGCTTGACGCCAAACTGTTTCAGATTGTGGTTCAACACCGGCGACGCCATCGAATACAGCAACTGCGCCATCGAGAACACGGAGTGAACGCTCTACTTCAACTGTGAAGTCAACGTGGCCAGGTGTATCGATGATGTTGATTAGATGGTCTTTCCACATACATGTGGTTGCAGCAGAGGTGATAGTGATACCGCGCTCTTGCTCTTGTTCCATCCAGTCCATCGTTGCTGCACCTTCGTGCACTTCACCGATCTTGTATGAGATACCTGTATAGAAAAGGATGCGCTCAGTAGTAGTGGTTTTGCCCGCGTCGATGTGAGCCATGATTCCGATGTTGCGAACCGTAGCTAGATCGATCTTTTCTACTGTTGACGTTGCCAATTAATTATCCTCTTCTCAACTTTTGAATTCTTTAGTTTCTTAATTACCAGCGGTAGTGAGCAAACGCCTTGTTTGCTTCCGCCATTTTGTGGGTATCTTCGCGGCGCTTTACTGCTGCTCCGAGACCATTTGATGCATCGATT
This sequence comes from Candidatus Nanopelagicaceae bacterium, assembly GCA_965268165.1. GTDB lineage: Bacteria > Actinomycetota > Actinomycetes > Nanopelagicales > Nanopelagicaceae > Planktophila. The sequence goes on from OZ254162.1 coordinate 1,196,683, forward strand.
AATTCGTTCATTAGACGCTCTGCCATTGACTTCTCGCGACGTAGTCGTGAGTAATCGATTAACCAGCGAAGTGCCAAAGTTGTTGAGCGACCAGCTTTTACTTCAACAGGAACCTGGTAAGTAGCTCCACCAACGCGGCGAGAACGTACTTCAACTGCAGGCTTGATGTTGTCGAGAGCGCGCTTCAAAGTGATGATTGGATCAACCTGAGTCTTTGTGCGCGTGCCTTCAAGTGCGTGATAGACAATGCTTTCAGCAGTTGAACGCTTGCCGTGAAGCAATACGCGGTTGATTAGTGCAGTAACAACTGGTGAGTTGTAAACAGGATCTGCAACAACTGGAGACTTTACGACCGGACCTTTACGTGGCATTAGCTAGCCTTCTTCTCTCTCTTAGCACCGTAACGAGAACGTGATTGCTTACGGTTTTTAACACCTTGTGTATCGAGTGATCCACGAATAATTTTGTAACGAACGCCAGGTAGATCTTTTACGCGACCACCACGAACAAGAACAATGGAGTGCTCTTGTAGGTTATGACCTTCACCTGGGATGTATGCAGTAACTTCCATGCCACTTGTTAAACGAACACGTGCCACTTTGCGAAGCGCAGAGTTAGGCTTCTTAGGTGTTGTTGTGTACACACGTGTACATACACCGCGACGCTGTGGTGAACCTTTTAGCGCAGGTGTATTTGTCTTCGTAGTCTTTTCTGCACGACCACGACGAACTAGTTGTTGAATCGTTGGCACTTCGTCTCCATTTCGGTTACTGCTTTTTTACGCTCGTTGTCCGACCCACGCGGTCGGGTGTGTTGCACCCGATGCGCAGTTGCAACTGAAAATTTCTTAACAGGGGCAAGGCAAAAAGCTCTTAAAAGAGCAGACGCGAAGGGTATCGGGGTTCAGGCGTAAAGGTCAAAACGGCCCTTTTACTCTTCTAGGGCTCTCCTGGCCTCAAAAATGGCCTTTTTTCGTTGTACGGCGTGTCGCTTTTGGGGGGCCTTTTGGGGCCATAATCAACCCATGAGCCTTCACATTGGAGCCCAAAAGGGCGAAATTTCCGAGAAAATCCTCCTCCCCGGCGACCCCCTGCGGGCGAAATGGGTGGCCGAGAACTACCTCGATGGGGCCAAGCAGTACAACTCCATCCGAAATATGTTCGGCTACACCGGCACCTACCGCGGTGAGCGGATCTCGGTCCAAGGCACTGGAATGGGCCTGCCTTCTCTATCTATTTACGTAACCGAACTCTTCAACGAACATGGCGTCGAGTCTGCGATCCGTATCGGTACCTGCGGTGCGATCCAAGAGAAGACAAAAGTTGGAGATTTAATTTTGGCGATGACCGCATCAACTGATTCCAATATCAATCGTCGCTTCACTAACGGTTTAGATTTTGCACCACATGCGGATTTCGGTTTATTGCAAGCAGCGCACGAAGCTTCTAAGAAATTTGATCGCGTGCATGTTGGTGGAGTTTCATCAATGGATTATTTCTATGATGAAACCGACGCAAATGAAAAGCTAATTAAGCACGGCGTACTGGCTCTTGAAATGGAAGCAAGTCAGTTGTATTCAATTGCTGCACGTAAGGGAAAGAAAGCACTTGCTGTGCTAACTGTTTCCGATCACGTGATCACACATGAAGCGATGGATGCAGATGCAAGAGAGCGCACCCTCAACGACATGGTGGAAGTTGCACTCGCTGCGCTAAGCGCTAATTAATTAGCGATTTGTGAAGGAACAGCAATACCAGCAGCATTTGCCGCGGTAATTGGTGCACCAAGCTTTGTTTCAATCGGAAGTATGCCTGCCCAAATCGGTAGGCCTACATCTTCTTCATCATCTACCGGATCTCCGTCACGTGACTTAGCCGAAATTTTATTGAGCGAGAGTTCAACGATCATCGTTGCAGCAATCTCTTTACTTACCAAGGGGCGACCATATTTTGAAAGGCCAGGCACTAACTTTTCGGTAATGCGCTCTAGCGCTAGATCTTTCTCGGACTCTTCAAGTACGCGGGCAACCCCGAAGATCATCACTGATTCGTAGTTCATAGATGAGTTAAATGATGAGCGCGCTACGACAATTGCATTTAACTGAGTAACGGTTACACAAAGGTCAATCCCCTGCGCGATCTGGCGCATCATGCGCGAACCGGTTGATCCATGGAGCAAAATCCGGTTGTTATCGCGGGCAAATCCCATTGGGATAACAAAAGGCAGCTGGTTATCTTGATCGATAAAGCCCACGTGGGCTACATATTGGTTATCTAATAAGCGATTAATTGCATCGCGATCAAATAGCTCGCGTTCGTCATGACGTGCAACGTGGAATTTTTTATCATCGCTCATTGTGCGAGTGTAATAAGAAAGGCCTGCCACTAAAAGTGACAGGCCTTTCTTAATTTAATTACTATCGAGGAATCTCTTTTCCTTCGCTCGAATCCGCTATCGCGGAATCTCGACTTCATCCAAGCGAACTGCTTCGCCTGAACCACCCTGATCGAATGGAGTGAAGTCGTACTCATCGTATGCAGCGTAGACCGCAGCCTTTGCTGCCTCCGTTGGTTCAACGCGGATATTGCGGTAACGAGCAAGGCCGGTACCAGCTGGAATCAACTTACCGATGATTACGTTCTCCTTCAGACCGAGCAATGGATCGCTCTTCTCTGAAAGCGCAGCATCTGTAAGTACGCGAGTTGTTTCCTGGAATGAAGCCGCTGATAGCCATGACTCAGTTGCAAGTGATGCCTTGGTGATACCCATAAGTTCTGGGCGACCTGAGGCTGCCTTGCCACCTGTTGTGACTACGCGACGGTTTTCGGTTTCAAAGCGACCGCGTTCTACGAGTTCGCCAGGAAGTAGATCCGCATCTCCTGCTTCAAGCACTGTGATGCGCTTTAGCATTTGGCGAACGATTACTTCGATGTGCTTATCGTGAATGCCTACGCCTTGTGAGCGATAAACAGATTGGATTTCGTTAACCAAGTGAACTTGTGTTGCACGTGGTCCAAGAATACGAAGTACCTGCTTTGGATCAATTGCGCCGACGACCATCTTCTGGCCAACTTCAACGCGTGAACCTTCTTCTACAAGTAGCTTCTGGCGACGTGTGATTGGGTAAGCAACTTCTTCTCCACCATCATCTGGTGTTACGACGATCTTCTTACCCTTAGCATCTTCACGGAATGAGACAACGCCGGCGGTCTCTGCGATTGGCGCAACACCCTTAGGTGTACGTGCTTCGAAGAGCTCAACGATACGTGGAAGACCGTGAGTGATGTCATCACCTGCAACGCCACCAGTGTGGAAGGTACGCATTGTTAGCTGTGTACCAGGCTCACCGATTGACTGTGCAGCGATAATTCCGACTGCTTCTCCGACTGCAACGAGTTGACCTGCAGCAAGTGAGCGACCGTAGCAAGCTGCGCACTGTCCGACCTTGCTATCGCAAGTTAGAACTGAGCGGATCTTAACTTCGTCGACACCGGCAGCAACTAGTGCATCGATGACGCGGTCACCAAGATCTGAACCAGCCTTAGCAAGAACGGTTCCGTTAACTTCAATGTCATCAGCCAAGGTGCGACCGTAGACAGATGTTTCAACGTGATCGTGCTTTACAAGGTTGCCAGCTTGCTGACGTGTTGCGATTGGAAGTACGAGACCACGATCGGTTCCGCAATCTTCTTCGCGAATGATTACATCCTGTGCAACGTCGCAGAGACGACGAGTCAAGTAACCAGAGTCAGCGGTACGAAGCGCTGTATCTGCAAGACCCTTACGTGCACCGTGCGTTGAAATGAAGTACTCGAGTACTGAGAGACCTTCACGGAAGTTAGCCTTAATTGGGCGAGGAATAATTTCACCCTTTGGGTTAGCTACAAGTCCACGCATACCTGCGATCTGACGGATCTGCATCATATTTCCGCGAGCACCTGAGTAGACCATCATCCAAACTGGGTTGACGCGAGGGAAGTTTTCTTCCATCTCTTTACCAACTTCAGCGGTTGCCTTGGTCCAAATTTCGATGAGCTCTTGGCGACGCTCGTCATCTGTGATGAGTCCCTTTTCGTATTGAGATTGAACCTTGTCAGCCTGTGTTTCGTAGCTTTCGAGGATCTCTTTCTTACGAGGAGGTGTAACAACATCTTCGATACCGATTGTTGCGCCGGCGCGAGTTGCCCAGTGGAATCCAAGTGACTTCAGCGCATCAAGAGTTTGAGCAACTGTGACCTTTGGATAGAACTCAGCCAACTTGTCGACGATTGAACCAAGTTGCTTCTTAGTGACATCAACATCGACGTATGGGAAATCTGCAGGAAGTGCTTCATTAAAGAGTGCGCGACCAATTGTTGTTTCAATTGTTTCGCCAGTCTTTGTGAGGCGGATCTTGATCTTTGCCTGCAATGAAACTGAGTGCTGATCATGAGCCATGATCGCTTCAGCAACAGAACCAAATGCGCGGCCTTCGCCGAGTTCGCCTTCGCGTTCCATGGTGAGGTAGTACAAACCAAGGACCATGTCCTGTGTAGGAGATGTAATTGGTCGACCGTTAGCAGGAGACAAGATGTTATTTGAAGACAACATCAAGATACGAGCTTCTGCTTGCGCTTCAGCAGATAGCGGCAAGTGCACAGCCATCTGGTCACCGTCGAAGTCAGCGTTAAATGCTGTACATACGAGTGGGTGGATCTGAATTGCTTTACCTTCAACCAGTTGTGGTTCGAAAGCTTGGATACCCAAACGGTGAAGGGTAGGAGCACGGTTCAGGAGCACAGGATGTTCTGCAATTACTTCTTCAAGAACATCCCAAACAACTGGACGTGCGCGCTCAACCATACGCTTTGCAGATTTAATGTTCTGCGCGTGGTTGAGATCTACTAGACGCTTCATTACGAATGGTTTGAAGAGTTCTAGCGCCATCTGCTTTGGCAGACCGCACTGGTGCAACTTCAACTGTGGACCAACAACGATTACTGAACGACCTGAGTAATCAACGCGCTTTCCGAGCAAGTTCTGACGGAAACGACCTTGCTTACCCTTGAGCATGTCAGATAGTGACTTAAGCGCACGGTTGCCGGGACCAGTTACTGGACGACCACGACGACCGTTGTCGAACAAAGCATCAACTGCTTCTTGCAACATACGCTTTTCGTTGTTGACGATAATTTCAGGAGCACCGAGATCAGCAAGACGCTTCAAACGGTTGTTACGGTTGATAACGCGGCGGTAGAGATCGTTTAGATCTGAAGTCGCAAAGCGTCCACCGTCGAGCTGCACCATTGGGCGTAGATCTGGTGGGATAACCGGAACGCAATCGAGCACCATTGATGCTGGGTGATTGCTTGTTGTCATAAATGCATTTACGACCTTAAGACGCTTGATAGCGCGAGTCTTCTTTGCGCCCTTTCCATTTTCAGAAAGGTCGGTGAGGATCGCGTATTCAGCTTCAAGATCAAAAGTTTCAAGGCGCTTCTTAATTGCAGCAGCTCCCATGTCACCCTTGAAGTAGATTCCGTAACGATCGCGCATTTCGCGGTAGAGGTTCTCGTCGCCTTCTAGATCTTGAACCTTGAGGTTCTTAAAGCGAGCCCAAACATCTTCCAAGCGAGTTATCTCGCGTTCAGCGCGATCACGAAGTGCCTTGAGCTCACGCTCTGCAGATTCGCGAACCTTGCGCTTTACATCTGACTTTGCATCTTCTGCTTCGAGTTCAGCAAGATCAGATTCGAGCTTCTTCTGGCGGCCATCGAGATCATTGTCGCGACGTGTTTCGATCTTCTTACGATCGCTAGCCAGCTTCTTCTCGAGCTGTGGCATATCTTCTTCGCGGCCTTCTGCATCAACTTCAGTGATCATGTATGCAGCGAAGTAAATAACCTTTTCAAGATCCTTTGGAGCAAGATCAAGTAGGTATCCAAGACGTGAAGGCACGCCCTTGAAGTACCAGATGTGGGTTACAGGAGCAGCAAGCTCAATGTGTCCCATGCGTTCGCGACGAACCTTGGCGCGTGTTACTTCAACACCGCAACGCTCGCAGATGATTCCCTTAAATCGAACGCGCTTGTACTTACCGCAATAACATTCCCAGTCACGAGTTGGTCCGAAAATCTTCTCGTCGAAGAGTCCGTCCTTCTCTGGCTTGAGTGTGCGGTAGTTGATTGTCTCTGGCTTCTTTACTTCGCCAAATGACCAATCACGAATGTTCTGAGCCGATGCGAGACCGATTCTTAATTCATCAAAGAAGTTGACATCTAACATAGTTATTTATCCCTCTCTCAAACTTCTTCTACAGAGCTTGGTTCAACTCGTGACAAGTTGATACCTAACTCTTCGGCGGCACGGAAAATTTCTTCATCGTTATCGCGCATTTCAATTGCGACACCTTCTGAAGAGAGAACTTCGACGTTCAAGCAGAGTGATTGCATTTCCTTGATAAGTACCTTGAATGACTCAGGGATACCTGGCTCAGGGATGTTCTCGCCCTTAACGATCGCTTCGTAAACCTTTACGCGTCCGAGAACGTCGTCAGATTTAATTGTGAGGAGTTCTTGGAGTGTGTAAGCAGCTCCGTAGGCTTCAAGTGCCCAAACTTCCATTTCACCAAATCGCTGACCACCGAATTGAGCCTTACCACCGAGTGGTTGCTGCGTGATCATTGAGTATGGACCAGTTGAACGTGCGTGGATCTTGTCATCAACCAAGTGGTGGAGTTTCAAGATGTACATGTATCCAACTGAAATTGGAGTTGGGTATGGCTCACCGGAACGGCCATCAAATAACTTAGCCTTTCCGCTTCGGCCGATTAGCTGAAGGCCATCGCGGTTTGGAAGAGTGCTTGATAGCAAACCTGAGATTTCATCTTCAAGTGCACCGTCGAAGACAGGTGTTGCGAACTTAGTTCCAGGAGTTCCCTTTTCTGCACCGATTGCGCGCATGTGCTTCTGCCACGCTTCATCGACGCCAGAGAGATCCCAACCAGTTTTTGCAACCCAGCCGAGGTGCATTTCAAGAACCTGACCGACGTTCATACGACCTGGAACACCGAGCGGGTTAAGAACTACATCTACAGGAGTTCCATCTTCAAGGAATGGCATATCTTCAACTGGAAGAATCTTGGAGATAACACCCTTGTTACCGTGGCGACCAGCAAGCTTGTCACCATCTTGAATCTTGCGCTTCTGTGCAACGTAGACGCGAACCAATTGGTTAACGCCAGCTGCAAGCTCGAAGCCTTCTTCTGATTCGAAGATCTTTACGCCGATAACTTTTCCTGATTCTCCGTGTGGAACTTTAAGAGATGTATCGCGAACTTCGCGAGCCTTTTCTCCGAAGATTGCACGAAGCAAACGCTCTTCAGGTGTTAATTCAGTTTCGCCCTTTGGAGTTACTTTTCCAACCAAAATATCGCCAGGGACGACATCTGCGCCGACGCGAATGATTCCGCGCTCGTCGAGGTCTGCAAGTACTTCTTCAGAAACGTTAGGGATATCGCGAGTGATTTCTTCGGCACCTAGCTTGGTGTCGCGAGCATCGACTTCGTATTCCTCAATGTGGATTGATGTAAGAACATCATCTTGAACGAGACGCTGCGAAAGGATGATCGCATCTTCGTAGTTGTGGCCTTCCCATGACATAAATGCCACGAGCAAGTTCTTACCGAGAGCCATTTCACCGTTTTCGGTACATGGACCATCTGCAATTACTGAGCCAACTTCAAGCTTCTGACCTTCAGAGACAACAACCTTCTGGTTGTATGAAGTTCCTTGGTTAGAGCGTGAGAACTTAGATAGTGAGTATGTCTGGTAAGTACCGTCATCGCCCATGACCTTTACTTCATCGGCAGATACTTCAGTAACAACACCTGAATGAGTTGCTGTAACAACATCACCGGCATCTACTGCAGCGCGGAATTCCATGCCAGTACCGATAAGTGGCGCTTCTGCGCGCATCAAAGGAACTGACTGACGCATCATGTTTGAGCCCATCAACGCGCGGTTAGCATCGTCGTGCTCAAGGAACGGAATCATTGCTGTTGCAACAGAAACCATCTGACGTGGTGAAACGTCCATGTAATCAACTTCATCACCGATGATGTATTCAACTTCGCCACCACGACGACGTACGAGTACGCGCGCTTCAGCAAAGTGGTTGTCATCTGTAAGTGGTGCGTTTGCCTGCGCGATGATGTGTTCATCTTCTTCATCTGCAGTTAGGTAATCAACCTGATCTGTAACGCGACCCTTTACGACCTTGCGGTAAGGAGTTTCGATAAATCCGAAAGCTGTTACGCGACCGTAAGTTGCAAGCGAACCGATAAGACCAATGTTTGGTCCTTCAGGAGTTTCGATTGGGCACATACGTCCGTAGTGAGATGGGTGAACGTCGCGAACTTCGAAGCCTGCGCGGTCACGAGATAAACCACCAGGTCCGAGCGCTGAAAGACGACGCTTGTGTGTAAGACCTGAAAGTGGGTTTGTCTGATCCATGAACTGTGACAATTGAGATGTTCCGAAGAACTCCTTGATCGATGCAACAACCGGACGGATGTTGATCAGAGTCTGTGGAGTAATTGCTTCTACATCTTGAGTTGTCATACGTTCGCGAACTACACGTTCCATACGAGATAGACCGATGCGAACTTGGTTCTGAATTAGCTCACCAACTGTGCGAAGACGACGGTTACCGAAGTGATCGATATCGTCCTTTTCTACGCGAACTTCGCGGCCGTAATCCATTGTTAGATCGCCGCGGTGTAGCGCTACGAGGTAGCGAAGCGTTGCAACGATGTCAGAGATTGTAAGAATGCTCTGTGAAAGTTCTTGATCAAGACCGAGCTTCTTATTTACCTTAAAGCGACCGACCTTGGCCAGGTCATAGCGCTTTACATTGAAATAGAGGTTCTCGATAAGGTTTTGAGCAGCTTCCTTAGTTGGTGGCTCGCCCGGACGAAGCTTGCGGTAGATATCTAGCAGCGCTTCATCTTGTGTCTTGACTGTATCTTTTTCAAGAGTTGCACGCATTGATTCGAAGTCACCAAACTCTTCAAGAATTTGTTCTTCAGTCCAACCGAGCGCTTTCAAGAAGACAGTTACAGATTGCTTACGCTTGCGGTCGATGCGAACACCGACGAGATCTTTCTTATCAACTTCGAATTCAAGCCAAGCGCCGCGGCTTGGGATGATCTTTGAAGTGAATACATCTTTATCTGATGTCTTTTCGATTGTGCGTTCGAAGTAAACACCTGGTGAACGTACGAGCTGTGAAACAACAACGCGCTCGGTTCCGTTAATTACAAATGTTCCGCGCTTTGTCATTACAGGGAAGTCACCCATGAAGACAGTCTGTGACTTAATTTCACCGGTTTCATTGTTGGTGAATTCAGCAGTCACGAATAGTGGCTGCGAGTAAGTCATATCGCGTTCTTTGCAATCTTCGATTGAATACTTAGGTGGCTCGAAGCGGTGATCGCGGAATGAGAGCGACATAGTGCCCTGGAAATCTTCGATCGGTGAAATTTCTTCGAAGATTTCTTCTAAACCTGATTTTGATGGAAGTTCTCCACGATTTGTATTTGTTGATTGCGCAAGACGTGAACGCCACAAGTCGTTGCCCAATAGCCAGTCAACGCTCTCAACTTGGAGCGCTAATAGGTTTGGAACTTCTAGGGGTTCGCGGATCTTGGCGAATGAAATACGTTGCGGAGCTACAGAATTCTTTTTCGCGGCCAAGAGATGTCCTTCCAGACAATGTTCACTTACAACATTATTTTTTTAACAATGTCGATTCACAAAGTGCGAGAACGCACAACTATTAGGTCTCAGCCGCTATATGCCCTGACCATAGAAGATTTATGCGAAGGGCAAGAGTAACGCTCACCCCCTCAGCCTGTCCAACCGGCCTCTTATACCCCCAAACCCTCCCCTTTGTCAGGCGATTGTGGAAAGAAAATCCCTCGACTGGGCCGGGGACTTGCTCGTTAAAGTCCCCTTTTCCCCATTCGAGGGATTTCCTAAATTGAGCGAAAAATATTCAGAGAAAGAGAAAACCCCCTTGGTTGGAGCGAAGGGACTTTAACGAGCAAGTCCCAAGCCCGACCAAGGGGGTTTCCCCCAACTGATTATTTGAGTGTGACCTTTGCGCCAGCTGCTTCGAGAGCTGCCTTTGCCTTCTCTGCTGTCTCCTTGTTTGCCTTCTCAAGAAGTGTTGCTGGAGTTGCATCAACTAGGTCCTTTGCCTCCTTCAAGCCAAGGCTTGAATTGAGGTTACGAACTTCCTTGATCACTGCAATCTTCTGTGAGCCTGCATCTTCGAGGATAACTGTGAATTCATCTTGACCAGCATCTGCTGCGCCACCTGCTGCTGCGCCGCCTGCTGCTGCTGCTGCAACTGGTGCTGCTGCTGTTACATCGAATTCAGTTTCGAATGCCTTAACGAACTCTGAAAGTTCGACAAGTGTCATTTCCTTGAACTGAGCCATTAGATCTGTTGATGAGAGCTTTGCCATTTTATATTTTCCTTTTCTTTATTCCGCTGGAGTTTCTGCTGCATCTGCTGCTTCAGGAGCAACTTCAGCGACAACTTCTTCTGTTACTTCTGCAACTGCTTCAGCAGCTGGTGCTGCTTCTTCAACCGCTGGAGCCTCTGCAACTGCTGGAGCTGCTTCCGCTACTGGCGCAGATGCCGGAGCACCTGCCTCAAGTTTGATACGAAGTGCATCGAAGATACGCGCTGCCTTAGCAAGCGATCCCTTCATTGCACCAGCAAGCTTTGCCAAGAGAACCTCACGGGACTCAAGATCAGCAAGCTGCATGATTTCTGCAGTTGTAACGAACTTGCCTTCGTAGATTCCACCCTTAACAACAAGTAGTGGGTTCTCCTTCTGGAAGTTCTTTAGATTACGAGCTGCATCAATTGGATCTCCCTTGATGAAAGCAAGTGCTGAAGGACCAACGAGTAGATCATCAGAGATGTCTACGCCGGCGTTCTTAGCTGCAATCTTTGTAAGGGTGTTCTTAACGACGCTGTACTTGGTATCTGAACCAAGGCTGCGACGCAATTCCTTCATCGAAGTCACGGTTAGACCGCGGTATTCGGTTAGGTAGGTTGCATTAGCTGACTTGAAATCTTCAGTCAGTTCAGCAACTGCTGCTTCTTTTACTGGGCGAGCCATTCGGTTCACCTTTCCTTTTACATTACGACTTTGGTCAATAAAAGAAAAAATCCGTGACGCGTAAATGCGCACGGATTAATGTGAACACCTACGCGGGCTGAGATTCCTCAATTATCTGGTTCTTACGAACCAGACCTGCGGTCTTTGGTTATGGGGCAACCTTAAGGCTTCCCCGCTTTTCGGGTCAAATCCCCGTTTCCTCCCGCACAAAAAAACTGGCTCTCAGTTGGCGCAGGGACTTTAACGAGCAAGTCCCTAGCCGGCTGAGAGCCAGTTTTTAATTAACGTTTAGTTAGCTGATGGTTCGCGAACTAGGTTTGGATCTACTTGGATTCCAGGTCCCATAGTTGTTGAAACAACTGCCTTCGCAATGTAGCGACCCTTTGATGAGTTTGGCTTAGCGCGGTGAACTTCATCGAGAGCTGCCGCATAGTTATCTGCAAGCTGTGCTGCAGTAAATGATGACTTACCGATGATGAAGTGAAGGTTTGAGTTCTTATCAATACGGAATTCAATCTTTCCGCCCTTGATGTCGTTAACTGCCTTTGTTACATCGGTTGTAACTGTTCCGGTCTTTGGGTTAGGCATAAGTCCGCGTGTTCCAAGAACTTTACCGAGACGGCCGACCTTACCCATCAAATCTGGTGTTGCAACAACTGCATCGAAGTCCAAGCGACCCTTTGAAACTTCTTCAATGAGTTCATCGCCACCGACGATATCTGCACCGGCTGCGCGAGCTTCGTCAGCGCGCTCTCCGTTTGCGAAAACAAGAACGCGAGCAGTCTTTCCTGTGCCGTGTGGCAAGTTAACTGTTCCGCGAATTGCTTGATCGGCCTTCTTAGGATCTACGCCAAGAACGAGCGCAACTTCAACAGTTGAGTCGTACTTAGTAGTTGTTGTCTCTTTGGCAAGTGTTACTGCCTCAAGCGGTGTGTAAAGGTGGTCTTTCTTGACCTTCTCTGCTGCCGCTGTGTATTTCTTTGAGCGCTTCATTTCTTCCTCATTCCTAAATCTTTCGATTTAGCTAGTGGTTGTGGTTAACGAACCAGCGAGGTTCTCCCACATCTACTTCTCACGGTGAGAAGTAGAAATTTAGTTATCCGACAGTGATACCCATTGAGCGAGCAGTACCGGCGATGATCTTGCTTGCTGCATCAATGTCATTTGCATTGAGGTCAGCCATCTTGACCTTTGCGATCTCCTGAACCTGAGCCATGGTGATATTTGCAACCTTGGTCTTGTGTGGAACTGGTGATCCCTTTTCAACTCCGGCAGCCTTCAAGATAAGACGTGATGCTGGTGGAGTCTTAGTGATAAATGTAAATGAGCGATCTTCGTAGACAGTGATCTCTACCGGAATGATCTGACCCTTTTGAGATTCAGTGGCAGCGTTGTAAGCCTTCACGAACTCCATGATGTTGACACCATGCTGACCAAGGGCAGGACCTACTGGTGGTGCAGGTGTTGCTGCGCCAGCTTGGATCTGCAACTTGATGAATCCGGTTGCCTTCTTCTTTGGTGCCATTTTTTTATTCCTTTTCTAGTTTCCGGTAATTAAATTTTCTGTACTTGTGCGAATGAAAGTTCTACTGGTGTTTCGCGTCCGAAGATTGAAACAAGAACCTTGAGTTTTGCTTGCTCAGGCATGATCTCGGAGATTGATGCTGGAAGCGTTGCAAAAGGGCCATCCATAACGGTGACTGATTCGCCAACTTCGAAATCAACGACGCGGATATCGGCCTTGTCAGATTTCTTAACAGGGCGTGGAGCAAGAATCTTTTCAACATCATCCATGCTTAGAGGACTTGGGTGATGTGCGTTTCCGACGAAGCCTGTAACGCCTGGTGTATTGCGAACTGCAGACCAAGACTCGTCAGTTAGCTCCATGCGGACAAGAACGTAGCCTGGGTAGATATTGCGCTTAACCTGCTTGCGCTGGCCGTTCTTGATTTCCATAACTTCTTCTTCAGGAACTTCGATCTGGAAGATGAAATCTTCCATGTGAAGTGAAACTTTGCGGTTGTTGAGGTTATCGCGAACCTTCTTCTCGTAACCTGCGTATGAGTGGATTACGTACCAGTCGCCGATCGCTGCGCGAAGGGTGCGACGGAATTCTGCATTTGGATCGTTCTCATCTGATTCGAGATCGCCATCTTCATCGCTGGCGAGCGCAAGATCATCAACAGGTGCGTCGGTGAGAACTACTTCCTCAACGATTTCTGGTGTAGCAACCTCAGCAACGATCTCGTCGGCATTAGCCGCAAGCGCTGCTTCGAAAGCATCAGGTGTCTGGTTCTCGGTCATTGTTATCCCTTACCCAAATACCCAGAAGACAAGCTTGGTAATTACCAAGTCAAAGATAGAAACGACTGCAATAACGAAGGTTACGAATACCAAAACAACGGCTGTGTATGTGCTCAGTTGCTTACGTGTTGGCCAAACAACCTTGGTAAGTTCGGAAACGACTTGGCGATAGAAAAGGCCAACGCGCGCAAATAGACCGAGCTTCTCGGCAACTTGTTCTGTTGACTCTGTCATCGTCGTTCCTTTCAATCGGTAAAGCAATCGGTTAAGTACTTCGTAAAACTTTTACATCTTTATTATTAATCTTTTACAACTTCTTGCAGGGCAGGAGGGACTCGAACCCCCAACCGGCCGCTTTGGAGACGGCAACTCTAGCCAATTGAGCTACTGCCCTTCGCGAGGGCATGACAAAACCCTAGGGAATTGCAAATCCTCGTGAGCGTCGAAGTGTAGAGGGTCAAAGGGGGGTAGGTAAAACTCGCGCTCAATTCTGCCCGCGCATAGGGCAGACTTCGCCTATGAGCAGAGTTTCCGCACGTATTGCCGCAATCGCAGAATCAGCCACTTTGGCGGTAGATGCAAAGGCTAAAGCGCTTAAGGCAGCTGGTCGTCCAGTTATTGGTTTCGGCGCTGGTGAACCTGATTTTCCAACTCCTGATTACATCGTTGAAGCAGCTGCTGCTGCAACGCGCGTTGTTGCAAATCATCGCTACACACCTGCGGCTGGTCTTCCTGAGCTTCGCGAAGCAATTGTCACAAAGACAAAGCGCGATTCAAATTATGAAATTACCGCGGATCAAGTACTTGTAACAAATGGTGGAAAGCAAGCGGTCTATCAAGCATTCGCATCGATCATTGATCCAGGTGATGAAGTTCTTCTTCCATCACCATTCTGGACAACCTATCCAGAGTGCGTGCAACTTGCTGGTGGAAAGACAGTTGAAATCTTTGCCGATGAAACACAGAATTATTTAGTAACAGTTGAACAACTCGAAGCTGCACGCACACCAAAGACCAAAGCGCTACTTTTCTGTTCACCATCTAACCCAACCGGTTCGGTTTACTCTGTCGAGCAGGTTAAGGCGATCGGCGAATGGGCAGTTAAGAACAATATCTGGATTATTTCCGATGAGATTTACGAACACCTTCTATATGACGGTGCAACAGCGCCATCTCTTCCGGTTCTAGTTCCAGCACTTGCTGATACTTGCATCATCATCAACGGAGTTGCCAAGACTTATGCAATGACTGGTTGGCGCGTGGGCTGGATGATTGGGCCTAAGGATGTAATCAAGGCAGCAACGAACTTGCAGTCACATCTGACATCAAATGTCTCCAACGTTTCACAGCGCGCAGCAATTGCAGCGCTCACCGGAGATTTATCTGCTGTTCACAAGATGGGCGAGGCGTTTAACCGTCGCCGCAAGTTAATTGTTGGACTTCTCAATGAGATTCCAGGATTTGTCTGCCCAACACCAACAGGTGCCTTCTATGTTTATCCATCAGTTAAGGGCGTACTCGGAACAACTATCCGCGGTAAAACTCCAAAGACTTCTGCAGAACTTGCAACGCTTATCTTGGAAGAAGTTGAAGTTGCCGCTGTTCCGGGTGAAGCATTTGGTCCATCTGGTTACTTGCGTTTCTCATACGCAACTAGCGATGAAGATATCGTCGAAGGTATCGGCCGCATCAAAAAGCTAATTACTGAAGGTTAAGCCCGATCAGATTTACTTCAGGTTCTAAGGTGATTCCGAACTTATCCTGAACGTGCTGTTGGGCGTTCTTTGCAAGGGATGCAATATCTTGCGCGGTTGCATTCGCTGCATTTGTTAGCGCAAGTACATGTTTACTTGATACACGCGCTCCCCCAAAGGCATCTCCCTTTTTAATTCCAGAATTTTCAATGAGCCAGGCAGCGCTAGTTTTGATCCGTCCATCTGCTTGCGGCCAACGAGGAGCGCCTTCTGGCAAAGTTGCCGCAACTTCGGCGGTAACGATTGGGTTTGTAAAGAATGAACCAGCTGACCAAGAATCGCGATCGCTTGGGTTTAACAACATGCCTTTTGCGGCACGAAGTTCCAGGACCGCTTTCCGCGTTGCGGCTACCGGTGCCTTTTCGCCAACTGCGATCTCTAATTTAGTTGCGAGTTCTGCATAAGTAATTGGAGTTGTTTCAACGCCGATTCGAAGTTGGAATTGCACTTCGATTACAACGTACCGACCCGGATGAGATTTAAAGTAAGAATTGCGATAGGAAAAGTCGCACTCTTGGTTGGTGAAAGTTTTGATCGCCTTTGCTTGGCGATCGTAAGTACGAACCTGTGTAATGAATTCGCTTACTTCATGGCCATATGCGCCGATATTTTGAATCGGAGCAGCGCCAACTGTTCCTGGAATTCCACTAAGAGTTTCCAGTCCTGCGAAACCTCTTTCAATACTGATTTGAACGAATTTATCCCAGTTTTCGCCGGCACCGATTGCCAGCGTTGCACCGCTACATGCATCGACCTCTGACTTCAGCGCGTGATTAGTAATTCGAATTACTGTTCCGTCAAAACCGCTATCGGCAACCAAGATATTGGTACCGCCGCCGATGATTAAGACTGGGGTATCTCCTGCAGCTTCGATCGCCGCGATGATTTCAGATTCATTGTGGGCATCGACAAAGTTCTTTGCGGGGCCGCCTACGCGCAAGCTGGTGTAATTACGGAGTTCGGCCATTGAGTTAGTTTACCTGCGTGGGGACAAGATTGCGCTCTTGCCTCTAAAGCGCTCGAGGATACGGTCGTAGTTCTTCTTTGATTGAACTTCACGGAATTCTTCATCAGTATCGTAATAACCGTGATGGCGCGCTTGTTCTAGGGGAAGGTCTATCTGTAAAAGTCGACCATTGGCATGGCGCAAGCGCAACGAAAATTCGATATCGGCGTTGCGATAATAAATAGCGCGGTTGTTAAATCCGCCAGCATTTGTGGCATCCAGACAGTTAATCGCTAAGAAGTAACTAAATAAGACATCGACTTCGCCAGCGCCTTTATCGTCCACACTGCGCCATTCATCTTCAGTATTAACAAGTCCTCCGCGCCAACCAACTGCGCTGTATTCGCCCTTGCTTAACTCGGCAAGGACCGGAGCCATAGCATCGCCGGTAAATCGCGTTGATGGATCCATGATTACTAAATATTTCGAAGTAATGTTCTTCAAAAGAGCGTTGGCGTTCTCGCCCCAGCCAAAGTTTTCGGTAATCGCAATCAATTGAAATTGTGTATCTATCTCATTGACAAGTTCTGCCGGATCACCAATTACTAAGGCGATAACTGGCGTATTTGTATGAGCCTTTATGGTGCGTACAGTTTCGGCTGCATCTGCCGTAAATCCATCAACGATCATGGCAATTGCAATATCGCCAGTTATCTTGATTGGACGTAAGTCGCGGGTAGATACAAAGGTTGGAAAGCGTTCTTTGGCACGGAATTCAAAGCCACCAGCAACATCGATTACTTCAAAGCCCAGGGCTGCTATCTCATCGCGTAGTTGATCAGCCTTTATAAAATCCTTGGCTGCACGCGCATCGAGTCTTTCTTGCGCTAACTCTTCTTTACTCTTCGCTGTCATTTCTTAATTACAACAGCCTTGGCCATGCCCAGCACTTTGATTCCAGCGGATGTAGCAACGAGATCTACTTTGATCTGATCACCAGAAACTTCGGTAACGGTGCCGTTGATTGTTAAATCCACTTTTTCACCAGCAGGCACGATCACTGGCTTAATAAAGCGAGCGCCGAATTCTTTAACGCTGGCTGTGCCGCCAGACCAATCGGTGACATATTTACCAACGAGCGCCATAGTCAACATTCCGTGGGCAATTACATTTGGAAGTCCCACAGAGACCGCGACTTCTTCATTCTGGTGAATTGGGTTTTGATCACCTGATGCATCGGCATAGGCCTTGAGCATCTGGCGATCGATCAGGACAACTCGCTCTGGAATTGCGAAGCCGACTTCAATCTTTGTTGTCATGCGCGCACCACCAAAGTTGACCAAGAGGAGACAACTAATTCAGAGCCGCGATAAAGATCTGAACGCACGCTAACGATCTCGTTTCCGGCAGCTACGCGATAGCTTTCAATTGTTGCTGAGCAACTAAGTGAATCCCCTGCCTTAACTTGGGCGAAGATTTCAAACTTTTGATCGCCATGTACTAAGCGCGACCAATCCAAACCGATTTCAGGTTGGGTGAGAATGTTTTGAAATTGATCCAATGAGATGCGGATCGTAAATGTTGGGGGTGCAATGGATGTATCAGTCTCGCCAATTACGGCAGCGAAGGCATCGATTTCTGATTGCGAAATAGAGATTGAATTAGCACCTGCGAAGGTGCGCCCGACAGAATCGGGTGCGAGCATTAGCGAGTTTCGCGGTGAAGAGTTGAAGACTTGCAACGTGGACAGAACTTCTTGAGTTCCATACGGTCTGGATCGTTGCGGCGGTTCTTCTTTGTAATGTAGTTGCGCTCTTTGCAGTCAACGCATGCCATGGTGATCTTTGGACGAACGTCCGCGCTCTTGCTTGCCATGGTCTTGCTCCTTCTATCGGTTAGTACCGTTTTGGTACCTGCTTGTTACTCGGTTAGTACGAGGCGCTTAGGTTACCTGAGCGATCTCGTTGCGCGAAATTCACGCTTATTTAACTGCCAACTGCTGGTCGAACTAGTAGCGGAGGCGGGATTTGAACCCACGACACAGCGATTATGAGCCGCTTGCTCTACCAAGCTGAGCTACCCCGCCAAGGGTTGTGCACTTTCGAGCCCCCCACCGGAATCGAACCGGTGACCTTTTCCTTACCATGGAAACGCTCTACCGACTGAGCTAGGGGGGCAATAGGTAGAGGTGTGAGTGTACGACAGGTGCGGGGAAAGTTAAAAATTAGCGAGCAGGATCAAGCGTGACTTTGCCAGTTGTAGCCCGAGCCAGCATCGCTTGATGAGCCGCTTTTGCCTCAGATAATCCATAAGTTGCACCGATAAAAGGCTTTAGCGCGCCAGATGAAATCAAAGCAAATAGCTCGACCAAAACATCGCCGAGCAACTCTTTCTTTCCAAAGCAATGTGCCAACCAGAAGCCTGCAACAGTTTTTGTTCCGCCCATTAACGCACCTGGATGAATTGGAGTTGGCGCAGTCCGCGATGCCATTCCGTAGGTAATCAATCGACCAAAAGGTGCAAGTACTTCAAGGCTGGCATCGAAAGTTTTTCCACCGACCATTTCTAAAACAATATCTACTTTCTTTCCACCATTTGCCGCCATCATCGCGGCCGCAAGATCGGTTGAATTTGCATCAACAACTTCATCTGCGCCCAATGATTTAGCAAGTTCATTCTTTTCCGCTGTTGATGTAACTGCAATAACTTTTGCGCCCCACATCTTGGCTAATTGAATTGCCAGAGAACCAACGCCACCGGCTGCAGCTTGAACAACAACGGTTTCACCCTGCTTCACATGCGCCATGGTTTTCAAGATATGCCAAGCAGTCGTTCCCTGAACAAGCATTGCAACTGCTTGTGCATCTGAAACACTTTCTGGAATATCAACGCACATCGCTTTATGTGCCAGAGCTTTCTGCGCATATCCCCCGGTGCTAACACTTGCTAGAACACGGCGACCAGATTGGGTCTTGCCGACAACTTCTATTCCAGGAATTAACGGCAGCTCTTGCTTGGAAAGATACGAGTTCTCAGTTTGGTGGGTATCCGCATAATTAATTCCGATACAAGAGACATCGATTAACTCTTCGTTTTCACTTGGCTGAGGATCAGCCAGTTCAACTAGTTCGAGTACTTCTGGTCCGCCAAATTTAGTTATCTGGATAGCTTTCATTAGCCCAGACTACTTGCGAAATAACTTAGAGAAAAACCCTGGTTCCTTTGGATCATTAGCGTGGCCTTGGCAGCGCTCACTTTTTGGAACGCCTTTAAGCGCAACTTCAATATGATTTCCGCATCCAGACCATGAAGGCTTTCCGCATTTTCTACAAGTTGTACGGCTACACATGTGCTTTCTCCTTATTTGCGATTGGTGAATTACTCCAGGTGAGGTATCCCCCATCTAGATTTACAGCGTTAAATCCGAGTTCCTTAAGCAACATAGTTGCAGTGTGTCCACGTTGGCCAACTTGGCAATTGACCAGAATGTTCTTATTAGTGAGTTCAGAAATTCGATCTCTAATTTCATCAACCGGCATGCTGACCGCACCCGGAATCGAACCTCTTGAAAATTCTTCAGCTGAGCGAACGTCAATTAGATCAAAACCCTTATCCACAAAACTATCGATCTGATTCCATTGTGCAGTCTCCAATAATCCAGAGATTAGATTTTCAGAGATATAGCCCAACATATTTACTGGATCTTTGGCAGAGCCAAACGGTGGTGCATATGCGAGTTCTAGATCTGCAAGTTCTGGCGCTGTAATCCCGCCTCGAATGGCGGTTGCAATTACATCGATGCGCTTATCAACACCTTCGATACCGACACCTTGTACGCCAAGGATTTCTCCTGTTGTTGGATCAAAGAGAAGTTTGAGCGCCATTTGCTTCGCATCCGGGTAATAACCAGCATGTGAATTTGGATGGGTGTGAATTGCGATAAATGGGCGTCCATCCGCAGATAACCGCTTCTCGTTCCAGCCAGTTGTAGCGATCATTAAGTCAAAGACTTTAACAATGGCAGTACCGATGGTTTTTACAGGACGTGTAATTAACTCTGAAATGTGGTCAGCTGCAACGCGTCCATGGCGATTGGCTAAGTTAGCGAGCGGAACAAGTGTTGCCTCGCCATCAAGGGCATCAACTTTTTGTGCTGCATCGCCAACCGCGTAGATATCTGGGTCACTTGTCCGGTTGAAATCATCAACTTCGATTCCACCACGTGTGCCAACCTTGATATCTGCTGCCTTTGCCAGAGATGTATCTGGACGAACACCGATTGCCAGGATTACTAAATCCGCAGGCAAAACCACACCACTTGTCAGAGTTACCGTTTTTGGATCGATAGTTGAAACACCGTCAGCTAAATGAAGCTCCACGCCTTGTAGCGCCATTTCTTTTGCAACAAGTGATGCCATCTCTGGATCAAGAGGTGCAAGAACCTGTGGCATTGCTTCAACTAAAGCAGTCTTTATTCCGCGGTGAATTAGATTCTCAGCAATTTCTACGCCAATGAAGCCTCCACCAATAACAACAGCATTGGTTGGCTTTTCGTGCACGCGGTTGGTGATTCGTTCAACATCTTCGACGGTGCGCAAAGTCATTGCACGTTCCACGCCTGGGATAGGTGGAACGATTGGAGAAGCGCCAGGGCTAAGGATTAACTTGTCATAGCTAATCTCAGAATCTTCTTTAGTAAGCAGATTGCGCACCGAGACCGTCTTACTGGCTCGATTTATTGCGGTAACTTCGCTGGAGATGCGAACATCCAAGCGAAAGCGCGCATGCAGGCTTTCCGGAGTTTGAAGAAGCAAGTCCTTCTCTTCTTCAATCACTCCACCTACGTAATAAGGAAGGCCGCAGTTTGCATATGAAACATGGCCGCTCTTTTCCAGCACAATTATTTCAGCGCTGGCATCTAAACGACGGGCGCGAGTTGCCGCAGACATTCCGCCTGCGACGCCACCAATGATTACTATCTTCATTAGTTTGTTACCAAAGGAAGTCCTGCTTGAGCCCACTCTTGTACGCCAGCATTTAGATTAAACATATTAGTAAATCCTGCATCTTTCATTGTTGAGATCGCATTGGCTGATCTACGTCCGCTTCGGCAATACACTGCATAAGTTGCTGTTTTATCTAGCTTTGCGATTTCTGTAGCAAAACTCGGGTTCTCTACATCAATGTTAATTGCGTTAACCAAGTGCCCTTCCATGAACTCTCCTGGGGTGCGGACATCAAGAGTAATTACTCCACTTTCTTGCGTTTTAGCCTGAAATTCAGCAGCGTTTAAGTCAGCAGAACTTGCTGAGCTACATCCAGTGAGAACAAGAAGTGCGCTAACGATTATTGCGAGTTTTTTCATTACCTTTTCCTTTACGCCAAGCTCAAGAAAAGCTTCTGTAGCTTCTCGGTGACTGCTTGGCTATTGTTTTTATCCTCTTCAATACATTCTTTTAAGCTGGCTGAGATAAGTGTGAATCCGGCAGTAGTTACCGCTTTGTTGACTGCGGCGAGTTGAGTAACGACATCTTCACAGTTGCGGCCTTCTTCTAGCATTCTTACGATTGCTCCCATTTGCCCCTGTGCGCGCTTCATTCGCTTTGCGATCGCATCAAGTTGATCTTGATCTTGCAAAACATGGGTGGGTGAAGTCTTAGCCATTTACTTAGCCTTCACATTTACAGATTTGTTCTTGTTGCAAGCCTTCGAGCGCGTCATCGATGTGCTGACCGCAGCCAGACCAGGTGTACTTTTTACAGTTTTGGCAGATAACTCGAGAACACATATTGACTCCTTTGTGAGGTGCTTATGAAGTCAATCTAGCATACCCCTAGGGGTATCAGGCAAATCGAGGTTTTTGGCTCAAAAGTACTTACGGAAAATCTTCTTAAAACGCTTAGTTATGCGCTTATTAATTTTTAAGGTCTGGTCTATCGGAGATACCGCCATCACTTTGGCGTGAGCCGGCTCGTCGGGGGTGATTACATCTTTAAGTGCTGGAGAGTTTTGATCTAGTGAATCAGCGATTCGTTCGATATTGGCAACCATCGAAAGTCCACGAATGATCTGCTCTTGGTCAGCATCTTTTGCATCTTCAATTAGAGATTCTGCAAGTGCGGCACCGGCTTCGCGCGCATCATCAGTTGCCGTGGTTGTAGTTTCAAAGTCTTCTTCGTCATCTATTTTGGATGAGATGGCATAACTTGCCGCAGATAGCGCAACTGCGATCTGCTTCTTGGTGGAATCTGCGATACCTCCGCTTACGGCAGAGTCAAAGAGAGTTCTGGCAATTGTGCGCACCTGAACGAGAGTGTGCTCGATTGCAATACCTTGAACGTAAACATCTTCGGCTACATCTTTCTCTGCCGTTGGGAACCATCTGGCATGTCCGCGCGCTTCAACAGATTGCGCACGTATCGCAGGCACTGCTTCCATTAACAACCTTGCTTTAGCTAACCAATTACCGGCTTCTTTCTGGGTGTAACCAGCGGCAACGCCCTCAGACATTTTTGCTAATAGCTCTGCAGCTTTGGCAGATACATCGGTGATCTGATCGATCGCACGATCAACTGGTGTCTTGGCGTGAGAGAAATACGAAAACACGATCGCAATTGCTGCGCCGATAAGTGTCGAACCTAAGCGATGCGCTGCAGTTGTTCCACTGATTCCTGGGCCGATAACGATGAGTGCAGTAACTGGGACATTTACCGATGCCACCTCACCTAAGTGAAGTGCGCGCGCAACAACTGCGCAGAAGATAACTGTTAAACCGACTGCGATAAAGCCAAAATCAAAGATAGAAACGTTGATTAAAGCAACGGTTGCACCAATGGCGGTTCCGACTATCTGACCGAAGCCTTCGCGAACAGATTTATGAAGTGAGATCCGGATAGATAAGGTGCAGACAATTGCTGCTACTACCCCGCCATCTTCAACAAGCAGATCTCCAACTTGCCAGGCAACTGCGCCAGCTAGGCCAGCGACAAGTATTTGACGCACCCAAACCCGGCGATCGGCAAATAGCTTCTTTATCTTTTTCCACATGATGTGGCTAAGTTTAGTAGGCGCGCACCAATTCGCACATACGAGCCGCGTTATCTGCAAGGTTTCCGCGCGAAAGCGCTCCACCAATCAGTAGCGCGCTGTCATTGCCATACATCTTTATCATCTCTGGAATTCGCTCTAAATTCATTCCACCTGCAGGAGCGACAAACATTGGGTTTAACTTGCCAAGTTTTTCACGTGAACGCTCTGTTATATCTAGACAATGTTCGTTGGAAAAGGCGAAACGTCCACCGATATTTGGGAAGATCGTGATGTCAGCCCCTGCAAGTCTCATCAAAGTGCCCAAGACAATTCCGTGTGAAATTCCCTCTGCTTTAGAGGTTATTAGTGATCCCAACATGGCAGGGTGTCCCTGAATAGGAAGACTGATTGAATCATCAGATGCAATCTTGCGAAGCGAATCAAAGCCAGTTATGCCAGGAAGAATTAAAAGTGCGCCAGCGCCTAAATCTTTTGCAGTGTGTGCAGCGTCAACTATCTGATCAAATGGGAGATTGAGGCTCGGCGCATAAACTGATTTTCCACCGGTTACTTCATTGGCCTCTTTTACTGCGCGAGAAATTAAAGTAACTCGATCTTTCCAGGTGGCCCATGGTTGATTAGCCAGGCTGTGATCATCTTTAATCAAATCAAATCCTGCTAAGGCTAAGGTGCGGGCCATTTCGGCAAGTGTTTGCGCATCAGATCCCATCGGCTTTAGCGCCGTTGAGACCAACGGGCGGGTTTCTGCGCCAAGTAATTCACGTAATCCGCTGATACCAAATCGTGGTCCGCTAAATTTCGCGAGGAAAGTATCGGGCAGTTTTAAGCCAACAATCTTTACATTAGGGAATAGCGAAACATTTCCCCAGAGCACGTTAAGAAACTGGTTTAACTCTCCGCCAGTTACATCTGGGTTATAAGAAATTGTAATTAAGTGGCTAGTTTTATCTGAGGATGAAATCTCCTCAACTTTTCCAACCACTTCTTCCTGAATCCAACCAGGAGCTAATTCATAGGGAAATTCGATCGTCTGTTCAGCGCGAATTACATCAGCGATCGACTTTGGGTCTTCGCCAGTGAATTTATAGGTTACGTAGATACGATCCACTTTAAGCGCCTCCCCATTTGCCATGGGCAATTATCTACCTAGGAAATGCCGCCGCAACACCACCATCGACGGCGATAACGCTTCCTGTTGTGCGTGAAGATTCATCACTTAAGAAGAATGCTGCAGCACGGGCCACATCTAGGCTTCTTACGCGTGCATTTAAAAGATTTCGAGAGGCATAGAAGTCCTCAAGTTCCTCTGGTTTCACACCATGTGCAGCTGCACGTTGTTCGCGAATACCGCCTTCCCACAACTTGCTGTTATCGAAGACTGCGTCAGGGTTGATTGCGTTAAAGCGAATTCCAGCGTTTCCACCTTCAAGAGCTGCAATGCGCATCAACTGCAACATTCCAGCCTTGCTAACTGAATAACCACCAAATCCTGCGCCCGGTGCAAATGCGTTCTTGCTTGCGATGTAAACGATCGAGCCACCCATTTTCTGTTTGCGCATTACTTTCATAGCTTCTTTAGTCAACATAAATGCGCTAGAAAGATTGATATCCAAACCGCGGCGCCATTTTTCAACATCCAAGTCTTCAAGTTTGTCGCTGATACCAATACCAGCATTAATTACAGCGCCATCAAGTCCACCGAAGTGCTTAATCGTTTTTGTAACTGTCGCCTGAACATCTGCTTCCTTTGACTGATCACCCAACACCAGTAGCGGCGGATTGCA
Source organism: Candidatus Nanopelagicaceae bacterium (assembly GCA_965268165.1). Taxonomy (GTDB): domain Bacteria; phylum Actinomycetota; class Actinomycetes; order Nanopelagicales; family Nanopelagicaceae; genus Planktophila. Next base: position 1,221,697 of record OZ254162.1, read on the forward strand.
CTTATTCTCGGCGAACTCTTTCTCAACTTCTAGAAGTCCTTTTTCTTCGATATCTGCAAGGACTACATGAGCGCCACGTTTTCCGAGTTCAAGAGCGACTCCTCGTCCAATACCGCTGCCGGCACCTGTAACGATAATGATGTGTCCATCTAGTTGCGCCGGGGCTGGCTTGTTCTTTAACTTAAACAACTCCATTGGCCAGTAATCAAAACCAAAGATTTCCGCGTCAGAGATTGTGTCTCCATCGCCAAATACATCGATGACTCGTGCTGCAACTTTGTGAGTATGTGAGGCAATATCTGCCAGCATCACATTCTCTTTAATTGTTGTCGCAGCGGTGATCGCACCTACGCCTGGAACAAGAATTACACGGGGGTCATTTCCGTGGCTCGTATAGCCAGCAGGAAGCAAAGATTTATTTGCCTCAAAATATGCGCTGTAGTTCTCGCGGAATTCATTGATTCCGGTCTCGGTATCTTCTAAAGTCACTGTTGCTGACTTAGGGCGGATACGTAACATGTGATCGGCGCTAGATGCACCTAGAGCCAAGACCTTCTTCAGATCTGGGCGTGATGCAATTTCAGCTAAACGAGTATCTGTTCTTAGTAACTGCTTCTTACCAAGGGTTCCGCGCAACTTTAGAAGCAAATCCTTTAACTCTTCATCGGGCAGATCTTGATGCTGGAAGTTCGCCGCTGGTCGTTTATTGAGCGAATCTAAGTATTTATCGGCTAGAGCCACAGCATCTAAAGTCTTTTGGTAACAACGATCTGAATCTTCATCCCAAACAACTAGGCCGTGATGAGCAAGAACTACACCGGCGTAATCGCCTAAACCGCCAACTAACTTCGAAAGTTCAAAGCCAGGACGAATCCAATCGACATATGCGAATTCTTCACCAAGTGCTTCGCGAACTGCTTTTTCACCTTGCGGATGATTGGTCAGCGCACAGATCGCATCAGCATGCACGTGGTCAATATGTTTAGCAGGAAGAAAACCGTGCAAAAGAGTTTCGATAGATGGACGACGTGAAGTTGGATCAACCAGAGCTCGAGTTACATAATCAACCATCGTGTCATCATCTAAAGCGTCAAAATCGCGTAGCGCTAGAAGTTCCTCAAGGTAAAGCGCTGGGTAATCGCGATCGATCGCGTATTGCATATCTGCGCCAGATCCCTTAACCCAGAGAACCTTCTTAAGTCTTCCGAGATGGTCTTTAACTTCACCTTTACTAGAAGTGTTGCCACCGCCGTAAACAACCATCGATTGGTCGGCACCGATCTTCTGTGAACGCGCGACGAGGTCGTGTAATGGCTTTAGATCACTCATAGTGTTTGGCCTTCTGCTATTTCGTAGGATTGTTTCTCGGTTATTACTGCACTTATGTACTTAGCTGGTGTTACATCAAAAGCTGGATTAAAGGTCTTGGCTCCAACTGGTGCGACTTGGATTCCCTTGAAATGGGTTAACTCTTCATCTCCACGTATCTCAATATGTATTTCACTTCCGGTTTTGATGCCGCGATCAACCGTTGATTCGGGAGCGACAACTAGAAATGGAATTCCTGCAGCGTGACAAGCAAGTGCAACGCTGAGCGAACCAATCTTGTTTGCAGAATCACCGTTTTTAGCAATTCGATCTGCGCCAATTAGAGCAGCATCAATTCGACCACTGAGAATCGCCATCGCTGCCGCGCCGTCAGGTTCAATGCGATAAGGAATTTCTGATTTCATTAACTCCCAGGCGGTTAAACGTGAGCCTTGAAGCAAGGGACGAGTTTCATCTGCATAAACCTCTTTAACAAATCCACGCTTATGCATCTCTTTAATGACACCTAGCGCTGTTCCGGTTCCGGTTGTAGCAAGTGAACCAGTGTTGCAATGGGTCAACAAAGTCATGGGTTTATTGCCTAGTTTTTTGATTAGCCAATCTGCGCCAATATTTCCCATATCAGTACTCGATTGCTTATCTTCACTCGCTAACTGGTGCGCAGCCGCTAGAACTGCGTCGCGTCCTTCTGGCAAATGTTTACGAATCTTCTCAACGGCCCAAGCTAAGTTAACTGCCGTTGGGCGAGCATCGCGAAGTAAATCAAGGTTATGTTCTAACTCTTGCGCGCTATGACCTTTACGTGCAGCCTCATCAATAACCAAGACGACTCCGTAGGCACCAGCGACGCCGAGCGCAGGGGCGCCTCTAACAACCAACCTTTGAATGGCATCGATATATGGGGCTAGTTCGTCGTATGAAATATAGGTTTCAGAGATAGGAATCTGCGTTTGATCGAGCAGAACAATCTTGTTTTCTTTCCAGACAATCGCTTCGAACCCGCTAGACATTTAAATGCTCCTTATTCAAGGTCTTGAACTTATCACTTCGCCTCTAAAAAAGAGATTGCTAAGCGTATGAATCCCAATCGCCACCACTCAAGATTCCACCATCTATAACAATTGATTGGCCAGTTATATAAGAGGATGCATCGGTTGCCAGAAAGATTACGGATCCGATGATTTCGTCAGGGTTTGAGAGGCGGCCAATCGGGGTTGTTTCATCAAACCATTTCGTGCGGTGGGGTTCGCCCCATAGCGGCTTGGTGAAATCCGTTTTGATAACTGAAGGTTCAATGCAGTTAACTCGAATTTTATCTTTCGCCCACTCGCGAGCGGTGCTGCGGGTAATTGAAGTCACCGCTGCTTTGGTAGCTGCATATACAGAGATCGTATTGAAGCTATAACGAGCGCTAAGTGAGCTCATATTTACAATAACTCCACCGCCGGCTGCCTTCATGATCGGATGTGCCGCCTGCGAAATAAAGTAGATCGCCTTCATATTCACTGAAACTATGGCGTTGAAATCTTCTTCGGTTACTTCAGTTATAGGTTTGCGACGATTTATTCCCGCAGTATTGATGACAATATCTAGGCCACCCATAAGCGCATTTGCCTCATTGACCACACTGGTACATTGATCTGGGCTAGATAAATCAGCGCTAATTGAGAAAGCCTTGCCTGATTCGCCAGAAATGGATTTGCGGACTTCATCGAGCCGTTCTTGATTTAGATCCTGGATAGTTACATCTGCGCCACGTTCGGCGAAGGCTTTAGCAATCAACGCACCTAGCGTTCCAGCGCCACCGGTTATGAGAACGCGCTTCTGCTTAAGATCAAATAGTGGATCAAACATTTGCTACCCCTGTAACTTCTAAATAAGTAACGCTCTCGGGAGTTAAAGTCTGTGGCTTTAAATCAATTCCAGAGAATTTCACTTCCTGCTCAATGGTACTGAAATTCACCAAAATAGCCTCTGTTTTTTCAGCTGATGTAATGATTAGGCAATCAACTAACTCTGGAAGAGATGAAGCCGTTGGCCTGGCATGAGTAAATCCTTTGAGATTCTTGAACAAGCGCCATACTGGAAATTCTTCACCGGCTTTACTGGCAAAGTTGAGTGCATCTTCACTTCCGGTAGATAGCTCGCGTATGCCACGCCATCCCAGAGTTTCAAAGTAAGTCAGCGTTGACATTGACTCCGACTCTGCAATAGAGCGGATAGACATCGCTGTCCAGCCTTCAGCCAACCAAGTGCGCTGACGTGCATCAACAGAAGAGGGCAAGGCAGTGTTGCTGAGATCTTTACTCGGTTGCGTTGCATTTGGGTTGTACCTAGGACGTAGCGTTATTGGTCCAATGCTTACCTTTTTGCCTTTGGCAATCCGATGAGCATTTGTGGCAATCGCTTTCTGGGAGGCGGTGTTTTGTATAAGAGTTCGATCATCAAATGAGTGAACCTGGGGGTTGATTGAAAAATTGACTTGATCGATAAAGTCGACTGAGCCTTGATTGCGATTGAGTTCGGTGAAGTACAGATCTGTACCACCAATGATTTTCGACTTATCCCCTAGTAGTTCTTCTGCAACTTGAATAAATCCAATTGGAGTTGTTTTCTCGCTAGCGGAGAAGATGTAGAAGGAACGAATCTGATCTTTAATTTCAATTATTGACTGCAATATTGCTTTAAGTTGTTCTGGGCTCTCAGCCTTTATCGCAAGATCAAGATCAATCTTTAGATGCTTAGTTACCAAAAGAGCCTTCTCCACTGCAGAGCGAATTTGAGAATCATCGTTGAGTGCTAGGCGAAGATGTTTAATCGCAAGGTCCTCAAACCCCGCATACTCACTGACAATTAAATGTGCGGGATCTTCGCTCAGCCCCAAACCAATTTCGGGAAGTTCAATCTCTTCGGCTCCAACCGTAATAACGGCGCTTTCATTCTTTGAAATTGCTGTCGTGTACTCGCCGGAAATTGAGATGGTTATCTTTTGGCTAAGCGTCTCCCCCGGAGTAACTTGCGCAGGAAAGGGTAGAGAAATTGGTGTGCAGTAAGTCTTATATGAGGCATCACTCCAGTTACGGTGATCTTCACTTTCAAATATCTCACCTTTGAAATTAACTGATACAACTTGCCCGCTTTGAAGCTTATGGCTAATGCCAGATAGATTTAAGAATGGTTGATTTGGAGAGATCGCATCAGGGAATCTGGATATTTCTACAGCGCCATCTGCCTTAGTTAATTCACATTCGCGACCAGCTAAGCCTGCAACGGGATGGAGTAGGCAGAGTCCCAAGCGATTTCTCATAAATGAAACTGCTGTAGATGCGCTAAACCCGTAGGTGATTTCTCCGCTTTCCGAGCCAGTAATCTCTAACTCCACAGATAAATCTTTGGCATCGTGCGATCCCTGCGCTTTGATCTTTGCGTTGAACGAACGATCAGCAACTTCCCAAATTTCATCTTTGATAATAAATGGCCGGGATGTCCAATTGATATCTTGGAACACCAGATAGATCCTGCGAATTACCTCTTCACTGCCGTTACTTATATTCCAAAGACTTCCCTCGGAATACTCCAGAGTTAACGGACCTGCGACAAGTTTTCTCATTTATCTACTACTTGAGTAGTGAGCCAACGTTAAAGACTTGGCCTGAGTCAGCTGATTCATATGCGCCCAAGGTGATATCCAATAATTTGAGAGTATCTTCGCCGCTGGTTTCAGGTGTTCTGCCTGTTTTCAAACATTCAATCCAATGCTTATTTACATTTACAACGCTATCTTGAATTCCATTCCAAGGCTCAGAAGTCCAACCGTGATCCGGAATTACAACAACTTCGTTATTTACAGAACTACCCGATACAACTTGTAGATGGTAATCGGCAGATAAGGTGATTGCTCCGTTGGTTCCTTCAATGATTACGAAGGTTTGCGGATAAGTGCTGTGATCTGATCTAGTCTCGTAACTAGCATCAACAATGCAGCTGGCATCTGGCATATGCATCAGAATCGTGGCTGAATCTTCGCCTTTAATTATCGGATTTACTCGATGTGCCGAGGTAAAGATCGTATTTGGTTCACCGATAAAGTAACGCGCAAGGTCAAAGAGGTGAACGGCAACGTCAACGATAATCATTCGCTCGCTTTCCACCAGCCAAGATTGTGCCGAGTAAACATCGTGTGCAGTTCTAAATGAAATTCGCCCGAAGAATGGGCGACCTATAGCGCCACTATCGATAATCTCTTTGATTTTTCGCATTGGCGTTTGGAAGCGAAAATTTTCGTGAACCATAAAGGGCAAGCCTTTATCTGACATCGCCTTAACCATTGACTTTGCATCTGCCATATCCCAAGCAAGTGGTTTCTGGCAGATTGCGGCAACGCCATGCTTTGCCGCTAGTTCGACCATATATTTATGAGTTGGTGGAGTAGTTGCGATATCTACGAAATCTAAATCTTCATTAGCAAATAACTCTTCCGCACTTGCATAAGCCTTGCCTCCGAAATTAGCGGCAGCCAACTTCGCTTTTTCAAAATCAACATCGCAAGTCGCAACTAGTTCGACATCGGGATTTTGGCTCCACGCATGGAGGTGGTTCTGGGCAAAGAAGCCACATCCAATTAAGGCATATCTATATTTCTTCTGGGTCATAGCGCAATTTCTCTACTTGGATCTGTGATCCACTCGCTCCAAGAACCAACATACATTTTGCTTCCCGTGAAACCAGCGTGCTCCATAGCTAAGACATTTTGTGCAGCAGTTACGCCAGAGCCGCAATAGAAAATTGTGTTATCGGCGCTAACACCGTTGGTAAGTGATTCGTAGTGCTTCTTTAACTCAGCCTTACTCTTAAAGAGCCCTTGCGCATCTGTAATTTCAGCACGATCTGCCAGACCAGCTCCGGCGATATGCCCACGTACAGGGTCATAGTATTTTCCGCCTCCGTGATATCCCTCTGCTCCTCTGGAATCAAATACGCAGTAACTCGAATCAGTTCTGGCCAAGTCAACTTTTTCGACTTCAACTAAGAGATCGTTACGTAACTTTGGAATGAAATTTGTAGGCGTTAAAACTTTCTTCTCTTGGTTTAAAGGTAATGACTCGCGATTCCACGCGTTCAGGCCGCCATCTAGAACGGCAACTTTTTCATGTCCCATCCAGCGAAACATCAACCAAAGACGTGATGCCGCCATCAAACCTGATTCTGCGTCGTAACAAATTACTTGGGTATCTGGGGTTATTCCCCAGTTAGAGAGAGTCTTAGTGAAAGCTGCAACCGTTGGAAAAGGTCGGCGCCCGGTAACGCCCGGAATAATTTCTCCGGACATATCAGTGGCTAAATCTGCGTAATGTGCACCTGGTATGTGGGATTGGTCATAAACCTTTCTTCCCCAGGATTCGTCATCTAATGTAAAGCGAACATCAAAAATTACAAACTCAGAATTTTCTAAGTTGCGCGCCAAATCGCTCGTGGATATCAACGTTGTATAACTCATTGCTGCACACTCTTCACAAGGTATTAGGTTGTGGTTAGGGTACTACAGTGACTCTGACTCCGAGAAGTTCGCTTGTAACGCAAGGCCGTGACCGAAGCCCAAATCGCGCGATGTTAAGAGCGCTGGGCATGCAGGGTGATGATTTTAAGAAACCGCAGATTGGTATTGCATCTTCTTACAACACTATTACCCCGTGCAATATGTCGCTGCGAACCGTTGCTGAGGATGTTGCCGCCGGAATAAGCGCTAACGGCGGATTCCCAATGGAGTTTGGAACGATCACTGTTTCAGATGTAATTTCTATGGGACACGAAGGAATGCACTTCTCACTTGTTAGTCGCGAAGTAATTGCAGATTCTGTGGAAACTGTTATGCAAGCAGAACGCTTAGATGCGATGGTAACTCTCGCTGGATGTGACAAAAGTATTCCGGCAATGCTTATGGCCGCTGCGCGCATAGATGTTCCAAGTATCTTGATGTATGCAGGTTCTTTGCTCCCGGGAAAAACTACTCTTCAAGATGGCACGGAAATCAAAGTAAATATTGTCACTTCATTTGAAGCAGTCGGTGCCAATGCACGTGGCTTAATGTCTGATGAAGATTTAGATCGAATTGAAAAAGCTGCTTGTCCAAGCGCCGGAACATGCGGCGGTATGTACACGGCAAACACCATGGCTAGCGCCTCAGAAGCGATGGGAATGTCACTACCAGGCTCTTCATCTCCATCTGCCGTTGATAATCGCCGCGAACCACTTGCTAAATTGGCGGGCGAATCTGTAATCAACTTGCTTAAGTTGGGGATAACAACCAGCGACATTATTACTAAGAAATCATTGGAAAATGCCATCACAGTTGTAATGGCACTAGGCGGATCTACAAATGCAGTGCTTCATATGCCGGCGATCGCTCATGAGTTAGGTATTGACTTATCACTTGATGATTTCAAGCGGATTGGCGCACGTGTTCCCTTGCTTGCTGACCTAAAGCCATTTGGTGAATATGTGATGTTTGATCTCGATAAAGTCGGTGGCGTACCTGCAGTAATGAAGATTCTGCTTGATGAAGGTCTGCTCCACGGCGATTGCATGACCGTAACTGGAAAGACAGTTGCTGAAAATCTAAAAGATTTAAATCCTCCTGCTGCCGATGGAAAGATTATTTATCCAGCCGCTAAGCCTTTTGGTAAAAATGGTGGGATAACTATTCTTAAGGGATCTCTCGCTCCTGAAGGTGCGGTTGTGAAGAACGCTGGTGTTGATGAGGAGAAATTCCAAGGCGCTGCTCGTGTATTTGATCGCGAAGAATCAGCGATGCAGGCGCTCTCTGATGGCACGATTAAAAAGGGTGATGTAGTTGTTATTCGCTACGAAGGTCCAAAGGGTGGGCCAGGCATGCGCGAAATGTTGATGATCACTAGCGCGATAAAAGGTGCGGGGCTAGGAAGAGATGTATTGCTCGTAACCGATGGCAGATTCTCTGGTGGAACAACTGGACTTTGCGTAGGCCATATTTCACCGGAAGCTGTAGATGGTGGCCCGATTGGGTTAATTAAAGATGGCGATCAAATTTCGATCGATATCCCAAATGGAACTTTGGAGTTACTGGTTGCACCAGAAGAGTTAAAAGAACGTGCCAAGAACTTTGTGCCGCTCCCACCTAGATACACAAAGGGCGTGCTTTCTAAGTATGTGAAGTTAGTTGGTTCTGCAACCTACGGCGCAGTTTGTTCTTAAAGACCAGTAATTTGAACTGCCGCTAAGGCAACGCCGGCAACAATTACCCAAGCAATTAAGCCCATAACCATGGGGCGTGGGCCGATTGCTCGGATGGATTTCCAGCGCACGCTTGAACCAAGTGCAACTAAACCAGCGCCAAGCAGCAACTTACTTACCAGAACGACTGCATCATGAATTCCTGAGGGAATATCAAGTGTGTTTTGGATCGTTGCAACTGCAATAAATCCAATAACGAAGAATGGAATTAGTGGCACTTTATTTGTCTTTGTACTAACCGCTATTCCATCTTTTTCATTTTGCATTGCAACTGTAGTTAGGTACCGGCGGTGGCGAATCGAAAGAATTAGAACAATCGGAGCCAACATACATACTCGCGCCAATTTGATTACGACGGCAGATTGCACCGCCTCATCGCTCCAGACAGATGCAGTCGCAATTACCTGACCAACATCGTGTACGGCAGCACCAGCCCAGGCACCAAAAGTCTGATCACTTAGCCCAATTAGGTGGCCAATAAATGGCAAGGTAAAAATAGAAAGAGTTCCACAGAGCGAAATCAGAGCGATTGCATATGAAGTTTCTTCTTCAGTAGCACGCGTTTGTGGCCTGATCGCAGCAACTGCTGTTGCACCGCAGACTCCAAATCCAACGCCAATTAAAAGTCCAAGTTCACCGCTCATCTTGAATGCTTTTGATAGCGCCAAGATTCCAAAAATTGTAAAGGTCACAACCAAGATGACGGTTAGTACTCCCTTAAAGCCAATCGCCTTGAGCGATACCAGGCTTACTTGAGCGCCAAGAAGAGCGACTCCGATACGCATTAACTTCTTGCTCGCTAGCCCTGTTCCGGCAGCGGCAAAGCTTGGCCATCTACCAAAGTTTGCAACAGCAAATCCAAATGCGACGCAAAGCGCTAGCGGACTTACCGCTGGCTGAAAGTCATTGATTAGAAAGGCAACGCCAACAATTGCAGCTATCAGACCTAAACCAGGAAGGTTCTTAACCATTTAGATCCCTAACTTCGTTGACCATTGCGCTAGCTGATCAGCAACCGAATCGGTGATCGTAATGTTTTCTGCAATATCTGGACGTTCTGGATTAGAACGATTTGCTCCAGGTAAGCGGCCTCCAGCAGCAGTTACCAGCGCTGAAAAGTCTGCAGTTCTTGTATTTTCGCCATCAACCGAAAGTTTTGCGCTATCGATAGCGATAATGAAATGTGAAATTTTCTGTGGATTGGCATCTTGCTCGCTAGCGAACATATCTGGAATATCTTTTGCCAGTGATGGACCAACCAACATTCCCGTTAGCGATTCAACAAGTACTGCAATTGCATAACCTTTGACTCCACCTAGCGGTGCAAGCATTCCGGCAAGTGCTTCTTTCGCATCAGTTGTCGGGCTGCCATCTTTTGTAAATGCCCAGCCAGGTTCAAGTTCGGCACCTGCTTGCGCTTTTGCTTGAATCTTTCCGCGGGCAACGGCGCTAGTTGCAAGATCAACAACAGTTGGCGGATTCGTTGGAATTCCCGCAGCAATTGGTGAAGTTGAAAGTAGCGCTGAGTTTCCACCCCATGGCGGCATAACCGCAGGTCCTGTACTAAAGGCGATTCCAACTAGTCCACGATTAATCATCGGCCAGACATAAATTCCGAGAGCGCCACAGTGGTTTGATCGTCCAACTCCGACAGCGGCAATTCCATTTATTGCAGCGCGTTCAGCAGCAACTTCTGCCGCCTTCTGTAACTGCCAATGTCCAAGGCCATCATCGCCATCAAAGACCACCAGGCTTGGTAGATCTGTTACTACCTTTAAATTTGCATCGGCTTTAATTCCACCTGCTTGCAAGCGCGCGAGATAGAACGGAAGTCTCATTAAGCCATGGCTTCCGATTCCCCAACGATCGCTGGCAACGATGCAACGTGCGGTTACATCTGCTTCTTGATCAGGAACACCGGCGGCTTTAAGAAGTGATTTCGCTAATTCGGTTGCCGAGCCAACAGTTAGCTGCGCCATTATTTTACGTTTTCTTTGATTGCGCCAACAGCATGTGTGGCAACTTCGTTACTTAAGACTTTCATAATATTTGAAACAAGGATTTCATTGATACGCAATTGGCTTTCCTTAGTAATCCCTGCAACGTGTGGAGTTAGGATCAAATTCGCGATTTGCTCTATCTCGCCCTTAACTGGTGGCTCTTGAGCGCGCACATCTAGGGCAGCGCCAGCAATAACCTTAGATTTCAAGGCTTCGATTAAATCTGCTTCGTTAATTACTTCACCGCGTCCCACATTTACTAAAACCGCATCAGGCTTCATTAACTTAAGAGTTGCCGAGTTAATTGAGCCATTTGTTTCGGGGGTCGATGGCATATGGATGCTGATTACATCGCTCTCTTTTAGTACTTCTTCAAAAGACTTAAGTTCAATACCGCTTAGATTTTTCGCGTAAGGATCGAAGCCGATCATTTTGCAGCCAAATCCCTGCAATAACTTTGCAGTGGCTAGGCCAGTTGCGCCACATCCAAGCAACCCCCAGGTTAAGCCCGATAGCTCGCGACCTGGAGTGCGGATCCAATTTCCTTCGCGCGTGACTTGATCGTGCCCAGGGACATTTCGTAACAATGAAAGCGCTAAACCGAGAGTTAGCTCGCCAACACTTACTGCATTCGCACCAAGACCAGCAACAACTACAACACCGGCGGCATCGGCTGCCTTTATATCGATATTGTCTAAGCCGACTCCGGCGCGAGCAATTACCTTTAAATTAGGTGCCGCAGCAATTACATCTGCAGTTACCTTCGTTCTATTTCTTACAACTAGAGCGGTTGCATCTTTAAGAGCGCTCTTTAACTCATCAACGTCATTCCAAAGATCGTCGTTTCGGACAATGGGAAAACTCCCCTCCAGCTTCTGGAAGGGAGTTCCCCATACATCTTCAGAGATGAGAATCATTATGCGGAGATATACAACTTTGTGAAGGTGAATTCACGGTGGCCCATAACTTCAGCCTTGCAGAGGCGTCCATTAACGGTCTGATTGATGACATCCATCATCATGTCGCCAGCCTTAGTTAAGTCATATTCGTAACGCAATAGACCTGAAACATCTAGATCGATGTGTTCAGTCATTGAGTTAGCAGTCTTAATGTTCGCTGTTAACTTGAGTACCGGAATAATTGGGTTACCAATCACATTGCCTTGTCCGGTTGGGAACAAGTGGATAACTGCGCCGCCTGCTGCCATCAGAGTTACGCATTCTGCAGCTGCTGATGAAGAGTCCATGAAGTAAAGGCCCTTCTTCTTTGGGTCTGGAGCTTCGGCTGGCTTGAGAACGCCAACAACTGGAACTGAACCAGTCTTAGCGATATTTCCAAGCGCCTTCTCTTCAATAGTTGTTAGCCCACCAGCAATGTTTCCTTGCGTTGGCTGTGAACCTAGAAGGTTTGCACCAGTTGCTTCAATTACCTTGATGTAATTGTCGTAAGTTGTTTGGAACAAGTTACGGCAAGCATCATCGATACAACGGTCAGCGATCAAGTGCTCGCCACCAGTTAGCTCAGAAGTTTCGCCGAAGAATACGGTTCCACCTGCTGCTACCCAGCGATCAACTGCTTGTGATGTTGTTGGGCATGAGCCAAGACCTGATGTTGTATCTGATTCGCCGCATTTGATCGACATAATCATGTCGCCCATTTCGGCTGCTTCACGCTCTAGGCCAGATGCATCCTGTAAGAACATTGCAGCAACGCGGCTAGCTTCCTGAATAACTTGGAGATCGCCCTTACCTTCAATAGAGAACGCTGCAACCGGCTTGCCAGTCTTAGCGATGCCATCGGCAACTCTCTGGGTCCACTTTGGTTCGATACCAATTACAACTACAGCGGCAACGTTTGCGTTAACACCTGTACCGATTAGCGTATTAAAAGTTAGCTCTAGATCTTCACCGAATTGCAAACGCCCAAATGCATGTGGGAGTGCAAGAGTTCCTGGAATTACTTTCGCAACAGCTTCGGCAGCAGCATTTGAAAGATCATCAAGGGGCAAAATAATGACGTGATTGCGGATACCCATGGTGCCGTTTTCGCGGCGGTATCCCATTAAGCGCGGCTTGCTTCCCATCGATAACTCCTCATGTTGTGTGTGTGAATGTAATCGCCTTTTTTGATCGCAGCTGATGCCAGACCAACCTTGATTCCGTATTTAATAATCGCTTCGCCATTTGCAATATCTGCAAGGGCAAATTTGTGGCCGAGCGGAATCGCGTGATTTAAGATCGCGGTGCTCTCTGTTCCTTCTTTCACGGATCGCCCGTGAAGAGTTCCTGGTTGCATATCCGCCATAGCAACAGCGACATTGTCACCGTCGTGATGGAGCAGATATTGCGGTGGCGTAATTGCCATATCTGACTTTCCTCTCTCGCATAAAGGGGGTAGTGGTCTGACCTCTTGGTGGAGTCTAGGTTAGGTGAGCGTATTTCGTCTAGCCCTCTGCCCAAATTATCGTAAGTGGTCTAACCTGTGGCTATGAAGAGCGAGCTTCGATACGGGGTTATAGGCGTCGGCAGCATGGGGCGCGAGCATATTTCCAACATCAAGGTGATGGGCGGGGCTGTCGTCACAGCGATCAGCGACCCTCATCAGCCCTCAATTGAAGCCGCTCTACAAATGGTCCCGGGGGCAAAGGTCTTTAGCGATCACCGCGCGCTCTTGGATTCTGGCTTAATCGATGCCGTCGTAATCGCAACTCCAAATGACACCCATGCTGAGGTCTTAAAAGATGCGCTCGCTACAGATTTAGCAGTCTTTGTTGAAAAGCCACTCGCTACAACGGTCGAAGATTTGAAATCAATTCTGTCATGGGATGAAAAGCGCAGCGCTCTTACCTGGATGGGCTTGGAATATCGATTTATGCCACCTGTCACTGAGGCGATTGCGAGAGCAAAAGAAGGCGAAGCGGGAAAAATTCATCAGATTTCGATTCGCGAACATCGCGAACCTTTCTATCCAAAGGTTGATAGCTGGAACCGCTTTACTGAACGAACCGGTGGCACGTTAGTAGAAAAATGCTGCCATTACTTCAACTTGATGGATTTAGTGATTGGTGAACAACCTATCCGCGTATTTGCTTCAGGCGGTCAGAGCGTTAATCACTTAAATGAAAAATATGAAGGTCGCCAAGCAAATATGCTCGATAACGCATATGTAATTTTAGAATATGCCAGCGGTGCTCGTGGAATGCTCGATCTCTGTATGTTTGGCGAAGGTTCCTTCGATAAAGAAATCTTAACAATCATTGGAGATCAAGGAAAAATTGAATCATTCCTGCCTTCTCAAGTTGTTAAAGCCTCACGTCGTGATTCAGTTGGAAACCTCGATAACTGGGCAAGTGGTGCTAGCCGTGCGCGTGGCAGCGAAACAAAGATTGTTCATAACTACGATGTTAAGTACATGGGCCACCACTACGGTGCTTCATATATCGAACATACAAAATTCCGCGATGCGATTTTAAATTCCACTGCCGCTGAAGTTACCTTGCTAGATGGCGTAACAAGCGTTGTTACGGGGCTTGCTGCACACAAGAGCATCAACGAAGGTCGCGTCGTTGAAATCAAAGAGCTTTGGGGCTAATTACCAACTGCTCCAAGGCTTTGCGTAGGTATCAACGGTTTCGGCGAGCTTTTCCAAGCGTGGAATAGAGATTTCGCGCAGCGCCTTTGGAATATCAGGGGCTCCAACAATGTCGGCCCAAACCGCTCGTCCGGCAAGGAAACCGCTGGCTCCCCCAATTGCACAAGCCTTTACCGCATCATTAAAGAACGGTTGCTTAACTCCGTTAGAAAGAACTACCCACGGAGATCCAATCGCTTCTGAAATTCGTTCTGCGTTCTTGGTTACTAAAGAAAGATCTCCTTCGCCATGAAAGGGAACTTCTGCTTTATACAAATCTGGCTTCCAAGTCGCTGCTTCACGCGCTGCGATAATTAACTCTTCTTCGCGATCAAAAGATCTTGAAGTATCAGTTGGTGGCTTCACGATGATTTCGATAATCGATGGCAGACCAGATACTTCGCATAACTTGTTAAATTCGGCTACGAGTTTGGCGCGGCTATCCGGAGATTCATCGTTGCGCCACAGCACCAAGAATTTCAATCCAACGCTATTGATATCGCGCATTCTGATCGGATCAACATCAGGATCGACAGCGGTATCAGTAGCTGCACCACCAGCGGGCCCCACCAATAAATCAGCCGCAGCGATTAATCCGCACGAACCTTTTAGCGCGCCCTGGTTGATAATCGCATCAATGCCAAATTCTTGATCAACTAAGAGCGCTGATGCAAATGGTGAAAGTTCGCGAGCGACATCTACTTTAAATTGAGTTAACTGTGAGTCAGGGACCGGTGTGCTCTGATGTGCCGCAAACATTCCGCGCAGAGCTTCACGTTGATCCACGGCAACCATTGCAAGCGCACCAGATGGACGGGCTAATTTGGTAAGTGGTGCTCTCATGATCTCTCCTTTAGGAATTTATCTAGCTCTGCGGTATTTGGAATCATCGATTGACCATCTAGGCCACGACATGAAAGCGCAGCAACTGCATTGGCGCGAAGTAAAGAGCGCTCAAGTGTGTGGCCTTGAATTACTTGAGCGAGAAGCGCTCCATGAAAAACATCGCCGGCGCCTAGCGTGCTTACAACATCAACGGCAAAGCCATCTGCGTGAACTAAGCCTGATTCGCTGGAATAACCAGTACTTCCCGCAGAACCTTGCGTTGCAACCGTTATATTTTTTGCGTTAACCGAATCTCTTTCAACTGCTGCACCTAATTGCAGGTCGGGATAACGAAGCGCCATCTGTCGATCAGTTGGAACAAATAGATCTACCTCTGAAGCATCGAAATCAGCAACGTTGTAGCCGGCATCAAATGAAATCTTCGGTCCGTTTCCACGAGCGATCTTTTCAGACTTTAAACGGTTAATTCCAACGTGATCTACGTGGAGCCACTCAGCCTGACTAATCAACTTCTTCGCTTCTGCGCTTAGATTTACTTGTTGCATTGGTTGACGGGTGCTAATTGCACGTGCGCTATGGGCCTTCGAAGCAACGATTACGCTTCCTGATGTTGCGCTATCACCGATTGAAATCCCTGAAGTATCAACGCCTTCACGGGCAAAAATGCGCAGAACTTCTGCGCCATCTTCATCATCGCCAATTGTTCCGGCTATCGCCGTTGAAACTCCGAGGCGGCTTAGCGTTACTGCGGCAACCGCTGCTGGACCACCGCCTGCGCGCGCTATCTGGTGGGCTAGAACTCTTTCATCTTCACCTGGATAGTTATCGACTAAGGCAATGGTGTCGATCGTTATTACACCGAGACAAACAACTTGAATATTGCTCAACGCTCATTCTTTTCATTTGCATCGGCAAGGGCTACTGCACGTGCGCCAGAAATATGTTGCAGCGTTAACTTAGAGACCAGTTCTCCATCTCTTGCTTCAATGGCATCCAAAATAGCGTTGTGCTCGCGTTTTGACACATCTGATCTGCCTGGCAAACGCAACGTGGTTTCCATCGACATCTTCATAACATCTTGTAAGACGTTGAGAGTCTGGTTGATAAATCTATTTTCGGCGATTCCGACGATTGTTAGGTGAAACTTTGCATCTAATGTCTGCAATTGGTTGTAATCAATTGGCGCTGTTGAAGTAACTGTCTCGATCTGATTTAAAGTTGCACGTAGTAGGCGGATATCTTCCTTGGTCGCCTTCGCCGCTGCCCACTTTGAAGCTGGAACTTCTAAAACTTCACGAGCATCAAAGAGCTCATTTAAGCCGTGGGTGGTGGCCATCATCGAAGCACGAAGTTCTTGCGCAACTATCGGTTCTTGAACGAATGTGCCCTGTCCATGTTTGATTTGAACTAAACCTTGCGCTTGCAGAATATGCAGAGCTTCGCGCAGAGATGGGCGGCTAACCGCCAACAATTCCGCGAGAGTTCGCTCTGATGGCAGGCGGTCGTTTGGCTTTAGATTCTGAATTTCAATTAGCTCGACTAATTGAGTAGCAATACGCGCTGCACGTTGCGGCGCTAACGGGGTTACAGCGCTCATCAATTAACCCTTTACCGCTCCTGCTGTAAGTCCAGCGATAAACGAGCGTTGCATCATGAGGTACATGATAACCATCGGAAGTGATGCCACCATCACAGCGGTGAATAGCATCGAGAAACTAACAAAGTATTCGCCGCGGTATGCCAACATTGCTAGTGGAAGAGTTTTCTTATCTGACTCTTGAATAAGCAACAGTGGCCAGAGAAGATCGTTCCAGTTGATTACAAAGAGGAAAATCGCTGTTGCACCCATCGCAGGTCGGGATAACGGTAGGGCGATAGAGCGATAGATGCGAAGTGGCGATGCGCCATCTACTTCAGAAGCTTCATACATATCTCGAGATATCTCTCGGAAGAAAGCGGTAAGAATAAAGATAGAAATTGGCAGGGTTGTGGTCACGTTAATGATCACCAAGCCAAAGAACGAGTTAGTTAGACCTAGATCTCGGAAGATGTAATAGATCGGAACAAGATTGATCTGCGCGGGAATCGCCAAACCGAGTGCAAATAAAGTTGCCAAGACTTTTCCGGAAACTGTGATCATTCTGGCGATAGCAAATGATGCCAGGCTGGCAAATAGCAAGGTGAAAATTACAGATAACAGGGTTACAACCACGCTATTTCTAAAGCTGACCTCTAAATCGCTCTCGCTTATTAAACGTTGGTAATTATCTAAATTCCAATTTTCGGGGAGAGAGAGCGGCTTGTTATAGACCTCAGAGTCGGTCTTAAAGGAGCCTAGAACAACAATAAGCGAAGGAATCAGAATTAGCGCAGCAAAGAAAGTAAGCGAGATTATTCGAGAACTCTTAAAGATCATTTCTCATCCCCTACTTCTCGTATCGTCCACTAAATGCTCGGCGTTGTAGCCAAGTTATCAGCACCATAGTGGCCACCATAAAGATTGTCTGAGCTGCGGCATATCCAAGGCGAAGTTCATTAAACAATGTGAAATAAACCAAGGTGCTAAAAATACTTGTTGAGTTATTTGGTCCCGCAGTTGAGTTTGTCATAACCATGATCAAATCGAAGGCGCGGAATGATTGAATTGTTGTGTAGGCCATAACAACCAGAGTCGTTGGCATAGCCATCGGCCAGGTAATGCTGGTGAACTGCTTCCAGCGAGATGCGCCATCAACTTCGGCAGCCTCATATAACTCTTTTGGAATCTGCTGCAAGCCGGCGATATAGACAACCATCATCTGGCCGGTGTGGAACCAAACTTGGCTAAAAGCGATTGCGTAGAGCGCGCTGCTTTCGCTGCCTAGCCAGTTAAGTGCAAAAGATGGCAATCCAATGCTGTTAAAGAATAGGTTGATCGCACCGAAATTAGGGTCGTATAAGAAGAGCCAGATCATTCCGACAGAGACAGAAGAGAGAATTGTTGGGAAGAAGTAAAGAGTGCGAAGAGCAATATTGGTTTTGGTGTTTTTAACTAAGAAGACGGCAAATATCAAAGCTAGCGCGGTTTGGAATATAACAACCAGGAAGGTGAACTCGAGGTTATTTCCTAAAGTTTTGTAAAAGAGATCGTCATTGGTAAGTAAATTTGTAAAGTTTCTAAAGCCCACATTTTCAGGCTCGGTGATGCCATCCCAGCGGCGTGTGGCAAATTGCAGATTTTGCAGCGCTGGATATAGATAGAAGGCAAGAAAAAGGATTAGCGCTGGAGCGCCCATTACATAGTAGACAAGCGCATCTTTCTTACGCTTTTTACGGGTAGCAGGAGTACCGCTCCCACCATTGGTGGGAGCGGTACCGGTAGCTAGTTTGGTTTTAATCAGCCAGCCAATTTCTGCTTGATCTGCTTAGAGAAGTCAGGCAGAACATCGTCTGGGCTCTTGCCACCAACGATTTGAATGAGGGCATCCTGAGTCAAATCTGAAACAGAAGTGTTCAGAATCAAGAAGCGTGGAGCCAACATTGTGTTCTTAGCCTGGAAGGCAGATGTATTTAGCAAGTCAACGTTTGCTGAGTAATCAACATCTAGAACGTTAACGTGCTGAGTAGTTGCAACTGCATAGATCGCTGCAACAGGACCTGTAGCCAAATATGACAAGAAGGATTTTGCAATCCGCTGGTCAGTTGGATTTGACTTAGCATTTACGCTGAGGTTGAAGGTGTTGTTCATAATTCCTTCAGCGACAACTTTGCCATCTGTTAGAACCATGCTCATCAACTGCATCTTGCCGGTTAGCGCTGGGGCCAAAGTCTTGATTGAACCCATTGAGAATGTACCGGTAGGAAGAATTGGTGACTTACCTGTTGCGAACAAGTTGTAAGCAGCAGCTTCAGTAACACCTGTTGGGTTATCTGGGAAGCATCCTGCGTTACGTAGCTTGACGTAGATATCTGCAACGCCCTTGAACCATGTTGAAGTCAGATCGATCTTTCCTGAGTTCAAATCTGCCAAGTTTGCAGATAACGCGTCGTAATCTGCTGCAGAGTTCATTAGAGCAGAGTTTGAGATCTGCGCTGCTTGTCCACGTGTTGCTCCTGGCCATGCAAGAGGAACATATCCCTTGGCCTTGGCATCCTTACACCAGGCGACCCAACCAGTTAGGTTCTTAGGAATATCCCACTTCTCTTTTGCCCAGAGTTCAGTGTTATAGACCGGGTTGTTAAATAGGTAGTGGTAAGGAACTGCGAGTACGCGACCCTTTTCAACTCCCGCTGTTAGACCCTTTGATACGAGGTTGCGCTTTACGAAACGCTCGTTAGTTAGATCTGCTGGTAATCCACTCTTAACGAAGTCGTTGAAGATTGAACCACGTGCTGCAGCGAATAGCGCAGCCTTTGGATTTGCGAGGATCTGCACGCGTGCAGTTGCGTTGTAATCAGTTGTTGTCTTGATTACCTGAGTGATTTTTGTACCTGGGTACTTTGCTTCGTAGTTTGTAATGATCTTTTCGAAGTGGGCTTTATCTTCTGGGCGGTAGTGCCAGAATTCAATTGATCCAGCTGGTGGAACAATCTCCTTGATTGGAGCACCGAGGCTTGAGCTTAGGCGAACCTTCTGCCAAGTCAGTTTTCCATTTGATCCAGCCTTGCAAACTAGTGATGTTGAACTTGTTCCTGTTGAAACACCTTCAACCTTGCAAGCCTTTCCTAAGACTTCTCCAGCTGCAAATGCCGATGGCAATGTCGAAACAGCAACTGCGAATGCAACCACAGCTACTGCGCCAAGGCGACGTGCACTAAAGGAAGTCATTCCTTGAGTTTTCATCATTTGTAGTCCTTTGCTAATCGAGGGTTTTAGTTGTTTTACCATTCTGTGAGGGGTATCCCTAACATCTTTGCCATTTGACGAATACCCGGACGCACATCTATCCACGAGATGACTAGATGATGCGGATATCCGCCAGTGACTATTCCATTTACTAACGCAGCAGCATCAGGTTGAGTGATAACCGTTGCGGTATTACCTTGGAAGTGATTGGGAGCAGGGATAGATTCCCCTCGGCTCACAACCATTCGTAAACCCGTGCTATTGCTCGGATCTACATCCCGATCAATTCGGAACAGTGTTACTGCTCCGGTCTTGAGCGGAAAATTACCTGCAACGCCTAATTTGCGATTGCAGTGTGTTGTTTGTGTTGCATTCTGTGGATCTGCAGCCAACTTTGTCGCAGCGGATCCGCAGTGCCAGAGTCGAACTAAACCTTTATCGGCATCTAGATCGACGATATCTACCAAATAGTTTTCATCTGAACCCAGTGACTCGCAAACCATCATGGTTACAGCGCCCAGCACATCGCGTTCGCAGGTTGTAACTGTGCCGCGATCTGAAAGGCGTCCAAGTGATGAACAGATGCAAGCACCCATTTCAGTTGGAAATTCTGGCCAGCAGCGGATAGCAATCGCATCTAGGGATTCTTCTTCGCGCCAAGTATCTAGCGCAACTTCAACGCCATAAACTTTCTTCGCTTCATCAACGTTTACTGAAGAAAGTGAAGGCTGGGCTGCGACCGCGTTTGCATAGGCTAACTCGCGCGCTTCTTCCTTAACTTCAGCAATTCGGCCAAATGCATCAGTAATTGTTATTTGGCGAACATCAAGACCAAAATACTTATTTAACTGTTGGCCATCAAATACGCAAGGAGTAAATCCAATTGGAGCATCTCCAACAGCACCGATTTTCTTACCCTTTAGCCAAGCGAAAGCTTTTTCTACTTCACCTGCGGGTGCAAATTCTCCAACAATAGATTTTGGAGCAGTCGCCTCAGGAAGTTTGCCAGCGAGCGCATCACGAATTGCACTGCGCACATTCGCTT
This sequence comes from Candidatus Nanopelagicaceae bacterium, assembly GCA_965268165.1. Taxonomy (GTDB): domain Bacteria; phylum Actinomycetota; class Actinomycetes; order Nanopelagicales; family Nanopelagicaceae; genus Planktophila. Next base: position 1,242,641 of record OZ254162.1, read on the forward strand.
CATCGGCGTTTCCATGGATATGACGGATTGATTGCCCAACATTCATCAGTGCATGTGCCGCAAGATTTACGCCGCACATTGAATTCAACTTAAGTCTTTCGCCAACTTCACCAGGTTCGCGCATCGACCAACCAAGGATTGGTCCTTTAACTTTTCCAAAGAGTTCGACTGCAGGTGATGCATCTGCAAATGAGGCCATAAATAAAATGTGAAGGTCAGCCGCTGGAAGTTTTACCGCAGCGAGATCTTCAACTGTCATAACTAGTTCGCTTGGCCCGACTATCGATGCACCTAGTTCCGTTAACAGCGCACGCGCGCTATCGAAATTAGCCTGGGCGCAGGTCAGATCAAAGGTAGGTCGCGCTAACGCGACGAGAGCTACAGTGCTCAATTTGCCTCCAGTGGTAAGACCTCTTGGTGAAGGGTGCCACTGGCAACCAAGCGAGTCAATGGGAAACGGCGATTTTTTCGCTTGTTATGAGACCGTTATGAGATCGCCGAAGAGGTTATCTTTGAAGGATGAAGGGTCTGGTCCGACCATTGACCTCAAAAGCGGGCCAATTTGGATCGTTTGTGAGTATCTCAACCCCCGACTTGGTCGCCAAAATCGTATCTTCAGCCTTCCAGCCTTTACCCGTTGGGTTCCATGCGATCGGCTGGTTCTGCGCAATAAACCGGGTTGTTCCCTGATTTGCTGGCCAATCGCGAGGCAGGAAGCCGGTCGGCCCGCCTTGGTGATGGTTCTGCCACTCATCTTTATCGAAACCATTTAGCGGATAAGCAGCGATCGCAGCATTTATTGGATCTGAAAATGGCTTACCAACCACAGTGGCATCGAACATGGCAGCCTCGACTTTAAATATTGATTCGTAGCCACTTATCTCCTCTTGAGATAACTGCCCAAAGCTGACAATTCTGGTTATTGATGCGATTAGCCCCTTTTGTTTTGCACATATTGACGCTGAGACGCGATCTCCGATTGGAGTTGACGTCGGTAGCGGATGGCGAAACTTGGTGACTCGCTCTTGTCCGGCAACGCCTAAAAATGCGATCTCTAAATTAGAACGCCATAAGGAACTAGTAATTAGCGCTGCCACATCGATTTCGCGATCGCTGCTTTTTACCTCTTTCATAGCGCTACCCAATGCAGAAGCAGCTTCCAGGCAGATCTTCTTAAAGCGTTCTACATCATCTGCAATAAGCGAGCCACGAATAATCTCGATCTCAATGCCTAGATCTAATCGGTCACCACCAGGTTGATCAGAACCAACTTTTGCTCCTGTTGGCAATAACGGATCGCGTCCTTGTGACCACGGTACGGTTTGAACCGAAACTTCAGCAGGAAGCTCTTCAGCGCTGAGTCGTGGCGCCTCGACAACATTTGTGATTGCAACCGCTGAATCTTTTGTGATGATTAAATCAAAGCAAGCTGCATCTATAGTGGTTGGAACATGTGCTCGTCCGGCAATGGCCCAAGCCAGATTGGGGTTACGGCGAAGCACAAATGCATCAAGCCCTTTTTCAGCCATTAAATCTCGCACGGGCTGGATACGTGTATTAAATGTGCTCATGTGCCGATGCTACAACTTACCTTCACTGAGCGGAAACCTCTTCGATGGGTGAGAATTGCATTGATAGGCTTTTACATATCAGATGGATTAACCAGTTAGAGCATTAGCGAGGAGTGAATAGTTTCAAATGCCGATTGTCTCGAAGCTATATTCCGACGGTTTTGACCGCCCTGCACTCGTTTTAGTTCATGGGCTTGGCTCAGCCGGAACAATCTGGAAGAGCTTGACTCCTCAGCTAATAAAGCACTTTAAAGTGATCGCAATTGATCTTCCGGGGCACGGTGTCGCGCCAATCCATAAAGATGAGAAAGTTGATCCAAAGTCACTCGCCAAGGCGATCGTTGAAGAGATTGCAAACAAACATAAAATCTTTCAAAGCCATGTAGCTGGTAATTCACTTGGTGGATGGATCGCACTTGAAATGGGCGCGCTTGGTCCCGATAGAGTAAAGAGCGTTACCGCACTCGCCCCCGCAGGTTTGTGGGAAGCCGGACCCTCAAAAAGGTTTCCTCCAAGTCTTGATGCGCGAATCTTGGCGAAAATTTCGCAATACTTTATGAAGACTGCTTACAGGCTCCCTGCGCTAAAAGCACTTGGTTATAAAAAAATTACCCACCTGTGGCGGGATCTTTCCTTTGAATCTTGTCGTGATTCTGTTTTGGCGATGGCTAAATCTAAAGGCTATAAACCTTTATGGAAAGGGTTGCAGAAGCAAAGATTTGAATCAAAGATAAGTCCTGAGGTCGGTGTCTCGATTGTCTTTGGAGATACGGATTTAACTCTGCCCGAAGGTATCGCCCAAGAGAAAAGTGTTGCCCCAGAACATTCAGATTGGATCACAGTTGAAAATTGTGCTCACGTGATCATGTGGAACTACCCAGATTTAACGGTAGACCTAATTAAAAAGACTGCGGAGAAAGTAGAAGGTAGTTAAGGCTTTACTGGTGGCGGGTGAAGGATTTGAACCTTCGAAGGCAGAGCCGGGGGATTTACAGTCCCCTCCCATTGGCCGCTCGGGCAACCCGCCAGGGTCATTCTTTTACGGCGGGCGCAAGATTACCTCAAATATTTAGTGAGGGGTAATCGGCTATTTTGGCTGCTTTTTCCAGATAAAAATCAAGATTAGTAAGCCACCAACAATGGCGGTAACGCTAAGTACTAAATAAATAGAAAGTTTATTCTCTGAAGGTGTCGGCGGGGAGGTTACCGGTTTAGATTTAATCTCTGAAGTTGTTGTACCCGAAGCATCAACTGTGAATGTAAATTCGCCCTTGATTACATGGCCGTCGGCGGCCACTGCACGATATTCAACTTTATATTCTCCTGCTTTATTGCTAGGAATTAGCGCTTTGGAAAGCGTGGGACCTGCGACGGTTACCTGCCCTTGAGTCATATCTTCACCAGATGAATCAAAAACCGCAATGGAATTAGAGTTGCCAATATCAATTAAATCTTCGGCGAAGGTGATGTTAATTTCTGGAGGTAGTGAACTAATCACTGATTCACTCTGCGGTCCTGAGTTAACTAACACGGTATGCGCTGACGCTGGCGATGCCGAAAATGCAAGGAAAATGGCTCCCGCTAAAGCGATAATCTGTCGTAAGCGCATAGATCAATTCTACTTCTTATAAACTTTATTAATCTTGCCAAGCGCGATAACCTAGCGCCATTCAAAGTGATCTTCACCGCTTTTAGGAGGGCCAATCATGGCTGATAGCAGTTTCGATGTAGTTTCAAAGATTGATCGTATGGAGCTTGATAACGCGATCAACCAAGCGATCCGCGAGATTGATACGCGCTTTGACTTTAAAAATACCGGTGCAAAGATTGAGATGGCCGGCGAAAAGATTAATATCGAAGCCGATACCGAAGAACGCGCTAAGGCAACTCTCGATGTAATCAAAGATAAGATGATTAAGCGTGGGGTTTCTCTAAAGCATATTGATCCAGGCGAGCCACAACTTTCTGGAAAGATCTACAAGATCTCTTGCCCACTTAAAGAAGGTATCTCTACAGAGAACGCAAAGAAGATCGCTAAGTTTTTACGTGATGAGGGTCCAAAGTCCGTTAAATCTCAGATCCAAGGAGATGAACTGCGCGTAACCAGTAAGAGCCGTGATGACCTACAAGCCACGATGGCGATGATCAAAGAAGGTAAGTGGGAGTTCGCAGTTCAATTTGTGAATTTCCGTTAATTGAAAACGCAGAAGCTCGGCCTCATTTATGGGGTTAGCGCATATGTATTGTGGGGAATGTTTCCTCTCTATTGGCCGCTGCTAGAGCCTGCTAATCCGCTGGAAATCGTTTCACACCGCGCAGTCTGGACTCTGATCTTCTGTGTAATTGTTCTGGCTATAACCCACGCCCTTAAATCGACCTTGGCCACATTCCGTCGCCCAAAGGTGGCAATCAAATTATTTCTTGCCTCAGTTCTGATCTCTATTAATTGGTTGATTTATATCTGGGCAACCAATAACGGGCACGTTGTTGAGGCCTCACTTGGTTATTACATAAACCCACTGATTATCATCGCCTTCGGCGTGATCTTGTTGAAAGAGAAGATGCGCCGGCTTCAATGGGTAGCAGTATCAATTGCAACCGTTGGAGTCATCATCCTTACCGTTGATTACGGTCGCCTGCCTTGGGTGGCACTTGGCTTGGCTCTCTCATGGGGAACTTACGGACTTGTTAAGAAACAACTCGGCCTTGGTGCGCTCGAAGGTCTAGCGATCGAAACGATGATCGCCTTTATTCCGTATTGCGGATATCTCATCTTTATTGGATCCAAGGGCGAAGGACAGTTTGGCAGCGGCGCCGGTTTAACTATTCTCTTGATTAGCGCTGGTGCAGTTACCGCTATTCCTTTGCTGTTATTTAACGGATCTACTACACGTCTTCCCTATTCAACAATTGGGCTTATGCAATATATAACTCCGACCATTCAATTTTCGATCGGTGTTTGGGTTAATAATGAAGCGATGCCTACTGCTCGTTGGGTGGGATTTATCTTTATCTGGTTAGCGCTAATTACGCTGGCGACGGATCTTTTGAAATCAGGCAGATCGGTCGACAACAGCATCGCATAGCGAGAACAAAGCGCTGGTTGCTGAATTAAGAGGCAGCGGGCCAAGTGCAGTGCGAGCATCCTTAGCAATATTTCCAAGCTGTTGACGGGCTTGTTGCAAGCCATCATGGGTGCGCAATGCGCGAAGAACTTGCTGCACTACAACTTCGTCGTGAATAGGTGCGCTCAATAAACGTTTAAGTTCAGCATCTTCAGCTTTATTTGAGGCCATCACATTTAAAGTTACCAAGGTCGGAACGCCTTCACGCAGATCTGTTCCTGGAGTTTTTCCAGATTGGCTGGATTCGCTAGCGATATCAATAACATCATCAGCAAGTTGGAATGCGATACCAATCTGTTCACCAAATTTAGTAAGTGTTTCAACTGTTTCACGATTGGCACCGGATAGAAGCGCTCCAAAACGTGCGCTAGTTGCAATCAGTGAACCAGTCTTATCCCCCACAACGCGCAGATAATGTGCGAGTGGATCTTCACCGTTCTGTGGTCCTTGGGTCTCCATAATCTGACCAATAACTAAACGCTCGAAAGTTCGCGCTTGTAAGCGAACTGCCTCCGGACCAAGGTCGGCAAGGAGATCTGAGGCTTTGGAGAAAAGGTAATCACCGGTCAAAATCGCGATGGTATTTCCCCAGCGGTTATTTGCACTTTCTACACCGCGACGAAGTGGTGCTTCATCCATTACATCATCGTGATAAAGAGTTGCCAGATGCGTTAACTCGCAGACAACTGCGGCAGGGATTACTTCCTTGCGCGTTGGATCGCCAAAGTGAGATGAGATAAGAGTTAATAGCGGGCGCAAACGCTTTCCGCCGGCTGCAACTAAGTGGCGAGAGGTTTCTTCAACTAGTGGGTAATCACCTTTGATGTGCTCTCGCAGTAAATGTTCAACGCCTTGCATACCTGTAGCAAGATCTGCCTCAAGTGCGGGATCTAAATCAGGAATGCCGAATGATGACATTAGCGAAGGAACTGGGCTGAACTTTGAATAAAGTTAATCAAAGGAGTTGGGTAGATTCCGAGCGCGAATGTGGCTACTGCAGATACCGTGATTGTGATCTGTGTGTAGATAGATGGAATAACAACGCTAGTTCCATCTTCGACTGGATCTTTAAAGAACATCAGAACAATTACGCGGATATAGAAGAAGGCAGCGATTGCGGAAGAAAGAACACCGGTAATCAAAATTACTGTTGATCCGCTTTCGTAGGCAGCTGAGAAGATCGAGAACTTTCCGATAAATCCGCTCGTTAGCGGAATTCCAGCAAAGGCCAGTAAGAAACCAGCGAAAGCTGTGGCAACCCAAGGAGAACGCTTTCCTAGACCGCTCCAGCGATTTAGATCGGTAACTTCACCAGCTGAATCGCGAACTAGAGTCACGATTCCGAAAGCACCTACTGTGGCAATTCCGTATGCAAAGAGATAGAAGATAGAAGATTCCAAACCTGATTTGCTAAGCGCAACTACGCCTGAGAGCAAAAAGCCGGCGTGGGCGATAGATGAGTAAGCGAGCATGCGCTTTACATCGCGCTGTGCGATTGCAACTAACGAACCAAAGACCATTGTTATAAGTGCAATTGCGATGATCGCAGGGCGCCATTGCCAGTAAGCCTCAGCGAATGAAACATAGAAGATACGGAGCATCGCACCGAATGCAGCAACCTTGGTGGCAGCTGCCATAAGAGCGGTAACTGCAGTTGGTGCGCCCTGATAAACATCTGGTGACCAAGCGTGGAACGGAACTGCGCCAACTTTAAAGAGAAGCCCGATTGAGATAAATGCGATTCCGAGAAGTAGATAAATATCATTTCCACTTCCACCGATTACCGCTGAGTGAATTCCAGCGAAGGTAACTGATGATGAATAGCCGTAAAGATAAGCAATACCCATCAGGAAGAACGCTGATGCGAAAGCGCCGAGCAAGAAGTATTTAAGCGCTGCCTCTTGCGACATCAAACGGCGGCGGCGCGATAGGCCGGCCAATAGATAAAGTGGAAGTGAGAGAACTTCTAACGCCACAAAAAGCGTAATTAAATCGGTAGCAACTGGAAAGAGCATCATGCCCGCAACTGCAAAGAGGGTCAGTGGGTAGATCTCGGTGACTCTTAAATCTTGCTGCAGTGATGCACGTTCTTCATCTGATCCCGGAAGAGCGGCAGCTAGTGCGGTGAAGTTCTCTTGATCTGCAAGCAAAAAGACCGCAATAATTGAAATAAGAAGTATGGAACCTTGAATCAACATACCTGCGCCATCGAAGGTAACTGACTCCATCGCAGCGGCTGATGAGGAACGATCGCGCACGCGAATTAGCGAAACTAGCGATAGAACCAAAGTGGCCAGAGTAATAAATAGTTGTGATGAAGCGCGTGATTTACGAGGAGCAAAGGCTTCGATGAGCACGCCGAGAACTGCGCCACCAAGCACGATCAGAATCGGTGCAAGAAGTGCGTAATCAAGGGTTGGAGATACGAATTCAATCATTACTTGCCCTCACTCATGGTTGGCGCTGGATCGCTAAATCCTTGTTGCGAAATGATGGTCTGCGATGCTGGATTAATGATGTTTAACAGCGGTGATGGGTAGAAACCAAGCACAACGATCGTTGCGATAACAGGTGCGATCGCAATTTTCTCGCGCAGCGTTAGATCGCTTAAATTCTCATTGCCCGGGGTTGTTGGGCCGTGTAGCGCGCGCTGTACCGGAATCAAAATGTATAGAGCGGCTAAGACGATTCCGAAGGTAGCAATAACTGCGGCAACTGGATATCGCGTAAAGGTTCCGACCAGAACAAGGAATTCGCTAACGAAGCTAGATAGACCCGGCAGCGCCAAGCTCGATAGACCTGCGATGAAGAATGACCAAGCCATGATTGGTGTGACGCGTTGTAGTCCACCGAAATCAGAGATTGTTGATGAGTTACGGCGCGAGATCATAAATCCGGCAACTAAGAAGAGCGCTGCTGTTGAGAATCCGTGGTTAAACATGTACAGCGTTGAACCAGACATACCCTGCGAAGTCATCGCAAAGATTCCCATGGTGATAAAGCCGAAGTGAGAAATCGAGGTATATGCGATCAAGCGCTTGATGTCTTTGGCGCCAATTGCAAGGAATGCACCGTAGAGAATGGAGATAACTGCCAAGGTAATAATCATCGGAGTAAATGTCTTACTTGCCTCTGGAAAGAGAGTTAAGCAATAACGGATCATTCCGAATGTTCCGACCTTATCGAGAACACCTAAGAGCAATACTGAAGTTCCAGGGGTCGCTGACTTTGCAGCATCTGGTAGCCACGTATGTAGCGGCCAGAGCGGAGCCTTGATCGCAAATGCGATAAAGAATCCAAGGAATAAGACGTTCTCCATCATTGGTGTTAGAACTGTGTGTAGCTGAGAAAGAGTTGTTATATCGAAGGTGCGGTTGCCGTAGCGAGTTGCCATGACATAGATACCGATAATTGAGGCGAGCATCAGCAAGCCACCAAAAAGGCTGTAGAGCAAGAATTTAACTGCTGCGGCAGCGCGTTCGCCGGAACCAAAACCACCAATTAAGAAGTAAACCGGAACCAACATCGCTTCAAAGAAGACGTAGAACAAGAAGACGTCAGTTGAAGCAAAGACGCCGATCATCATTGTTTCAAGTACCAAAAGAAGTGAGTAGAAGACCTTAGGACTCCAACGTCCGCCTTCAGATTCATTCCATCCCGCAACTACAACAATTGGAGTTAAGAGAACAGACATCAAAATCAAAACCAGTGCAATACCGTCAACACCCAGGGCATATTTGATACCAAAGGCAGGAATCCATTCGCGAGATTCTACGAATTGAAAACCTTTAGCGTTGAAGTCAAAAGAGATCGTCATGTAAATGCCAACAAGAGCAACCAAGGCTGTAGTCACAAGTGCGATCTGTTTAGTTAAAAGAACGTTTGTCTTAGGCGCTAGCGCGATGAAGGCGGTGCCAATAAGCGGCAACAGCATCAAGAAAGAGAGGATGTTCATATCTGCCAGGTTCACGTTGTTACCACCCAAATTGCCGCGATTAGCGCTGCTGCGCCGATCAAGATTAGAACTGCATAGCTACGAACAAAACCTGTCTGAGTTTCGCGGAGCGCAGAACCAGAGCCGAGCGCCATCTTTCCAACACCGCGAACTGCGCCATCAACAACTGAGCCATCAATCTTGACTAGGGCAGAAGTTAACGCTTGTCCTGGTCGCATAAAGAGCGCTTCGTTTACATCATCTTGGAGCAAGTCGCGTCGTGCGATGCGAGTAAAGATTGAGACTTTCTCTGGTGCCACGTTATCAATTTCAGAGAGTTGGTACTTGATGACTGCAATTGCAACACCAATTGCAACCATTGTGAGAGCAAGTCCTGAGACAACAATTGGAGGCAGAAGCTCGGTGTGCTCACCATGTTCTTCAAAGAGTGGCTCAAGCCAATGCTTAAAGGCTTTTCCACGATAGAGCAGATAACCTGAAATAACTGAGCCGATTGAAAGGATCACCATTGGCACCCACATCAAAGCAGGTGATTCATGTGGATGTTGGTTATCGTCCCAACGCTTTGGACTTGTAAAGGTCAAGATCATTACGCGTGTCATATAGAACGCGGTGATCGCTGCACCTAAGAGCGTGACTGAACCAAGAATAATTCCCTTTGCACCACCGGCATTTAGCGCCGTTTCAATAATCATATCTTTGGAGTAAAAACCAGCGAATGGTGGAACTCCGATAATTGCTAAGTAGCCAAGACCAAAGGTCACAAATGTGATCGGCATAAATTTACGCAGTCCACCATATTTGCGCATATTTACTTCATCGTTCATGCCATGCATTACCGAACCTGCGCCAAGGAACATTCCGGCTTTAAAGAATCCGTGAGTAAGCAAGTGCATGATTGCAAACGCGTAACCGGCAGGTCCGAGGCCTGATGCCAAGATCATGTAACCGATCTGAGACATCGTTGAAGCAGCAAGTGCTTTCTTGATGTCATCTTTAGCCATACCGATAATGGCACCGAACAAGAGAGTGATTGCTCCAACGATAACTACGAGAAGTTGAGCAGTTGGCGCAGCATCGAATACAAAGTTAGAGCGAACAATTAGATAAACGCCTGCAGTAACCATTGTTGCGGCGTGGATCAACGCAGAAACTGGAGTTGGGCCAGCCATCGCATCGCCGAGCCATGCCTGCAAGGGGAATTGCGCAGACTTTCCGACTGCCGCAACTAACAACATAACTCCGATGGCAGTCATAGCTGCTTCAGATGCATGATGTGAATGTTCTTTTACTCCGCTAAATGAAACGGTGCCTAATGTGGCAAAGGCGATCATGATCGCAAAAGAAAGCCCCATATCGCCGATACGGTTCATAACAAATGCCTTCTTAGACGCAGTTGCATACGCTGGTTTTTGATTCCAGAAACCGATCAATAGATAAGAGGCAAGGCCTACGCCTTCCCAACCAACATAGAGGTTGAGGTAAGAGTCACCGAGCACCAAGAGCAACATCGCTGCGATAAAGAGGTTTAGGTAGGCAAAGAAACGGCGGCGATCTTTGTCGTGAGACATGTATGAGATCGAATAGATATGAATCAGCGTTCCAACGCCGGTAATAAGAAGTACAAAGCAGATAGATAACTGATCTAGTAAGAGCGATGCATCAACATTAAAACTTCCAACGCTGATCCAGGTAAAGAGCTTCTGTGTAACCGGGCGAAGCTCTGCTTCGCGATCGAGCATCTGTGAAAGTTGAATTAAACCAACTGCAAATGATCCAGCAGACATCGCAGTAGCAAGTAGGTGTCCCCACTTATCAGCCTTACGTCCAAGAAGCAGGAGGGCAAGCGCGCCAAAGAGTGGAAGTGCGATTAAATAAACGAGACCGTTATTGGTAGCCATATTTATCGCTTCAACAAACTAGCATCATCGATAGATGCTGATCGGCGTGAACGGTAGATCGTGACGATGATCGCAAGGCCAACTACTACTTCACAGGCTGCAACAACCATCGTGAAGAAGGCAACTACTTGGCCATCTAGCGTTCCGTTAATTCTTGAGAAAGTTACTAGTGAAAGATTTGCTGCATTAAGCATTAGCTCAATGCACATAAAGACAACAATGGCGTTGCGGCGAACGACTACGCCAACTGCGCCGATCGTAAATAGAATCGCTGAAAGGTAGAGATAGTTATCGAGGCTCATTACTTCTCCTCCACAACTGATGTATCAACGTTGTCGAGTTGGAACTGGGCTGAATCAATTACATCTCCACGCGCCTTAAGCGTTGCTGAAATCGAAGAAGGAGCTGGCGTTCCATCTGGCAAGAGCGCTGGAACATCGACTGCGTTGTGGCGAGCAAAGACGCCTGGGCCAGGTAGGCCGGCGGCGCCTGCTAAAGAATCTGAGCGGAAACGATTTACTGATTGTTCGCGCTGAGTTGGGCGCGGGGTTGTGCGTTGATGATGTGCCAAAACCATTGCACCCACTGCTGCAGTAATTAGCAGCGCTGAAATAACTTCAAATGGCCATACGTACTTTGAGAACAAGAGCGCTGCGAGTCCTTGCACATTTCCTGGTCCATTTGCAGCATCTAATCCAACTGGTTCGCGACCCAAAGTTGCACGACCAAGGAGTGAAACCATTAATCCACCAAAGCCGACTGCTGCAGTGATTGCAATAGGACGAAGCCCTGTAATTGTCTCGGTTAACGAATCTGATGAATCAACACCGACCAACATCAAAATAAAGAGGAAGAGCATCATTACCGCACCGGTGTAGACAACCACCTGAACAATTCCGAGGAAGAGCGCACCTTGTGCGATATAGAAAATTGCGAGCGTGACCATAACCCAAGCCAGTAAAAGCGCTGAATGAACTGCCTTCTTAACTAACAACATTCCAAGTGAAGCAAGAACTGAAAGTGGCGCTAAGAACCAGAAGAGAACTGTCTCTGGCGTCTGAATAGTTAGTAAAGGTTCCATTATTTTTGCTCCTGTGAAGGATGAGCTTCCTTAACATCGCCGTTGTAATAGTTGGTATCAGTCATACCTGGATACATTGGATGTGGTGGTGGCAACATGCCTGCGCGAAGTGGACCTAGTAAATCGTCTTTTTCGAAGATCAATTTGCTGCGAGTTGAATCTGCGAGCTCGTATTCGTTTGTCATTGTTAGCGCACGAGTTGGACATGCTTCGATGCAAAGACCACAGAAAACACAACGTAGATAGTTAATTTGGTAGACCTTGCCGTAACGCTCTCCTGGTGACATTTGATTATCAGGAGTGTTATCTGCACCTTCTACATAAATCGCATCAGCAGGACATGCCCACGCACAGAGTTCGCAACCGATGCACTTTTCAAGTCCATCTGGGTGGCGATTTAATTGATGGCGACCATGGAAACGCTCTGCTGTTGGCTCTTTAACTTCTGGATATTGAACAGTATTAACCTTCTTAAACATGGTTATGAAGGTGACCCAGAAACCTTGTGCCTGCTTGAGCAAACTCTTTGGACCAGGTTGATCTACTTTTTCATAGGCCACGCTGGTGATATCTACATCTTTATTCTCTTTATTTACGAGTGGTTGAAATTCGTTTTGGTCAGCCACGATCGCCTCCCTTGTCTGAAACACTATTTGAAACATTGATTGTGGTTATCTCGGATGGAAGCGATGGAACGGCAAAACTTGGAGCAGATGGTTCTGGGTAAACATATGAAGCGCGTTTTCTCTTTGAGGCATCAACTGCTGTAGAAATTCCCATAACGATCAGAACTACAACGCCAGCAAAGATAAATGTGGTGACGCGAGATTGGCTGGTAGTTGAAATCAGACGTAGCGTTGCAACGACCAAGATCCAGAGCAATGAGACCGGAATCAAAACTTTCCAACCGAATTGCATAAATTGGTCGTAACGCAAACGAGGAAGAGTTCCACGTAACCATACGAAAACAAAGAAGAAGAAGAGAACCTTTAAGAAGAACCAGACGAGCGTGAACCAACCGCCGAGCCATTGCTCTGTAAAGCCCAGGCCTGGAATTGCGTGGTAACCACCGAGGAATAACGTTGTTGCCAGCGCTGATACCGCGATGATATTTATATATTCCGCTAAGAAGAAGAGCGCGAATTTAAGCGATGAATACTCTGTGTGGAATCCACCAACTAGTTCGCCTTCAGCTTCGGCTAAGTCGAATGGTGCGCGGTTTGTTTCACCAACCATTGAGATCGCATAGATAACAAAGGATGGGAAGAGAACTAGTCCGTACCACCAAGTGCTCTGCTGCGCGGCAACAATTGATGATGTAGACATTGATCCGGAGTAGATAAAGACTGAAACAAGTGAAAGCCCCATAGCAATTTCATAAGAAACGACCTGGGCGCTGGAACGAAGTCCGCCAAGTAGCGGGTAAGTCGAACCTGATGACCAACCGGCAAGAACAATTCCGTAGACCCCAACTGATGCAGTGGCAAGAACGTAGAGAACGCCAACTGGTAGGTCGGTTAACTGCATAACTGTTTCTTCGCCGAAGAAGTTAACTGGACCAGTCATTGGCATTACCGCAAAGGCCATGAATGCTGCAGTAACGCTGATTACTGGAGCGATGATAAATACAACTTTATCGGCTGCAGCCGGAATCAAATCTTCTTTAAGCGCAAGCTTTACGCCATCTGCAAGCGCCTGAATTAAGCCGAATTTTCCAACGCGGTTAGGGCCAACGCGCATCTGCATACGAGCAACGATGCGACGTTCGCCCCATACAGACATGATCGTCAAGACAACACAAACGGCAAAGACAATAACTGCCTTAAGAGTGATGATCCAACCTGGGTCATCTACCAATAACTGAGCGTTATTCATGCCTTCACCACCGATACAACATCGCCGTGCACGGCATTTAACGAGATCAAAGTTTGTGTTCCGAATGAGTTACGTGGCACCCAAACAGCATCATCGTGAATATCTTCAACTAACGCAGGAAGTGAGATAGATCCGTGTGAGTTAGAGACTCGCAAGATATCGCCATCTTTAACGCCCATTGCCTCTGCGCGCTTTGGTGAGATAACTGCAACAGATTTACGTGCAGTCCCAGCTAAGTTGGCTTCACCTTTTTGCAAAGTACCAAGATCTAACAAGCGACGCCATGAAGTAAGTAGAGCTTCATTTCCAGAAACCTTATTTGCACCCGCTGCAGAGACTGCAGCGAAGTTGGCACGTGCGCCATCCCATTTACCGAGTGATGAAATCTCACGCGCTGCTTGAGTAACTGTGCCGAGCATTATTGATTCGCCCATTTCGTCAGCGATAGCCGACAAGATACGAAGATCTGAACGATTTAGTGAATCTGCAACTGCGGCATCGAAAGCGCGTGCGCGGCCTTCCCAGTTAAGGAATGAACCAGATTTTTCAGTTACAGCCGCAACTGGCAGAACTACATCAGCCACATTTGTAACTGCAGAGTGTGCAATTTCTAGTGAGATAACAAATGATTTGGAAAGTGCGGAAAGTGCAGCTGCGCTATTTGGCATATCTTGTGGATCAACGCCACCTACAACAACTGCATCAAGTGAACCGTTGCCAAGGCTTTCAATAATTTCAGAAGTTGTGCGACCAACGTTTGTAGGAATTGTTGGAACGCCCCAAACAGCTGCGATATCTACACGCGCTGCAGCATCTGCCACTGGGCGGCCACCTGGAAGAAGTGTCCCGATTGCGCCGGCTTCAAGTGCACCGCGTTCGCCTGCGCGACGTGGAATCCAAGCAAGCTTTGCGCCACTCTTTTCCGCAAGAGCAGCGGCCGCAGAAAGGAGACCAGTTGTTTCAGCGGCGCGTTCGCCAACCAAAATAACTGACTTACCGGTTAGAGAAAGTGATGAAAGTGCAGCGCTTTCAGCACCTGGTGCGACCTTAATAAATTCAGCCTTTAACTTTTCAACTCCGATTGAAAGCTTAGTTGCAACTGCGCTGACCTTTAGGGCGCGCTTGCGAACCTGCTTATTGATGCGAAGGAAGACGATTGGTGATTCTTCTTCTGGTTCAAAACCAATTAGAACCACATGATCTGCAATATCGATATCGCGGTAGGTAGTTGCTGATCCAACAACCTTTGCACCAAGGAAATCGCGTTCTTCGTCAGATGAAACGCGAGCACGGAAATCAATATCGTTTGTGCCAAGTGCAATACGTGCAAACTTGCTGTAACCGTAAGCATCTTCTGCAGTTGCGCGTCCACCAACTAGGACAGCAGCGCGCTTGCCCTTAAGACCTACTGCAGCTGCAGCGATTGCTTCTGGCCATGATGCAGGAGCAAGAACTCCGTCGGCGCCACGAACCATTGGTGTTGTTAGACGATCAACTTCGGTTACATACTTAAATGCCCAGCGACCCTTATCGCAGTTCCATTCTTCGTTAACTGCTGCATCATCACCAGCAAGGCGACGTAAAGTCTTTCCGCGACGAACATCGGTGCGCATATCGCAACCTGATGCGCAGTGTTCGCAGGCAGATGGAGTTGAAACTAAATCGAATGGACGTGCGCGGAAGCGATAAGCGGCACCAGTAAGTGCGCCAACCGGACAGATCTGCACGGTGTTACCTGAGAAGTAAGACTCGAATGGTTGGTTCTCGTAGATACCAACTTGCTGCAGCGCACCGCGCTCGTTGAGAGTAATAAACGGATCGCCAGCAATTTGATCAGAGAAACGTGTGCAACGAGCGCATAGAACACAGCGTTCGCGATCGAGCAGAACCTGTGAAGAAATCGCAACTGGCTTCTCAAATGTGCGCTTTACGCCTTCGAAGCGAGTCTCGCCATTTCCGGTGCTCATCGCTTGGTTCTGCAATGGACATTCGCCACCTTTGTCGCAAACTGGGCAATCAAGTGGGTGGTTAACAAGAAGAAGTTCCATTACTCCGCGCTGTGCTTTTTCAGCAACTGGTGAAGTTAGTTGAGTCTTTACGATCATATTTGGTTCTACTGGAATCGTGCAGGAAGCCTGTGGCTTTGGAAATGCGCGACCGTTAATTTCGATATCAACTAAACATTGACGACAAGCGCCAACTGGATCAAGAAGTGGGTGATCGCAGAAACGTGGAATCTGAATTCCTAGTTTTTCTGCAGCGCGAATAACCAAAGTCCCCTTTGGAACACTGACTTCAAAACCATCGATAACAACGGTGATGAGTTCTACTGCTTGCGCGGTTGTGTTCTCTTGAGTCGTTGTCATTATGCGTTTGCTCCAGAGAAGAGAGTTGATTTAACGGGATCGAATGGACATGCGCCATTTGTTAAGTGGGCGATGTACTCGTCACGGAAATATTTGATTGAAGATGTAATTGGGCTAGTTGCACCATCGCCAAGTGCGCAGAAAGAACGGCCCATGATGTTGTCGCAGAGATCGAGCAACTTAGCTAGATCTGCTTCAGTACCAACGCCGTTTTCTAGATCGCGCAGAATCTGAACCAACCACCATGTGCCTTCGCGGCATGGTGTGCACTTGCCACATGACTCGTGCTTGTAGAACTCAGTCCAACGAAGCACCGCGCGAACAACGCAAGTTGTTTCATCAAAGATTTGCAGCGCTTTAGTTCCGAGCATTGAACCCGCAGCGGCAACGCCTTCGTAATCAAGTGGGATATCAAGGTGTTGATCTGTAAATAGTGGAGTTGAAGATCCACCTGGAGTCCAGAACTTCAGCTTATGTCCGGCGCGAATTCCGCCTGACATCTCAAGAATTTCACGAAGGGTAATTCCAAGAGGTGCTTCAAATTGACCAGGGTTTACAACGTGGCCAGAGAGTGAGTAAAGCGTGGTTCCCTTTGATTTTTCAGTACCCATTGATTGGTACCACTCAGCGCCATTTGCAACGATCGCTGGAACTGAGGCGATTGATTCAACGTTATTTACAACCGTTGGTCGTGCATATAAACCTGCGATCGCAGGAAATGGTGGACGCAGACGTGGTTGGCCACGGAAACCTTCAAGTGAATCTAGCAGCGCAGTTTCTTCACCACAGATGTAAGCGCCAGCACCGACGTGCAAGACAACATCAATTCCTTTTCCAAGGTGGCCCGCTTTGTAAGCATCTTCAATCGCCTGATTTAAACGGCGAACCACATGTGTAACTTCACCGCGGATGTAGATAAATGCATGCTTTGCACGAATTGCATGGCAAGCGATGATGCAACCTTCAATAAGTACATGTGGGTTAGCCATCAAAAGTGGAGTGTCTTTGCAAGTACCTGGCTCTGACTCGTCAGCGTTTACAACTAGGTAATGATCTTTGTTATCGCCCTGTGGGATAAAGCCCCACTTCATTCCGGTTGGGAAGCCTGCGCCGCCGCGACCGCGAAGTCCAGAATCTTTTACAAGTTGAATAACTGCATCTGGATCCATAGCAAGTGCTTTGGCAGATGCCTTGTATCCACCATGACGTGTGTATGCATCGATTGTGAATGAATCTTTCTCATCCCAATGTGCAGAAAGTACTGGAGCTAGTTTGGTCATTACTTGCCCTCTTTCGAAAGTTTTAGACCAAGAAGTGTTGGTTCGCCAGCTTGTAAGCCTTCGTTGGCTTTTCCATCGCTTAAACCGGCAAGAACAGCTGATGCTTCTTTCCAGGTAACCAAAGAATTTGGTCCACGTGTTGGTGGCTTAGGAGTTCCCTTGCGCATTGAATCAACTAAATCTTTTGCAGTTTCAACGTTCTGGTTGTCGTAGAACTCCCAGTTCGCCATAACAACTGGTGCGTAATCGCAAGCCGCGTTGCATTCGATATGTTCTAGTGAAACTTTTCCGTCAGCAGTTACGCCATCGTTTTCAACGCCAAGGTGGTCTTTAAGCGCTGCAAATATCGCATCTCCGCCCATAACCGCGCACAAAGTATTGGTACAAACACCTACGTGGTACTCGCCTACTGGGCGACGCTTGTACTGGGTGTAGAAAGTTGCAACGGCAGTTACTTCAGCAGTTTCTAATTCAAGCAACTTAGCAATCTCTTCGATGCCTTCATTTGTTACATAACCCGCAAGTGATTGCACATAGTGAAGCAAAGGCATGATGGCAGAGCGGCTACGTGGGTAGCGCTTGATAATCGAATTCATGATTTCGATCTGATCTGGTGAGTAAGCCATTAGCGGTCAACTCCTCCCATCACAGGATCGATTGAGGCAACAGCGCCGATGATGTCGGCGACCATTGAGCCTTCACACATTGCTGATGTTGATTGCAAGTTATTGAAAGATGGTTCGCGGAAGTGAACGCGGTAAGGACGTGTACCGCCATCAGAGACAACGTGTGCACCGAGTTCGCCACGTGGTGATTCAACCGCTGAATAAACCTGACCTGCTGGAACGCGGAAACCTTCAGTAACAAGTTTGAAGTGGTGGATCAATGACTCCATTGATGTGCCCATGATTTCGCGGATGTGGTTAAGCGAGTTACCCATTCCATCTGCACCAATTGCAAGCTGTGCTGGCCATGCAATCTTCTTATCGGCAACCATTACTGGTGCGCCTTCAAGTGATTTAAGTTTTTCAGCGCATTGTTCGATGATGCGAAGTGATTGTTCTAGTTCATTGATACGAATCAAGAAGCGGCCGTAAACATCGCAAGTGTCTGCGGTTACAACATCGAACTTGTAATTTTCGTAACCTGAGTAAGGCTGAATCTTGCGCAGATCAAGTGGCAAGCCAGTTGCGCGAATTACAGGTCCTGTAACTCCAAGAGTTGTTGCGCCAGCAAGATCAAGGTAACCAATTCCCTCAGTGCGCTTCATCCAGATGCTATTTCCAACGAGCAACTTCTCGTTATCTTTAAAGCTATGACGCAGATCTTTTACCGTTGCCAAAACTTTCTCGACAGTGCCAGCAGGAAGATCCTGAGCCACACCGCCTGGGCGGATATAGGCCATATTCATGCGCAGGCCTGAGATAAATTCAAAGATATCTAGAACTTTTTCACGTTCGCGGAAGCAGAAGATCATTGGTGAAAGTGCACCTAATTCAAGTGCTCCGGTACCGAGTGCAACCATGTGTGAAGAGATACGGTTGAACTCCATCATCATTACGCGAATAACGTTGGCCTTTTCAGGAACATCGCCTGTAATTCCGAGAAGCTTTTCAACGCCTAAGCAGTAAGCCGCTTCGTTAAACAACGGTGCCAAGTAATCCATGCGAGTTACAAATGTGGTGGCCTGAGTCCAGTTACGGAACTCGATGTTCTTTTCAATACCTGTGTGCAGGTAACCGATTCCGCAACGAACTTCAGTAACAGTTTCGCCTTCTAGTTCTAGAACCAAGCGAAGTACGCCGTGAGTTGATGGGTGCTGTGGACCCATATTTACAACTACGCGCTCTTCTTTCGCCTGACCAATTTCAGTTACGAGCGAATCCCAATCGCCACCGGTTACGGAGAAGACAGTGCCTTCAGTGGTTTCACGTGATGATGCATACGGATCTGTATAAGTGCTCACTTGTAAGACCTCCGATCTGATGGAGGTGGTGTAACAGCGCCCTTGTACTCAACGCCGATTCCGCCAAGTGCGTAATCCTTACGTTGTGGATGTCCTTGCCAATCATCTGGCATCAAGATGCGAGTAAGTCCTGGGTGGCCATCAAAGATGATTCCGAACATGTCGTAAGTTTCGCGTTCGTTCCAGTTAGATCCAGCCCAAACTTCAACGAGTGATGGGATATGTGGATCAACGTCAGGAACTGAAACTTCCAAACGAATACGTTGGTTATTTGTCACTGATAACAAGTGATAAACCGCGTGTAGTTCGCGATTAGTATCTTCTGGATAGTGCACACCAGATACGCCCATCGACATTTCAAATTTCAATTTATCGCGCAAGATAAGTGCAACTTCTACTAAACGCTCGCGCTTTATGTGAAGTGTTAGCTCGCCGCGATCAACAACTACGCGCTCGATAGCATCTGCGAAATCTGGATATGCGCGCTCTAGATCATCGGCGACCTGATCAAAATAACCACCAAATGGGCGCTGTGAAGAGCCTGCAGAAGCGGTTGCGCGAACTAGCCCACCGTAACCCGAGGTATCCCCCGTGCCGGCAGCACCAAACATTCCGTGTTGCTCATCAGACATTTAGGCCAGCAACCCCTTCAACTGATGGGTTGGTACTGCAGCCATTGCCGCCGCTTCAACTTCCTTGATAACTTTTTCGCGGTTAGGTCCGAGTTTTTCGTCGTAAATCTGATCGTGCAATTTAAGAATTGCATCCATCAACATTTCTGGACGTGGTGGGCAACCTGGAAGATAAATATCAACTGGTACTACGTGGTCAACACCCTGCACGATTGCGTAGTTGTTAAACATTCCGCCAGATGATGCACATGCACCCATTGCGATAACCCACTTTGGTGCAGCCATTTGATCGTAAATCTGGCGAAGCACTGGAGCCATCTTGTTTGAAACGCGACCGGCAACGATCATCAAATCTGCTTGACGTGGGGATGCGCGGAAAACTTCCATGCCAAAACGTGCGAGATCGTAACGACCTGCACCTGCAGCCATCATCTCAATTGCGCAACATGCCAAACCGAAAGTTGCTGGCCAGAGTGAATTTTTACGCATGTAACCTGCAAGTTTTTCAACTGAGGTTAAAACGATTCCGCTAGGTAACTTCTCTTCTAATCCCACTCGAGGCCTCCGCGACGCCAGACATATGCAAATGCAACGAAGACTGTTCCGATAAAGATCGCCATTTCAACTAAACCAAATAGTCCAAGTTGATCAAAGGTGACAGCCCATGGATATAAGAAAACGATTTCAATATCAAAGATGATAAATAGCATCGCGGTTAGGAAGTACTTAACTGGAAAACGTCCGCCTTGTGCTGCTTGCGGTGAAGGTTCGATTCCGCACTCGTAAGCTTCTAACTTTGCGCGGTTGTAGCGCGCTGGGCCAGTAATCGCTGCGGCGGCAAGGGAGAAAATTGCGAACCCAAAGCCAACGGCGGCAATCGCCAGAATTGGAATATATGGGTTACCGATCACAAGCGAAATCCTAAGGTGGCCATGGGGGTGGTCGCGACCGTTAGGCCTTGACGCCTCTGTGAACTGCAACAACCCCAAAAGTTAAGTTCTGCCAGCCGACTTGGCTCCACCCCGCGGCCTCGATCTTGGCGGCGAGCGCCTTCTGATTTGGCCAGGCGCGGATCGATTCGGCTAAGTAGATATAGGCATCTGGGTTAGAAGAGGTCCGCTTTGCGATCGCTGGCAGCGCGCGCATCAGGTAATTGGTATAGATCGTTCGGAATGGGCGCCAGGTTGGGCTGGAAAACTCGGCTATGACGATCCGGCCGCCCTTTTTGGTAACGCGTAGGGCTTCCCCGAGGGCTTTATCTACATCTGAGGTATTTCGCAGGCCGAAGGAGATGGTCACGACATCGAATTCGCCATCGGCAAAGGGCAGATTTAAGGCATCGGCGAAGGTGAAGGGCAGGTGGGGACGGGCTTTACGGCCGGCAGCCAGCATGCCTTCAGAGAAATCAGCTGGAATAACGTCCGCGCCAGCAGCAGCCAAAGGTTCTGAGCTAGATCCCGTGCCTGCAGCCAAATCGAGGATCTTCATCCCAGGCTTTGGGGCGATGATCGCAGTGGTCGCGCGGCGCCAAGCCTTGGTCTGGCCCAGGCTGAGCAGATCATTTACGAGGTCATAGCGCTTGGCCACCCCATCGAACATTGCGGCGACTTCATCGGGGTTTTTATCCATATTTGCGCGCGACATAGGCCAAGTCTCTCGCAATAGTAGGCTCACTCACAACTCCAAAGCCGTAAAGGGGAAGTAAATGTCGATCTCAACCGGATCACTTCGGGCAACGGTCTTTCCTCGCAGCACTGCGCTAACCCATGCCACCTTCATCGTCGGCGGAACTTTGTTTATTGCCGCTTTGGCACAAATCGCAGTTCCAGTTCCGGGATCCCCAGTTCCTGTAACAGGTCAAACACTCGCCGTTTATTTAATCGGAACCACTTACGGTGCACGACTTGGGTTTGCGACTTTTGCAACGTATTTATTGGCCGGAGTTGCAGGAGCTCCAGTCTTTGCTGCAGCAACAGGTGCAACTAGCCACGGTATTGCCCGTTTAACTGGTGCAACTGGTGGTTACCTAATCGGGATGCTCGTTGCCACATTTGTTCTTGGCGCGCTCGCAGATCGCAAAGCCGATCAGAAATTTAAAACTTCATTTCCAGCGCTAACTTTGGGAAGCGCAATTGTCTTTGCCTTTGGATTGATCTGGCTAAAAACATCGCTAGATCTTTCTTGGGCAGCAACAATTAGTGCAGGCCTTACTCCATTTATTTTCGGCGAACTTTTGAAGATCGCAATCACTGCAACTTCTCTGCCACTGATTTGGCGCAAGATTTCACAAAAGTTAAATCGATAATCTAATTTTTTATGCCGCAACTTATCCCCGTTACTACTGCGCGCCTGGGCGAGCACTTACCGCTGCTGGAGCTTCTTCCAGATAGCGCACCTGTTACATGGGTCCGCGGCGGCGATGGCTTAGTTGGCTGGGGCTCTTACGCAACCACAACAGTAAGCGGCCCAAATAGATTTAACGATGCTCGCAAATGGTGGCATCAGCAGCTAGAAAAACTTGCTATCTCTGATTCAGTTCACGTCAGCGGAACTGGCCCAATACTTTTTACCTCTTTCTCTTTTGACCCGAGCGAAGAGTCAGTTCTTGTAATTCCTGAAATCGTCGTCGGCATGCGCAATGGCAGCTCTTGGATCACTTGGATCGGCGATCAAGCTCAGCCAAAACTGGCTGAAAGCGCACAGATGCTTGAAGATGCTGAATACAACTGGGGAGATGGATCGATAAGCCCGGCCGAATGGCAGATTCGCGTTGCACAAGCAATTAAAGAGATTGAAAGTACCAAACTTGAAAAAGTTGTTCTTGCACGTGATTTAAAAGTTAACTCGCATCGCGCAATTGATCCACGAAAAATTCTCCGCAACCTAAGCGCTGAATATCCATCTACTTGGATCTTTGCAGTCGATGGGCTAATCGGTGCAACACCTGAGCTCTTGCTCCGCTTATCTCGCGGCATGGTTACATCACGTGTTCTTGCTGGAACGATCAGCAAAACTGGAGATGATGAGAGAGATTTAGCACTTGCCGCATCCCTTGCGCGATCATCTAAAGATCTCGAAGAACACGAATATGCAGTCAGATCGGTAGCAGATGCGCTCGATCCATTCTGTACATCAACGAACGTTCCTGAATCCCCATTTGTTCTTCACTTAGCAAATGTTATGCACCTTGCCACTGACGTCACGGGTGCTTTAATTGAAAGCAAGAAGAGCGTCGATGCTTTTACAATTCTTGAGAAATTACATCCCTCCGCTGCTGTATGCGGCACACCAACTGAGATTGCTGCAAAGCTGATTAAAGATATTGAAGGGATGCCACGTGGCCGTTACGCCGGTCCAGTTGGATGGCTAGATGCGCGCGGTGACGGTGAACTTGGAATCGCCCTTCGCTGCGGACAGATTTCGGGAAATGAACTCCGCATCTTTGCGGGCTGCGGAATTGTGGCTGGTTCCAACCCAGAGAAAGAGTTAACTGAAAGCAACGCTAAATTTGCCCCGATGCGAAGCGCACTTTCATAAGCTTTAAAGCGATTTCATCTTCTCTGCCAGATCTTTAATTAGATCGGCATTTGCTTCACGGTTAGGAACATCAAGGACAACAATGCTTAGCCCTTTGATTGGTTCAGTTATTTCTTTACTTAAATCTGCGGCGTTATCGATAGTTTTTGCGTTAATCCCCATGGATTTGGCGATCGCTGCAGGATCTAGCCCGTGTGGTGTTCCAAAAACTTCTTCAAATCCCTCTACTCCGCGTTGTGGCAGAGTTGAGAAAATTCCACCGCCATCGTTATTTACAACGAAGATCTTGAGGTTTACCTGGTCGTGATGAATTAACCCAGTTAAGTCATGTAAGAAAGCTAAATCTCCAAGTACTGCAATTGCCGAACCGTGATGTGTTGCAATTCCCGTTGCGGTTGAGATATTTCCATCAATACCTGCCAGACCACGATTGGCATAGGTGATGACTCCTGATCGAGCAGCCGCAAAAGCTTCGAGATCTCTAATCGGACGCGATGATGCAATAAATATTGCCGTTTCTGCAGGAAGGTTGGCTGCAATCTCACGAGCAATAACTGGTTCAGACCAGATTGAAATCTCTTTCACAACTTTTGCAGTGCGTTCAGAATATTTCTGCCATTTAGCGATCCATTCCGGATCGCCGGGCGCAACATAAAGTTCGGGGAGATCGGTAAAACGCTTATCTGCCGCGCGGTCTGAATCCACTGTTGCAATGCGCGGATCAATAACAAATGTGGAACGTGCAGATTTAATCAGTGCGTTAACTGATCGAGAAAGTGTGGTGCGGCCAATGACGATCACGGTATCTGGAGTTAAATCTTTAGCATTTGGTGTCGCCGTTAGAAATAAACTGGCATGGGCGTTTGCTTGGGCAAATGTCAGTGGATCCTCACTGATTACCGGCCAACCAAGTGATTCAACAAATGCTGTAACTGCGGCAACATCAAGCCCACCACGATCATGGCCAATAACTAATAAACCTCGTGTTGATTTACTTGCGAGAGTTCCGGCTTTCTTGCGATCAAAGACTTTTGGTGGATTTACCTTTAATCCATCAAGCCAGGCAACGTTATCGTCACCAAGAAGTGGTTCTTCAAATTGCACGTTAATGTGGACCGGCCCGGTTTGTAGTGCGTTAAGTGGAAGTTCTAGCGGATAGGCGCCACCAGATACATCTGAAAAGTAACGAACTGCTTTGCCAAAGATGCGTGCTTGCTCAGTAGTTTGGTTGGCGCCAGTTCGACGTAGTTCGGCTGGACGATCTGCAGTGATTACAAAGAGAGGGATATTTGAATGTGATGCTTCCAGAACTGCAGGATGGTAATTCGCAACCGCTGTTCCGCTAGTGCAGATAACTGGCACAGGACGATTACTGGCCTTTGCTAAACCAAGTGCGTAGAAAGCCGCAGTGCGTTCGTCGATGCGGATATGTAACTTAATCAAGCCACGCTTTTGTGCCGCAACGAGTGCAAGAGATAAAGGTGCATTGCGGGAACCTGGCGAAATAACTGCATCAGTTATTCCAGCCTCAAGAATTTGGCGAATGATTACCCGAGCCAGGGTTGTTGCTTGACTCATGTAAGTAATTTCCCGACTCTCATTATGCGATTCTTCCACCATTCAAAGCGATCTGGTGACACATCAAGACCATCTAACTGTGGTGATATCTGACCCAGCGCGATCTTTCCATCAACAATCTTATGTTCTGCAACATCACGTGTAAGAAGTGAGCCTGTAGCCAAACCACAGTCAAGGTTCAGATCACCAATTGATGCCGCAAGTTCAAGTCCATATTCAATTCCGATTGCACTCTCTAGAGCGCTCGAAACAACGACGGGTAGACCGTGGTGCTGAGCAATCTCAAGAGATCGGCGGATTCCTCCGAGTGGTTGCACTTTAAGCATCACAATATCTGCAGCATCGGTGAGGTCTACTTTAAATGGATCGGTTGCTTTGCGAATGACTTCATCTGCTGCAATACGTAATGGAATCTTGATCTTGCGCTTTAATTCACGGAGCTCTTCAACTGTTGCGCAAGGTTGCTCAACATATTCAAGTGGGCCAATCTCTTCGTAATATGCGTAAAGATTAGTGAGCGCTTCATCTACAGACCAGAGCCCGTTAACATCAACGCGGATTGCAGCCTTTGGAGCGTTAGAAAATACTCGAGCAACTCGAATTACATCTTCGGTGAGATTGCTTCCCACCTTTACTTTGAAAGTCTTCGCCCCTGAA
Source organism: Candidatus Nanopelagicaceae bacterium (assembly GCA_965268165.1). Lineage (GTDB taxonomy): Bacteria > Actinomycetota > Actinomycetes > Nanopelagicales > Nanopelagicaceae > Planktophila. The sequence continues at coordinate 1,268,165 of OZ254162.1, forward strand.
TATGTGCGCATCAGGGCTTCGATCTCTTTTTTATCATTGAGCTCTGGAATAGTTCCATTGACTGCTATTTCATTTCGAAAACGTGTTGGGCGAGCAACTGTCGCTGCTTCTATCGCGCTAGCGAGCCATGGCGCGCACTCGTTATCGTCGTATTCCAGAAATGGTGAGAACTCTCCCCAGCCTTGCGGGCCTTGCATCAGTGCGACTTCGCGATAAGTCACGCCACGAAAATTTGTGCGTGTAGGAATAGTGATTACACGAAGCGTTGCAAGGAGGTCATCAAGCATAAGTTTTATGGACGTTTAGGGAATTTACCGAAATCTGGAGCGCGCCTTTCTTTATACGCATCGCGACCTTCTTGACCTTCTTCGCTTAAGTAGAAGAGCAGCGTGGCATCGCCCGCCAGTTGTTGAATTCCAGCAAGGCCGTCATCGGCAGCGTTCATTGAAGATTTAAGTAGTCGAAGTGCAAGTGGAGAATTGCGCAGCATTTCGCGGCACCATGAAACAGTTTCAGCTTCAAGTTCTTTAAGTGGAACAACGGTATTAACAAGGCCCATGGCGAGCGCTTCCTGCGCATCGTATTGACGAGTCATAAACCAAATTTCGCGCGCTTTCTTCTGGCCAACGCTTGCGGCAAGTAAACCTGAACCGTAACCGCCATCAAATGAACCAACCATTGGACCGGTCTGACCGAACTTTGCGTTATCTGCCGCGATTGTTAAATCACAGACAACGTGCAGAACATGTCCGCCGCCAATTGCCCAACCTGCAACCATTGCAACAACTGGCTTAGGTGTGCGACGAATTTGGATTTGTAGATCTAAAACGTTTAAGCGGCCAATCCCTTTTTGTGCCAAGGGATCTTCGCCGAGATATCCATCATCTCCGCGCACGCTGATATCTCCGCCAGAACAGAAAGCTTCATCGCCGGTGCCGGTAAAGATGATTACGCCGACATCTGAGTTATCGCGCGCAAGTGAGAATGCTTCTTGTAATTCAATAATTGTTTGGGGGCGAAATGCGTTGCGCACCTCTGGTCGATTGATCGCGATCTTGGCCATGCCGTCGCCTACTTGATAGGTGATATCGGTAAATTTCTCTCCACCCGCGCCAGTTGCCCACGCAGGGATAGAACGGTTACCAAATTCACGCTTGATCGGCTTGCTCACGATTCCTCCATCTTCGACTTCGAGCGATAGCCTACGCGTGCAATGGAGCAGACGTCACAACGAGAGATTCGTGCGATAGATCCCACGTGGGACCTCGCCGAGTTAATGGCGCGCCTTGCCAAAGCCCTTATTGGAGATGGTTCGGCCCTGGCCCTTGGCCCAGTTTCAGTCGCCGGCGCCCCAGATCGCGTGGCGCTAGTAGTCAATACCAGCGGATCAACTGGGATAGCTAAAGAAGTTGGTTTATCGGCCAGCGCACTTTTAGAGAGCGCCAAGAGTGCAAATAAATTTGTAGGTGCAAAGCCCGGTCAGATCTGGTCGTTGTTGCTGCCGTTAACTCATATCGCGGGCATTAACGTTTTAGTTAGAAGTTTAGAGCTTGGGACAGTGCCAATTGATGCGCGCGAAGTTGCTGGCAAATACCCTTTTGCTGATTTCACTGCAGTTGTGCCGACTCAACTATTTCGTGCGCTAAATGGCGATAGCGATCTGCTGGAACATTTGATTTCTGCTCAAGCGGTATTGGTCGGAGGTGCAGCACTTTCTGCAGAACTGCGTGAAGCCTCACATAACGCAGGTATCAAGGTCATCGAGACTTACGGAATGACCGAAACATCAGGTGGATGTATTTACAACGGAACACCGCTTGACGGAACCGAATTTGAAATTGACGATCTTGGAGTTATTTCAATATCTAGCAAATCACTAGCCACAACTTATCTAAATGATCCAAAATCTTGGGATGAGAAGATTCGCAATGGCTACTTTGTCACAACTGATCTTGGATATATCGAAGATGGAAAACTTGTCGTAACTGGAAGAAGTGATGATCTGATTATCTCTGGTGGCGAAAATATCTCGTTGGCTGAAGTCGAAAGAATCGTTTCGACTACTTTCTCTGGAATTGATTGTGCAGCATTTGCGGTATCTGATCCACAATGGGGCCAATCACTTCACTTAGCAATTGCTGGCGATGTTAAGCCAGAGCAATCTGCGATAAATGAATATCTCTCTTCACAAATCTCAAAAGCGGCAAAGGTAAAGAACTTCTTATATGTAAGCCAACTCCCCCGTACCGCCCTTGGCAAAATTGATCGCCGCAAACTTGCAGAGCTCGCGACTGAGGCAAACCATGGCTAATAAATGGATCCTCGGTGCGCGCCCACGCACACTGGCTGCAGCTATTGCTCCGGTATTAGTTGCTACCGCATTTGCAGGAAGTGACTGGAAACCCGTCCCTGCAGCACTCGCACTCTTAGTTAGTTTGTCGCTGCAAATTGGCGTTAATTACGCAAATGATTATTCAGATGGAATCCGCGGCACTGATGATTCTCGTATCGGGCCGATCCGTTTAACCGCGAGCGGTCTAGCAAGTGCAAAATCTGTAAAGAACGCTGCCTTTATCTCTTTCTTTGTTGCCGCTATCGCTGGCTTAGTTCTGGCTCTTCAAACTTCCTGGTGGTTAATTGCTGTTGGTGCGCTAGCCATTGCGGCTGCTTGGGGATACACAGGTGGTTCTAACCCTTACGGATATAAAGGCCTAGGTGATATTTCTGTATTCCTATTCTTTGGAATCGTCGCAACTGTCGGAAGTTATTACGTGCAGACCGAAGAGTTGAATTTGCAGATCTTTATTGTGGCAGTTCCGATGGGTTCTCTGGCATGTGCGATCCTGGCAATTAACAACTTAAGAGATCGCGCCGAAGATGAATTAGTTGGAAAGCGCACGATGGCGGTGCGGCTTGGCGATAAAGGTGCGCGCGCCCTTTACATTTCACTCCTTGTTTCGGCCCACCTCTTTGCCCTGCTTACCTTCGAGCCTTTTGCGTTATTTACTTTGTTAGCGCTACCTCTCAGCACATCTCTGGCAAGTTCGGTCTGGGCTGGGACAACTGGCGCAGCGCTGATTCCACTTCTGGCAAAGACCGGCAAGTTGCAGATGCTCTTTGCCGCTCTATTTGCACTCGGCCTAGTCCTCTAACTTTCGCTAGACTCTACCCATGCTCAGATTTCAAGCGCTCTTCGTTATCGCATCTCTTGCCTTAACTCTTTACTCGTTTATTGATTGTGCAAAACGTGATGAGTCGCTAATTCAGAAACTTCCTAAATGGGGTTGGCTGCTAATTATTTTGTTCTTCTCAGCTTTTGGAGCTATCGCTTATCTATTTATTGGTCGCACCCGCAGAGATAAAGGCCCTCGTCCACCAAAGCGCAGAATCTTGCCTCCGGATGATGACCCAGATTTCTTGCGTCGCCTTTAGTATTTAACTCTTAAAGACCGCTGTATGTGTGCTTTCCAGTTCCCCATACATTTACATATACATAGTTAAATAGAAATGTTGAGCCTGCAAATAAGCAGAGCCAAGCAGCGCGACGTCCACGCCAGCCAACTGTCACGCGCGCATGAAGATATGCAGCGTAGGCAACCCAAGTAATGAAGGCCCAAGTCTCTTTTGGATCCCAACCCCAATAACGACCCCATGCGCTCTCTGCCCAAATGGCACCTGCGATTACCGAGAAGGTCCAGAGTGGAAAGACAAATGCAACTAATCGATAAGAGAGTTGATCTAAAGTTTCTAATTCAGGAAAACGTTTCGCCCAAGGTTTACGTTCGCCGCGACGTTCCATCGCATCGAGATAGAGGAACGCTCCGGCAATTACATTCGAAAGCAAGAAGACTCCGCCTGAAATAATTGCTGCGATTACGTGGATTACCAACCAAGTTGATTTCAGCGCTGGCACTAGCGGTGCGCTATCGCGATAAAGCAAAGTTACTGCAGTTCCTAAAGTTAACAACGCGGCGATTGAGATAAAGAGTCCGAGCCAACGCAGATCGTGCTTGCGCAGCGCGACTAGATATGCGCCGGTAAAAGCCAGAGCACCGGTGATTGAGAATTCATACATATTTCCCCATGGGACATGGCCATTGGAAATTCCACGCGCGATCACACCAGCGAGCAAAAGGAGAAAACCTAAGACCATCATCGCAGTTGCAATTCGCGCTGCACGTTCGGTTCGTGTGTAATCAAATGTTCTAGTTAAAGTATTTCCTGTCGCGCTATCAGCAAGCTCTGGTGAGCGAACTGCCCAAGCAGTCTCGAAGGCATGGGCTAAGAAAGAGAGTGCAAAAACTGCCATTGCCGAATAAATAGAGTAATTAGAGATATATGCCCAAGTTGTTTGCATTACTTCTCATCTCTCATATGCGCGGTTAATGAAGCGATCTCTTCTTCAAGTCCTGGGGCACCATTCTTGGCTAGCCCTGCTACTTCCACAACTCCAGACGGTGTGATCCTGATCCAAATACGACGGCGTCTTCCAAAGAGCGATGCAAGCAGACCAAGGATTGCGGCGATCGCGCCATAGAGCGCGTATTCCTTGCCGGGATCGTTAACTATTTGCAGGTTTATCCAAGGTACAAAAGTTTCAAAGGTAATTGAGCCAGCGCTGAAGTTAAAGGTTTCACCTGGTTTAAGTGAGCTAAGGGCGATCCGGGACATCTCTGAAGTATCGATGCGATAAACAGATTGAGGAATTCCTGAATCTAAACCGAGATCACCTTCCCAGATAGAGAATAGAAGTCTGGGATCTAGCGCTTCAGGAAAGAGAGAAATTCCACCATCGACTGCCGAACGCGAATATGTTGGCAAGAAACTTGCCACAAAACCAAGTTGTGGACGAGCATCAGGAACTTTGATCGAACCAATTGATTTTAGAAATCCATCTTGTGGCAAGAAGGTGACTGGGCCTTGAAAAACCACAAACCCCGCAGTGTCACGTACAGTGACTATTGGTGCATAACCATTGGCCTGCAAATAAACACGTGTATTTCCAAATGTAAGTGGGCTATTGACCTTCAAGATCTTCTCTTCAGAAACTTTTTCTCCAGGATTTGTTACCCGAACAGTTGCGGTGTAATCCCTTGGGGCTGCAGTAACTGGATCGTAATCTGCTTGGAAATCTTCAACTTCAATAATAACTGGATCGATTACATCTTCATTTACTAACTTTCCAAATGACAAAGTGTCATAAGAAGTGGGCACGCTAATGAACCGCTCGCCTTTGTTTACGATCGCTTCTCCGCGCATTCCAAAGAGCGATCCAACGCTGACGCCAACCAAGATCAAGATAAGTGAGAGGTGGAATAAGAGGTTTCCAGTTTCGCGCAGGTAACCCTTTTCAGCAGATATTGCTCCATCTTCGTAGCGAATTCGAAAACGTTTGCGCTTTAACCAAGCAGCGCCCTTATCGAATTTAGCTTTATCGCCACCAAAAGAAGTGAAGAACTCCATACGAGATAGATTCTTTGGAGTTGCAGGCGGTACCGCGCGCATCGCTTTGAAGTGCTCAACCGATCTAGGTAGAACACAACCGATGAGAGAGATGAAGAGCAGAATATAAATAGCGCTAAACCAAGGTGATGAATAAACCTCAAAACCAGAGAAGCGATCAATCCAGCGAGCTAACTGCGGATCATCAATAAAGTATTGCCGCACGGCCATTGGGTTCTGACTGCGCTGTGGCACGAGTGAGCCTGGTATCGCAGCTACTCCCAACAACATCAAGAGAATTAGCGCGGTGCGCATACTTGTTAACTGGCGCCAGGCAAAGCGCGCTAAACCACCTGCACCTAGCTCGGGAACTTCTACTTGGCTACTCATTAGATCACCGGTACAAAATCTGAAATCACTGAACGAAGGGAGGCCATCAAATCAGACCAGAGACCAAGTAGTTGCGCGATGCCGATCAGAATCAAAATCACTCCACCGATCTTGGAAATCAAATCTCCACGTCTAACTAAGAACTTACGCAACTTCTCTAATTTATCTAGAAAGAGCCCGGTTGCGATAAATGGTGCACCTAAACCGATGCAATATCCAAGAGATAAAATCGCACCACGCGCGGCACTTGATTCTTGAAATGCCAGCGTTTGCACCGTTGCTAGCGCAGGTCCAATACATGGCGTCCAACCGATACCAAAGAGAAATCCCAGAAGTGGAGCGCCAACTAACCCACCAGTTGTTGAGATGCGAGGATGAAAAGTTGGTGCCATCGGAAAGATACCCATGAAGAGCAGACCTAAGAGAATTGTTAAGCCACCAAGGATGCGAGTTATCAACTCTTCTCGTGCAAATACTTCAGAACCGATTCCGCCGAAGAGTGCGCCGTAAGAGATAAAGAGCGCGCTAAAGCCGGCAACAAAGAGAATTGATCCTAAGAAAACTCGGCCGCGAGATCTTGAAAAGCCTGCAGCATATGCGAGATAGCCCGGAACTAGTGGTAATACGCAAGGAGATAGAAAAGAGATGATGCCGGCAAAGATGGCGAAAGGTAGAGCGGCAATTAGATAGCCACTAAATAACTGATCAACAATAAAGTCGATCATTCTGCTTCCAACTTTCTAATTATCTTGCTTAGCGATGTCAGCGTTACTTCACCAGAGATTCGTGCAGCAACATTTCCGTTCTTATCGATCAGAACAGTGGAAGGAATGGCATTTGCAGGAAGCGTAGATTTAAAGCCCAGCAAGAGCGCATCGTCGATAAAAGTTGGATAAGGGATATTCAATCTGCGTGCCAAAGCTTCCGCATTTACTGGGTTATCTCGAGTCAATATCCCCATAAATTGCACGTTGGGATATTGCTTAGAAAGTTCTATCAGCGTTGGGATTTCTGCGCGACATGGTGAACACCAAGAAGCCCAAACATTTACTACCGCAACTTGTCCCGGGTTAAAGATAAAAGTCTTGCCCGTGAGAGTCATTCCCGATAAGGCCGGCGCTGCTTTGCGATCTTCCAAATTTATATTGGTAACTGCCCCGCTGCCCTCAATAAAACTTTCTTCCGCTATCGAACTTCCGCCACCGCACGCAGTTAAGGTAAGGGCGATAAGCAGAAATGGCGCGAGGCTAGAAAGTCTTTTGCGCATTACTTATTTCTTCTCGGGCAGTAAATGTCCGGCTGGTTCAGAATAGGAAAGTCCTGAAATAACGCCTTCGTCATCAAAGTGAACGCTAGTCACTGAAGCGAGCGTGCAGATTCGTTTTCTTGGATCATGCAAAAGTGAACGACCTTCGATCGCACTTCTTAAAATCCAAATTGGCAGCTGATGTGAAACAACGATCGCATCTTTACCGTTGGCAGCTTTACGTGCGGCAAAGATTGCGGCGAGCATGCGGTTGATCTGCTCTTCATATGGTTCTCCCCAAGATGGTTTCCATGGGTTATATAAATGGCGCCAAGAAGATGGGTGTTTTAGCACTCCACTGCCTAATTCAAAACTTTTTCCTTCAAATACATTTGCAGCTTCAATTAAACGTTCATCAGTTGTTATCTCGATACCGTGCGCACGAGCAATTGGTGCTGCGGTTTCTTGCGCACGTTGTAGCGGTGAGACATGGAGCGCGCCGAGGTTTATCGATTTAGACCACTCGCCGAGAGTTTCAGCCATTTGCTGTCCACGATTTGAAAGTCTCCAACCTGGTTGACGTCCATAGAGAATTTTCTCAGGATTCTCTACCTCGCCATGGCGCGCGATGTGAACCGTTGTACTCATAGCGCTAAGCATAAAGCATCTGAAGGCTAAGGATTAAAAGAGAAATAGCGCTGGAAATCGCTAGGGTAGTGACATGTCACTCACCGTCAGACGCGCAGCGTTCTTTGACGTCGATAACACCTTGGTACGTGGCTCAACAATTTACTTCCTGGGCCGCGGCATGTACCAGCGCGGTTTCTTCACAAAATCAGATATTTCGCGATTTGTATTAGCCAATCTGAGATTTAGATTAACGGGGACTGAAAAGAGCGAAGAAATCAATCGCTTTCAAAAGGCAGCACAAGATTTTATCGGCGGCCATAACGTTTCTGAGATTAGAACTGTTGCACAAGAGATTTATGACGAATATGTCTCTCCCTCACTTTGGGAAGGCACTATCGAAATCGCGCAAGCGCATTTAAATGATGGCGTAGAAGTTTGGTTGGTTACCGCAGCTCCAGAAGATATGGCAACGCTTATTGCAGAAAGACTTGGTTTTACTGGCGCACTGGGCAGTAAGGCGGCGATAGTTGATGGCCACTACACCGGTGCAATGAACGGTCCGCTTTTGCACGGTAAAGAGAAAGCGGTTGCAATTGCAGAGATTGCTAAAGAGCGCGGATTTGTTCTAGCCGATTGCTTTGGATATTCCGATAGCCACAATGATCTGCCTTTACTTCAAAGCGTTGGCCATCCATCTGCAATTAATCCTGATGCAAAGTTAAGAATTCGCGCACTAAAGGAGAATTGGCCGATCCATGACTTCCGCAGAATGCGCTCTATCAATCGCTATCTGGGGCCGATCGTCTCGCGCGCTGCCTGGCTGGGAACTCGCTTAACTCCGCGCAGAAAATCCAGCTAACTCTTACAGTTCGCGCGAAGCGGTCACTTGCCAGTAATGTAGGCAAGTTATGGAAACGCGCTCCTTTGCAGATTACTTACGTACCTTGGATGACGCTGCCCTCATTTCCTTGTTTTCACATCGCCCAGATTTAATAACGCCGGTTCCACCTGATGTGGCATCTCTTGCAGTGCGCGCATCTTCTGCGCCAAGCCTGGCGCGAGCCATTGATGCCTTAAACGCTTGGCAATACCAAGTACTAGAAGCCTGCGCGATCGCTGCCGAACCATTTACCGAAAAAACCATTGCAGCGCTAACCGATAAGGCAGCGCTCTTTGTTATTCCCGGCCTGCTCGAACGCGGCCTTATCTTTCAAGGCAAAGATGGTTTCTACCTTCCAACCACCGTTCGCGAAGTCCTTGGCAATGAAATACAGGGGCTAGGTCCACAGACTGTTGTGAAGTTGAATCTGAAGAAGTTAGATGAAGCACCACCTGCTGCACAGAAAGCGCTGGAGGCGATGGTCTGGGGTCCGCCGCGCGGAACTGTTGCAGATGTTAAGAAGCCTGGCGCCGGCGTTGCTTGGTTACTTGAAAACAACTTCGTAGTTGCCGCCAATACCAAAACTGTTTTATTGGTGCGCGAAGTCGCTCTTGCGCTGCGTGGTGGCAAGTTACATAAAGAGTTGCAGATCCAAGAACCTACTTTGAAAACTGAGAAACGCGATCTAAAGAGCGTGCAGTTAGCGGCGATCGCAAATATCACCACCTTCCTTAGATGGACAGAGGAGATTCTAAACTTCTGGGCGCAAGAGCCTGCCGATGCGTTGCGCTCTGGTGGCTTAGGAGTTCGAGATCTGAAAGTTCTCTCCGCCCATCTTGGCGTCGATACCTCGTGTGCCGCCTTTATCGCTGAGGTTTCCTATCTTGCAGGCCTTGTAACAATTGATGCAGATGATCGAATTCTTCCAACTACCCAATTTGATATCTGGTTAATGCAAACGCCATCAGCGAGATGGCAATCTCTTGTTTCACCTTGGCTAATTACTTCTCGTGTAAGTGGCTTAGTTGGTAAAGATGAAAGCAAGAACGTTGCTCCGCTTGGCCCAGAGTTAGATCGCGTATCTGCAGCGCCAATCCGTAAGTTAGTTCTGCGCTTACTTTCCGAAAACCCATCTGTTGCACCTGAGTTCAACTCATTTGCAGCCCTGGCCACTTGGCATATGCCGGCAAAGCGCAGCAACGGAATCCCAACTGATTATCTGCAATGGGCGCTACGCGAATCAGAATGGCTCGGAATTACCGGTCAAGGTGTAATTTCTAAATATGGCATCGAGTTCTTAAGTGGCGGTGAGTTAGAAAGTATTAACGAAGATCTACCGAAGCCGGTTGATCACATACTTATTCAGAGCGATCACACCGCAATCGCCCCAGGGCCGCTGGAACATGAAATCGCGCAAGAGCTTGCGATCTTGGCAGAGATTGAAAGTCGCGGTGGTGCAACTGTTTACCGATTCAGTGAAGCAACAATTCGCCGCGGTTTGGATCATGGCCGAAGTGGCGATGAAATCAAAGCCTTCTTAAAGAAGACTTCTAAGACTCCGATGCCACAGCCGCTTGAGTATCTGATTGCAGATGTCGCAAAGAAGCATGGCAAGTTGCGCGTTGGAAATACATCTGCATTTATTCGATGTGAAGACTCTGCGCTTATCGCGCAGATCATGAACGATAAGCGTTTAGATCTCTTATCGCTGCGCCAGATCGCGCCAGAAGTTTTAATCTGCCAACACGATGCCGGCGATGCTATGAATATTTTGCGTAGCTTTGGATATCTTCCAGCAGGAGAAGATTCGCAGGGCGCTTTGCTTAGTGGCCCGCGAATTCAACGCGCTAAAACAAAAGCTCGTCCGCCACGCATTATCGGAGAGTTTGAACGACCAGATGAGATTCAACTTGAAGGTGCACTACGTGCACTGCGCACTGGCGAAAAATCTAGCCACCGACAAAGCACGATGCGAAATATTGCTTCAAATGCACTGGGATCACTTCCCCGAACGACAGCCAATGAGACTTTAGATATTTTGGCTGATTATCTGCAGAACCAACCAGCCACATCTCTTTCAATCGGTTATGCCGATAACAATGGTCTGGTTTCTCATCGAATAATCGATCCGTTGAAACTCTCTGCTGGCTCACTTGTCGCGCGAGATCATGCGACAGGAGAAGTTCAAAGCTTCCGAATTGCTCGTATTACAGGTGTGGCAGCGATATGACGAGCGCCAATAGCGATAAATACGGCAGACTTGACCCTATGTTGGCAGCGATAGAAGCGTTGGTTCGTTGTGAATCACCGAGCGAAGATATTGAGGCCTGTCGCAACGTTGTTCGTTTAGCGAGCGATATCTCAACGCGCGTACTGGGAACACCTGCCCAAATAAAAGAGATCGAAGGCCGCCCGGTTTTCTGGTGGGGATCAGATACTCCTGAAATTTTAATTTTGGCCCATCTCGATACTGTTTGGCCACATGGTTCTTACTCACCGCTCTGGGAAGTAAATGGTGATGTAGTTCGCGGCCCAGGTGTCTTTGATATGAAGGCGGGATTTGTTCAAGCTCTCTACGCACTTAAGGGAATCTCTGAAGCTGGTAATCGCGTGGCACTTATTGCAACAACTGATGAAGAGACCGGAAGTTTTGCATCACGCAAATTGATTATGGATTTATCCGCCAAGGCGAAGGCGGTATTAGTTCTAGAAGCATCGCTTAATGGCAAAGTTAAGACCGGGCGTAAAGGCACCGCGATGTACAAGGTCAGCGCACATGGTCTGGCATCACATGCAGGCCTTGAACCAGAAAAGGGCGTCAACGCAACCGTTGAGATCGCGCATTTAATTCTGAAGTTATCTGCGCTAGAAGATTCTGCTCATGGAACAACTGTTGTCCCAACACTTCTGCGTTCTGGAAATAGCGCAAACACAGTCCCTGATTTAGCAGTGCTAGAAATTGATGCTCGTTCTTTCTCACAGGCCGAACTAGAGCGAATTGATAAGGCAATTAAAGCGCTACCTTCCACGGTTACTGGAGCGCGTATTGAAGTAACTGGTGGTTTAAATCGTCCGCCGCTACAACCTTCATCAACGAAAGAACTTTACGAGCGTGCAGAACGCGTGGCGAAAGAGATCGGTATGGCGCCTCTTGGTTGTGCTGAAGTCGGTGGCGCAAGCGATGGCAACTTTGCCGCGGCCGCTGGTGCGCAAGTACTAGATGGCTTAGGCGCTGTTGGTGGCGGAGCACATGCTCCAAATGAATGGTTAAGTCTGAAATCTATCGAAGAACGAAGTGCGCTTCTGCATGCTCTAATAAAGGATCTCTTGAAATGAGCGAAGGCCCGCTAATTGTTCAGAGCGATAAGACGCTCCTGCTAGATATTGATCATCCGATGTCGACGGAATGCCGTCGCGCTATTGCACCTTTTGCTGAACTAGAACGTTCGCCTGAACATATTCATACCTACCGTTTAACAAACCTTGGTTTGTGGAATGCGCGCGCTGCTGGCCATGATGCTGAGTTAGTCATCGATACTTTGATTAAGTATTCACGTTACGCAGTTCCGCATTCACTTCTTGTAGATGTTGCAGAAACTATGTCGCGCTACGGCCGCTTGCGCCTTGAAGCCGACCCAGTACATGGCTTGATTCTTGTGACTACAGATGTTGGTGTTCTTGAAGAAGTTATCCGCGCCAAGAAGATTGCACCGCTGCTCGGTGTGCGAATCGATCCAGAAACTATTGCAGTTCATCCCAGCCAACGTGGTGCGATTAAGCAATCACTTCTGCGTTTAGGTTGGCCGGCAGAAGATTTCGCAGGATACGTTGACGGCCAAGCACATGAAATCGCGCTAAAGCAGAGCGATTGGAAGATTCGTCCCTATCAAGAGTTAGCAGCCGAAGGGTTCTGGCACGGTGGTTCTGGCGTTGTTGTACTTCCTTGTGGCGCTGGAAAGACAATTGTTGGCGCTGCCGCAATGGCTCACGCCAAAGCAACAACTTTAATTTTGGTTACAAATACAGTTGCTGCGCGCCAATGGCGTGAAGAACTCCTTCGGCGCACAACGCTTAATGAAGATGAGATCGGCGAATACTCAGGTGCTAAGAAAGAGATTCGCCCGGTCACAATTGCGACTTACCAAGTAATGACGAAGAAGAAGAACGGTGTTTACGCACACCTTGATCTCTTCGATACCCACGACTGGGGCTTAATCATTTACGACGAAGTTCACTTGCTTCCAGCGCCGATCTTTCGCTTTACCGCTGATATTCAATCGCGCCGCCGTTTAGGACTTACCGCAACGTTAGTTCGCGAAGATGGCATGGAGGGCGAAGTCTTTTCGCTCATTGGTCCCAAGCGCTTTGACGTTCCTTGGAAAGAGATTGAAGCCCAGGGATATATCGCACCTGCTGAATGTATAGAGGTACGTGTAAATCTCACTGAAGCAGAGCGTCTCTTATACGCTACTGCCGAGCCTGAAGAGCGCTATCGCTACTGCGCAACTACCCGCACTAAGCGCGACGTTGTTGAAGAACTTGTCGGTCTACATGCAGGAGAGCAGATTCTTGTGATCGGGCAATATATCGATCAGTTGGATGATTTATCAGAGACGCTTGGCGTTCCGGTAATTAAAGGTGAAACACCAATCAAAGAGCGCGAAAAGCTCTTTGCAGCATTTCGTTCCGGTGAAATAACTTGTCTAGTTGTATCAAAAGTCGCCAATTTTTCAATTGATCTACCTGAGGCAACCATTGCGATTCAGGTATCTGGAGCATTTGGTTCTCGTCAGGAAGAAGCACAGCGCTTAGGGCGAATCTTGCGACCAAAGGCGGATGGCCGCGGTGCCAAGTTTTACTCTGTAGTTTCACGCGACACTATCGATCAAGACTTTGCTCAAAACCGCCAACGCTTCCTTGCCGAGCAAGGTTATTCATACCAAATTATTGACGCAGACGATGTGTATAAAGGCAAGATTTAAAACGCTCTACATCCACTCTGAAAAAGTCATGATGCTCGCCATCGATATGAATCACCGGAACTTCGTGTCCATATAACTTTTCTAGTTCTGGACTTCCGTCAATTAGCTTTATCTCTAAGTCAAAATTCAGTTCTTCGGTTAGTCCCGCCAAAGTTTCTTCAGCGTTCTCGCATAAATGACAGCCGCTACGTGAATAAACAGTTACTAGCGGTTTCACTTCTTCTTTTTCTTTGGTGAAGTAAATGCTCGATCTACTAACTCTTGAATGATTAAGGTGGCATCACCTTTGGCGCGATAAAGGTTCTCTTCCGCGTTCTTCAACAAAGTCTCAGCAGTTGTCTTTGTGACAGTTCCCACTAAAGGACCATACTTCTTTGAGAAAACCTTGTGAGCGATCTCGCCAATCGAATTTGCTAACTCGGCGCGCGCTTCATCCAAGGTTGGTTCTGGGCGCGCTGCAGAAGTATTGAAATCCAAGGTTATTGGTCGCTCAGATTTCATCCTTGAGATTACTTCTGTGAAATCTATGCCCACTATCTCTTCTTGGGACTTGGGGGTCATGGCGACATTCTCGCACCCTGATAGCGTTAGGCGCTATGGCAAGGAAATTTATGCGAATCCCCACTCGCTCTGTTGCCATACTCACAGCGATATCCGCATTATTACTCGGGTTAGTTGCTCCAAAATCAGCAGATGCTTTAGTTCTGGTTCGTCCTGCAACGCATTGGGGAAATGTTTACGCCGGCCCTCCAACCAATATTCTCCAATCTCCAACTCCGAAAGTTGGAAAGCTAGAGAAGAAATCAAAGATAATTGTTAAGTACAACAACTTTCCTGAATGGACCAAGGTTCAGGTACAAGCCGCTGTTGATGTCTGGGCGGCAAATTTTGAATCCAGTGTTCCAATTTATATTGATGCAACTTGGGGAAGATCTTCCTCGTATAGCGTCTTAGGAAGTGCCCGACCTGGAAGTTACTTCGCAAACTTTAAAGGCGCTCCTGATTCCAGTCTCTGGTATCCATCGGCGCTAGCAAATGCACTTGCCGGTAAAGATTTAGATGGCGATAACCCCGAAATGATTATCACCGTTAACTCTTTAGCCAGTTGGTATCGCGGAACCGGATCTGGCCCAAGTAGATCTGAATACGATCTGCAATCTGTAATCCTGCACGAGATGGCACATGGTTTGGGTTTTCTCTCAACCGATAGCTATGACGAATTTTTTGGCTACGGATCAATTGATCAACCAACTCCATATGATGCATATGCGCAAACAGGAGATGGACGCAGACTTTCCGATCTTCCGTCACCTTCACTTGAACTTGGTGAAGCGTTAACTTCAAAGTTGGTTTGGTCAGGACCCCTCGGGGTTGCAGCAAATGGCGGTGTAAAGCCACTGCTTTATACGCCTAAGAAATATGAAGATGGTTCCTCTGTTAGCCATTTAGATGAAGCAACATTTTCAAACGCAGGTAAAGATGCGGCGATGTCTCCTAATCTCGATGCCGGAGAAATTTTCCATGAGCCAGGGCCGCTATTGCTGGCGATGATGCAAGATCTACGTAATAAGCCACCTGTGGGTATTGCCGTTGGAATTCCACAGCAAGTTCGTAACGCCCAGGCTCTTGTTTCAGATAGTTCAGCGATCATTCGCTTTGATCCACCTGCCAATGCGCGCGCTGCACAAATAACCAGCTACACCGTTAAAAACACTAAAACTGGTGCAGAGAAGAGTTTCACAACTAGCCCCGCTGTTATGGCAGGGCTAAAAAATGGCACTGTTTATTCCTTTGAAATAACTGCATCTAATTCATTGGGAACTTCTGATCCAGTCACTACGAATTCTGTAACTCCGCAAGAGCCTTGGAAGAAGACGGTGATTGATCCGAAGGTAGATGCGCGTAATCTCACCAGCACTACCTTTAACTCTAATCCTGCGATTATTTATCAAGATGCGATAAATGGATCGCTTAAAGTTGCGCTCTGGAATGGCAAGCTGTGGAGCAAATTAACTGTTGACGGTCGCGGCGGATCTGCAGGTCGTACGCGTAATCCCATTGCAGGAGATGTCTCTGCTTGCGTCAGTGGATTTGGCAAAGCGCAAACACTGCATATCTTCTACTCTGATTCGGTAGATAAAGATCTGCGTTATGCCACATATGATGGCAAGAGTTTCAAATATGAAATTATTGACGGCAATGGCGCAGCGGTAAATAGCTACGAAGATCCAATTCGCGTGCGCACAGCTAGCGATGTCAGCGTTTCAAACGCCTGCTCAATTAGCTCAGCTGGTACCCAGGTCTTCTATCGCGATGAGTCTCAAGGAATTCTCTTGGGCGCCGTAAAAGCCAAATCTAGTACCGAATGGAAATATGAACTCGTTGATGGTGATCGTAAAACTGATGATCGAACAACTGGAGATGTGGCTTTCCATCTAGATGCGCTCTTTGATGGCAAGGAGACTGTTCTGCTCTATGACTCAATTCTCACAATTAACACTCGTAAGGAAGCAACCTCGGGTGCGATAAGAGTTGCTAAGCGAACTGGTCTGGTTGCAAGTAGTTGGCGATACCAAACACTTGATACATCCGGTGAGGCGATATCAGTTGTGGGTTACGACGTAGCGCTACATAAAGGCGCGCGTGGAATCATCGCAACCTGGCTTACCTCTTCAATTCTTACTCTGCCTAGGGCAGAGCAGATTCGTTGGGCATATCTAGGGGCCCCAACTGTCTTCACCACACTGCCACCAACTAACTATGGAACGCCTTCAAAGTTCCTTAGTAGCGATGGAACGACAACGGCTTTCAACTGTCAGGAAAGACTCTGCGCAATTGATATCTCGAAAAAGACTATCTCACTCGTTTCTAAAGAGCAGAGCTCTGATGGAATTGATTCAACTTGGATTGTATTAAATAAAGTGCGTAATTTGGTTGCCGGCGTTGGTAACCAACTTATTTCGCTGCGCCCACTCTAAATATTCCACTTTCAGTTAATAGAAATAATCCACCGCCTGCGGAAAAACCTGTTGATTTAACTTGACTCATTTCTGCAGCGGTAAAGGCGTTAATCAGTAAACCTTTACTATCAAACTGCAGAACAATACTTTGACCTTTTAGTAACTTGGTGGGAGCTAAACCTTTAACTGCAGCGGTAGGTTCAAGAACGGCGTAGAACGAGTTGTTGGGACCATTTGATGCGAGCGTGCTTCCAGTAGATGCGAAACGAGTTGTCCAGGTCGGTGCAAAAGAACTCGTGAATTTGGTAATTGCGCTCTCACTCGTTGTTCCTGATCTAACTGAACCGGTCAGCAATAAGGTGCTAGTTGCGCTACTCCAACTACGTTGTGCTCTCGGTGCAGAACTGCGAACAACTGAAGCGACTGCTCCGGCTTTAGAGACTTTAATCAAGACCCCGTCTTCACGTCCTACCAATTTCTTGCCAGCCAAAGTTTCAGTGCTCGATCCAAATAGGTTAACGGTTCCATCACCGAGTCTGACTACAGAGTTCAACTTGGTTTTGGCTGTTCCGATCTTTAACTCTTTACCAAATTCGCCTTTGAGGCTAGTTGAGATTAGAAATGGTCCAGATTCGCGAGAGCCGATAAGAGAAATGCCTGTTGCGCCAATTGATATCGCCTCAACAATTGAAATCTCACTTGGGGCGCTAGAAAAGGTTTCAATAACTTCGCCAACCTTGCTGATCTTCCAGAGCGTTAATTGGCGCATATCTTGGCGAAGCGGAGTTACATTTTCTATCGCTACGTTATCTGGGTTTAGCGCGCTGCCTGTTGCGGTAGCTGTATCTGCACTTGCCGCAGCTGCAGAATTGCCTGCCAGCCAGATATTTCCCTGGCTATCTGCGGCAATTGCCGTTGCAACCTCATCGCTACCTGAATCAATGGTTTTTGACCAAAGGCTGGTGCCAGCAAAATCTCTCGCCTGAATCTCGATATTTGATGTGTTAGTCAATACGTTCTTAAGCGTGATTACTGACTCTGCAGTAACAGCGAAAAGTTCAACTTCAGCGCTCTCTGCCCATTTAATAGCGCTTTTTACCGTAACTAATTTTGGTGCTGCGCTGGCAGTTGTCGGAAATACCAACGCCGAAATTAGAGTTAGGACAAATAATTTACGCAAGTTCTTGTGAGCGATCACGTGCCGCCTTCATAGCTTTAGCAACGGTTGCCGAGATTTCAGAATCGTTAAAAGAATTGAGCGCTGCAAAAGTTGTTCCGTTAGGGCTAGTTACCTTTTCGCGAAGCGTAGTTGGGGAATCACCAGATTGATCAAGTAGCTTTGCTGCTCCCACAATCGTCTGAATTGTTAACGTTGTTGCATCCTCTTTCGAGAGGCCGAGTGCAACCGCTCCATCGACCATCGCTTCTACAAATCTAAAGAAGTATGCTGGGCCAGATCCGCTAGTTGCTGTTACGGCATCTTGCAGATCCTCATCTACCTCGATCACTTTTCCAACTGCGCCTAAGAAGCCAAGAGTGAAAGCTCTCTGCTCTGGCGACACAAGTCCGCAGCAAGAGATAGCTGACATACCTGCTCCGACCAGAGTTGGCGTATTTGGCATCACGCGAATAACTGGGTTGGCAGAAGTTCCGATGATGTCGGCAATACCGCGGATCTGTTTGCCGGCAACGAATGAGATAACTAGTACGCCCTTGCTGATCACAGGCGCGATTTCAGCCAATACCGTGGCCATATCTTGTGGCTTAACGACTAGAAGAATTAGATCGCTCTGCGCAACGTTCTTGGCTAAGTCAGCGTTTGCCACTTTATAGCGAGTAATTAACTCAGCAGCGCGCTCTTCGCGCTTTTCAGAGATAGTGATATTTGTTGGCTTAACTCCGTAGGTAATCAAGGCAGAGATAAGTGCTTCGCCCATTACTCCGGCCCCAATAACTGCGACCTTGGAGTCGATTAACGATTTCTCTGAATTAGCCATAGCGAAAGAGTACGCGTAGGCTCTGCGACTATGTCAGAAATTAAGCCAGGTTTCGCACGCGATTGGGTCGAATTCACAGATCCCAACGATCCTGAGGAAATCTTTAAATGTGACCTCACTTGGCTGACTTCATATTGGACCTGTATTTATGGCGATGGTTGCAAAGGCGTATTTGAAAACCGTCCTAATGCAGGATGTTGCACAGAAGGTGCGATGTATTCCGATGAAGATGACGAAGAACGCGTACGCAAGGCCGCTGCTGATCTAACTCCTGAAATGTGGCAGTTCTATGATCAAGCGCGTCCTAAGAAACCAAATGGCCAACTTCGTATCTCAGATTTAGATGAAGATAAAGAACGTAAGACTCGCACCATTGATGATGGATGTATCTTCTTAAACCGTAAAGGTTATGAAGCTCCAGGATTTACCGGAAACTTCGGTTGCGTTCTGCATCATTTAGCGCAGAAAGAAAATCGCCACTTCGTTGATACCAAACCAGATGTTTGCTGGCAGTTGCCGTTGCGTCGCAGTTTTGAAACGCGCGAAGTCGGCGAACGCGAATATTCAATTACCGTAATTGGTGAATACGAAAGACTTGCATGGGGCGATGGCGGAGATGATTTTGATTGGTACTGCACAAGCAATACCGATGCACACGTCGGAAGCGAACCTGTTTACATCTCTAACCGCACCGAACTCCAAGCGCTAATGGGAGAGGCTGCATATGCAGTGCTCGCCGAACATTGCGATAAGCGCGTTCAGGGAATTAACGATGCTAAAGCGCGCTCACTTCCGCTCTTTGTCATCCAACACCCAGCATCTATCGCCGCTGGGAAGTAGTCAGCCCGACCCTCTAGAGTTTGGTCATGGCCAAGGTAGAGAAAGATCCATTCCGCTGTTCTGAATGCGGTTGGGGCTCCCAAAAATGGGTTGGTCGCTGCGGTGAATGTCAGGCTTGGGGCAGCGTTGAAGAACTTGCTGCACCGAAGAAACTCTCACTTGTTCCCGGCAAAGTTACACATGCAGCAACTCCAATTGGCGATGTCGATCTTTCATCTGCGCGCGCACGTGCAACTGGCGTCTCTGAATTAGATCGCGTACTCGGTGGCGGCCTTGTTCCAGGTGCGGCAATCTTGCTCGCCGGCGAACCTGGCGTTGGTAAATCAACGCTTCTGCTTTCAGTTGCTGCACAAACTGCCGCAAAAGGAATTCCTGCGCTCTATATCAGCGGTGAAGAATCTGCTTCCCAAGTTCGCTTACGTGCCGAACGCATTAGCGCAGTCGATCCCAAATTATTTTTAGCATCCGAAACCGATCTCGGCGCAGTTATCGCACATATTGATTCAGTAAAGCCTGAGCTTTTGATTATCGATAGCGTGCAGACCATTGGTTCTGCCGCAGCAGATGGTTCACCTGGTGGCGTCACACAAGTGCGTGAAGTTGCAGGCGCCCTTATCCGCATCTGTAAAGATCGCGACATCACTTTATTACTCGTTGGCCACGTTACAAAAGATGGCTCAATTGCCGGTCCTCGTCTGCTCGAACATATCGTCGACGTTGTACTGCAATTCGAAGGCGAGCGTCACTCACGTCTGCGCTTGATCCGCGCAATCAAAAATCGTTTTGGTGCATCCGATGAAGTCGGTTGCTTTGATTTAAGTGACACCGGTATCGAAAGCGTTCTCGATCCAACTGGGTTATTTACATCGCGCCATGCCGAACCAGTGCCAGGTACCTGCGTAACAGTTACCCTTGAAGGTCGCCGCCCTTTATTGGCCGAAATTCAAGCGCTGGTAAGCCAAGGTCGAGAAAATGATTTCGGAAATTCGCGCCGCGTTACCAGCGGACTCGACTCTGCTCGCACCGCAATGACTTTGGCTGTTCTCGAACTTCGTGCAGCCGTACGTGTTGGTGGTCGCGATGTTTACGCTGCAACCGTTGGCGGAATGAAGATGTCAGAACCCGCAGCAGATCTCGCACTCGCACTTGCCGTTGCATCCGCCGCTAAGGGTTTAGCGCTTCCTGCTGATTTAGTTGCAATCGGTGAAGTCGGTCTTGCTGGCGAGATTCGTAAAGTTAGCGGGGTATCCCGTCGCTTAGCTGAGGCTTATCGACTAGGTTTTAAACGCGCCCTTGTTCCTGCAGGCAGTGATGTAAAGATTGATGGCATGGAGATCGTTGAAGTATCTCGCCTTGATCAAGCGCTGCAGCGCGTCAAAATAACTGGCGATTAATACTTCTTTAAAAGCGCGATAAAGTTGCAGGTATGAGCCATCTCGTAGCGTTAGCCGCAGCGCTTGGACCAGATGCCACACTGATCTCCGATTCAGATATCACCGCTTCTTATTCGCGTGATCACGCACCATTTGCAGTAAGCGCACCGCCTTTTGCGGTTTTGCTTGCTAAGAACGCGCAGGAAATTTCTAAAGCTTTAATTTATGCCAACGAAAATAAGATCCCGGTTGTAACACGTGGCGCCGGAAGCGGCCTATCAGGTGGCGCAAACTCAGATGCTCAGAGCTTGGTTATTTCACTTGAGAAGATGAACCAGATACTTAGCCTTGATGCAGCAAATCAAATTGCACGCGTGCAAGCAGGCGTAATCAATATCGATCTAGATACTGCCGCTAAAGAACACGGTCTGGCTTATCTACCTGATCCAGCAAGCCGTGAATGGTCAACCCTTGGTGGAAACGCTGCAACCAATGCCGGCGGAATGTGCTGTGTTAAGTACGGAGTTACCTCAGCTCATGTGCGTGCGCTGCAAGTTGTCTTAGCAACTGGCGAAATCATTGAACTAGGTAGCGCAACTAAGAAATCAGTTACCACTTATGACTTAGCCCATCTCTTCGTTGGCTCTGAAGGAACGCTCGGAATCATTACCGAGTTAACTCTTAACTTAGAAATTCGCCCGGCTCCCCCAGCAACGCTGATTGCAACTTTCCCCAGTGTTACCAAAGCTGCAGCAGCTGCAGCGGCGCTACTTAAATATCGTCCCTCAATGCTAGAAATTGTTGATCAAACAACTTTGAAGGCTGTTGAAGCGTGGCATCCACTTGGCTTTGAAGTAGCAGGCAGTGTTCTGTTGATGCAGTTAGATGAAAACCATTCACTCTGTGAAGCAGCGCTAGAAACGTGTAAAGAATTCGATCTAATCGATGGCGTTTTCTCTGATGACCCAGCCGATGCCGCTGACTTGATTCGCGTGCGAAAGTTGGCCTACCCCGCGCTAGAGCGCATGGGTGCAACGCTGCTTGATGACGTTGCGTTGCCGATTACCAAGATCGCTGAGTTTGTTGAAAAGGTTGAAGCGCTAAGTCACGAAACCAATTTAGTTATCGGAATCTTTGGCCATGCCGGCGATGGAAATATGCACCCAACAATTGTTCACGACCACGGAGATACAGCAGCAGCCGATCGCGCTAAGCAAGCCTTTGCACGGATCGTTGAAATCGCTCAATCGCTAGGTGGCACCGCAAGCGGCGAGCACGGAATCGGTGCGATAAAGCAAGCCTTTGTGGCAAATGAAATTTCGCCAAAAGTTGCAGAGTTACAGCGAGAAGTTAAGAAAACCTTTGACCCTAACGGGATATTAAATCCCGGTAAGAAGATTTAATTACTTAGTTGCTTCAGCGAGATCTTCTGGTGAGTCAGGCATTGTCGCCTTAGGTGCACCAGTGAATGTGAACTTGGCTTCAGCATCGACGCCCTCAACATCTACAACGATGATCTCGCCGGCCTTTAGTTCGCCAAAGAGAATTCGCTCTGAGAGTGAATCTTCGATTTCGCGCTGAATAACGCGACGCAATGGACGCGCACCGAGAAGTGGATCGTAACCACGAGCGGCAAGGAGATCCTTAGCGGCTTGAGTAAGTTCGATACCCATATCTTTCGCCTTCAAGCGATCATCAAGGTTTGCAACCATTAGATCAACGATGTGAATAATCTGATCCTTCGTCAACTGGTGGAAGACGATTACATCATCGATACGGTTTAAGAACTCAGGGCGGAAGTGGTTCTTGAGTTCATCTTGAACCTTGCCCTTCATGCGATCGTAATTTGTTAGATCGTCATCGACGTTGGCAAAGCCAAGTCCGAGGCTCTTAGAAATATCGCGAGTACCAAGGTTGGTAGTCATGATGATTACTGTGTTCTTAAAGTCAACGGTGCGACCTTGTGAATCAGTTAGGCGACCATCTTCAAGAACTTGAAGAAGTGAGTTGAAGATATCTGGGTGTGCCTTTTCGATTTCATCGAAGAGCACCACTGAGAATGGGCGACGGCGTACCTTTTCAGTTAACTGTCCACCTTCGTCGTAACCGACATACCCTGGAGGTGCACCGAATAGTCGTGAGGCTGTGTGGCGCTCAGAGTATTCAGACATATCGAGTTGGATAAGTGCGGTCTCATCACCGAATAGGAATGAGGCAAGGGTGCGTGAAAGTTCGGTCTTACCAACACCTGATGGGCCGGCGAAGATAAATGAACCACCAGGGCGCTTTGGATCTTTCAAGCCAGCGCGAGTACGGCGGATTGCTTGTGACAACGCCTTGATCGCTTGATCTTGTCCAATAACGCGACGGTGAAGTTCATCTTCCATGCGAAGCAGACGTGCTGTCTCTTCTTCAGTTAACTTAAATACTGGAATACCAGTTGAGGCAGAGAGAACTTGTGCAATTAACTCTTCATCAACTTCGGTGACCTTATCTAGATCTGTTGCCTTCCAATTCTTTTCAGCTTCTGCCTTTTCAGCGATAAGCGTCTTTTCCTTATCGCGAAGTGCTGCAGCGCCTTCAAAATCCTGGCCATCGATTGCAGATTCTTTCGCCTTACGTGCTTCGGCGATCTTGTCATCGAATTCGCGGAGCTCAGCAGGTGCAGTCATGCGCTTGATGCGCAGACGTGAACCGGCTTCATCGATTAGATCGATCGCTTTATCTGGCAAGAAGCGATCCGAAATGTAGCGATCTGCCATATTTGCTGCGGCAGCAAGTGCGCCATCGGTAATTGATACGCGGTGGTGGGTTTCGTAGCGATCGCGAAGTCCCTTAAGAATTTCAATGGTGTGAGCAACTGATGGCTCTTTCACCTGAATTGGTTGGAAGCGACGTTCTAGCGCAGCATCTTTCTCAACATGCTTGCGGTATTCATCGAGAGTTGTTGCACCAATTGTCTGGAGCTCACCGCGAGCAAGCATCGGCTTCAAGATGCTGGCAGCATCGATCGCACCTTCTGCAGCGCCTGCGCCAACGAGTGTGTGAATTTCGTCGATAAACAAAATGATGTCGCCGCGAGTTTTGATCTCTTTCAAAACTTTCTTAAGGCGCTCTTCGAAGTCACCGCGGTAGCGGCTACCGGCGACAAGTGCGCCGAGATCTAGTGAATAAAGCTGCTTATCCTTAAGTGTTTCTGGAACATCGTTCTTGAAAATTGCTTGCGCAAGACCTTCAACAACCGCGGTCTTTCCAACGCCTGGTTCGCCAATTAACACTGGGTTATTTTTAGTACGACGTGAGAGAACCTGCATAACGCGTTCGATTTCAGTTTCACGACCGATAACTGGGTCGAGCTTTCCTTCGCGCGCTGCCTGTGTGAGGTTACGACCGAATTGATCAAGAACAAGTGAAGTAGATGGTGTGCCTTCTGCAGGACCGCCAGATGTCGCCGCTTCTTTTCCTTGGTAACCAGAGAGAAGTTGGATAACTTGCTGACGAACGCGATTTAAATCAGCGCCAAGTTTTACAAGAACTTGTGCGGCAACGCCTTCACCTTCGCGGATTAGGCCGAGCAAAATATGTTCTGTGCCGATGTAGTTGTGGCCGAGTTGCAACGCTTCGCGAAGTGAGAGTTCAAGAACTTTCTTGGCGCGTGGAGTAAATGGAATGTGGCCGCTAGGTGCTTGCTGACCTTGGCCGATGATTTCTTCAACTTGTGCGCGAACGCCTTCAAGTGAGATGCCGAGAGCTTCGAGGCCCTTTGCGGCAACGCCTTCACCTTCGTGGATGAGGCCTAGGAGGATGTGCTCGGTGCCGATGTAGTTGTGATTGAGCATGCGTGCTTCTTCTTGAGCCAAGACAACAACGCGTCGGGCTCGATCGGTAAAGCGCTCAAACATGGGCAGGGCTCCTTCTTTTGGTTACTACGTCAAGCCTATAACCCAACGCAGGGAAGGCGCGAGGTGGATGGCTGGTACCTCTTAGAACCCCAGATCTAGGTCTGATATTCCCCAAAAGGGCTAGTTCTAGGCCTTAATGGGCCTAAATGATCCAGAAAGATGCGGCTAGAGAGTTAGGAGCATGCGGGTATTGCCAAGGGTATTTGGCTTTGCCGCTTCGAGATCCAAGAACTCTGCAACACCGGCATCGTATGAACGCAAGAGCTCTTGATAAACATCGGGATTTACAGGTGTTCCTTCAATTTCAACAAATCCATGGCTACCGAAGAATTTAGTTTGAAAAGTTAAACAGAAAATTCGTTCCACACCGACTTCGCGTGCGCGTTCAATAATTTTTTCTAGGATCTGATGTCCGATGCCCTGGTTGTGAAAACTTTTTTCAACGGCAACGGTACGAACTTCGGCTAAGTCATCCCACAATACGTGTAGCGCACCACATCCGATAACTTTTCCATCAACTTCGGCAACGGTAAATTCCTGAACGCTTTCATACAAAGTAACTGTCTCTTTAGAAAGCATCTGACCTGGGGCTGCATAAGAATCCACTAACTGGCGAATTGCTTTTACATCGCTAGTGCGCGCGGGGCGAATATTTACCATGTGAAAACTTTGCGTTATTCGATTTCTGGCTTAACAAGTGGGAAGAGAATTGTTTCGCGAATACCAAGTCCGGTAAGCGCCATCAGCAAACGATCAACGCCCATTCCCATTCCGCCCATTGGGGGCATTGCAAATTCCATCGCGCGCAAGAAATCTTCATCAACTTGCATCGCTTCTAAATCACCCTTGGCACCGAGCGTTGCTTGTTCTACTAAACGCTCGCGCTGAATAACTGGGTCAATTAACTCGGAGTAACCGGTTGCTAGTTCGAAGCCATCGACGAAGAGATCCCACTTTTCGGCAACGCCTGGAATCTCACGGTGTGCGCGAACAAGTGGAGATGTATCCACTGGGAATCCCATAACAAATGTAGGCTCAATTAACTGATCTTTTGCCACATGCTCAAAGATCTCTTCAGCTAACTTGCCGGTGATCCACTTCGGATCGATCTTCATACCGAGCTTGGTCGCAATCTTCTTTAGGTCATCAATTGGAGTAAGCGCTGTAACAGTCTCGCCAACGCCAGTTGAAATAGCGTCATAGAGCGAAATCTCTTTCCACTTTCCACCAAGGTCTGCCTGGCGACCATCGTGATGTGTAACGGTGTGTGATCCGGCAATTGCCATCGCAGCGTTCTGAACAAGTGAACGAGTTAAATCTGCGATCGAACGCCAGTCGCCATATGCCTGATAGCTCTCGATCATCGCGAACTCTGGTGAGTGTGAAGAATCTGCACCTTCGTTGCGGAAGTTACGGTTAATTTCAAATACGCGCTCGATGCCGCCAACCACACAACGCTTCAAGAAAAGTTCTGGCGCAATACGCAGGAAGAGATCCATATCGTAAGCATTTGAGAAAGATTTAAATGGGCGGGCTGCTGCACCACCGTGCATAACCTGCAACATTGGAGTTTCAACTTCAATGAAGTTCTCGTTATGGAAAGTCTCGCGCAGAGAACGCATTACCGCTGGACGTAGACGCGCATTAGAGCGCGCTTCCGGGCGAACAATTAAATCTACATAACGCATGCGCACACGCGTTTCCTCAGACATTGGCTTGTGATCATTAGGAAGCGGACGAAGTGACTTTGCTGCAATTGCATATGAGTTTGCCAAGATAGAAAGTTCGCCACGCTTAGAAGTAATGATTTCGCCAGTAACGCTGACGATATCTCCAAGATCGATATCGCTCTTCCAGGAATCTAAAACTTCTTGACCGACTTTATCTAGAGAAAGCATCGCTTGAAGTTCAGTGCCATCGCCTTCGCGCAGAGTTGCAAAACAGAGCTTGCCAGTGTCCCGCTTGAAAATTACGCGACCCGTAAGGCTTTGAATATCTCCGGTGGCTTTATCTATTTCGAGATCTACGTACTTAGCGCGGATATCAGCGAGCGAAGATGTGCGAGCAACAGCAACTGGGTAAGGCTCAACGCCACGTTCGATTAAGCCAGCGCGCTTTTCGCGACGGATGCGCAGTTGTTCTGGCAGATCGTCTTCGATTGGCGCTTGTGGTTCGTTGCTCATAATGACGAGAGTCTACCTATTAGATATTTCGCTCGTGGATCAGGCGCAGGCCAATTAGCGTGAGATCAGGCTCATGCTCATCAATAGTTTCGGCAACGCCAATAATTAGCGGGGCAAGGCCGCCAGTTGCAATAACGGTTGGTGCTTGGTCATAACTCTGCGCTAATTCGGCAGTAATGCGATCGACCAAACCATCTACCTGACCAGCAAATCCAAAGATCGTTCCCGACTGCAAAGCTTCAACGGTGTTCTTACCAATAACGCTCTTCGGACGAATCAACTCAACTTTACGCAATTGAGCTGCGCGCGCGGCAAGTGCATCAACTGAAATTTCAATTCCGGGTGCAAGTGCGCCACCAAGAAATTCGCCCTTTGGTGAAACAACGTCGAGATTTGTAGAAGTTCCGAAATCAACCACGATTGCTGGGCCACCATAGAGAACATGAGCCGCCAGAGTATTAACAATGCGGTCAGCGCCAATTTCTTTTGGATTATCAACTAATAAAGGAACACCAGTCTTGGTGCCAGGTTCAACAATGGTTGTCGGAATCGTAGAAAAGTAAGAGGCGATCATGGTGCGAAGTTCGCGCAACGTCGCTGGAACAGTTGAACAGATTGAAAGTCCAGTTATTTCATAATCTGCAACTAGCGCGTTGAACTGCAGCCAGAGTTCATCGGCGGTAGTGCGTGGGTCGGTCTTTACGCGCCAAGAGCGCACAAGTTCTTCGCCATCGAAGATTCCGAGGACCGTATTGGTATTTCCGACATCAACTGTTAACAACATAACTACTCCGCTCTCAGATCTAGACCGATATCAAAAACTGGCGCTGAATGTGTAAGGGCACCGATAGCGATGTAATCAACGCCACTTTCGGCATAGGCACGTGCGTTCTTTAATGAAATTCCACCTGATGCTTCGAGTTTGCAGAAGCCGTTTACGATCGCAACTGCTTCAGTGCATTGTGCTGGGCTCATGTTGTCGAGTAGAACCAGATCAGGTTTCTGCGATAAAACTTCACGCAATTGATCGAGCGTATCTACTTCGATTTCAATCTCTGAATCTGGGTATAAAGCGCGCACTTTGGCAAAGGCTTCTAAAACACCGCCAGCTGCGGCGATGTGATTATCTTT
Source organism: Candidatus Nanopelagicaceae bacterium (assembly GCA_965268165.1). Taxonomy (GTDB): domain Bacteria; phylum Actinomycetota; class Actinomycetes; order Nanopelagicales; family Nanopelagicaceae; genus Planktophila. The sequence goes on from OZ254162.1 coordinate 1,296,121, forward strand.
AATCAGCGCTGCATCACTTAAGTTCATGCGATGGTTCGTGCCGCCACCCATGCGCACTGCGTACTTTTCCAAAACCCGCATTCCTGGAGTTGTTTTGCGGGTATCGCGAACTTGGCATTTAGTACCGGCAACTTCTTTAACCCAAGCACTCGTTAGCGTTGCTACTCCACTTAATTGGCTAAAGAAGTTAAGTGCGGTGCGCTCGGCCAATAAAATTGCCCGGGTATTTCCAGAAACGCTGAGCAAAATATCTCCAGCGCTTACCTGATCACCATCGTTCTTTACTCGCTTAATTTCGGTAAGCCCGACTTCACGTAATACCGCTTCCGCAACTTCTATTCCAGCGATTACTCCGCTCTTACGAGCAGTGAAATCAGCTTTCGCAGTTGCCTTTTCGTCAATGGTGGCAACGGAAGTTATATCTTCGCCGCCAGCGAGATCTTCAGCCAGGGCTGCTTTAATCAAATCAAAATCAGATTTAGAAAGCGTCATTACTTTCCTACCTCCTGATACGTCGTCAACCAGTTCCCGCGTTGATCTAACTGTTGCACGATGCGCTTTCGCCAGTTGTTCTGTGTCTCTGGAAAATCTTCACGCCAATGTGAACCCCGGGTTTCTTGGCGGATCAACGCTGCCTTAAGAATTGCCTGCGCAAGTTGGAAGAGATTAGTTGTCTCCCAAGCTTCAACACATGGATTCGAACTCTTGCGATCCTGAATACGCGTTAGATCAGCGCTGGTTTGCAATAGCGAATCAGAGGATCGCAATACGCCAGCACCGCGGCTCATGCTTAGCTGCAGCTCGCGACGCGTTTCTGGATCTAATAGAACGCTTTCAGAATTATTCTCAATCGGTTCGCTATGTTCCGGCAGATTGCCCGCGATATCTGCAGCAATTCGTGCGCTGAAAACTAAACCTTCAAGCAAAGAATTCGAAGCCAAACGGTTAGCTCCGTGAACCCCAGAACAAGCAGTTTCACCGCAGGCATAGAGGCCTTTGACGCTGGTGCGGCCATTTAAATCAACACGAACTCCGCCTGATGCGTAATGTGAAGCCGGAGCAACTGGGATCAAATCTTTTGCAGGATCAATTCCATTTGCGATGCAAGATGCGTAAATAGTTGGGAAGCGCGCTTCAAAACCAGTTAAGTGTCGAACATCTAACCAAACATGATGTGCGCCAGTTTTATTCATAGTGCGCATTGAGGCGATTGCAACGACATCTCGTGGTGCAAGTTCGGCTAACGCATGTTCGGCAACCATAAATCGTTCGCCAGCGTCGTTAAGCAAATAAGCGCCTTCACCTCGAACCGCTTCGCTAATTAGCGGTTGCTGACCTTGGGTATTATCGCCAAGCCATAAAACTGTGGGGTGGAATTGAATAAATTCAACGTCAGCAACTTTTGCACCGGCTCGAAGTGCCAGCGCGACACCATCACCAGTTGAGACTGATGGGTTTGTGGTTTGTGCGAAAACTTGTCCGAGACCACCGGTGGCAAGTACAACTGCTTTACCAAGTGCGCGACCGACGCCATCACGGCTACCGGCACCAATTACATGCAAGGTAACACCACAAACAGAACCACTGGCATCTTTAATTGCATCTAAGACGAGTGCATGTTCAACAACTTCAATCTCTGGGTCATCATGAACCGCGGCAAGAAGTGCGCGTGATACTTCAGCACCTGTTGCATCGCCACCCGCGTGCAAGATGCGATTACGTAGATGTCCACCTTCACGAGTTAGTGAGATTTCACCGCTTGCTTCAGTATCAAAAATTGCACCGCGTTCGATTAACTTGCGAACGGCTTCTGGTCCCTCGGTAACAAGCACGCGGACAGCTTCTTCATCGCATAAATCTGCGCCTGCAACCAAGGTATCTTTTAGATGTTGATCAGGTGTATCTCCTGGGCCAAGTGCTGCCGCGATACCGCCCTGCGCCCATTTAGTAGAGCCTTCATCGACCTTTGATTTGGTAACAATCAAAACCGAAAGTCCATAAGTGCGCGCCTGCAGAGCAGTAGTTAACCCAGCGATTCCAGAACCAACAACGATTACATCTGCTTGGGCAGTCCAGCCAGGAGCGGGCGCTAACAACTTCATCGCACAGCTCCTAACTTCATCTCCATATTGTCGATCAAACGCACCCCATTTAGCCAACCGGCGATAATCGCACGCTTATTTACCGTCGCATCTACCGCTTTTGAAAAATCTTTCTCATCGATGATCTCGGCGTAATCCAGAGTAAAACCTTTCTCTGATTTAGCCAGAGTACTTAGCGCTGCCTGAGCCGATGATAAATCAGGAGAATTCGCTGCAGCAGTAAGAGCGCGATAGAGAACTTTTGCTTGCTCGCGCGCTACCTCATCTAATCGCACATTGCGAGATGACATCGCAAGGCCATCTGATTCACGGATTGTTGGCGCGGCAATTATTTCAATATCTGATTTGAGCTCTGTGACGAGCTTTCGAATAAGTGTTAATTGCTGGAAATCTTTCTCACCAAAGATTGCAGTTTTTGGTCTAACCAATTGAAATAACCTTGCGACTACGGTTACAACGCCATCAAAGTGACCAGAGCGCGACGCGCCCTCATAAAGATCTCCTAAAGCGCCAGCAGAACGCTTTGCAAAGCCTGCTGGATAAATCTCTTCGTAGGTAGGTAACCAGAGATGGGTAACGCCAGATTCTTTCGCTAATTCAATATCGCGATCTGGGGATTTTGGATACTTTGTTAACTCTTCTGGATCCTCAAATTGAAGTGGGTTTACAAAGATACTGGCCACAACAAAATCAGATTTTTCACGGGCTAATTTAAATAGCGAAGCATGGCCTTGATGAAGCGCGCCCATTGTCGGAACAAATGCGCAGCCGTCAGCGAGTTCTGTAGAACTGGTGACTATCTTCATGATCTTGGCTCCAGTCCTTTCAGGTACCGGGCGGTGATGAATATAAGTTTAAGGCTTTACGGCAATTGCACCAAAAGCTCAGAAATCTTGCCGTGGGTAAGAAGAATTGCCTCGGGATCGATGGAAATCCAAGGTTCTAGAACGAAGCGTCGCTCATGTGCGCGCGGATGTGGCAGTTTTAACTCATCGGCAGAACTTAAAAGTGATCCGTATTGAATCAAATCTAAATCAATAGTGCGTGGTCCCCATTTTTCAAGGCGCTGCCTGCCCAGTGCTTTTTCGATGCCATGAAGTAAAGAGAGTAAATCCATGGCAGGCAGTTCGCTTTCAACGATACAGACTGCATTTAAGTAATCAGGTTGCTCGATATCGCTAACAGGTTTGGTGGAGAAATACTCAGATACAGAGATTACTTCTGTGGCCTCGCGCAACATCGCTACCGCTAGATCCATCTGTGCTTTGGGATCTCCGATATTTGCACCTAGCGCGATTACCGCTTTCATCGTGAGATGGTGACCGAAATGTCTTTAACATCAGCGGATACGGGAGCTAGTGGTTTATGTACTGTGACAGTTACTCGTGCGGCTTGAGCAAAAGTGATCTTTATTCGTTCTGCGATACGGCCGGCCAATTTTTCAATCAACGAAACTGGATTTGTTGTAATTTCTTCAACCACCAAATCGGTAACTTCAGCATAGTTAATTGTGTCTTTTACATCATCGCTAACACTGGCTCGGGTCAGATCAACTTCAAGTTCAACATCGACATAGAAATCTTGCCCGTTGGCGCGCTCTTCTTCAAAGACTCCGTGATAACCAAAACCTTTAATTCCGGTGAGGCGGATTAAATCAGCCATGGTTCACAACTAAATCTTTATGAGGTTTCACACTATGAACTCTAACTGCCCAAATCTTTTTATCAAGTAAAGATTCGGTGAGCGCAATCGTCGCTTCTTCACGCTCGTCAGGAGTGCTACCTCCAAGGAAACGTTTGCGCGATCCTCCAATTAGCACTGGATATCCAAGATCAGTGAATTCATCTATGCGCTTCAAGATCTCCCAATTATGTTCAGCCTCTTTTGAAAAGCCGAGGCCTGGATCAATTATCAAGTTATTGCGGGCGATTCCAGCCTTTAGCGCTAGATCGATCTGCAACTGCATTTCTTCAATTACTTCTTTAACTACATCGCCATAGGTCGCAAGTGAGTTCATATCCTTAGAATGACTTCGCCAGTGCATCAAAATGTATGGACAACCCATTTCCGCAACGCTTTCATGCATTAGGTCATCAGCTAGCCCGCCACTTACATCGTTAACGATGCTTGCACCTGCTTCGATTGCTAGCGCTGCTGTTTCCGCACGCATCGTGTCGATACTGATTGGAACTCCGGTTTGCGCAAGTTTCTTAATGACTGGCAATACTCGTGACTGTTCTTCTGCAGCAGATACCCGGTCAGCGCCTGGTCGCGTTGATTCACCACCGATATCGATTATGTCTACGCCTTCAGCGACCATTTGTAAGCCGCGAGCAACCGCTTTTTCGTAAGTGTCATGCTTGCCACCATCTGCAAATGAATCAGGAGTAACATTTAAAATGCCCATGATCTTCATAATTTATCGATTGCTTTAGCGAATTGGTTAGCGGTTGGTGATGAGGCTGATCGCTTCAGCGCGAGTAGCTGGATCGCGCAGAACGCCACGTACCGCACTTGTGGTTGTGCGCGCTTGTGATTTACGAACGCCACGCATTGACATACACAAATGTTCGCAATCGATAATAACAATGACGCCCATCGGATCGAGAATTTTCACCATCGCATCTGCGATCTGAGTTGTTAAGCGCTCTTGCACCTGTGGGCGACGGGCAAATAAATCAACTAGGCGAGCAACTTTGGAAAGTCCCGTAATTTTGCCACGCGGAATATATCCAACATGTGCGACTCCGTGGAATGGAGTTAGGTGGTGTTCGCAATGTGAAAATACTTCGATATCGCGGATGATTACCAACTCTTCATGGCCGATATCAAAGGTGGTTGTTAACACCTCTTCTGGCGACTTCCAGAGTCCTTCAAAGTTCTCTTTAAAGGCGCGGGCAACGCGCGCTGGAGTCTCTTTTAAACCTTCGCGATCTGGATCTTCACCGAGAGCTAGAAGAAGTTCTCGAACTGCGGCAGTTGCGCGCGCTTCATCGTATGGGTGCAGAGCGCGCCCATCTTCAGGTCCCATTGAAACCGGAGTTACATCGTTCACTCTTGATCGGAATCTTTCTTTGCGCTCTTGCGAACTCGTGAAGGTTTCTTTTCCACATCTGGTTCGATGACAATACGTTCTGGAACATCAACCGGTGGTTGCTGTGAAGGAATACGCGTTGCTGAACCTGTCCAGGCCGGACGGCGTGGCCAAGAGTTAACTTTCTTAAAGATCTTTGCAATCTCTTCTTTATTAAGAGTCTCTTTCTCAAGAAGCTGCAGAACCATCGCATCTAAAGTAGCGCGGTTTTCTACCAAGATATCAAAGGCTTCTTGGTGCGCATTTTCAATAAATTTACGGATCTCAGCATCAACGGTTGCCGCAATGTTTTCAGAGTAATCACGTTGGTGACCATAATCGCGACCCATAAATGGTTCTGATGCATCTGCGCCGAGCTTGATCGCACCGATAGTTTCGGTCATTCCGTATTGCGTAACCATGGCGCGGGCTAGTGCGGTTGCCTTTTCAATATCATTTGATGCGCCAGTTGATGGGTCATGGAAGATTAACTCTTCTGCAGCACGACCACCGAGTGAATAAGCAAGTTGATCTAACAACTGATTGCGCGTTGTTGAGTACTTGTCATCATCTGGCAGAACCATTGTGTAACCAAGTGCGCGACCACGCGGCATGATCGTTATCTTGTGTACCGGATCTGTATGCGGAAGTGCATGGGCAACAAGTGCGTGGCCAGCTTCGTGATAAGCGGTAACGCGACGTTCGTCATCAGACATAATCCTTGATTTACGCTGTGGACCAGCCATTACGCGATCAATTGCTTCATCGATCTGGCTATTTGAAATTACCTTCTTCTCTTCACGTGCGGCAAGCAGAGCGGCTTCGTTAAGAACATTCGCTAGATCTGCACCGGTAAATCCTGGGGTGCGACGAGCATAAGTAATTAGATCTACTTCATCTGAAAGTGGTTTGGTCTTGGCATGTACCTTGAGAATTTCTTCACGGCCCTTTAGATCTGGGCGATCAACTGCGATCTGGCGATCAAAACGACCTGGGCGCAATAGAGCTGGATCAAGTACATCTGGGCGGTTAGTTGCTGCGATCAAGATAACTTGACCACCAGTTTCAAATCCATCCATCTCGACAAGAAGTTGGTTAAGTGTTTGTTCGCGTTCATCGTGACCGCCACCCATACCGGCGCCGCGTTGGCGACCAACTGCATCGATTTCATCTACGAAGACAATCGCAGGTGCATTGGTCTTTGCCTGCGCAAATAAATCGCGAACTCGCGCTGCACCAACACCAACGAACATTTCTACGAAATCTGAACCAGAGATTGAATAGAAAGGAACTTTCGCTTCTCCTGCTACTGCGCGAGCAAGAAGTGTCTTACCGGTTCCGGGAGGGCCGTAGAGAAGGACGCCTTTAGGAATCTTCGCGCCAAGGAGTGCGTACTTAGGTGGATTGGCAAGAAAGTCTTTTATCTCTTCTAGCTCGGCGATCGCTTCATCAGCGCCAGCTACATCGGCAAAGGTATTTTGTGGAACATCGTTATCTTGTAATTTGGCGCGAGATTTTCCAAATGAGAAGACGCGATTTCCACCTTGCGCGCGGCTCATCAAGAAGAAGAACAGGAAGCCAATTAAGAGAATTGGGAATATTGAGAAGAGAAAAGAAAGAAATAGAGATTGTGATGGAACTTCGACGGTCCAGCCTTTAACTGGTGAATTCGCGCTTAAAGCATCGATAAGCGTTGGCTCTTGGCGGGCAATATATGAAGCTTCGACTTTGCTATCGCCTTTGATTAATACGCCTGGCTTTAGGATCAAACGAATCTTCTGTGATCGATCAACTAAGACCGCAGATTCAACTTCAGATTGTGAAATTGCGGCAAGGGCGCGTGAAGTATCAATTTGGGTATAACGATTACCGGCGCCGGTAACTTGTCCGAAGATAGTTACCGCCAAGATCGCTGCAACTATCCAGAAGAGTGGACCACGAAAAATCTTTCCAGCGCGGGTAGTTGGCGCCTTCTTGGGGGTCTTCTTATCGCTTTTCGAATTTGTTGAACTTTTCTTCTTCAGTAAATTCTTGCCAGCAATTTTCTTTTTTTCCATTAGCGAGAGCGCCGTCCTTACGAGTACATGTGCTTTGCGAGCACACCGATAAAGGAGAGGTTGCGATACTTCTCGTCAAAATCAAGTCCATAGCCAACTACGAAATCTTTAGGAATATCAAAGCCGACGTATTTGCAATCGACTTCTACTTTCGCTGCCTCTGGTTTGCGCAAGATCGCGAGAATTTCAACACTGGCTGCGCCTCGTGACATTAGATTTGCACGTAACCAAGAAAGTGTTAAACCAGAATCGACAATATCTTCAACGATCAAGATATTACGGCCAGTGATATCGCGATCTAGATCTTTAAGAATTCGAACCACGCCACTTGATTTTGTGCCAGAGCCGTAAGAAGAAACCGCCATCCAATCCATTTCAATATGGCGTTGCATCGCGCGAGTCAGATCTGCCATCGCCATGATCGCACCTTTAAGAACACCTACAAGAAGTAAGTCGCGGTCCTTGTAATCTGCATCAACGCGCGCTGCAAGTTCTACAACTTTTTCACGAAGTTGATCTTCAGTAACGATTACGCGTTCTACATCTGTGCCGACTGCAGCTAGATCCACTTAAGGACTCCTTCATGTGGTTATGAGGTGATCAATTTGGACGGGCCAAGAGCGAAAGTCTGCCCGAAATCCGGGCAACCTTCACACCACCCGGCAGGCTCGCCTCCCCTTGTCCGCGCCAAGAAGTGACCAGCGCCTCAACAGCAGCGAGGTGATCTGCGCTTATTGAGCCGCTGGGAGCCCCTGCTGCATAGATCGCGGCCCTCAAAATCCGAGAACGGATCGCTCTGGGAAGTTCGGCAAGGGCTGCGCAATCTAGATCTTTGAGGTCAACTCGAGAGATAACTGCCTGCGCCATCTCATCTAAAGCATCAGCATCATCGCGCAAGATCGCTGCACTGCGGGAAAGCGCTGCAGCAATTCCTGGGCCAATCTCTGATTCCATAATTGGCAAAACTTTATTGCGCACTTTAACGCGCGTGAACTTTTCATTTTCGTTATGTGGATCGTTCCAGGGTGTCAGATCTGCTTCGGTGCATGCAGCAACTGTTTGCTCACGAGTGAGGCTTAAAAGCGGTCGCGCGTACTTTCCATTAACAACTGCCATTCCGGAAAGTGAACGTGTGCCAGAACCGCGCGCTAACCCGAGTAAAACTGTTTCGGCTTGATCATCACGAGTATGTCCCAAGAAAATTTGTGAAGCACCGTATGCATGGGCAGCAGAATCAAGAGCGGCATATCGTGCAGCGCGCGCATCGGCTTCTAATCCGGATTTTTCGACGACATCTACTTTTTCAATTAAAACTTCTTGATAGCCCATAACTTTTAAAGCGCTTTGTACTTTCTTTGCTTGATCTGCCGAACCACTTTGTAATTGATGGTCAACGGTTACGCCAATTAAGGTAATCGCTAAAGCCGGCGCTTCTTTAATTAGGGCATAAGCAAGCGCAAGTGAATCTGCACCACCGGATACCGCAACTAGCGCACAATCACCAGCGGTTAAGTTTTCTAAGAATGGTCGGACAGCGTTTCGTAGGTCAACGAGCGCACTGGTCATGCGCTAACTCTAGACCCGACCACCAAATGGCATAAGTCCTTTAACGCTGTAGATATTCGAGTAGAGCAGGCCTTTCCCCTTTGAATTGGCCTCCCACATCATTCCGTTACCAGCATAAATAGTGATGTGGTGGATCGATGAAATTGTTCCTTTATATGAATAGAACAATAGATCGCCTGGAACAAGTTCATTTAAAGAGACATGTTTGGTATATCCCGCATAAAGCGCTGAGTTTAGGCGATCCCAATTTGGCCAACCGAGTCCTGCCGCTTTATATGCGGCGTAAACCAAGCCAGAACAATCAAATGAGTTTGGTCCTTCTGAACCCCAAATGTATGGCTTGCGCGCTAAAACTTGCTTCTTTGCGAAAGCGACCGCAACTGCGCGTTGTTCTTCAGTTGTGCGGATTGTTGAACGTCCCTTAAACCCGGTATCTGCCCAAACCTTTTTCTGGCCCGCAGTATTAGCCGCGGTATTAGCAAGGCTTTCTTCAAGGAGTGCAAGTGCGCGTTGCTGTTCTAGCGTAATTCGCACTTTTTTTGCGCTGGCAAGTTCGCGCGCTAACTTATCTTGAATCGCTTGCAACTTATCTACTTCTTTTTGTTGTAGCGCTTTTGCATCATCTGCAACTTTTTTAGCTCCCGCAACTTTTGCAGTTGCAGTTTCTTGCACAACCTTTGCCGCATCGGCCTTTACCTTTGCCTCGCGCGCCACAATTTCCGCAGCTTTGTAGCGATCAAGCGCCATTGTGTTCTGTACGCCCAACTTATCTAAAGTTGAAATCTGATCAATTAAATCTTGTGGGCCGTTAGCGCTAAGCAACGGTTCTATATCTGTCATCGATCCACCCATAATGTAAGCATTCGCGGCAAGCTTTCCGATTACGCGATGTGCTTGCGCAACTGCTTCTTGCGTCTCTCGAGCATATTCAGCGGCAGCTACCGCAGCAGCAGTTGCTACAGCGAGTTCACGCTTTGCCTTTACATATAACGCCTGTGCTGCATTTGCTTTGGCGGTTAAAGTTCGAAGAGTTTGATTGGCTGCCGCTAATTTCTTCGCGGCTACATCGGCGGCTTTTTTCTTCGCGGCTTCAGCTTTCTTCGCCGCCTCAATCTGCGCCAGAGTTGGTTTTGGAGTTGCTGCAATGGCAGGAGTAATCGGTAGCGCGAGCCCAAAAATCAAGGCTAGCGCTAGCGCTTTTCTGCGATGCAACACAAAACCCCCAAGTGTTAAGCCCCCAGAATAAGTGAGCAACCTGTGGAACTCCGTTAAAAGGTGGTGAGTGTCGCTAGTTGGCTACATCTCGTTTTGTGAATAGAACGGTGGCGATAACCAAAGCGATTCCCACATATATCCCAGAAAGTGAAAGTGCATGGGTATAACTAATTGTCTCGGTTCCACCAGCAGCAACTGTTGCCAACTGACTTCCGGGCAACCATTCCAAAGTACTGGATTTAACTGCGCCGACAATGTTTTCGACAATCAATAGCCAAAGTACGCCAAGTGAAATTGAGCTAATCGGTGAACGAAGGAGAATTCCCAGAACCATGCCGATGATTCCAAAACCTAAGATCGAGATAAACACATTGAGCAAAGTTTTCGCTATTTCAATACGTCCATCGCTATTGAACCAAAGCGTCGTGCTGACATCTTTACTTCCGGCGAGAATGTAAGAGAGACCAATTGAAATTACAGCTCCGACCAAAGTCATAATGACTGCAAAGGCTTTCATCGATGCTAATTTGCCGATTAATAAGCGGATACGGCCAGGTTGACGTACCAAAAGATTGCGCAGCGTTCCGAGTGAGTACTCCTGAGCGGTTTGAGCCGCAAATACACACAGAGCGATGATTCCGAGAAGGTTTCCAATACTCGTAAATGCTTGTGTAGAACCGCTTGGTAAGGCGAGCATTTCGCGGGTAATTCTTACGCCACGATCGCCATTTCCTTGTGGGGAATCGATAAGTAAGAAGAGAAGTGAAGAAACCAAGACGCTAAAGAATGCAACTGCTCCCATTGTGCCCAGTAGCAAAGTAGGACGTCGTAATTTGCGCCATTCGGCAAAGAAGATTCTCGTTAGGCTGCGGATCATTTCTGATCTCCTGTCATTTCAAAGAATGTCTCTTCAAGGTTGGGTAGTTGTGGTGAAAGCTGGGTAAGTAATATTCCGGCCTCGAACGCCAACTTATTTAGAACTCCCGCCCATTCTGCAGGTCCTTCAATATGTGCAACTCCATCGCGAATATGTGCTTTATGCCCAGCACCTTCGGCAAGAGAAATAATTTTTTCTAGGTCGCCTTTATTCTCTGTTTTAACGAGCATAAATGGTTGCTGCGCATCAAAGAGGTCTTGCATCGCGCCCGCAAAAACTACTTCTCCCTTTCGCAACATAACCAAATACTCGCTAATGATTTCTAACTCTGAAAGTAAATGTGATGAAACAAATACTGTTGTACCGCCATCTGCCAGCGAACGAAGAAGTTGGCGAATCTCTTGAATTCCTTCAGGATCTAATCCATTAGTTGGTTCATCTAAAATCAAAAGCTTTGGATTTGGCAGAAGTGCAGCTGCGATACCCAAGCGCTGTTTCATACCAAGTGAGTAAGTTTTGTACTTTGATTTTCCGCGATCAGCGAGCCCTACTTGTGCGAGTAATTGATCTACACGTTCAAGGGGAAAGCCTCCAAGGGTTGCTAGAACTTTTAGATTCTCAGCGCCAGATAGAGCTGGATAGAAAGCAGGGCCTTCGATCATCGCCCCTACTTGAGAGAGATATTTCTCTGGAGATGTAATCGGCTCACCCAAGATGCGCCCCGTGCCACCGCTAGGTGAGATAAGTCCGAGCAACATGCGGATCGTCGTTGTCTTGCCAGCGCCATTTGGGCCAACAAATCCGCAGATCGTTCCGGCTGGCACCTCAAAATTGGTATGTGAAACGGCAAAGCCAGAGTCATATTTCTTACTTAAATCGCTAACGGATATCGCTAATTGAGGCATGTACTCAATATAGCAATTGCACCTTAGAATTCTCGGTGTGAGTAATGAGATCTGGGGTTATCAACCAACCAATCAACGGCCTGCACCAGATTGGGAAATCAACCCTCAAACTGCAGCAGTGCGTGCCGGTCTTGCTCGTTCCGGTTTCGGCGAAACATCTGAGGCCCTTTATTTAAATAGTGGCTTTACATATTCCTCCGCGCAAGAAGCATTTGATGCATTCGCTGATGAGACAGATCATTATTTGTATAGCCGTTTCCATAATCCCACAGTGCAGATGTTTGAAAAACGCTTGGCAGCAATTGAGGGCGCTGAATATTGCGTTGCAACAGGTTCTGGAATGTCCGCCATGTTCGCATCTGTCGCCTGTCTTGTTAAAGCTGGAGATCACGTAGTCGCATCAGCTGCGATGTTTAGTTCTTGCCACGTTGTGTTAACTGAGATATTGCCTAAGTGGGGCGTTACCGTAGAACTTGTAAAAGGTAATGACTCAGAAGTTTGGGCTGCCGCACTAAGCAAGCCAACAAAAGTGGTCTTTATCGAATCTCCAAGTAATCCTTTAATGGAGATAGTTGATATCCGTATGGTTAGCGATCTGGCTCATAAAGTTGGCGCCACTGTGATCGTTGATAACGTTATGGCTTCTCCGGTTTTACAGAAACCTCTAGAACTCGGTGCAGATGTAGTTATGTACTCCGCAACAAAACATATTGACGGTCAAGGGCGCGTACTTGCTGGCGCAGTTCTTGGTTCCTTCTCCTATATTCACGAACATTTAATTCCATTTAATCGCCACACTGGTCCATCACTAAGTCCTTTTAACGCCTGGGTGCTTTTAAAATCTTTAGAAACTATGGAGATGCGCGTTCAACGTATGTGTGAAAATGCCCATGCGATTGCTGAATTTCTAGAGACTCGCAAAGAGATTAAATCTGTTAAATACCCTGGGCTAAAGTCGCATCCAGATTATGTAACTGTTCAGAAACAAATGACTGGCGGCGGAAGCACAATCGGGATCGAATTTGCTGGCAGCCAAAAAGATGCTTTCGCCTTTATGGATGCGCTGCGAATTATTGATATCTCCAACAATTTAGGCGATAGCAAATCACTTATTACCCACCCATCTTCTACAACTCATCGCCGTTTAGCGCCAGATGTTCAAGCCGAGATGGGTATTACTCCTTCAGTGCTTCGTCTGTCAGTTGGGCTAGAGCATGTAGATGATTTGATAAAGGATTTAACTCAAGCCTTTAAAAGTTGAGCCGCAACAAGCAAAACAGATAGCAGGCTCAAGTAAGTGATTGACCACTGAAAAATCTTTCCTGCAGTTTTCTCATAATTTACTGATTTTTCATTTAAGCCACGGAGTTGAGCGGCGAAAACTAATCCCAGTGCAACCGTAACCGCCATCGCCCAGTTCTGTAGCTCTGCATTAATTATTAGCGCTACTGACGAAGCAATCATGGCAATTGTATAGATCCACATCTGACGAAGTAGATGTGTCTTACTGGCTACAACTGGCAGCATTGGAATATGCGCGGCAGCGTAGTCATCCTTATATTTAATTGCTAAAGCCCAAAAATGAGGCGGTGTCCAGAAGAAGATAACTAGGAAAAAAGACCACGCGGTAACCCAGAGCGAATTTGTAACAGCAGCCCAACCGATTAGCGCTGGCATACATCCTGCTGCCCCGCCCCAAACAATATTCTGCGGAGTGCGCTTCTTTAGCAAAATTGTGTAAACCCAAACGTAGAAAACAATTGCAGTTGCAGTTAGTGCGGTTGTTAGCGCGTTTGTATATACCGCAAAAATTAGAAGTGATATCAATCCAATTAGAGTTGCAAAAATTAACGCTTCAGGTTTTGTAAGTACTCCAGTTGCAAGTGGCCGCTTTGCCGTGCGCTTCATTAACTTATCTGATTCGGATTCGATCACCATGTTAAATGCATTTGCACTTCCGGCAGCGAGGGTTCCACCAATTAAAGTTGCCATGGTTAAGGTGAGTGAAGGCAGACCTTCTTTTGCTAAGACCATCGAAGGAAGAGTTGAAACCAATAAAAGCTCGACTACGCGTAACTTCATGAGGTCTACAAATCCGCGAACCTTTACAGAAGGTTTTACGCGTGAATTCGTGGACACAGGCAAAGATTACTCAGCATTAATGTGCCGCGTTCTCATGGTCCTCTAAGGAAGGACGCCTACTGTGCGTATTGACGCTAAAACTTGCTATCAGAGATAGGGATATGACCAATGACACCTCCAAAGAAGCCTGACTGGATCGAGATCGCCGACAACGATGGCGGTTTAAATCAACCAGCACCAAAGGCAAAGAAGAGCCGTCCAGTACTTATTGCTGCGACTGCATTGGTTCTGACTTTCGGTGGCGCTGTTGTAGCCCAAACAAATCAAGGTGGAACTGGGGATTCTCAGCAGCCTCAATTGGTGCAGGCATCGCAATCAGCCACAATGGCGACTCCAGCGCTAAGCGCCGTAACGCCACAATCAACTTCTCCAAATTTAACTAGTTCTGACCAATCACCGTCGATAAAAGCTCCTTCAATCAGCAAAAACACCCTTCCAGCGATCGCTTCCCTAACAAATATGAACGGTGGAGATGAAGACGATGATGATGACCGTGACGATCATTAATGCCAGTAAAGTTAGCGAGTGCCTCGCAAACTAGTTAAGAAGATTTCGCTGACAGTTGCCTGTCTGCTTCTAACAACAGTCGCGAGCCCGATTAGCTCTGCCAATAGCCAAGAGCTAACGGCTGCGAAAAAAATTGTTTTAGTAAAGACAATTACCGGTGCGATTGCGCCAAAATCTGTGGAGGCATCAAATAGCGGTTTAGTCAGCGCCCATAACATGATGTATCGCCATAGCGTGACCCTTTATAACGCGCAGACGATGGAACTTGAAGCAACGATTCCTGACTCAGTAAAGCTCTCCGATTTTGGTTACTCGAAATATTCGGGAACATATAAAGGCTCACCCGTAGAAGGCGCCTTCTCCCCTGATGGCAATTATCTCTACTTCACCAATTACGCGATGTATGGCAAAGGCTTTAATAGAGAAGGCCATGACACATGTTCGCCGGCCTCTAACTTCGACAAAAGCTTTTTATCGCGCGTAGATCTTTCAACTAAGAAAATTGATGCGATCTATCCTGTCGGATCAGTTCCTAAGGTTGTTAAAGTCTCACCGGATAATAAATATATTCTGGTATCTAATTGGTGTTCTTACACAGTCACAATCATTTCTGTAGAAACTCAACAGGTAGTAAAAACTATAAAAATTGGTCGATATCCGCGGGGCATCGCAATCACCAGCGATAGCAAATTCGCTTATGTTGCCGAGATGGGTGGAAACCGAATCCACCAGATCAACCTGGAAGATTTCTCAGTTAACTACATACCAATTGGATCAAACCCTCGTGCGATTGTGCTCTCCCCTGATAACACAAAACTTTATGCGACTTTAAATATCTCTGGAAAAGTTATTGCTTGGGACTTAGCTACAAATAAGGCGATTAAGAGCGTGGCGACTGGAAAATCTGCACGTAGTTTGGCGATCTCAACAGATGGCTCAGCGCTTTATGTAGTCAATTTTAGAAGTGGAACTTTATCCGTTGTCAGTACTGAAACGATGAAAGTCTTGCAGAACGTAAAAGTTTGTAGCGAACCTATCGGAGTTACTTACGATCAAACCGAATCAAAGACCTGGGTGGCTTGTTACGGCGGTTCAATTAAAGTATTTGCACCTCAGTAACAACAGTTGCGCTTTCAGGTACGGGAATAGCCAACGGTGCAGCAATCTTTGCAAGATAACGATCTAAAGTCTTGCGTGCGCGATCACTTGCCGAATTTGTTCTGCCGATCTTGTCGGCAATAATTGCAAAGGCATATTCACGATCTCCTGATTGCACATAGCCTGCAAGGCTTACCGTGCCGGTAAGAGTGCCGGTCTTTGCCTTAACCAAACCAACCGCATCCGGAGCCGTCTCGATATAGCGATTTCGTAGCGTTCCGCTTTCTCCACCAACAGGAAGGCTCTCAATTAACTTAGATAAAACTGGATCTGAGTGAATTTTAAAGAGCAGCTGGGCGAGCACGTGCGCCGTAACTTTATTCTGCCTCGATAGCCCACTGGCATCGATAACGACTATCTGCGCTGGATTTATTCCAAATGAAATCAAAATTTCTGCGAAGGTAACTGCTACGCCTTCATCGTTAAATTCATTGCCGGCATACTTTGCTGCGATCTTAGCCATGCGTTCTGAAAGTTGGTTATCACTCCAAAGCAAGAACCAATCAAGCATCTTTATAACTTGTGGTGATTCTGAAGTTAATATCTCTTCGCTAACTAATGAAGTCGCCTTTTCATCGCTTACCTTGATAAATGCAGCGGTAACTCCACGTTTCTTGTAGAAGGCTTTATAACTTGCAACTTCGTTGGCATAGATACCGTTGTAATAAACCTTTAACTTCTTTATCGAACCGCCTGAGCTCTCTTTAACTTTACTAAGGCTATTAAAGGCAATCCGTGGAAAAGAGGTGCGCTTCATCTTTGTTGCAACCCGATGATCCATCGAAATCCAAGGATCAAACTCGCCATCGATAACAATTGAATCAGGAACCGTGCCGAGTGAAACTCGAGTAGTAAAGACTTGATCAGGCTGCAAGTGTTTTAAAGTGGCCGCGGCTGCAAGAATCTTCATTGTCGAAGCGGGCTTGCGTTGTGAAAATGCATTTGATTCAAAGACGATCTCGCCGGTGCTTACATCAATTAACGACACCGATGGATTACTTAACTCTGGCTCTACCGCGAGCCGCGAGAAAACACTGGCTGCTGATACAGGATCAAAAGCAGAAGCGCTAGGAGTGATAGCCAATACCGCTGCGGTCAGCAGCGCAGAGCGCCTAACAAAACTATTAAACAAGCGCTGTGTTACCCAACTGTGGCGATAAGAATATTGAGAACTGTTAGGACAATTAACGTTAGCCAGATGCTCTTCTTTAATTCGCTCTTCTTCGCGTTTATGTAGCTAAGTACCAGAATGGCTAGGACTACCAAGAGCTTTATTCCAACTTTGGTGTGATCTAAGGTCTCATCTGGTTTTGCCGATGAATAAGTACCAACCATCACAAGACCGGCCAATAGCGCAGTCGCTGCGGAATGCATTACACCTTTAGAAAGTTTGCGAGGGCTTTTATTCCATTGCATAAGAAGCAGAATAAGAATTCCAGCGATCGCCAACATATGTGCGATATATGCGATCAGAAATACAGTCTCCATAGTAAATAGCCCTTTCTAGCCTTTCTTGCATATTAAGTTTAGAGTGCGCACATGGAAATAAATACACCTGCCACGATCGGACCAGGAGAATTTTTTCCAGTTGTAGGCGTAGGGCCTCACGAAAAACCTTGGCCTACAGGTGCGCAATATGACTCAGAATTACTTGAGAATGGTGATCGTCGCAATGTTCTAGATCACTATCGCTATTGGTCTGTAGAAGCGATTGTCGCTGATCTAAATACCAAACGCCATAAACTGCATATCGCTATTGAAAATTGGCAACATGACTTAAATATCGGTTCGGTGGTTCGAACCGCAAATGCCTTCAACGTTTCTGCCGTCCATATCGTTGGAAAACGCGACTGGAATAAGCGTGGCGCAATGGTTACAGATAGATACCTAACCGTTATTCATCACCCCACAATCGCCGACTTTGCAACTTGGTGTAAAGAAAATAACCTGCCGATTATCGGAATCGATAACGTCCCGACTTCTAAACAACTTGAAGGAGCGCAATTACCTGAATCATGTGTGCTTTTATTCGGACAAGAAGGCGCCGGAATGTCAGATGAAGGTATTGAAGTCTGCGAAGTGCTCTATGAGATACGCCAATATGGATCTACTCGTTCCATGAACGCTTCAGCTGCTGGCGCGATAGCGATGTATCACTGGGCGCTGCAACACCTACCTCGTTAACTCCTGCAGCAAACCATCTATCGCACGTTCCACCATTCCGAGAACTTCTTCGAATGCCGAATCAGGTAGCGAATAAGGATCTGGAACTTCGCGATCGCCAGCAATTGTGTAATCAAAGTCGCGTAAGAAATGAACTTTACCGTGCAGTTCTTGATTTTCAGTAAGCGACAAAACATTTCGGTGGTTGCTGCGATCCATCACCAAAATCAAATCAGATTTCTCCATTCGTGCAGCAGTCATTTCCGACGCGATGTGATCGAACTTGTAACCTGCTGCCTCCCACGTTTTCTTGGAAGGTGGATTTGGACCTTCACCTACATGCCAATTTGAAGTTCCCGCACTATCGACCAGAATTTTCGGTGCGCTCCAAGTAGAAGTTCTATTTGCTAAAACCGCTGCCGCCATTGGAGAACGACAAATATTTCCTAGACAGACCATGGTGATTAAAAGTTCATCGCGATTTCGCAGATGAGATAAATCAGGCACGAGTTATTTAGTCGCCTAAATCATCCGAGACGGGGACATCTTCCATCGCCTCGCGCACAGCAACCAAGCGGCGGTCGATTTCATCTGCTTCAGCCATACGACCAAGAGCGCGAAGCACTTTGGTCATACGGGTTTCGATATCAACAATTAGTTCGAAATCCTTTGGTTCTTCTTCAGAAATAATCTGCAGAACACCATCTAACGTCGCCAGACCTTCATCGAGTTTTCCGAGTAGAACTTCGGCTTTTCCGTATTCGTAGAGCGCAAAGGTTTCACGGCGGTGATCATGGCCGGTTTCAAAGACATCGATCGCCTTGCGAGCAGCTTCGATCGCTTTTTCGCCATCGCCGAGTTCGACATAGCAAGATGCGATCTTCTGATCACAGCGTGCAACTTGAATAACTTCTTTTTCTGTCTTAAAAATCAAACGAGCTTCTTTAAAGGTAGTAATTGCTTGGTCGTACTGCTTTAGCTCGCGATATGCGCAACCAAGCAAGTGGAGATCATTAGCGGCACCGATTTGATTTCCATCAACTAAGTGCTCTTGCGCACATTCATCCATGATCTCGACAACTTTTGCAAAGTTCTTTGAGGCATACCACCACTCACCTAGCGTGCAGGCAAGTTCTAGCGAAAGAGGAGATTTGCTCTCGCGCAAAATTTCCACGGCCTTGCTCATGGCAGTGGCCGCTTCATCCATACGCTTTAACTGATTTAAGTTATAACCAATTGCAGAGTAAGCCTGCGCAAGTCCTTCGCTAGATTCAGCAGCGCCGAGTTCAGAGAAGATATCGCGCGCGGTTTCGGCAAGTGCTAAAGCTTCGTCGTACTGTCCGCGTGCAAAAATTCGCGCACTTAATTCGTAATATGTATTTGCACGATCTGCGCCATGGACCTCTGGAATTCGATCCCAGAGCATCTCTTCGGTTACGAGCTCGTCCTGGCCTTCATCATCGCTCATGGCGGCGAGATTACTCTTAAATAATTAGGAAGGCGCGTTATATTGTGTAAACGCCATGCGCCAATTTCCCAACGGGCCAAGCGCTGCGCCTTTCAAAATATTCTCAGTTACTGCACGGATTTGCCGTTGGGTCGCCTTATCGAAGCGGTGTCCCCATGGGCAGCGATCTTCCATCGCACAAACCCAGCCATTTGTAGCCATATTCAGGGCGCCCGCACCGGATGGGCGGGTGTAATAAGTGGCCATTGATGGGACGGATTTTTCAAAAGGCAGAATTGAAGATCGCGCGATCGTCTCAACTGGCGGACCGTTAAATGTAATCGGAGTATCGGCTTCATAACCAACGACGCCTTTGATAACTGCCCCGGGTTTTAATACATCAAAAGGCCAGAGGCTGGTTTCAACGACCATATCTCGTTTAAAACCGAGTGAAAGATATTGCGAACCTAAGAGCGTGACTTCTGGTCGGCCTAAATCACGCCAAGGTGTAACGCCAGAAATCGTTTCGCCATTTATATCAATCCGGTTATAGGCGGTATTGCCACCAAGGACAATTAGATTAACTCCACGGTCAACCGCTGCTTCAACTGCATTGCGCATTTGCGTTGTCCAGTATTCGCTATGTCCGCCAAAAACTATAGAAGTAGTTTGGTTGAGCAGATCTGGATCCCGATCTAAATCAAAGTCGGTGGCATAGTTAATGGAAAGACCTAGCTTTTCTGCTGCTTTTATTACGGGGTATTCCATATAGCGGAACTGCCCCGATCCATCACCATCGTAAGGACGCGCAAAGGAAACTTCGCTGGCGCGAGTTTCGCGTTTTCCGTCAGGGCCTTTATAAAGACTGTATCCACCCCACTGGTTGTAAGTCTGCCAAGTTATAACTGATGAGATAAAAGTTATTTCGCTTTCAACTTCAGGATTGCTGATAACGAGAGGAATAAAAGTTGCGGCGCGATTTGGAGCCTGTAACTTAAACAAATATTGACCAGGCAGATACTTTTCAGAGGCGACAAAATTCCAACCATCTCTTGCAGATAAAGATGCAAAACGGCGAGCGCCAATGCCGTCGTAGTAACCCATGCGATAGATAGTGACCTTGGCTTTTTCACTTTCAACAAGGGTTAACTTCGCACTTTCTCCGCAACGAAGTGAGGTGGTATCGAAATAACCTTCTGCGCGATCAATTGCCTTGCGCCTTGAGAAATCTGCGCTGAGGCGAAATGGCACACCCTTGCTCCAGGTGGAATCGCCTTTCTTTCCATTCTCGTCCGCGACCCAACCCTGCCCCGGTTGAGCGCAACTTGCTGCCCGTGCAGGGGTTGCCAGGACAGTGGCTCCCGCCAGGGCTATAAGGAGGCTAGCGGTCAATTTACGCATGATGTGCGAAAGGATATGCGTCCTAGATGGGTAAAACCTGTGAGCGATACAAAAACTTTGCAGATGCGAATCATTCGCATCTGGCTTATAATTGAGCCATGCATATCCCTGACGGTTTTATAGATCTACCTACCTCCGCCGCCTTTGCTGCTATTTCAGCTGCAGGTGTTGCCATCTCTATCCGTGGTGCGAAGTCATCGCTCGATGAGAAGACCGCGCCTCTTGCCGGACTTACTGCAACATTTATCTTCGCGGTACAGATGCTCAACTTCCCTGTTGCTGCCGGCACCAGCGGACATCTGCTTGGCGCAGGTCTTGCCGCCGTCTTAATCGGTCCCTATGCCGCAACTCTAGCGATAACAATTGTTTTGATATTGCAAGCGCTTCTCTTTGCAGACGGCGGCTTAAGCGCACTTGGCTTAAGTATCTTTAACATGTCACTTGTTGCTGTGTGGTTTGGTTACGGTGTATTCCTCTTGGTTAAGAAGATCGCTCCAAAGAAGAAGATCTCGATTAGCATCGCGGCGGCAATCGCGGCGTTGTTATCTGTACCAACTGCTGCAGCAGGATTTGTTCTGCAATATGCAATAGGAGCCAATGCCACATTTTCGGTATCAGCGGTCTTTACTGCGATGATCGGTACTCACTTCCTTATCGGAATCGGTGAAGCGCTGATTACTTTCTTTGCCGTTGGCGCAGTTCTAGCCAGCCGCTCAGATTTGGTTTACGGATACAAGAACGAAACTTCCAAACTAGAGATTCGAGCAAAGTAATGAAGCAGAAGACATTTTTGATTTCCGGTTTTATCGCATCGTTATTTCTTGCTGGCATTGTTTCGTTCTACGCCTCTTCTCATCCAGATGGGTTAGAGAAAGTTGCAGAAGATATTGGATTTATTGAAACTGCAAAAGATCACACCAATAGCGATGGCATCCTTGCTGATTACGGCGTTAAGGGAGTTGAAAACCCACGTCTATCAACTGGAGCAGCTGGCGTGATTGGCGTGATTGCTACTGGAGCAGTTTCAACCGGACTCTTTATGCTCATCCGCCGTAAATCTGGTGTAAAAAGATAAAATTTCAAACACCTGAACTCGATCTCGTACACACCCATGGCCACCACCATGGCCACGATGTAGGCGAGCGACTTTATCTACATCGCCATTCGGTAACTCATTCACTGCCTTCGCATGTGAAGATTCTGACTGTTTTAGCCTTTATCTCTGTTTCTGTGGCAACACCGATTACTCGCTGGCCCGCCTTTATCGCCTTCTTTAGCTTGCTTATCTTCACAGCTGCAATGAGCAAGATTCCGATTCTTCTGCTCTTTAAGCGTGCGTTAATTGAGATTCCATTTGTCTTCTTTGCAATCCTGATGCCATTTTTCGGTGAAGGCGAAAAGTTCTCGATCTTTGGCGTAATGGTTTATCGCGATGGCTTGCTGGCAGGTACTTCAATCGTTGTTAAGGGAACACTTGGCGTTCTAGCTGCGGTAATTCTTTCAACGACAACAACGGCGCGCGAAATTTTGCGAGGCTTAGAAAAACTCAAACTTCCGATGATTATGGTTCAGATCGCCTCATTTATGTTGCGCTATATCAACGTAATCAGCGATGAGATGGAGCGGATGAAAGTTGCTCGTGAATCACGCGGCTTTATCGCAACCGGGATTAAACATTGGAAAGTTTTAGCAACTGCCGCAGCTGCGCTCTTTATTCGCTCTTACGAGCGTGGTGAACGAGTTCACTTAGCGATGCTCTCTCGCGGCTTCGATGGCGCACTGCCATCGCTAGATTCTCATTCCGTAACTACACGTGAATGGTTCACTGCGCTATCAATTCCCGGCCTCGCCTTAATTGCTTCAATAACCGCATCACTGATTGGTTGGTAGAAATGTCTAACGTCCCAAGCTTGCAGATCACCGAATTGGCATTCGCTTATCCCGATGGCAACCAGGCGTTGTATGGCGTAAATCTGACAATCCAAAAGGGTGAGCGCGTTGCACTGCTTGGCCCTAACGGCGCCGGCAAGACAACACTGGTTATGCATATGAATGGAATTCACCCAACAATGCAGGGTGAAGTACGTATTTCAGGCGAGCTAGTCGGTAGCAAAAATAAAGAGTCTCTAAAAGCGATTCGCTCCAAAGTAGGAATCGTCTTTCAAGATCCAGATGATCAACTATTTATGCCTACCGTTGGAGAAGATGTCGCCTTTGGCCCATACAACATGGGGCTCCGCGGTGAAGCGCTAGATAAAGTCGTTGCAGATGCTTTGACTCAAGTTGGAATGATCGATTTCATCGATCGCCCGCCGCACCATTTATCTTTCGGACAACGTCGCCGTGTTGCTGTTGCAACAGTGCTTGCGATGAAGCCTGAGATCTTGGTCCTTGATGAACCATCTTCTAACTTAGATCCCGCTAGCCGGCGCGAACTTGCAGATATCTTGCGTTCGTTAGATATCACGATCGTCATGGTTACTCACGATCTGCCATATGCATTCGAGCTTTGTGAGCGTTCGGTGATTCTCTCTGGCGGCATCATCGTTGCAGATGGCAAGACCGGGGAGATTCTTAACGATGAGAAGTTATTGAAGTCGCATCGCCTAGAACTACCGGTTGGGTTCTCGTTTAAGTAAACCCCTCAAAACTTTACTTAACTGCGAAGGTTCTACTTAAAATCAATTTGCCGCCTGAATAAACACGCACTGTGCGCTTTCCTGGCTTTACCGTGTTCTTTCCTACCTTGACTACCTTCGAATCGATCATCGCAATGATTGGCGCGGTGCCCACATTTGAAACGTAGATTGAAATCACGCGCTTAGAAAGCGATGCACTGGCTTTGACCGCAACTGGTGTTGCTGGAGTTGCGGTTGCACTTGGCGAAGGCTTTGGAGTCGGCGTTGGTGCAACGACAGCCGCTGCCTTTACGGAAACTGTTGCTTGCAAAGTATTTGATTGACCGTATTTACCAGCAGGCTGCTGATAAGCGGAGATGGTTGCAGTACCAACTGTAACTCCAGTAATGACGTTATCTACTACCGCAACAATCTTTGGATCAGAAGATGAGTAAATCCATTTACCAGCAGAGTTGGAGAGCGGAGATTTAGGAGTCGTTAATTTTTCACCCACTGAAACTTCAAATGGCGCAAAGGCACCTAAAGTCGGTGTTACACCAATAACGCGCACAGAGAAAGTGGTGGAGCTAGCAACCCAGCTATCGGTAGCCTCTTGAGACAAAGTGATTGTTGCTGTTCCAGCATTTCCTAATTTTATGGACGTGCCATTAATCGAAGCGATTGTTGGATCACTTGAAGTTGCGCTCCATTTACCAGTGGATTGCGAAGTCGGATACGCAATCGCGACATCTGGATCGCCTGCTAGTTTTTCAACGTTTACCGGCGCAGTCAGGCTCTGACGTCCTTTTACGAATACTGAGATCGTAAGTGGCTTAGACGAACCGAATTTAAGCGCTGGACCTTGCACTGCAGTAACAGTTACCTTGCCAGGCTTTAACGCAGTTAATGAGTTTCCGTTAATCGATGCGATTGCTACATCGGATGATGTAAAGGTCCAAACGCCAGGTGAGTTTGATGCTGGAGCAGCTAATGAGATCTGCTGCGGGGTTCCGGGAATTATTTCGACGGTGCGATCAAGAAAACCAGAAGCTGTTACTACTGGGTCAACTGCCAAAATTGTTACATTCAGCGTGACAATAATGGAGCGGTAACCACCTGAAGGTGCCTGCTTGGCAGAGATCTTGGTTGTTCCTGATTTAAGCGCGGTAACGGTAAGTCCACTAACTGATGCCACAGATGGATCTGCACTGGTTAAAGTCCAAGCCCCTTTTGAATTTGATGCCGGCAAAATCAATTCAACTTTTGAAACGCTATCAATCGAAAGAGTTATGTCGCTAAAAGTTCCAACGGTGGGGCTCGGAGCAGTTACCGTTAGCTTCATCGTTGCTGTTGTTGTGAGCCAATTGAGCGTTGGTGATTGGGTTGCTCTGATTGAGACTTCACCACCATCTAACAAGGTGACTTTATTTCCCGAAACAGTTGCGATGCTCTGATCAAGTGATTGGAAACTCCAAGCGCCATCTGAAGTACTTGTTGGCGCAGTGAGAGTAAATGAACCTACTGAAAGAGCCACGCTCTGATCTTTAAACTCACCGAGCGTTGGAATTCCTGGTGTGACAGTCAAACGAGAAGAACGTGATGCCGCGTTGTAAGCACCAGATGCGGCTTGGGCATATCTAATGATTGAGGTGCCCGCTGAAAGTAAGGTAAGCGTTAAACCGTTAGCGGTTGCAATCTTCGGGTTATCAATTTCGATCGACCAGGCACCCGGAGAATTAGTTGCTGGCGGAGTCAAAGTGATTGTCTTTTGAGTAAGCGAAACCGTTGTCGCAGTTGGGGTTGCGATGATCGTTACTGCACCCACCGCCGTTGCAGGCGCGATTAGCGTAGAAACAACAAGGGCAGCGAAAAGTTTTCTCATCATGCCTTAATTATCTCGAGGTCGCTTATCCGCCCAAGGCTGCGACACCTACTTCGTGGCTGAGAATTTAATGCGATTTTGACCGATTGCGGCGCCCAATAAAACAATGAGTGCTCCTACTGGTTCATACCAGTGAATGCGCTCTTGCAAGAAGATCACACCGACAATTACTGCAACTACAGGAGTTAAATATGTGACGCTGCTCGCAATTGCACTTCCGGCGATCGCCATAACTTTAAAGTTCCAAATGTAAGCGAAGCCGCTACCGAATACGCCGAGTGCGATCATCGCAAACACTGGCTCTGCTTTGTATTCATATCTATCAATACCGTTGTAAATAAAGAATGGAAGCAAGGTGAGCGCACCAAGAGTGACTTGGCCAGCTGCAATGGATTCTGGCGCCAACTTATGCGGCAGAACAAAACGTCGCGAATATGGGAAAGAGAATCCGTAACAGGTAACAGCGGCAAGCAAAATTAGAATTGCCCAGAGCGGGTTATCTCCGAGGCCTTTCCATGCGCCTAAAACAGTAAGAACTCCAACAAAGCCAATCAAAATACCGACAACTTGATAAAGCTTTGGTTTTTCATCTCTTGTAACAGCCATTATGGCTAGCAAAGTCATTAGAGGTGTTACCGCGTTGATTATTCCTGCAAGAACAGAAGTTACTTCTGTTTCGGCTAGTGCGAAGAAGACTCCCGGAATTACATTTAGAAGTAGAGAAACAATCCACAAGTGAAATAGAACTCGCTTAGATTCAGGAAGCGCAATTCCTTTGTACTTAGCCCATGCCAGCAAAGTCAGCGCGCCAAGTGCGCAGCGACCAAAGGCAACTCCAAATGGAGTCAGGAATTCAAGGCCCAATTTGATAAATATGAATGAACAGCCCCAGACAACGCCCAAGGCTAGATAGATCGGTAGCCACGAACTATCTTTCTGCGGCTGCGAGGATGACACGTGGGCCCTGTCGGGCTCGAACCGACGACCCACGGATTAAAAGTCCGTTGCTCTACCGACTGAGCTAAAGGCCCCACTGTAATTCGGCAAAAGTAGCACCGAACACTCGCCGTATCTTAGCGGAGTTTTATCTCCCCTTTGACGCTCGCATTAGGCGGTCGCGGATGGCAAGGGCCAATCCATCGCCGGTTGGCTCTTGAACTACAACTATTTTGAGGCCCTTTTTATCAGCGTCGCGAAGGGCTGAATAAATAACGCGTGCAAATTCTTCAATAGTTTTTGGTGAAGCTAATCGAATAACGTTTTCAGGAGTTTCATATTCTGCAAGTGCGATGAAGCCTTCTGATGCAACTGGTGTGCGATTTAATTCAACGGTTGCACTTGGCGCGTAATGGTTTTCAAGCGATCCACTAACTCGGATATTTGTTGCCTCGGTTAGAACTTTCAATCCAGTTACTTCTTCAATCATCTCGGTTGTTATTGCACCTGGGCGCAAGATACGCGGTGCGGTTGATGTGCAGTCAATGATCGTTGATTCAACTCCTACCGATGATGAACCACCATCCAAGATTTGATCGGTTGGCGCTAGATAGTCAGCAAGTTCCTCGCGGACTGCGTCCGCTGTTGTCGGTGAGACATGGCCAAAGCGATTGGCGCTTGGCGCGGCAATTCCTTTGCCACCGATTTTTTCGAATGCGGAAAGTAAGGCGAGTGCAACAACATGATCCGGAACTCGCAGGCCAACGGTTGGTTGTCCACCGGTTACAAAATCCTCGGCAAGAAGCGAACGTTTTAAAACTAACGTCATTGGTCCCGGCCAAAAACTGCGGGCAAGTGCAATTGCATAATCAGGGATTTCATCTGCCCACTCGCCCATTGCCTGCATCGAATGAATATGAACAATTAATGGATGATCTGCAGGACGACCTTTTGCTTGATAAATGCGAGCCACGGATGCAGCGTTTGTGGCATCTGCGCCAAGGCCATAAACAGTTTCGGTGGGAAAGGCGACAAGGCCACCATCTTGAATCAACTGGGCTGCTGTTGTTAGAGCGTCCGCGGTGCAATTTGAGACGAATTCACCACTGGTCATGTGCGCAATTATCGCGCCTTTTTGCGAGAAGATAACCACATGGCCGCGCAGGTAAAGGTAATGCAGATAATCGCCCGCATGAATGTGGGTGGTCCTGCCGTGATCGTGGCCGAACTCATGCGCGGCCTGGATAAAAGCCAGTTCGAACAAATCTTAGTTACTGGTTATTGCGATGAGAATGAAGCGGATTATTTAGACACCGTCGCCAAAGATATTAAGGCGACGCGTATTGCTGGTTTGGGGCGTTCAGTCTCGCTCATTGCAGATCTCAAAGCTTACTTTGGTTTGGTTTCGCTAATCCGCAAATACCAGCCAGATGTAATTCATACCCACACCGCAAAGGCCGGTGTACTTGGTCGATTGGCATCTTTGTTGGCGGGTCGCGGAGCAGTGCGCGTTCATACATTCCACGGACACTTACTGCATGGGTATTTCAGTTCTGCGTTAACTAAGTTAGTTATATTGATTGAGAAGTTCTTTGCCGCGCGCACCAGCGTGTTAATCGCAATTGGCAGCAAAGTAAAAGAAGATTTATTGGCAGCCGGAATTGGTCGCGCCCATAAGTACCGAGTCTTCTTCCCCGGTTTGCCTGCGCCAAAGACTGGTTCTAAAGCAGCGGCCCAGAGCGCGCTAGGTATTTCTTCTGAAGTCTTATATTGCACTTTCGTTGGCCGCTTAACGCAGATTAAGCGTCCTGATCGCTTGCTTGATGTCGCTGCCGAATGTAAGCGCCGCGGAATTGATCTTCGTTTCTTAGTTGCCGGCGAAGGCGAACTATTTGAAAGCTCCAAGCAGCGTGCGCTGAAAGACCAACTGAGTATGACTTTCTTTGGGTGGCGCAGTGATATCGATAAGATATTTGCGGCAAGTGATATCGCGATTCTGACTTCAGATAATGAAGGTATTCCACTCACTTTGATCCAGGCAGCACAAGCTGGTCTACCAATTGTTGCGACAAACGTTGGTTCGATCTCGGATATCGTCATAAATGAGAGTACGGGCTATCTCACCGCAACGACTGCCACAGAAATGGCTGATGCGATTGAGAAATTGGTGCGCGACCCACAACTGCGCCAAATGATGGGCGCTGCAGGAAAAGCGCATGCCGAGCGCTATTTCTCGCTAGATCGCATGATCAAAGACCACTCAGATCTATATCGCTCGCTATAAATCACACCTTTTTCACAGAACCTCCACAGTCACGTATAACTAAATAGGAGATACTTATCCCATGATAACTACACGTACTCGCAAAATAGCCGCCGCACTAATCGCACTGACATTAGTTGGAGGAATTGCAGCTTCACTTCCCGCAGAGGCAGCAACAACTGCTACTCGCTATGTGACCGTTAACTCTGATGGATCTGTAAAAGTCACTCCGGATGCTGTGCGCCTAAATGCGAATGTAAGCGTTGTCGCAGGATCAAATAAAGAAGCGCTGGCAAAGACCTCAACTTCAGCAGCTGCTGTTCGCGCTGCTTTAACTGCTGCAGGTATTGCGAAGGCAGATATCGCAACCCAGAGCATTAGCGTCTATCCCGAGTACAACTACACCCAAGATAAAGGTTCAGTTCTAATTGGTTACCGCGGATCACAAGGTTTTGTCGTAACAATTAAGAACGCCGAAAACGCCGGTGCAGTTGTAGACGCTGTAGTTGCAGCTGGTGGCGATAACTTGCAGATTCAAGGTGTAACTCCATTTGTTCTCGATTCATCAAAGGCAACAGAATCAGCGCGCGCAAATGCGGTGAAGAACGCCAAGGCAAAGGCTGCTTCATATGCGAAGTTGCTCGATACAAAACTTGGTCGCGTTAATTACTTAGTTGAGAACTCAAGCCCAGTTAACTATCCACCAGTAATGGCGATGGCAAAGGCTGCAGATTCAGAAGCGACTGTTGTTGATTTAGGTCAGCAAGATGTAACCGTCTCAATCACTATTCAGTGGGCGCTTCTTTAAAATACATCGCCTTTTCTCGCTGTAATTCGCGCTTTTGCGCGGGCATTTAACCAATTTGGGTTAGCGCCCCTCTAACGGGTACGATTTGCGAGCCTCAAACGTCCCCATCGTCTAGGGGCCTAGGACATCGCCCTTTCACGGCGGTAACACGGGTTCGAATCCCGTTGGGGGCACGCAAGGTCAGATTTATCTGGCAATACGGCTTTAAGGTGACATAAGAGCCACTTATGTTTTCATTCTTTAAGGCCCGGTAGCGCAGTTGGTTAGCGCGCCGCCCTGTCACGGCGGAGGTCGCGGGTTCAAGTCCCGTCCGGGTCGCGAGAAGAGAGTGTCCACACACTCTCTTCTTTTTTAATAGTTTTTAACTATTGAAATCACAATTAAATATTGGCTCGGTAGCTCAGTTGGTACGAGCGCGCGACTGAAAATCGTGAGGTCGACAGTTCGATCCTGTCCCGAGCCACTCAAGTAAAAAAATCAAGCATTAAACACTCAAGTAATTAGCTAATTTTAAAATTAACCAGCAGATCCTGAACCAGATGGTCCTGCTTTGCGCTGAACTTGTGGGGCGCCGCCGCTGCGTTGACCACCACGAATCTTTGAACCGCCCTCGGCATGGGTCTGCGTTCCTGGTGCGCCCTTCTTACCTTTTTTTGCTTCAAGGGCAGCGAGCATTCTCGCCTTTACATCGTCGTTGTTAGT
Organism: Candidatus Nanopelagicaceae bacterium; assembly: GCA_965268165.1. Lineage (GTDB taxonomy): Bacteria > Actinomycetota > Actinomycetes > Nanopelagicales > Nanopelagicaceae > Planktophila. Next base: position 1,325,943 of record OZ254162.1, read on the forward strand.
CATGTCTTTAGTCTACCCCTCAGATGGAATACGTAAGAAGTAAACCAATTTAACGAGCCAAGCAACGCCACCAAGTGCCATTAATTGATAACCCAAGGTATCTGGCCAGGTGTAGATAGCGAGTGCGAGTGCGCCATAGAAGGCGGCAAATCCCCACAAAGTAAATGCAGTTGCCCGACGTTGTAAGCCAGCGCGCATTAGGCGATGTGAAAGGTGATCGGTACCGCCTTGAAACGGTGAAATACCACGATAAATGCGCGAAGTGACAGCCACAGTTGTATCCAAGATCGGAACTGCCATTAGCGCCAATGGAATCGCAAAAGATTTAATCTGCGGAACAACGCCTGGGCTGAGGCGAATAGTTAAAACCGAGATGATGATTCCGAGAAAGAGCGCGCCAGCATCGCCCATATAGATCTTGGCTGGAGCACGGTTCCACATAAGAAATCCTGCTGTGGCGCCTGCGGTAACTATTGCAAGGGCGCTCACCAAAATCTGTTGGCGGTCATATGCAATAAAGAATAGGAAGAAGGTAATAACTGCAACTGTGCCTGCGGCTCCACCGTCTAGGTTGTCGAAGAAGTTAATTGAGTTACAAACACCAACAATCCAGAGAACAGAGACTGCATAGTTTAGAAAAGTATTATTGAAGGCGACGCCCATGGTGTCGGTTGATGTCAGGATTACCGCAACGATTACACCGGTTGCAGTTTGTGCGATTAAACGCGGCCAAGGTTCCAGACCTTTGAGATCATCAATTAAACCCATCAGCGAAATTGCCATCGCGGGAACCAAGACAAAACTTGCTAAGCGAAAAGTCTCCATCGAAAAATCGACTGCAAGCAGTGATCCGTAAGAAGCCCCGACAACGCCAATAGCAATTGCAACCCCACCTAAATAGGGAACTGGCTCCTTCTGAGATTTACGCGCCAAGTTAGGGGCATCAACTGCGCCAACGCTGATTGCGATCTTGCGCATTAGCGGCGTGATTGCACCAACAAAGATAAATGTGAGCGCACCAAGTAAAAGGAATTGCGAAACTGAATATTCCATCTGGTTAGTTACTTATCTTCACTCTTAAAATAGTTATTGCGAAGATCATCAACTTCAGATTTGCGGAATCTGCGATGGCCACCGAGTGTGCGGATAGAAGTTAACTTGCCGGCTTTTGCCCAACGTGTAACAGTCTTTGGATCAACGCCAAATAGCTCGGCAACTTCGCGTGGGGTGAGCAGTATTTCTGCATCTGGCAGACGATTCATAACTCACCTTTTTCATCAACACTGGCAACGCGATTGCGATGTCCGATTTGTAACGAGTGTCGGAAGTATCCGCCAAAGTGAGCGTAAATAGCAATAGCCAGCAAGTGCGGCTAGATAGACGATTCGAAGCCTTGGACCATGCGCCAGCGCGTGACTAAACGCTCATAACCCTGACCTGCCATCTGTCCATCGCCTGCAGCAAGGCCAGAGAGTGAGTGCAAGACATCTTCGACTGAAGTATCTGCTTCGATTCCGGTTTCTTCTCCCGCTAATTTCATTCCGAGATCGAGATATCCAGCAAGCCCGCCGTAATCGAGTTCAATAAGTGATTGTTGATGGAACATCTCAAGCCATTCCAGTATATGTTCGATTTCGGCTTCCACCGATCCTTCACCAAATGCACCTAAGACAGTTTGATGGGCAACTTGGGTGCGCGCAATCGCATCGGAAAGTTTGGCGCGCATTATGCAGAATGGGCCATCTTGATCAACGCCACGCACACGTTCTTCTGGCATAAACATCGAGAACCAACGCGGTGGAATAAGCCAATTTTCGGTGATGATATGTGGAACGCGATCTTCCATCAGATCAACGCCAGCGGTGATTACATCTTCTAAATTCTGCGGCAAGAAAAATGGTGTGACAGATGATGGAAGTGAATCTTTAAAATCATCGAGGGCTGCCCAACAACGAGTTGCCGTTGACCAAGGCGAGATGTAACGAACGCCATCGATATCTAAAATATGTGCGCCATCAGGGCGACCGGCAGGTGGTTCTGGAAAAACTAAACGGCGCAGCGCCAACTTTTGTTCATTGCGAGTTGAATTTTCATCTGCAACTAAATCTTGCCAACGCAGACGATCTGCTGGTTCAAAAGCAGAAAGTGGTTCGTAGATTCGAAGTGATGCTACGTACGGAGTTGGTCTCACGGCTTTTACTTTACCCGCGAGAAATTAAGCACGCGGAATGTAATTTCCTTCAGCAAAGGGATCTTCGTCATCGCGAGATTTATTTGCAGGGTCTTCGCCATGGAGTTCTTTCGCAAGGCGATCGAGGTCCATCTCCTGAGAGTTGTACTTGAGATCTCTGGCGACTTTTGTCTGTTTAGCTTTTGCACGGCCGCGACCCATAGGGCGACCTCCTTACCAAAGTGAAATTCGTCAAGACGCGTAGGTTATCGCGTCCTGTAGTTACCTTCCAAAGCAGCGGCGCCAGGGCCGTTTTGAGCGTGAATTGAGCCTGCCACCCAGGCTTTCATGCCCCGGGCGGCCAGTGAACGGATGGTCAGGTCGGCGATCTTTGGATCGACGATGGCGACCATACCGATGCCAGCGTTCCAGGTGCGCTCTAGATCTGCGTGTGGAACTTCGGCGATTTTTGCCATGAAATCCATTTCGGCAGGAAGTGCCCAAGTACTGCGGTCGTACTTTGCAATCAAACCATTTGGAATAACGCGCGCAGTGTTATCGGCTAAGCCGCCGCCGGTAATGTGAGAAAAAGTGCGAAGGTTTTCTTGCTGCGCTTTGATCAACGCTAAACAGTCAAGGGTGTAAATCTCGGTTGGCGTAAGAAGTATTTCACCAAGCGATTTTGTTAAACCTTCATAAGTTTTATTGAGATCCAGTTTCTGTGTGGCGAGGATATGGCGCACTAGAGAATAACCATTGGCATGAAAACCGCTTGCTGGCATCGCAATAATTGCATCTCCTGCTTTAACGCGGTGTGAACCGAGTTGCTTATCAGCATCAACTACACCAGTTGCAGCACCTGCAATATCAAATTCATCTTCTTTGAGTAAACCTGGGTGTTCAGCAGTTTCGCCACCGATTAAGGCGGTATTGGCCTTTATACAACCACGAGCAATACCGCTAACAATATCAGCGATACGTTCCGGGATCACTTTGCCGACTGCGATGTAATCGGTCATGAAAAGTGGTTCTGCGCCACAAACAACTAAGTCATCGACAACCATCGCAACTAGATCTTCGCCGATGGTGTCGTACTTGCCCATCAAACGTGCAATCTCAGTTTTGGTTCCAACGCCATCAGTTGAAGTTGCAAGAAGTGGTTTCTTATAATTCTTTAAAGCAGTGGCATCGAATAAACCAGCGAATCCCCCTATGCCACCTTGCACTTCAGGACGTGTGGCTTTAGCGATTGAAGCTTTCATTAACTCAACTGCGCGATCTCCGGCATCGATATCGACGCCTGAATCTTTATATGTGCTCATGGTTTTTCACCACCTCGGTAACTTCAAGGCGCATCTTTCCTTCTGACATATCTGCAGGTACTGCAATCGGATATTTGCCGGTAAAACATGCGGTGCAGAGCTTATTTTCATCAATCGTCGTTGCAGCAATCAACCCTTCCATCGACACATAACTAAGTGAATCTGAGCCAATGGAGCGGCGGATCTCCTCGATTTCTAGACCGCTCGCAATTAGTTCGGCACGGGAAGCGAAGTCGATTCCGTAATAACAAGGCCATTCAACCGGCGGACTAGAGATACGAACGTGAATTTCAAGGGCTCCGGCCTCGCGCAGCATCCGCACGATTGCGCGCTGAGTATTTCCGCGAACAATCGAATCATCAACAACCACAATGCGCTTGCCCTCAATTATTTCGCGAAGCGGATTTAACTTAAGGCGAATACCAAGTTGGCGGATCGTTTGTGAAGGTTGAATAAATGTACGTCCAACATAAGAGTTCTTAACTAAACCAAGACCATATGGAATTCCTGATTGTTGTGCGTAACCAATCGCAGCTGGCGTTCCGGATTCAGGAACTGGAATAACTAAATCTGCTTCAACGGGCGATTCGATTGCTAAGCGCTTGCCGATACGAACGCGAGTTGCGTGAACACCTTGACCGGCAATTGTTGTATCTGGGCGCGCTAAATAAACATATTCAAAGATGCAACCTTTGGGATCTGGTGTTGCCCACATCTGCGAGCGGATTCCATCTTCATTAATCGCTAAGAATTCACCTGGTTCTACCTCGCGCACAAAAGCGGCGCCCACAATATCTAGCGCTGCAGTTTCAGAGGCAACCACCCAACCGCGTTCGAGTTTGCCAATAACAAGGGGACGAACGCCATGGCGATCGCGTGCTGCGTATAAAGTTTTCTCATCCATAAAGACAAGCGAGAAAGCGCCTTCTAGCTTTGGCAAGACTGCAATTGCACTTGCTTCAACGTTCTTCTCATCCTGCAATCCAATTAACGCGGTCATGATCTCGGTATCAGTTGTTGCACCGCGACCGCTCTTCGCGTTATCGCCTTCGAGCTTCTGAACCATTTCTGCAAGATCGCCAGTGTTGGTGAGATTGCCGTTGTGGGCTAACGCCAAAGTGCCGTATTTAGTGGGTCTTAGCGTTGGTTGAGCGTTAACCCAGGTGCTTGAACCAGTGGTGCTGTAACGACAGTGGCCAATAGCTAGATCGCCTGTAAGTGAGGCTAAATCGGTTTCAGTAAAGACCTGCGATACCAGACCCATATCTTTGTAGATCAAAATTCTTTCGCCATCAGATGCTGCGATACCTGCAGATTCTTGTCCGCGATGTTGAAGCGCATAAAGTCCGTAGAAAGTTAACTTGGCAACTTCTTCGCCAGGTGCCCAAACACCAAATACTCCGCAAGCATCTTGTGGCGCTTTATCGTCATCTAAAACGTTGTGGTTGAGCAAGCCATCAGGACGACGTGTCATGACTTCACCTCCAACGGCAATAGTTCAGTTAAATCTGCGCGAACACCAGATGCGCTAATCAAACCAGCAGACATGGCATCTGCCCAACTGCGCTCACCGCTGGCAAGTGCCAACCAAGTTTCGGCGTTCATCTCGATCACATTTGGTGGTGTGCCACGTGTATGAGTTGGACCGTCTCCGCACTGCACCGCGGCATATGGCGGAATACGGACTTCGATTGCGCGACCCGGTGCACGTTCGGTTAAGAGCGCAAGGCTCTCTTTAACCGCTTCGAGGATTTTAGGATCGCGCATTTTTTATCCAAACAACTTTGGGAAAGTTTCGGTATGAGCCTTACGCAGTTCGGTAAGAGAAATCTTTGCGTCATTTATCTCCAACGCATCTCCCCCAGTTGATCCGATCTTGGTAATCGCAATTGAGTGCTTATTTGCTAGCGCAGTAAGTGCAGAAGCCTGGCTTGGATCAACTGCAACAACTACGCGACCTGGAGTCTCACTAATTAGTGCAACGCCCACATTTTCCAAAGTTACTTTTGCACCTACGTTATGGCGCAAGACCATCTCAGTAAGCGTTGCTGATAAACCACCTTGGCTTAAATCATGTGCGGCGATGAAAATCTTCTCGGTACGCCCTGCAACCAAGACTTCAATAAGGCGCATTTCACGCTGTAAATCAGCGATTGGTGCAGATCCTCCGCGCTGGCCATGGATGTAAGCCCATTCGCTGCCAGCGATATCTGCTTTGGTTTCACCAAGTAGATAAAGATCAAGCCCTGCTTTATCGAAACTCATCGGCGTGCGGGTGCGCACATCATCGATAACGCCAAGTACGCCAATGACTGGAGTTGGCAAGATCGCAACTGCGCCAGTTTGGTTATAGAAAGAAACATTTCCACCTGTAACAGGTAGGCCCATTTCTAAACAGCCATCAGCTAATCCGCGAACAGATTCAGCGAATTGCCACATCACACCTGGATCTTCAGGGGAACCAAAGTTAAGGCAGTTGGTGACGGCAAGTGGTTTGGCGCCAGCGGTTGCAATATTGCGCGCAGCCTCTGCAAGTGCCAGCTTCGCACCTTCATATGGATTTAGGTAAGACCAGTTTGCGTTGGCATCTGTTGCTACAGCAACACCGAGATGTGTCTTCTCATCGATGCGGACCATTCCCGAATCATCAGGTTGTGACTGAATCGTGTTTCCCTGTACATAGCGATCGTATTGTGATGTCACCCAAGATTTATCTGCCAAGTTTGGCGTTGCAGCCAACTTCAAAACCGCGGCTTTGATTTCATCTGCAGTGCTTGGAAGCGCCACATCGACAACTTCAGCGTTAACGCGATCGATGTAATCAGGCTTAGCAAGTGGGCGGTTATAAACCGGTCCATCGTGGGCCACGGTGCGTGGTGGTACATCAACGATTAAATCGCCGTGCCAGGTAATTTCAAGGCGATCTCCATCAGTTACTTCACCGATAACGGTTACTGTGACATCCCATTTGTTGCAGATCTCCAGGAAGCGCTCAATGTGCTTTGGCTCGACAATTGCGCACATGCGTTCTTGTGATTCGGACATCAAGATTTCTTCAGGCGAAAGCGTGGCATCACGCAACGGAACGCGATCGAGTTCTACCGTCATACCGCCACTGCCGCCTGAGGCGAGCTCGCTGGTGGCGCAAGATAAGCCTGCCCCGCCAAGGTCTTGGATGCCTACAACTAAATCTTCGGCGAAGATTTCTAGCGAACATTCAATTAGAACTTTTTCAACAAAGGGATCTCCAACTTGTACTGCAGGACGCTTTGCGGGACCAGTTGATTCAAAGGTTTCGGATGCGAGAACAGATACCCCACCGATTCCATCGCCGCCAGTCTTGGCGCCATAAAGGACAACTAGATTTCCGGCGCCCGCGGCCTTAGCGAGTTTGATGTCGCTATGTTTCATAACGCCAACACAGAGCGCGTTAACAAGTGGGTTACCAAGATAAGTCTGATCAAAGACAACTTCGCCACCGATATTTGGCAGTCCTAAACAGTTTCCGTAACCACCGACACCTGCGATAACTCCTGGCAGTACGCGACGAGTATCTGGATGATCTGCTGGTCCAAAGCGAAGCGGATCCATAACCGCGATTGGGCGCGCACCCATCGTCAAAATATCGCGAACAATTCCGCCGACCCCGGTTGCAGCGCCTTGGTATGGCTCAATAAAGGATGGGTGGTTATGTGATTCGATTTTAAAAGTTACGGCATATCCCTGACCAACATCTACAACGCCAGCGTTTTCACCAATGCCAACTAGCAAAGCATCAGTCTTAACTGCCTTGTCACCAAATTGCTTCAAGTGAACTTTCGATGATTTATAAGAACAGTGCTCAGACCACATAACTGAATACATCGCGAGCTCAGAAGATGTTGGACGGCGTCCCAAAATCTCTTTAATACGTGCGTATTCATCGGGCTTTAATCCGAGTTCTGCAAAAGGTTGGGTTGCTTCAGGGTTTGCAGTTGCAATCGCGACGGTATCTAAAGCCATCTACTTCACCATCGCGTTTAGAACTGAGGTAAAGAAGCCAAGACCATCAGCAGTTGGGCCAGTCAAAGTATCGATCGCGTGCTCTGGGTGTGGCATTAGGCCAACTACATTGCCGCGTTCATTAGTAATCCCGGCGATTTTGTTGCGTGAACCATTGGGATTTTCACCTACATAGCGCGCAATGATGCGGCCTTCGCCTTCAAGTTTGGCCAAAGTTGCATCATCACATTGGAAAGAGCCTTCACCGTTTTTTAGCGGGATCACAATCTCTTGCCCAACTTGGTAAGAAGATGTCCAAGCAGTGGTGTTATTTGTAATCTCTAACTTCTGATCACGACATAAGAAGTGAAGCTCGTGGTTGCGAGTCAGCGCACCTGGAAGCAAATGCGCTTCGCATAAAACTTGGAAACCATTGCAGATTCCGAGTAAAGGCATACCGCCATTTGCGGCATCTATGATTTTTTCCATCACTGGCGCAAAACGTGAGATCGCGCCACAGCGCAGGTAATCACCGTAAGAAAATCCGCCGGGCAAGATGACGGCATCTACACCTTTGAGATCAGCATCTCCATGCCAGAGCGAAACCGCAGTTGTGCCAGCATGTGTTGCCGCGCGCGCAGCATCGCGATCATCTAACGTGCCCGGAAAAGTTACAACGCCAACTTTCATTTACTTCTCAACTCTTACTGTGAAAGTTTCGATAACTGGGTTGGCAAGAAGTGTTTCAGCAGCTTTTTCAACTTCTGCAAGCTGTGCAGGAGTTGGTTCACCATCTACTTCAATTTCAAAGCGCTTTCCTTGGCGCACGCTCTTGGCAAAGTTAAATCCCAGACGTGGCAGTGCAGCAGATACGGCCACGCCCTGTGGGTCGAGGATCTCTGGCTTAAGCATTACATCAACCACGATCTTTGCCATCTTTATCTCCTTTTAGAACTTGGATTAGAACTTGCTGCCGGTGATTCGGAAATACGCTTCTTCATATCGCGCAGCAGTTTTTTCTACGATCTCTGCCGGCAATTCTGGTGGTGGGCTCTTCTTATCCCAGCCGCTTTGAGTAAGGAAATCTCTAACGAATTGTTTATCAAATGAGCCCTGTGCGCTACCTGGTTGCCAGGTTGATAACTCCCAGAAACGTGAAGAATCAGGCGTTAAAGCCTCATCTCCCAGGGTTATTGCGCCTTTAGCATCACGTCCGAATTCAAATTTTGTATCAGCCAGAATGATGCCGCGGCTGCGTGCAAAGTCGGCAGCGGTTTCATAGAGCGAAAGAGTTAGGTCGCGAAGCGCAACGGCATCGTCTGCACCAACGATCTTTGCCGCTTGGTCGAAATCAATATTTATATCGTGATCGCCGATTTCTGCTTTTGTGGCGGGCGTGAAAATACTGTTTGGAAGTTCCGAACCATCGACTAGCCCTGCCGGCAGAGCGTTTCCGCAAACCACTTGGTTTGATTTGTACTCAGCCAAGCCGCTGCCAGTTAGATAACCGCGCGCCACACATTCGATCTCAAACATATCAAGTGGTTTAACAATCACAGCGCGGTCTGCAACTTGATCTGGAACGTCATCGCTGATGATGTGGTTAGGGACAATATCTTCAAGGAGTTCAAACCAGAACAGCGATAACTGTGTGAGGATCGCGCCTTTATTTGGAATTGTTGTTGGAAGTACCCAATCGAATGCCGAGATGCGATCTGATGCGACGAGCAAGATTTCATTGGAGTCGTTCTTATAAAGATCGCGTACTTTTCCTGTGCGTAGGTGTTGCCAACCGTTGATAGTTGGTGCTGGCGGTGCGCCAGCTACGCCGAAGCCGCTCACCGGATCGAGTGCGGTTTGTACTGCGCTGCGGCAGGGTGCGCGGATGTAATCGCATCGATGCGATCTACAACTCGAGCAATTTGTTGGCGAGCATCGCCAGTAAATTCAATTGGTTGGCTAATCAGCGCATCAAGGGCGGCGCGATCAAGCGGTAAGCGCTCATCTGAAGCGAGTGCATCAAGAAGTGTGTTTGCCTTACCTTCGCGCATTAACAAAGCCGCTTTTACAGCGTGCTCTTTGATAACTTCGTGAGCAACTTCGCGACCAACTCCAGCTTTAACTGAAGCCATCAATATCTTGGTTGTCGCTAAGAAAGGTAGATAACGATCGAGTTCTGCAGCGATTACTGCAGGGAAAGCGCCGAATTCGCTAAGCACGGTAAGCGTTGTTTCAAGCAAACCATCGATGGCGTAGAAAGCATCTGGCAGGGCAACTCGGCGGACAACGCTGCAAGAAACATCGCCTTCGTTCCATTGATCGCCCGCAAGTTCAGAGACCATCGATGCATATCCGCGCAAGATCACGCTTAAGCCATTGATACGTTCGCAAGAACGAGTGTTCATCTTATGAGGCATCGCCGATGATCCAACTTGTCCAGCTTTAAATCCTTCTGTGACGAGTTCGGCACCAGCCATCAAGCGGATTGAAGTCGCAAGTGATGATGGACTAGCAGCAAGTTGTACAAGAGTTGTCACAACATCGTAATCAAATGAACGAGGATAGATCTGACCAGTTGAATCAAGCACGCGGTTGAAGCCAAGTTCGTTAGCGATCTCAAGTTCCAGGCTGTGATGTGCTTTTGATGAACCAAGCAGGTCAATTGAATCTTGTGATGTACCAACTGGGCCCTTTATACCGCGCATTGGATAGCGATCTTGCAGTGATGCTAAACGCTCATAAGCAAAGAGAAGTTCTTCAGCAGCAGATGCAAAACGCTTTCCGAGCGTTGTGATCTGCGCTGGCACGTTGTGTGAACGACCGGCAATTGCTTGATCAGAATACTGCGCTGCCTTATCGGCTAGTTGTGCCAGAACTGCAACAACTTTGTCATGGACAATCGCTAAACCGTTTTTAATCTGCAACGCTTCGATATTTTCAGTTAAGTCACGGCTGGTCATGCCGGCGTGGATTGCCTCATGGCCCGCAAGTGCGTTGAACTCTTCGATGCGGGCTTTCACATCGTGACGAGTCTGCTTTTCGCGAGCATCGATAGATCCCAAATCAACTTTAGTAATTACCTTTTCGTAATCGGCGATGACTGCATCTGAGATCGAGTGACCAAGTTTGTTTTGCGCACGGGCCACGGCAAGCCATAAACGGCGCTCGGCGATGATCTTCTCTTCAGGTGCGAAGATGGCGCGCATTGCAGTTGATGCATAACGATCAGCAAGGACGCTCACTGGCTTATTCTCCCCCATTTAATTGCCCTTCTCAGCGACCGACGCATTGAAAGCGATATCGCTGCGATAGAAAGAGCCTTCGAGTTCAATCTGTGAGATAGCGCGGTATGCGCGATCGCGGGCTTCCGTTAGATCTGAACCTAGTCCCGTCACCGTTAGGACGCGACCGCCACTAGAAATTAAACCAACGCCATTAAGTGAAGTACCAGCATGAAAAATTTGCGTCTTTGAAATTGCCGGAATATTTGTAATCGCGCCTTTGGTCTTTGGAGATTCTGGATATCCCTGCGCTGCAAGCACAACGGTTACCGCGCTTTCATCGCGCCAAGAAAGAGCAACATCATCAAGTGAATCAGTTGCTGCTTTGTAAAGTAATTGTGCAAGCGGTGTTGCAAGTCTTGGAATCAAAACTTGTGTTTCGGGATCTCCAAAGCGCGCATTGAATTCGATAACGCGTAAACCGTGATCAGTTAAAGCTAAGCCTGCGTAGAGAAGTCCTACAAATGGCGTTCCGCGCGCAGCCATTTCGGCGATTACTGGCGCCAAAACTTTTTCGTAAGTCTCTTCCATGATGTCATCGGGCGCCCAAGGCAGCGGTGAATACGCACCCATGCCACCTGTGTTTGGACCTTCATCGCGATCGTAGGCGCGCTTGAAATCTTGCGCCGGTTGCATCGGCAGAACATTGCGGCCATCTGAAATTCCAAACAATGAAATCTCTGGGCCGTTTAGAAATTCTTCAATTACAACGCGCTTACAAGCAAGGGCATGTTCTAAAGCTTTGGCGCGATCATCTGTAACGACAACGCCTTTGCCTGCGGCAAGACCATCATCTTTAACAACGTATGGAGCGCCGAAGGCATCGAGAGCGCTTTCAATTTCTGTTTGAGTTTCGCAGGTGAAGCTACGCGCAGTTGGAACACCAGCATCGCGCATAACGCCTTTTGCAAAATTCTTCGATCCTTCAAGTTGTGCTGCCGCTTTTGATGGGCCAAAGACAGCCAATCCCGCTGCTCGCAGCTCATCTGCAACGCCATTTACTAGCGGAACTTCAGGACCAATTACAACGAGATCAACTGCTAATTTCTTTGCAAGATCAACGATTGCCTTGTTATCGGTGATTGCAATTGGATGCAGTGTTGCAATTTCTGCGATACCTGGATTTCCAGGTGCGCAATGAAGTTCAGTACAACTTGGATCTGCTTGTAACCCTAGTGCGAGTGCGTGTTCACGACCGCCGCTTCCGACTAGGAGGATTTTCATGGTTTAGATGAAATCCTTCACGACAATTGTTTGGTCGCGACCCGGCCCGACACCGATTGCGCTCATCGGAGCACCAGAAATCTTTTCCAAGAAGGCGATGTAATCCTGTGCATTCTTTGGCAGATCGCTGAGCTTGCGCGCACCAGAAATATCTTCAGTCCAGCCTGGCAAGTTTTCGTAAATTGGTTTTGCGTGATGGAAATCTGATTGTGATGCGGGAAGTTCTTCAACGCGCTTGCCATCGATTTCATATGCAACGCAGACTGGAATTTCCTTCCAACCAGTTAAAACATCGAGTTTGGTCAAGAAGAAATCGGTAAGTCCGTTAACGCGAACTGCATAACGCGCGATGGGTGCGTCATACCAACCGCAACGACGCGCACGACCAGTTGTTACACCGATTTCACCGCCGATAGTGCGCAACTTTTCGCCATCTTCATCGAAGAGTTCAGTTGGGAATGGGCCCGAACCAACGCGAGTTGTGTAGGCCTTAACGATTCCGATTACGCGATCAATCTTGGTTGGTCCGATTCCAGAACCTGTGCAAGCGCCACCCGCAGTTGGGTTTGAGGATGTTACGAATGGATAAGTACCGTGATCGACATCGAGCAGAGTGCCTTGTGATCCCTCAAGCAATACCCGCTTTCCGGCCTTTAACGCTTCATCTAGCAACAGAACTGTGTCTGCTACATATGGGCGCAGGATCTCGGCATAAGCAAGGTATTCGTTTAGAACTTCATCAACATCGATGTTCTTGCGGTTAAAGACCTTGATTAGTACTTGGTTCTTATCGCGAAGAGCACCCTCGATCTTCTGACGCAAGATAGATGGATCAAAGAGATCTTGTACACGGATACCGATGCGGTTGATCTTGTCTGCATAAGCAGGTCCGATGCCGCGACCAGTTGTACCGATCTTTGATTTACCTAAGAAGCGTTCAGAAACTTTATCGATGGTGCGGTGATACGGAGTAATCAAATGCGCATTAGTTGAGATAACTAACTTGGAGCAATCGATTCCGCGTTCAGTTAAGCCACGAATTTCTTCAAGCAGAACACCTGGATCAATCACAACGCCGTTACCGATTACTGGAACTACGTTAGGACTCAAGATTCCAGATGGAAGTAAGTGAAGTGCGTACTTCTGATCGCCGATAACTACGGTGTGGCCCGCGTTGTTGCCGCCTTGATAGCGAACAACATAATCAACGCGGTCACCGAGAATATCTGTGGCTTTACCCTTGCCTTCGTCGCCCCATTGAGCTCCGAGCAGAACTAACGCTGGCATGGCAAAACCTCTCCGCAGGTGTTAATGGTTATTAAAGTTTATTTACTTTTTAAGTGATGTGCCTGTTGAACGAAGATCTTCGCAAGCATGTGCAACGCGAGCTGCCATTCCTGCTTCAGCAGCCTTACCCCACGCACGTGGATCGTAAGTCTTCTTATTTCCAACTTCGCCATCTATCTTTAGAACGCCGTCGTAGTTCTTGAACATGTGATCAACAACTGGGCGTGTAAATGCGTACTGAGTATCGGTATCGATATTCATCTTAATTACGCCGTAATCAAGTGAGTCGCGGATCTCTGAGAGAAGTGAACCTGAACCGCCGTGGAATACAAGATCCATTGGCTTGCTACCTGCAGCAAGGCCCTTCTTGGCAACAACTGCATCTTGCAGAGTCTGCAAAATCTTTGGCTGCAAGACAACGTTGCCTGGCTTATAAACGCCGTGGACGTTACCGAAAGTTGCAGCAACCATGTAGCGACCGCGTTCTCCGAGGCCAAGAGTTTCGATTGTCATCAACGCATCTTCAGGTGTTGAGTACAACTTTGCATCATGCTTTGCTTCAACGCCATCTTCTTCGCCGCCGACAACGCCGATTTCAATTTCAAGAATTGTGCGAGCAGCAACTGACTTAGTTAGAAGTTCATCTGCGATCTTCATGTTTTCATTCATATCAACTGCTGAGCCATCCCACATATGTGAGTTAAAGAGTGGCGCTTGACCGTTCTTGATGCGCTGTGCGCCGATTTCAAGAAGCGGACGCATATAGCCATCTAGTTTTTCTGCTGGGCAGTGATCTGTGTGGATTGCAATATTTACGTTGTAGTTCTTTGCAACAACGTGTGCGAACTCAGCGAGCGCAACTGCACCATCAACCATGTTCTTTACTGTTGAGCCAGATGCGTATTCCGCACCGCCCCATGAAAATTGGATGATTCCATCTGATTCGGCTTCGGCGAAACCACGAAGCGCGGCGATGATGGTTGAAGAAGATGAAACGTTAATTGCTGGATATGCGAATGCGCCGGCTTTCGCGCGATCAAGCATCTCTGCGTAAATTTCAGGGGTTGCAATGGCCATGATGACTCCAAATTATCTCGGGGCGTAATCCCTGACCGAGCGCTTCATTGGGCCGCATTCAGGCTTACGCCTAATCCAACCACCTCTGCGGGCGGATGAAAAATCGCCATCCCCTATACGCGTAGGAAATGGCGATTCTTCAGCCCGATTAGAGCAATTGGGGATGGCCTTTATGGATTGAGGGTCTTCTGCAGGAAGGCGATTAGGCCAGCGAGCAGAGCAGGGCTATTGATGATTTTTAGTAAGAGCACCAGAAACGTTGTAAGCATCTTTCTCCTTTTCTTTTAACTTTTTGTCTTTGCTTCAGGTCGTAGATCTTTGCTCCTATCTACTTCGCCACATCGCTAAAGCCTTCCGCCTGTTGATATTCACGGGTAATCTGCAGAGTTATGAGCACCGAGATCACTGGAGATTCAATAGAAAACCTCTCCCACGAAAATCGCCACTTTCCTCCGAGCCCAGCCTTTGCAGCTCAGGCCAATGCCAAATCTGATTTATATGCACATGCTGAAAAAGATCGACTTGCTTTCTGGGAAGAACAAGCGCGCGAGTTAAATTGGGATAAAAGTTGGGAGACGGTTCTTGAGTGGAATCCTCCTTACGCCAAATGGTTTATCGGCGGAAAAATAAATGCCTCGGTAAATGCTCTCGACCGTCACGTTGCCGCAGGTCGTGGTGATCGCGTTGCATTTCATTTTGAAGGCGAACCTGGCGATACCCGCACAATTACTTATGCGCAGATGTTGGCAGATGTCAGCAAAGCGGCAAATGCTTTAACGCAAATTGGAATTAGCGCTGGCGATCGAGTTGCGATTTATATGCCGATGATTCCAGAAGCTGCGGTTGCGATGTTGGCATGCGCGCGAATTGGCGCAGTGCACTCAGTTGTCTTCGGAGGATTTTCTGCCGATGCACTTCTATCGCGTATTCAAGATGCCGACGCCAAATTGGTTATCACTGCAGATGGCGGATTCCGCAAAGGAGCAGCATTTGCGTTAAAGCCAGCAGTTGATGAAGCGCTAAAGGGAAAACATAACGTTGAAAAAGTTTTAGTCGTAAAGCGCACTGGACAAGAAACTGCGTGGAACTCAGATCGCGATATCTGGTGGCATGAGCTCGTTGATAGCCAAAGCAGCGAACATAAGCCTGAATTCTTCGATAGCGAGCACCCGCTCTTTATTCTCTACACCTCTGGCACAACCGCTAAACCAAAGGGAATTTTCCACACAACAGGTGGGTATTTAACGCAGGCGGCATACACACATCGCGTCGTATTTGATATCAAGCCCGAGAAAGATGTTTATTGGTGCACCGCAGATGTTGGTTGGATTACCGGGCACTCATATGTTGTCTATGGTCCGCTAATCAATGGTGCAACTCAAGTTATGTATGAAGGTACGCCTGATACACCGCATAAAGGACGTATGTTTGAGATCGTTGCAAAGTACGGCGTAACAATTTTGTACACCGCACCAACTTTGATCCGCACCTGGATGAAATGGGGAGATGAATTCCCTAAGGCGCACAACTTATCTTCACTACGTTTACTTGGTTCAGTTGGTGAACCAATTAACCCAGAAGCATGGATGTGGTACCGCGATGTTATCGGTGCCAACAATTGTCCGATTGTTGATACTTGGTGGCAGACCGAAACTGGTGCGATCATGATTTCGCCACTGCCTGGTGTTACATCAACTAAACCAGGCTCAGCGATGAAAGCCATCCCTGGCATTAGTGCAGTTGTCGTTGATGACAACGCAAACCCTGTTCCAAATGGACATGGTGGTTTCTTGATTTTAGATAATCCTTGGCCTTCTATGTTGCGTGGCGTTTGGGGCGAGGACGAGCGTTACAAAGAAACTTACTGGTCGCGCTTTAAAGGAATTTACTTTGCAGGAGATGGCGCAAAGTTAGATGACGAAGGTGCGATCTGGTTGATGGGTCGCGTCGACGACGTCATGAACGTTTCTGGACACCGTATTTCAACAACTGAAGTTGAATCTGCACTTGTTTCACATGAAGCAGTTGCCGAGGCAGCTGTTGTAGGCGCCGCAGATGAGATGACCGGACAAGGAATTGTTGCATTCGTTATCTTGCGTGGTGGTATTCCTCACGCCGGCGGTGAAGAGTTAGTGAAAGAGCTTCGCGCGCATGTAACTAAGGAAATTGGCGCTATTGCCCGTCCACGTCAGATCATGGTTGTTGCAGAATTGCCGAAGACTCGTAGCGGCAAGATTATGCGCCGTTTGCTTAAAGATGTCGCTGAAAATCGCGCAGTTGGCGATGCCACAACGTTGGCAGATCCAAATGTTATGAAGTTGATTTCAGAAGGTTTGAATTCTTCTAAAGACGAAGATTAAGAAACTCTTCCTTAACCCAATCGTTTGCTTGGGTGATTAGCCCTGGAATGTAAGGCTGAATTTTGGGAAGTATTTGGCTATCGGTGATCTGGTTTTGCGCTGCCTGCCAAGGTGACCAGAGCAGAACCGTTGCGATCAAATAAAGTGCGATTACGGTGCGCGCGATTTCCAGAAGAGCACCAGCAACTGAATCTAATAAAGCAATTGGGCCACGAAAAATTGAGGCCCGCAGACCCTTGGCTAGCGCTCCTGCGATAAATGAACATAGGTAGCCACCGCCAACAATTGATGCGATAACAAAGCCAATTCGCTTTATATCCAGCGACCAATCGTGTGAGAACTTAAGGGAAAGGTAGATTCCAAGAACTCCGCCTGCAACAAATCCGACAAATTTAAAGAGGGTGCGGATCAAGCCATTGCGGTAGCCAATAATTGTTGAAAAAATTAGCGCTACGATAATTACTAAGTCAGCAACCATTAAATCTTCACTCCTAGATGTTTCTCGGTTAAATCTATTAACTCTTGCTCAGATTTTACTTCGCCGATCTTCTTAAACTTGACATCGCCTTGGGCATCGATAAACCAGGTAACCGGCACGCCCATTCCAAAGTAACTACGAGTTTTATTCTCGCGATCGTAGAAGTTAGGCCAACTCATGCCGTTTTCTATGATGAATTTACGAGAATTATCAGGGGAAGATTCCTCAACAGCGACGCCGACTAACTGAACTTTGCCTTTAGCTTTCTTATAAAAGCTAACAAATTCAGGCGTTTCGGCCAGACAAGTCGAGCACCAAGAGCCCCAAATGTTGATGATCATCGGACCGCGTAGAGATTCCATGCTGGCACCGGCCGTGCCATCTAGACATTCAATAATTGCGTCTTTGGTAATTGATTTATCGAAAGTAATTGACGCACAGGAAATTACTTCGCCTTTTATCGCAACCGGTTCTGGCGATGAACAGCCTGAGAGAATTAGTGCTGCGACAACAAATAAGGCGCGCTTCATCGGAAATCCTCATCGCTTTTAACCAAAGCCTTGGCTTTTATTTTATCCATTTCGCCAATTCCAAATGAAGGACAAATTTTTGCAACAGGACATGCGCCACACGCTGGTTTGCGTGAATGGCAGATGCGTCGGCCGTGCCAGATCATCCGTTGCGACAAATTAGTCCATTCTTCTTGAGGGATTAACTCTCCCACTTCGAATTCAACTTTAACGGGATCTTTCGATTCACTCCACTCAAATCTTCGGGAAAGGCGACCGAAATGGGTGTCGACTGTAATTCCTGGAATATCAAAGGCATGTCCTAGAACAACATTGGCAGTCTTTCGACCTACACCGGGCAGAGTGATTAACTCTTCCAAAGTTTGTGGAACGTCACCGTCAAAATCCTCGATGATCTTTACAGCAAGGCCCTGAATGTGACGAGCCTTGGCGCGAAAGAAACCGGTTGTATAAATCAAATCTTCAATATCGTTTAGCGACGCTTTGGCGTAAGCGCGCACGTTCTTATATTTTTTGAAGAGCGCTGGTGTAACCGCATTGACTCGCTTATCAGTGCACTGCGCGGATAAAACCGTTGCAATCGTGAGTTCTAATGGGTTGGAGAAATCTAGTTCGCAGCGCACATTGGGATAAGTTTTGGTCAATATTCGATATATAGCCCTTGCGCTTTTACGAGTTTCGCTATCGGGGGCCATGCGAGTAAACTACCCACGTGCCTCAAGAAGATGAAGTCGTACGCAGAGCCCCGCTCTTTACCGCCCTCGATGACGCTGCCGCAGTATCCCTGCGCGCCTCGATGGATACTGTAAAGATCGCGAAGGGTTCAATCCTCTTTAAAGAAGGCGATGACGGCGAGCACCTTTATGTAATTATCGAAGGCAAGCTAAAGCTCGGAACCTCCAGCGGAGACGGTCGCGAAAACTTGCTCTCTATCCTCGGGCCTGGCGAAATGTTTGGCGAACTTTCACTCTTTGATCCCGGCCCACGCACTTCAACTGCAACTGCAGTGACCGATGCAAAATTACTTTCACTTAGCCATGAAAAAGTTATTCCTTGGCTTAAGCAGAACCCAGAAGTTTCACTGCAATTGCTTGCACGTTTGGCACAGCGCCTACGTCGCACCAATGAAGCGGTCGGCGATTTAGTTTTCTCTGATGTTCCAGGTCGCGTTGCTAAAGCCCTGATCGATCTCGGTGATCGCTTTGGAAAGACTACTGCTGAAGGTTTGCTCGTTAACCACGATCTAACTCAAGAAGAACTTGCACAGCTTGTTGGCGCATCACGCGAAACAGTAAATAAGGCTCTCGCCGATTTTGCTGGTCGCGGATGGCTAAAGCTTGATGGTCGCTCAGTGCTAATTACTGATGTCGAACGTCTGAGCAAGCGCTCTCGCTAAGTAATTAGCTAAATTAACTAAGCAACTTCAACGGTGAGTTCAACCTCAACCGGTGAATTCAAAGGAAGCTCTGCAACGCCAAGTGCGCTACGTGCAGCAATTCCTGGTTCTCCCCAGATATGCATAAATAACTCTGAAGCTCCGTTTGCAACAAATGGTTGGCTGATAAATCCTGGGGCGCCATTTACATAACAAACTATGCGAACAATCTTGACGATTGAATCAACTGGTGCCACTAACTCAACTGCTGCTAAACAATTAAGTGCACAGATTTCTGCAAGCTCTTTTGCTCGTTCTTGAGTAATTTCAGCGCCAACTTTTCCTGTATCAGCCATTGATCCATCAACGAGAGGCAACTGGCCTGCGGTGAAAACTATATTTCCGGTGCGTACTGCAGGGACATATGCAGCTACTGGCTTTGCTGCAACTGGAAGTGTTAAACCTTTTTCGGCCAACTTGGCGCGGACATCAACTGCCATTTTTACTTAACCTCTCGCTTCATGTAAGCAACGAGTTGTTCGCCGCCAGGTGCTGGAATAACTGTTACGAGTTCCCATCCATCAGAACCCCAAGTATCGAGAATCTGCTTTGTTGCGTGAGATAGAAGTGGAACGGTGGCATATTCGAATTTCATTAATTTCCTCCGGCTAGCGCTGCTTTAACAAGTGATGAAACCATTGAGCCATCTGCTTTTCCTGCGATCTGTGGCTTGATCGCGCCCATTACCTTGCCCATATCGGCAGGTCCGGCAGCTCCTGTTGATGCAATTGCTGCAGCAATTAACTTCTTAACATCATCTTCGGAAAGTTGTGCAGGTAGGTACTTAGCGATTACTTCGCCTTCGGCCTTTTCTTCTGCAGCTTTTTCAGGGCGGTTACCTTTTGCAAATTCTTCAGCTGCTTCGCGGCGCTTCTTTGCTTCACGCGAAAGAACCGCGATGATCTCGTCTTCGCTAAGTGTGCGTGCTTCTTTGCCAGAAACTTCTTCGTTTGTGATCGCGGTTAAAACCATGCGGATCGTGCCTGATACAACCTTGTCGCTGCTGCGAATCGCCTCAGTTAGGTCGCTCTTAAGTGTCTCTTTGAGTCCCACTTGATTGTTGCTCCAAACCCTTGAATTGCCCGAACCCTTGAATTGCCCGAACCCTTGAATTGCCCGAACCCTTGAATTGCCTAGGTGTATCTTCTCATGCAATGAGTTATCAACTTCGCCAGGCCGAGATCCCGATTCTCCCTGCTGGCCACGCACCGATCCGCGTTCTGCACTTCTCGGATCTGCACCTGACCCCTGCGCGCAAGACCGAGATAGCCGATATCAAATCCTTTATCGATCTCTCCCCTGACTTAGTTATCTCAACCGGGGATTTTTTGGCGCACATGCAGGCTGTTCCTGTTGCACTCGATGCCCTTGATTCGTTGCTAAACCTTCCGGGTCTATTCGTATTCGGTTCTAATGATTATTACGCTCCAAAACCTAAGAATCCACTTAAATACTTACTTCCAAACCATGGAAAACGTATTCACGGTGAAGATCTACCTTGGCTAGATCTAGATAAAGGGTTGCAATCACGAGGTTGGATCAATTTAAATCGCTCACGCGCAACGATAAAGATTAAAGATACAACGATCGAAACTCGCGGCACCGATGATGCCCACCTTGAGTTTGATGACTACTCACTCGTTGCCGGAAAACCAGGGCCATGCAACATCGCGATCGGTGTAACGCATGCACCATATTTAAGAATTCTTGAAGGAATGTCGCGTGATGGTTTAGATGCAATATTTGCAGGCCACACACATGGCGGACAAGTTAGATTGCCAATGCCTGGTGGTTCGCGTGCACTAACAACTAACTGTGATCTACCAACTTGGCGAGCACGCGGGTTAACAAAGTTTGGAAACGAGCCTTACCTACATGTTTCAGCAGGAATGGGAACAAGTCCCTTTGCACGTATTCGTGTAGCTAGTCCGCCAGAAGTAAGTTTAGTAACGCTTACTGCAAAGCTTTAATATCGGCATCAACCATTAGCTCGGCCAACTCTTTCCAATGAGTTGTCGCCTTCCAACCAAGGGCTTTACTTGCCTTTGATGGATCTCCGATAAGCGCATCAACTTCAGTTGGGCGAATGTATTTCTTATCGGTCTCAACATGGTCTTGCCAATTCAAACCTGCGCGCGAAAATGCTGCTTCAGCAAAGTCTTTAACTGTTGCGCCAACGCCTGTGGCAACTACGTAATCTGAAGGCTTATCTTGCTGCAACATCAGCCACATGGATTCAACGTATTCCTTGGCATAACCCCAGTCGCGAACCGCATCGAGATTTCCGAGGAACAACTTGTCCTGCTTTCCAGCCTTAATCGCCGCAACTGCGCGAGTGATCTTGCGAGTTACGAAAGTTTCACCGCGACGTGGTGATTCGTGGTTAAACAAAATTCCGTTTGTGGCGTGCATTCCGTAACCATCGCGATAGTTAACAGTGCACCAGTAAGCCATCAACTTCGCTGCAGCATATGGAGATTGTGGGCGGAACATAGAAAGTTCGTTCTGTGGTGGTGGAGTTGAACCAAAGAGTTCAGATGTTGATGCTTGGTAGAAACGGGTATCGATATCTGCAGAGCGAATCGCTTCAAGAAGTCCAACTGCACCGACGGCATCTACCTGTCCGGTGTATTGCGGCATGGTGAAAGAAACTTGAACGTGTGACTGTGCGCCAAGGTTATAAACCTCAGTTGGTTTTATTTCACGGATTAAATTGGTAAGCCCAACGCCATCAATTAGATCGCCGTAGTGCAAGAAAAGCTTTGGGTTTTTAGCGTGTGGATCTTCGTAAATATGATCGATACGAGAGGTGTTGAAAGTTGAGGAGCGGCGAATAAGTCCGTGTACTTCATAGCCTTTAGCGAGCAAGAACTCTGCAAGGTATGAGCCATCTTGGCCGGTAACACCAGTTATGAAAGCAACTTTTTTACTCATCGTCGACTTACTCCCTTTGCAGTTGCATCGATATACCACTCGATCGTTGAAGCGATTCCGTCTCTTAGCGAGATCGCAGGTGACCAACCTAGCGATTTAACCTTCGTAACATCAAGAACCTTGCGTGGTGTTCCGTCAGGTTTCGATGAATCCCAAGCGATTTCGCCAGTAAAACCCGCAACTTCAGCGACTAATTCAGCCAAAGCCTTGATCGTTAGATCTTCGCCGCTGCCGATATTTAGGTGCTGCGCAGAATCATATTTTTCGCCCGCAAGAACAACTGCTGAAGCTAAATCATCAACGTGCAAGAACTCACGCATTGGTGAACCGGTGCCCCATAAAGTTTCTTTGGCGCGACCAGATTCTTTCGCTTCAACAAAGCGGCGTATAAATGCTGGCAACACATGTGAACCTTGCAGTTCGAAATTATCTTTTGGACCGTAAAGATTTGTTGGCATTAGTGAGATCCATTTGCGGTCATACTCTTTACGGAAAGATTTAATCAACTCGATGCCGGCAATCTTGGCGATTGCATATGCAGAGTTTGTTTCTTCAAGTGGCCCAGTCATTAAATATTCTTCTTTGATTGGCTGTGCGCAATCGCGTGGATAGATACAACTTGATCCAAGGAAGATGAATTTTTCTACATCTGCCGCGTGTGCAGCTTCCATAAGGTTGCTTTGAATTCGCACGTTATCGGCCAGGAACTCAACCGGGAAAGCGTTATTAGCTCCGATGCCGCCAACCTTGGCTGCCGCATCTACAACGATTGCAGGCTTAGCCTTCTTAATGAAATCAATGGTGGCATCGCGGTCGAGAAGATCGCAGACGCTGCGATTAATGCCGATTACCTTTTCGCCAGTTTTCTCGTAGGCGCGGACGATTGCTGAACCAGCAAGACCGGTGGCACCTGCGACAACGATGGTCATGAAGTGAGTCTACAGGCGAAGCGTTGTGGAATTAGCGAGTGAATTCAGCGGCAACGAGCTCTGCGATTTGTGCAGTATTTAACGCTGCACCCTTACGCAAGTTATCGCCGCAGACAAATAAATCAATCGCTTTAGGATTATCCAAAGATTGGCGCACGCGACCGACCCAAGTTGGATCAGTACCTACGACATCAGCAGGAGTTGGAAATTCCTTCTTTTCTGGATTGTCGTAAAGGAGAACGCCCTCAGCTTTTTTCAGTGCGGACTGTGCAGCTTTACGAGTGATTGTCTTTGAGAAGACTGCATGCACAGTAAGTGAGTGTGTTGTGATTACAGGAACGCGTACGCAAGTCACAGCGACTTTTAGTTTAGGCATACCGAGAATCTTGCGAGATTCATTGCGAACCTTAAGTTCTTCAGATGAATAACCATCTTCCTTAAGAGAACCCGCCCATGGAATAACGTTCATAGCGAGTGGTGCTGGGAACGGTCCAAGATCTTTCACAACGGTGCGGAGATCTCCTGCGACATCACCTAAGCCTTTACCGGCAACCTGGTCAATTTGCGCACGCAGGCTGTCGATTCCTGGTTGTCCTGCACCTGATGCCGCTTGGTAAGACGAAACAACAAGCTCCTTTAGGCCGAACTTCTTATCTAGCGCACCCATCGCAACGATCATAGAAAGTGTTGTGCAATTTGGGTTAGAGATAATTCCCTTAGGGCGCTTCTTAATATCTTTTGGATTTACCTCTGGAACAACCAAAGGAACTTTCTTATCCATGCGGAACGCCCCAGAGTTATCGACAACAACTGCGCCACGAGCTGCCGCGATTGGCGCCCACTCGGCAGAGATCTCATCTGGAACATCGAACATCGCTATATCGATACCGTCGAATGCTTCAGGAGAAAGGGCAACAACGGTTAGCTCTTCACCGCGGCAAACCAATTTCTTGCCAGCGCTTCGAGCAGATGCGATCAAACGAATCTCACCGTAAACATTTTTACGCTTGCTCAAAATATCGAGCATTACAGTTCCGACAGCGCCAGTTGCACCAACTACTGCAAGTGATGGAAGTTTCTTTGCTGACTTTGCTTTCTTAGCTACTTTGGCTTTTTTCTGAGTCATCGTCCTGTTCCTCCATATACGACTGCTTCGATTTGATCAGCATCTAATCCGAATGCGGTATGCGCTGCACGAACACCCTTTTCGAGATCGCTTTCGCGGCAGATGATTGAGATTCGGATTTCAGAGGTTGAAATCATTTCAATATTGAGTCCTGCTTCAGCCATCGCTGCAAAGAACGTTGCTGTTACGCCTGGATGTGAGCGCATTCCGGCGCCAACAAGTGAGAGCTTGCCGATTGAATCGTCATATTGAATTGAAGCAAAACCAACTTCACCTTGAATACGTTTCAAGATTGCAGTTGCGTTTGCGCCTTCAGCCTTTGGAACTGTAAATGAAATATCGGTTAGACCAGTTGCTGCGGCAGATACGTTCTGCACGATCATGTCGATGTTGATATCGGCATCAGCGATGGCTTGGAAGATGCGTGCAGCAATACCAGTGCGATCAGGTACGCCAACGATCGTGATCTTGGCTTCGGATTTATCGTGTGCGATACCCGAGATGATTGCTTGCTCCATGTTTCCTCCTTCAGGATGGTTTTCAACCACCCAGGTTCCTTCGTTTGGTGAAAATGATGAACGTACGTGAATTGGTAAGTTGTAACGACGTGCGTACTCGACGCAACGCAAGTGCAGAACTTTTGCGCCAGCTGCGGCAAGTTCAAGCATTTCTTCATATGTAACTGTCTTTAACTTGCGCGCTGCAGGAACAACGCGTGGATCTGCGCTGAAGACGCCATCAACATCTGTGTAAATTTCACAGACATCGGCATCGAGCGCTGCAGCAAGTGCAACCGCAGTTGTATCTGAACCACCGCGACCTAAAGTTGTAATGTCTTTTGTATCTTGCGAAATTCCTTGGAAGCCAGCAACGATTGCGATTGCACCGTCAGCGAGCGCTTCTTGAATTCTTCCCGGAGTCACATCGATGATGCGCGCACGACCGTGAGCAGAATCTGTAATCACGCCAGCTTGTGAACCTGTAAAGGAACGAGCTTCATGTCCCAAATTTGAAATCGCCATTGCCAGTAGCGCCATCGAAATGCGCTCACCGGCAGTCAGCAACATATCTAGTTCGCGACCACCAGGAATTGGGGTAACGGCGTTGGCTAAATCGATTAGCTCGTCAGTGGTATCGCCCATCGCGCTGACGACGACAACGACCTGATTGCCATCCTTTTTCGCCGCCACGATGCGAGCGGCAACGCGCTTCATGCCCTCGGCATCGGCTACGGAGGATCCGCCATATTTCTGAACGATTAGTCCCATGGCTCAATATTGAACTAATTCGGCGGCGCTTGCCACCCGATTAGGGAAAATCTCAATATATGGTACAGCCATTCGATCAAATAGTGAGACGATCAGCCTTCTACGTTACGGCGGCCTTCAAATGCGCGTCCCAGCGTTACTTCATCTGCATATTCGAGATCTCCACCGACCGGCAGGCCACTGGCTAGACGAGAAACGTTAATGCCAAGTGGCTTAATCAAACGAGCTAAGTAAGTAGCCGTTGCTTCGCCCTCGAGGTTTGGGTCGGTCGCCAAGATGACTTCGGTGATATTTGAATCAGAGAGACGAACCATTAATTCGCGGATGCGGAGTTGGTCAGGACCAATTCCATCGATCGGACTAATGGCGCCACCAAGCACGTGATACCTACCGCGGAATTCGCGGGTGCGCTCGATTGCGATTACATCTTTACTCTCTTCAACAACACAAATTTGTGCCGGATCGCGACGAGGATCGCGACAGATGCGACATTCCGTTTCTTCAGAAACGTTTCCGCATTGGCTGCAGAATTTAACGCGCTCTTTAACGGTGCGGATCGCATCGACTAGTGCAATGGCTGCTTCACCATCGGTCTGCAGGATATGGAAAGCAATTCGCTGTGCGCTCTTTGGACCAATTCCAGGCAAGCGACCTAAAGCATCGATGAGATCTTGGATCGCACCTTCGTACATGCCAGTGCTCATTAGTCCTTATTCTTTTCGCTGATCACAGTTGCACCAAGTTCGGCGGCGAGTAGCGCTGCACCTGATAACAAGTTCTTATCCGATGGCGCTTCATCCTTGCGAACTGCGCGCGCTTCAGGGGTTGAAGTTGTATCGATCGATGCATCAACAACTACTTCGATCTTGCGATCAATGCCAACGATTTCAATAAATGCTTGGCGCAGGATCTCATCTGATTCAGAGCGCACGAATGAGTCGCGGGCGCCGGCGTTGACTATGCCGATCGTGATTAGCTTTTCGTCTACGGCGATTATCTGCGCAGAGGCGGAGAGCAAAGACCACGTTAGACGACGACGTTTCTTAACGTTTTCGATTACATCTGGCCAAAGGCGACGTAAGCCAGCTATATCGAAGGATTTAACCGAAGCAACCGGTTTGGCTTGATTTTCGGAAGCAACCTTCGGAGATTCGGGAACAGCTTCTTTAGAATCTCCTTCTGTTGCTTCCTTCTCAACTTCGACCGTTGGAATTACTTCAACTGCAGCTACTTTTGAATTCTTCGAAATCGCTGGTGGGGTGGGAGAAGTGGATGGTGTTGCGATGTTTTCGACGCGCTCGAGGCGTTCGATGCGCGAAAGCAATCCGGCTTCGGAGTTATCGCCGCCGGGCAACAACATGCGGCCGCAGATAAGTTCGAGAATTAAACGAGGTGCTGTTGCACCGCGCATTTGGGTTAAACCTTCTGATGCAATATCTGCAGAGCGAGATAAGTTTGCGGCGCCGATGTTGGCGGCTTGTTTGCGCATGCGCTCTAGTTGATCATCAGGAAGTCCGCGCAAGATTGAATTGGCATTGGTTGTTTCAAGTGCATCAACGATCATTAAATCGCGCAGACGTTCTAGTAAGTCGCCAGCAAAGCGACGGGGATCGTGGCCGGATTCGATTACGCGGTCAACGGTTTTAAATAACGTAGCGCCATCGCGTGCGGCAAGTGCATCAACGGCATCGTCTAGTAACGCTCCATCAGTGAAGCCGAGAAGCTGAATAGCGATTTCGTAGCTAACTCCATCTGGGCCTGCTCCTGCCAGCAGTTGACCGAGCACAGATAAAGCATCGCGAACTGAGCCGCCGCTAGCGCGAACAACTAGTGGAATAACGCCTTTGGCAACGGTGACGCCTTCTTCTTTACAAATCTTTTCGAGGTGCTCAGCCAAAGTTCCAGGTGGAACTAATCGGAATGGATAGTGGTGAGTACGTGAACGAATAGTTGAAATCAACTTTTCTGGTTCAGTTGTAGCAAAGATAAAAATTACGTGAGGAGGTGGTTCTTCAACAACTTTGAGAAGTGCGTTGGCAGCACCGGGTCCGAGCTGGTGCGCTTCATCGATGATGTAAATCTTGTACTTGCTTTGTACTGGCGCAAAGAATGCTTTATCGCGCAGATCGCGTGCATCGTCAACTAAACCATGGGTGGCCGCATCGAGTTCAATAACATCAAGTGAACCCGGACCATTTGCAACTAAATCTTTACAAGATTGGCAGAGGCCACATGGAGTTGGTGTTGGGCCTTTTTCGCAGTTAAGGGAGCGCGCCATAATGCGAGCGCTAGAAGTTTTTCCGCAACCACGTGGTCCGCTAAATAAATATGCGTGATGTGTTTTTCCAGATGTAAGTGCGTTAGAGAGTGGAACAGTTACATGTTCTTGTCCGATTACATCTGCAAATACAGATGGTCGATACTTGCGATACAACGCGAGCGACATATTCACTCCTCTCATCTCGGCTTCAACTACATCACAAACTAAACAGACTTCACAATACTTAAGGGACCCCTCACGCACCCATCAGAGCACGCCTACCCTTGCTGTATTCCTACCCTGGGGGAGTTCAGCGCGGTAATGCCGCGTGAGGGATCTGGCGTAAGGATAGTTGTTACACCTATACCCTTAGCCAGTCGGGAGCGATCCCGCCAGGAGGATTCGCATAGCGGCCGAGTGCGCACGCTTGGAAAGCGTGTAAAGGGCAACCTTTCGAGGGTTCAAATCCCTCATCCTCCGCTCATAGATTACAGAACTCATTTAGAACCGAACCTATTTACCCGGAACCCCTGCCAAATTTATGCGACGCAGGTTTTGACACTCTGCCTCATTTACAAGTCACAAACTGGGAAATCCTCCGCGAAAAGGTTGATTGTGGATAACTTTCGGGGTCCAATTTCGAATTTTGCCATCCTCGGGCATGAATAAAATTACAAAAACAATTTTGAGCCTGATTACCGTCGTAGCAGTCATTGCCACTGCCCCGTCTTATTCAAATGCCGCAGATCCGAGTAAACAACCAAAACCTCCTTGCAGAATTCAAATTGGTAAAGCCCATATATCAAGTTGGGCACTTGCTAAATTAGGGTATCGAGCTGTGAAAGTAAATGCCTTTTCAAAATGTCATGTGCCTCAAAGTAAAGTGACTTTAACTGTCGAGATATGGAAAATAGGAAAATTTAAAAATACTCGAGTTGCTTCCACAGTTGTTAAAAGCCCGGGTGTAACTCTGCCTGGAAGAAAGGTGGAAAACCTTGACACACTAAGGCGCTGTGAAACTTTTGATGAAACTCAATACTATGGAATTGCATCTGCCAAAGCTTTCATCCAAGGTAAGTGGCAGTATGCCCGAAATACGTATTCTCTTGATATTGAATCCTTGGAGTGTGGTACTTGAGATATCCTTAAATCATGCAAATTGACGACGAGTTTGAATTAACTCCAGTACAAAAACTTAAAGAAAGAAACGTGATTACAAAATGTTTCGAACTGATGCGCGATGAGAGATCCAGATATGAGGATCAGGCGAATCAGCTAATAGAAAATGGAACATTCCAAAAAGATTCAAATGAATTCAAACTTTTATACTATGTTAAGAAGGATACTTACTTGTGTCGGATGAACAATAAGGATAAAACTGGAAACAGTTACGAGATTGCTTTTCCTATTCCGGAAACGGTTGAAGAAAAAATAGAAATACTGGTGGAATTATTTGCCCAGAGCGAGGCGGGGAGAATCTCCTAAATCTGAGGTCAAAGCCTCAGTCGAGATCTATATCCGCTATAAATAGGTCCTTATTTTTAACCGAGGGATTGAATCTTTCTGTGACAAAATCCCAACAATTCTCAATTTCACAAATCATTTGTTCGGATCCTCCAACAAGTGTCACTTCAAAATCAATTTCATTTACAACAAACCAGCTTCTATCTTTAGGCCATAGCAAATTTGATTTTTCATAATTAAAATTGTTAAACATAAAGTGTCCAATTTTAAGAGTATCCAAGATCTCGGCTTGCATTAAATAGAATTCACGATCCGGAATCTTGAAGAATTTTTCAAAAGTTTTCCATGGTTCCAGGTTCTTGAATAGCTCAGGGAATTCTCTCTCAAAATTCCAACCGAACCCGTTCCATATCCCAACAAAGCATGTATCAGGAGTTTCAGTAAAGTCTCGAAGAAGCAAAATCAGTTTTTCAAAATTCAAGGGGATAGTTGTCCCCAAGTTGGGATCATTATTCTCATGGCGAATTGCTATGTAACTTTCGAATCCAACAGGGATATCAGTCCCAAAGCAGTTGTGGTACTGCTCTTCGCGTGGATATAAAATTTCTTGTACCCATCGAGCTTCACTAAAATCTGTAATTAACTTGAGTTTCGGTCTCTTCATTTCTTCTCTCTCTTAGAGAGAAATCATTTCAGAATCTTACTGAAATATTCTTATAATTAAAAAAATTGTATTGTGTTTCCAAATAAATAGTTACGGAGAGTAGTTAAACAACTCCAAAATTTTTTGGATTTAAATCTCGACGCCGATGTATTTCGTCTCGAGGAATTCGTGGATGCCATCGAAGCCGCCTTCGCGCCCAAGACCGCTCTGCTTAACTCCACCGAATGGCGCTGCTGGATCTGAAATCATTCCACGGTTGATTGCAACCATTCCGGATTCAAGGGCTTCCGAAATCTGGATCGCGCGCTTTAGATCTTCAGAGTAGACGTAGCTAATTAGTCCGAAGTCAGTGCTATTTGCGAGTTCAATCGCTTCAGCATCGGTATCGAAGATAATCACTGGTGCAACCGGTCCGAAGACTTCGTGGTTAAGAATTTCCGCTGTTTTTTCTACTTCTAGAACTGTTGCTGGGTAGAAAGCGCCTGGACCATCAGGGGTCTTGCCGCCTGTTAATACCTTGGCTCCAGACTTAACTGAGTTATCAACTAGCTCTGCAATCTTGTTGCGTTCTTTAATTGAAACACTTGCGCCAAGTTGTACACCAGCATCGCGACCGCGTCCCATAACAAAAGTTCCCATTGCTTCAGCAAACTTTTGCATAAATTCTGCGGCTACCTTGCGTTGCACATAAACGCGATTTGCAGCGGTGCAAGCAGCGCCACCGTTGCGCATCTTCGCCAACATCAAACCTTTAACTGCTTCATCAATGTTTGCATCGTCCATAACAACGAATGGGGCGTTTCCGCCGAGCTCCATAGAGCAACGTATTACATTATCGGCAGCTTCTTTAAGAATGATGCGACCAACTTCAGTTGAGCCAGTAAATGAAAGATTTTTAACACGTGGATCATGCAACATCTTGGCGATCGCAGGACCGGTTGGTGTTGGAAGAATTAAATTAACTACGCCCTTTGGAACGCCGGCGCGATCAAGAATGTCCATGATGGCGAGCGCAGTTAGAGGTGTTTCACCGGCTGGTTTTAAAATCATTGTGCAACCTGCAGCAATTGCTGGACCGATTTTGCGTGTCGCCATTCCGGCGGGGAAGTTCCAAGGCGTAATTAATAGTGAGAGACCAACAGGTTGGTGTGTAACTAAAATTCGCTTGTCACCACTTGGTGACATGCGGAAATCTCCTGCGATGCGCACTGCTTCTTCGGAGAACCAGCGGAAGAATTCTGCGGCGTAGGCTACTTCGCCTTTCGCATCGGTAATAGCTTTACCGTTCTCTTTAGAAATTAACTCTGCTAAGTAATCTGCTTCTTGAATCATTAACTCAAATGCTTTGCGGAGCATCTCTGCGCGCACGCGGGGCGCGGTCTTGGCCCAGGCAGGTGCGGCGCGGTGGGCGGCAGCTAGGGCGGCCTCGATCTGCGCATCTCCGGCGGTAGAGACCTTGGCGATTACTGAGCCGTCGCTGGGATCAATTACATCTAAAGTGCCATTTCCATCTACCCATTGACCATCTATATATAACTGAGTGCGCATAAGATGAGCATACTAAATAGTTAAATGGACGCGCTAGCCGCGGTAACTGAAGGAGTTTTTGTGCCCAAGTCGTGGACAGATGGTGCGCCTGAACCAGTTGCTCTCCAAGAAACTGCGCATGTAAAAGATCCGCTTAGCTACAAGGTAAAGCGCCGTCTTTTAGGTAATGCGCTCAACCGACACTCGCTCGGACATCAACGTTTATCAAAGCGCTACGCACTCGGAATTCTCTCTTCCGACTGTATTTCATCTTCGGCTTACGGTACTGAACAGATTCTTATTGCGCTCTTGCCAGCATTTGGATTAGCAGCTTTCGCAATATTGATGCCAATGACGGCGGTTGTTTTGGTAATTCTTACCATAATCACACTTTCATATCGCAACGTGATCGATGTTTATACAAAAACTGGTGGCGCATACATTGTCGCGCGAGATAATTTTGGACCCGTAACAGCGCAGATTGCAGCAGTTGCTTTGATTCTTGACTACGTCGTAACAGTTGCAATTCAATCTGCAGCAGGTGTTGCCGCAATCATTTCTACATTCCCATCACTTGATCCATGGAAAATTCCAATGATCCTCTTAGTCATAGTCCTGCTGACTTACGGAAATCTGCGTGGTGTTAAAGAAGCTGGAAAAGCTTTTGCATTCCCAACTTACTTCTTCGTCGGCTGTATGTTGATTGTCTTCGGAATGGGTTTCTGGCGACTCTTCAACGGAACGCTTCCAGTTCTTGCAACTGATCTACCAGGAGCGGTCGAAGTTGGACAAGAGCAAGGGCTTTTGACGGCAGCTGCAATCTTTATCCTGCTTCGTGCATTTGCAAATGGCGGATCTTCACTAACTGGTTTGGAAGCAATTTCCGATGGAGTTGCGCTCTTTAAGACACCAGAACATGTAAACGCAAAACGCACACTTGTGACCATGAGCTGCATCCTTGGAACTCTCGTACTTGGAGTTTCTTACTTTGCTCATCACATTCAAGCGATGCCTTATGAATCAGGAACTCC
Source organism: Candidatus Nanopelagicaceae bacterium (assembly GCA_965268165.1). Classification (GTDB taxonomy): domain Bacteria; phylum Actinomycetota; class Actinomycetes; order Nanopelagicales; family Nanopelagicaceae; genus Planktophila. The sequence goes on from OZ254162.1 coordinate 1,358,291, forward strand.
TACAGTTATTTCGCAGATCGCCAAGGCGGCAATCGGTGGTGGTGCTTTCGGCAGCTTTATGTTCGTAATGGTTCAGCTTGCAACGATGCTTATTCTCTTTGCTGGCGCCAACACCACATACAGCGCTTTCCCACTGCTCTGTAACTTTGTCGCAACCGATGGCTACCTTCCACGCCAATTAACTAAGCGCGGCCACCGCCTGGCATTCTCAAATGGCATCTTGCTACTTGCCGGTGGTGGAATTGTCTTGGTTTTGATTACCGCAGGATCGGTCGAACATCTAGTTGCTTTCTATGCGCTCGGCGTATTCACTGGTTTTGCATTGGCCGGTTTCGGTATGACCAAGCATTCAATTCGCGTAAAACCCGACGGCTGGAGAGTGCGAGTTGTAATTAATTTCCTTGCGGGATCTGTCTCACTGGTAATTGTGATCATCTTCTCTGTTGTGAAATTTACACAAGGCGCTTGGTTAGTTCTTGTGGTTGCTCCGATCATGGTTGTTTCATTCTTACGCTTGCGTCGCCAATACACTCGCGAACAAGATGCTTTATTAGTCCGACGTGAACAAGAGCGTGCTACAACGATCGTTCGCCACAACGTGACAGTTCTTGTCGATAACGTAGATCTAGCAACAGTTGGTGCCATTCGTTATGCCCGTAGCTTGAAACCAAGAAATCTCAGCGCTGTTCACTTCGTAATCGATGATCGTCGAGCAGAAGCAATTAAAGCGGCCTGGGCAAAGTCAGATGCGCTAGATGATGTCACTCTAGAGTTAATCGATTGTCCTGATCGACGTCTCGCCAACGCCGCCTTGGATTACTCAATTCGAATGACGGAAAAGAATGATGTCGAGTTAACGCTTCTCCTTCCACGTCGTGCATATTCTGGTTTCCTTGGCCGCTTATTGCATGATCAAACAGCGGAAGAAATTGCCGCACCTATTTCTCAATTGCAGCGCGTTGTTGCAACTATCGTTCCTTTCGACGTTGATCGCATTACATCTGCAACACAATTAACAGTTGCGCCCCAAGGTGAAGCAAAACCAGCGGCAACTCCAGTTGCAAAATTTAAGCCTGTTGAAGATGTAATAAAGAACGTCGAACCAATTAGCCATTACGCAGAAAATATGACGCCAATTGGTGAAATCCAGTGGCGCAAGCGGGCTCATGTTCAGGGTCGCGTAACTGCAATTAAAAGCGCACCGCGAGGATCTGCGCCAATTCTTCAGGTAGAAGTTTGGGATCAGACCGGTGGGGTTACTCTGCAATTCTTGGGACGTCGCGAGATTGCTGGCTTAGAAGTCGGTTCGCAACTACGCGCCGAAGGAATGGTCGGAGAAGAAGAAGGCGCTTTGACTATCTTGAACCCTTCTTACGAACTTCTTGTTTAGCGCTGACCTTCAAAGAAATCTCGCAGTAAATCAGCGCACTCACTTTCGCATATTCCTGCTGTTACATCTAGCTTGTAAAGCGAACGTGGATCACGAATAACATCCCAAACCGAGCCAACTGCGCCGCCTTTGGAATCCCATGCGCCAAATATCAGATGTGAAATTCTTGATTGGGCAATTGCTCCAGCACACATTGGACAAGGCTCCAAAGTCACAACCAGTGTGCAACCGTCTAAACGTGAATTTTGTATTCGTGCCGCAGCGTTGCGGATAGCAACAATTTCAGCGTGTGCAGTCGGATCGTTATTTGCTTCTCTTTCATTTGATCCAGTACCAATAACTACGCCATCTTTATTGATTACTAAAGCACCGACGGGAACATCTCCCGTAGCGGTTGCTTGACGTGCAATTGCGATCGCTTCTTGCATCAACGATTCAGGTGTATGGGTAGAAATTCTTATAGCTCCAATAGCTCCGCAAATTGATCTGCGAATCCTAAGCGACTAGCAATTGCTTCGAGTTGTTCATCAGGGAAAAGTTCTGCATCATCACAGAGAGCAGAGATCTCCATTGAGTTAACGCCAAGATCTGCCAAAATTTCTAGATGTCCAACAGGAAGTGGTTCATCATCTTCCTCTGGTGAATCTAAATCACAAAGCTCTAAGAATTCTGCAGCAACTTCATAATCAAGTGCGCAAGTTACGTCGCTTAAAAACATACTGATATGTGAACCTAAAACACGGATCAACATAAAAAATTCTTCATCTATTGCTAGAAGTGCTATTGCACCGCCATTTGTTTGTTGTGATTTAAGGCGATCAATAATGTGTGGCAGATCATGTGCGTCAGGTAACAACGCTAGGTTCCAGCGTCCCTCCTCGTGCCAGGCAGCAACGGCGATATCGACCTCGTTAGCCGCGACAACTCCGTCGGAACTTGCTTCGTAATTTGCATCACTCACATCAGACATATTGGCACTCATTGGGCTAGATGAAAACCCCTGTAAGGTAGGTGCTATGAAAGTTCACGTCGCCAACCACCCGCTTATCACTCATAAGTTGACCGTCCTACGCGATGAAAGAACGGATTCACCAACTTTCCGCCACTTAGTTGAGGAGCTTGTGACCCTGCTCGCCTACGAAGCAACGCGTGAAGTCAGAACTGAAAAAGTTTCTATAAAGACTCCAGTCACTCAGACAACTGGGTTAAAACTCTCCGATCCTCGTCCAGTTGTTGTCCCAATCTTGCGCGCTGGCCTTGGAATGCTCGAGGGTATGACTCGGTTGATCCCAACTGCTGAAGTCGGATTTTTGGGCATGGTTCGCGATGAAAAAACTTTAAAGGCAAGTACTTATGCAAACCGACTTCCAGAAAATTTAGCTGGACGGCAATGCTTTGTTTTAGATCCGATGTTGGCAACTGGTGGAACTTTAGTTGCTGCAATTAACTTTCTAATCGAGCGCGGTGCAGATGACATAACTGCAATCTGTATTCTCTCGGCGCCAGAAGGAATTAAAGTTTTGGAAGATGCCTTTGCAAAATCAGGTGTTCCAATTACTTTAGTTACTGGCGCACTTGATGAAAAACTCAACGAACATGGGTACATCGTTCCCGGTCTTGGCGATGCCGGCGATCGTCTCTATGGTGTTGTTTAAGTGGCCTCAACTTCCCCCGGATACGGAATCACAATCCGTGTTGAAGGTTCTCCTGAACTTCAGCCTGTTGCGCTAATTACCGCAACGATTACAGGTGCCGGCGCAACAATTACTGCACTTGACGTTGTTGAGTCACTTCTTGAAAGAGTTGTAATTGACGTAACTTGCGATACCATTGATGCTGATCATGCACAAGAAATCAATCTCGCGTTAACTGCTCATAAAGGGCTAACGGTTCGCAAGGTTAGCGATCGAACATTTCTACTCCACCTTGGTGGAAAGCTCGAGGTTCAATCAAAGGTCCCGCTAAAGACTCGTGATGACCTATCGCGCGCTTACACACCTGGTGTTGCACGGATCTGTCAGGCGATCGTTGATGATCCAGCAGATGTACGTCGCCTAACCATGAAGCGAAATACCGTCGCTGTCGTCACTGATGGTTCTGCAGTTCTTGGCCTTGGAAACATTGGACCAGCAGCTGCCTTGCCAGTTATGGAAGGCAAGGCTGCGCTCTTTAAGCGCTTTGCAGATGTTGATGCTTGGCCAGTCTGTCTTGATACCCAAGATGTTGATGAGATTGTCCGCACAGTTCAATTGATTGCTCCTGTTTACGGCGGAATCAACTTGGAAGATATCTCTGCGCCGCGTTGTTTTGAAATCGAAGAACGTTTGCGCGAATTGTTAGATATTCCAGTTTTTCATGATGATCAACATGGCACAGCGATAGTCGTACTTGCGGCACTAACTAACTCACTCAAGCTGGTCAAGAAGAAGATGAATGAGATCACTATTGTTATGAGCGGTGCTGGCGCTGCCGGAACTGCAATTGCGCGGCTGTTAACCAAGAGTGGCGCCTCAAAGATAATTGCTTTCGATAAAGATGGATGTGTAACAGCTGGATTCTCAGGCAAAATTTCAGATGCCATGAAGGGCGCTGATGTCTTTATTGGCGTTAGCGCTCCAAATGTATTGACTGAAGAAGATGTCGCTGGAATGGCTAAGGGTTCTATTGTCTTTGCACTTGCCAACCCAGATCCAGAAATTGATCCAGTTATCGCCCGCAAGTATGCAACTGTTGTTGCAACAGGGCGAAGCGATCAACCAAATCAAATAAATAATGTTCTTGCCTTCCCTGGAATTTTCCGCGGTCTTTTAGATGCACAGGCTCACAAGATCACAGATGAATTACTAATTGCAGCAGCCGAAGCGATCGCATCTTGTGTCTCCGATTCTCAGTTAAATGCTTCATTCATCGTTCCTAGCGTCTTCGATTCACAGGTTGTCGCAAAGGTGGCGGCAGCGGTAAAAAAGAGCGTTTAAATGGAGATTGCAGCCTCTTTTGATTCACAACTCTCTACCCTCGCACCATTTATCTTCTATGTAGTAGTAGCCGGAATTGTCTTTATTGAAACGGGCTTGCTCTTTGGATTCTTCTTGCCGGGTGATTCCATTCTCTTTAGCGCCGGACTTGTGGCGGCTATCCATGGAAATATAAATATTGTAATTTTGGTATCTGCGATCTTTCTCGCCGCATTCTTCGGAGATCAAGTTGGATTCGTAATTGGTCGAGTTGTAGGTCGTCCTTATTTAGATAAGCGCGAATCTCTGCGCGTACAGAAAATGATTAAAAACGCCGAAGATTTCTATGAAAGTACTGGTTGGTGGGCTGTTGTCGCCGCTCGATTCTTCCCATGGATTCGCACCTTCGTTCCACCAATTGCCGGTGCTGCGAAGATGAATTACTACCGTTTCTTATCTGCAAACGTTCTTGGCGCACTTTTATGGGGTGTGGGAATAACTCTTGCCGGGTACTACGCGGCATCCATTCCTTGGGTTAAGAGTTTTTCTTACGCAATCGCCGCTTTCTTTATTGGCGCTTCAGCAATCTCCGCTTTTGTGAATTACCGACGCCACCGACAACCACGCCCAGATAAGTCATAAGAATTCCAGTTACTAAGTAAGCGCTGATCTGTACACCTTGAGTCGGTGAGTAAAGGTCTATAAGTAAGGAACCAACGAGTTGCCCACCCACGCTGATTAAAGTAAATGTCAGAACGCCTAAATGTTGAACAATTGTTGATGTAAATGCGATGTAGATAACTCCGATTGTTCCGCCGGTGTACATCCACCAAGGACCAGATGGAAGTGCGACTATTTCAACCTGAGTCACTAGCGCCGCAACGATTAGGAATACAAGTAGAAATGTTGTACCCATGATGAAGTTGAGCAAAGAAGTTGTGAAGCTTTGCTGCGTACTCTCGTTAATCTGACCATTTAACGCTCTTTGAACGCCAACAATCGCTCCTGCAAAAACACCGAAAAAGACTGCAAATAGCGAGAGATTTCGCGCATCAATTCGATCAATTACCGAAACCAAGACGGCAAATACAGTTACAAACGCTGCCAAAACTCGACGCTTGGTGATCGCTTTCTTGCCACCGCCGGTTAACCCGATCCGGTCAACAAATAGCGATGATGCAGTCTGTCCTGCAATAGATGCCACTGAATAGATGGCAACGCCAACTATTGGAACTACCTGCGTTTGAAAAGCGACAAAACTGCCGCCGAGCATTCCTGCAAAGAGAGTCCAGACTGGAATCTCTTTCTTTGTTACAGCGCTCTTTAGATTGCGGATACCTTGCTTGATTGCAGGATTGAAGGCGGCGATTAACGAAATCACAATTAATCCAGAGCCAAATGAAACTAGCGCTGCTTCAATTGGGTTTCCCATGCGATGTGAAAGTTCGCCATTGGCGCGCGCTTGGAGCGCGATCATTACACCGGAGATGGCCGCTAAAAAATTTAAGCGGGGATTACTTTTATTCACTACTTATGAGTGCCGACAAATTCACGCTTATCTGCGATCCAATCCATCAAAGCGAATAGAACGCCAGAAATAACAAATGTCAGGTGGATTGCGATTCGCCAGATGGTGCCTTCACCGACTTCAGCTTCACCAGCTAGTTCGATGAAATCTTTGAGAAGTTCGATTACCGAGATAGCAACTAGCGATCCAATTAACTTGATCTTTAGCCCGCTGAAATCAATGGTTCCCATCCAATGTGGACGATCTTTCGATTCAGTTGCAATATCAATTCTAGAGACGAAGTTTTCATAACCGGCGAAGATAACCATCAAAATTAAGTTAGCTAGTAGCGTTAAATCGAGAAGTGCAAGAAGCGCCAAGGTGAATTCGCTGGCGTTCATTGAAGCTGTCTTCTCCGCCAAATGCCAAAATTCAATTACGAAGCGGTAGGCAAGCAGTCCAAGCGCCCCGACTAAACCTAAGTAAAGAGGCGCCAGTAAGAAACGGCTGCGAAAGAGAATGGCTTCAACGGCATGGGATATACGACTCATAACTTTATTTTAACTCAAAGGCCAAGTTGAAGGGTAATTTCTAACCATTCTTCTTCGCGAGAGTTGATTTCTGCGCGTTGTGTTTCTAGTTCTGCGCTGATCCGAATCAACTCTGTCGGGTCGAATGCGGCTTTTTCTTGCGCGCTTTCAAGCTCTGCGATCTTTTCCTTAGCCTTCTGAATCTGTCTTTCGACGCGAACCAAATCTTTTTTCAATTGTCGCTGCTCCGCCGCAGAAGATTGAGATTTTCCTTTTACTGCTTCAGCTGGTTTTTGCAGAGACTGCGCTCGTTGTTCCAAGTATTGATCAACACCACGTGGCAAATCGCGTAATTCTTTATCTCCTAGCAGCCCAACGAAACGATCACAGACGCGTTCCAAGAAATATCGATCGTGTGAGATGACTATTAGTGTTCCACCGTAGCTATCCAAAAGATCTTCAAGTTCAGTTAGCGTCTCAATATCAAAATCATTTGTTGGTTCATCAAGTAATAAAACATTTGGGGAATCCATTAACAAGCGCGTTAGTTGTAAGCGACGTTTCTCTCCCCCAGATAGATCTCCTACAGGAGTCCATTGCGAGTCTTTATCAAAGCCAAGACGTTCGCAGAGTTGTGATGCAGAAAGTGACTTACCATTTCCAAGTTCGATATGTGAAGCAACCTTTTCAACCGCCTCTAAAACTCGCCAAGTTGGATTTAACTCATCAAGATGCTGCGTCAGGAATGCCGCTTTAACAGTGACACCGGTTACGAGTTTTCCAGCATATAGAGGAATTTCCCCCGCCAGCGTGCGCATTAAGGTGGTTTTTCCAGCACCGTTTACGCCGACAATTCCTATGCGGTCGCCAGGACCAACGTTCCAGTAAAGATCATCGATTAACTCTTTTTCACCGGCGCGAATTTGCGCATGGTGCGCTTCATAAACAGTGTTACCCAATCGGTTACGTGCAAATTTCAACAGTTCACCTTGATCGCGCGGCGCAGGTTCCTCAGCAATCAATACATTTGCGGCATCCACTCTAAATTTCGGTTTTGTTGTGCGCGCAGGAGCGCCGCGGCGCAGCCACGCCAATTCTTTACGGATTAAGTTGTTGCGACGCGCATCCATTGCACTTGCTTGTCGTGAACGCTCAGCCTTAGCCAAGACGAATGCAGAATAACCACCGTCATACTCTTCTACTTTGCCGCCAACAACTTCCCATGTTCTGTCAGTTACCGCATCGAGAAACCAACGATCGTGAGTAATAACTAAGACAGCTAAATTCTTTCGTTGGTTTAGATGCTCTGCCAACCAAGCAACGCCTTCTACATCTAAATGGTTTGTTGGTTCGTCCAACAGAATTAAATCAAGGTCATCGATCAGAAGTTTGGCTAGCCCAACACGGCGTTTTTCACCGCCAGAGAGTGTGGAGAATTTTCTTTCAAATAAGTGATCATCAAAGCCACCGAATAGCCCCGTAAATACCTCGCGGATTCCAGAATCACTTGCCCATTCATGTTTTTCTCTATCGCCAATTACTACATCGCCAACCGTTGAATTGGGATCTGCTTTATCAACTTGGGAAAGCAACCCAATCTTCACACTATTAGCTTTTGTTACGCGGCCTTGATCTGGTTGTTCAACAGCAGCAATAATTTTCATTAACGTGCTTTTGCCAGAACCATTTCGGCCAACGATTCCAATGCGATCGCCTTCTGAAACACCTAGTGAAACTCTTTCGAGCAGCGCTCTAATATCAAAGGCCTTTGAGACCTCTTCAATATTGACAAGATTGCGCGCCACGGTGGGAGAGCGTACCTTTCAACTATGAAAGCCACTGACCGACAATTTGCCATCGATCTTGATGAACGCGATCCATTAGCGCGCTTCCGTTCGCAATTTGTGATTAGTGATCCGAATATCTGTTATTTAGATGGCAATTCGCTAGGTCGCTTGCCTCTCTCAACGATCGAGGCAGTCAACTCCTTTATGCGCGATGAATGGGGTCCCGAGGTTGTTACCGGTTGGGGCCACTGGGTTGATGAGGCGCAACCAACTGGCGATCTAATTGGCCGTGCAACTCTGGGATCTGCGGCCGGACAAGTATTGGCCTGCGATACAACATCCGTAAATTTCTACCAATTAGCGTTGGCTGCAATTAACGCCCGCCCAGGACGCAAAACAATAATTACCGATGCTGCAAATTTTCCGACAGATCGCTACATACTTGAAGGAATTGCAAAACAGTTAGGGCTTAAATTAATAATTATTGATAACGAAACTCCGGGTAAAGCTGAGCATGAGCGAATAACTCCAGAAATCTTGGAGCCCTACTTAAGCGATGATGTAGCGCTAGTTACCCTCGAAGTTATTCAGTACCGCTCAGGTGCGCGTAATGACATCAAGTCCTTAACTGACCTAGTACGCAAACACGGTGCGTTGATGCTCTGGGATGCCAGCCATGCAGTTGGTGCGATCGAAATGGATTTCGACAAGAATGGCGTTGATATCGCAGTTGGTTGTACATATAAGTATGGAAACTCAGGTCCTGGTTCTCCTGCTTGGTTATATATAAATAAGAAGGTACAGGCCGAACTTCAGGTTCCAATTCAAGGTTGGTTCTCGCAAGGTGATCAATTTGCAATGGGTCCTGTATTTGAAAAAGCTGAAGGCATTCGAGGATTTCAAATTGCGAGCCCTTCTCTGATCGGTTTACGTTGCATAAAGAGCGCGTTTACGATGATCGAAGAAGCAGGTATCGGCGCCATCTCCGAGAAAGCGGCAATCGGCACTGAGATGATGATTCAGCTTTACGATGCTTGGCTGGCAGAGCTTGGATTTACCTTACTAACTTCGCGAAATCCCCAAGAACGCGGTGGACACATTTCACTTGGCCATCCAGATGCTGCGCGTATCTGTATCGCCCTTCGCGAGTTCGCAGATGTAATTCCCGATTACCGCACTCCAGATTCAATCCGCCTAGCGATAGCGCCACTGCCAACTTCTTATGTTGAAGTTTGGGATGGTTTTGCGCGCATTAGAGATCTTGTTTCATCACGGCAATACGAAAAGATTGAAAAAACAGATTCGCGTGTGACATGAGCGATCAAAATTTCGATTCCGCACTTACCTACACCTCTTATCTTGCAGTGGATGATCTTTTAAAGTTACAGAAGCCTTTGTCGGAAGGCCCCGAGCACGATGAGATGTTATTCATCATCATCCATCAAAGTTACGAACTCTGGTTTAAACAGTTAATTCATGAATTTGAGGCGGCTGCAAAATCTCTTGAAGCCGGAGATACCCACCGCTCTCTCGCAATTCTGGGGCGTATTCGCACGATCTTAAAAGTCTGCGTAACACAGGTGGATATTTTAGAAACTATGACTCCCCTGCAGTTCAACGCTTTCCGCGGTTATCTTTCATCATCAAGTGGTTTTCAATCTGCACAATTTAGAAAAGTTGAGGCGCTCTTAGGTCGCAGAGATTCTAAGATGGCTTCGCACCTTCCTGTAGATGTTCAGGAAGAAATCCGCGAAATCACTTCACGTAATTCGATCTGGGATTCAACTCTCGCCTACCTTGCAAAGCGCGGACATAAGATTCCTGGCGATGTACTGGAGCGCGATAAAAGCACTCATTACCAATCCGATCCACGCGTGCTTGAAACTCTTCTTGATGTACATCGCAACGATCCAGAATCTGCGATGGTCTGCGAACGTTTACTTGATATCGATGAGGGCTTGCAAGAATGGCGCTATCGCCACGTGAAAATGGTGGAGCGAACCATTGGCCATAAAGCTGGCACGGGTGGCTCTGATGGGGTTAAATATTTAGCGAGTACTTTATTTAACCCGGTCTTTAAAGATCTCTGGGAGATCCGATCTCAATTTTAATAAGTAGTTAAATTCTTCCCGTTGAGACAAGGAAGATAATCACAATTATAGAAATAACAGCGCCAACAGCGATCAGCGCTAATTGAGCCCACTTTGGTATGCCGGCTTTATCTGCAGCTTTTTGGGCGTAAGTTCTTGTGTGAACCATTACTCGTGCCGCCCATGCAAATTCTGTCGCCAAGATTCCTAGTCCAGCTAAAACGATCAGAATTCCAGGTCCTGGTCCAACTAAAGCGATCGCACCAAAGACTGTAATTAAGCCGCCGATCAAGCCGATTATTACTCGCCAAACTAGACGACCAATTGGTGTTTTCTTAAACCAAGTTCTGATTCTCATTTTTTTCTTATTCCTTCAGTTAGTTCTCCGTAAGCGGCATCTGCAATCTCTTTACGTCGCATTTTATAACTTTCAGAGGAACCAGTTATCAAATGTTCAAAACGTCTACTTCCCTTAATTAGCGGGTGAAGACCTTTTGCGGTGTTCTCTTCTCCCCAAATTGGAGGTTCTTCACGAGTTGTTTCAACGTTAGCGTGTGGGCGCAGTTTGCGATAGACAAGTGCAAGTCTGCGCAGACCAAGATATGCAACATGGCGCAAGCCACGGTTTAAGTGTTCTTGGATATTTAAACGGATAAAGGTCGATCGCGATGGACGTACCGGTTCTTTTGCAGTTGCTAACTCATAAAGAATCCTTGCAATCTCTGTGCCCCCAGTTGTTTCGGGAAGTTCTGCACATTTAGCGCTTAACGCAGCCCTTACTTGTGGGTTCTGAAGTTCGCGTACCTTTGCAGAGATATCTTCTAGATCTGCTTGATCTGCACGGAGTGCAAAGCCAAAGTCATGGCACCACTTGGCGCGGGCATCTTGATCATCTGTCCCACGAATATTTGAGACAAAGACCGTTGGCACCAACGCTGGCAACAATTCGTGGACACCGTTGTATCCAGTGGCGCAAACACTCGCATCAAATGCGTGTAGAACTTTGGCTAGCGGGAAGTAGCGAACCACCCGGATATCTAGCCCTTCTGGAGCCAGAGATTTTCCATCTTTATCTAAAGGTTGCTTGGTAAGGATTACTTGGAGATCTTTCCAACCTAGGAGACCTGAAAGCGCTGCGGTCATCTTCTCGTTGACATCGCTATCGCCAGTTCCGAGCTGAACCAATACAGCAGGGCGGTTTAAATCTAGCCCCAGAATCTGGCGGGCCTCATCGCGGCTAAATGCAGTGCTCTTATCAAAGAGTGAAACCGGCGAAGTTAGCGTTGCATCTTTGCGAGTTGCAGTTGGCCCAAAATCATATGCGCGCGCAATATCTCCTGGTTCAACGATGTGATCCATCATCTTTGATTGCAAACCTAAGACAAATCTCTGCGGTTTCTTCTGCCAGAGACCGCGACGTACCCATACTAAAGAAAGTTTTGGATGGCTAAATTTTGCAGCAATAACACCTGGGTACGGAACTACTCCATCAAAAGATAAGACTCGTGCACCAGTTTCATCAACTAACGCTAGTAAACGATCGCGCAAGTAAATATCCCAGTTATCGCGCGTCATCCACATTCGATCTTTACCAGGAATGTATTCGCAACGTATTCCCATAAAGTCCGGAACTTCTGCTATTCCGCCAGCCATAGAAACAATAATTGGATTTGCAATCTCTTTTAGAGAATATGCAATTGCAGATGCACGAGCTAAATGGCCCATTCCTACGCCATTGCTTGTTGCAAGAATTATTGTTGGTTTTTCCATAACGCCCTAAAGTTTATGAGAAACGCCCGAACTTCTCGCATAAAATGGCCTAGGGGTTGCAACTTTTTTTGACTTCAGAGATACTTAACCCACATTCGAAAGAATGAAAGGATCGGGAGAGTACTTCTCAAACGAGTTTCTAAATCAGAAACCTTTGCCGTACAGCTTTAAAATGATTACACAATCGCATCATGCGGAAAGTTTTAGATTAGTACCAGCAACATCAACGCCTGTCTCGCCTGAAAAAGTAGCCTCTTTACTGGCCTCAGAGTGGGAGTTATTTACTAAGAACACTAAAGGGTCGCTCGCTGAGAGCGCACGCTCCATGAAATCCCTTCCTTTGGGCGTTACCTCAAGTTTCCAACACTGGGATCCATATCCAATTTCAATTGTCTCTGCGCAAGGCGCATGGATGACCGATGTTGATGGCCGTCAGCTCCTTGATCTCTCAATGGGCTTCGGAGCAATGCTCGCTGGCCACTTAAACCCAGTCGTCGTTGAAGAAGTTAAGGCATCACTCGATACCGGAATGCTCTTTGTCACCCCTTCACCTATCTCAACCGATGCTGCTGAACGTATCTGCCGTCGCTTCGGTATTGATCAGGTTCGCTTTACTAACTCGGGCACCGAATCAACTATGTATGCCGTTCGCGTGGCACGGTCTGCAACAGGTAAGCGCGATATCGTAAAAGTTGAAGGTGGATATCACGGAAGTTACGACCCATTTGTTGTTTCAGCAAAACCAAAACTTGATGCTGCTGGTGATGCTGATTTCCCAACCGCTGTTGTGGATGAGAACTTAGTTGCCGGTAACGTTCACGTTGTTCCTTATAACAATCCTGAATCGCTAGAACAGATTTTCGCTAAGCACGCATCTACTATCGCTTGCTTTATCGTTGAACCAGTTCTCGAAAATATCGGAATTGTTCTCCCAGATGCTGGTTACCTAGAACGTGTTCGCGAACTCTGTGATCAATACGGAATTATTCTGATCTTTGATGAGGTCAAAACTGGATTAACTGCTGGCCATCAAGGTGCAGCACAGCGTCTTGGCGTTAAGCCAGATTTGATTACTCTTGCAAAATCAATTGGTGGCGGTTTAACTCTCGCTGCATTTGGTGGCAAGCAGAAATATATGGACTTTGTTGTAAATGGAAAAATGGCTCACTTCGGAACATTTAATGGCAACCCACTTGCCATGGCCGGAATTCGCGCTGTCGATAAAATTTGCACCGCCGAAACTTTGGCTGCTGCTGAAGCGCTTAATCAACAAGCACTTGAGCGCATCTCAGAGATTATCGAGGAGTATCAACTTCCTGCACACACCGTTGGATTCGGTGTTAAGGGCTGTATTACTTGGTCGACAACTCCAGTGCGCAACTACCGCGATTACAAAGCAACCGACTTTGGCGTAGCCGAACTCTCTTGGCTCTGGTCACTTAACCGCGGAATCATTACGCCTCCGGGACTTGATGAGCAATGGTTGATCAGTTTGGCTCACGGACAGAAAGAGATCGACATCTTGGTCGAAGATTTCCGTTCACTTGCCGCAGCGCTTCGTAGCTAATTACTTTTTAGCTAATCGATCCGAACTACGAAATCTGCTCGCGCACGCCCGCGTTCGATTAATTGGGCATTTGCTTCATCAGTTCCCTTTGCCCACGCTTTGGCAGCTTCTGGTTCTTTTCCGTAAGCGATATGGCGCGAGATTAAGCGAGCAATTCTCTTATCGTCATCTACATCAACCATCCAACTCTCATCCAATAAGTCTTTTACCGCTTCCCAACCGCCAGCATCGTGTAATAAGTAATTACCTTCAATAATTACAACCTTGGTATCTGATGTAACTACGCCCTGAGCCGCGATTGATTCTTCAATAGCACGATCAAATATTGGATAGTAAATATTCTGTGTTTGCTCAGATCTAATTCGCTTTACAAGGGATGCAAAACCTGCAACATCAAAGGTATCTGGAGCGCCTTTTCGATCAGCGCGCTTTAGATCCTTTAAAACCTTATTACTTAAGTGATAACCATCCATCGGGACAACAGTTACAAACTCTTTGGGAAGTTTGCTCATTAAGAACTTTGAGAGCGTGGATTTTCCGGCGCCAGGTTTGCCAATTATTCCGATAAGCACGCGCTCAGTTGAGTCAGAGAGAAAGCCTTGAATCCTTGCTAAAGCCGCCTGTTGGTTTGCTAATTGTTCGGGCACTTTTCAAGTTTAGCGCTTGAACTTAACGCAATACTAGGGAATCATAATTTCATGATAAAAAACGGAATCATCAACGGAGATCTCGCCTCACTTCTAGCCAGATTTCGCCATGTAAACACCATTGCGATTGTTGATGGCCCATTTCCGACTTATCCGAACGTTGAAACCATCGACCTCGCACTAGTCATGGGAACTCCAACGGTTTCACAGGTACTCGACGCGATTTTGCCGCACCTAGATTTAACTGGAATGTATTTGGCGGCAGAGTTTGAGGCGAAGGTTGATGCCGCAACAGTTGCTGAGTACAAAACTCATCATCGCGGATTAGCAACTACGGTAATTCCTCATGAAGAATTTAAAGTTAAAGTTGGCCAAGCGCTAGGAATTATTCATACCGGCGATGCTGTTCCGTACAGCAGCGTTATTTTGCGATCAGGCTGAAATCTATCTCTTCAATTTTTGGATAAGAAGATTGCGCTCCCTTTCGGGTAACGCTCTTGGTTGCACAGTCGATTCCAAATTGAACTGCTGATTCTTCGCTGGCTCCTGATGCAAGTGCCGCAGCAAAGGCGCCAATAAAGCAATCACCTGCGCCAGTTGTATCTGTTGCCGTTACTTTCTTAGCTGCGAATCGCTTAACAGAACCGTCTGCAGTTACTAGCGCTGCTCCATCGCTTCCCAAGGTAACAATTGTGCGACCAGTTTTACGAAGTGATGCAATAACTGCATCTGAATCTGGTGCGCGATGTGTCTTATCAAGTTCTGCGAATTCAATCTCGTTCGGGATCAACCAGTCAGTTAACTCAAGTAGGTCATCGGTAAGTGGCTGATAAGGCGCAGGATTGAGGATCGTAGTAATTCCAAGTTCCTGGGCGGTACGAAAGGCAGCCAGAGTTACTTCTTGTGGAATTTCGCATTGCGCGATTAATACGCTGACTTCTTTTAACTTGGAGACTTCATCAATTGCATTCTGTGGCGTCAAAGCAAAATTTGCACCTGGAACAATTGAAATTCGATTCTGTCCTTGGCCATCTACCCAGATATGTGCCACGCCGGTGTGTGTTGGCAATTGCAGAACTGAGGTTGTATCCATTCCACAGTTCTTAAAGTTAGCGAAGCTTTCGCTACCAAATACATCGTTTCCGATGCCGGTAATCATTGTGACTTTAGCGCCAGTACGGGCAGCCATTACCGCTTGGTTTGCGCCTTTTCCACCGAATCCAGTTGTAAAACTTTCACCAAAGCGGGTTTCACCGGCGGCCGGAAGAATGTCTGCGTAGACAGTTAAATCCATCATGGTGCTGCCAATAACTGCGATCTTGGTTTTGGAAAAGTCTTGCATCTTTACAACGCAACTTCCGTACGAGTTTCATGTGATTTCATCGCTGCTGCAAATGTGCGATGTGAATCAACAACTTCAGAAACGGAGGCGCAAGCAAATTTGTCACCAAGTTTTCCTTCACGTTCTGCAAAGTAGGCAGCCCACATCTGCAATAGCGCATCAGGAAAACCAAACTCAAAGATATGTCCGGTGATTACTGGCCAATTTGAAACGTGACCTGGTTGGATCTCAGACCAGACTTGTTCTCCGTTGCGCAGCGCGAAAGTGTGATAAACCGCAGGGTTCTTTGTACTAAAACGAACTCCGCCAGTCATTCCAATTGCGCTAAAGAAGAAGGTATTGCTTTCACCTGGAGCGATTCGCTTCATCTCCCAGAACATCGGAAATTCGCGATCGTTGCCGGGGTTGGCAGCGCGCATCGCCAAAACTGCGTTATCAAAAGTATCGCAAGGCACTTTCTCGCCTGCAGCGTTTTCGCGATTGGTAACGATGTCATCGAGAATTGCAAAGACTTTAGTTGGTTTATATCCCAAGCGAAGTGGAATATGCGCGGCATGCATTCCAAGATCGCCAAGTACGCCGATATCTCCGCAGAATTTACGTTGACGTTTCCAGTTAATCTTCTTCTTGCGATCAATATCTGATGAGTGAAGAAGCCCAGAACGAACTTCTACGATCTCTCCTAGGTTGCCGCTGCGCGCTTCGCGAATAGCAGCTTGTGCACCCGGAAAGAATGGCAGTTCGCTAGATACGCGTACGAAATTCTTCTTACCAACTAGCGCTGCGTCAATCTTCTCAGCCGCGGCTAGATCAATTCCGAATGGTTTTTCACCTAGAAAATCTTTGCCGGCGTTTATGGCAGCGATATAGATTTCTTCATGCAGGTTATGCGGAACGGCGATGTAAACCACATCTACGTTGGGGCTAGCCAATAACTCTTTGTAATCGCTATATGACTCAGAAACTCCGGCGTTGGTAAAGAATTCGCGCACCGCATCAGAGGTATCTGCGATTGCGGTAATCACTGGGCGAACTGGGTGATCTAAGAGCGCATTCCAGCGCCCTACTAGAGCAAGGAGTTCACGGCCCATTAGGCCGCCGCCGATAATTCCGACTTTTACCGTCTTTTGTTTAGAAATATTGGGTGCAGACATATCAAGCAGAGACAATCTTTAGCGCATCCTGTGCCGAGGTGCCTTTATGTAACATCGCCATCAACGCTTGAGTCATCTTCGCTGGTTTTGGATGAGCGATGATATTTCGACCGTAAACAATTCCCGCTGCGCCTTGCTTTAGAACTTCGGCGGTGCGATTTAGGAGTTCCTCATCAGAAACACGTCCACCACCGCGAACTAGAACTGGTACCGATCCAGCGGTTTGAATAACGTGGTGATAATCAGCTGCGATATCTGTTGGATCTGCCTTAATTACATCTGCACCTAACTCAATTGCCTGGCGCACAAGTGGGACAACTTTTTCAAGCTCACCATCTGATGTGTATCCGCCGGTTGTTGCATCTTTCATAACTAGTGGCTCAACCATTAGCGGCATTCCGTAATGCTCGCATTGCGCCTTTAAAGTCATGATGTTGCGAATACATGCATCGCGAAGTTCTGGGCGGCCAGGCAGATCAAGTAAGTTCACAACTACGATCGCAGCATCAAGACGTACTGCCTGCAGAACCGCATCTTCAAGCAAAATACTAAAGAGGTGATCCGGAATTACCTTGCCATAAACATTTGACACATCGGTTCGCAAAACAAGAGCAGGTTTATTTGGCTTCGGATTGTTCTGTAGGTGCTTGGCTTGCCCTAGGGTCAATTGAATTGCATCAGGTGCGGCATCGATCAAGGTATTTACTGCAGCGGCCATATCTTCAATGCCTGCAAGGAATGTTCCTTCACCAAAGAAGCCATGGTCAACTGCGATATCGAAGCAGCGGCCATTGTTAAATAAGCGCTTTAGGCGAATTGATACATCAGACATTAAGTGGCTCCATTTTCGCTGGTAATTTCATTAACTCTGCAAGTAGTCTAGAACCATGTCACAGAGTTCAACCACCCCTTCCAAGCTACCTTCTAATCAATTTGATCACTTTTATCGCGGTGGCAATCGAATCGGCGCCTTACGTCATGGCCCTGGCGGACCAATGCGTCCTGAAGAGTGGATCGGTTCCATCACAACTCGTTTTGGTGAGGCAGAGCAAGGACTTTCACATTTAAGTGATGGCACTTTGCTACGCGATGCAATCAAGAACGACTCTGATGGTTGGTTGGGCGCAGATCACGTAAAAAACTTTGGCTTAAGTACAGAAATTTTAATCAAGTTGCTAGATCCAGATCAGCGCCTTCCAGTTCATTACCATCCAAATAAAGCCTTTGCGAAAACTCATCTCGGTTTAGACCATGGAAAAACTGAAGCGTGGATTATCTTGGAAGCGCCAACCGGTTCTGGAGTTGGACTCGGATTCGCTCAGAAACAGAATAAAGAAGATCTACTTAAATTGGTTCGCGCGCAGGATTCTGCGGCTCTTCTTGCCTCACTTCGACGCACCGAAGTTCAAGTTGGAGATGCGGTACTGGTACCAGCAGGTGTCGCGCATGCAATTGATGCCGGAATATTTGTTTTAGAACTACAAGAGCCAACTGATTTATCGGCGCTCCTTGAATGGGAGGGCTTTGCAGTAGATGGAATCAAAGATGGCCATCTCGGTTTAGGTTTTGAAACTGTCACCGATGCGCTGATGCTTGATCCGCTATCTGACTCTGAATTTGATTCACTAATTACTCATAACGTCTTTTCAGGTGGGGCACTTCGCTCAGTTCTGCCTCTTAAATCAGATGGCTACTTCCGCGCTCATTTAGCGCCTGGATCTGGTGATTTCCCGGCTGGCTTTGCCGTCGCACTAGTTCTAGATGGATCGGGATCAATTTCCTTCGCTAACGCACCAGAAATGGCGATCACTAAAGGCGATGCAATTGTGATTCCACATAGCGCTGGTGCTTTCACATTTAGCGGCGCAAATGCAATTGTCTGTCGCCCACCGCTTGCAGAACTGGCGCGAGTTGCGCCGTAAGCGTCACGATTAAAAATGTCTCAACAAATTTTGATTGGTGTCGATATCGGCACCTCTCGAATCAAGGCAGTTGCAACAGATATTGATTTAAAGGTAATAGCTGAGTATTCCGAGCCAACTCCTTGGCGCCATGAGAAGAACAATAGCGATATAGATATGTTGCTCTTGGCGAAGACGGTCACTGCAGTTGCAGCGAAAGCTGCAGAACTTGCTGGTGGCAAAGTTGCCGCTATTGGCTTTACCGGTTTTAGCGAAACCGGCATTTTAATTGATGGCGCAGGTAAGCCACTTGCACCTGGTTTAGCGTGGCACGATCCGCGCGGCTTAACCGAACCAATCATTAAAGAACTTGGCGATTACGAATTTAGAGCGCGCGCTGGTGCACTGTTAAATGAAATTGCATCGATTTCAAAAACGCTTTGGCTAAATCAGGAATACCCCGAAACTCGCAAAGCCAAACACTTTCTCTCAGCGCCAGAATGGATTGCTTACTGCCTTGGCGCAGATTTGGTAAATGAACTTTCACTAGTAAGCAGAACTGGTTTCTACGATGTCGAAGCGCGTGCGCCTTGGCGTGAGGCAATGGCGTTAGTTGGCGGCGGAGAAGATTTCTTAGCTCGTTTAGTTGTGGCAGGCGAACCAATTGGAATTGTTAATAACGATGCCCCAGAAGTTTTGCGTGGTGCAGTCATTACTATCGCTGGACATGATCATTTCACTGCCGCGTATTACTGCGGTGCGATAAATGAAGGATCGCTCTTTGATTCGATGGGAACCGCTGAGGCTTTACTACGCACATTTAAGAAGCCGTTATCCCGAGATGCTATTGCTGAATTAGCGGCTGCCAATGTTGGATTAAGCGCTTCGGTAATTGCAGATCACTTCACTTTGCTTGGTGCGCTACCAACTGGCCTAACGCTAGAGAGAGTTTGTTCGCTGGTTGGCGTTTCAACGCGCGACGAGAAGATTGCACTTGGTGAAGCGGCGTTAAAGATAGATCCAAAAGCTAGTGCGCTACGGGTTAACAATGATTATCACGGTCTCTCTGTCACAAACCTTGATGATGCCGTCTCACCTGCCGCGCTCTTTCGAGCAACTGCTGAACATCTCGTTGATGAGTCAGCGAAGATGGTCTCGCTGATTGAAAAGTTCACCGGACCTGCGACAGAGGTAGTTATCGCCGGTGGTTGGGTAAAAAATCCAATGATTGCAAGTGCGAAGAAGAAACAATTTGGAAGTTATAAAGTCTCTGATGCCACAGAAGCTGGTGCAACAGGTGCCGCGCAGTTCGCGGGAATCGCTGCAGGAATACTTAAGTTAAGAAGTTAGCTACTTATATTGCTCAAGAGTCCAGGCGCGAACACCGCCGGCTACTCCTGCCGCATTTGGAACGATAACAACTTCATCGCCCATACGATCTAGATCTGCTTGGCGAATACAGCGCGCATTTCCGCCGCCGATATAAAGGCGATCCCACATAAATACTGGGCGAAGTTCATCAACCATGGCGCGAATACGGCGTGACCAGAATGCATTTCCGAGGCGACGACGCTCGTGTTCGCCGATCCATGTGTCATAAGTAGTTGCGCGACGAACTGGGGCATGTGAAAACTCAATGTGTGGTGAGAGTGATCCACCGTAGAAGATTGCAAAGCCAAGTCCAGTTCCGAGCGTGATCACAACTTCATAACCAGAGCCCGAGATAATTCCGGCGCCATGAACTTCAGCATCATTTAAAACGCGAGTTGGCATCTCTAACTTTTTAGTTAGTGCGTTTTGCATATCAAATCCGCTCCACTGTTCTTGGAGTTCTGGATCGATCTTTGTGCGTGGACCAGATTTAGTCATGTAATGCGGTGTCGAGATAACAACGCCATGACGGATCATTCCGGGCATACCAACGGTTGCACGGTATGCCGATGGAAGTGAATCGGCGATTCCCTTAATGGTTTCGATAAAGCGATCTGGTGAAAGCGGGTAAGGAGTTTCAATTCGACTTGGCTTTGAGTGCATTGTGCCTGACTCATCGAGTACGCAACTCTTTAGAAAGAGTCCACCGCAGTCGACGGATAGCGTTAAGCGCTCATCGTTGGCCATTGGAAAATTCTCCCACAACCCTTGCTACAACTGAAATTCTTATTTGGCTAGGCTTATTTCCCGCGTTGGCCATAGATATTTTGATAGCGGTCAAACAACTTATCGACGCTCTCTTGATCAATTAACTGCAAGGTACCTAGTGATTTCGCAATCCAAGTTGTCTTTGCTACATCTTCACACATCACTGCAGATTTAACAGCTGCTGTTGCATCTTTACCGATTGAAAAGACGCCATGGTTCTTCATTATTACTGCTGAAGAACGGTGTCCCGTAAGGGTTTCAACAACACCTTTGCCAATTGCATCGTTACCGATGAGTGCAAATGGACCGAGAGGGATTTCGCCACCAAATTCGTCAGCCATTGCAGTTAGGGCGCATGGAATTGCGCTGTGTACCGCGCTCCATGCAGCAGCGTAATTCGAGTGAGTGTGCACAACTCCGCCTACATCTTTCATATGGCGATAGATATATGCATGGGTGTGGGTATCGCTCGATGGAGATAATTCACCCTCTAAAACATTTCCATCAAGATCACAAATAATCATTTGTGAGGGTTTCAAATCTTCGTAACTAACTCCACTTGGTTTAATCATGAAGCGTTTGCCATCTGACATGCGCTCTGAGACGTTGCCGGCGGTCCAGGCAACTAATCCGTAACGTTGTAGATCAATATTTAATTTGCAGACTTTTACACGCAACTCTTTCTTGGAACTCATTACTTTCCTTCCGTAGATGTGAGCGCACGATCTCGGATCGCACGAAGTGAATGCATCGCGCCGTTGTGGCCGAAGCTTTCATAAAGATCGTTGTAGTGCTTGTAAAGATCGTTATAGACCTTGGCGTTTGCAGGATTTGGCTGATAACGCTCATCGGCTACTCCGCCCATCGCAGCAGCGGCAGTTTGTACATCTTTATATGCACCTGCGGCAACAGCTGCGTGAATTGCCGAACCAAGCGCTGGACCTTGGGCAGATTTAATAATCGTTATTGGCATATTTAAAACATCAGCATAGATCTGCATAACGAAACTATTTTTAATGAGCCCGCCAGCGGCGATAAATTCTTTAACTGGCACGCCGGATTCATTAAAGGTCTGCACAATTTTGCGCGCACCATATGCCGTTGATTCAACGATTGCGCGATAGATCTCTTCTGGCTTGGTGGAAAGAGTTAAACCCATAATCAATCCAGATAGTTGGTGATCAACCAGAGTTGAGCGGTTGCCACTCTGCCAATCCAAGGCAACTAGCCCGTGTGCGCCAACTGGTTGCGCGCTTGCTAGTTGAGATAGATAGGTATGTATATCAACGCCTTTTGCGGCTGCAGCTGCGGTGTATTCAGCCGGTGCATAGTTATTAGCAAACCATCCGAAGATATCTCCCACACCTGATTGGCCCGCTTCGTAACCAAGTGCACCATCAATAATTCCGCCATCGACTACGCCGCACATGCCCGGAACTTCTGCGAATTTTTCAGAGACCATTACATGGCAGGTTGAAGTTCCCATGATCGCAACCATCTGTCCTGGATTAACGGCATTTGCCGCGGCAGAAGTTACGTGTGCATCTACGTTGCCAACTGCAACTGCAATTCCTTCAGGAAGACCAGTCCACTTTGAAGCTTCAGCGGTTAGCGTTCCAGCGCATGCACCTAGAGCGCCGAGTTCATGCTCTAATTTTTCCGCGATAAAGTTTTCAAACTTTGGATTCAGCGCCGCTAGATATTCTTTTGTTGGATACTTTCCATCTTGATAAATACCTTTATATCCTGCGGTGCAGATATTGCGCACATACTTGCCGCAGAGTTGCCAGATGATCCAATCGGCTGCTTCTACCCATTTATCCATCGCTTGATAAATTTCAGGCGCTTCCTCCAAAACTTGTAGCGCTTTGGCAAATTCCCATTCGGAAGAAATCTTGCCGCCGTAGCGAGAGATCCAAGGCTCTTTGCGCGCATGCGCGAGTTCATTTATGCGATCGGCATGTGGCTGAGCAGAATGGTGTTTCCACAATTTAACGAAGGCGTGTGGATTCTTAGAAAATTCTGGAAGTTCGCAGAGCGGGGTTCCATCACTCTTAACTGGAAGCACCGTGCATGCAGTGAAATCTGTTGTTATTCCAATGACGAATTTAGGATCGATTCCAGATTCCTTAAGAACTGCAGGAACGGTAACTTTTAAAACATCAACATAATCAGATGGAACTTGTAGCGCCCAATCAGGTGGCAACTTTGCAGCTGTTGTTGGGAGTTTATCCTCTATTACAGCGTGTGGGTACTCATAAACCGCTGTTGCAATCTCTTCGCCATCAGAAACGCGGACTAATAACGCGCGTCCCGAGAGCGTTCCGTAATCAACGCCGATTACATATTTATTACTTAATTCGCTAGTTAAATCTGGCACTCGCAGAGCCTACCGCAGGGGTTACGGCTACTGCTAGAGTTGAAAAAGTTAATTAATAAAATACAGAAAAAATATACGAGGAGTTTTCATGACTGTCATTACGATTTTAGGCGCCGGCGGCAAAATGGGTAATCGTGTTACCCAGCCACTTCTTGATACAAAGAAGTACGAGCTTCGCTTCGTAGAAAAATCTGAGGCTGGGCAAGCGCGAATCCGCGAAGCCGGAAATACAGTTATGGAATTAGATGATGCGCTTAAAGGAACTGATGTAGTTATCTTTACAACTCCCGATGCGTTAGTGCGCCAAATTTCTGATGAAGTTGTTCCAAAGTTAGATCCTGGTACAAAGATTCTTTTCCTTGACCCTGCAGCAATTGCCGCAGATCGCGTTAAGCACCGCGCAGATATCAGTTGCTTCGTATGCCATCCAACGCATCCACCGGTATTTAGTTTGCTTGGTGAGACAGACCCTGCAGCGCGTCGTGATTACTGGGGTGGCGGACTTGCCACGCAAGCCTTGGTGTTTGCAATTGCCTGGGGAACTGAAGAAGAAGCAGATCTAGTTGAAACGATTGCGACTGAAATGTTTGCGCCAATTAGCGCAAGCCACCGTATTACCGTTCAGCAGATGGCACTTCTTGAGCCGGCGCTTAGTGAAACTCTAATTAACGGTTGCGTCGAAGTAATTACTCAAGGTTTGCAGAAGGTTATTGATCTTGGAGTTCCCGAAGCTGCTGCCAAAGATTTCTGCATGGGCCATCTGCAGATCAGCATCGCGTTGTTATTTGAAGAGTTAAATTGGAAGTTATCTGATGGCGCGCTTATGGCGCTCAAGAACGCTCAAGGTTCACTCTTCCGCGATGATTGGGATGCCATATTTAAGCCCGAGAATGTTCTCGCTAGCGTTAAGCAGATAACTGGCGGAGATAAATAATTAAATGAAGCTCGGAGTATCCAGTTTCACCTTTCCTTGGGCGATCGGCGGGATTGAGCCAGAACATCCAGTTGCGATGAGCGCCTTTGAACTATTGGAGCGCGCCAACGATTTAAAAGCTGATGTGCTGCAGATCGCCGATAACTTGCCGATTGGCGATCTTGCAGAAGCCGAACTTCTTAAATTAAAGGCGCAAGCCGATAGTTATGGAATAGCGATAGAAGTTGGAACTCGCGGAATTAAGAGCGAGAACCTAGAGAATTTTCTCCGCATCGCTCAATTACTTGGTTCGCCGATTCTGCGAGTTGTCATTGATAGCAAAGGCCACGAACCCGCAATCCCCGAAATAGTTCAACTACTTAAACCTTTCGAAATTAAATTTAAGCAAGCGCAGATCAAGCTAGCGATCGAAAATCACGATCGTTTAACCTGCGCCGAGTTTAACGAGATTATCGACCAAGTCGGTTCTGATTGGGTTGGAATTTGTTTAGATACCGTTAACTCACTTGGCGCAGTTGAAGCGCCCAATACCGTTATTCCTGCACTAGCTCCAAGAGCGATTAACGTGCACATGAAAGATTTCGAAATTGTTCGCACCAACGGGCAGATGGGATTTACCGTTCGAGGAACAGCGCTCGGTGAAGGCCGGTTAGATGTTGCTGAGGTCATCACCGCGGTAGGCGGACCAAAGCGCGAGATCACCGCAGTTATCGAACTTTGGACTCCACGCCAAGATAGTTATGAAGCAACCGTTGCTTTAGAGAACGAATGGGCAGAGATCAGCGTTACTAATTTACGGAAATCGATAGGATCTTAACTATGGAGTTAACGGGCTATAACGTTGTCGTAACCGGCGGAAGCGGCGGCATCGGTTCAGCTTTAATTACTGGCCTTATCCAATCTGGCGCAAACGTTCATAACCTTGATCTGCAAAGCCCAGCAACTTCGGATGCAAAGTTTTATAAGACTGATTTAATTGATGAAAATTCTGTAAAGGCATCTCTCTCTTCTATCAAAACAATTGATGCGCTAATTGTTTGTGCAGGTGTCCAGTTGGTGGGTGCAGATTCCAAGATTGCAGATGTTTCACTAGATACTTGGCAGAAAACTATTGATATCAATATGACTGGTGCTTTTTTATCGGTTAAGCACGCAATGCCTGGGTTGATTCAATCTGGCAGAGGTTCAGTTATTTTGATCGGTTCTCCAACAGGTATGACGATGGAAGGCGCGGGCTACACAGCATATGGCGCATCTAAAGCCGGAATGATGGGGCTTTCGCGCATCATCGCCGTTGATTATAAAGAGCAAGGTGTTCGTTCCAATGTGGTTGTTCCCGGAACTATGTCGACCCCTTTGATTCAAAAGATTTGGGATGACCCAGAGAAAGGCCCTGATCTAATTCGCCGGACACCACTTGGACGAATGGGTAAGCCAAGTGATTTGGTTGGTTTAGTCAATTGGTTGGTCTCTGATCAATCTTCCTTTGCAACAGGTGCAATGTACGCAGTCGATGGCGGAATGACTGCGCGATGAGTAAGAATTTCTGGCCGGATACCCAACGGGTTGAGCACGCTGGATTTACAGTTGATATCGCACGCGCTGCCATCAGAAACGTTACTTATCAAGGCGCGCAAATAATTGATCTGCTCTACACCGCAATTCGTCCTTGGGATTGGTCAACTCTTGATCCCGATGAACACAGTGAAGTGGTTGAGATATCAGGAGAAAATTGTCTTATAACAATTACTGATTTATTTGCAGGATCGATGCAGGGGAAGACAGTCTTAACTCTGCAACCTACTGGGAAATTTTCAATTGATTACCAGCTAACCGGTTTAGGCAAATTTGAAATCCAACGCTGGGGAGTTTGTTTCTGTTTACACACTGGCGACTGGATGGGTTCGACGGTTAGCGCCAGCGGAGATACCTATTCATTGCTTAAAGAGATATCACCGCAACGGGTTATCGATGGCGTAACACAAGGGTTATTTCCAGCCAGCAACGATATGCACTTCGTTGCCCCGGATAAGAGATCTTTAAAAGTCCTATCAACTGGCAAGGTTTTAGAAGCGGAAGATCAACGCAACTGGACCGATAACACCTACAAAATTTATAGCGGTTCGTTAGCCGAACCCCGTCCTTTTGTAATTGAAAAAGGAGCGCAGTGGGAACAACGAGTCGAATTTGAAGTCACGCCGCCTGCAACTTCGATCCCTGATGGATCAAAGATCATCGCCAAAGAGATTGCTGCTCTGCCACGCATTGGAGTTCAATTCAATGGCGAGCCTTTACTGCCGAGCGATGACCTCGAAAAGGCGCTATTTATTCTCGATATCGACCACATCCGCATCAATGAAGAGTGGCTAACCGCCCAAAAGATTGCCACCGTAAGCAAGAGTGGACTCACTCTCGAAGCAGCGCTGTTGTCATCAAATGAAGGTGGCGAACTAGCTAGAGAAGTTGAACACTTAAGCGCCCGCGTTCCAGCAGGTTCCCGTTTGTTGATTCATCGCCAAGGTCGTCAAATTGTTCAAGAATCCGATCTGCCAAAGAACAAGACTTTAAATTCTTACATTCCTGGTAGCGATGCTTACCTAGTTGATCTACATCGCGAGAAGTTTGAATTTGGCGATGCAGTCTCGTATTCAATGGTTCCGACAGTTCATTCATCTGATCCGGAAACAATCTTTAAAACTCTCTACACCCAGAAAGAGTCGATTGAGTTTGCCAAGAAGTTTGTTGCACCTCAAGTATCTGTATCTCCAATTACCTTTTCTACTCGCGGAAATCCTGAGACCGGACATCTCCGTGAAAACCGAATTAACTTTGCCCAGCCCGGGATGGCAGAACAGATCAAAGAGTTATCTGCCGCCGCTTGGACTTTAGGTTCTGTATTTGCACTTGCGAGCGCAGGTGCATATTCGGGAACATGGCACGAACTATTTGGTGAACACGGCCTTATTTACAATGAAGGTTCGGCAATTAAGTTCTCACCAACTTTCCACGCACTCTCAGCGCTAGGTGCACATCACGCACATGAAATTACAATTGCAACTTCACTAGATAGTTCGTGGGTGGCTTTCGAAGATCGCGAATCACGAAAGATGGTTGTGGCTTCACAGCGTCCATGGGTTGTTGAAATTACCCCCAAGGTTTTGGCCGGGTATAAATCGATTCAGAGCCTGCACGCCGATGAATGCGAAAAGGCGAGCCAGATCATGGATTGGTGGTCATATGCTGAGATAAATCCACTTCTCGGCGATATTCCGCTATCGATCACCCCCTTTGAGATCCTTCTCCTGCGTGGCTAATCCGGCTTTATAACGCCCTTTTCTGCCGCTCGTAACGGTTCGGTAACGATCGAATTTTCGCCCAAAAACCCTTTTAATGCGGTGGGCGGCTATGTACTATCGGTATCGCTTGACCCCACCTATAGGAGGAAATACATATGGCAAAGCTTTTCTCACGCCGCACTGCAGCAGTTGTTGCTGTAGCCGCAGCGTCAATGCTTGTGCTTTCTGCATGTTCAAATAGCGACAGCGGAAGCGGAGACACTGTAAAGGTCTCACTAATTACAAAAGATCAGTCAAACCCATTCTTCGTTGCGATGATCAAGGGTGCAACTGAGAAGGCAGAAGCTCTCGGTGTAGAACTAACTGTTACATCTGGTGTAGATGAGTCAGATTACGCAGGACAGATCACAGCGATTGAAAACGCAATCTCTGCAAAGCACGCTGGTATTTTGGTTGTTCCAGTATCAACAGAAGTTAACGCAGCAATCACAAAGGCACGCGAAGCTGGCCTTTACGTAATTGCTCTTGACACAGCACCAGATCCTGCTGACATCGTAGATATCACTTTCGCAACAGATAACCGCGAAGCTGGTCTTCTAATCGGTCAGTGGACAGCTGCAAAGCTCAAGGGCAAGAAGGCAACAATCGCCCTTCTAGACATCTTCGATGACCGCATTGTGTCTGTTGACTACATGCGCGATAACGGATTCCTTGCAGGTATGGGAATTGATGTTAAGGATCCAAACAAGATGGGTGACGAAGCCAAGACTGGCAAGTACTCAGGCGGCGACTATGAGATCGTTGGAAACGTAGCAACAGGTGCTAACGAAGACGGCGGCCGTACAGGTATGGAACAACTTCTTGCTAAGAACAAGAAGATCAACGTTGTTTACACAATCAACGAGCCAACAGCAATCGGTGCATGTGCTGCAGCAGCTGCTGCTGGTATCAAGCTCGATGTAATGGTTTCTGTTGACGGTGGCGGCGCTGGTATCAACGCTGTTAAGTCAGGTTGCATCAACGCAACTTCACAGCAGTACCCATTGTTGATGGCTGACCTTGGCGTCCAAGCTATCTACGACATCGTGAAGAACGGTACAAAGCCAACTACTTCAGAAGGCCTTGACTTCTTCAACACCGGCGTTAAGTTGATTACTGATGACCCACAAGAGGGTGTCCCATCAGAGACAACTGAATACGGTCTAGCAAACGCTTGGGGTTAATCCCAGCTCTTTAGTGAATAACTAAAGAAGAGTGTTTAAAGAGGGCGGCTGCTTCGGCAGTCGCCCTCTTTAACACAATCTTGAAAGTGAATATATAAAGAAATAGATTTGAATAAGTTTCAGCAAAGTAAGTTAGAGTTCAAATAAAGTTTCGAAAGGACCAAAAGTGAGTCAAGAGACGACAAACTACGATGCATCGGCAGAATTCCAGGACCGTGCAACGTTTAGTCAGAAAATGCAGGCGGTGCTCCATAAGTATCCGTGGCTTAGCTCCACAATGGTGCTTGTTGTAGCATCAATTACCTTTAGTTTTTTCAATGAAAACTTCTTAACACCGTCTAACTTCTCACTCATCTTGCAGCAAGTAGCGATAGTTGGCGCTGTTGCAACTGGTCAGACTTTAATTATTCTTACCGCGGGTATCGACCTTTCATGTGGTGCGATCGCGATCTTCTCTTCGATGGCGATGGCTAAACTTGTACAAGGAACTCCTGCAGTTGAAGGCGATGGCCTTTCAATCTGGATCGCATTCCCAGCCGGTCTACTCGTAGGTGCATTTGCCGGAGCAATTAACGGCTTCCTAGTTACCAAGGTTAAGTTGCCACCATTTATCGTTACCTTGGGAACATTCAACATCTTCCTTGCGCTAACACTTACCTTCACAAAGGGAACCGTTCCTGCAAATGAGATGCCACCATTCCTATTAACTCTTGGACATTATGTAAACCTCGGACCTTTCCGAGTTACAACTGGTGTTCTCTTCATGATCGCTATGTATATCGTCTTAGCTTTTGCTCTTCGTTACACATCATGGGGACGTCACGTATACGCAGTTGGTGATGACATTGATGCAGCTCGCTTGGCTGGTATCTCAGTTAACCGCGTTCTCATGAGCGTTTATGTAGTCGCTGGAGTCACTTTTGCACTTGCCGCCTGGATTGTTATCGGCCGCGTAACTGTTGCTAGCCCGAACACCGGTGGAGATCTAAACCTCGATGCGATCACTGCGGTGGTTATCGGCGGTACTTCACTATTCGGTGGCCGCGGCACAATCTTCGGATCCCTTATCGGAGCGATCATCGTGGGTGTTTTCCGTAACGGTCTGACACTTGCTGGCGTGGATCTGTACTTCCAGCTCATGGCGATCGGAATCCTGATTATCTTCGCTGTCTCTGTCGACCAATGGATCAGAAAGGCACGCAAATGAGTAAGTCACCAATTCTTCAAGCAGTTGGAGTTACCAAGGCCTATGGTCGAGTTATCGCACTTGATGGCGCCGATCTAGAACTATTTCCTGGTGAAGTTCTCGCAGTAGTCGGCGATAACGGCGCTGGTAAATCAACCTTGATTAAGTGTTTATCTGGTGCTGAAGTACCTGATACCGGTCAGATAATTCTCGAAGGTCAAGAAATGTCATTTAAGCGACCACAAGATGGGCGCCATGCCGGAATCGAAACTGTGTATCAGACACTTGCTGTTGCACCAGCTCTCGATATCGCATCCAACCTCTTCCTTGGCCGCGAAATGCGCAAGGCAGGTCCGTTGGGATCTGTTCTTCGTATGATCGATAGCTCTGGAATGCGCAAGGCAGCGAAAGAACATATCTCTGCTCTTGGTATCGGAACAATTCAGAATATTTCACAAGCCGTTGAAACTCTTTCAGGTGGTCAGCGTCAAGCTGTTGCAGTTGCTCGCGCCGCTGCCTTCGGTCAGAAGTTGATCATCCTAGATGAGCCAACTGCGGCGCTAGGTGTTCGTGAATCACGTCAGGTTCTTAAACTCATTGAGTCCCTACGCGAACGCGGTATGCCAGTTATCTTGATTTCACACAACATGCCTCAGGTATTTGAAGTTGCAGATCGCATCCAGGTTCAACGCCTCGGAAAGCGCGCCGCAGTTGTTACTCCAAAGACCCACACCATGAACGATGTTGTTGCGATCATGACTGGTGCGATGACAGTTGATAAGAAAGACCAAGCGCTTTCATCAATTCGTTAATCACAAGCAACTAGCTAAAAGAGATTAAAACAATGGCCACTCCGGTTCGTATTGAATCGGATGTGGTCATTGTTGGTTCTGGGATAGGTGGCGCCACAACTGCCTTTGCTTTGGCGCAAAAGGGTGTTAAAACGCTGGTTTTAGAGCGCGGCGAACGAATGCCACGTGAGCCTGAAAACTGGTCACCATCTGAAATCTTTATGAAGACTCGTTACAAGCCAAATGAAAAATGGGTTGATGAAAAGGGAAACGAATTTGTTCCCGGCGTTCATTACTTCGTTGGTGGAAATAGCAAGGTTTACGGCGCATCCTTGCCGCGCTTTAGCCGTTACGACTTTGGCGTAATCAAACATCAAGAAGGTATTTCGCCCGCCTGGCCATTTACCTACGATGACCTCGAGCCTTTCTACTACAAAGCCGAAGAGCTATACCGCGTCCATGGTGATGCGCAGAATATTTATGGCAACAACCGCACGACTCCATTTCCATACCCTGCAATGAAACATGAGCCATACGTTGAAGAACTTGGCAAACGTTTAACCAAGGCAGGCGTACACCCACATTCAAATTCAATGGGTGTTGATCTTGGACCTGGTGGAAAATGTATTCGCTGCAAAACCTGCGATGGCTTTGTTTGTAAGTTGGATGCCAAGAGCGATGCTGAGGTAAATGCACTTAACCCGGCGATTGCAACTGGTCATGTAACTCTCATGACTTCTGTCCAAGTTAACCGCATTGTGCTTAACGCTGATGGAAAGTCAGTCAGCCATCTTGAAGCAACAAGGGGCGATGAGGCGCTCGAGATTTACGGCAAAAACTTTGTAATCGCAGCGGGCTCTGTTAACACCGCAGCACTGCTGCTTCGTTCTGGCGTTGCTAACTCATCTGATCAAGTTGGACGTAACTTTATGATGCATAACAACAGCCATATCGCGGCCGTGGATATGCGTCGCAAGAACGATGTCACTTTCCAGAAGACACTTTCTTTCACCGATTGGTATCTAGATGGTGGTAAGGGTTACCCGCTTGGCGCTGTGCAATTAATCGGCAAGGTGCAAGGCATCATGATGAAATCTTTTGCTAAGCATGTGCCACTGCCAATTCTTAATTTAGTATCCGATCACAGCGTGGAATTCGTAGTCATGTCTGAGGACCTACCGCACCCAGATAACCGCGTAACTATTGATAAAAATGGCGCAATCAAGATTGCTCGCAAATCAGTCGGAATGAAGACCCACTTTGAACTTCTGCGCCGGGCTAAGAACGTACTTCGCAAAACTGGCTACCAAGCAATCTTTAGACAACCTTTTGATATTTCGATGAACTCACATCAATGCGGAACAACCGTTGCCGGCAACGATCCGCGCACCAGCGTTGTCGATGGCTATTGCCGCAGCCACGATCACCACAATCTTTACTTAATCGATGGTGGATTCTTCCCATCATCTGCAGCAATGAACCCAGCGCTGACAATCGCCGCACAGGCGTTGCGAGTTGTTGAGCAATCAGATCTAGCTAAAGTTTAAGCAAGACCCAATACGCGCAGTAGCTCGTCATTTAAATCCTTGGCATCAACATCTACGCCAGTCCAGTATTTAACTCCGATAACTGCTTGGTTTACAACCATTCCTAAACCTTGCAAGGTCGTCGCCCCGCGCTTACCGGCTTCATCTAAGAAGTAAGTTTGTGGTGGATTAACAATTACATCGGCAGCCAATATTCCTGGGCGAATAGATTCGAAATCAATATCCTGCTTGCCTTCGGTATTAACCATGCCCATTGAGGTTGAGTTAATTACAACTTCGGCATCTGCCGGGATTGAATAAGTCTTATTCCACTCCACAAATTCGGCGCTGGCAGAAGTTTTATCGTTGAGCAGCGCTGTTAGCTCTTCACCGCGAGTGCGTGAACGGTTTACAACATAGAACTTAGTCGCACCAGCGAGCGCGAGTTCAACCGCAATTGCACGCGCAGCACCACCTGCACCGAGCAGAACAATTGTTTTACCTGTTGCCGGTGTAATTTCCAGAAATGATTTCAAAAATCCTTTGCCATCGGTATTTTCACCGATTAACTTGCCGTCGCGATTGACCGCACAGTTAACGGCGCCGATTAGAGCAGCTGACTCCCCTAAGCCATCTAGGTACTTAATAACTTCGACCTTGTGAGGGATAGAGCAGTTAAATCCCTTCCAATTCATCGCTCTGGCGCCTTTTACAGCCGCTTCCAATTGGTCTGGGTTAACCTCACAGTTAACGTAGCGATAGTGCAGGTTATTGGCCTTGTAAGAGGCCTCCACCATGGCAACAGTTGGGTTGGAGTCCGAACCTTGTGAAAAGCTTCCAGTTAATTCATGTCGAAAAGATCCGCCGATATCCATGGTCATGTTCAGACCTTACCTTGCAAGTTATGATCAGCCAATGGCTACTCCATTCTTACAACGCATCGCATCCGCACCTATTTCATGGGGAATCTGTGAAGTACCGGGTTGGGGCGCAATGTTGCCGACTAAGCGCGTGCTCTCAGAGATGACCAGTCTTGGGCTACCTGCAACCGAACTCGGTGCACCAGGTTTCTTCTCTGATGACTCTGCAGAACTTAAGGATCAGTTGGCAGAATTTAATATGTCGATGATCGGTGGATTCACACCTGTTGTGCTTCATGACAAGTCACAAGAAAAAGCAACAATTGAAATGGCTCTGACCACCAGCAAGAAGTTTCAAGAGATAGGCGCAACTCACTTTGTCTCTTGCCCTGTTCAAACTTGGGACTGGGCTAACCCTGAAGAGTTAAGCAAAGATGAAGTTACGCAATTCTTTAAGATGCTCGCTGAGGTAGATCAGATCTGTAAAGATCACGGCCTTGTACAAGTGGTTCACCCACACCTGCAAACTGTTGTTGAGACTAAAAAAGATATTGATATGGTGGTCGATAACTCTGAAGTTATGTGGTGCCTAGATACCGGTCACATGACCATCGGCGGACAAGACACCGTTGAATTCGCCAAGAAGTACGCCAGCCGCGTTGGCCACGTTCACCTTAAAGATGTAAACATGAAATCTGTTCCGCCTGTTCTGGCGCGTCAGCAGAGCATCATGGAAGGCGTTCAGAAAGGTTTGTTTACACCTCTCGGACAAGGCGATGTTCCTATTCTCGACACAATTCTCGCGCTGGAAGCTGCCGGTTATCAGGGTTGGTATGTCATCGAACAAGATGTCGCAATCACCGGTGAAATGCCAGGTTTAGGTGAAGGACCAATTAGCGGAATGAAGCAATCAGTTGATTATCTCCATAACGTTGTGGCACCAGCGCTAGCTAAAATCGGCAAATAAAAATTGCAACAGATAAATCCCATTGTTTTGCCCGATGATTTCTCAGTTGGCCACTATGCCGCTGAAATTATCTTCACCGAATTAGTTCGCGCTAAATCTGAAGGACGCCCATTTGTTCTGGGTTGCCCAGGCGGACGCACTCCACGCAGTACCTACAACGCACTTGCCGCCATGATCAAGGCCGCCAAGCAGGATATTTCACATGTAGTTATTGCGATGATGGATGAATATCTACAAGAGAACGCTGACGGTTCACATTCAAATCATGGCGAAGATAAACACTTTAGTTGTGTGCGCTTTGCCAAGTTAGAAATCTTTGATGTTATCAATTCGGGCGCTCCTGAAGGTGGAAAAATTCCTGCAGAAAACGTGCGCTTCCCCGATGCCTCAGATCCACAAAGCTACGAGGATTACCTGCGCAAAGTCGGTGTGAACGTCTTTCTTATGGCTAGCGGTGGATCTGATGGCCACGTCGCATTTAATCCGCCAGGGACTGAAAAAAGCGCACGCACTCGAATAGTGAGAATTGCAGATGAAACCAGGCAAGATAATTTAGGAACTTTTCCAGATTTTAAGGATGTAAGTGAAGTTCCAAAGTACGGAGTTAGCGTTGGTCCAACCACAATGATTGATGTATCTGACATTGTGATTATGGAGCTCATCGGGGCTCATAAAAATAAAGCCTTTAAACGTATCTCGGCTGCAACCGGATATGAAAGTGATTGGCCTTCTACAGTTGTGCGCGAATGTAAGGATTACTACATCCTTGCTGACAAAGCTGCGGCTAACTCTTAATTAGCTGCGATCGCTGCGCCAATTACGGCAGCGTTACTTCCGGCGACTGAGTTAATAACTTCGGGCGCTTTTCTACGCTTGGTCACGTTCTTTTCATAACTAGCTAGAACTAAACCACGGTACAGATCGCTGCCTAGCCATAGCCCACCGCCAATAACGATCTTTGCTGGATCTAGAAAATCAACCATTGCTGCCAATGATTTACCTAGAACAGCCGCTGCGGAACCAATAATCTCTTTTGCGATTGGATCTTTCTCGTATTGGGAAAAGACAACTTCAGTGCTCGTTACATCTGCGTTGGTCGCCTTTTGATAACGCCTGGCAATTCCTAGACCAGATGAGTATTGCTCAAGGATCGGGCTCTCTTGTGAATTATCAATCTGGGTTATTCCAAAACCGATTGCTTCACCCGTTGCACCAGCCCAAGGTTTTCCGCCAATTACTAACGCGTGCGAGATCCCTGAACTAACAGTTACAAATAAGAAATCTCTAACATCTGCTGCGCGTGCTTCAGCTAAAGCCATGGCGCGGACATCAGATTCGATAGTCCAAGCAAAGCCGGTTAGTGCAGCAAAATCTTCTTTCGGCTGCACAGACCAAGCGATCTGATCTTTACTGTTTAACAACTGATCTGGAGTCACATACTCGGCAAAGCATGCGCCGCCTTTTGTAACTTCCAGATTCTTCTCATTAGCGATCTGGAGTAGCGCTTTTATTAAAGCCTTCGTGATCGCCAATTCTGGATCGGCATCACCGTACAAAGCTGTTCTTGCAGGGACAATCTCGTTATGCAGGATTTCAAATGATTCACCGACGAGTGCGCCTGAAATTTTGGAGGCCCCAACATCTATTGCAAGGGTGGCCCTAGTTGAATTCATAATTCATAAGAATAGTCCCTATCCGTTAGAAAGGCTTTTGAGTAGACTAATTAGCATTAAATAGTCTTTTTAAACTAGGGAGTCTTTCGTGTCTGATATTCGTGTTGGAATCATCGGTGTTGGAATCATGGGCGCAGGACATGCGCGCTACATAACTGATTCAGTAGATGGCGCAGTTG
The DNA here is from genome assembly GCA_965268165.1 of Candidatus Nanopelagicaceae bacterium. Taxonomy (GTDB): domain Bacteria; phylum Actinomycetota; class Actinomycetes; order Nanopelagicales; family Nanopelagicaceae; genus Planktophila. The sequence continues at coordinate 1,394,084 of OZ254162.1, forward strand.
TTACAGCCTTCTTCGATCTTGATGCCGCACGTATGGATGCACTTGCTAAAGAACTCTCTGCCAAATCTGGTGCAACGATCAATATGCACTCATCAGTTGATGCGCTCGTAAATGATCCAACTGTTGATGCAGTAATCATCTGTTCTCCCGATGGTCTGCACCCAGAACACCTTGAACTCTGTGTTAAAGCAAAGAAGCCAACTCTCTGTGAGAAGCCACTTGCACCACGTCTGGAAGATGCGAAGAAGATCGCTGAAATCGTAAAATCTTCAGGCGTTCCCGTTGCGCTCGGTTTTATGCGTCGCTTTGATCCCGGTTATGTTCAGATGAAAAAGGAAATCCAATCAGGCAAGTATGGCGAAGTTATTCAGATCCGCGCAGTAAGCCGCAACGTTTCATCTCCTGGTGCAACAACTGCCGGCATGATCTCTAACTCAGCTGTTCACGAATTCGATATCGCGCGCTGGTTATTGGAAGAAGAGTTCACAACGGTTTCTGTGGCATATGCCAAGAAGACTTCACACGCTAACCCAGATATTCAAGATGCGATCAGCATCTTGGCTCACACCGAATCTGGCGTTCTTATGACAGTAGATAACTGCGCAAACAGCACATACGGTTATGACGTGCGGGTGGAAGTTCTAATGCAGAACGGTTCACTTGCGCTAAATAACCTTGGCGATTTAACAATCAGCTTTGACTTTGACCTACCTGCGCGTAAATCAGGTCGCTTGCACGATAACTGGATCGGTCGCTTTACCGATGCCTACATCGGCGAGTTACGCGCTTGGGTAGCCTCAATTAAAGATGGCGTTGTAAATCCAAACCTCGCAACAGTCGATGACGGCATCGCCGCAAGCATCGCTTGCGAAAAGGGAATCGCTTCGCTCTAGCCGATCTGTAAAACCAAGTTTTATGACTGCTGCTGCATAGACCAGAGCGTCCAAATATGTGTGCGCACCGTTAGTGGTTGACGCATGATTTGTACGATCTGGAAAGCAACATCATCAGGACGCAAGAACGTTGCAAGCTTTGGTTCGCCTGCTTTACGACCGGCTTCAATTGCAAACTGAGTATCTGTTCCGGCAGGACATACCAACGCTACGCGCACACCCTTTTCGCGAAGTTCGCGATCGAGTCCGCCTGCAAAACCAACCTGTGCATGCTTTGTTCCAGCGTAGATAGATTCATCTCCACCACCACGGAAGCCTGCAACTGATGAAACCATGATGATATCGCCAGCTTTTTTAGCCAACATTGTTGGAAGCGTTGCGCGGACAATGTGCACGCTACCTTCGTAGTTAGTGCGCATCATGCGATTTACTTCATCATCGCTGTAATCAAGGACTGATCCATACATACCGATACCAGCGTTAGGTACTACGCAATCAATCGTTCCGAATGCATCGAGCGCCTTCTTCGCAACAGCGCGAGCAACATCAGGAATCGATGAATCTCCTGCTAGGTAAGCGGCGTTATCGGCGCCAAGGGAGGCGACCATTTCCTGAAGCTTTGCTTCGTTGCGCGCATTCAAAACTACCTTGCAACCCAATTCAACGAGTTGCTTTGCAGCTGCAGCACCGATTCCGGTTGTTGCACCAGTGATTACTACTACTGAACCTTTGATATCTCTTAGTTGATAAGTCATGCAGGAATACTAAGACAGGTCACAACTAATTTCTAGAGGGCATCCATAACGGTAATGGTCTCGCCGAAGACATAGTTAGGGCCGATCGCCTGCCATGCCTTGCTGTTCTCGTTGACCATGTGGGCATCCCAAGATGGGCGATCGCTCCAGATCTCCCAGACATTTACAACATCTGGCTTCTGGGTATCGCGATAGATATCAATAAATTCGCAGCCAACCTCAGTGCGGATAACCGCGATATGGCTCTTGAGTTTAGAAACAAACTCATCGAATTGGCCCAGCTTAACGTTTACTTCAACGAATAGAAATACTTTGCTCATATGAGTAAAGGTATCTAATTTGAAATCAAATCGCTATAGCCAAGTAGTGATATCAACTCCACGAACAATTTGAATGATGACCAAATAGACAACCACTCCTAGGATTCGGTAGATCACTCTTCCGAAAGCGGTGGTGCGCCAATCGCTTTTAGGCTTTCTAGCCATATCGCCAGCAAATTTAAGAATTAAGCCAGGAATAGCCAGCAACGCAAAGCTCCATGCGATGAAGTCTTTAGGGTTTTCAAAGAGGGTTTCAACCCAATTTGCAAAGAATGAACCGATAAAGACCATCGCCACAATCTTGAAGGCGCCCTTCGGAAGCAGTCGGGCAAGGACGGGGAACTTAGGCAAATCATCCGAGAAGGTAAGTCCGGCAATCGCTGGAATAAGGAAGAAGATAGTTCCAACCAAAAGTTGAATATTGAAACCAACAAATGGCATCGCCAGCATGACGAAAGTGAAGGTTTTAAACTCTAACGAAAGAATCTGTTGATACTTGCTTGGAGATTTTATATCTGGAGTAACTACCGCAAGACGAACTGGATAATTGTAAGTAGCAACATCTTCCAGAATTACTCGTAACATCACGACGCCAGCAACCCAGAAAGCAATCGTTCTGGCATCTTCTGTTAGTGGAAGTCTTAGGCCGGAGAGACCGTTTAGTGCGCCAACAACTTTCTCCATTGTCCAGAAGCTCAATAAACCAACCAGCGCATAGTCAGTGATTCTCTCCCAGCGGTCATCGCCTGAATTAATGAGACGACGTACTGGACGAATTGCGCTGGCTAGAAGTGCAGGAGCGAAGAAGATGATTGAGAGCCCGCATGCAGTTAAGAATTCTGAACGGCTAAAGATGTTACCGTTCATAACAATTCCATTAATAAAGACAATAGTTGCGATGAATCCTGCAGTTGCATCTAACGTTCCAAGTACGGCAATCGCAATAACAATCCAGGTTGCAGGAGGAAGTGATTCTGCTCCAACATCTAGCAACGCCAGTAGCCCTAGCAGGGCTCCGAGAGGAGCCAATAAGACCGAGAAAGATCCAAAGATTGCGCGTAGATAACTACCATCTCCCAGGATTCGGGCTAGCAATGGCGAGAATCCCGCAACATTCTCTGACGCTGAAACAAAGCCAGAATCAACTTTTTCAGTAAAGCGATGTTCCCAAGTACCAGAAAGATCGCCACGACCTGGATCGCGTTGAATCAATTTTAATTCTCCGCTGCTTACTGAACTCAGATCTTCCGAGTCCTCTGACTCTTCAAGATCTTCACGTGATTCACCATCTCGATCACCGGAAGAATCTTTAGAGTTTGAACTGCCCCCAGCTGCTGCAGCGCCTCCTGCAGAGAGCGCAGCTAGCAGCGCAAAGGCTGCAATCTGAGTTGATTGAGTCTTACCTGGCTCAGATGCAGGATCATAAGAAGCGAATCCGTTTTCATTTATAACAACTGTTGCCAAGTCGGGGCAATCGTTATCCCATTTAATTTCACCAGCGAGATTTTTACAGAAGAAGAGCGTCTTCTCGCTGACTATGCCGGCATCATCAGAGACTTCAATGCGCACTTCATGGAAGCCTGGCGCAGTGTCTTCAGGTATCTGGATATCTAACTCTTCAGCTTCGCTCGCAGAGATCCGATCAATCAAGACTTTTTCCGCTGACCAACCTGGCAAAATTGAAAGTTGGGTAAGAAATACCAGCATTAGTAGTAATTTCTTGATCATTTTGAGCCTCCGGGTTTGATTGTGACTTTAACTTTCTGTCCAGGTTTTAGATTTTTAATTCCAACTTTCGCGCCCTTGCCTGATGGCTTAGGTGCAATTGAAACTTTTTTCTTGCTATTTGCTGCCGCAGGCGAACTTGGCTTTGCCGTTGGAAGTGTTGCCTTATCAACGATCGTTACCTTTATCTTTTGGCCTGGTAAAAGATTCTGAATTCCAACTTTTGTGCTAGGACCAGAAGGTTTAGGTGCAATATCAACTGGTTTCTTGCTTGCAACTGGTTTAGGAGTTGCCGAAGTTGGAGCTGGAGTTGGTTTCGCAGACGGTGTACTTGGAGAAGGCTTAGGAGTAGGGGTTGGTTTTACAACAGGCGCACTTGGTGATGGCTTTGGTGCAGGAGTTGGCGCAGGCGTTGGAACAACTGGCGCTACAGATGGTTTAGGAGCTGGGGCAACCGGTTCTTCTGTCGGTTTAGGTGTTGGTGCTGGTGCTGGTGCAGGTGCTGGTGCTGGTGCAGGTGCAGGTGCTGGTGCAGGTGCTGGTGCTGGTGCAGGTGCTGGTGCTGGTGCAGAACTCGTGAAAGTTACAGTGACTGAAGCAGATGTAGCGCTAGCAAATGTAGCGTCGCCCTCTTTTGTAGCGGTGACGATACAAGTGCCTGCACCTGTTGCATTTAGTTCGCCTTGTGCATCAACCGCACAACCTGTCGCGGTGCCACCAATTACCGAGTATGAAATATTTCCAGTTCCACTTCCACCTGACGTGGAGAGCGTGACCGCGGTACCAACCGTTGCAGATCCACCACTAAGAACAAGAGTTGCCTGTGGTGACAGAGTAACTCCGATAGTCACGCTCTTTGTGGCAGTCTTAGTCTCTGAGTCAATTAATACAGTTGCAGTGATTATAAAAGTCGCAGCAGCCGTGATGGTATCTGGTGTTCCTGAAATAGTTCCAGTTGAATTGTCAAAGACCAAACCTGATGGCAATGAACCGCTAATTGCAAAGGTGCTGGTAGCTCCCGCTTCTGCCGCAACCGTTACCGTTACAGGGGTCATAGCAACGCCAACTGCTTCGGTTGTAGTTGCGGTAGAAATATTTAGTAGTGGGTTTGTAGTAAATGAAGCAGTTGTTGTTGATGGACCTGCTCCTGCTGCGTTATTGGCAACTACTTCGGCAACGTATCGCGTTCCTGGTTGCAATCCATTTACGGTCGCATTTGTAGTGGCAGATGTGGCTGTTACAGATGTCCCAGCAATTACCGGCGAGAGCCGCAGCGTGTAAGAATCGATTGATTCGCCACCATTGGAAAGCGGGGCGGTAATTGCAACTGTGGCAGTAGTCGTTGCTCCGCTAGCAACACTTCCTGATGCGGCAACCGGCGCAGTAGGTGCGGAGTATGTAACTCCTAGCGAAAGCGTGGTCGTTGCAAACTTTGTTACACCGGCAATATCTACAGTCGCGGTAATCGTGTAGCTATCAGACGCGGCAATCGCGGTTGGTATGCCAGAGATGGTTCCCGTTGCTGTATCAAAGGTAAGACCAGCTGGAAGAGTTCCGGTGAGCGCATATGTAGCGCTACTTCCAAGTTCAGCAAATAAGGATGTTGTAACTGGAGTAATCGCCGTATTAACCGCTCCGGTGGTAGTTGCCGCGGATGGAGATATCGCAGGATTGGTAATAAAGGTAGAAGTTGTCACCGAAGAACCCGTTCCGGCGGCGTTTACTGCAGAAACAGCAGATGTGTACTGAGTGCCGGGCTGCAAGCCAGAGATATTTTTGGTTGTTGTTGTAGATGTTTCTGTAACAGCTGCACCTGCAAGAACTGGAGTTGTCGTAATCGAATATCCGGTAACAGGTGATCCACCATTTGCAGTTGGTGCAGTAATCGAAATCGTTGCAGTCGTAGTACTACTTGTCGGAACTGATGCGCTTGCTGCAGCAGGGGCACTTGGTGCAATTGGAGTTACCCCAATAGATATAACTGCAGTGCCTGTATCTGGATAACCACCTGGAAGTGTCGTCGTTACCGTAATCGTGAAGTTAGCCGCGTTAAAGGCAGTTGTAGGCGTTCCGGAAATGGTTCCCGTGGCGCTATCTAGCGATAGCCCTGCTGGCAAAGTTGGCTGAATCGTATATGCGGTATTTGATTCACCCGAAGCGGTTATTGCAATGGTTATAGGAGTGATTGCAGTGCCGACTGGTGCAGAAAGCGAAGATTGCGAAGGCGTTACTGCTATTGGAGTAACAATTACTGAAGCGGCCGAGACTGATTGTCCAGATCCAGCAGAGTTTGTCGCAACTGCGCTAACAATGTAAGCAGTACCTGGAGTTAGCCCAGAAACATTTATCGACGAGCCAATTGCTGACGCAGAAATTGTCGTGGATCCGACCGCACCTGATGTAACTGGCGCAATCGTGACTGTGTAAGAATCAATATTTGCACCGCCGTTGTATGTTGCAGCGCTAATTGATGCTTGGGCCGTAGTTGTAGAAGTTGTTGCACCTGTAACCGAAACTGGAGCGCCAGGAACTTGTGGTGAGACACCCAAGGTAAATGTTGATGATCCTGTCGAAGTTGCACCACCGCTCACCGTGGTTGTGGCGGTGACAGTAAATGTCGTAGTCGAAAGCGCAACCGTTGGCGTTCCTGAGATAACACCAGTAGCGGTATCAATTGAAAGGCCGGCAGGAAGTGCGCCACTAACCGAATATGTAGTGTTGATTGGTGATGTCGCAGTTATGGAAGCGGTAATTGGAGTTATCGCACTACCCACGGTTCCGGTTGCTGACGACGTTGAAATCGCAACAGCAAGCGGGGTTGTGAAGGTTGTGGCCGTTGAAGTATCGCCAGCGCCACTGCTATTTATCGCTACCGAGACGACTGAGTAAGTAGTTCCGGGAGCTAGTCCTGTAACGGCAACCGAGGTACTAGTGCTTGTTTCGGTTACAGATGAACCTCCACCGACTGGCGTAAGGGTTGTCGAGTACCCAGTAATGCTTGCGCCACCGTTAGATGTTGGCGCAGAAATCGTGATATTTGCAGAGGTGCTTCCAGAAGCTGAAGCAGATGTTATACCTGGCGCACTTGGAGGTGCTGCCGGTGTTGTGATTGTTGAGGATGCAACTGTTTCTGCACCGCTTCCCACAGCATTAGTTGCAACCACCTTAATTGAATACTGCGTGCCAGCTGCGAGCCCTGAAATTGTAATTGCACTGCTAATTGCAGATGCGGTAACAGTTTCAACGATTGTTGCTCCAGAAGGTCCAGTAGCAATAATCGTGTAGCTAGTGATCGCCGATCCGCCGTTTGTGGTTGATGCGCCAACGTTTACTGACGCTGTGGTCGCAGATGCTGCAGATGCTGAAACCGTTGCTGGTGCTCCGGGAACTGTTGCAGGGGTTACCGCAGCAGATGCTGCTGATGCAGTTGATGAACCAATCGCGTTATTTGCTACGACTTTATATGTGTAAGGAGTGCCGTTGGTTAGTCCGTTAACAACGCAAGATGTTGCTGGCGCAGTCGCTGTGCAGTTTGCAATTGCATTTCCAGAAGCGTCATATGCAGTGACAGTGTATGAAGTAATTGCCGAACCACCGTTGCCGGCAGCGCTATTTGCTGGAGCAGTGAATGAAACAGTGGCCCGGCCGTCATCGACGGTAGCAACTGGTGATGTTGGTGCACTTGGAACTGTTGCTGGGGTAACTGGACCCGAAACGGTCGCAGTCGATGATCCTGACGAGTTAGTGGCAACAACTGAGAATGTGTAAGGGGTGCCGTTAGTTAGTCCGGCAATTGTGCAAGAAGTAGCAGGTGAGTTAACGGTGCACTGTGCGCCAGATGGTGATGCAGTAACTGTGTAGCTTGTGGGAACACCACCGGTGCCTGGTCCTTGCCCTACTTCAATCGTCACAGCTCCGCTCGTTGCAGTTAACGTGTCGATAGGAGCATCTGGAATTTCAGGAACCCAAACCGCAGCGAGTGCGATATTCGATACCGGAGTAATGGTTTCACTTGGTTCAAAGGTATCTACTCCAGATGACCAGGTATCGAAGATAAATCTGGATCTAGAAATTCCGGCAACAGGCGCGACTGTTACGGTGGTGCGTGGAGCAACTAATTGTGTTGCAGGAGCCACACCAGTAGTTGCACCGGCAATTGAATAAGAAACACCAATTAAAGCGCCGCTCCATTGCGCCGTAAATGTAACCGCTTGCGCAGTCATCGTGTAACTAGCGCCCGCGGCAATTACATTTGAGCCATCACTCCAACCTAAGAAGTTCTTAGTCGCATCTGGATTTGTTGGGGTGGCAGCGAGATTAAAGGTAGAACCAAATGCAACAGGGCTTTGAGTCGGAAGTGCGCTGTTACCACCATCTAAGTTGTAAGTGACTGGATAAGTTGCAGCAGTCCATTGCGCGGTCAAGGTTAAATTCTCTGCCGGCATAGTGAGCACCGACGAACTGTCGTACTGAGTGGTTCCAGATAACCAATGTGTGAATGTAAATCCCGTACGCGTTGGAATTACAGATGTAATCGATTCTGAACTTGCGTATGCACGCGATGTAGTAGCAAGTGAGGTCGCGCTTGAGCCTCTATTTAAATCGTATGAAAGGGTGTAGTTGTTAGCTACCCATTGCGCGGTGAGCGTGATGCCACTTGCGCTCGAGATCGCATAATTTGCACCGGCGCCATAAGTCAGACTGCCGTCGTTCCACCCTGTAAATGTGTATCCAATCTTGGTAATTGCAGCAGCTAAAGAGATTGATCCCAAATAACTTCCACTCTGAGGGGATGGAGTTGTACTGCCACCAGCTGATTCGTATGTAATGGTGACGCTAACTGGTGACCATTGCGCAGATAAAACGAAGTGGCCGACGCTTACTGTGTAGGTCTCATTCGCGCCAACAGCTGTAGATCCTTGATCAATCCAACCAGTGAAGTTATACCCAAATCGTGACGGAGTTAAATTCGTAGTAATTACTTGGTTTTCACTACACATACTTCCAGGTGCAACACACTGCGCATCAGTTGCAAGATCTCCCGCGGCGGCAGTTCCACCATTTAGTACATAAGTCACAACGAATTGCCGAATCCACTGGGCGGTAAAGGTAGTTCCGCCAACTTCTACTTGATAACTCGAACCGATTGAATAATTGGTTCCATTACTTGCCTTCCAACCTGTAAATGCATAAACCTGGCCAGAGATTGTTACCGTCGGAGAATCAATATTTGGAAGCGTATAACCAGCGCCAAACGCCGACGTGGTGGATAGAACTTGCAAGGCGGCGCCTGAAAGTGTTGTTCCATCAACTGTTCCAGCGTTAAAAGTTATTGGTTGTTGAGCCGGCGTCCATAGAGCGTAAATAGTTGTATCGGTAGTTGGTTTAAATGCGCCAGTAATCGCTGAGCCGGTTGGAGTTAGCGACCATCCTGATAGCGAATACCCCGGCTTAGACATTCCGGTTGCGTCAGGCAGGGTTAGCCCTGATGATGAAGTTGTATACGTTGCGGCGCCATTTGTTGCGCTACCAGATGCACCATTTGTGTTGTAAGTAATTGCATATGTACCCGGCGACCATTGCGCAGTAAGTGTCTCTGATCGCGTAGTTGAATAGTTGCCGTTGATAACAGTTGTTGTCTCGGCCCATCCACTAAAGACATATCCTGGATTTGTCATCGTGCCAACGCTCGGCAGGCTTATCGCAGTTCCACCGTGCGAGAATGAATCAGAAGTTCGTGATGCGCTACCTGTTCCAGCACCAGGAATATAGATAATTGTGTAAACCGCTGGAACCCATTGAGCAACAAATCGAATATTGGCAGCACGCATCGTGAAAGTCGCTCCCGCTGAATACACCGTTGCCGATTCCGACCAGCCTCCAAATGAGTAACCGCTACGAGTAAGCCCAGAACCAGATGCAACGCTAAAGGTCTGTCCATTTGAATGGGTTGGCTCTGTTGGAACCGTCCCGCTTCCGTTGTTTGCGTCATAGAGAACTAAATACTGCAGAGGCGTCCAAATCGCAGTTAATACAACGTTGCTTGCAGCCATCGTGTAAATCTCATCTGCAGTGTAGTTATTGGTTCCATCGTTCCAGCCGGTGAAGCTGTAGCCAGCGTTGGTTAGAGAAGTTCCGGCTGCAATCGAAAATGTTTGACCAATAGTTTTATTGGTTTGTGTCGGAAGAGTTCCTGAACCAGATCCGCTATTTTGGTAAGTAACCGTGAAGGCGATGGCGTTCCACTTTGCAAAGAGAGTGAGTGCCGCAGAAGTTTCATAATTAGCTCCCGCTGCAAAATCGCTTCCGAGCCCTGTAGAAAGGGTGTTCCAGCCGGCAAAGTTGTAGCCGCTCTTCGTCATTCCACCGGGTGCTGCTGCGATTGGGTAAGCCGAACCACCAGTTGTATAACTTCCAGAAGTTGGGACGGTATTTATTCCACCGTTTGAGTTATAGGTAATTGGATATGCAATTCCGGTCCAGGTTGCATAGACAGTTACATTCCCAGTTGGTGAATAGCTAGCACCATTTAAACCAATTACAGTTCCGCCAGTTGCTGCAGTGGACCAGCCAGCAAAGGTGTATCCAGTTCTTGTTGGAAGCGGAAATACTACCGGAGTTCCAAGATCGTAATTAGCAAACGTTGGTGAAACCGATCCGCCATTGACAACGCTGTAGTCGACTCTAAATGGTTGCGGAGTTACCGCTGTAGCAGTTATCGCAGCCGCGCTGCTTCCTGTGGCGTTATTTGCAACAACTGAGAACTTGTATGGAGTTGTATTTGTTAACCCTTCAATCACGCAGCTTGTAGCCGGTGGAGTTACGGTGCAGGTAAGCGGCCCAGGCACAGGATTACCCGATGCATCAACTGCTGTGACCGTGTAAGAAGTGACCGCACCAGCGGTAAGCGTTGCACTTGCTGAAGATGTGATTGTGATCGTTGCTGTCTCGTTTCCGGCTACCGCCGTTAACGTTGGGGTAGCAGGCAATAGCGCTTGCCATTTTGCAAAAAGAACAACAGTTGAAGTATCTGAATACAAGGTAACTGTTTGGGTATCGCTGTAATTAGTTCCCGATCCGTTAGCGGTCGTGTTCCAGCCGTTAAATCTAAATCCAGTCTTTCCGAATGCGTTTGCGGTTAGCGCCTTTGCAGTGCCTGAAACCATCGAGAGATTCGACATAGTTCCGGATGTTGCAGTGTTTCCGTTGAAAGAGATGTTAAATGATCGCGCCGTCCAGATCGCATAGAGAGTTTGGTTTCCGGTTGGGGTAAGTGTTGTTAGGGCTGATGTGCCAGTTTGTGTTGTGGCCCAGCCTCCAAATATGTAGCCAGTCTTCGTCATGGTGCCAACCGTTGGAAACGAGGTTATTGCCGCTGATCCGTAGGTGTAATTCTGTGAAGCGATTGAGGCCGCGCCTGCACCGCCGTTGTTTGAATAAGTCACCGTGTAAACCTGTGCAGTCCACTGTGCATATATTGAAAGGTTGGCATAGAGAGTAACTGATTGGTTTTGCGTATAAAGAATTGGTTGGACACCGGCAGTGGCGCTCCAACCTGCAAAGTCATATCCCGTTTTATACCAGACGCTTGTACTCAAATTAAATGGAGTTCCTGCTGAAAAACTTTGATTTGCCATGGTTGCAGGCCCAGTTGCGGTATTGCTTCCGAATGTAACCGCATAGGTATTTGCGTTCCATTTTGCATACAGAGTCACGCCTGCGTAGAGAATTACAGCCTGATTATTTGTGTACGAGGTTCCAGTGCCGTCGGCATTTACTGTCCAACCGCCAAATGCAAATCCTGTTCGAGTGATTAGGTTTGCATTGCTTGTAAGTGCTTGCGAAACGCCTGCGGTGTAAAGCTGAGCCGTCATCGAGCCTGTACCACCGTTTGCGTTAAAGGTTACGGTGAAAGTATCTGCTACCCAGATTGCGAAGTAAGTAATTGGTCCTTGCGGAGTAATTGTTGCTCCTGGTTGCACCATCGTGCCTGACCCATTTGCGGCAGTGTTCCAACCAGTAAATGAGAATCCGAGTTTTGCAAGGGTTCCTGAATTTTGAATGACAAGAGATTCACCAGGTGTGCTCTGCGTCCAAGTTGTTGTAGTAATTGATCCAGAAGTCGCAGTATTTGAATCGAATCGAATACTTGAAGTGAAATCAAATGCAATTATGTTTACACCGGAACCACCAGCGCCACCAGCTGCATTTCCTGCACCGCCGCCACCACCGCCACCACCGCGGTTAGCTACTCCAGCACCACCGGCAATGTTGTTTCCACCATTGCCTGCATTGGTTCCGCCGGTTCCCGCCGTGGCCGAATATCCGCCGCCGCCGCCGCCCGATCCGTAAACAACTGAACTTCCCGTGATGGAGATTGTGGTTCCCATATCTCCATTACATGCTGATGTTCCTGATGCACTGCTTCCATTACCGCCTGATGCACCATTGGCGTAAGCGCCTGTTCCACCAGCAGTTCTGGAAGTTGCGCAAAGTCTGCCAGCGGAAAATGTTCCGCCACCGGCACCACCTGTTGCGTTGTAGACAGTGCGACCTATCGTGATGCTCGAAGCGCCACCGGCCGCCGCAGTCGTGCCTGCAGCACCTGTTGTGACAATGAGAATCTGGCCTGCCGTCACCGACACATTCGTTTGATAAACCAGTCCACCACCAGCGCCGCCTTGTCCGACATTGTTTCCGCCACCACCACCACCACCAACGGTAAGAAAATCAATTGCTGTAACACCCGTCGGGATTGTGTACGCGCACTTACCTACTGTTCCGAAAGTGGCCAACTGATCGCCATTTCCGTAAGAAGTGGTTGGAGAACAAGCAGTTACCCATTCAGCGAAAAGTTGAGTAGTCGTCGTGGCAGTAAAAGTGTCGCCGGGGAGATAGCTCGTACCGAGTCCTGTATTTAAGGTATTCCAGCCTACAAAAACAAATCCGGTTTTTACAAGGTTGCTTGTGTTGCCAGGAATAGTTACAAAACTGAATTCATTGCTAGTTATCGTGCTTGGGGCAGAACCCGAAGTCGGAACGTTTCCACTAAAAGAGACGGTGAGATTCCACATTGCAAATAAAGTTGTTGGAACCGTTACGGTGATGGATTCACCAACTAAATACGATGTTCCGCTGCGATTGGCGGCGGTGTTCCAGCCCGCAAAAGTAAAGCCCGTTCTCGTTAGATTTGAGGTTACCGTGGCGACCGTGCCCCCGATAGCAAGGTTTACTTGACTCGGTACTGTGCCTCCACCATTGCCATTTCCGTTGTAAGTGAGAATTACCTTCCACTTTGCATAAACGGTGGTTGTTTCAAAGAAAGTTACTTGAGCTAAATTCGCGTAGACCGTGCCTGTTCCATTTGCTGCAGTCGTCCAACCTTCAAATACATAACCTGTACGCGTAAAGCCCACTGTTGTAAGGGCTTTAGGGGTTCCTGCAGTGATTGTCATCGGCGTCATCGAACCAGTTGCTGAGATACCAGTTGCGGTATTTGAATCAAAGATAACTACGTAATTATTAGCTGCATATGTTGCATACAAAGTGATGTTTGAAGGTGGAAGATATCCAGGACCAACGGCAACGCTTGTGCCAAGTCCTGTTGCAAGCGTGTTCCAACCGACGAATCTAAATCCGGTCTTTGTTGCAGTCGCAGAATCTGCAATTGTGACTCTTGCGCCGGGAACAGATTGAGTAACAGATGGAGCAGTTGATGTCCCGGTGTTTCCATCAAAGGTTACGGTAAATGGCGTTGAGCTCCACTGAATGACAACAAGACCGTTACCGGCAGCGCCAGTGTTACTAATCCCACCACCGAGGCCAATGCCTGCGATGTATTGCGCGCTAGAAGTTCCGCCAGTAGGTCCGGCACCCGCAATTGCGTTTGAACCATTAACAACTTCAACAAGAGTTACTTGGCTAGCGTCGAAATAACCGGAGCCACCGCCACCGCCACCGTTTTGTACGGGGCCGCTTGAAACCTGACAACGTCCACCACCGCCGCCGAAGTAACCACCACCACCGCCGCCGCCGGGTTCAGTTCCATTTGCTGTGTTTCCGCCAGCACCTCGTCCACCTTGGTATCTACTTCCGGCAGTTGCATTAACACCATCGCATGGACTGGTGTTTGTTGCTGCAGCTCCACCGGCAATCAAGGTGCCGGGTGCACCCGCTATCGCATAGTCGCTTGCAGTTCCGCGTTGATTACCTGGATTTCCTGCAGCTCCACCGCCACCTGCATTAGCAGTACCGAGAGCGCCGGGCGATGCACCGCCGCCACCGCCAGAAATAACTAATGGGTTGTTTAAATCAAGGCCTGAGAAGATTCCTGACATACCGCCACCGCTGGAACCCCAAACAGTATTTCTTGAAGCAGCGCCGCCTCCACCATAAGTTCCGACGTTGTCTCCACGACTTCCGCCCTGGCCTGTAACGATTGTGAATGATTCGCCAACAGATTGAACTTCAATGGCAACTCGTGAATAACCACCGCCACCACCGCCGGTTGCACCACCTTCATTGACGCCGCCGCCAGCACCCCAGACTTCAGCTTGCATCAAGGTTCCTACTGGCACCGAATCCGGCAATTTAAATGTCACTTCATTTAGCGGCATCGGAAAGACTGCACAGTTTGCATAGCCAGCAGTTGGAGTACATGTCGCCGGACCCCACATTGCATAAAGCGTGACATTTCCAGGATAACTAAAGTTGGTTTGTCCTCCGGGATAACCGGTTCCCGAACCATCTGGCTCTGTATTCCAACCTCTTAATACACCGCGCGTGATTGCAAGTACGCCAGGATTAATTGCAAGTGTTGTCGTGCTATCACCAATAATTGTTTGTGACGCAGGTGCGGTTCCAGAAGTCGCACCATTAGCGTTGTACGTAATTGTGTAAGACCACTGCGCATATAAAGTTACGTCACCTGTTGGAGAAAATTGACCGCCCAACGCATATGAAGTACCGCGACCATTTGCTTGTGTATTCCAACCACTAAGTGTGTAGCCAGTTCGAACCAGCGTTCCAGTATTTGTCGCCAGCGAGCGCGAACCACCCGTGACGGTAAATTCGGAAACCGGCGGCGAGGTGCCTGATGTATTTCCATTTCCGTCATAAGTAATTAGATTGGAAAGTCCGGTTGATGTTCCTGGTGTAGTCGCAGAGCCGGCAGATGTTGAACCTGAAGTAACTGTCAGACTGTCCCAATAACTAGATCCGCCGCCGCCAGCGCCGTTATCGCCGCCGCCACCGCCGCCCCAGTAGCCACCACCACCGCCACCAGATTCGTCGCGAGAATCGCCACCTTGGAATTTAACTCCATTAAATCCAGGGAAACCATTTATCGAAAATCCACCGATGCCACCAGCGGTCTGTGAACCACCCGTTGTCGTGTTGACCGTTCCGGACAAACCGGTAAGTCCGCCACCTGCGCCACCAACTCCTTGATAGCCACCGCCACCGCCACCGCCAGCTGTAATCAAATCGTTGGTTGCACCTGAAACTCTTACGGCACTTCGACCACCACCTGATGCCATCATTCCTGTACGAAGTTGGAAGCAGGCGCCACCTCTACCGCCGCCGCCAAATGTTCTTGGTGTGTAAGAACAACTTCCGATATTTGTTGGCGCAACTCCGCCGCCTGCTTGGCCGACGATGATTGAAAAGGTCGAACCGGATGTAACCGCAACTGTTCCTCGCGCAAAACCGCCACCGCCACCAGTTCCGGTTCCAGTTCCTTGTGTTACGCCGCCACCGCCGGCTCCAATCAAATTGAAAGTTGCAGATGTAACGCCTGCAGGTACTGTCCAGGTTTGGGTCTCGCCTGTGTAATTAAAGGTTTTAAAGGCGGTTGTTCCACTCGATGAATAAGTGACGACAACGCAACCGTTTCCACCTTTTGTCTCCGGTAATGATGAGGAAGCGCTTCCGCCTGTACCAACTCCGTCAGCGCATTGGGGAGCTGCAAACTCAGTGCCAAGTACTGGCCCACTCCATTTTGCGTAAAGAGTTTCGTTTGTAGTTACCGTAAATGAGTCTCCAGCGGCATAGTCCGTTCCTGTTCCATTGGCCAACGTATTCCAACCAGAAAATGCTGAGTTTCTCTTACTTAAGGTTGAGCCGTTTGGCAAAGCAATTGTTACGCCCGGTGTTTCCGATCTAGATGGAACAGTTCCTGATCCACCATTTGCACTAAAGGAAAGCGTTGGATTTGAATTAATCGGCGTTGTGTAACGAACAATTACAGCGCCGGCTGCACCAGCACTTGCCAAACCACTACTTGATGAAGGTTGTGAGCCGCCGCCGCCTCTATTTGCAATTGGCGGGCTGCCATTGCTTCCGCCGCCTGAAGATGCAGAGCCTGTGTTTCCACTTGATCCTGCACCACCGCTTCCATACATAACTGTTGCACCAGTAATATCGGAATTAACACCTGGTCCGCCAGTCGTTCCGCTTGCTGCTCCTCCTGCACCGCCGCCGCCACCAGATATATAAGTTCCGCCGGACGCGCCGCCAAGATTTCCGTTACCGCTTGTTCCGCCAGGTGCTTTTGTATTATCTGGTGCAACGCCACCATTTGCAGTAAGTGTTGAAAACTTTGATTGACCGCCGTTGTTAACTGAAGTAGATGCAGCTCCTTGCACAGTAATTGAATCACCACCTGCACCAACTACGACATCGATACTTGTCCCGGGTGAAGTTTGGAAATTCAAATCACTTACTACTGCGCCGCCACCGCCGCCTTGCGGCCACCACTGTGCAGCAACTCCAGCTCCTCCACTACTTCCGCCACCTACAACTAAAACTCGGACTGATGTAACTTGGTTAGGAACGAGCCATTCACAACCGCCCACAGTGCTGAAAACTACGACAGTCTGAGATCCGATTGGCGTGCTGGTGACGGTACAAGCCGCGGCCGCGGCCTTGGGTATTAGGGGTGGGGCCAGTGGGAGGGTGAGAAAAAGGCCGCCGATCAGGCTATAGATGACCCACTTGGAAATCTGCGCGCGCGTTGGTAAGCGCAGCGCAGTCTCCATAATTCACCTCTTTATTAAGTGCGTGATTGCAATTAATAAGGGTAGTTAATGGGGTGATGAGGGGATACATAAATTGGGGTTAGAGGTGATAAATCACCCTGAAAGATAACCCTCATATTAGAAAAAGTTTAAAGAAAACTTAAATCAAAAAGAAAAGCCTTCCGGTGTGAAAGGCACCGAAAGGCTTATCTCGTGCGCGCGAAGGGATTCGAACCCCTAACCTTCTGATCCGTAGTCAGATGCTCTATCCGTTGAGCTACGCACGCCAGACTGTGAATACTACAACCTTTTTAAATACCACCCAAACTTAGTAATTCCTCGCGTGTAACTGCCTTGCGGCGAGGCTTTCCCAAAGGCTCGCCCGCTGCCACTTCAGCAGCGTTGATCGCTTCCCAATGTGACTGCGAAATAACTTTACTGGCGGGCAATAGGTCAGCGATATCGCCCTTATTTTTCGCTGTTTTTAGGCCCTCTACCAATAACTTCATCACATCTGCAGCATCAGATTTATTTGTACCGATAACACCTGATGGTCCGCGCTTTGCCCACCCAACTACGTAAAGGTTTTCGCTTACGTGGCCCTCGTTATTTACTACTTTTCCACGCTCGTAAGGCACGCCAGGAATACTCGCTGCTTCATAGCCAATAGCAGTGATAACTAACCCGCACTTAATACTAAATCTCTCATCGCTGCCGGTCTTTTGGAAAACAACTTCTTCAACTTTGCCAGCGCCTTTGAATTCAACAGGAGTGGCAAGGAATTGAAACTTCATTGTGCGATCGTGGTTTGTCGCCTCTTTTTCAGAGATCAGCAACATTGCATCAAGATTGCTCTTAGTATCTTTCTCAATCTCTTCGCCTGCGCGTGAAATCGCGGCTTGTATATCTGACTTGGCCATCAAAACATTGGTGTGTTCTAACTTCGGAAGTTCGCGAAGTTCAGGAGATGTAAAGGCGGCATGTTCTGGTCCGCGACGAGCGCTGATCACAACTTCGCGGATCGTAGATTCTTTGAGCACTGCAATCGCGTGATCTGCGGTATCTGTTGGATCTAGTTCACTTGGTTCAAGCGCCAACATACGCGCCACATCCATGGCCACGTTTCCGGCACCGATCACAACTGCAGTGGTGCAATTTAAATTAATTTTGAAATCTGCAAAGTCTGGGTGCGCGTTATACCAAGGCACGAAATGCGCAGCCGAGATAGATCCCGGTAAATCTTCTCCAGGAATACCTAGCTTTTTGCCAACTGCTGAACCTGTTGCGATAACCACCGCGTCATACATCTCGTTTAACTGCTCGATTGAAACATCAGTGCCAAGTTCAACGTTGCCGAACAAACGGAAGTTTCCGGCAGTGGCGATCTTTTCAAAGACCTTCGCCACTGTTTTGATCTTTGGATGATCGGGTGCCACACCACTGCGAACCAAACCCCATGGGGTTGGTAGGCGTTCGATCATGTCGATAGAAAAGTGCAGATCATCAGTCTGCAGATTTTGAAGTGCTTGCGCTGCAAAGTAGCCGGCTGGACCTGCACCGACGATCGCTACTTTGTAATTTTGCATGTGCCTATTCTATTCATGGCTACTGGTATCTCTGTACATTTTTAAGGTTTTTATGTACACTTCATTTATGAAGTCATTTCCCTTAACCGATGCTCGTCGTGAGTTGCCCACGCTCGTGGATAAATCAGCGAAAGAGCCAATTCTTATCACTCGCCATGGTGAGGAGGCTGCAGTGCTGCTCTCTCCTTCGCTTTACGAAAAAATGCTTGATGCCATGGAAGAACTTGAAGATATCGCCGCCTATGATGCCGCTAAAGCCAGACGTGAAGATTCAACGCTTTGGCAAGATGCACGTAAGGAACTTGGCTTGGTTTGAGCGAGTTCACTTTAAGAATCGAAAAAACCCCACGCAGGTTTCTGAAAACGCTAAATCTCAGCGATAAACGACGGATCGACGCCGCACTTTCTTTGCTTTCGGAGAACCCAATCCCTCCCAAGGCAAAGAAGCTTTCAGGGAGAAATGGCTACAGAATAAGGGTCGGAGACTTTCGAATAATCTATGAGATCCAGAAAAGCATCCTTGTAGTACTTGTCATCGATATTGGCCACCGGCGTGAAATTTATAGAAAGTGAAAGATTCCAGAAAGTGAATTTATATCGTTTACACATTAGCGCTAATTAGCAAGGCGCCCCCTATAGAGATAAAGCAAGGCTTCTTAAATTAATGTTGGTTCCTTGAAAACTTACCGAAAGTCCTTTTAGCCCGATGGATACAGATTTAACCTTTAAGCCCGCTGGAACCCTTAGGTCCTTCACAGTTCGGCTCTTGATTTGCTCCTGAATGTCTGCAGGAAGCGATGAGGCTGGAATTGGGCTACCCATTATTGAAACACTTTTTATCTGGAAGTAAATCTGGTTATTTGAATATT
Source organism: Candidatus Nanopelagicaceae bacterium (assembly GCA_965268165.1). Lineage (GTDB taxonomy): Bacteria > Actinomycetota > Actinomycetes > Nanopelagicales > Nanopelagicaceae > Planktophila. The sequence continues at coordinate 1,413,248 of OZ254162.1, forward strand.
TTGGAACAATCAAGGCTTTACCAAGTCCACCGGCACCGACTGATATTTGCAATGCATTATCAACTATTTCCGCATCGTTAAAACCAGATTCAGCTAGTAGCTGAGAAATGTCGACTGTTGATTTGATGTCCAAAGATCCGATTCGCATGGATGCGGATTTACTAATTTCTTTCGCGGAAATTTCTAGTGACGATTTTCTGCCGGTGCTCTTCAACGTGTAGTCAGCAATATCGATTTTTACCGCTTTGATTGAATCTGAATTTAAAATACTTAGTAAATCTGTTAGAGGTACGGAGGCGCTTATTCCTGAGGCGCTTGGAAGCTGTTGTTGTACCCGGGATTCAATCTTTGATGAGACCGCACTTTCGGCAGCTAGTGCTGCGGTGCCTAATAGAACTAAGCCAGTTGTTGCAGCAATCACGGCAGATTTTTTACGCTTCATTCGCGGGACACTACACAAGTTTGATTAAGAATCCCTGAGAGCGGAGACGAGGAGATTTGAACTCCTGAAGGGTTTAACCCCTTACCTCGTTAGCAGTGAGGCGACCTAGGATGCCCTATCTCTCATCTACGCTTGTTATGCAAGTTTATACCTTCGTTAGTTGATCTAAATACATGTAATTTGCCCTAAGTCATGGGCAAAACATGGGCAAAATAGAGTCAGCTTGCGGCTAACCAGAGGATTGAATAGAAACCTGTCATTGTTGAGATCAGATTGCTACCCTTAAATCATGGCTCTGTTTGGCACAAAATCATTGAACTACAACGTGGGTGATCGGACTCTGCCGAAGTTGAAGTCGGCAAGATATTTCCCACACCACTTACCGGGTGAACCGACGCTGACACAAATGGACTTTGAACTGCTATCCGAAGAAGCCAAAAATGGGAAATATGACTTGCTGTTAGAGAAGGCTATGAATTTTGCTCTCGGCTTGGAATATGTGAATGCCGATTATGACTATTCTAATTTTACTGCGCCTGATTTGATGAGTAATCCTGACATTAATCAGGTGGGGACGACGACAGATGAAGCAATGTCATTCTTGGCAAATATGGCAAAGAAGTACATTGATAACCAGTCAAAAGTGTATTTCGAACATCTTCCCTATTTAGCAAAGTTTGAAGAAAAGTTAAGCATTGAGCTAAATCCTGATCAGCGAAAATTCTTTATGTTAATACTTCGAGTTGGGATGGGGCTTTCATTAATCGAGAATAACTCTGCAGCTAGTTGCTGGTCAGTCATTAGCGGCAATGTCTATAACCTCACCCAATGGATTAACCAACATCCAGGAGGTCCATCTGCCATTGCATCTCTCTGTGGAGTAGATGGCACAGCCTCTTTCAACGCTCAACATCGTGGTGAGGGCAAACCAACACAACGTCTTTCAGGTTATCTTCTAGGCCCACTTGCAAAGTAATGCCAGATAAGAGCGCCACCGTCATCTTCGATGGCGAATGCAGATTCTGCCTGGCATCGCTGAACTGGTTGCGTAGCAACCTTGATATTGATGCATACCCCTTTCAGAGCGCAGATCTTGCAGGCTTTCACCTCACACGAGCACAGTGTGAGAGAGAGGTCATCGCACTCATCGATGGCAAGGTCTATGGCGGGGCGCAAGCGGTAGCGCAATTACTTGCACTGCGTGGCAATCGAGGCCTTTCTCGATATGTGAGGGCTTCAGGAAAGCTCGGTGATCTGGGCTATCACTGGGTTGCAACGCATCGAAATTCACTACCGATAAAGGTACTCACGGTTCTCCTTGAGCGAGCTGTGCGTTAACGAGCGCTGCCACCTGCCCTGGGCATAAGATTTGCATCTACCTACCTAGAAAAGAGATATCTCATGGGCGCTTGCCAATGTGGTTACACAACAGATCCTGAGAAGAATTGCAACGGAACACATAAGGTCGTTGCGGCAGTGAAAGCTGATATCGCTGAGAAGCTAGAGGCAAATGGTTTTCCTCATGCATCAGAGTTTGTAAAGAATAACTAAAGAGCTTTTCTCTCGTTCATCATAGGAGTGAGCCGTGCGCCCACCACCATCGCAGCTCCTATGAGTACGAGGTTCTTCACGATGTACTGACCTTCCAGAGTGAGATCAAAGATATTGCTCTGAAAACATACCTCGGGAAGAAGTATGAGTGGCAAGAATGTTCCCGGCATCTGTAGGGCAAGTAGTGCAAGGCCCACGCGGATAAATGAGGGAACGAGAAGGCAGATTCCAATGAGCGCCTCCCAGATTCCCAAGATGGGGATGAAGATATCTGGGTTAAACCAATAGACAGTCTTTGTGATGAGCTCATTTGCTGGACTATCACCGGCGACCTTTAAGAGGCCAAACCAGATGAAGATAACTCCGAGTGAGATTTGAAGGGCAGGCATACTCACCTTATTAAGGAATCTAATCAGGGTGAGATCAAACTTCTTCACATCACCGAACACAGGAATATTCATCACCACAACTCCATTCTCAACTACCGAAAATTTTACTCGCCATTATCTCTGGCCGTGATGTGAAAAAAAGAGTGCAGACTCATGCGTGCGGGCAGGTGTGGTGCGATTTCTTAATTAGTGTAGCAATTTCTTTACCACCTGAGTTAAATAGCCGTAAACCGTTCAGAACCACCAGCACAGCCATGGCCGCATCGGCGGCGACGGCGACGCTTAAACTGGCCGCTCCTAGCACACCCGCGATCAGGATTACCCCTTTGACAATCAGTGATCCATAAACGTTCTGACGCACCACTCGAAAGGTTTGCTGGCCAACGCCCATTATATACGGAATCGTGCCAATAGCATCATTCATCAATATGATGTCGGCCGTCTCGATTGCCAGATCAGATCCGCCGCCGCCCATGGCGATGCCAACATCGGCTCGGGCCAGGCTAGGCGCGTCATTGACGCCGTCACCAACCATAGCTACGCGCCCATGCTTGGCCTGCAGAGTTTCTATCAGTTTGGCTTTTTCTTCTGGCAAAAGAGCGCCATACACCTTCGTTATGCCAACTTGGGCGGCGACGTACTGGGCTGCTAGCTTGTTGTCCCCGGTCAGCATCACGGAGGTAACTTTGAGTTTTTTAAGGGCATCAATGACGCTCTTTGACTCGGGTCGCAGCGAATCGGTAATGCCAATGATTCCGATGACGGTTTTACCTTCACTGACCAGTACCGATGTCATACCTTTTGATTCCATCCGTTCCACTTCACGCAAGACATCTTTACAAACCTTGGCGCTGGCACCAATATGCTGCAGATTGCCAATGGCGTGGTCTTTGGTGTCGCAGACCAGACAGGTGGCTACGCCACCGCGTCCGGCGATGTTTTTGAACTTATCCATTTTGTGCGGCTCGATGCCTCTATTTTTGGCATAATCTTCAATGGCGGTGGCCAATGGATGCGACGAAAACTTTTCTATACCGGCAGCGTCGGCTAAAACATCGGCTTCATTAGCTTCGTGCAGGGCAATAACTTCGGCTACAACTGGCGTACCTACAGTCAGAGTTTTGGTTTTGTCAAAGGCGATGGCCTTGGTTTTGCTCAGTACTTCCAAGAAACGACCACCCTTTATGATGACGCCTCGTTTAGACGCCCCACCAATCGCGGCTGCGACGGCAACGGGTGCGGACACGACCAGCGCGTCAGGACACGCCAATACCAGCAGAATAAGTGCCTTGGTAAACCAATCGCTAAAGGGCTGCCCAAAAGACACTGGGGGCACGACCGCGACGAGGGCAGCTAATATCAGGGCCACTGGGATGTAATAACTGGCAAATTTATCAAGGAACTCTTGCATTTCAGGACGAGATTTTTGAGCCTCTTCTATTAAGGTAACAATCTTTTGTAATGTACTATTGGCGGCGGTTTTGGTAACTTTGACCTCTAAATAACCGCTTTGGTTAAGTGTACCTGCGTAAACGATCTGGCCTTTATACTTTTCTTTAGGCACACTTTCGCCGGTAATGGTAGCTTCGTCCACCGATGACTCGCCGGACGTAACAATACCGTCGAGCGGTATCATGTTGCCCGGCCGTACTTCAACGGTCTCGCCGACCTTTACTTCTTCGACGGCTAGTTCGCGCCCGTCTGTCATCCTGGCAATCTTTGGAGATTTTTCGAGCAGCGCGGCAACGGCTTTCTGGGAGCGAGCCTCGCCAAATTCCTCGAAGGCTTCGGCCAGCGCGAAAAAAAACATTACCGCAGCGGCTTCAGCAAACTGCCCCAGGTACAAAGCCCCGAGGGCGGCAATCGTGACCAGTAAGTTGATTGAAATTTTACGTCTATATACTTTTTGCATAGCCGATATGGCTACTGGTATACCGCCTGCGGCGAGGGATAGGCCGAATAGTAGATCCGCCCCAGAGAGCTTGAAAATAGCAAAGATAATTCCAGCAACAAAACTAATGGCGGCAACAAGTGTGAGTAGTTTATTCCAGCGATTCTGATTGGTTTTTTCGTGTTGTTGGCTCACGATTATAATCCTTCGTCCGTCCGCTCGTTGTGATGGGGCCCCTCAGTTAGTTCAGTTTCAATCGTAGCGTGTTCGATATGGAACTTGGTCGATAGCATCTGTTTAACCTTTTCTTTTAACGCAATGCTGTCTTGCAGACTAGATTCTTTTATCACAAGATGGCAACTCAGGGCAGCACCGGTAGTAGATAGCGCCCAGACGTGCAAATCGTCCATGCCTTTGACACCCGGGGTTGTCAAAATCGCTTTTTGAATGGCTGGAATATCGGTACCTTCCGGTACACCCTCAAACAGTAAGTGCAGAGCGGACCTAATAACGCTCCAGCCGCTATATAGCAACATACAGCCGATAATGACACTAATGAATGGATCGACAAAGGTTTTTCCCGTTAGGACGATGATAAGTCCTGCCAGCAAAGCGCCCACTGAGGCCAATGTGTCTAGCGCCATATTGAGGAAGGCACTGCGGATATTCAGATCACCGCGACTTTTAAAAAACAAATAGGCGATTGATCCGTTGATGGCAATCCCGACGAGTGCCACGATTACTACTAGGCCACCTTGTACCGGCTGGGTCATACATCTAGATTTCCATGGGGTCACAGCATTTTTATATGGAACTAGGGGAGTAACCCCAAATTTTTTCATTCGTACAACTGCCTCATCGTGCTCTAAGCGAACATTATTTGCACAGTGCTGACATCCACGGCCTGCTCTAATACTTCCAAGTTGTGGGGACGAAACCTTCTTACAAGTTAAGCATCTTGATTTCCAGCCGATCCGTACACCTCTGAATTGTTCTAAAGGTTCAAATCCTGCAGAGTTGAGTTCTGCAATTGCAATATCGTTCTTTGTGGTTCGCTTAATCGCAGACTGCTTAAATCCACATTTCCGACAGCCGTTTCCTCCAGCTTTAATGCTATGCAATCTGGGGCTTACTGTTCTTCCACATTTAACATGCGTGGACTTCCAAGGATTGTCGTAACCCGGAAACTTAACTAGGGGCCTGAGTCCCGCTTTCTTCATGATCTTCACAGCATCCACTTCAGAGGTGGCGGCGTTAGAGGCACAGTTTGCACAACTGCCAAGCTTTGTTCTTGGGTTTCGGATGCTATTGAGAGTTATGAATACGGTTCCGCCACAATCCAAATGCTTGGCTTTCCATCGCTCTTTTGCTCCATGGTAAGGCTCTAGCGGAGAGAAGCCTCTCTCCAAAAGTAGTTGCTTGGCTTCTTCTGGTGTGTAGCGCTTTGGCACGAGCTAATGTTATTGACTAACGGAATGAATATACGTGGGCAAAAAGTGGGGGAAAAAATAATTCTTTAAAAACAAAACACTCTGTTTTTATTTATAGGCAGGGTATTTATGCTTAATTGAGCGGAGACGAGGAGATTTGAACTCCTGAAGGGTTTAACCCCTTACCTCGTTAGCAGTGAGGCGCACTCGACCGGGCTATGCGACGTCTCCAAGTACAGGTGTGAGTTTACAGGTAGATGACTACCGCGTGAAACGCTTCTCTTGCATCAAGGCATCCCAGATAACCGCCTGTGCGGCCAGCGCATCTTGTGAGTTCTGAGCCTGATTTAGAGCTGCGATATCTACGCGATCGCAGACTTCTTCAAGGTAGGTAATGATTTCGATGCTGCGAGTAAGTGCGCGCACTGGATCTTCGCGGAACGGGAATTGATCAAGTAATACTGGATCAGTCCAATTGATGCTGCGAAGCGCCAACATATATTCAATAGTTTCAAATAAATGCACTGATGCAACAGGTAGATCGTCATCCCAGCCGCGCCAGTTATCGTTTAGCTCAGCGCTAACTAACTTGCCATGGCGGTGAATAAGCAGAAGTGATTCAGCTGGAGTCTCTTGCGCCATAAGTGAATGGCCAAAGTCCATCACGATTCCGACGTTATCAACTTTCATCTCGCTGATTGCAAGAAGGGTTTTAGCTGCGGTTGCAAGTGTCATGCGCACGCGCGGCTCTTTGCACTTGTATTCGATTGCAAACTGCACCTTAGGGTTTTCATTTGCTAGATCGCGGATACCGTTGATGGTGTAATCCCAGATCTGTAAGTAATTTGCTTGCAGTGGGAAATCAAAACCATCTTGGCCCGGCCAGAATTTTACGTAAGTTGCGCCAAGTATTTCGGCGGCAGCAATTGCTTCGCGAACTCGATCTTTAGTTTGTGAGCGAAGTTTGGTATCTGGGTTGGTAAATGAGCCCTTTACATATTCGCGCATGTAGATATGCGGCGTTGTTGCGCGACAGATTAGTCCGTTGTCATCGAGCATCTTCTTGATCTCAACTGCGGTGCGCTCTGGAATATCAAATGGCACATTTATATCTAGGTGCTTAAGGCCAGGGACTTTGGCAGCATCTTCAATCATCTGCTGGCTGGTGCGCGTTGGGCCGTAACCATCACCGGCATAGCGATCAACGAATTGGCCAAAGGCCCAGATGCCTGCTCCGTAAGTTAGTTTTCCCATTTTCGCGCCTTCTCTCTTCGTTGTTGTTGAAATCTTACGAGTTAAATCAGTTGATGAATAGGGCTTTAAAGGCTTTTCATGCGAGATGCGGCCAAGGCTTTTCGCCATGTTTTAAGGGCTTTTTCGCGGTCTTCTTCAGAAAGGCGAGGTGAATACTCATCGTATTTGAGTTCGATCTTTTCGATATCTGTAATGGTGGCAAGGCCCGCACCTAATGCGGCAACCATCGCTGCACCGAATGCGGAGAGTTCAAGTAGTTGTGAAGATTTAATTTTCTTGCCACTTAGATCGGCGAGCATCTGCATTAGGTATTGATTACGTGCACCTCCGCCATCGGCATAGAGCGAATCTATTTTGATTCCAGATTTAGCAAAATCTTCTAGAACGTCGTTTATTTGTGCGGCAGTTGATCGAAGCGCGGCTGCTGCAAGATCTGCGCGGCTGCTGCCTCGGGTTAGCCCTGCGATGATTCCAGTTGCTTCACGATCCCACCAAGGCGCACCAAGACCGTTAAAGGCAGGAACTATTTCAACTTGCTGTGTTGATTCTGGTGCAAGTTTTGCTAGTTCATCCGGGGTTGTCTCAAGAAGTTGTGCCAACCAAACCAGGGTCGAGCCAGTTGAGAGAATATTTGCCTCTGCAGCTCTTGTTAATTCACTGCCGAGCGACCAGGCAATTGTTTGTGGATTGGTCTCGGTAAGGCCCATGAGCGATGTACCAGTGCCGAAAGTTGCTTTGAAATTTCCAGAGATCCAACCTTTATGAGCAAAGAGCGCGGCGTGCGAATCACCCATGATGCCCGAAAGCGGTACATCGTTAGTTAGGCCGAGCTCTTGCATATTTGTGCAAAGGTGTTTCTCATCCGAAGAGCAAACCTTTGGCAAAGTTTTTATATCTACCTTAAATTGATCGAGAAGTTCTTGGCTCCACTGACCGGTTTTGATATCTAATAACTGAGTGCGGCTAGCGCTACCTGATTCGATGATGTGGCCGGCGCCTAATTTGAATGCGATCCATGAATCAATTGTTCCGATACAGATATCCCCTGTGAAGTTTTGGTTCTCTAACAACCACTGCGCTTTAAGCGCTGAGAACATGGGATCTAGTTCAAGACCAGTTATCTCCTTCACGCGGGCAGCGTTTTTCGCTGATTTTTCCGCTAATTCTGAGGCTCTACGGTCTTGCCAGGTTATTACGTTGGTTAACGCTTTGCCAGTTGTGCGATCCCAGAAGAGAACTGATTCGCGTTGGATACTTAAACCAACTGCTGAAATTTTATGGGCTTTCGTTATTTGAAGTGATGCTGCAACAACCGAGCTCCAGATTTCTTCGGGATCTTGTTCGACCCAACCTGGTTGCGGAAAAGTTGTATCTATCTTTACCTCTGCTTGGGCAAGAACTTCGCCTTTTAAATTAATGGCTAGGGCTTTGGTTGAACCACTTCCCTGATCGATAGCCAGAATTATTGGCGAACTATTTTCCATGCTTTAAGAGCTCTCGAGCAGAGGCAACGATTGAATCTGCGGTAAGTCCATAATGCTCAAGAAGATAAGAGACTGATCCGGTTGGTGCAAAGGTATCTGTGCCAAGTAACTTCATGGCAACTGGATGGTTCTGGACAACAAACTCGGCAATTGCGCCACCGACTCCGCCGCGAGTTACAGATTCTTCTGCGGTGATAATCGCTTTAGTTTCTTTTGCTGCAAGAAGGATTTCAGTGGTATCAAGTGGTGAAACGGTTGAAAGGTTAATCACGCGAGCCGAAATTCCCCCGCTCTTTAATTGATGTGCTGCGGCAACTGCGCGTGAGACCAAAGTACCGGTTGCAATAATTGTGATGTCGTTACCATCGATGATGCGCATCGCTTTATTCGGGACAAATGCTGGGCTCTGTCCTTGCGATACTGACGGAACTTTAAAGCGACCAATGCGCATAAATACTGGGCCAGTTTTATTTGCCGCCCAGATCACCGCTTCTTTTGTCTGCGCTTCATCGGCGGGTAGAACAATTGGAAGTGAATCAAGGGCGCGCATCCAAGCAATATCTTCAATTGAATGGTGAGTTGGTCCGAGTTCTCCGTATGAAACTCCGGGGCTCATGCCACAAAGCTTTACATTTGTGCGGGTATAGACCACATCGGCTTTGATCTGCTCGAGGGCGCGACCAGTTAAAAACGGGGCTGCGGCGCATACAAATGGGGTAAATCCAGCATTTGCTAGGCCTGCGGCGACGCCGACCATGTTCTGTTCTGCGATACCGACATCGATTAAACGATCAGGAAAGAGATCGCGGAATTCGCCTAAGTTGCTTGAACCAACTGAGTCATTGCAGACAACAACGATCTTAGGGTTTTCGGTTGCCAGCGCAATCAAAGTCTTGGCAAAGATAATGCGGTTATCGAACTCTTCGAGTTTTTCGCTCATTGCTTACCTACCTGCTCGAGCGCTTGTTCATATTGTTCATCGGATGGAACTTTATGGTGCCATTCGGCTTTACCTTCCATAAAGTCGACGCCCTTACCTTTAGTCGTCTGTGCGATTATGACTCTTGGTTTGGTCTGTGGATCAGTAAATGCTTTAAGAAGTGCTTCGTGGTTATGTCCATCAACTACACAGACTTCCCAGCCAAATGCTTCAAATTTCTTATCTAGCGGGTCAAGTTCGTTGGTCTTTGAAGTTGGACTTCCCTGCTGGAAACCATTGCGATCCACGACTGCAATCAAATTTGTAAGTTTGCGGTGGCCGGCAAACATCGCCGCTTCCCAATTGCTTCCCTCTTGAAGTTCGCCATCTCCCATAATTACAAAGGAGCGCGAACCGCTTTTTGCAAGCTGTGCGCCAATTGCAGTACCTACTGCTATTGGAAAACCGTGGCCTAGCGGGCCAGTATTTGATTCAACGCCCGGAACTTTATTGCGGTTTGGGTGTCCGTTTAAGTTGCTTAAAGGTTTTGCAAAAGTTTTTAGATCTTCAACTGGAAAGAAGCCGCGAAGTGCCAGAGTTGAGTAAAGCGCAACTGCGGCATGGCCTTTACTGAGGATTAAACGATCGCGGTCGGCTTTATTTGGTTCTTTAGGATCAACTTTAAGAACTGCGCCAAAGAGAGTTGCCAAGATATCGGTTACTGAAAAATCTCCCCCGATATGGCCCATGCCTGCACCTTTAATTGTGTGCAGAATTTGTAGGCGGATTTCACGGGCTAAATCAGCAATTTCCCGCGTATTCATCTCCATAGTGTCTTAACCCTATGCGTAATTAGGCTCGCGTCAAGCGCCGTTTAATTCTCCAGATTATCAACGCTAATAACGCGATCCCCACCCATTGCCAGAATGAAATTGGAAATGGTTTATGTTCTGGCAAGGGTTCACTTTCTCCTGCAAGAGTATTAAGAATCGTAAATTCAGCAAATACACCAGCGTGATCAGTTGCATATGGAGCTTTATAACCAATGATTTGCGATGTGGTTACAGCAACTCCATTTTTTGTGAAGATGTAATCCAAGCGATCTGTAAATCCGTACTCATTTCCCATGCCTTGTGCAGATTTCAAGCGATCTGGATCTGGGCCAGTTAAAAGTGCGTTCATTCCCCAGGTGTAAGTAGTTGGTTCGCTTGAATCTGGGCCGGCATCGGTAAATCCGCCATCGACCATTAAGCCATAAGCGTTGCACTTACTGTTGCCGGCTGGGCATTCTTCGCTAGCAGTTGGTTGCAAACCTGGATTAGCCGCATTTGCGGGACGCGGATCACGCGGATCAGCGTTGAAATCGCCTATTACGACTAGTGGCATATTTGTATCTTTAAGATCTGCAATTAACTGGTTAGCTTGTTTAGCGGCGTTGGGAACCTTATTTTCATCCCAGATTGATTCGAGGTGCGTTGAAACAAATCTAACTGCAGATTCGCCGATATAAATATCGGCCCAGGTATATCCGCGATAGATCGTCATCAACGTTGGAACGATGCTGTAATTATCTTCATATTCGGTATTACCAACCCGAATAACCTGATCGGCCAGGCTCTTCTTGATGGCTAAAGCATCTCCAATTTGAAAACCGCAAGCGGCTTTATCTTGGCCAAATATCTTCTGGAAACGTGTTGGGTCTTTCACCATAGTTAAGAATGGAATTGGATTTATGGAATATCCAGGGTTGAAGGCGGTCTTTCCATCTTTACTTGCCAAGACATAATCTCCACCGAGCGCCTCAAGCAACTGATCGGTGAAGTTAAAGACTTCAACTTTCTTGCTCCAGGCGTTCTTCTTGCAGTACCAAATAGTGGCTTCCTGCAGGCCAATTACATCTGGCTTATATTCCTTGATTTCAGCAGCGAGTGCGATCGAACGTTTTGAAAAGTCATTTTTATTTACTTGATCCCACATAAACTGCGCTGCTGCTGGCATATCTGGAATTAACTCGAGGGCGACCCCAACATCTGCTCCCAGATAGATATTGCGTGACATTACGGTGATTGTTGGTTCAGCCGCTTGCGCCGAATAAGGGGTGAAAAGCGCCGCTGATAGTGCGCCAATAACTGCTGCAGTAACCCCTCGTAATTTCATAGGTTCATTATGTACTCTAAGTCTTATGAATGAGAAGGTTGAAGCCCCAGAAGTAAAGAATGCACGTCCATACGATGTTGCACCGCCTGAGCAATTTACTGAATTCATGCGAACTGGCTGGGCCCCTTCTGATCTCGAAGGTCTGCAACCACTCGAAGTTGTTACCTACGCCTTCACTCGTCGCCAAGTTTTATCGGAAAGCTTTCCAAATATTCGTTTGGTGATTCCTTCAGGTAATTACAAAACTCGTTCCAATGACACCGAATATGTCTATCGCCCGCATAGCGCATTTGCTTATTACAGCGGCGTACAAGGCGCTGATGCCGTTGCTGATTCGGTTTTACTATTAGAGCCAAAGGCTGAGGGCGGACATGATGCTTATCTTTACTTGCATCCACGTTCGACTCGCGAAACAGATGCTTTCTACACAGATCGTAAATATGGAGAACTCTGGGTTGGTCGCCATTTCACACTTGAAGAAGCCGCGACTGTTTATCAGATTGAAACTCGCAATGTAGATAACATCGAAGGTTTGCTGCGCTTTAGCAAAGAGACTTTGTTGATCCGCGGTGAAGATGCCTTGATGGATAAGTTGATCTCGGTTCATGCACGCGAAGCTGAGTTCCAGACATTTACTTCAGAACAACGTCTTATTAAAGATGAGTACGAAGTAGGCCAGTTACAGGCTGCAGTTGATTCAACTGGTCGTGGTTTCTCAGATGTAATCGCGGCAATGCCTGCTGCTGCCGATCACCCACGCGGTGAACGCATTGTGGAAGGCGCATTCTTTGGTCGCGCCCGCCTAGAAGGTAATGACATTGGCTATACAACTATTGCTGCAGCTGGTTCGCATGCTTGCGTCCTGCACTGGATCCGCAACGATGGCGCGGTTCGCAACGGCGAACTCTTGTTGCTCGATGCGGGCGTGGAAATGGATTCGTATTACACCGCAGATATCACGCGTACCTTGCCGGTAAATGGAAAGTTCACACCAGCACAGCGCGCTCTTTATATGTTGGTTTACGAAGCACAACTGGCAGGTTTTGCGGCAGTTAAGCCAGGGGTGCCTTTCTTAGAGATCAACCGTGCCGCACAACGAGTACTTGCTCAAGGTTTAGCAGATATGGGCGTGCTTACTGTTAGTGCTGAAGAATCAATGAAGCCAGAAGTTGGTCTCCACCGTCGTTGGACCTTGCACGGGGTAAGCCATCACTTAGGTCTTGATGTCCACGATTGCGAACATGCGCGTCAAGATATGTATCGCGATGGCGTGCTGCAAGAAGGAATGGTTCTAACGGTTGAACCAGGTCTTTATATCCAACCCGATGACGAACTCTTTGCACCGGAATATCGCGGGATCGGTATCCGTATTGAGGACGATGTCATTGTTACTGCCGATGGATGCCGTAACTTAAGTGAAGATATTCCGCGCCATCCTGATGCAATTGAAGCTTGGATGTCTTCAATTCTCGGTTAATTAACCAGCTATCTGTAGCCCTAAGTAAGCGGCAGCTAGGCCAAAGCCGAGTGACATAACCAAGTTGATGGTTATCTCGCGATAGCGCTTTAGCTCAAACCCTAGGTAGATATCGAGCATAAACGTTGACCAAGTTGTAAATGCGCCGGCAAAGCCAACGGCCAGTAAATCGTAGATAGTTTCAGATTTTGTAAAAGTTAGGCCAATTACAAATGAGCCGATGACATTTACGAGAAAGATTCCATAGGGCTTATCGGTAAATTTTCGTATGTATTGATCAATAGCAAAGCGCGCAGGTGCACCAACTGCGGCGCCAAGAATCACATATAAGGTATTCATCCATGTACCGGAATCAACTTGCGGCTAACTGGCAGAACTAAAAGGACGATTAGCAGGCTTACTACAATGTTTTCAATTAAGAATAGAAAGCCACCAGAAATTGGTTCTACAACTTGTACGGTAACTGCAGAGAATGTCGTCATGCCTGCGCAGAATCCTGGCAACAATAAATGACGAAGTTCGGTAACACCGCGACGTTCCATTAAGACTAAGAGCGCGCTAGCGAGTGCAACACCTAAAAGATTTGCAGCAAGGGTTCCGTTACGATCATCTGGGATCACAACAGATAAGCCAAAGCGAACCAAGGTTCCTGCTACGCCGCCAATCGCGACAAGTAGCAGGGATTTCATATTTAGTTGCGCTTTTCTCTCTTTAGCAATCCTGCGAACATACGTGCTGGATCGTACTTAATATCTACAACGCGTTCCTTCATAGGAATGATTGCGTTATCGGTGATCTTGATGTGCTCTGGGCAAACTTCAGTACAGCACTTGGTGATGTTACACATTCCAAGGCCGTGCTCTTCTTGCGCAGTGCGCTTGCGGTTCTTCAAGATATCAAGTGGGTGCATATCTAGCTCTGCGATACGGATAAAGAATCGTGGGCCAGCAAATGACTTCTTATTCTCTTCGTGATCGCGGATAACGTGACATGTGTCTTGGCACAAGAAACATTCGATGCATTTGCGGAACTCTTGTGAGCGCTCAACATCTACTTGTTCCATACGTGCTTCACCAGGCTTTAGATCAGCAGGTGGTGCATATGCTGGAATCTCCATCGCCTTTTTATAGTTAAAGGAGACATCGGTTACGAGATCTTTAATAACTGGGAATGCGCGAAGTGGCGTAACGGTAATTGTTTCGTCTTCACCGTAGGCAGCAACTTGTGTCATACATGCCAGACGTGGCTTGCCGTTGATCTCCATAGAACAAGATCCACATTTGCCGGCTTTACAGTTCCAGCGCACTGCCAGATCGCCCATTTGGGTCGCTTGCACACGGTGAATTACATCGAGGACTACTTCGCCTTCGTTGGCTTCAACCTGAACATCTTGAAGTCCACCGTTAGTTGAGTCTCCTCGCCAGATGCGAAGATTTATTTTGCGCGCCATTAGTTGGAACCGCCTTTCGCAATTTCTTCCGGTGTCATGTACTTCTTAAGTTCATCGACTTCAAAGAGATCGAAGAGTTCTTTTGGCATAAATGGCAGCGTTTGCTTGCGCACATTTACTTGGTTGCCATCAAATGATGAGATGTGGTTGTACTGACGCCAACCTGAATCCATACCTGGGAAGTCATCGCGTGTGTGACCACCGCGTGATTCTTCGCGACCGATCGCAGACTTTGCGGTGCTCTCGGCAACCAACAACATATTGTCGAGGTCGAAGGCCAAGTGGAATCCTGGGTTGAACTTACGTCCGCCAGTTACTGCCACATTTGCACTGCGTTTTCTAATCTCCGCAATCTTTTCGATCGCATCCTTTAGTTCAGCACCAGTACGGATGATTCCGACCAAGTTATGTGTAACTTCTTGTAATTCTGCGTGGAGTGAATATGAATTCTCTCCACCGCTACGAGCAAATGGCGCTTCGATACGCGCAGCTGCAGCTGCAACAGTTGCATCCGATACAGGTGCTGCAGTTGTCTGCTTAACGTAGGCAGCTGCTCCCATTCCGGCGCGACGACCAAAGACCAGAAGATCTGAAAGTGAATTTCCTCCAAGACGGTTTGAACCGTGCATTCCACCAGCAACTTCGCCTGCGGCATAGAGGCCTGGAACACCGACTGCTGCTGCAGTATCTGGCTCAACTTCCACGCCACCCATTACGTAGTGACAGGTTGGGCCGACTTCCATTGCTTCTTTTGTAATGTCTACGCCAGCTAGTTCGTAGAACTGGTGCCACATAGATGGCAGGCGCTTCTTAATTACTTCAGCAGATAAACGCTTTGAAACATCTAGGAATACGCCACCGTGTTCGGTACCGCGGCCTGCTTTTACTTCAGAGTTAATTGCGCGCGCAACTTCATCGCGTGGCAGTAGCTCTGGTGGGCGGCGGTTATTGTCTTGATCGACATACCAACGATCGGCTTCTTCTTCATTGTCGGCGTACTTATCTTTAAATACATCTGGAATGTACTTAAACATAAAGCGCTCACCCTTGTTGTTGGTAAGGATTCCACCTTCACCGCGAACAGATTCGGTAACAAGAATTCCGCGAACTGATGGTGGCCAAACCATTCCGGTTGGGTGGAATTGCAAGAACTCCATATCAACCAAGTTTGCGCCAGCCTTCAAGGCAAGTGCATGGCCATCGCCAGTGCCTTCCCATGAGTTAGAGGTAATCTTGAAAGTCTTTCCGACGCCACCTGTTGCAATAATTACTGCTGGTGCTTCGAATAGAACTTCAGATCCTGATTCGCGCCAATAACCATATGCGCCAGCGATCTTGCCGTTCTCTTTAAGAATTTCAGTAATAGTAAGTTCTGCGAAAACTTTGATATGTGATTCGTAATCACCGTGATCGCGCTTATCTGCTTGCTGCAGTGCAACGATCTTCTGTTGCATTGTGCGAATAAGTTCTAGACCGGTGCGGTCACCAACGTGTGCAAGGCGTGGATATTCGTGTCCACCGAAGTTACGTTGGCTGATCTTTCCTTCTTTGGTGCGATCAAAGAGCGCGCCCCACATTTCCAGTTCCCAGATGCGATCTGGAGATTCTTTGGCATGAAGTTCTGCCATGCGGAAATGGTTAAGGAACTTTCCACCGCGCATAGTGTCGCGGAAGTGAACCTTCCAGTTATCGTTTGAATTCGCGTTACCCATTGAGGCAGCAGCGCCACCTTCAGCCATAACGGTGTGGGCCTTGCCGAATAGTGATTTACAGATGATTGCTACGCGCAGACCTGATTCGCGAGCTTCAACTGCTGCACGTAGACCAGCACCGCCTGCACCAATTACCAAGACATCGTATTTGTGACGTTCTAGAGCGTTTGTCATATCAGTCGGCATCCCTTAGAAGAAGTAGAAGTTGGTCCAGGCGCCAGTTGCAACTTGGCGGACATAGATATCGGCAAAGGCAACTGCAGCAAGTGAATACCAGGCATATTGCTGATGTGAATGATTTAGTACTGAGACCCAACTCCAAAGCTTGTAACGAACCGGATGTTTAGAGAAGTGCTTTAAACGTCCACCAATTGTGTGGCGACAGGTGTGGCAAGACAATGAATACATCCAGAGCATTGTTGCGCTCAAGGTAAGAACAATTGAGCCGACGCTCATGTGGCCCCATTCACCTGCTGGGTTCTTAAATGAAATCACTGCGTCGTAAGTAAGGATTACGTTAAATACCAAACCTGCGTAGAAGAACCAACGGTGTGCGTTCTGCAAGATAAGTGGTGCGCGAGTTTCGCCTGTGTATTTGCTGTGTGGTTCTGCAACGGCGCATGCAGGTGGTGATAACCAGAATGCGCGGTAGTAAGCCTTGCGGTAGTAGTAGCAAGTCATACGGAAACCAAGTGGGAAGATCAAAATAATCAACGCTGGTGAAAGCGCGAAGTTAAAAATTTCTGCGCTAACTGGAGTCCAACCAAAAAGCGTTGCTTCAGGTACGCATGCTTCGGAAAGACATGGAGAATAGAAAGGAGAAATCAGGTGATCTTTGTAGTAGTTCGCACCTTCGAATGCGCGGAATGTTGCATAGACAATGAAGCTAAATAAAACTCCAAAGGTAATTGCCGGTTGCAACCACCATTTATCTGTGCGCAGCGTGCGCTCTTTAATCTTGGCGCGTGTTGGAGAAAAGACTCCGGACATTTCTACCCCTTTTTAGGACTTTGATCCTTGGCAGGATTGTTATTGCTTAAGGAGAAGTGTCCGCTTCTGAGGCAAAACTCGCTAGATGGTTGCCCGCATCGTGGCTATGAAGTCAGCCACAGCAAGAGAAAAAATGGCGGAGGGCGTGGGATTTGAACCCACGAAACTTTCGTTTGCCGGTTTTCAAGACCGGTGCACTCGGCCGCTATGCGAGCCCTCCGTGGGAGAGATTACCCGAAGTTGGAAGGCATTAAAAATCGGCGCTAATTACTGGGGTAGTTCGAGCAATCGTTCAATAACGATCGCGACGCCATCTTGGTTATGAGGCGGTGCCACATCTTTGGCATTTGCAGGTCCTGCATGATGTCCATCGATCATTGCATAAGAGCGTCCGGCCCATTGCAACATAGAAAAGTCATTTGGATTATCACCAAAGGCGACGCAATCTTCAGCAGTAATTCCGATGCGCGCTGCCATCATTGCAAGCGTTTCACCTTTGGAGACACCAAGGGCAGAAATTTCAAGCAGTGAATCGTTATTTGCCGAATGTGTAACATTTACAACGCCTTGTAGCGCAGGTGTTGCTAAAGCCAGCATTTCATCTGCCGAAATTTCTTGTTGTGAAAGGCGAGCTAATAACTTTAGCGCCGGACGATTTGTAACTGTGTCTATTGTGTCAACGCCAATATCGTCCATGCCAACATCCCAGCGCGGGATATATGCCTTCTCACGGTGGAAGTGATCATTTGATTCAACAGCAAATGAAACATTTGGAATAGTTACGCGCAAGATATCAACTGCTTTTTGAAGTTCAGTTGGCGCAATCATCCACTGTTCTAAAACTTTATCGTTATGCAAATCGTAGAGAAGTCCACCGTTGCAGCAAATTGCAGAACCGAAATCAAATGCTTCTCGCACATCACCCATCCAACGTGGCGGACGGCCGGTGACAAAGAATATTTCTACGCCGAGATCGCGCGCCTTGGTGAAAGCAGCGATTGTGCGGTGTGAAATTGCTTCATCATGAGGAACGATCGTGCCATCTAAATCTGTTGCAATTAACTTTGGGCGACGATCGCTCACACAAGCTCAAATCGCTTGGTGCCAAGGAATGGTTGCAGCGCAGCAGGCACATTTACTGTGCCATCCGCATTTTGGTGGTTCTCCAAAATCGCAACGATCATGCGTGGAATTGCAACCAAGGTGCCATTTAACGTTGCAACAGCCTTTGTGCCATCAGCATCTTTATAGCGAATATTTAAGCGGCGGGCTTGGAATTCGGTGCAGTTAGAAGTACTTGTTACTTCACGATATGCCTTCTGCGTAGGAATCCAGGCTTCGATATCAAATTTACGCGTTGCGCTTGATCCAAGATCACCAGATGCCACATCGATTACGCGGAAAGGGATCTCCATCGCATTTAAGAAATCTTTCTCCCACTGCAGTAAACGCTTATGTTCTTCCTTGGCTTCTTCTGGCTTACAGAAGGAGAACATTTCAACTTTATCGAATTGGTGTACGCGGATAATTCCACGGGTATCTTTTCCATAACTTCCAGCTTCGCGGCGGAAACAAGTTGAATATCCGGCGTAACGCATCGGCAATTTATCTGCTGGTAGCACTTCATCCATATGGAATGCAGCCAGTGGAACTTCACTGGTACCAACTAAGTAGGAGTCATCTTTTTCAAGGTGATAAACATTTTCGGCTGCTTGTCCAAGAAAACCGGTGCCTTCCATCGCGGCAGGCTTTACAAGCACTGGTGGAATAACTGGAGTAAATCCAGCCTTTAGCGCGCTTTGAATTGCGTAGTTAACGAGTGCAAATTCCAGCATCGCTCCGACGCCAGTTAAATAATATGAACGAGATCCAGAAACTTTTGCGCCACGTTCGGTGTCAATTGCGCCAAGTAGCTTTCCGAGCTCAACGTGATCTTTTGCTTCAAAACCATCCTTAGCAAAGTCACGTGGTGTGCCAACGTGTTCAATGGTTACAAAATCTGCTTCACCACCGATTGGGGCTTCTGGGTCCAGTAAGTTTGAAAGTTGCATCACAAGTGCGTTGGCTTTCGTTTCGATTTCAGCGCGCTTAGCATCGGCAGCTTTTACTTTATCCGCCAGCGCCTTTGCATTCTCCAATAGAGCAGCCTTTTCATCGCCTTTTGCGGCTCCGACAGACTTTGAAAGCGTGTTCTGTTCAGCGCGCAAAGTTTCGAATTCGGTAATCGCAGCGCGGCGCACATCATCGATAGCAAGTACTTGATCGACGATAGTGACATCTTCACCACGACCTTTTTGTGATGCGCGAACTAGATCTGGATTCTCACGAAGGAGTTTGATATCGATCATGCTTTAACGCACCTCTCGTGGGTATGAACCTAAGAATCTAATGTCATCACAAATCTCGCGAAGTTCGGTAACGCTGCCACCGACTGCTTCATCGTTGATATGTCCTTCGACATCAATAATGAAATGGTAGTGACCAAGTTCGCGTCCAGTAGGGCGACTTTGAATAAAAGTTAAGTTGACGTTGCGCTTGGCAAATACCTGCAGGATCTCAAGGAGCGCTCCAGCGTGATCGATATCGATAAAGATCGCCATTGAGGTGCGGTCATCGCCAGTTGGTTCGGGAATCCATCCTGGTTTCTGGGCTGCGATAAAGCGAGTGACTGCTCCATTGGTATCGCCAATGTTTTCGGCACGGATTTCTAGACCAAAATGTTCTGCTGCAACGCTTGATGCGATCGCAGCATCAAGCTCACCTTTACTTACTAGCTCAGCGGCGGCAGATGTGGAGTTTGTTGGAACAACTTCTGCATGCGGATAGTTTTTAGCAATGTAGGTGCGGCACTGAGACTCAGCATGTGGGTGGGTACCAATTCTTTTAATATCTGTGGCCCCTGGCTTAGTCATAAGCGCAAAGGTGACCGGCAAGGTAACTTCGCCAGAGATAGTTAGGGGATCCCCTGTTGCGAGTTCATCGAGGGTGCGTGCGACAACGCCCTCTACAGAATTTTCAATTGGTACAAGGGCGTAATCAACTTCGCCGGTGCGAACTGCATTAAGTGCAGCAGTGACATTTGCGTAAGGAATTTTTACATCGGTATCGCAAGTGATCTTATTTAGCGCAGCCTCAGTGAAGGTACCTACTGGACCTAAATAGGCGAATCTATGGCTATCTGCGGCGCTCACTTGCTAAGGATACCTGCTCCATAGCCAAAGATTTCCAGTAATTAATTAGCCGCAAGAACCTCACGCGCAAAGGCAGGGCGATTGGTAATCAAATTATCGACGCCGAGATGGCGACACAAGATGATGTCGGATGGTTCATCAACGGTCCAAACATTTAATTTCTTACCCGCAGATTTAATCTGCTGCGCTAGCGCTGGCTTTTTGCGCAATTGCGAAATGCCAGGGCCGATTGAATGCGCTGATGTATATCTCACGGAAAGTCGTGGGGTGACTTCGCGAATCAAATAAGTCAGCGCAATCGATTTATCAAGTTGTTTAACGCGCTCAACTGCAAACCACGAGAAAGACATGACCGTTATATCAATACCTACTTTTTCAATGCGCTTTGCTTCTTTATGTAATTTTTGAACCACATGGTTTTCAATTTCAGTACGCGAAGGAACTGGATGTTTAGTTTCCAGCAATAAAGATTTCTTCTCGGTAATTCCGAAATCTATAAATTGATCAAGGGTGACAATCTGCGGATAGATTGCCACTAACTGCGCATATGTTGATTCGTGAACTACGGCGGCGTTATTTGCGCGGCGCTTTAAATCTGCGTCGTGCCAAAGAACTGCGACGCCATCTTTAGTTAGCCGCAGATCGCATTCGAAACCATCGGCGCCCTGCTTGACTGCGTTTTCATAGGCGACCATGGTCATCTCAGGAAAGTCATGAGATGCCCCGCGGTGAGCGTAGATCTTCATAGTTCGAGATTAACATCAATACCCCAGTACCAATGGGCTTGGGTAGGCTTAGCGTCATGAAGGCCTTGTACTTCCAATGCGCTGCGCGTTCAGCGCTAGGTTTGGTGCGCAACGGCAATGAGGACTCTGCACTTATTGGCGCGCAAGTTATCGCCGTCGCTGATGGAATGGGTGGCCATGCAGGTGGTGAAGTTGCATCGAGCGTTGCGATAAATACGCTCTCGGAGATTGCACCGACTTTCACGGCTGAGAATATTGATCTTGATTCGGCGAGCGATCTTTATTTAAATTCTCTACACACTATCGATGCGCAGATTCGCGCAGTCGCTAGCGATGAACCAGCCCTTGCCGGGATGGGAACAACTCTTACCTCTCTATTCATAAGTGGTACTGAAGTTTCTTTGCTCCATATCGGAGATTCCCGCGCTTATCGTCTACGTGGAAATACCATCGAGCAGCTCAGCGCCGACCATACCGTTCTGCAAGAGTTATTGGATAAAGGCGTTATCTCTGAATCAGAGGCACTGGTGCATCCGCAACGATCTATGTTGACCCAAGCTCTGATGGGTGAGGGAAATCTTGAGCCATCACTTCATGTTTTCGAAGGAAAAGTTCAGGATCGCTACCTATTGTGCAGCGATGGCTTAAGTGGTGTGCTCACCGAGAAAGAGATAAAAACTCTTATTAAAGGCAAGGGCGCCGCCGATGCAGTCGATGCCTTGATCGATGCGACTTATATAAATGGTGCACCAGATAACGTCACGATAGTAATCGCTGATATTGTCGAAGAAAGTTCCACCCAAGTAGAAAAGTTAGGAGCGGCAAAACCATGATGAATAAAATTTTGGGCGGCCGCTACCAACTCGGAGCGATGATCGGCACCGGCGGAATGGCCGATGTTTATATCGCGCAGGATCAACGTTTATCTCGCGAAGTTGCAGTAAAAATCCTACGTAGTGATCTCGCGAAAGATCCAACCTTCGTTTCGCGATTTCGTAAAGAAGCGAAAGCTGCCGCTGGTTTAAACCATCCAGGTGTTGTGGCTGTCTATGACTCAGGTGAAGAACCTGCACCATACATTGTTATGGAACTTGTATCTGGCCACACCCTGCGCGAGTTAATACATGGCGGCGAGCGTTTGCCACTTGATCGTGCACTTGAAATCGGCGCCGGAATTTTAGAAGCCGTTGATTATTCACATCAACGCGGCATCGTTCACCGCGATATCAAACCAGCGAATGTGATGATCACCGATGGCGGCGATGTAAAGGTGATGGATTTCGGAATCGCGCGCGCGATGGATGATCTTGGTGCAACATTAACGAGCACCTGGAACGTGGTCGGCACTGCACAGTACTTATCTCCTGAACAAGCACTTGGTGAAGTCGCAGATACTCCGACAGATATTTATTCAACTGGTTGTTTGTTATACGAATTACTAACTGGACGTCCCCCATTTACGGGAGAGACTCCAGTTTCAATTGCCTACCAACATGTATCAGGACATTTAACTCCAGCTCGCCAACTGCAACCAGATCTTCCCGAAAGCGTTGAGGTTATGTTGGAAGTTGCTTTATCTAAGAAACCAGAAGACCGATATGTTTCTGCACGAGCGATGCTCGAAGATTTAAATAAAATTCGCGCCGGTGAAAATATCTCAACAAAAGTTGCACGCGGATCAATTGTTTCTCGCCGCACCGCGATCATCTCTGGAATTTCGCTCTTGTTAGTTGGCGTTCTTGCCGTTGTAGGTCTTTCGCTAAATGGCGGTTCAACTCCATCACTAGGCAATGAAATCCCTAACGTAGTTGGCCTTACTGAAGATCAAGCGCGGGCGCTTTTAGGTGATTACACCGTCACCGTGCAGCGTGCGCATGATCCACGTATCCCTAAAGATCGAGTAGCCAGCCAAATCCCACTTGCAACTACGCAAGCAACTAAGGGTTCTGCAGTAACGCTAACTATCTCCGACGGTCCAGGTGATGCGATCGTGCCGGATGATTTAGTTGGAATGTCTTTAATTGATGCGCGCACCGCACTTGCTGCGGCAGGTTTAGTTATTTCTCGAACTGAAGCTGCTCCATCTGATGAGGCGCAAGGAACTGTTTTGAGTGTTCTTCCTGAACCTGGATCAACAATCACCGCCGGTGCAGGAGTTGTCTTAACTATCGCCAGTGGTGAAGTTGAAGTTCCTAATTTGATTGGCGTTGAAGCGATCCAGGCAAAAACACTTTTGATTCAAGCTGGCTTCTTAGTTCGCGAATTCAATGATTACGATGCCGCGCAGGCAGTTGGTGTTGTTATTCGCCAAGCACCTGATGCGGGCACAACTCAAACTATTGGTAAGCCTGTAACAATTACAATTAATAAAGCGCCGTAATTTAAGCGCGCTTACCAACAACTGGAGATAAGCCCACTGACTTTGCGAGCGCGTCATTATCTCCGCATTGTGTTAACCAATTAGCGAGCATTAAATGTCCGTGTTCAGTCAGTACTGATTCGGGATGGAACTGCACGCCTTCAATAGGCAAGGTCTTATGGCGCATCGACATAACAACGCCAGATTCGGTTGCACCAGTAATCTCTAATTCACTACTTACTGTGTCACGTTCTACCGCTAGTGAGTGATAACGAGTTGCAGTAAATGGTGATGGAAGGCTTGTTAAAACACCTTTTCCTTCATGCAACACTTGTGAAGTTTTTCCATGCAGTAACTCGGGTGCGCGTGAAACGGTTGCGCCAAAGGCAACTCCAATTGCTTGGTGTCCTAAGCAAACGCCAAAGAGTGGAATGTTTTTATCTGCGCAATATTTGATCATCGCAATACTGATGCCCGCGTCTTCTGGAGTGCCTGGCCCCGGAGAGATAAGTACTCCGTCATATTCGCCGGCTTCCTCAACGCTTACTTCGTCATTTCGCTTAACGATGCATTCGGCGCCAAGTTGGCCGAGGTATTGCACCAAATTAAATACGAACGAGTCGTAGTTATCTATGACGAGGATGCGGGACATGGGGCAATTCTTGCAGGGTTGGCGGGCGGGCAGTTTCCAGATTTGTTCTTTTCAGTGCTGCAGTTTCCAGGATTGGGTTTTCCATGTAGCCTTCTACCTATGCCAAAGTCGAAATTGCGTAAAAAGGTTCAAGAAAAGCACGCTCACGAAGAGCAGATCTTTGATGCTGAGCCACACGGCCCAATCGAGAGCCCAAGCTGGCTTGCTCCAGTTATGGTCGCAAACTTCCTGATCGGCCTCTTCTGGATCGTCGTCTTCTACGTAAGCCAGACCACCTACCCAGTCCCGGGTATCGGCGCTTGGAACATGATTATCGGCTTTAGCTTTATTGGGG
The DNA here is from genome assembly GCA_965268165.1 of Candidatus Nanopelagicaceae bacterium. GTDB lineage: Bacteria > Actinomycetota > Actinomycetes > Nanopelagicales > Nanopelagicaceae > Planktophila. The sequence goes on from OZ254162.1 coordinate 1,437,676, forward strand.
TTGGATTCAGCCTCGCCACTAAATGGCGATAGAGCTAGCCGAATAACCCTCTTTTTTACACCTATTCTCAGTCTTCTCTCAGCCTATGAGAGCATTCTCAAACCATGCCTAAGAGCTCTGAAAACACCAATTACCGAATTCTCGTCGTTGATGATGAATCCAGTATCAGCGATCTAATCTCAACAAGTCTGCGCTTCGTCGGTTTTGAAGTTCGCACTGCTGCAACCGGCTCAGAAGCTTTAACAGTTGCTGAAGAATTCAAACCGCATGCTGTCGTACTCGATGTGATGCTTCCAGATTCAGATGGTTTTGAAGTCTGTCGCCAATTGCGCAGCGAAGGTTTAAATATTGGCGTGCTCTTCTTAACCGCTAAAGATGGCATGGAAGATAAAGTCGCTGGGTTAACAATCGGTGGCGATGATTACATGACCAAACCATTTAGTTTGGAAGAACTTGTTGCGCGTTTGCGTGCGCTGCTTCGCCGTATCGGTGTTGCTGAGATAAATACTGATGATGAAAAGATTCGCTTTGCTGACCTTGAACTAAATGAAGCAACTCATGAAGTTCGTCGCGGCGGCGTTTTACTTGAGATGTCACCTACTGAATTTCAACTACTACGTTACCTTTTGATTAACGCTGATCGCGTAGTCTCTAAATCTCAAATTCTTGATCATGTATGGCAATACGATTTCCGCGGTGATGCCGGAATTGTCGAAACATATATCTCTTACTTGCGCAAGAAGATCGATATCTTAGATCCACCACTAATTCATACGGTTCGCGGCGTTGGTTACCGCTTGCGCTTGCCAGCAGCGAAGTAGCATGAGCAATGCCATCGTTCTCTAGTTGGAGTCTGCTCAACCGCCTGACTTTAGGTGTTGTTCTGCTTTCTACACTAGGTGTGGTGGCATCAGATATCGCTGCTCAATCGCTACTTCGAACTTACTTAACTCAAGAAGTAGATAACGAACTCTTAAGCGTCGCTGGTGGTTCTATCCCGCGGCTAGAACGCGCGGGAATCGAATCTGATGACGATGATTTCAACGGCAACGAAGCTCGTTCAATGCAGATGCGGCCACTGCGCAGTATTCCAACTTCAACTTCAGTAACTTTGATTGGACCTGCAGGAATAGTTCTAGGCCAAATTGGTGGAGATTTAAATGCCACCGAGATAACTAGTTATTTAACGGCAATTACCCCTGAAAAAGCTTCTGAAAATGGAGATCGCCCGTTCACTATTGAAACTGACGAACATGATTTCCGCGTTCTTTTGCGAACGCTTCCTTCTGGTTTAGGAACTGTAGTAATCGCACATTCATTTGAAGATATCGATCGTATTCTCGCTCGCCTGCAAGGTCTCTTTATGCTTATTGGTTTATTCATGATCTTCTTTATCGCACTCGCCTCTCGCAAGATGATTATCGTTGGACTTAAGCCGCTAGCTAACGTTGAAGCAACTGCCGAAAGAATTGCTGAAGGAGATCTAACTGCGCGTCTTCCAGATGTGAAACCAAATACTGAAGTCGGGCGCTTAGTCGGTACGCTAAATACAATGTTGGGGCGCATTGAAGAATCTTTTGCTGCGCGTTTAGAGAGCGAAAGTAAGTTACGCCGCTTTGTGGCTGATGCTTCACATGAACTTCGCACACCGATTACCGCTATCCGCGGCTTTGCCGAACTCCATCGTCAGGGAGCAGTTACTGGCGAAGAGAAGACAAAGGAGCTAATCGGCCGTATCGAGAACGAATCTAAGCGGATGGGTTCACTTGTAGAGGATCTGCTGCTCTTGGCTCGCCTTGATCAATCGCGGGAAATGAAATCAGATCCGGTTAACCTCACAAAAATTGTTTCCGATGCAGTCGCTTCTGCACGCGCCGCCGGACAAAACCACGTTGTTAACTTTAATGAGCAAGCTGAAGAAATTTACGCGCTCGGTGACAAAGATCGAATTCATCAAGTTGTTGCAAACTTACTTGCCAATGCGCGTACTCACACACCTGCTGGAACAGTTATCGATGTCTCACTAAAGCAAGATATTGATGGAGTTCGTATACGGATTGCAGATAACGGGCCTGGTTTAACGGATGCAGATCAAGCGCGAATCTTTGAGCGCTTCTATCGCGCTGATGCTTCGCGTGTTCGCACCGATGGTGAAGGAACTGGTTTAGGACTTTCCATTGTTGATGCGGTTATGCGCGCCCATGCTGGCGAAGTTAGTGTTGAATCAAAGTCGGGGCAAGGCGCGATCTTTACCCTCTTTTTCCCGCTGGGAAGCTAGTTTCCTAGAGACTCCATCGCACGCAGAGTTGAAATGCGCTCTTCAATTGGCGGATGGGTAGAGAACATCTTGGAAACTGCTTTGCCATCCAGCGGTGATTCAATCCAGATATGAGCAACAGCATTTGATTTCTGTTGCACGACCGTTGAATCTGCCGCAAGTACTTCAAGTGCCTTACGAAGTCCGGCAGGATTGCGAGTAAATGAAACAGCAGTGGCATCAGCGAGTGATTCACGACGGCGTGAAATTGCGCTCTTAAGTAGCGTTGCCGCAATTGGCGCCAGGATTAAAACAAAGAGCGAAACTACCAACATGATTGGGTTGGCGTTGCTATCGCGATCGCGACGACCGCCACCAAACCACATCATGCGCATTAGGAAATCGCTCAAGATCGCAATTGCACCTGCAGTTGTTGCAGCAACTGCTGAAACAAGGGTGTCACGATTGGCAACGTGCGCCATCTCGTGGGCGATAACTCCTTGCAACTCGTCACGATCCATAACTTCAAGAATGCGCGTAGTAAATGCAATAAGTGCGTGATCGGGATCGCGCCCTGTTGCAAAAGCGTTTGGCGCAGTGTCGACCACGATTGCAACCTGTGGCATTGGTAGTCCACTTGCGATAACAACTTCTTCAATGACGTTAAAGAGTTCGGGGTTATCTTCGCGCTGAAGTAACTTAGCGCCAGTCATCTTTAGAACTAATTTATCTGAGCCGTAATACGAACCCCATACGCCGATCAGAGATATACCAACTGCAAGTGGCACCATGAAAGTTGAAGTGCCAGCGCCAAAGTAAGTTAGCGCTGCATATGCAACTAGACCGGTGAGTAAACCCATTGAGGCAAGAAGGAAATAGGTTTTTCCTTTATTTGCGCTCTGTTGGGCGCGAAAATCATTTGTTGCCATTGTTTTTTAGAAAGTTACCTTTGGAACGTTGCGATCTTGTGGGTCGGTAACTTCATAAAATTCGCGCTCTGTAACCTTTGCAAAACCTGCGAAAAAGCTAGTTGGGATGGTTTTTACAGCGGTGTTGAGGTTGCGAACATTGTCGTTATAGAACTGACGTGAGAAGGCAACTTTATTTTCAGTTGTTGAAAGTTCTTCTTGTAGAGATAAGAAGTTTGATGAAGCTTTGAGATCTGGGTAAGCCTCAGCGACTGCGAGCAATCCGCGGAGCGCTTGCGTCAACATTCCATCAGCGGCTGCAACATCGGCAACGCCTGAAGCAGTGGTCGCCTTAGCGCGCGCTGTAACAACGGCATCAAAGGTGCCTTGTTCGTGCGCGGCATAACCTTTTACGGTTTCAACTAAATTTGGGATTAAGTCAGAGCGGCGCTTTAACTGCACTTCGATCTGAGCAAATGACTCGTCGACGCTGATGTTTAAGCGGATGAGTCGGTTGTATTGAGCAACGAAGAAAAGTACGAGTAGACCAACAACGGCGAGCGCAATTATGATTTCCATATTTAATCTAACCCCTTAAGTAAAGGTTGTATTCCTTTTACTAGTTTATTGTGGATTACTTGATCTTGCTTTGGTGGAAATTTAAGAAGGAGCGGCTTGCGGTTGGTCCGCGTTGGCCCTGATATCTAGAGCCGTATTTCGCACTGCCGTATGGATGCTCAGCAGGAGATGAGAGTTTGATCAGACAGAGCTGACCGATCTTCATTCCTGGGAATAGCTTTACCGGCAGATTTGCTACGTTGGAAAGTTCAAGGGTGATGTGTCCAGAAAATCCCGGATCGATAAAGCCAGCAGTTGAATGTGTAAGCAAGCCAAGGCGGCCGAGTGAAGATTTTCCTTCTAGGCGACCGGCAATGTCATCTGGCAAGGTGATGATTTCGTAGGTGCTGGCTAGAACGAATTCGCCTGGGTGCAAGATAAATGCTTCGCCATCTTCGGCGACGACTTCGCGAGTTAGCTCGGCTTGTTCGATCGATGGATCGATAACTGAGTACTTGTGGTTTTCGAAGACGCGGAAGAATTTATCGAGGCGGACATCAACCGATGAAGGTTGGATCATCGCCTCTTCAAATGGTTCGACGGCGACGCGGCCGGCCGTAATTTCAGAGCGGATATCGCGATCACTTAGAAGCACGGCGTGAGCCTATACGAGTTGGGTGCTATTTCAACGGATCGTTGGCCCAGAGCCAGATATTTCGATCCGCTGGTTGACCTTCCATTAACTCAAGAGCGAATGGCCCCCCGTTTTGGCGCTGCCAATCATTGGCTGCCAGTAACCGAGAAAGCCCAGCCAGTGCCACAGGATCTGCCAATTCATCAGCTGTGCCGGTAAATGTAAGTGGGCCTGCATGATCAAAGATCACAGTACCGATAGCAATTTTGCCATTGTTAGATTTAACTATTTCAATGACGCGCGATTGTTGTGGCCAATCAATATGCGAACCAGTGCGGATCTCCCAAAATGCATGAGACCCGTCACTGTTTCGACTTTGTGTGATTTTGTGATCATGTACGTGTCCCGAGAACCACAAAATAACATTAGGGTGTTGCGAAAGAAGCCTGCGAACTTCTTCTTCTAGAGCCGGTGCGCTTTCCTCTTCCGGCACATAACTATTAAAGAGATTTTCTAAAGGATGATGAGAAGTTAAAACAACGTACTTATTTTTTGATTCATTAAGAAGGTGGGTGAGCCAATCAAATTGTTCGCGGTGAATGCATCCTTGCCAGCCGCCGAAGCGGTTAACGGTATCTAACGCAATGAGTCGAACGTCGCGGCCAATATTTCGATACCAATACGAAGTTTCTGGTTGTTCGGCATCCAATCCATGGTCGTGCCCACAGTTTGTATGAACATTGACCCAATCCTGCATCTTTACCAATGCGCGGCGAGGATCTGCAGTTACATCGAGTGTCTCCATGTGATCCAACCCTGGATAGACCGCAGGACCCACTTCACCAAAACCAGTAAAAAGATCTGCTAAATCTGCCATATTTTTAAGTGCAGATAGCTTTGCTGGACCTTGTGCAAGCAGATCTAATTCAGTAGTAGTTGCAGCAGTTCCCTGCAATAGCGCATCGTGGTTTCCATGAACAGCGAGCCATTTATGCGTTAAGCCTTTAGCTGTGAATTGGCGTTCAGATGCTTTGAGCACACCTTTGAAATGTGGAAAGTTGTGTAATACATGTGGGCGATCTGCCGGCATTCCTGTAGGCGGACCATCCGGATGGTAGTAATGCTCATCGTAAAGATCTGCATTTGACGAGTGAGAGCCCTCAGAGCGCTCGGGGTCGCCACTTTTAGGAATGACAAGGCCACCATCTAGAATTTGCTTGTACCAATCAAGTTCATTGCTTTGCGCGTTATCTGTGACATCACCTGTGATTACAACGGCATCAATCGGTGCACCTGTTAAAGGTGCGGCTTTAATCTCGTTTGCCGCTACCACCATCGCTTCAAGTACCTGGGTCGTCAAAAATTCTTGTGCACGGTAAGTACCTATGTATGGCACTAGTTGCGAGATTGGGTTATCGGGATCGGCAATTCGGTCCAAAAACTCCAGTCGCGCGGGTGAAGCCGCATCACAAATGTGAATATCGCTTAGATGAATAAAGGTTGCAATTACCTGAACATCTAGCGGTTCATCGCCAATGACTGGTTCGCCTTTATCGTGTAGCAATTCTCGCCAATTTGATTCTGGTGAGGCCTTAGAACGAATGATTCGGTTTTTCGATGTACTAGACATTAGCGACAAGCACCTCAGAACTTAGAACGCAGAGTTGAACGGATGAGCCTGGGTGTAGGTCTCCCGTTGATGCACTTGTCATAAGCGATTGAACAATCGTTCCGTCTCCTGTTTGGCAGATGATATTTGACGAAGCGCCCATAAATGAGCGAGTCAACACTTTTGCGTTTGGTTGTGACGAATTTGCGACAACAGAGACTGATTCTGGACGAATCAACGCCACTACCTGCCCGGATTCATCTCCACGCTTCAGAGCAACCACTTTGCTACCAAATATCTCAACCATGCCATCTGACATTTGCGTAGGAATTCTGTTCATGGTGCCGACAAAGCCGGCAACAAAGGACGATGTTGGTTTGTTATATAACGTGTCAGGTGTATCGATCTGCTCAAGAACTCCTTGGTTCATAACGCCAACTCGGTCAGAGATTGCCATCGCCTCTTCTTGATCGTGTGTCACAAATAGCGTTGTTGTCCCGAGCGAAAGCTGTAATCGACGAATTTCTTCACGCAGATTGACGCGCACTTGTGCATCAAGAGCTGATAAAGGCTCATCCAAAAGAAGAATTTCGGGTTCAAAAGCTAAAGCGCGTGCCAAGGCAACACGTTGCTGTTGCCCACCCGAGAGTTGATGGGTAAAGCGTTTGCTCTGTGAATCAAGGCCAACCAGATCTAAAAGTTGATGCGCCTTCTTTAGGCGGGCCGACTTATTTACTTTACGCATCTGTAAACCAAAAGCAACATTTTCTTCAACTGTTAAGTTTGGAAAGAGTGAGTAGGCCTGGAAAACCATTCCCATATTCCGTTTGTGTGCGGGAACATCAGAAATATTCTTCTCCGCAACCAATACTGTTCCATTATCCTGGTGTTCCAAACCAGCAACTACTCGAAGGGCTGTGGTCTTTCCACACCCTGAAGGCCCAAGTAGGGCAACGAGTTCACCGACACCCACCTCGAGGTTGAAGTTATCTAGCGCAGTCACATTTCCAAATCTCTTTGAAATGTTATTGAGGGTAAGGCTTTTACTAGACATTACTTTCTCCCTTGTGTGGAACGTTCTCGAATAAAAAGCGTGATTATTGTCAAAAGTAAGAAGGGGAGGATGAGGGACATCATCGAAATTGCGATAGCGCCAAGAATGTTTTCTTGTGCAACATATGTCACCCAGGTTGGGAATGTGTCCCAGTGAAGTAAAACAGTCAATGTGAATTCACCCAATGAGAGCGCGAAAGTCAGAGCAATTGTTGCCATCACAGAGCCCCTGATGACAGGGATAATGACACTAGTGATTGTGCGCAACCAATTTGCACCGGCGCTACGCGCTGCCTCGGTAATAGTTTTTAAAGGAATCGCACTGAGCCCGATGTCGAGTGCTCGATATGCATAGGGCAGGGCCAAGACAAAATAAAGGAAAGGAAGTTCAAGCACTGTATTTTTCACAAATTCCGGGAAAGAAATTTGAGCACCGACAGCAAAGGCAACTACTGGAATCACCAACGGCAGAAGTGATAGACCGTCAATCAACCCACGCGCTTTTGAGTTCGATAAATGAATCCAGGTAAGGGTTGGAACTAAAATAAACAAGGTGATTAATACCGTTACGCCTGCCAGCCAAGTTGATCTAATGATGTAGTACAAAAACTCTTCTTCGCGAATCGCCCATAGATAGCTATCCCATCCGTAACCACCTTTTGCGGGTGTTCTGATCGAATATTCAAAGGCGGAAATCATCGGAACAAATACAAAGAATCCAAGAATGAGTAGTGTGAAAACTAGTGGTAACTGAAACTTAGAATTGATTACTTTTGCCATCTAGCGCTCCTACGTTGGATTGCAAGATATGGAATGACGGCACATGCAGAAATTAGAATCATTACAACACCCAGTGCCTTGCCAAGGTTCAACTGAGATGCGGAAACATTGCCGTCTAATAACCCGCCGATTTGTAACGGCGTAAGTGGAAGGTTTCCAACCGTTAACGCATTTGCTGTTGCGTATGCTGAGAATCCACTGGCAAAAAGTAGTAAGAATGATGCTATAAAGCTAGGGAAAAGCAGAGGAAAACCGATTCTAATCCAATAATTTAGCTGGCTCGCTCCAAGGTTTCGTGCTGCCTCTGACCATTCTCGGCGAAGCGAAACAATCGCGGGTGAAAAAACAATAACCATCAGTGGCAGTTGGAAGTATAGGTAAACGATTAAGAGGCCAAGAAAAGAACCGAGTGAGAATGTGCCAGCGTACAAATCCCAACCGAAGAACTTCAATATCTTGGTCAGTTGGCCTTGAATTCCAAGGGCTGCGTAGAACATAAATGCCAGCGGAATACCGCCAGTATTGGCTAGTACACCGCTCATGACTGCGATCGTTCGACGAAGTTTAGAACCTCCACGCGTTTCTATGAAGTACGCGGCGATTGCTCCGGGGAATGCAGCGATGGCTGCAGAGAAGAGACCGATCTTTATTGAGTTAACAAAACCCGTCCGATAAGGCTCTTGGGTAGCTGTAACAAAGTTACTTAAAGTGAATGTATTTTCATTAGATAAAAATGAGACGTGAATTAGACGTGCGATTGGAAAGAGAAAAAAGAATCCAACGATTAACAAAAGTGGTGCCGTTGGAAGAAAATCCTTTATGAAAGAGGTGAGGAAGGCGCGACCCCTCGTTGGCGCGCCTTCCTCTATGACTTTAAAGGTCATATTCCTTCTTACAAGCTAGCCCATGAAGAGATGATCTGCTCACGTGCCGTAAGTACATCAGCAATTGTTGCTGGTCCAACAACCTTTGCTGTTGCAGGAACTTTGAAGTCAAGCAATGATGGAACAAGAGTCTTCTTCTTAGCCATTGCTGCAGACATAATTGGATCTGCACCTGACTGCTGGAAGTAGTTCTGTCCACCTTGCATCAAAGCGAACAACTTAGAACCAGGGAGCTTTAGATCTGCAGCAGTTAGCTGCGCAGCAGTCTTTCCTTTGTTCTGTGAGTAAACAAACTCTTGCCATAAACGTGCATTTGCACAGTTTGGAGATTTTGCGTTGATTGCATTGATGTAAGGAGGTGCTTGTAGAACGAAATCAGATGGGTAAACAAACTTAAGATCTAAGCCTGCTGCCTTCGCTGCTGGAACGACTCCAAGAGCGTTGAAGTCCCACATAAAGCCAAGCTTTGCCGTTCCGGTAACAAGATTTGTTGAGTTTACCTTTACGAGTGGTGCTTGTGTCTTTACAGCTTTAAACAGCTCTAAGCCTTTGCTCACATCTGCAAGGTTCTTTGATCCACCATTACCGATGCTGGCGGCCAAAACTGACATAAAGGCCTGATTTGAAGAAGTTGGGTCTCCTGTGATTCCTACGACGCCCTTGTATTCAGCCTTCGTGAAGTCTGCGGCCTTAGTTGGAACTGATGGAAGTGTTGTGTTGTAAACAATCGCGAGCTTTCCGCCATAGTTTCCATACCAAAGGCCGCTTGAATCCTTAGCCGCATTTGGAATGTCATTCCAGTTGATAACTTTATACGGAGAAGTCAAAGGCTTTCCTCCTGGAGGAGTTACCTGTGCAACTACTAGAGGCCCAATATCAATTGAGTCTGGCTGTTTTGACTTAGGGGCTGTCTTCATTGTGTCAATCTCGTACTGTGATGATCCATCTGGATTATCCACAGTTACCTTTACACCGAACGCCTTCTCGTATGCATCGTGAATCGCACCGTAGTTTGCCCAATCACGTGGTGTTGTAATGAGAGCTAACTTGCCCTCTTTCTTTGCAAGCTTTACTAGGTTATCTAGTCCGCCTGCTTCAGCTACATTCTTTGCCTTGCAGATATCTACTGCTGCTGTAGCTGGGGTAGCAATTGCAACAATTGCAACTGTTAATGCTGCAGCGGACGCTGCAGATATAAGACGCTTTGCGCGCATATGTGTGATCCCTTCCTAAGGATTGTAAGAGCACTGTTGTCTCCTTAGAAGAACACACCGCAACTTAGAAACGACAGAGAAGTTGCTTTAAAATGAATAGATTAAAAAGAGCGGGTGTTAAATTAGTGACGGCAGATTGGCTACTGAGTTAATCACCGATGTCGCACCGGCGAACTCGAGCACCTCTCGCTTGTGCGCACCAGACAAGACACCAACCACTTGATTTGCGCCAAATGCCAACCCCGCTTGAATATCAGATGCGGTGTCACCCACAACTATCGTTTCACGCTTATCTTTTATCACCAATCTTTGCGCAGCGTAATTAAGCATGTCAGGGTGTGGCCGGCCACGCCCTGATTCTTCAGGTGTTACAGAGATATCGATAGCCCCATGCCATCCGAGATGATCTAGCAAGAAATCTAGAGTAAATCTACTAAAGCCGGTCGTTAGCGCAACTTTAATTCCCTCGCTCCTCAAATATTCAAATGTCTCATTTGCGCCATCAATGGGAGTGACCCCAACTTCAGATATATGCGTTATATATGCTTCCTCAAATGCGGCATTTGCTTTGTGTGCAAGTTCTGCATCCCCAAGTATTTCTGTAAACACTGCGATTTTTGATTGCCCCATAGTGTCGATTGCAAACTGAGTCCATTCTGCACTTTTGGTACGCCACTGATCAGGCTCGATAGCTTCAAATGCAACTTTAAAGGCATGAATCACTATTCCGTTATCATTTAACGTAGTTCCTGCAACATCGAATGCAACAAGCTCTGGTTTCACTTCATCCCCTTTATGGTTTCTTCTGCGATTGCTGGTGCCAGAGTGTTTCCTCGACCACCTGGACCTGTGACTGTCACAATATTTGAGGAGATTTGGCGTCGATCGCATATCGCGCCATCGGTTTGTTGACTATAAATTCCGCTCCAGCGATTAGTTATTGGGGGAAGTTTCCTTCCTAAAAGATTGCTAGCGACATCGTACAAATACGTATATGGCTCTTCAGGTAACTTAAAGGGAAATGGTTCGCTATATTCGTGGGTATCTCCAATTGTTAGTGATCCGTCTGCTCTTTGAACCATTAGTAATTGCATATGGTTTTTTGCAGCCACCGGTACTTGTGCTGGTAAACGATCCAATGCGGCAACTTCATAGCCAGGGTAGTAGCGCATCGAATCACCATCTGCAATAGAAGTTGTCAAAACCTCATCCAAAGGTGCAGTACTCATCATTTGCAAATAAACGCGACGAATAGGTGCCGAATCAAATTGCTCTTTGAATAAAGTTTTATGATCCGCACCTGGGCAGAGAATTAGGTAGTCACCAGTAAATACTTCACCGCTTTTTGAAATAGCAGAAACGCTTTCTGATGAATTCTTAATCTCAACAATCTCAACATTGTTGCGCCAAATGTATTTTTCTTTTTGAATAAGTGAACTTCTAATGGAGGTTAATACCGAGCCAGGCTCTACTACGGCATCCAGAGGACACCAAAGAGCTGCTTGGTAATTTCCTTTAAGCGCTGGATTTATTTTTATAGTGTCGGCTCTGTCGAGTAGCTCCCATTTGCGATCGCTGGCATCAGCCTTTTTTATACACTCTTCCATTACCCGAACTTCTGCTTCATTTACCGCTAAAGTCAATGAGCCGTTGGCACGAAACAGCATTTCAGGTATCTCTTTAGAAATCTCACCCCAAATTTCGCGGGCTCGAATACTGGTCACTAACTCTGGGCCGCTACGTCGTCCGCTCACCCAAATAAGACCGAAATTTCTAACCGATGCACTCTGTGCTTGCGGATCGCGTTCAACGTGAATAACTTCGTGGCCAGCCATTAATAGCTCGCGGGCATGAGTAGTTCCAATGACCCCACCGCCGATGACAATCACGCGCATTTACAAAGTATCCGTCTCTGTGTTAAACAGCGGATAGATCTGTGGCAAAGGTTTGGCGAACCTTCGTGGCGGGGCTTGCGTAAGTTACTGGTGGGTAGCATTATTTGCCCATGAGCCATTACAACGCCAACTTGCGCGATATCGAATTCTGCCTCTTTGACCTATTCCAAACCGAGAAGGTGCTGGGAACTTCCATTTTTAGCGAACTCGATCGCGAAACTGCGATGGGGATGTTGGAAGAGATGAAGCGCTTAACTGAGAACGATCTCGCTGAATCTTTCGTTGAAGGCGATCGCGTTGGTGCGATTCTTAATAAAGAAACTGGAAATGTCACACTTCCAGAAAGTTTTAAAAAATCTTACAAAGCGTATATCGATGGCGAATGGTGGCGTCTTGATGCGCCGGTTGATTTAGGCGGCACAAAAGTTCCAGCAGCAGTTCGTTGGGCGATTGCCGAAATGGTTTTAGGTTCAAACCCTGCAATTCACATCTACGCATCCGGTTACGCCTTTGCACATGTTGCATATGTATTGGGTACCGAAGATCAGAAGCAGATGGCGAAGTTAATGGTTGATCGCCATTGGGGCGCAACAATGCAGTTAACAGAACCAGATGCTGGTTCAGATGTTGGCGCAGGTCGCACCAAGGCTGTGCAGCAAGCTGATGGAACTTGGCATATCACCGGCACCAAGCGCTACATCACATCAGGTGATGCAGATTTCTACGAGAACGTAATGCACTTTGTTCTTGCTCGTCGCGAAGGTGGCGGACCAGGAACCAAGGGCCTTTCACTCTTCTTAATTCCTAAATTTATGTTTGATCTCAAGACCGGTGATCTTGGAAAGCGCAACGGCGTTTTTGTTACCTCACTTGAAAACAAGATGGGTCTAAACGTCTCTGCTACATGCGAAGTAAATCTCGGTGAGAAAGAGCCCGCTGTCGGTTATCTACTTGGCGAAGTCCACGAAGGTATCGCGCAGATGTTTAAGGTAATTGAATTTGCGCGCATGATGGTTGGTACAAAGGCAATTGCGACTTTATCTGCTGGATATCAGCAAGCGCTTAGCTACGCGAAAACCCGCGTACAAGGCGGCGATATGAAGGTAATGAACGATAAGGCGAGCCCACGTGTAACGATTATTCACCACCCAGATGTGCGTCGTTCTTTGATGGTGCAGAAGTCATACTCCGAAGGTATGCGCGCACTAGTGCTTTACACCGCAACTATTCAGGATGAGATTGAACTCGCTCGTGCAGCTGGCGATGAAGCAAAAGTTAAATCAATGGAAGCACTTAACGATCTCTTGCTCCCAGTTGTTAAGGGTTACGGCTCTGAAAAGTCTTGGACACTTCTTGGTACTGAATCACTGCAAACATTTGGTGGCGCCGGCTTTACCCAAGATTGGCCGCTAGAACAATATGTTCGCGATGCCAAGATCGATACTTTGTATGAAGGCACAACTGCAATTCAAGGTCTTGATTTCTTCTTCCGCAAAGTTGTTAAAGATGGCGGAAAAGCACTTGGCCTTCTTGGTAAAGAGATCCAAACATTTGCTGAAGCAGGCGGTGCACATCTTGATGAGAAGCAAGCTCTACTTAAAGCTCTCGGTGATCTAAATGGCATGGTTGGAGTTCTTGTTGGACACGCCATGGCATCACAAGAATCTGCGCCAGAGATTTACAAAGTTGGTTTAAATACATCGCGTGTATTGATGGCAGTTGGCGACATCATCACCTCGTGGTTATTGCTACGCCAAGCAGATATCGCTGCTGAGCGTTTGCCGAGCGCATCTGCAAAAGATGCCGATTTCTACACCGGCAAGATCGCATCTGCGAAGTTCTTTGTGACAAATTATCTGCCACATATCACCGCTGATCGTAAGATTGTTGAGGCCACCGATAGTTCGATCATGGATATCTCTGAAAACGCCTTCTAAATAACTTTTGCTAATTAGGCGAATATCTAACTTAAGATAGGCTCACCCAATGCTAAATAAGCATCGGGGCGAGTTCTACCTAGTTATGGGTGCGATCTTCTTCTCCATGAACGGGGTGATCGTCACATTGGTCCTCGACCATATGACGACATTTCGCTTGGCCCAAGTGCGCGCAATTGGAACCTTCTTCCTTCTCTTTCTAATTACCTTTATTCAGGATCGAAATTCCCTAAAGGCCGAACGTCGCGAAATCCCAACCTTGCTCTTCTATGGCGTTTTCGGCTACGCAATGGTGCAACTCGGTTACTTCATCGGCATTTCTCGCGGTGTTCCGCTTAGCTTGGTGCTGATTATCGAATTTACAGCGCCGATTTGGATCGTTCTCTGGATTAAATTTGTTCGCAAATCAGTCGTTGCTAAAGATATGTGGGTGGCAATTGCACTTTCATTGCTCGGTTTAATTCTGGTTGCAAAAGTTTGGCAAGGTTTTTCATTCGACTTAATCGGATCTTTTGGTGCCCTTGGCGCCGCGTTGGCTTTGGCCGTTTACTTCTTAATGAGCCAATCGCAAGGCACAAAACGTTCTGCGCAAGCGATGGTTGTTTGGGGAATGGGAGTCGCAGGGCTTTTCTGGTCTTTAGTGCTGCCGATCTGGAATTTTCCTACGGCAATTTTCACAACTGAAATTAACTTGCAGGGACGCTTTAGCGACTACAGCGCACCAGGTTGGTTATTGATTGCCTATGTAATTGTTTTTGGAACGTTGGTTCCGTACCTATTTGTGGTCGGTGGAATTCGCAGGTTAAGTGCTTCAACATCTAGCGTTATCGGAATGTTGGAACCCGTTTTGGCTGGAGCATTTGCTTGGATCTGGTTATCGCAATCATGGACAGCGATTCAATTATTTGGCGGACTTATTGTATTAATCGGTATCTATATTGCAGATAGAGCAAAGACAAACGCTAAATAACTTTATTCGTTCCAAGCGCCATCTTGTGGTTCTTGCGGCGCAGTGAAGTCGCGACCTGCACCAGCACTTGGCGCCATATCTGCAAAGCGCGCAAAGTGAAGTTGTGCAGCAACGGTAATCGTCTTGGTCTGACCGTTACGGTGCTTAGCAACGATTAGATCTGCTTCACCTGATCGGTTTTGAGAGTCATACATATCATCGCGGTGGAGCAAGATAACTACGTCGGCATCTTGTTCGATCGAACCAGATTCGCGAAGGTCTGAAAGCATTGGCTTTTTATCTGAGCGTTGTTCTGGTGAACGGTTGAGCTGTGAGATCGCAATTACCGGAACGTTTAACTCTTTCGCCATAAGTTTTAGGTGGCGAGAGAATTCAGATACTTCTTGCTGGCGGTTTTCTACGCGTTTGCCGCTTGTCATCAACTGCAGGTAGTCGATAACAATTAACTTGAGGTCGTGGCGCTGCTTTAAACGGCGGGCTTTAGCGCGTATCTCCATCATCGAAAGGTTTGGAGAGTCATCGATAAATAAAGGTGCGGCAGAGATTTCTCCCATGCGGCGCGCAAGCTTCGACCATTCTTCATCGCTTAACTGACCGGCGCGAATATTATTTAAACCAACTCGCGCTTCAGCAGACAACATACGCATTGTGATTTCAGAGCGCGACATTTCGAGCGAGAAGATAACTGAAGTTTTGCCGTCGTGGATTGATGCATGTCGTGCAATATCAAGGCCGAGAGTTGATTTACCAACTGCAGGACGCGCCGCCAAGATAATCATGTTGCCGGGATGGAAGCCGTGCGTTAAGAGATCTAAATCGCGGAAACCAGACATAACTCCTTCAACGCCAGTGCCTTTTTGAATCGCTTCGATCTCATCGAGGGCTTCAGGTAGCAGCGTTGCAAGTTGTACATAATCTTCTGAGGTGCGGCGTTCGGTAACTGCATAGACTTCGGCTTGCGCTTGATCAACAGCGTCATCGACTTCACCTTCGACGTTGTAACCAAGTTGCACAATCTTGGTGCCGGCTTCAACAAGGCGACGCATGATCGCATGTTCGCGAACAATCTTTGCGTAGTAACTTGCATTTGCAGCAGTTGGAACGGATGAAATTAAAGTGTGTAGGTAAGGTGCACCGCCTGCGCGTGCGATGTCGCCGCGCTTAGTGAGCTCTGCAGAAACTGTGACCGCGTCCGCTGGTTCGCCGCGACCGTAGAGATCGAGAATTGCATCGTAAATTAACTCGTGTGCCGGGCGATAGAAATCGCGTTCGCGTAAAATTTCTAGAACATCTGCAATTGCATCTTTAGATAAGAGCATTCCGCCGAGAACAGATTGTTCTGCGATTAAATCTTGTGGCGGAGTACGCTCGAACTCGGCGCCAATGTTGTTTTGGGAATTGTTATACGACGCGTTGGCTCGCGATGAATTGTTAGGTAGTTCGGCGATGCTCACGGGTGTAACTTCCCACCTTGCACTGACAAAAGCGAAGGCACCTGGGGATAAGGCTGTGTATAAAGGGGTGGATAAGCGCCTTTTCCTGTGTAAATCCCTGTGTGCAGGGTGTGGGTAACTATTTGCTTTTCACGCAATTTAAAGGAAAGCGCAGGTCAGGAAGGGGCAGCGTTCGCTTGAGGCTGTGCATGAAAGTAAATTCTCACTTCTCAACCAGTGAGACTTTCTGGCAATAACCATTTATTCATCTAAATACTGGAGACTTCTCGCATGATCGTTGACTACGCCTTGTATCAAAATGGAGTTCGCTACAAAGAACCTTCTAATCTCCCTGAGTTAATTAGTAAAGCGCGCAATGGCGAAGGTTTTATCTGGTTGGGGCTAGCTGAGCCAACCCCAAATGAATTTGAGAAAATAGTAGGAGATTTTAGATTCCATCCTTTAGCAGTCGAAGATGCAATCACCGCTCATCAACGCCCAAAATTTGAAGAGTATCCGGGAGTGCAAGCGTTTGTTTTAAAAACCGCATTTTATGATGAGAGTAGTAGCCAAGTCTCAACTGGAGAAATCTTCTGTTTTATTGGAGATTACTTCATCGTCGTTGTTCGCCACGGAAATGGTGCACCACTTGTTAATACGCGCCATGCCCTCGAAAGCAATCCCGAGCAGTTGGCCAAAGGCCCTTATGCGGTTATGCATGCGATTCTCGATCATGTTATCGATTGTTATATTGATATTTCAATTGAATTAGAAAATGATGTGATTGGAGTGGAGCAGAAAGTATTTAGCGGAGCTTCCAAAACGGTATCGCGAGATATTTACTTGCTAAAGCGCGAGGTTATCGAATTCCGTCATGCGATTGATCCGCTTCTTTCGCCGCTACAACACATTGCAAGTGTGGGCGCACGTAATATTCCCGAATCGCTAACGCCGTTTTTCCGCGACACTCTTGATCACCTTGCGCGCGCATCTGATGCCGCTGCTGGATTGGATTCATTGCTTGCATCTGCGCTACAGGCAGATTTAGCGCAAGTTCAAGTGCAACAAAATGCAGATATGCGAAAGATTACTTCTTACGTAGCTTTAGCATCGGTCCCAACAATGGTCGCTGGTATTTATGGCATGAACTTCGATGTAATGCCCGAATTACGCTGGAAATTTGGCTATCCGTTGGTCCTTGGGTCTCTCGTACTTTTAACTGGGCTCTTGTATCGCAAGTTTAAAAAATCCGGTTGGCTCTAGTTTTTCTAAAGAAAAAACCCCGACCGAATTAACGGCCGGGGTTTTTAATTAATAACTTACTTACCGGCTACAACCTTTACGGTCACTGTTGCAACAACTGAATGTGCAAGTGAGACCTTAACGCTGTGCTCGCCAGCCTTCTTGATATGTCCAGCAGTCTTAATGCTATGACGATCGATATCGACGCCTGCTGCTGCCTTGATAGCTGCTGCGATGTCTTTATCTGTGACAGAACCGAATAGGCGACCAGCTGTTCCAGCTTTAACTGAGACAGTGATTGTTGCCTTTTCAAGTGATGCCTTGATCTCTTTAGCGTGATCGATATCGCGGACTTCACGTGCAGCGCGAGCGCGACGGATTCCTTCGATCTGCTTTTCGCCACCAAGTGACCATGCGATTGCAACGCCACGTGGCAACAAGAAGTTGCGTGCGTAGCCATCTTTAACAGTTACTACATCGCCGGCTGAACCGAGCTTTGTAACTTCGCGAGTGAGGATAAGTTTCATTTTCTCATTCCCCCTTAGCGAGCTGTCGATGTGTAAGGCAAGAGCGCTACTTCACGGCTGTTTTTGACAGCTGTTGCGACCGAGCGTTGGTGTTGTGTGCATGCGCCAGTGACGCGACGAGCGCGGATCTTGCCACGATCGGAAATGTACTTGCGAAGTGTGGCGATATCTTTGTAATCGATATATGTCACCTTGTCGCGGCAGAAGCTGCAAGGCTTCTTCTTGAACTTCTTATTTAGGGCTGCAGCTTTTGCGCCCTTATTTTTCGGTTCCTTGAGGTTCCGGTTATTTCTTGCTCCCATTGTGGTGCTCCTTTTAAGTGGGCCCTAGTGATTAACTAGGAATGGATGGACTGGTTAATTTAGATTTAAAAAGGTGGCTCTTCAGAGGTTGTGGTTGCCCATCCTCCGCCTGCATTGCTTGTTGAAGCAGCAGCCCATGGATCGTCATTAAATGACTCTCCGCCGGTTGCAGCTGGTGCAGAGAATCCGCCACTTGTTCCGCCTGCGCGTTGTGCACGAGTCACCTTTGCAGTTGCGTTACGTAGTGATGGACCGACTTCATCAACTTCTACCTCAAAAACAGTGCGCTTTTCACCTTCTTTAGTTTCATATGAACGCTGCTTTAGTCGACCAGAGAGAATGACGCGCATTCCCTTTGTTAGCGACTCTGCAACGTTCTCAGCAGCTTGACGCCAGATCTGACATTGAAGGAAGAGGCTCTCGCCATCTTTCCATTCGTTAGTTGTCTTATCTAGATAACGAGGTGTTGAGGCAACGCGAAATTTTGCGACGGCCGCACCTGATGGTGTGAAACGAAGCTCTGGATCGTCAACTAGGTTGCCGATCATTGTGATTGTTGTATCTCCTGCTGCCATTTTTTACCTCTTCTCTCAAGAAACTTGAGACTTATCTACTGGTGGAGTCCTTGCTTTAAATTATCGTCAACGAGTGACAATTAAGGAGCGACGCTCCCTAACTGTGGATTACTCGGGACGCATAACCTTTGTACGGAGTACAGATTCATTCAAATTAAGTTGGCGATCCAACTCTTTGATTGCTGCTGGTTCGCAATTCATATCGATGACTGCGTAGATACCTTCGCCTTTTTTCAGAATTTCAAAAGACATACGGCGCTTGCCCCAAAGGTCAAGCTTGTTTACTGTGCCACCGCTATCTTTGATGATCTTGAGATATGTCTCAAGGCTTGGTGTGACTGTGCGTTCTTCAAGTTCTGGATCAAGAATGACCATTAATTCATAGTGACGCATGCGTTAACCCGACCTCCTCTGGACTAAGACGGCCACGGTATTTCCGTGACAGGAGGGTTAGTGCTTCTTTGTTTAGCCCCCGATGGGAGCCTCACGCTGAAGGGTTAAGGGTACGCGTTGCCGCTTTCAAAGAGAAATTCACGCAGGGATCTGTGGGCGGCCGGGCCTTGAGTGCCCCCGGCCAGGCCGCGGCGCACAAAGATGGCTATTAAGTAAATGGTGGCTGCGATTCGCAGCAAGGTTATTAGCGCGTAACCGTAGAGCGGCAGACCAAATTTTGCGCCGGTGACTGTCGCCAAGTGCTGCCAAATGGCAACGTGATAGATAACTTCAGCGCCTTGCCAGATCCAGAAGGCATGTAAATCACGTTTATCAATTAACGCAATTACCGCAAGTGGAGTTAGCCATAAAACATATTGTGGTGAGTAAACCTTGCTAGCAACCATCACCGCTGCAAGAACTATGAAACTAAGCGAAGCAAGTGATGGAATATTGCGGAGTTCGAGAATGTAAATTGTTATCGCCGCAAAAGCTGCCAGTAAAACTAAAATTGAAAGATAGTTAAGGTTTGCCAGATTTAAACCCAGTGCAGTGAAAGCATACCAAAGGGATCCCCAATCCGAACCGCGTGAAAGATTTAACTGGTAGAAACGTAACCAACCTTCAGGAGTTGTTAAATAAACCGGTAAGTTGATTGCCGCATATGTTGCGGCGGTTATCAAGAGGTAACGAAGCGCCCCAGAAATTTGGTTACGTCGTAAGAAGATAAATGCGATCGGAAGCAACAAGAAGATCGGCATGAACTTTGTTGAAATTGAAAGACCAAGTGCAAGTGCACTTAAATCTAACTTCTTGCGATCAAACCAATAGATCGCACCTAACATCGAGATAATCGCCCAGAGATCCCAGTTGATGTAGAGCGATGCAATTGCCGCCGGTGCAAGAGGTGTTAAGTACGCAAACTCAGGGCGCATTTTGGCGACTAATAGGGAGATGAAGATAAAGAGCAGCGCTAAAAAAAAGATATTTCCATAGAAATAATTCTGTAGTGCGTTTTCGCCTGTTGGAACTATTTTTGCAACAGCCCACATAATCGCACCAGTTACGACTGGATATTCAACAGAAGCATCGCCATTGCTATAGGCCCATTCGCCTTTATTTAAGCCTCTTTCACCGTATAAAGCGGGAAGGTCGGAGTAACAGGCATGAACATATTGGCCAGGTGTTTCCCAGTCAGTTGATATGCAGGGGCTAAATTTTGCGAAACTCAATAGTGAAGCAAGTATTGCTAGCGCAATTAACCCGCGTGCACTTGTGCGCACGGATTAATCTTCTTTTCTTACCTGAACGCCGCCGCTGGTCATCACTATTGGATCAAGTCCACCAATATTTGCTGGCGCTGGGAAACTCATCTCAGGTTGTCCTCTTAGCGCGCCCTTCATAAATGCAGTCCAGATTCGCGCAGGGAAAGTTCCACCTGTAACTGATGTCAGTCCACCGATTCCGTTTAGCGATTCTGATGCGCTATCGCGGAAGAGCGCAACTGATGCCGCTAATTGTGGTGTGTACGCACTAAACCAAGCAGATGCATTTGACTGGCTAGTTCCGGTCTTTCCAGCTGCTGGGCGACCAAGTGCAAGAGCGGCAGAACCCGTTCCGCCATTTACAACGCTCTTTAGCGCATAAGTTAAATCAGCCATTACATCTTTAGAGAAGACTTCTTGGGTCTGCATTGTTCCTTCATAGAGCAGACCTTTATTTGGGCCAGTAACTGATGTGATCAAATATGGCTTTGCATAAACACCTTGTGCGGCAAATGTCGCATAAGCGTTTGCAACATCAATTACATGCGGGCTAGCAACACCGAGTGATACAGATGGTGCTGGCACCATCGCGACTGATTCTGGAATACCGGCACGTCGCGCAGCATCAACAACTTTATCTAGACCAGCTTTTTGTCCAAGTGGAACATAGATGGTGTTGATTGAATATTTCGTTGCCTGGAGAAGATCGATCTGGCCCCAGCCTTCATTTCCATAGTTAGAAACTTCGTATGGCTTTCCTAAATCATCAAATATTTGTGGTGAATCACCGTTCCACATTGAAGTAAGTGGAATACCGGCTTCAAGGGCAGCGATAAGTGCGAAGGGCTTAAAAGTAGAGCCGGCTAGCGCAATTGACTGGGTGGCATCATTTAATTGGCGTTCCAGATAATCGCGGCCACCGAACATCGCAACAATCTCGCCCGTTCCGGGACGGATCGCAGCTAAACCAATTCTTAAATTATCGGGGGCTTTCTTGGGATAGAACTTAGTTACTGCATCAACGGCTGATTGCTGTGCGCGCTGATCGATAGTTGTTTTGATTACTAGACCACCGACAAGTAATTGGTCTTCGGTAAAACCTAACTTGCCCATCTCTTTTTGAACTGCGGCGACAATATGTCCCTTAGGTCCGCTCAACTGACCAGTTTTGGTACGTGGAATAACTGTTGGGAATTTCGCCTTAGCGGCATCTTCGGCGGTAATCCATTCGCGTTCCAACATGCCATCAATTACATATTTAAATCGGTTCTCTAAACGTACGCCATTCTCTTCAGAAAGTGATGGGTCGTAATAACCAGGAGAACGCAAAATACTTGCGATCACCGCCATCTGAGAAAGGTTGAGTTGGTTGGCGTTACGATTGAAATATTGTTGCGATGCGGTCTGCACGCCATAGGAACCGCGGCCAAAATAAATTGTATTTAGATAATTTTCAAGGATCTGATCTTTCGATAGAGAATTTTCCAACTTCAAAGAGATAACTAGCTCTTTGATCTTTCTTTGGATCGTTCGGCTGGGAGAGAGAAAGGCGGTTTTGGCGTACTGCTGGGTGATAGTTGATCCACCTTCGCCAGTTAGATTGCCGGATCGTAAGTTGTTAAGCAGTGCGCGTGAAATACCAGTGACACTAAATGCTTTATTTGAATAAAAGTTTCGATCTTCGGCAGCTAGAACTGCATTACGTAGATCTAGCGGAATTTTGGCAAGTGGCAAGATCTGGCGATTTTGAGATCCGATCCGCCCAATCTCTTGGCCATTTGAATATTGGATAATAGTTGACTGGCTATTTACATAAGCATTTGGATCTGGAATTGAAACGGTAAACCAGGCAAATGCGAATAGCGTAGATCCAGCGATAAAACCAAAGCCGGCTAAGAAAATACCGGCGCGGATAAGTTTTCTGCGGATCATTTCTTAAGGTTACCCTTTAACCCAATCTTCATCTTCCAGGGTGCGTACGCGACGGGGTGGCTTTCGTTCATTTCCATCCCCTAATAGATATGAAGAGCAGAGATGGTTCCAAGAGCATTCGCGGCAGACTTCAACGGTGTAGACGGCAAACTCCCCGAACTCTTTCTCCATTTCCAATAACTCAATCTCAGTCTTTATACGGCCTGAGAATTGTCCGAGTTGATCACCGAATGTGTAGCGAAGTTCAACCAGCGATTCTTTCTTGCAAACCGGACATTTTCGTTGCGCTTTCTCACCATGATATTTAGCGGCGCGCATCAAGTAAGGGTCAGCATCACAGGCATCGACTACTCCGCGAAAGAGCGCCAATAAAGTGGCGCGCTTATCGAGAGAATAATCGATGAACGCACGCTTGGATTTCATAATGAGAGAAGGATAAACCTCTTTCGCAGGCTTTGCGCGACTACCCTTTAACTATGAACGTCTGGCAGATTTTGACCGATCGCAAATTTTCTCGGTTACTCCGCCTGCGCTGGACGGGGCAGATGACCGATGGCATATTCCAGAGCGCCTTAGCCTCATTCGTTTTATTTTCACCGGAGCGCCAAGCTAATGCGCTTAACGCCGCCTTGGCATTTGCTGTTGTTCTTCTTCCATATTCTTTGATTGGTCCATTTGTCGGAACAATTCTTGATCGCGTCTCCAGACAGCGAGCGATCATGTTTGCCAACTTAACTAGAGCGGCAACATTATTAGTCATCTCGTTATTGATCTTCCAAGGAAAGACTGGAATTGAGATGACCATCTTTGTTCTCGTTGCTTTTGGAGTTAATCGTTTAATTCTTGCCGGACTCTCTGCAGGTATCCCATTGATGATTGAGAGCAAATCACTAATTAGCGCCAACGCTCTTGCCGTAACTGGTGGTTCGGTTTGGGTGGTTTTAGGTGGCGGAATTGGCCTTGGTTCACGCCGTTTAATTAACGAGACAACCACTGCAGATAAGGCAGATGGCGTCATTATCTTGGTGGCGGCAGTGGGTTATTTAGTGGCAGCGCTCTTTGCTTCATTGTTAAAGCGAAAAGAGATTGGCCCGTTAGATCACGAGATAAAGAACGCAAGCTTTACCCAAGGCTTAATTGAAATGCGCGAAGGAGTGCGTTTTCTTCGCCAACATATGGATGCGGCGCGCGGTATTGGTGCGATTGCAATTCATCGCGGTGGAATAACTGCCTTGACCCTTATAGCTCTTCTATTAGAGCGAAATACCTTTAACGATCCGGCCGACAATGAAGCGGGGTTGGCGGGACTTAGTTTTACCTTATCTATTGCAGCAATAGGTTTCGTTGTTGGCGCAGTGGCCGCACCTTACGGAGTTCGCCTGGTTGGGCGCCATCGTTGGATGAGATTTTCGTTAATTGCCAGCACTTGTGGCCCATTATTCATATTATTTGTGCGAACACCACTGACATTGATCTGCGCAGCCTTTGTAACCGCGTTATTTGGGCAGAGTTTAAAAGTTACCAATGACGCTCTAGTTCAATCAAAGATCGATGATATTTATCGCGGTCGCGTCTTCTCTGTTTATGACGTTGTCGTAAATGGCGCAATTGTTTCAGGCGCTGTTATTGCAGCACTGCTTCTACCTAATACTGGAGATAGTTATCTAGTGCCGCTAATCGTCTCAACGATTTATTTAATCGCCGGGCTTCGCCTACTTCGCAGTGGGGTTTTCTTTGCTCCACCAGTTAAGTAGTTCTTCAGTAGCGCGATCTTCACCCAGCGGGCCATGCTCAAGGCGCAACTCAAGAAGGTAATCCAAGGCTTTACCAACTGCAGCAGATGGTTTGATATTAAGTAACTTCATAACTTGCGCGCCATCTAAATCTGGTCGGATCTTAGAAAGTTCTTCTTCTTCCATTAACTTAGCGATACGTGCTTCGAGCGCGTCATATGTCTTGGCTAAGCGCTCTGCCTTCTTCGCATTACGCGTTGTGCAATCAGCGCGAGTTAAGACATGTAAATGAACCAGCAAATCCCCTGCATCACGCACATAACGGCGCACTGCAGAATCAGTCCATTCGCCATCTCCGTAGCCATGGAAACGCAGGTGTAGCGCTACTAAGGTTTCAACTTGTTCAATCGTGTCACCGTCAAAGCGCAACGCTTTCAACCTGGACTTGGTAAGACGCGCACCAACAATTTCATGGTGATGAAATGACACTCCTCCGCCTGGAATTAAATTACGCGTCTTTGGTTTACCAATATCGTGAAGTAGCGCTGCCAGTCGAATAATTAAATTAGGACCACCTAAGCGATCTTCATGAGATATCGCCTGCTCTAGAACGGTTATTGAATGCTCGTAAACATCTTTGTGGTGGTGGTGTTCATCAATTTCGAGGCGGAGTTTAGGTATCTCTGGAAGAACTATTTCGGCAAGTCCCGTTTCAACTAAAATTGTAATTCCGGTACGTGGGTTCTTCGACATTAACATTTTTGTAAATTCGTCTCGAACACGTTCGGCTGAAATAATTGAGATTCTTCCGGCCATATCTTTTATAGCCTGCAGAACATCAGGTGCGATTTCGAAATCTAATTGGCTAGCAAATCGCGCTGCGCGCATCATGCGCAGTGGATCGTCAGAGAAAGAGTTTTCCGCCTTTGCTGGTGCGCGTAAAACTCTCTTCGCTAAATCTTCCAAGCCGTTGAAGGGGTCGATAAATTCAGGAGTTTTTGTGGTTAGCTCTAGCGCCATTGAGTTAACTGTGAAATCACGTCGTGATAAATCACCTTCGATTGAATCACCGTACTCAACTTCAGGTTTGCGACTATCGGGATCGTAACTTTCAGTTCGGTAAGTTGTAACTTCAACAGTTGTGTCACCGCGTTTTCCAGCAACGGTTCCGAATTCAATTCCGGTATCCCAAACGTTTTCCGCCCAACCTTGCAGAATTTTCTTTGTAACTTCTGGTCGCGCATCGGTTGTGAAATCTAAATCATTTCCAAGTCGGCCAAGCAGCGCATCGCGAACTGGTCCGCCAACTAAAGCCAAGCGAAATCCTTGGGCGGCAAAACTTTGGGCGAGTGAACTTGCCAGCGGTGCCCGTTTAATGAGTGAGGCGATCGCAACTTCTCCCGCGGCTCCTAATGCACTCGTCACAAGACCAAGATTAGAGCAGTACCCTTGGTCTATGACCCCGGCACCTAGTGCGGGCAGCGAAGGTACGAAGAAAAAGCGCAGGCGTAGACGCCCCGCAAATCGCGCCCCACTTGCAAGTGATTCACCTGCCAAAGATGCGCAGGCGCAGAATAAACGCCCTGCAAAGAGCCCTGCCAAGAATCCGGCAAAAAATTACGCCAAGCGGGTAGATGAAGTCAGCGCTGGCGGTTTGGTTATTGATCACAGCGGTAAGAACGGTCTTCTGATCGGAAGAATTGATCATAAAGATGCCAGTGGAAAACGTATTTTATGGTCGCTACCAAAAGGACATATCGAAGAAGGTGAAACCCCGGAGCAAGCTGCGCTACGTGAGGTCGCTGAAGAAACTGGAATCCAGTCTGAGATCGAGCGATCTTTGGGTGTGATTGATTTCTGGTTTATGGCAGGCGGTAAACGAATTCATAAAACTGTTCACCATTACTTGTTCCGCGAGACTGGTGGGTTATTAGCACCGCAAGAGAGTGAAGTCGATGAGGTCGGTTGGTTTCCACTTGCTGAAATTGTTGATCGTTTAGCTTACCCAGATGAGAAGAAATTGATTGCACGGACTGACGCAACCGCTGAAGTTGGCGCTAAATGAAGAAGTTATCCGCACTCTTCTTATCTTTAGCTTTTCTGTTTATAAGTCTTCCGCATTCTGTTGCTGATGTAACCGTAACAAAGTTAACTAGTAAGCCATACCAACTATTTGATGGCACTTTTAGAAATGATGATCTAACTAACGATCTACTTCCAACAGGCCGTTTAGGTAAGCCACTTGAAAGTAAGCCTAAAGGACCGCGTACTTGGGTTATTGATGGCGCTCTACTTGATGAAGTCGCTGCTATGGCAGATGGATATGAGTTAAGTAATGGTGAGTTAACCACTGGACAGCTCGTTGCAAAAGGTTGGATCTCTCGCTTAATTCTCTTAACTGCTGGCGATAAAGTCTTTGCGCTGCCTTATGGAAACCCTGATTTATCACTAGCTACGCGCTCAGCTCCTAGCGAGCTTCGCCTGTATAAAAGTTATGGCATAGAGCGAGTTGAATTTCATTTAAACCGTAAGGTTTCGCCCGGGGATAGCAGCGCTTGGAGCACCGGTAAATCACGTTTAAGCCCTGTATTGCGTAAGAAATATACGCAAAATCGCCAAGCGTTGACAGCGCTGTCATCGGTTGTGAGCGCTCCTGAAGTTAAAGCCCAGCGCGCAAAATTAGCTGTTCTACTCTCACCTGCACTTAATCAGAAAGATCGCGAATTTTTCTCATATGACGCAGCCGATGGCGTTGCAAAGACATTAAATCGATTACGAGTTTCTTCTGGCAAATATCAAATCGCATCTGAAACTGGAAACGTTCCGGTGACTGTAACTAACGACTTTGGTGTTCCTGTAAACGTTGCAGTTGAGCTAACTCCGCTTAACTCACGTGTACAAGTTTCAGATGTCGCAACTTTCACTATTGGCGCAAATTCACGAACTCAACTTTCAATTCCATTTAATGCAATCGCTCCTGGTGCAACAACCGTGCTCGCTCAAATCACAAATGCGGATGGTGATGAGATTGGTCCAGCATCGCGCCTGGCAATTAAAGTGACTTTCTTTGATTCGCGGGTTACTTACTTCACGATAGGTGCGGCGCTCTTGCTATTTGTAGCGGCTTTAACCCAGACTATTCGCAGAATACGAAGGGGGCGTAATGAAAAGCAATGAGCTTTTTCGCGCCTCAGGTGTTATGGCGATCGGAACAATCCTTTCGCGTATTACTGGTTTCTTCCGGGCAATTCTTGCCGTTGCTGTCTTGGGCACAGCGCTACTTGCAGATTCATACAACGTGGCAAACACAATGCCAAATATTCTCTACAACTTACTTGTTGGTGGAGCGCTAACCGCGATCTTCGTTCCGCAATTAGTGCGCTCATTCTCTGATGAAGATGGTGGACATGGTTTTGCCTCGCGCTTAGTTACAACAATTTCTGGAATTCTCTTACTCCTTGTTTTAGTTGGCGTAATTTTTGCGCCGTACCTTGTAAAACTCTATGCGCCAGAGTTTGCAACTGACGGTTTTGAGCGCGAATTCTCTATCGCAGTTGCTTTCACGCGTTACTGCCTGCCGCAAATCTTCTTCTTAGGGCTATTTACGATGCTGGGCCAAGTCGCAAATGCCCGTGGTTCTTTTGCTCCTTTGATGTGGGCGCCGATCGCTAATAACCTCGTCGTTATAGTGATTTTTAGCGGTGTTCTATTCCTTCAGGAAAGCATCTCCGTTGAAAACATTACAGACGCCCAGATCCAACTTCTGGGATGGGGAACAACTCTCGGAATTGTTATTCAGGCACTTATCTTGATCCCGGTTGTTAAGAAATCTGGAATACGTTTGCGCCCAATATTCGGTGTTGCAGGTCTTGGTAAATCTTTCTCTTTAGCCGGTTGGACCTTGGTTTATGTTTTGATCTCTCAACTTGGATACTTAATTACAGTAAATGTCGCTACTAGCGCCGCGGTGCGAAGCGCCCAAGCCGGAATAACAACTGGCGTTGGTTTCACGCCATTTACAAGCGCTTACTACATTATGTTGCTGCCGTATTCGATCGTCACAATTTCAATCGTTACCGCCTTGCTTCCACATTTATCTAAGTTAGCAATTGATAAGAATATCGAAGAAGTTAAAAAGCAGTTGGTTCGTGCAATCCGCATGTGTGGTGTTGTGACAGTTCCAAGCTCTGTCGCGTTATTGCTCTTTGGTTCACTTATGACTGAAGTTCTCTACTTTGGAATCTCGCTTGATGACTCTCGTTACATTGGTTATGTCTTATCGGCGCTTAGTTTAGGTTTGGTTGCATTCTCAATTAACTTAGTTTTGATCCGTGGTTTTAACGCATTTGAAGACACCAAGACCCAAGTTGTATCTATCTTGATAATCAACATAATCTCATCGGTTCTCTCATATGTTTTCTTGGCAACGTTAAAGAGTGAGTTTGTAACAATTGGTTTGGGTGTGGCCTTTGCGGTTAGTTACATCCTCGGTCTATTTGTAACGATTGCGCTTTTAAAGAAACACACTGGGCCTCTCGAGGTTTCACAATTTGCAGGCCAACATGTTCGACTATATCTAGCCTCAGCGATCGCGATGGTTCCCTTCTTTCTTCTCGCCTTCTTCTTAAATTGGATGAATGATGATGCCGCACCCCTTATTGGCGTAGCTCGTTTATTAGTTGTTCTGATTGGAAGTGGGGTCGGGTTCTTGCTCGTTGCTCACGCCTTAAAAATCACGGAAATCACTGCGATGAAAGAGTTTGCAATCTCACTTTTGGGTAAGCGCCGTGCTGCCCGCGCAAAGTAATCTCGAATGGATACGCTGAGCCCATGGTAAGAAATCTCGTAATCGTTGGTTCTGGTCCTGCCGGATATACCGCTGCTATCTACGCTGCCCGCGCCCAGTTAGATCCAGTTATTTACGAGGGTTCAGTTACTGCAGGTGGCGCGTTGATGAACACCACTGAGGTAGAAAATTTTCCAGGCTTTGTCGATGGCGTGATGGGTCCAGATCTAATGGACAGCATGCGCAAGCAAGCAAAACGTTTCGGCGCAGAGCTAATTACCGATGACGTCGTTGAAATGGATTTATCAGGCGATATTAAAATTATTAAAGATGGTTCTGGAAATACCGTCGAAGCTAAAGCGGTAATCCTTGCAATGGGATCTGCTTATAAGGAAATTGGTTTAGAGAACGAAAAGCGTTTATCTGGTCGCGGAGTTTCATGGTGTGCAACTTGTGATGGTTTCTTCTTCCGCGATCAGACAATTGCTGTAGTTGGTGGCGGAGACTCTGCAGTTGAAGAAGCGACTTTCTTAACAAAGTTTGCATCAAAGGTTGTTTTGATCCACCGCCGCGATTCACTTCGCGCCTCAAAAATTATGGCAGAGCGCGCTTTTGCAAATCCAAAGATTGAAATGCTCTGGAATACCGAAGTAACAGATGTTCTCGGTGCAGAGAAAGTTGAAGCGCTAGAACTTCGCAATACAGTTACTGGTGAAGTAAGTAAGCGAGATTTCACTGGGCTCTTTGTCGCCA
Organism: Candidatus Nanopelagicaceae bacterium; assembly: GCA_965268165.1. Lineage (GTDB taxonomy): Bacteria > Actinomycetota > Actinomycetes > Nanopelagicales > Nanopelagicaceae > Planktophila. The sequence goes on from OZ254162.1 coordinate 1,467,355, forward strand.
TCGGGCATATTCCGCGCAGTGAACTTGTTACATCTCAAGTAACGCTAAATGAAGAGGGTTATGTTTCAGTAGAAGGACGCTCAACGCGCACCAACTTGAAGGGCGTCTTTGCCTGCGGCGATCTTGTCGATTTCACATATCGCCAAGCAATCACTGCAGCAGGGTCGGGATGTCAGGCGGCGTTAGACGCTGAAAAATTCCTCTCGCACTAGTACTCTTACAACAACGTAGTTTTTAGCAGTTAAAAGCAGATCTAAAGCAGATATAGAACCGATTAAATAGGAGCAGCAAATGAGCGCAGGAAAAGTAACCGCAGCCAATTTCGATGAGGTCGTACTCAAGAGCAGCAAGCCAGTTCTTGTTGATTTCTGGGCTGAGTGGTGTGGACCTTGCCGCGCAGTCGGACCAATCCTTGATGAGATCGCAACTGAACACGGAGACAAACTCACTATCGTGAAGCTAAATACCGATGAAGAATCAGCAATCGCGATCAAATATGGAGTTACATCAATTCCGATGCTCAACGTTTATGTAAACGGTGAAGTTGTAAAGACAATTATTGGTGCAAAGCCAAAGCCAGCGCTTTTAAAAGAGCTCGAAGGCTTCATCTAATCAACTCGTTGGTTTAGATCTCTCATGAAAGAACTATCTCCTGACGAGATTCGTTCTTTTCAACAAGAGCGTGGCTTGCATGTAACCGGTGAGTTAAATGACCAGACCAAACGCGCACTTGAAGAATCTCGCTGGAAGTTAGGAGATCGTTCTTTAAATCTCCAACCATCTCCAATGATGCGTGGTGACGATGTTGCAGCACTTCAAGCGCGCCTTACTGAGATGGGTTTTAACGCTGGCCGAGTCGATGGAATATTTGGTGAGCGCACTGAATCTGCAGTCAAAGAGTTTCAGAAATCGGTAGGAATTAAAGTCGATGGTAAATGTGGTCCAGCAACAATTATCGCGCTAATCCGTTTAACGAAAATTGTTTCTGGTGGAGCGCCTGCACAAATGCGTGAAAGCGCTAAGCAGCGAAATCGTGGCCCTGCACTTGCAAATAAGGTAATTGTTTTGGACCCGGCATTTGGCAACGATGAAGCAGAGATTGTTTATGACATTGCACAACGTTTAGAAGGTCGCTTGTTAGCACTTGGCGCCAGTGTGTTTTTAACCCGCGGACCAAAGAATGTTTTAACAGAGAATGAAATCATTACTTTCTCAAATAAAAATAGCGCAGACTTGGTTATCTCTTTACATACTGATAAACACTCAAACCCTGACGCACATGGAGTTTCAACATACTTTTACGGCAGCGATGCCCATGGAGTGCATTCAATAGTTGGTGAGAGATTTGCATCCCTTGTGCAACGCGAGCTCTGCGCGCGCACTGATTTATTAAATTGCCGAACCCATGCCAAAACTTGGGATCTACTTCGCCTAACTCAAGCCCCCGCGGTACGTGTAGATCTTGGTTATCTAACAAATCCTGGCGATGCCGCTCGCCTTGCCCGTCCTGATTTTCGCGATACTTTGGCTGAGGCTTTCATTATCGCGATTCAACGCCTTTATCTATCGGCTGAAGATGATGCTAAAACAGGAACTTTGCGGTTATCTGACCTGCGCAGTGCGGGTATCCGTCGCTAGTTTTAATTAATTCGCTAGCGTTAGTGGGCATGTGGGAGACTAACGGGTATGTCTGAGGTATCAGTTCGCTATCAAACCGGTGTACCGCAAAATCTAGAACAACGTTTTGCAACTCGCGCCGCCGGAATGTTGCCTTCTGAAATTCGCTCACTCTTCGCCGTTGCATCTCGCCCGGAAATTGTTTCGCTGGCCGGTGGAATGCCAAATCTTTCAGCTCTTCCAATGGAGATGATGGCTGGGGTTGTTAATCAGTTAATCCTTAATAACGGTGCTGAAGCTCTCCAATATGGAAGCGGGCAAGGCCATCCAAAACTGCGCGAACAAATCTGCGATGTTATGGCCCTTGAAGGAATCCGCGCTAATCCTGATGACGTTGTTGTTACAACAGGTTCACAGCAAGCACTTGATTTAATTTCACGAATTTTTATCGATCCCGGCGATGTGGTGTTGGTAGAAGCGCCTTCTTATGTTGGTGCGCTCGGAACATTTAGACAATATGAGGCATCTGTAGTCCACGTTGAAATGGATATGAACGGCCTGGTTCCAGATGCTCTGCGCGTAGCGATTAAATCTGTACGCGCTGCTGGTCGCAAAATTAAATTCTTGTATTTGATTCCAAATTACCAAAATCCAACTGGTGTATTGCTGCCAGCAGATCGCCGCACTGAAATTCTAAATATCTGCCGCGAAGAAGGAATCTTCGTTGTTGAAGATAACCCTTACGGACTTCTTGGCTTTGATCGCCCATCACCGAATGCGATGCGCGCTGAAGATTCCGAAAACGTTATCTATCTTGGCTCATTCTCGAAGACCATCGCATCAGGTTTGCGTATTGGTTGGGCGCTAGTTCCGCAATCGCTAAAGGATAAATTGGTAATTGCATCTGAATCATCAATTCTCTGCCCATCAAACTTTACGCAGCTAACTATCTCTAGCTACCTTGCTGATCAACCATGGCGTGATCAGATCGCATCATTCTGCGAGCTATATAAGGTTCGTCGCGATGCGATGCTTGAATCACTTGAGCAATATTTTCCTGCTGAGGCTACTTGGACTAAACCAGGTGGCGGTTTCTATGTTTGGGTTAACTTGCCACCAGAGATCGACACTAAAGCGATGATGCCAAAGGCGATCGTTGCCAAGGTCGCCTATGTTCCAGGAAATGCTTTCTATGCAGATGGTTTTGGATCATGGTCGATGCGACTTTCGTACTGCCACCCAACGCCTGAGCGAATCCGCGAAGGCGTTAAAGCACTTGGTGGAATCGTGACGCAGGAAATGTCGCGTCGCGGTACAGCCCTTCAATAATTTAAAAAGTTTGGAATTACTTATCGCCCTCAATTAGATCAACAATTCGCTGTAAATCTTCGCGTCCGGAATATTCAATAACGATCTTTCCTTTGCCGTTAACGCCTTGAACGCTCACGCGGGTATCCAGGTAATCGCTCAACAACTCTTCGGCGGCCAAGGTTTCTCCGGTTGTAGAACTCTTTCCACCCTTGCCGCTCTTAGTTGAGCCCTTCTTTGGTGAATGAATTGCTACCGCTTCTTCGGTTGCGCGAACACTTAGACCTTCGGCAACGATTCGGTTGGCGAGTTTTTCAATCTCCGCCTGATCGGTTAATCCAAGTAGTGCGCGAGCATGGCCTGCCGAGATAACTCCTGCCGCAACTTTGCGTTGCACGGTTGGTGGAAGATTTAAAAGGCGGATTGTGTTTGAGATAAGCGGACGTGAGCGACCAAGTTTTAGCGCGAGCTCATCGTGTGTGCAGTTAAAGTCGGTAAGTAATTGCGCGTATGCCGCGCCTTCTTCAAGTGGGTTAAGTTGGCTACGGTGAATATTTTCAATTAACGCCTCGCGCAAAAGTTCGTTATCTGGAGTCTGGCGAATGATTACTGGGATCTTCTTTAAACCTGCAGCTTTTGCCGCGCGGAAGCGGCGCTCTCCCATAATCAATTCATATTTACCTGGAGATGTTTGGCGCACAACCGGTGGTTGCAAGATGCCGATCTCTTTAATGGATGCGATTAATTCGTTTAGTGCGCCTTCTTCAAAAATGGTGCGCGGTTGGCGTGGGTTGGGGGAAATTGCATCGACTGAAACTTCATTCTGTTGCGCAACTTCATTGCCGGCAACAGTTAGAGATGTTGGAATTAAAGAATCTAAATTAGTTCCGAGGCCACCACGTTTTGCACTCATGCAATTTCTCCATCGCGTTTGTAATTAATATTTACAACATTTGAATCAAAGTCAACATCGAGAGCATCTTTTGGCTTTCCGCGTTCTGCAATTTCGCGCGCTACTTGCATGTAGGCAATAGCACCTGGTGATAGCGGGTCATATGTCATAACTGTTTGGTTATATGACGGCGCTTCAGATACACGTACTGCGCGTGGGATAGGAATATCAATTAGCTCGTTTGGAAAGTGCGCGCGAACATTTGCGGCGACGTCATTTGATAAACGGGTTCGTCCATCAAACATTGTTAAGATAATGGTTGAAAGATCTAGGTTTGCATTTAAACGCTTCTTCACAACGCCATAAGTTTCAAGAAGTTGTGACAAACCTTCAAGTGCGTAATATTCAGTTTGAATTGGAATTAAAAGTTCGCGTGCTGCAGCAAGTGCGTTGATTGTGAGCAGTCCAAGCGATGGTGGGCAATCAATAAAAATGTAATCGTAATTTGGTGAAATCTCATCGATCGCTTCTTTTAAACGAAGTTCGCGCGCAACCATTGAAACTAAATTAACTTCAGCATTTGCAAGAGATGAATTTGAAGGAACGCAATCAAGTGCCGGAAAACCTGCAACCTTTTGAATTACAGAACTTATCTGTGCGCTTCCCATAAGTACGTCGTAAACGCCCTCGATATCACGGTGCGGAACACCCAACGCGGTGCTGGCGTTGCCCTGTGGATCTAGATCGACGACCAAGACCCGCAGGCCTCCCATAGAAAGAGCTGCCGCGATATTGACCGTTGTGGTGGTCTTTCCGACCCCACCCTTCTGGTTTGCCACTGTGAAAATGCGGGTTGAGGCAGGTTTTGCCATCGCCTCTTTTAGCCGCCGGACGCCGACGACCTTTGTCTCGCTCTCGCGATCGCTTGTTTCACGTGAATCAACCACGCGCTTATCTAAGCACTTATTAGAGAGCCTTTACGCACAGAGATCACTCTGCCGAGCTCGATTCCCTCAAGTTTTATCTCGTGGAGCTCAGCTCCCTTGATTCCAACCATCTCAGTTGCGGCAGACTCCCCCTTCATCGCTAAAAGGGAGCCTCCGGTTTTGACCATATGCCAGCTCATCTTCTTCAACTTCTCCATTGGGGCAACGGCGCGAGCGGTTACAAAATCAGCGCTCTTCTTTACATCTTGGGCGCGGCCACGGATGACCTCAATCTCAACCCCACCGGCTGCAATAGCGGCAACTGCCTCATTTAAGAACTCAACTCTGCGCTCAAGTGGCTCGATTAGCGTCACTTTTAAGTCAGGTCGGGCTAGGGCGATTACGATTCCAGGCAGCCCTGCCCCAGAACCGATATCGAAGAGGGAGGCCCCCTGCGGCAAGAGTTGGGTTACAGGTAGGCAGTTAAAGATATGGCGCTCCCAGATCCGCTCACCTTCGCGTGGGCCAATAAGTCCTCGCTCAATGCCTGCGGTGGTGAGGAATTCGGCGTAGGCGCGGATAACGCCCTCTTGGCCAGGAAAATAGTTAGTTATTGTAGTTTCACGTGAAACTGACTCCGGCTGGAGATTTGTCATTGGCGCGCTTTAGGCGGGATAGATGACGACGAAGCGGTTTGGATCTTCGCCATCTGACTCAGATGACAGACCTAGGGTCTGGATCGTGTCGTGGATAATCTTGCGCTCAAAGGCGTTCATTGGGTCGAGTTTGATCGATGCTCCAGTGGTCTTTGCCTGCTCAGCCATCTTCTCGGCAAGGGCGGTTAGCTCCTTGCGGCGGCCTGAGCGGAATCCATCGATATCGAGCATTAGGCGGCTACGGTCGCCGGTAGCTGTCTGAACAGCAAGGCGGGTTAGCTCCTGGATTGCATCAAGGACTTCACCTTCCTGGCCGACTAGGTGGCGGAGCTTTCCGCCGACGATGGCAAGGCTTGCGCGGTCGTTCTCCACGTCGATATCGATATCGCCATCAAGGTCTGCAATATCTAACAAACCTTCGAGGTAATCCGCTGCGATATCGCCCTCTTCTTCAAGGCGCGCAATTGTCTTTGGCGCCTTCTTTGTTGGCGTTCCCGCTTCCGCGGTCTCGTTCTCCAATACTTCTGTGGTCTCTTCGCTCATTTGACGCTCCTTGTAGTTATGTAAAGTTATTTGGGTCTTTTGATAGTTTATGTACTTAAATGTCCGCTTTACTTCTTCTTTTTCTTCTTTGGCTGCTTTCTCTGGCCTTTAACCTCGTTAGTTCCTTCAGCACCGTCTTCAGGGTTTGTTCCATCGAGAACTGTTCCTGTTGAGTCTTTCGAACCTTTTTTATCTTTCGCTGCCTTCTTCTTTTGTAGCTCTTCGTAGGCAGGAGAACCTGGAGTTGGGTTGCGTTTAATTACATAGAACTGTTGTCCCCATGTCCAGAAGTTTGTTGTCGACCAATAGATCAAAACTCCAACTGGGAAGTTAACGCCAGATACCGCGAAAATTACCGGGAATAAATACAACATGATTTTCTGCTGTTGCAACATCATGTTGTTGCTGGAATCCATCTTTGGCATTCCTTTTACCATCAACTGACGTTGTGTTGTAAAAGTTGTAGCAGACATGATGAAAATTAAAATAACTGTAACGATCTTTACAGTTGTATCAGTTGAACCTAAGAAGCTCTGTGAAATCTTCGCTCCAAAAAATGTTGCTTGTGCTGCGCTATCTAGATATTCACCCTTTAAAAATCCGCGGGCGATTGGCGCAGATACACCCGCATCTGTTTTTGCGGCAATTCCATTAAGAACCGTAAAGAGTGCGAAGAAGATTGGTGCTTGCGCCAAAATTGGAAAACAAGAGGCAAGTGGGTTTGTCTTATGCTCTTTGTAGAGCTTCATCATCTCTTCAGATTGCTTTTGGCGATCATCTTTATATTTCGTTTGGATCGCCTTCATTTGTGGTTGTAGTGCAGTAAGTGCGCGTTGGCTTTTAATCTGCTTAACAAATAACGGGATTAAAATAATACGGATTAAAACAACAAGTCCAACGATCGAGAGCGCCCAAGTAACACCGCTATCGAAACCGAATATAGGTGAGAGCAAGTAGTGAATTCCGACAATAACTCCGGATACGAAGTTATAGAGGGGGTTTAAAATAAAGCCCATTAGTTAGCTCCTACGCTGGTTTTCTCGGTGGTTTTAATGTTTATTGAGCCTTCTTTAACTGCATAATCAACGCCGCCATGTGACCATGGGTTGCAGCGCACTAAACGCCAGAGCGCCATACCTACGCCGCGGATTCCGTAATGCGAAATTGCAGATGCGGCATATGTTGAACAAGATGGGTAGTACTTACAACGTGGCGCAAAAGATGGGGAGATCCATTTTTGATAGAAGTTAATTGCCGCAACTAATACTTTGCGCATCTACTTCACCGCGTTTCGGTTTGAGCGTTCCAGTAATTTGGTAACAAGTTTTTCAACCTCAGAGATAACATCAGTAGAAGAACCTTTAGCCAGGGCGCGAATCACAAAGAGGGAATTGTCTGGAAGTTTTGAAAGTTGTGGCGCTGCCGCATGGCGAAGTTTGCGAGCTAAAGCATGGCGCACAACCGAGCCGCCAACTCCTCTATTAACAATTAACCCAAACTTTGGTGGGTTGGTAACTTCTGGCGCAGGGTTGATGTAGAGGTATCCAACGAAGTGCTCTGAGGTAACGCGGGTTCCGCTCTTAGTTGCGCGAGCGAAATCGGCAGTTAAATTCAAACGTGCGTTTTTAGGCAGCACGAGATTTTCCGGTGCGGCTCTATAACTTACGCAGAGAGACGAACGCGGCCTTTGGCGCGACGAGCTGAAAGAACTGCACGTCCTGCGCGAGTTGCCATGCGTGCGCGGAAGCCGTGCTTCTTGGCGCGACGACGAGTATTAGGTTGGAAGGTGCGCTTTGTCATGATGACTCCTTTTAAAACTTAAATTGCGGCCAGTTCGGCTTGAGCGTGGGCGGGTTTTGACTGACCCAACCTGAGCGCAAACCGTTTCTATGAACTCTTCATAAATACGGGGGAAGCGAGGGTGTAACGGTAGAGGTGTGGATAGAGTCGGGTCAAACTGGATCCTGGGTTGAGGGTTGTGGATAACCGCTTGCTTTTCTTAGGAAAGAGCCTTACTTTTCACCTCTGTCCACAGGCATCCGTCAAAGTGGCTCTAAATGAAGGCTAAAGCCCTACTTTAGACCACAGCCTGTGGATAACATTGTGGATAGTCCAAGGGGGCAATT